>NZ_CAJMYW010000001.1:0-1557849 GCF_905220165.1 Paraburkholderia sp. J10-1 | reverse complement strand
GGATGGCCGACTGGCTGGACAGGAAATACTTCAGGAAAAACGTGCTGTCGGCGCGCGACAGATCACCGTGATACAGCTGGATTGCGAACAACGACAGCGCCGCGATCCCGGCGATCAACAGGCGCGCCGGCTTCCAGCGCCAGCCCAGCACGACGAGCGCCGGCGTGGTGCCGCAGAGCACCAGCTTGTCGTAGTCGTTCATGTGCGCCTGGTAGCGCGACAGGGCAAAGGCCGCGCCCGCAACCATGGCGAGGGCAAACAGCCAGTCAGGGGCGTCGAGACGCCTCATGAAGGGACGCTCGTCGTCCAGCACGCTCGTTTGACTCGCGCTGCGCGCGGGCCTGGATCGATGCAGTGCCGCTGGAAGTGGCACCGCGGCATCGGCTGAAGATGAGCCTGATTTCATGGCATTCACCGTTCAATGACGAAGCAGACAGCATGGCGCAGCGCCTGCCGCCGGGCATAAAAAGGGTGCCCGCTCCGGGGGGGACGGCGCACCATGAAAGATGCCCGATGAGGAGGCGGGCACCAAAGCCGTTGAGCACAAGCGGCGCCACGTGCAACGCTGCCGCCTCATTGATTGCCTGGCGGGCTGGCGGATACCGCCTCTTCTGGCGGAAACACCTCGACGAACGCCGCCACCGCACGCATGTCCCGGTCCGACATGTTGGCGCACACCGCCTTCATGGCTGCACCGCGAGGCCGGGTGTCGGTTTGCTGGAACACCTCCAGTTGCTTCATGACGTAGTCCGCGTGCTGGCCCGCGAGCCGGGGAAACTGATTCATGCCTTCGCCATGCTGCCCGTGGCACGCAACGCACGCCGCGACGCCCTTGTCAGGCAGGCCCGAATGATAGATCGCCTTGCCTTCGTTGATGAGATCGAGTTTGCCCGCATCGCCGAGAACCACGGATTGACTCGAAAAATAGGTGGCAAGCTCGTCGATCTGTGTGTCGGTCAAATGCGTGAAGCCCCACATAAAACGCTGCGCGTTCGGATCGGCTCGCGAGTGAGTCTTGAAGTCCGTCAGTTGATCGACCAGGTATTCCTTTTGTTGCCCGGCGAGCTTCGGAAAGCTAGGCGACACGGAAACGCCGTTCACACCGTGACAGTTCGAGCACACCTGCAAGGCGATCGTTTTCCCCGGAACCTGCGGGTTGTCGACCTGCCGCGAATGCTCCAGGTCCTGGCAGGCCGACCCGGCCAGCAGCATTGCGATGGAAACGAATTGCGCCATTTTTTCCATGTTGCCAACCTCCTTGCTGCAGTCTCTGTATCTGTACTTCGTGCGCTGCGCGTCAAAGCGCAGCCACTTCGACGCACAGGCAACAGCGCGTGGAGCATCACCACGAAGCGGCCCACAGATAGATGAATAGCGTGTCGTTGTCTCTCGCGTTGCGCCCGGCGCCGTCGTAATTGGACGTGGCGCCGAGAAACTTGGTGTAATGCGTATATTGCAAGCCTATCCTGATACGTTGATTCGGTATCCAGAATATTTCAGGCATCCAGCCCTGCGTGTTCGTGTGAAAGTTCGCGCTACCCGCGTAGGCTACGCTGTCGGGACTGCCTGTCGTATTGAAGAACGAAAGACTGACACCGTACTTGGCCTGGTAGACGTACGATGCCTTGAGTCTCAGCGAATCGAGGTTTCCCGACGTGCTGTCGCCGAGGACGAAATTGTTCGGATCGTGGATGTTCTCACGCACATAGCGGGCCTGTGCGGTGATCGTGTGCGGCTCGAGCAGGTACTCGTACTGCGCGTCCATGCCGTAGTCGCGAAAGCGCGTTACGCCCTGTGTGAAGATCGGGAACTGGTTCGAGTCGTTCGGATAGATGTTCACGTTCAACAGGAACGCTCCGACCATTGCGCTATGGGGCCCCCAGTCTTTCGTCAACGCAATGCGCGCGTACGGGTTGTAGCCGCGCAGATACGTTTGCGGGTGAGCCGAGTTTCCTTCTGCACTGCCGTGACTCATGAACGACCAGATGCCGTCGGCCGTGCTGTACGCGGTCAGTTCGGCATAGACCGTTTTGTTCCAGTACAGATAGCCGCCAACGCCTGCCACCTGTGACGCGAGACTGCCTTCAATGACCGGCAAACTCGGAATTGAGGCAACCGGACTGATCGTCGAGGCGATGTACGGATAGCCCCATGCCGGCGCGGAGTTCCAGACGTCCTGCACGGTCGGATTGTTGTGCACCGTCACGCCGAGGATGAGATCGTTCGCCTCCCCGATGATCCGGTCCACGAACCGGATGTCGGTATTGTCGGACCCCCAGTGGCCTTCCCATTTGTTCGTCACGCCATTCTGATGGTCATAGTTCGTATAGGTGAACTGCGCGAACGCGCCGATCTTGTCGGTGATCTTGCCGGCGAGGAAAATGCTCGCAAAGTCGAATATGGGCAGGCCGTTCTTCGGGTTGATGATATTGCCGCTCGCGTCGTTGTTGACCCTCGTCTGGCTCAGATCACCGACTGCCATGGCGGCGATCGGGATCGTGCGCTCGCCAAGCGTGTAGCCAGTGAGCTTGAACATTCGCCCATAAGGCGTGAGCTCAGGAAATTGCCCTCCGGCGTGGCAGGCCACGCAACTTTGCCCGGTTTGGCGCGCAAAGATCGGCAGTGCGTATGCGGTGCTTGCCTGCAGCAATGCCAGCACGGTTAAGGCGACTATCCAGCCGCCGCGCAGCAAGTTGTGAAATGCTGCATGGCTGACACGTGTTCTTGCCATGGCTGCGTTCACGATGAACCTCTCGTACCTCACGCGATAACTTCATTGTGCAAACGCGCAATCCGGATCGGCATGGGTTAATGCCCTCCTCTTCCGGTAGGCGTTGCGCTAGATGTCGCGGTGTGTCAATTGCCCGTTCATCGTTTGGCGCACAGCATTGAGCGCCGCGGCCTCTTCGAAACGAAGCTGCGCGCGAAAAATTCCTTCGGTATGTTAATTAATCAATACATGAGCTTGAAGGCGCGTGACACGTTCCTGTCACACGCAATTGACCTCACGGCACGATCCAGTCCCCGTCGGCCACGAGCTTGATGTGATCCGGCCCGGCAAAGCGGACGATATAGCCGCCTTTGGACGCGAATGTCTGCCCCGGCGCCAGCGTCAGGCGCGGATAGTAACCCGTCAGGATGCGGCGTTCGAGCATGTCCTGAATGCGCTCCACCAGGTAGTCCCTCACGAACGCATCGACCATATGGCTCAGCGTCTCAGCGAGCAGACCACAGGCAAGATACGTGTCCGCCTGCACCTGGGGAGCCACCATCGGAATCTGTCTGATCGAGAACCAGCCGAACGCATAGTCGACGCGCACGCGCCGCCCTTCCGGCAAATCGAACGGGTACGCGAGGCGCGTGACGCCGCGCCAGCTCGCCGGCAAGGGGGTGCCGTCGAGCCCGCCCATGAGGCCCGACATGAACACGGTATGTGTCGCCGGGGGGATGCGCGCAAGCGCCGCGACGTCCGGTGGACGCAGCCACAGCACGAGCACGTCTGCGCGCGGTATCCCTTGCATGGCGTGCGCCACGCTCTCGCCGGGGGCAAGCGCGCGGTCCGACACCGCCATGCCGTGAGCTTTCAGCGCCGTGGCAAGCGCTTGCGCGCCGCGCTCGCCGTTGTCGCCGGCACGATAGACCTGCCAGACGTGCAGCGCTTTTGCGTCTTTCGTTCCCTGCGCCTGCCGCGCCCCGGCTTCATCGACGATGCGCGCCGCGATCAGGCCCGATTCGAGCAGCACGCCTTTGGAGAAGTACACGGAGTAGAAATCGTGATCGGTTTCGACCGGCACTTCCACGTTGGGAAAGAGGCACGGCACCGCCTCCTGCTCGCAAAAGTCGTGAATCGGCGCCCAGTTCTTGCCTCCGATACCCGACACCACGGCGAACACGGGCTGCCGGGCGAGAAACTGCGTAAGCTGGCCGCGCCAGGTGTCCGGCGGACCTTTAAGCTCCCATACGTGCAGCTCCCACCGGCGATTCACCATGAACATCATCTTGCGCGACGAACGCAGCGGCGGCACCGCACCGAGTGGAAAGACGTTCTTGTCGGCGAAGTAGTGCGTGAGCACATCGAGCATGCCCGCGCGCTTGACCGGATCGGCATCGGGTGTGACGATCGTCGCGAAGTGCAACACGGTATCCGTTACGCCCGTTGGCCTGTGCCGATCGAGGTGTTTCAGATAGCCGATCAGCGCCTGCATATCGGCGTCGTTCAGCGCGTATTGCGGCATCAGGCTGCTCAGCGGCTTGCCTTCCGAGTCGATCCCTTCGCGAATGGCTCGCGCGATCGTCGCATCGGTGTATGGTTCGCGCTCGGCGCGCATGCCGGGAACATACGGCAAGTCGGTGTCTTCCGGGTTTTGCGCACGCGGCTCGACGAGGTAGCGCCACGTGATCGGCGGGATGCTGCTGTTGCCCTCCCGCGCGCCCAGGCCGCTGCGGCGATGGCAGTTCACGCAGGCCGCGGCTGCGCCTTGCAGGTGTACGCCCCCGTCGTGCATCGCTTCGAGCGGTTCACCCGAACTGAGGATGCCCTGCTGGTAGAGGGCCTCACCTGCGCTGCCCGTTGTGATCGACTGCGCCACCGGTGCGCAGCGCGCTTCGCCCACCGGCACGAGCAGCGCGGCGAGCAGCGTGACGAGCCGCGCGCAGGGAGCCAACCCTCGCCACGCCAGTGAAGGTGTCCATGCCCGGCCTCGTGGCCTGCTTGCCGCGCGCTTCATGGTCAGGGCAACGGCTGTCCGGCGCCAGGCAGCGCCGGTGAGGCATCGACGTCGATTGAAACCGATTTGCGATGCATCTGCGGCGGCGCGGGTCGCGTGAAGATGCCATCGTCGAGCGCCGGATTGACCGACACCTTGTCGATCGTCAGCTTGTCCTTGTTGTCGGACGCCGCTGCGCCGCTTTCGATCTCCAGCGGTATTTGCAACCCCTCGACGCTCCTGAAGTCGCTGTAATCCACCAGCACCACGACCGTTTGCCCGAGCGGCGTGCGCACCTGGTGGTCGACCCGTACGTCGAGAAAGGTTTGCGCGTCGATCCACACGTGGCGGGTCACGCCGGAAGGCAGCTTCGCGGCGAGACGATATGTATCGCGGCCGCCCACCTGATCGGTGCCCTCGAGCGTGACGGCAACACCCTTCGCTTGATGGTCGATCAAGAGCCCGTCGATCACCTGCTCGTCGCGTGCGGACGTCGCCTCATCCATCGAGTACGGACGCGGCGTGGCGCTGCCCATGCCGTTCGGGCCCAGTTTCCACCCTTGTTTGCCGTCGAATACGCGCACCGACTTCTGGTTGTACACCGTGACCTCGAAGCGTGTCTTGTTCGGGCGCTTCATGGCGAGGACGAATGGCAGATCCGGTGCAGGCGCATTGGCGCTATTTACGTGGCCGGACCAGATCATGGTCTGGACTTTGCGCCAGGCGTCGAGACCGCCACGCGCTTCGACGTTCTTCTCGACAATCTGATCGACGCTCAGGTCCCGCGCGGGTAGTTGCTCGCCCGCGAACACAACCGCCGCGACGCTGCCGGCGAGCACCCATACTGCGACTGGTTTCATGGCCGTGAACCTCATCGGGGCGCTCGCTGGCTAGTGGCTTGCGCTCTGGCGTGGGCTCGGGTGAGCGCCGGCGTTCGCGCTTGCATTGGGACTGGCGCCAGGGCTCGCCGCCGCGTGCGAGCTCGGGCTCAGAACCGGGTTGGCGCCGACGCCCGGCGCCGGGTGCGTCACTTTCGCCACCGTGAGCTGCGGCTTGGCAAAAAGCGTGTCGTCCGCCGGGGCGTTCAGCGTGACCTTATCGACGATCAGCTTGTGCGAGCCTCTCGCACCGATGACTACCGTCTCGAGCGTATGCGGCATGACGAGACCGCCCGCGTTGCGGTAGTCGCGATAGAAGATGGCGACGTTGTGCATCTTGCCGTCGAGCTTGCGCGCGTCCCCGTCCATCTTCAGTTCGAGAAAGCTGGACGCATCGACCCATACGCGGCGCGACGTGTTGTCTTTCATCGTCAGCTTCAACACATACGCGCGGTGGCCTTCGATCATTTCCATGCCTTGCACGTCGACTCTCGTGCCCGTTGCCGCAGAGTCCATGAGCGGACCGTCCAGCTCGGCCCACGATGCGGCCGCTTTGGCCTCCGCGGGCGAGTACGGCTCCACTTCGTTGCGGCCGAGGAACGGTCTGACCTTCCAGCCCTGTGCGCCGTCGTAGACCTGGAATGCCGTCTGGTCGTTGAAGCGGACCTCGATGCGGCTCTTGCGCGGGCGCTTGAGCGTCATCGTGAATGGCAGCCTGGTGTTCTTCGTGCCGCCCGCCTCGAGCTGCCCAGACATCGTCATCGTGTTGACCGCGTGCCATGCCTGCAGGCCGCCGCGTGCCGCGGCGTTGCGCTCGACGATCTGCGCCGCGCCCATATGCGCCGCTCCCGCCGTCTGCGCGCTTGCTGCAGAAGACCCCGCAAGCGCGGCGGGAGCGCTCGCCAGAAGGGTCGCCACCGACGCGGTCTGGATTGCCAGCGAAAGAAAGCGGTTCATGAGTCATCTCCTCTTTATCGGCGCACGCAAAGCGGTTGCGCAATCATTGGACTATCAGCCCGTCGACGTGAAACGACCCCACGAAAACGTCGACACGCTCTCCGGCCTTGATCACTCCACCCTTGTTCGAAAACACCATCCAGTACTCCTGACCGGTTTCCAGCGGACCGCTCTGGCGCAGCGCGCCGACCTTGTCCATCACCGGGATTTCGAGCAGCGCATGGCTCGTTCGCCCGAACATCAACGCCGTCGCGGTCTTTTCGCCGAGCGGCCGCGCCGCCACCGGGTCCGTCACGCGATAGCTGAAGCGGATCAGGTTGCCCGACGCCGTGCGGCGCACGCTCAGGTGGTCGATACCCTGTGCCAGCTCGTAGTACCCCTTCGCGCGCTGCGGCAGGCTCGCCGGCGAGTACGGCGACTGCTTCGCCGCCGCTCCCGCTGGCTTGTGCGCCGCGTTCGCGCTTTCCTCGCCCGCGGCCGGCTGCAGCCAGGCCGCGGCGAGGCACACAGCGCCGGCAATCAGCACTGCCCGCGGCGGCCGGAGGCTGCGCCCGCTCACGGCAACGCTCCCAGCGTCTTCGCACCCGCCGGTGCCGCCGGTGCGGGCGTGGCAGGCGCAGTCGTCGTGGCGGCCGGCAAGATCCCCTGCAGCAAGCCGAGCAGCGTCACCGGGTTGTTGACCCCCAGCGCAAGCGGGTACGGCTGCGAGGCAAGCGTGCCGGGCCGCACGAACTCCACTGCGCCGATGTCGTAGGCCCCCAGCTGCGGCCGCGGCGTGCCGAAGATGTCGCGATTCGGTGCGCCCGCCGCCGTGGCATGGTTGAGCGCCGGCGAGGTGCCCGGGATCGTGTAGTTCCCGAGCAGCACGTTCAGTTGCGTGCCCGTGCTCGCCTCGTTGAACAGCGACAGCGGACCGTACGCCATGTTGATCCAGTTGTTGCCCTCGTCCGGCGTTGCCGACGGCAGCAGGCTGAACAGCGGATTCGGCAGCACCGTGTCCGCAATGCCCGGTGGCACCGTGATGCCGATGCCGCCCGCCTCCGGCGGCACACGCGAACCGTTGCAGTACTGATGCACGACGGTCGGATTCGATCCGCTGTTGTTCGCGTTCGGATAGTCGCCGGCGTCGGTCAGGATCGAGTAGCGCGGGTTCATCGTCAGGCCCGAGCCGTGGTTGGCGGCCCCGGTGTCGCCGAACGCGCCGATGTCCCAGTAGACCGCCTTCGGATCGCAGTAGCCCGTGGCCTGCCCGGCCTGATTCAGCGTCGGGACCAGCGTGACGACGTTCTGCAGCCCGGCAATGCCCGGATCGAGTCCTCCCACTGTGATGTAGAACGTGCGGTTCTGCCAGAACAGGTCATTCGTGAGCACCGGGTTCGAGAACGTCGTGCAGCTCGGGTGGCCGGCTGGACACGTCACGCCCAGGTTGGTGAATGCCGCCACCAGATTCTGCGTATGGCGCGCGGTCTCGAGCCCGGCCGGCTCGTACTGCGACGTCGTGGTCGGCTGGCAGGTCGTTTCCGAACCGGAGGTCGTGCAGTTCGGCGGCCCGACATTGGCCTGGGTCGCAGCGGCGGTGTTGAACAGCACGCCGGCCGTGGCGGTCGTGTCGTTGGAGATGACCGTGTTGTTGATGAAGCTCACGGCCACCGCATCCTGCAGCGACACGCCACCGCCTGCCCAGCCCGCCACGTTGTTCGCGATGATGTTGTTCGTCACGTTCACGCGGTACCAGCTTGCGCTGTTGTTCGGACTGCGTTGCACATCGGTGCCGTTGACGTTCTGCAGCCGCAGGCCGCCGCCCTTGCCGCTTTCCGCCGTATTGCCGATGATCAGGTTGCCGTCGATCGTGATGCCCGGGCCCGCACCGTCCGAGAGCTGCGGCGCGCAGTCGACGTCCTCGGTCGCGTTCTCGCAGAAGGTGCCATCCGGCGGCACACCCTGAACGATCAGCCCGCCGCCGTACGTCGGCAACGTCGGGTTGTTGCTCTGATTGAACAGGATCCAGTTGTGCGACAGGTCGCCGTTGTAGCTGAAACCGAAATGCGCGACTCCACCGCCATCGCCGCTGCTGATGTTGCCGCAAACCCAGTTGTAGTTGAACCTGTAATAGTCGGCGCCCGAGCAGAACGACACCCCGCCGGCCGAAGACGGCGTGGTCGAATTGATCTCGTCGCCGTACGAAGCGTTCGACGTGACCTGGTTGTTATGCACGTTGACGTGGGCGTTGTACAGGAACGGGAGCTGGGTCACGTTGTCCCCCGCGATCGTGCCGTCGGGCACTTCGACCTGGCCGACGATAATGCCGCCCGTGAGCGTTCCCGCGTTCGAGAAGACGCGATTGTTCGACACCTCCGTGTAGTGGTTCCAGCCGTGCAGGTAGATACCGCCGCCGCCTTGCGAGCTGTTCGTGAACGACATGCCGTCGATGCGCGACGGGTTGCACAGGAAGTTGCTCTGATAGGTATTGCAGTCCGCGGCGCTGTTGGTCAGCGGCGTGCAGATACCGTTCGCGACGCAATTCTGGTCCTGTGTCAGCACACCGCCCACGAGCACGTCCTTCACGCCCTTGCCGAGCACGGTAATGGCCGCGCCTTCGTACGCGCCCATCAACGTCGGCTCGATCAGCGTCTCCGCAAGGTTGCCGTTGAGGTTGAAATCCCAGCCGGCAGTCGGCTCGAACGGGATGCCGTCGATCTTGCGCTGCATCGAGGCGAGGCAACTGTACGTGCCGGTCGGATCGTACGGATTGCCCGCCGAGATCAGGGCCCCGTTCAGTGCGTCGCCGAACAGGCATCCTACCTGCCTGCGCCACGGGTCGAGCTTGCCCGACGGATGCGGATTCGCGTCGATCGTGACGGACGTGGCACCCACGCCCTGCAGCCGCACCGGCTTCCACATGAGCAGCATCTCCTTGTAGGTGCCCGGGCCGACGACGATCATGTCGCCCGAAGTGGCGTGGTCGATCGCGGCCTGGATCGCGTTGCCCGCGGTGTTCTCGCCGCCCACGTAGGTAGGCGCCTTGCCGCCGACCGTCACGGTGACCGCGTCGATCGAGCGCTTGCCGCTGGCCGAGGTCACGACGAGCTCGCCGCACTGGGTAGGCGTTGCCACCCCGCGCTGCTGGATCGTGCAGGCCCCGCCGGCGCCGATCAGCGGCGGCACGACCACCGTGATCTTCGCGTCGCTCCACGATGTCACGAGCGCCGGTAAGCCCCCGATCGTCACGGCGCCCCGCTGCGCGCCGAAGCCGTAGTTGCGCGTGATGAACTTCTGGTTGAACGGCGCGTTGGTTGCGCTCGGGCCGGTGTAGGCATGGTTCGGCACCTGCTGCTGGCCGACCGACGTGATCGTCAGCGTCTTCAAGGGTGCGCTGACCCACGGGCCCGCGCCGCCGTTGCTGCCCGCGGACGTGTTGCCGGAAATCGCGTCGCCGGTCACGCTCGCAATGCCCGGCGTGCCGTCCGGATAGGCGCAGTCGACCTGGTTATACCCATCCGCGAAGGCCGCAACGGGCACCACCGGTGTATCCATGTACTGCGTTTGTCCGGGCATGAACGGGATCTCGTAGCAGAACTGGCTGTATGCCGGGTTGTAGAGCGGGTCCTTGATGGTCTGGCCCGAGTGCGCCGGGTCGGGCATGTACGGGTCGTTCATGCAGGCGACCATCATCGTCGGCGCGTAGCCCGTCGGGTTCGGCGGATTGACTTCCCAGGTCGAGTAGGTCAGCCCGTTGAAGATGCCCCACTGGTCCGAATAGGTGCGCGAGATTTCGTTGCCCGCGAAGTCCTTGAACGACACCGGCACGTTCGGCACTGCGAACTTTTCGCCGAATTGCGGCGAGTACGGATCGAACTCCGACGAGAAGTCGTCCAGCATGAAGCCGGTGTAGTGCGCGGCAACGTGCGTCGAGCTGAAGATCCAGAACTTCGCCAGCACCGAGCTCTGGTCGGTGAGTTCCACCTCCTTGCGGTCGCACAGATTCCTCGAAGCCCCCGCGAACGGCGAGACTTCCTGCGAGCCCGGGAACAGGCTGATGTAGTCAGGAACGATGCGCAGCTCGCCCACACACGGCCAGAAGCGTTCGACCGACCCGGTATCGCCTTCGCCGTGCGGCGTGGAGCCGAGATTCGTGGTCGGGTTCTGCGCGTTGTTCTGGTTGTACGTGGAGTTCATCGCGGCCTGGTCGGGCAGGATGAAAATGTCGCCGATGCCGCCGAACTGCTGCGTGACCGGTGCGATGTAGTTATCGCCGATCAGGATGTTCTTGTCCTCCTCCTTCACGAGTTCGTAGCCCGGCGGCACGATGATCTCGACCACATACTTGCCGGGGGGCAGCATCTGCGTGCCGTCCTTGGTGGGATTCGCCTGGCAGATCGTGCAGTTCGTGCCGGTCGGCAAGCCGGTTTGCGGGTTGCGGCTCGTCACGCTCGGGAACTGGTACATGCCGTCGTACGGCGCCGGCTGCACTTGGTTGAACACGTGCATGCCGTCATAGCACTTGAACTGCGAATTATTCGGCAGCGCGCGCTGCTGCGGGTCGAGCCACATCTTCGTGTTCTGCAGCGTGAAGAAGAATGGATCGCTCGTGCTCTGGCCCGGGCAGTTCATGTTCGGAATGCCGTCCGAACGGAAACCCTGGGCCCAGTCGTCCCAGCTCGCGGTCTTCGTCGAGTCGACGAGTTTCAGGCTCGTGGAGCCGTCGGCCGCGACGCCTTCCTGGTACAGGTTCACCGTGACGTTCGGCACGTCGGGCGTCCACTTCGTGTGAATCAGCAACGTGGGATCGTCGAACGGGCGCGTCGAAGCGTAGATGACTTCGCCGTGGATGCCGCCATTCTCGTTCGGCGCGAACTGCGCCTTGCCGAACTCGATGAACGAGCTCTGGCCCGAGAAGCCCTGCCAGCCCATGGTGGTCACCCACGGCGGATCGACACGGCCAGTCGAAGGACTCGAGCCCGAGCGGTCGTTGCAGTCCGCGTCGTTGCAGTACACCGCGCCCGGCACCCGCAGGTTCGTTGGCAGATGGATCGATTCCAGCGTGTTCGCGTAGTTCGCGGCGATGGTCGACTTGCCGCCGCCCGGCGTGCCGTCGGGCGGACCGCCCGCGTCATAGACGACGTGCACGCCAGTCTGCTTGAAGCGGGTCTGGTCGGTATCGACGACGTACCAGTTGAACAACGGGAACTCTTCGTTGAACGACGCGTAGCCGTTCATGTCCGTGTTGTTGAAATCCGAATAGCTGCCGTCGCGGAAGCGGATGTTGGTCGACAGCAGCGCGAGCCCTGGCTTGCTCGGATCTCCTATGCCGTTGCCGTTCGTGTCGAGGAACGTGCGCGTATAGAGATTCGTCTGCCACTGCAGCACCGCGAGATCGCCGGCGTCCGTCACCGCGCCGCCTCCGAGCGTCACGGCCGAGGCGAGCCCGTCGACGATCTGGTCGTTCCACTGGTCGAACACCGTGATGCGGGTAATGCCGGCCGGCAGGCCCGAGAAGCTGAACGTGCCGTCCGCGTTGCACTTGGTGAACGCGTAGTCTTCGCCGTCCGGATCGCCCACGCTCACGTAGCACTGCGTGAAGCTCAACGGCTTGCGCGACTGGCTGCCGTACAGGTGCTCGTCAGGCGGACGGCTGTAGTGCAGGTTCGTCACCCGGCCCTTGAGCCCGTTGTTGCAGGTCGAGGTGGCGCACAGCAAAGGCAGCCGCGCGTTGACGATCTTCGGGTTCGCAAAGCCGATCGAGACATGGAAGCCCGCCGGCCCGAACTCCTGGAAGTACGCCGGGCCGCCGACCTTGATGAACGAGTCGTGCGCCTTTTGCCCGTCCAGCGTGTTCGTCTGCAGCCACTCCTCGCCTCGTGAGATGCGGTCGGCCGCGGGCGTGGCGATAATGCCATACCGGCCCGGCATCAGATTGGCGATGATGGCCTGACCGACGAGCGGCGATATCGTCTTGCCGTCCGACTCGTATTTCGGGCAGGTCGGGATCATGCCGACAAGGCCGTCCGGGTTCGTCGAAATCGGGCACGCGTTGAGCTGGGTGACCGGATCGATCGTGCCTGCCAGCGAATTGGACAGCGGCATGTTGAACATGTCGTAGGTCATCTGTCCGGTCGGGCTGCCGCTGCCGCCGGCGTCGTCCCACAGCTTGATTTCGAAGCCGCCGAGTCCCGGCTCGCGGGCCGAGCCGAAGGTGTCGGTGCCGCCGCTCACGTCCACTTCGCCGTTCAGCGGTGCATCGTCCTCGAACACGAACACGGAAACCTTCGCCGTCGGGAATGGCGCTTCCTCCAGCAACACATTGACCGAGGTCTGGCCGGCCGAGATCGGTGCGCCGCCCATGCCGTTGCCGCACTTGCCCGTGCCCGGCGCGAAGTTCGCAACGGTCGGACAGTCCTTGGAGATATCGAACTGCCGCTGCGCACCTGTGGGGTTGGACGGATCGACCGGCTGCGGCGCACCGCCGCCGTTCGTGAACGAGTTGTAGGCGTTGCCCGGCAAGATCGAGATGTAATAGCGCTTCTTCGGATCGAGCGCCACTTGAGACGGATCCACCGGCACCTGCTGCGCCGCCGTTGTCCGGCACACGCCGTTGCCGATATCGCACACGGCTGGTTTATGGGTCTGGCTCGCGGGATCGTAGACCGTCTGGCCCGCTTCGCATGCGGCGACGCCGACACAGCCCGCCGCCACCACAGGCATGTAGCTCGTATGGAAGTTCGCGCCAAGACTCGGCACCGGCAGCGGCGGGCAAGTCGCCGGACGCGTGGACGAATTCACCTGGCAGGCCGGATCGATCTGGAACGTTCTGTCTTCCTCGATGATCCAGCGGTAGTCGCTGATCTTCACCGGCGTTTTGCCCGGTTGCGTGCTGGGCGCATCCAGCACGTTGACGACGAGTCCGCTGCCGCCCTTGAACGTCACGGTCACGGTCGCCGTGTTGCTCGCCGTGTTCTGCGCATTCACCGCCTGGTACCGGAACGTCACGCTGGCGGACGCCGTGCTGCCCATTGGCGCCGTTGCCGGGCTAGCCGTGAACGAGCCGTCCGGATTCAGCGTAACGGAGCCGCCGGTCGGCGTGCCGACGAGCGTCGCGGTGAGCTGTAGTCCATTCGGATCGCTCGCGTACGTGAGCACGCCGGGCTCGGCGATCTGCAGGCGCGAAGCGATGTTGCTCGTATAAGCGGCGTTGCCGGCCGTGGGCGGCCCGGACAGACAGCCGTTGCCGGACGTGCACGCCGTGAGCGTCACGGTGGCAGCGGCGTTCGGGTTACCGTTCGCCTGATACTGGAAGCTGTCGGCCGTCGTGCCTGGATTCGGCGTGTACACGAACGTGCCGTCGGGGTTCAGCGTGAGCGCGCCGCCGGTGGGCGGAGTCTTCACCTGCACGCCGTAGACATTGGCGTCCTTCGCCGCCACGCCTCTCGCCGGATCGGACACGGTCAGCGTCTTGCCGGGCACGAAGAAATAGGTGGAGCCGGTGACCGTCGCGTTCGCCACGGCGGCAGCGGAAGCCGCACTCGAGTTGTTGATGCTGATGTAGCCCTGCATGCCGCCATCGCGCGCATTGTTGGTCGACAGACTCAGCTCGCGGTCGAACACCGGCAGCGCGGATGTGCTCGCCGCCGGCATGTTCACCAGCGCATCGTAAGTCTTGCCGGCAGACATGAACACTTCCGACTGGACCCGCGGATTGCCGGGCAGCAGGTTGCCGTCCTCCGCGATCAACGCGAAGCCGGAAACCGGTGAGGCGCCGGTTTGCGCGCCCACCACGGCAGGCACGTGCATGCGCAGACCCGCATTGACAAAGCGAAGCATGATCGGCCCGGTCGTCGCGGCGCTCGTCGCGGCGAACGTCGAAGCGCCCGGATTGGTGCGGTCGAACGAGACACCGTTGATGAGGTAATAACGCGGGTCGTAGTTCACCGTGGGCGGATAGCAGGTGCCAAACGCGGTCGACTTCGAATCGCCACAGCCGCCTGGCTGAGCGGACCAGGCCATGGTTTCGCTAAAGCCCGGGGTCGCGACCGCCGCGGCGACCGCCGTGTTCTGCACTGGATCGATTTCGCCCAGCACGAGCGGCACGTCGGTGTCGTAGCTGACGCCCGGATACGCTTGCGCCGGAGTCGTGCCGTTTGCCGCCGTTCTCACCACCAGCACGCCATACAGCCCCATCGGCCCCTGGATCGACGGATGCGTGCCCGACTCGATCAGGTACGTGCCGGGGTTCAGGTTGTTCCATGAGAGCGCCGTGGTGCTGCCGTGCGCCACTTCGGTCGAGAACGACTGCACGCGGGCCACTTGTGTCGGCGGCGTAAACGACGCACCGCCGGGCGCGGGCGCAGCGGTCGGCCACGTGGTCGCGGTCTGGGTGGGGTGCGTCGGGCTCGGCATGCTTGTCGCCGTCGTGCCCAGACCGCCGCCCAGTTGCCCGACGATCACGAGCGACGTCGGCACGGAGCCCGGCAGGCTGTTGGTGAGATTGATCGTGAGTTGCCCGGGCGGCACCGTGATCACCACGGGGGACCAGTTCGTACCCGCCCCGGGGTTCGCGGCCGCACACGCGGCGGGCGCAACGGCCGCCGTCGAGCAAGCGTAGCCCCACATCGGCACGCTCTGTCCGTCAGGCATCACGGCAGTGGTGGCTTTCGCAGTCAGATTGACGGTCGCCTGGGCAAATGCCATCTCGCTTGCGCCCAGCAGCAGGCAAGCCGCAATCGATACCTTAAGCATACCTAACAGGTTTGCCTTGAGTGTGGTGGATCTCATCGCCGTTCTCCCCGCCTCTAATTCGATTCGTCGATCAGGAACGCTTGCGGATCAACGAGCATCATCATCATCATTCCGCCAGGGAAGATGTTGTTCGTGGTGATCTCGCGCTCGTTGTGCGAGTGCCACATGAAGGCAAAACCGGCTTCCGTTTGCGGCGGATTCACCACCGTGCCGCTTGGCGGCGTCGTGCCCGTGGGCGCGGTCGCGCGTATGGTCGCGTCCGGTCCCAGATAAGGACTGCCGCCGTACCAGAAGCCGTTGGTCAGCACGTGCGAGTCGGGCAACGTGACCGGGCCGCCGCTGCCCACCTTGCCGAACGGATGCGCTTCAAGCGCCTTGTTGTGGTCCGCGCACCACTCGTAGTAGTTCGGCGCCGTCGGATCCTGCGTGTAGTAGCCGTTCGCGTCCGGAATGCAAACACTGCCGTCGCCGGGATAGTGCCCGTAGACGTCCCAGTTCAGGCCCCTGCCCGTCCAGTAGAAAATCCCGTCCATCGCAAGGCCCGGCGTCGTGGTGGTCGTGAACAGCAGCGGGCCGGCGACCTTCGTCGCGTCGGTCTTCGAGAGCAGCATGTTGCCGTCGCGCGCGAGCACGCGCACGTGATTGCCGTGCTCGTGGAACGGATGCTGCCAGCGGCCCGTGCCGATGATCCGCAACAGAACCAGCTCGCCCGGGTGCATGTGCGGATTGCCGTTGTATGGCTGATTCGGATACTGCGCCGCGTAGTTCGGGTCCATGTCGTCCGGCATCGAGCGCCCGTTCACCATGAAGTACGCCGGGTGATAGGGTTCCGTCTCCACGGTCATGCAGCCGGTCGGATTCGTGCACGCGTTGCTGGCCTGCTGCTCCGCCTGGGCATGAATGCGCGGATCCACTTCGGAGAACTGAAACAGATACTCGCGGTCGTAGCACGCTGCGCTGTGGTTGTAGGCCGCGGCGGCATTGCGGAAATCGGGCTGGCCGTCGAGCAGCTTGCGCGCGCCCTGGATCGGGTTGCAGCCAGTCGGTACGGCGAGCGTGCCGGGCGACGAAGTCGGCAGCACGATGACCGCGCCATACAGGCCCATCTCGATCTGCAGATCGCCCTGCGTGCCGCTGTAGTAGGCATGCGTGCCGGGTGTGGCGGCAACGAAGCTATAGGTGACCGTGACGGTATGGGACGCCTCGCGCGTGAGCAGCCCCTGCACGCCGGTTGGCGTGCCGGAGCAGACCTTCGTCGTCGGATCGATGGTGCCCAGGCATACGTCAAAGCCGGGAAAGAGAATCGACGTGTTGCCCGCCGCCGCCGGCAGATTGTTGGTGAGCGTCACGGTGACGATGTCGCCCTGGTTGACGATCAGCGTCGGGCCGGGAATCTGCATGCTGGGACAGTTCGCACCGGCAATGTTGGGCGGCGAAAAGCCGGCCGGCGCGGTGTTGCAGCCATAGCCCCACGAATAGACGCTATTGCCGTCCGGCTGGGTGATGCGGTTCGCCTCGGCGCGCAGGTCGAAATGCGTGCCCGTGATGCCGGGCGCGGCCGCATGCACCGGCATGTAGAAGAGCGCAGCGAGCGCCGCCACGCCGAACCGTGCAAGCCGTCCGAGGCGCGCGAGGGTCGCGGTTCCTAAGCGGTAAGTGATATGTCCCACGGCTCTTCTCCTAAGTGCAGGACTTTCTGGCCGAGTCCATGGCGGGTCAGCCGTGAACTGTTTTCATCGACTGCAAGAGGCGTCTCATAGCGTGCAGACCTTCGTTTTCGGGTCCACCGACCTGCAGATGTGCACTTCGGTCATCAGGCCTCCGAAGTTTTCCTGGTCGTTCGCCAGATGATCCAGATTCGGCGTGTACAGATAGAAGACCTGCCCGGACTGATACTTCGTCGTGTCGCTCGCGTCGAGAATCAGATCGAGCGACTCCCCGCCACCGAGCGTGATCGAGTTCGTGTAGTAGGTCATGTCGTTGCCGGACATGTCGCGCAGCAGCCGCGCGTTGACGGCGACCACGTGCATCGGAATGCCGAGCGAGGCGAGCGTCTGATATTCGGTGACGTCGAGATCGGAGATCCGCAGCAGCACCTTGCCGCCAACAGGAATATTGATCAGCGACGGCAGCGGTTGCGAGAAACGCGGCACGCCGTCCGACGCGGGCGTGGAAAGCGCACTCGGATTCACGGTGTCGGGGTAGCTGCGGCCATTCAACATGAAGAACTTGTCTTTCATGTCGGTGAACGGTTCCGGATTGAACGTCATGCCGACGAAGTGGAAATTCGGATCGAAGCCATGAATCTGCACCGGATACTCGACGTCGTAGGCGGTTGAGCCGTCGCCGTCGTTGTAGGCGTAAAGCGTGGGCGTGCCGCTCAGGTTGTTCGCATGCAGCACGCCGTTCTGCGCCGGCAGCGGCGTCGAGCACAGGATGTCGGTACCGCACCGCGTACGCAGATCCTGTTGCTGCGACACCAGCGACTGGTACAGCGACTGGCCTGCGGGCACGCGGTTCTGGCGCGGCCGCACGAAGATCTGCCCGACCATGCCCATCTGCAGGTGCTCCGGCGGCGTGATGTGGCAATGCCAGAAGTAGGTGCCCGCATCCGGCGCGAGGTAGTAGTACGTGAAGCTCGCGCCGATATTGATCGCGACCGAGGCGTCCGGCACACCGTCATAGAACGACGAGGCGTTCGGATAGCCGTGGAAGTGGACCGTATGCCTCTCGAACAGGTCGGGGCGCATGATCATGCCGACGTTGGTCAGCGTGAGGAAGAACTCGTCGTCCTCGTCGATCGCCATCATCGGCGCGGGCTCATTGCCGTTCATCACGCCAATGTCCATGATCGGCCGCGGGTCGACATGGCCGGTGAGCTGACCAGGCGGAACGGATTCCGGATCGGGCGTGAGACCGACCGCGCCGTTATAGGTCGGATCCGTTCTGGGGTCGCCGACGGTGTTGAACACCGAGGCGAACTCCGTGCCCGGCAGGCCGGCCTTGATGTCGGCGAGGCCGGACAGCGGCCCGAAAGCGAACAGATATGTCTGCACGCCATTGGCCATCGTCGCGTAACCGTCGCCGCCCGAGATCTGCTGGCACTTGATCGCACCGTTGACGACACCGGTCGACGCCGAGGTCTGGCCTGTGAAGGACGGTCCCGTGTACGGCGGCTCGCCGGCGCCGGCCGCCAGCGCCGTTGGATGGGACGGCGTGGTCGGCGGGCATTGAACCATGAACGACTGGGAGAATGAGGGAATCGCAAACATCGTGAACAGCAGTGCTGCCACGCTATTGCGACACATGCGGATGCTGAACATATGACCTCCGTCCTTGGGGTCAACCAGCGCGTTACGCGCTGTACGGCGCGTTCTATTGCCAATGCGGGCCCATGCAACCGTCACACTGACCCGTATCAGGATTTTGGATTTGGGCAACGGGACCTGCGATGGGTCACCTCCCTACACTTGCAGTAGGGCAAACCCAGCGCCTTGTGCGGTTGCCCTCCTGACGAACAACTGAGTGTGTCCTGGCCAACACAAGCAACGTGTCATGCCGAGATTCCGGCAGCGAAATGGTCCAAGGGGGTGCGCCGTTGCTTTCATTTATGTTTCAATGACATCACGGCTTCGTTACGTTTCGTTTCGGTTTCGGCGACCACGCGGGCGATCCGGCTTGTGCTCGTCGAATAAATCTGAGGATTGAAACGTCGTTCTTATGTGTTCTGTGGCATATAGCGGTGACTTCCGGATGGGTACAATCCCGCGTATTCACGTCCGGCGCGAAAATGCGAAAACCGCAGACGCATCTCGAACACGAGGTCAAACGGGCGACACTCACCTCCTGGTTTCTTTACCGGCGAGGGACTTGGCGTACTTGGCGGCGGGGGTGGGTCATGGATTATCTGGAAAAGAAGGCCGTGCTGAATCTCGTTGAGCGGAAAGATCACGTCCTTGAATTTGTCGGGCGAGATCACGAGAAGCGGACGTATTACCCGGCCAGGTCGATGTGGTTGAAGCTGGAGCAGCTTCAGGTGGCGCAACAACTCGTCGAGCCCCTGGACGAAGACCGGCAACCGATACTGTCCACATCGCTACACGGTGTGGCACATCTGGACGGTCAGGAACTCTCGATCATTGGCATTCCTGATCAAGCAACGCGTACGCTCCAGGTATCATTCGAGGCCCGCGACGTCAGCACGGCCGACCGGCTTGGTTTGCGCGCGCTAGAAGACGAACTCGGTAACTCGCTGTCCGATGTGGCGCTCGGCACGGCCCGACTAGGATTCAATTCTGCCGACGAGGAGACCGGAGAACCCGAGCAGTGGTGGCTCGCCTGCCACATCCCTCCCGCCTGCCTGCAGGTGCTTGCGCAAGCGATCTCGGAAGGCCAGCTTGGCGCGGTGGAGTTGGGGCTGACGATGCGGCATATCTACACGGCCGAAAGTCCGGCGGCGAACCCCGCGCGCCAGCCTCGGCTCTTTCTCCGGCCCAGCGACAGCGACGACACGATCGAATGGCCGAGTATCGCAACTGGCTTTGTCACCAACCTTCGGATCGACTTTGCAACGGCTTCATTGCGCGGCTCCGCAGCGAGTGGCGACGAAGCGGTCGCGGCAAAGCTCGTCGCCGATGCCGTGAGCTCCCTGGGACCGACGCTGCTTAATCTGCGATTGACTTTACGATGGATCGGCATCCTCATTGCCGTGTTGCTGTTCCTTGAGGTGCTCGAGCGGCTGCAGATCTGATCCGGTTGGCCGCAGGCCGCCTGCGTTTTTCGTGGAGGTTTGCAGCCACATCTTGCTGTTGAGATAGTCATGGCATCCGCAACCCTCTGGTTTTTGCCCATGAACTTCCCCGCACGCCTGATCCAGGTGCGCAAGGCCCGCAACCTCACCCAGCAGGAGCTGGCCGACGCCGCCAGGCTGCATGTCAATCAGGTCCGTCGATACGAGGCAGGGTCGGCGCAACCAACCCTGGAAGCCCTGACACGGCTGGCGCAAACGCTCCATGTCAGTCTGGATGAGCTGGTGTTCGAGGAGAACGAGCGCGGCCCGTCCGACGAGTTGCGTCTGCAGTTTGAAGCGGTGAGCCAGATGCCCGAGGACGAGCGCAACATCATCAAGGCGCTGCTCGACGGCATGATCCTTAAACACCGCGCCAGGCAGATCCTGGGCAGAGAAGGCGCCAACCCGTAAACGAAACGCGGGCCGTGAGTGCTACCAACACTCACGGCCCGCTGACCACCACCAGCTCATCAAGGGAGTTGATCATGGCTGATGCCAATCTTAAGCTACGACCACCCGTCACGGAACGGTTCGTCACCATCCAGCAGTCGCAGCGCGCACAGCGCAACTGGCGAAGCCGCACCGAACCACCACTTTATCCATGGATGAAGCTTGCAGGACGATGGATCGAGCAGGCCGGGTTCGCGCCCGGACAGCGTGTGAGGATCGCCGCCAACCAATCGAACATCTCGCGGCACCGGACTCGTCCATGCGTCTCCGCTATAAAGCTTCTTGACCAATGCGCCGTCGACTCGCTCGGTGACTAGCGAGAACTCGACCTGTCGACCACCCAACGTCGCCAACTCATAAACGTCACCAAACCGTACAGCCGGATCGGTAACAATAACGCCCTGTTCACCAGGCAATGCGCTCGTGGCACGCAATTCATCTATAGTAGCGTGCGTCCCCAATCCCTCTGAGCGCGGGAATCGCGAACTTGTTAATCCTCCAGACTGTCTCACGAGATCGGCGCCTGCCAAGCCGTCCTCTACAACATTCAGTCGAAGTGCCGGCACCGTGCACTCGAACATACCTCCAATCTGCGGTCCAAAGCTCTCGCCCGCCGACCGCAGCATCGCCTGGCCCTGCTGCCTTGCAAGCGTTACCGCTCCACTTTCGACTGCGCCAACGCCGACCGCACCGACGTTAATCACCAGGTCTTCCTTCGCCCGCTGCAACTGCCCCGGACTGACCATCTCGCCCGTCACAGGACTAACGTTGTAGTCGGTAAAGAGCGCAGCCACTTTCCCTGCACCCGCTACCAGAGGGTAAGCCAAGGAGTGCACCTCCAGGCGTATCCGCCACGCTCGCATCAGACAACCGGTCTCGCATGCTCGGCGGCAACGCACGGATTTCGCCAACAGCCGCACTGCCATCGCCACACGACCCTATACCTGCCACCAGGATGTTCAACTCACCCAGCGCCGGACGAACATCCACGGGGTTCGCCGCCTGCAACTGCATCTCTGCAACACGCTCGATGCGTGCCTGCTGCATATTAAATGCAGCGCCACCATAAGGGCTGATCGTTTCGCCGACGTAACTGCCCGCGCCACCCGCAGCCGGATCGCCTTGCAACGCAAGGTTCCATCCGGCAATCGAGGCGAACCGGCCACCCGCATCCGAACTGTATCCCGACGCCTGCGCGACCAGCGTATTCACATCACCGCCCACTCCATACAGCGCTGACGTATCGCCCGTACCCAACATGTTGAAGGGTGTTTTCCCGCTGACACTCTGCGCGGCCACCTGCTGCGCGACCATATTACCCAGCAGCGCCAAGGACTGCCTCAGCAGCCTTGACGCTTTATACAATGAAGCCTTACAAGCTTGACAATGCAATCAACAGCGAGTCTACGTCCCTCCTTCGTTCTGGATTGCGAGCAACGTAGACTTCACTTATCGCCTCCACATATCGGCGAAATGTTTTTTCGTCACAATAGAACTCTGGGCACACCAGAGAATACGACTCTGGATCAACAAAGCTCCGAAACCTCGAGTTCCGAGGCCACATTTCATATCCCACGATATCTGTCCTGCCGCGATGCTCGACTATCCAGCCGGGCTCTCCTTCCAAGCCACCAACACCTTGCTCAAGAGAAACGACTCTTGTTAGATCCTGTATACGATGATCTGCAAATATGACGTCGAGCGCAAACTTCAATGCCGCGTCCTCATCGCCCCGCGGATCGAACCCGCCAAACGCTTCTTTAAAATAGTCCATGACATCTACCTTATCGGATGCACGTTACCAACGTATGGAACACCGGTCTTAGGATCGATATTGATGTACGCCCGAAAATTTACGCCTCCCTCATTGAGATCGAAGCGCGTCTGGCTCGAGTCCATCATGTACATCTCATACCCTCGTTGACCAGCTCGTTGTGATAGATCAAGCATGGTCTGATCGCTATACACAGTTGGGTCATACACTGTTTTTGAACCAATAATGGATTTCCCTTTTGCTGCCGTGTAGGAGTAGCCCAGTTCAGCAATACCACTTGTTCCCGTCTGTTCCAGGCTATAAGTGGCGCCTCGGGATTCAAGAGCTGACAGGGCGTTTTGCCAGTTGTGAGTTCCGCTAAGTTACCCAGACTTCGTGAATCCATCTGGGCCGAAAAGGTGGTTAGGCAAGTCAGTTCGATACGCCAGCCCTCCGGATATGCGATCGCTGGGCCATCTGGAACTATGTTGAGCCGAGGACCGAAAACCAGTGGGTAACGGCCCGCCATGCCTTCTATGGTCGGCCCGAACATCGCCGCACCGCTCTCCAGCATCGGCGCGGCTTTGCCAACCAGCGGTGCTGCGCTCAGCGCGAGCTCCCACGGCCGCGTCGGAAGGGATGACCCGGTAGCCTCTCCCCCACGCACTGTGGATATCTGCCAGGCCATGCAAACCAACGGCATCCAGCCCTTCAGCAATAAGAGCATTGCCGCGCGACGCGGTTTGCGCAGCATTCTGCAGCATCCCAATCGGCTCGTCAGCCCACCTCGCAGCGCTCTTGACACTGCTCCACAACGGCGAACCCGGGCTAGCCACTTGCGCCGCCCGTGCATTCCTTTCGGTCCAGCTATCTCCGCGATTGCCAAGATCAATCGCGAGCGCGTCATCTGACCAGTCGTTTGGGCCACGCCCGAAGTCAAGACCCGCCTCATTCTGTCGCACAGCCGCCGCTGCATGCTCCGCTCGCTGGGTTGCCAGCGACATGTTTGCCTGACCCGCGAACTGCGCGCCAAGCTGCTGCTTCAACGCCTGATCCTGCGCACGCGAGGCCGCCAGTGCATCGTTCGCCCGCTGACCGAACTCGTCCTGCAAACCACCAACGAACGCCTGCTGGCTCAACGCGAGATCCCAGCTTGCCAGCGATGCAAACTGTGAACCCGCGTCCGGGCTGTAACCCGACTGGGCAACCAGAGTATCGACCACACCGTACAGCGCTGACGTACTACCCGTGCCCGACGTATTGAACGGCGTTCTCCCGCTGGCAGATTGTGCCGCCACCTGCTGCGCGACCATATTGCCAAGCAGGTGTCCCTGACGCGCATTCCCTTCTTAAGGAGCGTGGAAGCCTTATGCAGCAAGGCTCCGCGCGGGGACTCCCCGCGCAACCAGAATTTTACCCCTGACGCGAGTTTTTAACCCTCACCGGCCTCCTCGTCAGCTTCTTCCTGACCCTCGCGCTCAAGCCCAGCCAGCAGTAGCGTCACGCCTTCGTGCTGGTCCACCGGCGTTTGCCGCGACGGATGCGTGCTCGCGTGGATCGCCTTCAGCCGACCGATCGCCACGTGCGTATAGATCTGCGTCGTCGTCAGTTCCGCATGCCCCAGCAGCGCCTGGATGTACCGGATATCCGCTCCGTTCTCCAGCATGTGCGTCGCGCACGCGTGCCGCAGCGCGTGGCACGCGCCCTGTTCCATCCCCGCAAGCCGCATGTACCGCCGCACCAGCCCGGCCAGCCGTGACGGCCGGTACGCCTCTCCGTAGTCGGTCAGGAACAGCCCCCACTCGTCTGTCCTCACCAGCAGCTTCGGCAGCACCTCATCCAGGTAGCGCTGCACCCACTGACCCGCGCGCGCACCCAGCGGGATGAACCGGTCACGCCGCCCGAAGCAAGTGCCACAGGTTTTTCGGGGGCGTCACCACCAGCGATGGCGTCGAGTCTTCATGGAACGGGCAGCGCCCACGCCAGTCCCTGCCCGACTTCTTCAGCTCAATCCCGTCACGGAACGCTTCGTCACCATCCAGCAGTCGCAGCGCTCACAGCGCAACTGGCGAAGCCGTACAGTGCCTCCGCTTTATCCGTGGATGAAGCTTGCAGGACGGTGGATCGAGCACGCAGGGTTCGCGCCCGGACAGCGTGTGAGAGTCGCCATCGAACATGGCAGGCTTACCATCACCAGAGAGTAAGCAACAGGGGCCGCTCGCGCGGCCCTCAGTTTCTTATTCAAGCAGTTGCGTCGTCATCTTTTCTCGAATGCCGCTTAACCAGCTTGCGCATGTCATCGCATCCCCCAATGGATCGTAGTAGCAGCCCATTTCATCAAGTAACTCTCTAAGTTTGGCATCGCCGTAGTTCTCACTTAGCAAATTCTCTAACTCGCGCAAAGCCAGAAGAGCATCATCTCTCGGCCATTCCGATAGATATTTATTCACAATACGATCAGCAGTTGGCTCGTCTTCCCTCCAATCTTGGTGGAAATAAGTGCCAAGAAACTCGTCGAGATTTGGATAACTCACGTTCATTGTGTCGGGAACCCTGTATGAATACGGTAGCCGCTCGGCATAGTCGGATCTCGCCGAAGAATTAGCCGCAGGTTAGACGTATCAACGGCACTGCTAGCACCGCGAGTAACCGTTATACCTACATCTTTCGGAAGCGAGTATTCAACTTTGAACTGCGGCTTCGACGATGCAAGCCACGCAGAGATTTCCGGTTGCCTTACCGCAAGCGTATCGGATATTGCGGATTCAGCGGTAGCTCGATCGTAAAAGGAGGAACTGCCTGTGATCGTTGGTTCGCTGGCCAGCCGCTGCATCAACTGCGATTCACTTTGGCCAACATGTTTCAGCAGCAAGTGACCACCTGCAGCCTCGTGTGCTGCCAAACCACCGCCTTCAGCAAGTGGACTGAACGGTGCATTCAGTGCCGATCCGGCACTGCCATTTTCGACCACATAGGACAGTGCGCCCATGCGGCCTAAGCCCTGCTGAAACATGAGATCAGCAGTCGGCCCAAGCGTATTCAATCCTTTCAATCCGGCCCCAGCCAACGGCATCACACCGCCCACCATCCCGGCTTCGCTCAGCGCTGCCCCGGTGTAGTCACCGCTCGTCACCTGTTGCGCAAAATGACTCGACCAGCCATCTCGCGCACCACCCGCCGCCGCCACGAACAGATCGTGGTACTGATTACCCAGTTCCTTGAGCGGATCAACGACGAATGTGTCGGCGGCCCATCGCACGCCCGCGCCCACCTGCTCCGAAAGCGGTGCTGGTGCCTCGAACACACTGCGCTTGTCACCACTCAAACCACGCCAGAAGCCACCGTCAGTTTGCGCCAGCGCCACATTGGATTCTGGCAACGGGGAAACCGAGATCTGTGGATACGGCACCGCACGTACATCCACACCCGGGCCGTTCAACGACGGGCCAACAATCGACGGACCATTGTCCGGCACCATCAGCGCTTGCGCTCGCCCCGGCGTCAACATCAAATTTGATGCGGTCGCATCAACATAACTGCCCGTCGGCGAGAACTGCGCATTGGCCGACCACGCGAACTGCTTGCCAGGATCCGCTGCATAACCCGACTGCGCTACAAGTGAATCAACGTCGCCACCCACACCGTATCGCGAGCTTTTCCCCGCGCTGCTGCTTTGGCTCTGCGCGGCCACCTGCTGCGCGACCATATTACCCACAGTCGCCGCCGTTGCATCGAGCGCGATCGATCCCAGGTTACGCTCAACGCTTCCACCACGCACCAGCGTGCCCATGATACCAGCAGCCATATTCGACGCAGCCTGACCGGCGACCGGCACCTTACCCAGACCAGTATTGCCGACTGCTGTTCCAACGCCCCACGCAATCGTTGAAGCAGCCACACCCTTCCAGTCAAAGCTGGTCTGCGCGCCAACCAGTATCCCGAGACCCTGCGTTGCTACCCCACGCATTGCGCCGACTGTAAAGGCTGCTCCTGTGCCACTACCCAAAACACTGGTGGTTGGTCCAGCTATGCCACCGGCTAGCCCACCCGTTGCGGCGGACAATCCGACTTGCCTCCAGTCGAAGCCCTTCTGTTGTCCGCCTGCCATGAGGACGGCTTGGGACGCTACTGAACCCGCGGCGGCACCGGCCGCCGCCGCAACAGCTCCCGCGCCGGCCATCCCCCCACTCAGACCACCGCTCATTGCAGCCACGCCCAGCGACCATGTGCTCGCTCCGGCTGCAGTTGCGGTCCCCGCAGCCACCGTGCCTGCCGCTGCAGTGCCACCCGCGGTCGAAGCCAGACCCGCGCTCATTGCGCTCGCCGCCGCCCCTGCCGTGTAAATCGTCACCACAACCGCAACGACAATCGCGATGACTGACATGAACGTCCCGCAGCCGTTTTGTGCCGACGGCGGCGGCGGCGGATCGGGAAGTGTCGGCTGCGTATTGCCGATCGCCTTGCCCGGATCGTACGGCTTGAACGTCGTCGCCGTGTTGTGAATGTTCGTCACGCGATTCGGCACCGTTAGCACTTCGCCGCCTCGCAATGAATCTGTCCCCTGAAGTCCGTTGGCGTCAGCCAGGATGTACCACAGCGTGGCATCTCCCCAGAGCGCGGATGCGATCGACTGAAGCGTGTCGCCATCGCGCACGGTCCAGTGACCCGGACTTGAACCTGGATAGCTGGCGTTGATCGCCATATAGTTTTCGTCGAAATCCGCCGTGCTCACTGGGGTAAAGACCTTGAACTGGTTCTCACTACCCTTTGCAAGCTTGCCCGCGAGTTCCTGCACATAGTCAATCGAATCGATACCGTCGTTGCCCTGATTGCCAACCCGGTTGCCGTTCAGATAGTAGTAGTTGTGCTTGCGGTTCCCCGTCGCGCCCGAGATCTCTCCATTTGCGTTAACGGCAACACCGGTGAGTTCATCGCGCCGCTGGACCTGTCCGCGCAGATCCGTCCAGTACTGGAACGCGCGCGCGTTGCCCGGCTGGTCACCGCCATCGTCGTACGTGCTCTTCAGGTTACCGTTGGCGTCGTAGTTGTAGTACGACGTGGCGGGCTTCCATCCCGGCGAGCTCGGGTTTGAGGCTTGCACCACGACCTTCGACTGTCTTGCACCGTCCCACCATTCATACGTGTAGGTCGAGGTTGTGCGTGTTGCCTTCGAGTCATCGGGTTTCGAGTCGATCTGCAGCAGCGTGCCGTCCGCCATACGTGTGTATGTCGTGCTTGTCGCATTCAGGGTGTCGCGCCCGGACGTCTGCAGGCTGTCCGCATCCCATGACCGCGTTACATTTGTGACCACCTTGCCCGTCGCAACGTCACGCTCGACGAGGGACGTCACGCGTCCCAGCAAGTCGTTGGTACGTTGCTGCGCGACAACGCCGTTGATTGTCTGCGTTTCAAGAAACCCGTTCGCGTCATAGGTATATCGCTCGGTGCGCCCGTCCTTCGCGTACACAGCCAGCATCCGCTCGCCAGCAGCGTTGTACCCAAGTTGTACCCCGTCGCCGCCCGCGGCGCCGACAACAATGTGCACGCTCGCATCATTTGGATTGGTTGCGCGAGCGCCTGAGAGGGAACCCATCGAAACCGTAAAGCGGTTCAGTTCGTCGTACTCGTAGCTGTTCGGGAGAACCTGTGTAACCGCACGGTAGACATCTGACTGAAGGTAGCGATTTTGTGCGCCAATCGAGCTATTAGCCCACTCCCCCGGCAAGATACTCGTCAACCACCTGCCGTTCGAACTGCTCACTGTATTTCGTCATGAAAAACACCCCAAAGGTTGGATCGGTATCCAACTTTTGGGGTGCAGTTCATTCCGCGGGCGTTGTTGTCTCGCTTAAGCCTGGATATTGGCCTTTGATTTCAAGAATTCAAAGTACCTCGGATCCTCGAGCTCAAAGATTTCTTTCCCTGCCCCCATGTATGCGCGGATCAACTCCTCTGCGGCAGCGTCTGGCAATCCGGTATCAAGCAGTACCTGCCCTAGTCGCAGATGCAGGAACGGATTCCCAACCGCATCCGGACAGGTCATCACATATCGCAATGCCTCAAGTGCTGACGTCTTATAGCCAGCAAGGAAACACGCATCCGCGATAGCCGCCAAGATCCACGTTGACGCGCCCCACTCGTTCTTCGGCTCAGGAACAAGCTCCCAAGCCTTGTTGTACTCGCCTATGGCCTCCTCGAATCGTCGCTTGCCAGCAAGCTGATCACCAATTGCACATAAAGCCTTGATCGCCTCATGAGTGTTGGCATCTAGTTCCTGTCTTTCTGTGGTCACGGCTTACCTCTTCAGATTCGTAAAATCAGGGGGCACTGGTGGTTGATACGTCTGTCCAAGTCTCGCCCCGGCCGATCGATTGATCGAACTTGGCTGCAAAACATAGTTGTCGGGATTGAGCATGAACTGCCTTACCTCCGGCGATTTGGGACCATAAAAACGGCCAACATCATTCCACCAAGTAACAGCATCAACACGATGGGCCATGTCGACATTGGCGTCAATACGGGCCAGCGCACCTCCGGAGCCAACCAGTTGGAGATTGTTCGGATTGCCTCGGAGTAATGGACCGTCGCCAACAATCAATCCTTCGCCTCGCATACGCTCTACAACTTCGAGACCTGTACGCGAGTATTTATCTGGCGTCCCGCCCATATAGCTGAGTCGAGAACTACTGGCGGCCGGCCCATTAGTATCCGCCACCGCGAAACGCAAACCGGTATTATCAACGTAATTACCAACTATATTGTCCGCGACTTCCGTGAACGAGCCAGCAAATCTTCGGGCCGCCATTGCGGCCGGCTGCGCAAGTTCCCCGATCCCCGTGAAAGCTAAACCTGCCTCGACAAAAGCTTGCGCCTCCTTCGCCGTAGCAAGCCCATAGTTACCGGCATTCCACGCTGCTCTCGCTTCATCCGCACTCTGCGCACCGATCATCTGGTAGCCAAACTGCTTGAAGTTTTGTGCCGCGTCGTTCAGCAAATTACCCGCATAGGCAGCGCTCGGACTTGGATCGAGCACACCCGCGTATCCCCCCCTGGCACCACGTACAAAGGCATCGAGCGCCGTTTCGCCCGCCCCCGCGGCAGCCATCACGCCAGCGCCTGACAACGGGGTAACGGCAATCTGCGGATACGGCACCGCCTCGACTTTCACACCCGGTCCATTCAACGACAAACCAACAATCGACGGGCTATTGTCCGCAGCCAATAGACGTCGTGCGTCGTCTGGCGTAATGCTCAAACTTGCCGCTTTCGCATCGATCGAATTTGCAGCGGCTATTTGTGAGCTATCGACCAGCCCACCATACACGCCGAACAGTGCCGTGTTGCCGCTATAGGTCGTCTCGGGCGCAACGAACCCGCTGCCCACTCCACCCAATCCTGCTGGCAAGATCTCGCCGTTCATGCCGTCGATCGCCTGCCGGGTGTAGTCAGCTTTCCCGCTGACACTCTGCGCGGCCACCTGCTGCGCGACCATATTACCCACAGTCGCCGCCATTGCATCGAGCGCGATCGATCCCAGGTTACGCTCAACGCTTCCACCACGCACCAGCGTGCCCATGATACCAGCAGCCATATTCGACGCAGCCTGACCGGCGACCGGCACCTTACCCAGACCAGTATTGCCGACTGCTGTTCCAACGCCCCACGCAATCGTTGAAGCAGCCACACCCTTCCAGTCAAAGCTGGTCTGCGCGCCAACCAGTATCCCGAGACCCTGCGTTGCTACCCCACGCATTGCGCCGACTGTAAAGGCTGCTCCTGTGCCACTACCCAAAACACTGGTGGTTGGTCCAGCTATGCCACCGGCTAGCCCACCCGTTGCGGCGGACAATCCGACTTGCCTCCAGTCGAAGCCCTTCTGTTGTCCGCCTGCCATGAGGACGGCTTGGGACGCTACTGAACCCGCGGCGGCACCGGCCGCCGCCGCAACAGCTCCCGCGCCGGCCATCCCCCCACTCAGACCACCGCTCATTGCAGCCACGCCCAGCGACCATGTGCTCGCTCCGGCTGCAGTTGCGGTCCCCGCAGCCACCGTGCCTGCCGCTGCAGTGCCACCCGCGGTCGAAGCCAGACCCGCGCTCATTGCGCTCGCCGCCGCCCCTGCCGTGTAAATCGTCACCACAACCGCAACGACAATCGCGATGACTGACATGAACGTCCCGCAGCCGTTTTGTGCCGACGGCGGCGGCGGCGGATCGGGAAGTGTCGGCTGCGTATTGCCGATCGCCTTGCCCGGATCGTACGGCTTGAACGTCGTCGCCGTGTTGTGAATGTTCGTCACGCGATTCGGCACCGTTAGCACTTCGCCGCCTCGCAATGAATCTGTCCCCTGAAGTCCGTTGGCGTCAGCCAGGATGTACCACAGCGTGGCATCTCCCCAGAGCGCGGATGCGATCGACTGAAGCGTGTCGCCATCGCGCACGGTCCAGTGACCCGGACTTGAACCTGGATAGCTGGCGTTGATCGCCATATAGTTTTCGTCGAAATCCGCCGTGCTCACTGGGGTAAAGACCTTGAACTGGTTCTCACTACCCTTTGCAAGCTTGCCCGCGAGTTCCTGCACATAGTCAATCGAATCGATACCGTCGTTGCCCTGATTGCCAACCCGGTTGCCGCTCAGATAGTAGTAGTTGTGCTTGCGGTTCCCCGTCGCGCCCGAGATCTTTCCATTTGCGTTAACGGCAACACCGGTGAGTTCATCGCGCCGCTGGACCTGTCCGCGCAGATCCGCCCAGTACTGGAACGCGCGCGCGTTGCCCGGCTGGTTACCGCCATCGTCGTACGTGCTCTTCAGGTTGCCAGAGATAAATGAATATAAACTCCGAACGGTTGCGCCAACGCAACACGGACAGACCGGAGAGGCCCGTCAGGCGGGACTACTGCGAGGCCTGAGCAGTTCTGATCCGACTCACTCCCTGCCCTCGTAGTCCCATTTCAGGCGCTTCTGCCGTTTCCGTGTACGCCGCAGAATGGCGCACGTCGGGCACCACCGCCCCTTGCTCGTGATATTGACCGGCGTCGCGTCCCAGACGTGGCCGCGATTACACTCCCACGTCAGCTTGACCTTGTTGCCCAGATAAGCCGCGCTCAGGCAACGCCCACCGCGCTCCCTGGCAATCTCCTCCATCTGCCCGATCGTGAGCCTACGCCTGCGGTTCGCACAGTGTTTGCACCACGTTCCCCTCAGCACGTGACTGCCCTCGGCCCGCCACTCATGTCCGTTCGCACAACGGAACCGGTAGTGCAAACTTGTACCCAGCCACGTTTCGTCCAGACACTGGCCACCGTGTGACGCAGCAACCGCCTGCAGTTGAACTAGGCCGTCAGGATCGCGCCGCGCGGCGTTGTTGCTCGCGGCTCCGCACCAGCGACACCAGTGACCCCGCACGACGCTCTGGCCGGTACTCGACCAGCGATGGCCCCGGATGCACTCCCAGTCGTAACGCGCGTGCAGACCCATATAGGTTTCGGCAAGGCATCGCCCACCCTGCGAGGCCGCCGCCGTCCTCAGGCGCTCCATTCCGTCTTCCGACAGCATCGCCTCGCCATGCCGCCGTGCTGCGCACGGGCGACACCAGTTTCCCCTGAGTATGCCCCCGGCCTCCGCTCGCCATTCGTGTCCGTGTGCACAGCGAAAACGGTGCCTCACGCCTGAGCCGAGATACCGGTCTTCCAGACACGCCCCTCCATGGGATGCCGCCATCGCCTGCAGCCGGACAAGCCCGTCTGGCGCAAGGTGCCGCTCGCTGGCAAGCCGCGCCGCGCACTGGCGGCACCAGTGTCCCTGCACGACATTTGCAGCCGTGGCCTCCCAGCGATGACCTGAGCTGCACTCCCATTGGTAGCGCGCCGACGCGCCCTCATAGCGTTCGGCAAGACACCTGCCACCGTGCCCGGCGGCGAGCCGCCGCATTCGCTCCAGTCCGTCTCCACACGTGCGCCTTACAGCCGTCGCGGCGTGCGCACACGCGGGACAACCGTGTCCCTCCATGATCTTGCGCGCCATCGCCATCCACTCATGTCCGGCCCCACATTGAAAACGGTGACGCGCCCCGCCGCCGAGATACTCCACCTCGTGGCAAATGAAGCCACACTCCTCGAGCCTTGCATAGAAGCGCTGGCGGATCGCCTCCGCCCTGCATTCGGGGCACTCAGGAGAGTACCGCAGGATGGTACTCGCGTGACGCTCAAACCGATGGCCTTTGGCACACTCGAACGTATAGCCGGCTTTGCTACCCCGCCACACATCGGACAGGCAGTGCCAGCCCAAATCCGCCGCACGTTCATGCAACCTCGCCAGACCGTGCACTACGCACAGCACGTCCTCACGCTTCATCAGATATCTCCTGCACGGCTGCACGCGTTCACTGCGAAATGGTTGCGCCCTTGATCTGCGCCGCGGCCTTCTGCAGCGCTAGCGCCTGCGACTGCTGGCGCATCGTGTCCTTCACCTGATCGAGCGCGCGCGCCCCCTGCCACGGCTAACCACCCGCCGCCGTCATTGCGACTCTTACCACGGCTGAAGACGCGTATGGCTGTCCCCTCGCAAAGCCGCATCCGTTTCGACGATGGCCTCCCGACCGAGCGTTCCCGCATCGGCCATCAGCCGAAGCCTTGCCGATCGCCAGTCCGACTGCGTGCGGATGCGCTCCTGCTGTGCATCGGCCAGCGCTGACTGCGCATTGAGCACCTCCAGGATATCCGCCACGCCGTGCTCATACCGGTTGCGCGCAGACTCGAGTGCAGTGCGCGCCGTACTGAGCAGCGTGTCTGCGGTGTCGAGACTGGCCAGCGACGACACCGCATCCGCGTGCGCCTTGACGATCTCGCCAAGAATCCCACGTTCGGTGTCCTGCATCTGCGCCTCGCTTTGCTCTGCCTGCGCCTGCGCCTCACGAACCTTGTAGGTACGCGAAAACCCTTCGAACAGCGGAATCGTGAGCGTCACACCCACGATCGCGGTGTTCGAATGCGTCGCCTGCACACTCTGGTTCGGGTAGCCGTTCTGGTAAAAGCTCACCCCGAAATCAACCGTCGGCAATCCTTGTGAGCGCACACTGCTGACCTTCTCCCGGGCAGCCTGCCACTGCAACCTTGCGGCGGTAATCGCAGGATGACGGTCCTGTGCAGCCTGAAGCCATTGCGCGAGATCGGCGATATCCTGCTTCGCTGGTACGGGATCCTCCATGGACAACCTGACGGGCGTGCCGGCAGGCAGTCCGAGCGTGTAGACGAGCGTCGCCAGCGTCCTGTCCGCGTCGCCGGCACTACGCTGTTCGGCCAGTTGTGCGCGCGCGAATGCCGTCTGCGCCTGCAGGGTATCGCTGCGCCCGGTGGCACCACGGGCTTCGCGGCGCTGTGCCGCCTGAAGGGTTTGGTTCGCGAAGTGACTCGCCTGCGTGCGCGCCCGGTACGCGGCCTGGGCCGTCAACGCGTCGAAATACGCCTGCACGGTTGCTGCCAGGGTCTTCTGCAACGACGCGTTATAACTGGCCAGCGCCGCCCCCAGCAGATCATTGGCCGCGACACGGTTCGCCGCGCGCTCTCCGAAATCGAACAGCCGCCAGTTCAGCGCCGCGTAGCTGCTGTAGCCCCTGACGTTGCTGTTGGCGGACGGAAAGGTCGGATAGCGGGTATCGGTGTGCTGGCCGCTCACCGACCCGGTGAGCGTAGGCAGGTAAGCCGCACGCGCTTCGCCCACCGACGCCGACTGCAGTTTGATGTTGGCCCATGCCGCCTTAACCTGGGGGTCCTGACAAAGTGCGATGTCGACCGCATCCGCCAGGCGCAGCGGGTCAGGCACCGCAGCTTGAGCGGGACAGATGACCGGCGCGCTATCGCCAGGCAGCGATGCCCCTGTTTCGAGCATGGGCGGACGCGTAAGCAGCGGATCCTCGATGATGTCCGGGATCCCCCAGGATGATCCGGCCAGTGCAGGCTGGACGCTCACGCAGATTCCCACCGCCGCCATTGCTGCCAGGACGATGCGGCGCGAATGACCGGATTTAGCGCTCATGCAGGCTCTCCTGCGCGTGCTGGACCAGCGGCGACAGTACATAGCCGATGACCCGGCGCGTGCCCGTGCGGATCTCGACGCTACCCGACATGCCTGGCGTGAGCGGTACCCTGCTTCCGTCCACCATCAGCTCGGACTTGTCGAGCGCCACCTTCACCGAATACCGCAAGCCCTTCTTTTCGTCCTCAATGGCGTCACGGGACACATGAATGACTTCGGCCGGGGCAGTCCCGTAGCGCGTGTATTCGAATGCATCGATCTTCACCATCGCACGCTGGCCCTCGCGCACAAATCCGACGTCGCGATCAGCAATGAACGCCTCGAACTCGACCTTCGGACTCAGCGGCACGATCTTCATGAGCGGCTGCGCTGCCGGCACCACGCCCCCCACGGTATGAACCGCGAGCTGCTGTACCGTACCGTCGACAGGTGCGGTCAGGGTCAGCAATGCGTCATGCGCACTCGCGCGGCGCACATCCCCTGCGGACGACGCCAAGGTCCGGCTTGCGTCTTCAAGACGGTCCTGGGACGCCTTGCGCGTATCGGCGGTCAGCTCCGCCTGCTGGTTACGGGCATTGGCCAGTTCACCCGCGATCTCGATGCGGGCCTGCTGCTTTTCCAGCCAGGCATCCGTTGGCACGTCGTGCGTTCTTGCCAGCGCGGCATAGTCGGATTCCTGTCGCACAGCCAGCGGCAAGGCCGCGCCGTAGCGCGCCATGTCGCCTGCGAGGCGCTGCCGTTTCGCAGTGTAGTCACGCCACTGGTCCGCGAGATAGTTTGCGCCGGCCTGCCAGCGCTCGGCACTCACGTCAGGCAGCGCAGCAAGATGAGGAACGCGACCGCTGTCGATGGCGGCAAGCAGGCTTTCCTCACAGGCCACCTGCACGCGCGCAATCTGGCGACTCGCTTCCGCCTTGTCGCGCTCGCTGTCCGTCTCACGTGTGTCCAGCTCAACCAGCGTGTCGCCAGCCTTCACCATCTGCCCTTCTTCGACATGGAGCGCGTGCACGCTCGCGATTTCAACCGACGAGATCGTCTTCGTATCGCCGGTCGCGATGATCTTGCCTTGTCCGTTGACGACGATGTCCACGTGCCCGAGCGTCGCCCACACCAGCAGGACGCCCACCAGCGCCATCAGGATCCGGGCCACCCAGCGCCCGGCAGGTGAAACCGGGCGCGCCTGCAGCGAAAGCGCAGCGGGCAGGAATTCCGCTTCGTGCTCGCGCAGTACAGGGGCATCCAGCTGGCGGCGTTGTCGCCAGAAAAACCGCCAGACATCGCGATAACGCTTCACCAGGTCCGCAGCAGCCTGCCAGCGGTGCTTCAGGCTCATGCTGCACTCTCCACATGACCCATCCGCGGCGCATGGCCCTGTTGCAGGGCGTACAGATGCGCATAGATGCCATCGGCCTGTTGCACCAGCTGTTCATGACTGCCTGTTTCGGCAATCTGTCCGCGCTCCATGACGACAATGCGATTCGCCTCGCGCACCGCGGAAAGCCGGTGAGCGATGATCAGCACCGTGCGACCGGCACAGATACGCCGCATGTTGTCCTGAATGATCTTTTCGGATTCGTAGTCGAGCGCACTCGTCGCTTCGTCGAAAATCAGGATGCGCGGGTTCATGATCAGCGCCCGTGCAATGGCGATGCGCTGCCGCTGGCCACCGGAGAGGCCCGTCCCGTGTTCACCCACTACGGTGTCATATCCCTCCGGCAGCTCGCAGATGAATTCGTGCGCGCCGGCAAGCTTCGCTGCCTCCATGATCGCCTCGATGGGCAGCGCCGGATTGGCCAGTGCGATGTTCTCCCGCACCGACCGGTTAAAGAGGGTGTTCTCCTGCAGCACCACGCCGATCTGCTGGCGCAGTGAAGTCGTGTCGATGATGGCGATGTCCTGGCCATCCACCAGCACACGTCCGCGATCCGGCACGTAAAGACGCTGCACCAGTTTCGTCAGCGTGCTCTTGCCAGAACCCGAGCGGCCCACAATGCCGATCACCTCACCTGGCGCAATATCGAGCGACACGCTTCTGAGCACATCTGACGCATCGGGCCGGTAACGAAACGACACCTGATCAAGCGCAACGGCGCCCGCCAGCCGGGGCAGACGCGTTTTCTCACCCACGACCTCGGTTCGTGCATTCAGGATATCCCCGAGTCGCCCCATCGAGATGCCGACCTGCTGGAAATCGTTCCACAATTGCGCGAGTCGCAGGATCGGCCCCGAGACCTGGCCGGAGAGCATGTTGAAGGCGACCAGCTCACCCACGGTCAGGCGGCCCTTGATGACCTGCATCGCGCCCACCCACATGATCGCAGCCGTCACCAGCTTGCTGATGAGCGTCACGCCACCGCTGGCAACGGTCGCGGCATTGGAAACCGACAGGCCCGCCGTCACATAGCCGGCGAGCTGCTTTTCCCACTTCTGGATCCAGCGCGGCTCGACCGCCAACGCCTTCACGGTATCGATGCCGCTGATCGTCTCGACCAGGAACGACTGGTTCTCCGCGCCGCGGTTGAATTTTTCATTCAGGCGCGCACGAATGACCGGCGTGAACAGGAGCGACAGCAGCAGGTACAGCGGAATGGAAGCGACCACGACAAGCGTGAGCCACACGCTGTACCACAGCATCACCGCGAGAAACACAACCGAAAACACGAGGTCGAGCACCAGCGTCATCGCGTTGCCGGTCAAGAACGAGCGAATGTTTTCCAGTTCACGGATGCGCGCGACCGAATCGCCCACGCGGCGCGCCTGAAAGTAAGCAAGCGGCAACGCCAGCAGGTGATGGAACAAACGGGCGCCCAGCTCTACATCGATCTTGCTGCTTGTATGGGCAAACACCCAGCTGCGGATGCCGGTGAGCGCCGCCTCAAACAACATCGCGCAGATCAGGCCGATGGCAATCACGTGGAGCGTCTTCATCGCGTTGTTGACGAGGACCTTGTCCATCACGACCTGGAAGAACATCGGGGTCACGAGGCCAATGACCTGCAGTACCAGCGAGATGAGCAGGATTTCACCCAGCAGACGCCGGTAGCGGACGATGGCCGGGATAAACCAGGTAAAGTCGAATTTCGCCATCCCGCCAGCGAAGCTCGCCTTGCTGGTCAGGAAGATCAGTTCGCCGGTCCACAGGCCAACGAACTGCGCAAGCGGCAAAACCTCCGGTGGCTGCCCCGCGCGCTGGACAAGCAGCTCGCCGGATCCGTCCGCGCGTTTGCGGAATTGCCCAACGACGAGAAAGCGCCCGCTGTCGCGCTCGCGCGCAATCGCGGGCAGCGGCGCGCGGTCCAGGCGCTCCGGATCCTGCCGGACAGCACGCGCCAGCAGACCGAGAGATTTCGCTGCAAGCAGCAAGGTGGTGGTTTCGAAAGGCTCGTGGCCGAACGTATGGCGCAGCTGCGCTTCGTCTGCGGCCACGCCGTGCAATGCGGCCATGGCGGACAGCGCCCACAGTCCGGAATCCGGAAGAACAGTCATCTTCGATACAGCTTGATATGTGAAGGCGGGCGAGCGGATCCGGCTAACGCGCGTTGCGCGCGTCGGCTTCCCATCTCGCCCGGCCGGTACGCTGCAAGGTGCGGACCGCTAGCGATCCGCACCCCGCCAGGTGGTTACATCAACGCCAGTTGGCCGCCAGCACCGGTTGCAGGGCCTGCTGCTCGGCAGGCGTCATGCTGATCTGGCCCGCTGCCGGTGCCGTGAACGCCGACATCGCCTGCACGAGCTGGTTGACGTTCGAGGCGGACAATGTCTTGCCATCGCCCGCGACGATCGAGCTGGCCTGCTCAGGCGTGGCCGCATACCAGTTCTTCAGGGTCACCCGTTCATTGCTGCCGATCACGGATAGCTGCAGATCCTGTCCGACATGCTGGAGCCACAGGTGGTCGGAGGCCACGTCAGTCCCAAACGCCAGCTTGCCAAAACCCGCCGCGAACTCGAGGTTATAGCTCCCATGCCCGACGGTCGCCGTCGCAAAGCCGCCCGTCATCTTCGCCGTGTCAGAGCCGTCCCCAAGCTTGAGGCTGGCGAAGGATCCGGATGCCGTGATCGTATTGGTGCCACTGCCCACGATGATGTTCGCTGAACTGCCCGTTGCATTGATCACGTTATTGCCCGAGCCAACGACGATTGCCTCCGACATGCCGCTGACGGACACACTGTTCGCACCGTTGCCGAGGGTAATCGTGTCGCTACCACCACTGGCGGTGATCGTGTTGTTGCCCCCACCCGCAGTCACCTTGTTATTCGAACCGGTCAGCGTGATGGTGTTCGCGCCGACGCCCGCGTTAAGGGTGTCCATGCCTCCGGTGGCCACGATCGTGTTGCTGCCGTCGCCCACCGTGAGCGTCTCCATGAATGCGGTCGCCGCAACCCAGTTCGCTCCGTTGCCCAGTGTCGCCGTGGCGGATGAACCGGACATCAGCAGTACGTGGTTTTCGTTGGCGCCGGTGAGCTTCGCCGACATTCCCGATTCCGCAATGGCAATCTGTCCGGCGGGTGCTGTAACCGTCTGCACCATGCCCACATTGAGGATATTCTGCTGAAGCTGCACACCCAGCACAGTACTGCTGGACAGCCCTCCCATGTCGGTCGCCGTGATCCGGACGTTAAGCAGGGACGGCGTCGTTCCGGACGGTGTGCCACGTAGGGTCTGCGTAGCCGGATCGAAGGTTAGCCACGTCGGCAAGGCGGTGCCATCCGCCATTTTCGCGGTGTAGGTCAGCGTGTCGCCTGCAACCGGCTCATTGAAGAGACCGGCCGGCAGCGAGTATTGCCATGCCTGTCCCAGGGTCGTCATCTGGTAAATCTGCGGCGCGACCGTCGGGGCGGTGTAGGTCGGATTCACCGTAACGTTAAGCGGCGCGCTGGCCGCCAGTCCGCCCTGCTCGGTTGCTGTTACCTTCAGTTGCAGGTTGCCTGTGGTCTGGTCGGTCGGCGTGCCGCTGAACGTGAGCTTGACAGGGTCGAACGTCAGCCAGGACGGCAGTGGGCTGCCATTGGCAAGTGTCGCCGTATAGGTCAGCGTATCGCCTGCCGTTGTCTCGGTGAACAGCGCTGCCGGTAGCGCGTACGTCCACAGACTGCCAGCGGCAACCGTCGTCGCGGCCAGCGTCTGGGTGACCAGTGGCGTATTGCCCACCGGTGCGGTGATTGCCACATTCAGCGCGGTGCTGGTTGCGAGACCACCCATGTCCGTTGCCGTGACCTTGAGCGCCAGGGTTCCAGCGCTGCCAACCGGAGGAATACCGCTGAACTGGCCGTTCGCAGCATTGAACGCGAGCCATGACGGCAAAGCCGTGCCATCGGCCAGCGTCACGCTGTACTTGAGCGTATCGCCCGCAATCGCCTCGCTGAACAGACCCGTCGGCAGTGTATAGCTCCATGCCGTACCGATCTTCGTACTCTGCGCCGCGAGAGTTTGTGCGACGGTCGGCGCCTGGTAGGTCGGACTGACCTGCAGGTTCAGCGTCGTGCTGGTGGCGAGCCCCCCCATGTCGGTGGCCGTGACCTTGATCGCGAACGCCCCCGTGGTCTGGTCGGTCGGCGTACCACTGAACTGGCCCGTGGTGACATTGAAAGCGAGCCACGACGGCAAGGCCGTGCCATCGGCCAGCGTCGCGCTGTACTTGAGCGTATCGCCCGCAATCGCCTCGCTGAAGAGCCCTGTCGGCAGCGTCCACGACCACGCTGTGCCCGCCTTCGCGTTCTGCGTCGCAAGCGTCTGTGCGACGGTCGGCGCCTGATACGTCGGGCTGACCTGCAGGTTCAGCGTCGTGCTGGTGGCGAGACCTCCCATATCGGTGGCCGTGACCTTGAGCGCGAACGCCCCCGTAGTCTGGTCGGTCGGCGTGCCGCTGAACTGGCCAGTCGTCGCGTTGAAGGTCAGCCAGGACGGCAAGGCGCCACCGTTGGCGAGCGTCGCACTGTACTTGAGCGTATCGCCCGCAATCGCTTCGCTGAACAGGCCCGTCGGCAGTGTGAAGGACCACGCCGTGCCGGCTTGCGCGTTCTGCGTCGCAAGCGTCTGTACTACGGTCGGTGCCTGGTACGTGGGACTGACCTGCAGGTTCAGCGTCGTACTGTTCGTGAAGCCCCCCATGTCCGTTGCCGTGATCTTCAGCGCGAACGCGCCGGTGGTCTGGTCGGTTGGCGTGCCGCTGAACTGGCCGGTCGCAGCGTTGAATGTCATCCACGACGGCAGGGCACTGCCATCGGCAAGGGTCACGCTGTACTTCAGGGCGTCATTTGCAACCGCCTCGCTGAACAGCCCGGTCGGCAACGTCCAGGTCCACGCCGTACCCGCCTTTGCTGCCTGCGTCGCAAGCGTCTGCGTAACCGTCGGTGCCTGACCGACAGCCTTGACCTGCAGGTTCAACGTCGCGCTGGCCGAAACACCCGCCATCTCGGTCGCGGTTAGCTTCACTGCGAGCGCGCCGACAGCCGCCTGGCCCATCGGTGTGCCGCTGAACTGGCCGGTCGTCGCATTGAAGGTCAGCCATGCCGGCAGCGGGGAGCCGTCAGCCAGCGTGGCGCTGTACTGAAGCGCGTCGCCCGCGACGGTTGCGCTGAACAGGCCCGAGGGCAGCGTATAGCTCCACGCCGTGCCCGTTGCAAGGTTCTGCGTCGCGGGTACGGTGCCCACGTTGACCTTGCCCTGACTCATGATCGATGCAAGCGTTGCAGCCGTCAGCGTGGTACTGCCGATCACGACGCTGCCCACGCCCTGGCCGGCCTGCTGGTTCTGCACGACCACCTGGCTCTGTCCCGACTGTCCGGCGTTGAGCGTGATCACCAGATCGTTGCCCTGGGCAGCCAGTCGCGTAGCGGCAGTGGTCGTGTTTTGCAGACGCAGGGTGTCGAGACGTCCAGCATTGGCTTGGATCGTATCGACAACTCCCGCCGCCGTGGCGGCATTCACAACGTAGCTGTTGGTGCCCGCCCCGCCGATCAGCAGGTCGGAGCCCGTGCCGGCAACCAGCGTATCGTTCCCGTCGCCACCCAGCAGCGTATCGTTGCCCGCATTGCCCGTGATCGTATCGCCATTGTTGTTGGCAGTGCCGATCAGACTGGCGTTCCCCGTGAGCGTCAGGATGTTGATATTGTCAGGCAGCGCCTCGTCAATGGATGCCTGAACTGTGGTCACACCATTCGTGCCCGTCGTGACGGTCAGGCCATTGTCCGATCCAACAATCGTCGTCGGGTCGACGTTTGCGGGGTTGACCACGAGCGGAGCCTGCGTGGCCGGCGCTGTGGGTGCGACCGGCGTGCTGACCGTTCCGGCCGCTGCCGGTGCAAAAATGAAGTCCGACGCGGTGAGCTGCGACGGATCGAGAGCATCAAGGTAAAGCAGCTGCGCATTGAGCGACGTGCTGCGGATATTGGTCCCGTGAATCACTGCGACGTTGTTCATGACAAGCTTGTTGACCTGCGCGATATTCAGGTCCGCAAAACTCGTGATGCCCAGCTGGCTGACGTCGATCCTGTCAACGCCGTGCCGGAAGCCCTGCAGTGCATTCTTGTAGTCGGTTGCACCGCTCTGTGCCGAGATCACAAAGATATCGGCACTCGCCGCGTCGTGCTTGTAGACAGTCCCGGCGAGCGAGCCCGTCGAACCGCTGAGCGCCACGCCCGCAAATCCACCTGCCATCGCAATCACATCGGTTCCGCTGGGCGGCACCGTACCACTTTGTCCGCTCGTGACATACGCTGCTGGCGCCACAAACGTGTTCTGGAAGACGAACTGCGCGGCCGTCAGGCTGGCAACCGTCTGGTTCTGCAGAACGATCGTCTGGCCGTTGCCGAGCCCGACAACGACGCTCGTGCCCTGCTGCGTAAGCGTCAGATCCTTGAACTGTTTGCCGGTAAAGCCCACCAGATCGATCTGCTCGCCGCGCGCCACATTGAAGTTGACGATCGTGTCTACGCCATTGTCGCGCCGGTGGACGACGAAGAGGTCCTTGCCGGTGCCGCCGACCAGCGTGTTGTTGCCTCGGCCGCCGTCGAGCATCGCATCGGCGTTGTTCGCGGTGAGCGTGTCGTTGCCGTCGCCGCCGATGAGATTCTGGATCTGGTTCGGGTTGCGGATCGTCAGCGCCGTGCCGCCGATACTCGCCACGCCCGTGAGCAGGTTGATCGACGTGTCGCCTGATACGGCTGCCGCATCGATGGTGTTACGTCCGCCCGTGCCGTTCACCGTCGGGTCAAGCACGGCTGCCTTCGCGTTCGCAGTCACCGCCGCCTTGTACTCGTCGGTGTAGTAGTACGTGTGGTCCGCCGTCGTGGGACTGCCGTACAGGCGCAGCGACCAGCTGTTCAGTGTGACAGGCTGCCCTGTCGCCGCATCGGTCACCTGCAGCGTCCAGTTTCCGGTCGAGATTTCACCCCAGTCATGGGTCGACATGAACGTGTACTGGAACTGGCCGGAGATGGTGCTGCCGACATCCGTCGAACTGGCACCCGCCGAACCCGCGGGAATCTTGCCTTCGCGGTTGAGCAGCACACTTTGCGTGCCGTCCGGCGCGATCAACGTGACCACGAGGTCCCCCAGACGGCCAACGTTGGCATTCAGGTCGATCTCGACATGCTCGACGTTCAGGCCGGACTGCATCGCGATCGAACTGGTCAGCGTGCCACCGCCCTGGATGGTCTTGCCAACCGTGCCACTTGTGGCCGAAAAGACCTTTTCATTGGCACCGGTGCTCTGCGTCATCCACGTCTCGGCAAGACGGACTGCAGCGCGCGCGTCGACTTCACCAAACCCGTAGTCGTTGCTGACGTGCATGCCGCCGCCGTTCCAGTTGTTCGCCCCGTTGGTGGTCCACTGGGTGTTCGGGTCGTTCACCTTGCGCGCGGTGAGTGCAAGGATCTCCTGCACGTCCCGGTAACCGAGATTCGGGTTTGCCTGCAGCATGAGGGCGACAATCCCCGAGACGATCGGCGTTGCGAAGCTGGTCCCCTGCATGTTGCTGTAGGCGCTGCCGAAGGTTGAGCCCTGGTCGGTCATGACCATCTGGCTCGTACTCTCAATGTTGCTGCCAGGCGCCGACACCAGCAGGCTCGCACCCGGGTTCGAGAAAGGCGCCGAGCCGATCTGCAGCGTCGACAGGTCGCCCTGCGCGTTGATCGCGCCCACCTCAATCGAGAAGCGGTTGCTGTTGGTCAGCGACCCCTCGGCATTGCCGCCAGTGGCGCGCTGGTTACCACCAGCCTCAACGAGAATGGTGCCAAGCCCTCCACGACCGTTGTCGGCCGCGTACTGGGCATTCGTCATCAGCAGGCTGGCGCTGTTGATCTGGCCGTTCTGCATGTTGCTGACGGCAAAATCGTTCGTGAATGCCCAGCTGTTGTTGGCAATGTCATAGCTGACTTCGTGACCGAGGCCGCTCAGGTCGCTGCCGTTGTTTGCCAGATAATAGCCGGCAAGCTTTGCATCGTAGGCAACGCCCACGCCACCCGTGCCATTGTTCGCCGCGACCATCACACCGGCCACCATCGTGGCATGTTGCGAGGTCTCGGTCGGCAGCGTGCCGTTGGCAAGCTGCGAGGCCATCCACGCCTGATCGACGTTGGGTGCCAGATCCGGGTGCGTGTAGTCGAAGATTTCCGGACCTGTCGCGAACTGCCCGCCCGGTTCGAACTGGCCAATGCGCACGCCCTTGCCCGTATAGTCCTTCCAGACCGGCAGGATATCCGCGTCACTGAGATACCACTCCTGCGCAAGCAGCGGGTCCTTTGGCAGGTCCGGCGTCATCAGCGATGCGGTGGCCTGCATGGCGGCGGTCTGCCCGCTGTTCAGGTCCTGCACCACCGCACTTGTATGGCCGGCTGCATCTGCGACGCTGTACTTGAAGCTCATGATGCCTGTATAGCCCGCCGTCGGCGTGAACAGCACGTCACCCGACGAAGTGAGGCTTACCGTACCGCCAATCGCGCCACTCACCGCTGCAATGTGCAACGCACCCGTGCTGTTCAGGCGCTGGTCGTTGGCCAGCAGCTGGGCTGCCGAAATCAGGTGCGCCTGCGTATGATCAAATGCCTTGCCACTGCTGTCTGCGTACAGCGTATCGGCGACCGGCATCGGATTGGGCAGCGACAGGTCGACGCCCTGGATATCCGAGAAGTTCAGCTTCTGGATGTTGGTAATGTAGACCGTGCCATCGCGGTTTGGCACCTTGTCGGCGACGTAGTAGCCGTTGCCTGCCTTGACGATCCGGTATTCGGCATAGCTGCCGTGGAACTGCACGATGTTGGTACCACCACCGCCATCGATGACGGCGTTGCCGCCGCCGACCTTGATCAGGTCGTTGCCCGCGCCGCCGTAGATCTTGTCAGCGCCGCCACCGGCGTTGATGATCGAGCCCGCAGCCGATGCATAGATCGTGTCGCCGTTCGGACCGGCCGTGATTTCCGCCTGGCCGCTGCCGCCCATGATGGTGTTGTGACCAGAGCCCCCTACAATCACGTCGGTGCCGCCGCCCCCGATCAGTGTATCGTCGCCAGTGCCGCCCTTGATGTAGACGCCCGAACGTCCGCCGCTCATGATCACGTCGTTGCCGCCACCGCCCTCGGCGATCGTCACCCCCGCCTGGGCCATGTTGATCGTCATGCCCTGGTTGCCGGTGATGATGACCGTGTCCACACCGCCGTTGCCGTGGATATTGGCTGGATTGTCGTTGGCCGAGACAACGAATACGTCATTGCCCGCGCCACCGACAAACGTGTCGTTACCGGAACCACCGACGAGCCAGCTACCGCCTGCTGCAGCCACCAGGGTGTCATTGCCCGACCCCGCGTAGACGTTGTTCACGCCGAGCTTGCCGGCATCCAGCGTCAGGTTCTGGTTCGTTGTATCTGCATACGTCGTCACCTTCGTTGTCCCGGCTGTCGTCGTTGCAGTGGTGCCGTTCGTTGAGCTGGCGAACGTACTGCCAGCGGGATTGGCGACGAAGTTGACATCTTCCATCGTCTGCGTGGCGCCGTTCCGGACGAAACTGCCCACGGCCGTGACGATGTTGCCGTTGTTGATCTGGCGGGTGCCGGTTGCGGTGAGGTTGATACTCGTAATGCCCAGTTGCGCGAGCGTGAGCATCTGGCCGGTGCCTGGCCCCGTGCTGTTCACCCACACACGCAGCTGGCTGAAGATCGGATCCTTCGCATCAATCACGCCATCGTGATTAGTGTCGAACGAAGCCAGCGCGGCAATGCCACTGGAGAACGGCGCAGTGCCCGGGCCACCATTCGTGCCCGCCGTACCTCCGAAATACGGGCTGAAGATCTGGCTCATGCTGGTGACCTGGCCATTCGCGCCAGGAACGACCAGCATGCCCGTGCCTGCTGCGGCCCATCCGGTCTGGTGCAGGGTGCCCGAGTCGTCAACGTTAAACAGCACGCCCGAACTCTGGTAGGAACTGGTCGCAATTCCCTGGCCAAGATCGAGCAGCAACGGGTCAATATAGACGTTGCTCGCCTGGGCAGCAGAGGCCGCCCCGATGGAGGCGATCGCATTCAACCCGCTGAGCGTGGACGAGCCAATGTTGGCCAGAATCTCATTGGCCATGACGTTCGGATCGGCCTGGACCTCGCCGGGACGCACTCCGCCACTGGCAAGCCCCGCCTCGGTCACCGAGATGAAATCGGTCTTGTTAAGCGTGCCGTTGCTGAACCCGATGGACGAAGTGGCGCTGTTCGAGACGTAGCCAAGATTCGTGTTGTTGGTCGCGGTGTTCTCGCCCTGCGTCTGTGTTTGTGGCTGCGGATTCGGGTTGATTGTGATCGTGGGCGACTGACTGTTGTTCGCAGCCGCAAGCGCAGAGGCCGGTCGATTGATGACCTGACCTGCCTGGATGTAGCTCGGGTCGGTAATCTGCGGGTTTGCCTTAACATAATCCTGCAACGGCACGCCATCTCTTTGTGCGAGCCCCCACAGTGAATCGCCGGGTTGCACGACGTAGTTTGCCGCAGACGATGCCGCGTCAGGGTCACGCTGATGTACCGCAGTAGTCACTACAGGTGCGGCCGCCGCCTGAGCAACTGCCGTCGTCTCGGTTACCTTTGTCCCGTCGTTGTAGAACGACCGGGTGGATACCGGTGCGCCTGCAGAGGAGTACGAAATCTGGAACTGGTAACCCTTGCCACTCGGGTCATACTGCGACAGCACCTGCAGGTAACTGCCGGTTGAGGCGTCCTTCGTCCAGACCATCTGGCCGGAGTCGCCATTGGGCAACACCACACCGAGCGGACTGCCATCCGGCGCTTTCCCTGCAGCAATATTTTGCGCGATGACTGCGTTCGCGTTGCCCGGGTTGGTAGCAGGAGCCGAGGTCACCTGCCCCATTGAGGGCGTTGCTCCGGCCAGCGAGCCTCCGGACTTATAGGTCGGATCGTCAGACTTGATCCCGTTTTGCAGCAGGCTAACCTGCTGTGAAATCTGCGCGGTGTACGCATTCGAGGTATCTGAGCCCGAGCGCTGATCCGAAGACAACATGCCATATTGAAGGATCAGAGATTGCGGAACCATGTTGGAAGTAATATTTCCACCAAGAGGCTGGATTTCGCCTGCCTCAAGCACGTTACGCGCGAAATCGGTACATACATTCGATCCGGATCCGAACAAGAAGGCATATCCCGGACTCACCAATGACGGCAGGCCTCCCACACCGTTGTACATCAGGGTTCCACTGTTCGCCTGCTTTGCGGCATACGTCACCATCGACAGATACTGACTTTCGGTGACAGTAAAGGTTGTCGACCACATGAAATCATGAGGCGCCACACTGCTGCCTGTCTGCTGAGAAACCGTATCATCCCGAACTGCACCAACCGCATATGGCGAACTTCCGGTGGCTGGGTAGAATCCAATGGTGATATCAGATCGTCCTGGAGCGCTCAAGGTTATGAACGCATGACCGATAGTGCCACTAATCCCAGTTGGTTCGATTTTTAACGTTACCGAATATCCGCTCGCGCCCATTCCTTACCTCACTATTTTTTCAATTAGACACCAAACCTGAAAATCACTGAGTTAAATCTGCAAATCCATTAATTTTTGAAATTTTGTAAACAATCCTTCCCGACGCTTTATCATAAAGATAAAAAACATAGTCTTGAGAGTCTGCCGCCTCGGCTTTCAAGTACGCCCCAAAGCACACGGGATCATCCGATAAAATGTTTAGGTCAAAAACTTCAGATCTAAAATTCTCCAGCTTAAATGGATTTCCATCTCCATAACGAATGACCGCTTCTCCGTGACGATATGGAATAGGCCCCAGATAATACGGATCGCGCTGAAGAGGATTTTTCATGCAACCCGCGTTAATTAATACTTGATAATCAATCTGGTGTGATGCCGATTTACCCTTTTTCCACATTGCGTTGTAAACAAGCGCAACATAGGCGAAAAACGAGATTACTAAGAAAACGAAGCAGGCACGCCGAACCCCGCCATGATGATCTGCCAGCCATAGCCATTGCTTCCTAGACAACATGAATCCGACTCCCCCAAATAGGTTCTCACGCCCAAGCTGATACGAAATTGTTTTCAGCTGCCAGATAATATTGCAGCCCGGCGTCAATGGCCTTTTCCTCTTGATGGTGCCCGTAGCGATCTCTTACCGTTACCAAGTATTACAAGAATACCGATTGAATCAGAAATCGGAGTTCGATGCCAATCGAAAATGTGTCAAATATCGTCAAGTTTTCATAAATTTCGATATGAACTACTGAACAAATAAGTCGCGACTCTCTACGGAAAAATTTTGACTAGACACCCATCAACGTCACTAGCGTGACGCGCAATGAACCGGGTCAATCGCGAAGGCTCTCCAGTCGCAAGGCGTTCATGATGAGCGCCGCGTCCTCACTTGCGCGCGCTTCGGCCCTGCTGAGGATGCGTCCGATTGACGCAATACTCACGCGATGCGCGTCACCGGCATCTGCTCGTGCGAGCAGACACACGAGGCGCGTTAACCGCCGAATGTCCTGCAAACGCGTATCGGAGAGGCTTTGCAGCCGTTCGTAGTCGCCCAGGGTAGTGCCAGTACGGGCACTGGTGGCATCATCATTCGTCATGGCGGGTCCTTGACACAGGCCCACCCACGATGCGACGAAGCTAGGAATGAAAGCAAGCCTGGATCACCGCTGCTTCGATGACGTTTGCGAGTATGTGCCAGCGGCCACCAAAAAGGAGCGGGCATCGCTTGCGCGGGATCAATTGCACAACACGATATGCACTGCGCATTACCTGTCTGCGACCAGCGTACCTCGCTCACGTTGCCGGGACTGCAGTCAGCGCTGCGAGGTCGCGATCAGCCATCCGGTACGGCCAGTATGTGAAGGAGCGCACCCACAGCATGCCGCTGAACTGCCTGCCGCGGGCCGAGCCGATGCAGAACTCGCTCGCGTTGACGGCACCCGCAGACGTCACAGGTACCGCCGTGCAGCCGTTCGCCGCGGCACTCGCCGATGCGCCGGCGTTACTCCACGCGATGGCTGCCCGCGCGCGTTGCCCGTCAGCGAGCGTGACGCCGAGCCCCGTACTGTTCGCGCCGCCCGAGTATGCCGTCAGGTTGCCCGAGCCATTGACCTTGTAGATGCCGATCCCGTTATTGATGCCATCATCCAACGAGAACAGGAATGTGCCGCCGCCCTTGACGGCGCTTACCACGCCATCAATGACAGCGGTGCCCTCCGTTGCGTTAAGCCACACGAGCTGCGAGGTCCAAAGATAGTCGGCTGCACGCGTGAAGGCCGCGCCCGCTGTCGGCATGTAGCTGGACGGCTCGTTCGTATTCGACTCGACCTGCCAGCCCCACGTCTCGACCGTCCCGCCTGCGCCGTCGTAGCTGTTTTGCCCGTTTTTCGCGGGCATCGCGAGCGCACGCGCGCCGCTGACGGTCGTGCTCGATGTCGCGGTGAGCCACCCGCGCAGCAAACAGTTATTGATCTTCTGAACGCCGCCCGTGCAGTTCCATAGCTCGACAACGGTCGCGCTGGAAAGATCGAAGATGGCGAGCGCCTGGTTCGATGACGACCACCCGGCAGAGTCGACGAACAGGCACCCTTGCGTTCGCGAATCCGCACGAAAATACCCGCTGAATGTCATCGGCATATTCGCGCTGACCGGGAACGCTTCGGAAGCATAGTGCGTGCTCGCGGGTGTCGCGTCTTCGGTGATGAGCGTGGTTGTCAGCGAGCCGTCTGCGCCGATGCCCTCGTGTTGCGTGAGCGTACAGCGCGTCGCGATGTACATGCCCGTGCTGAGACCTAGCACGTTCGCGCGAGAGCTTTCCAGCTGCAGGCCGAGCGCTGCGCCGCTCGCGAAATCGTGATCGAAGCGCGGCACATCGGTGCCGACGCTCACAAGCAGTCCGCCTGCGGTGAAGTACGTCGCCGTCGAGGCACGTGAGAACGTAAAGCCCGAAGGTATCGCGGGGGTGTTGATGAAATCGAGCGCGAGCGACGGCGCGGGCTGCACGTTGCCGCACCGCCGGATCGGGGCAATCCAGAGGCCGTTCATTGCCCGCCCGGGTGCGCGCCGCGCAGGCGCTGAATCTGGTCGGTCAGCGTCGGCTGGTTTTAAGGCAGCATGATGCCACCGCCATGACCGCCCGTATCGGAGACCGAATTGTGATCGCCTTCGATGCTGACGAACGTGCAGCCCGCAAGCATCGAGGCAAGGACAAACGTAATTGAGCGCATACGCATGATTTCACCCACTGGAGCTAGATAGCGGCAGCGCCCCACCAGGCCTGCTGGTTCGTCGTCAGCGTGGTCTGGTCGGCGCTCGACAGCAGCGCGCCAAACTGGAGGACTTCGCCGAAGGTGGCGGTCGCGCCCGCCATTCCGGTCAATGCGCCGACGGCGGTGATGTTGATTCCATCGGTTCCGATCGAACCGCCTGTCGTCGTGCCGTTCACGGTCAAGCTGCTGCTCGCGCCGTTATAGTTCTCCATGACGCAGTTGGCGCTACCGGCATTCACGGTCTTCGTTGACGTGAGCCCCGTGCTGTAGTCGTACAGCTGGTACTTCAGGTTCACGGCATTCAGGGCAATGATGGAGGTGTTCGTGCTGCCCGTCAGGATAGAGAAGCTGGTGGATGCGGCACCGGACGGAATGCCGTTCACGCTCGCGCGCGTGAACGGCTGGCTGAGATTGAGCTTGCTCCCTGTGGCGAGCAGTTCCTGAAGGGAGCATGCCGATGCGGTCGCGAGAATGCCGGGCCGTCGCGAACCGGGAGACATGGTGTTCAGCACGCCACTGGTGACGATCAGCGGCTGGCGATCTGTTATGGATTGCGAAAGGTGCAGCGCGTTCCCGGTCTGGTCATACCATGTTGCAACGCAGCCATTGGCGGAACCCACGAAAGCGAGCAACGTGGCAAGGTCGGGATCGCCCGCAGGCGTAAAGCCGATATCGAGCTTTGCGTCATCCGCATCGCGCCGCACGTTGATGCACGGCCCGCTGTAGTGACTGCCAAGCCGCCGCAGACTCCATGCGGCAACGGGGGCCGCCGTGAGCCTGTCGAGCACGCCGGAGAACGCGGGCGTGCCGCCCATGCCCGCGCTGTAGTGGCGCAGGATCTGGTCGTCGGTCAGCGCACAGTTATAGACCGCGAATTCTCCGATGACGCCGTCGAGCATCGCGGCAATGGTGGACGCTTCACCAATATACAGGCCTGGTTCGATCACCGGCGCGAGCGCCTGGCCATAGGTCTGCGAGCCCGCAAGCTGCCCGTTCAGATAAACGGCCAGCGTCCGGTTGGCCCCGGTACGGACGGCGGCCAGATAGGTGCGCCCGACAGGAAGCTTTGTGGAAATGCCAAGATTGGAATAGCTTTTCGTGTAGTACATGAGCGAACCGCTCGGGCTTGCCGAGCCGCCGAACGCCCACCCGGTTGTGCCACCCGGCGCGCTCAGGCCCGCCATGATCGTGCAGCCCATGTTACCTGCGGACTGGGCGAAGCTGAAAACGTCAATCCAGCATTCGAAACTCCAGTCGTTGCCCGCGCAGAACTGGCTGGCCGCGCTCACATCGATATAACCGCTGCCGCTGCCGGAAAGCGCGACATAGGCCGTGCTGGGCGAAGCCGGCAGCAGCTTCGTTTCTGCGAGCTGGACCGGCGCGACATAGAGGCCGTCGCGATGGTTGCCGCTTGAGTCGGCCGCCACGGTTCCCGAGGTTTCATCGAGCCGCCAGTAGGCATAGGGGCCATCGGCGAGCACGACCCCGGCATAGTTCGCGCTGCCTGCCATGAGCAGGCGCTTCGCAAGACGGCTCATGTTATTGATTCTGACCCGACACAAAGCCGTCATACGTCACGCCGCCGTCCTGCGTATAGATCACGAAGGTATCGATCTTCCCCGCGACGCCGGTCAGCGTCGGCGCAACGCCCTGCGGCCAGCGGAGGTTCGAAGGCCAGGTCATGCCCGAGCCTGCGGCATTGGTCACGGCGAACACGAACTCCGCGAGCGTCCCGGCGGGCGGCGGATTGACGATCGTGAGGATCGTAGACAGGCCGGGTTGTGCGGTGAGGTTGAAGAGGATTTCAGGCGCACCCTGCACAATCGGCGTGAGGTCGAGCGCGACGGCAGCGGCAGATGTGAGATTCACGATCGCCGTGCCGCTCGCGCAGAGCGTACCATCGGGGGCAATCGTGGTTCCCGGCCCCGCGATGATGCCGCCGAGCGACGCTTTCGAAGCGGGTAACAGGTCAACTTCGACAGCTTCCCCGTTCCAGAATACAGACGTGCCGACGCCCGCGCCCTGCATCATGCAGATCAGCGGGTCGCCGGAGCCGCCCTGGAAGGCGACGAGGCCAACATACTGCGAAGACGTGCCTTTGGCATTCTTGACAAAGACGGAGACATTGCCCTTGCCATCGGGGCTATTGGTGTTGACAGTCTTGACCAGACCACTGGCGGTGAGCGTGCCATCAGCAGCGATCGAGGTGCCAGGCCCCGCGATAATCCCGCCGAGCGTCGTCGTCGTGGCAGGCGGTAGCGCGTACTCAGGCGGGATCGTCGGCGTATCGATCAGGTCAGTGTAGCTGCCGCTCGTCGCGACAGGCGCGAGGTCGGGCTTGCCCTGCAGGTCGTCGTACTGGCCGCTTGTCGCGACCTTCGCGAGGTTCGGCTTGTTGAGGATCTGGCCCGCGCCGCCTGTCGCGTTCCAGTCCGCATTCAGGGGGAGCCACCCCTGCGCCGCGTTGGGATCATTCGCGTCCGTTGCGTCGGGGTCCGTGGCATTGTTGTCGACGGTATTGATCCAGAAGCCCGAGAGCGCAGCGTTGAGCAGTACCGCCCCCTTGGGATAGCCGCCGACCGCCGGATCATTCGCGAACGCTGCGTCGTAGACGAATGAACCGCCTGCCTGTACCCATCGCAATGTTTGCGCGAACAGATAGAGCACGCCGTTCATGTCCTTGCCGAACGGTGGAATGCCGCCCTGTAGCGGGCTCGTCATCGTCAGCGGCGGGAACCCGTCATTGAGCGACGCCGCGCCCTTCGTGACGCTGATCTGCGACGCCTCGGGAATGTCGTTGCGCTGACCGTTGAGCGCGAACGGAACGGGCATGAAGGCCGGAGTCTGGTTTGCCTGCATCGCTTGACGCCTTCAGAGACGGACTGCGTTCGAGGGAAAGGCGGCGGAGTTGCCTGCCTGCAGGGCCATGAGCGCCTGCCGGCAGGCACTCACGTATTTCGCTGCCGCCTTCGCGAATGCGAGAAAGGTCGCCGTGTCAGGAAAGGTGTGGAGTTGTCCGCCAGCGTCCGCCCAGGCGAGCGTCGGCTCACCGCTCGCGAACTCCTGGTAGAGCGCGATGAACTGCGCTTCGTGGACGATGTTCGTCATGTCCACATCACCGACGCTGTATCTGCCGTTGAGTGCGGGCGTGGCCGCGCACGTCACCACGAGCCCCCGCGCGATGGCCGAGGCGTGCCGCGCGCCGGGCGTCGCCGGCGTCACGTCCTTGACCCATGCGGGCATGCCGCGCGCATCGACGCCGCGTGTCTTGCCAGGCGGCGCCTGGCTGCGCCCGTACCTGTCGAATACCCGGTCGTCGACCGGCACGCCATCCTCGGGCCAGCTTTGCGCGGTGACGTAGTCGGACCTGAAGGCTGCGGGATAGAACGCGTTGTTCTTCGCACTCCAGACATAGTTCCCACTGGACATATCCCCTCCGGTAAAAGCGCGGCGCTCAAACCCCAAGCGCGATCCAGAAGATCGGACAACTACCCGTGGGACCGCCCTGGTCTGGAGAAACCGAAAAGCTGGACGAATTCGTCACCTGCGCACCAAGCGAATACGCCGCGCCTGATGTCGTGCCTTTTGCCTGCTGTATCGCGACGATACCGAAGGCGGCGTTGGGAAAGGCGATCGGGAAATTGAAGGTCGGTGTCCCGTCGGTCGCTATCGAGGGAGTCATCCCCCACTGAAGGTACAGACCGCTCGGAAACCGCTGCCACCCGTTCTGGCCGATGCCGGAGGGCGCGTTGACGGACGTCCAGAGGTAGCCCTGCGGCGAGCCATCCACCTGGGCGAGAAGCTCGGACCCGCTCCACCCGATATAGACCTTGTTGGTCCCCATCCCCGAGCCGCCGCCCTGCTGCACGGGCGTAAAGCCCAGCAGCCCCTGCACGTCGGGCTTGTTCAGGATGGCGGCGACACCGGACGAGGCATTCCAGTCGGAGTTGACCTGCGCTGGGGGAATGAAAGGCTTGTTGAGGATCGCCGCCACGCCGCTCGCGGCATTCCAGTCGCTGTTGACCTGCGCGGGAGGCACCGCCGGCTTGTTCGTGAGGTCGTTGTAGCTGCCGCTGGTGGCGACCGTCGCCAGCGTGGGCCGGTGGAGAATCTGCGCGGGGCCGCCCGCCGCGTTCCAGTCCGCATTCAGCGAGAGCCAGTTGCGCGCGCTGCCGTCCGTGGCGTCCGGGTTCGTCGTGTTGTTGTCCGCCTCGTTGAACCAGAAGCCGCCGTAGTCGGCGCGTACGAGTACTGCGCCCTTCGGATATCCGCCGACGTTCGCGTCGGTCGCGAACGCCGCGCTGAAGAGGAACTGGCCGCCAGCCTGCACCCAGCGCACCGTCTGCGTCACCGCGTACAGGATGCCGTTGAAATCCTTGCCGTCCGGCGGCACACCGCCCTGGGTTTTGGGCTGCATCGTTGACGGCGGAAAGCCGTCATTGAACGACGCCGCGCCGGGCGTGATGCCGGCCTGCGAGGCTTCGGGGATGACATTGCGCAGGCCGTTCGCAGCGAACGGCAGCGGCACGAAGGTCGGGGCCTGGTTAGACTGCATTGAGTACCCCGCTTGAGAAAACGCCCTGATTGAAGGGCTGGAAATCTTCCGCCGGGTTGGAGAACCCGAACACCTCGTCCGATGCGACGACGAGATTGCACAGCACGCCCGTGGGCCTGGGCAGCACGCCCGACTGCGTGAGAAACGCGACCTCGAGGATCATGAGATCGAACTCGAAGACGTACTGCATCGTCATTGCTCCCGTATCGAGCACGTAGCAGCGCCCCCGCCCCGCGAAAAGATAGCCGAGCAGCCGGTTCAGCGAACTGCTGGCGCAGTCGGTGATGTTGGCCATCGCCTTCGTCATCACGAGCGTGCGATACGTGCCGTCGTCGAGTTCGACGTTGCGGATGACGGGCGGCGATCCATCGTTGAACACGCCGCAGTTGAACGGCTGGACGCCTTCGGTCGGGTTGGCCGGATCGAAGGCTTCAGCGAAGCCGAACTCGGCCGGAGGCAGCGCCGCGGCGACGCCCCGCTTCACGTTGACGATCCTGCCCCACACGTCGAGGCCGTAGCCGATGGCGGTTGCGACGTTCCAGATCGTGTCGTAGAAGGCATCGAGGTCCGCGTGCGGATCGAGGTCCTGGTTCAGGCAGTCGATCAGCGCGGTGAGCGTCGGGCTGTTCGCGTACTGTGCGAGCAGCGTGGCGGTCCAGTCCTTCATTGCGCGCTCATTTCGTCCTGCTCACGAAGGGGTGACCTGCAGCACGGAGACATTCGACGGGTCGAGCGTCGGGTACTGGTCGATGCCGAACGCAAGCGAGGTTTGTGTGACGCTCATCGGGTCGGTGCCGAGCGCGATCGAGAAAATGTTCACGTTCGGGTCCGTGGCGGCGACGCCCGCGTAGTAGCGTCCTGCATAGGTGGTCGAGCCGATGCGCGCCGCAATGCCGCCGTCCTCGCCGTTGAACGCCGCGACAATGGCCTGCTGGATCCGTTGCGTGATGTCGGCGGGGAGCTGGTCATTCGCCTGGATCGTGACGGCAAAGAAGCACTGCACGGGCGCGGGCGTCACCCACTTGATGGTGTACTGCGGCTGCGGCGGGTCGTAGCTCGTGTCGTAGACGGTATAGGTCGTGTCGCCGTTGTAGTCGCAGCCTGGGGCCTTCTTGCTCCAGATGGCGGTGGCAATCGCGGCAGGATCGCCGCCGAGCGCCGACACGAACAGCGAATGCGCGAGCAACGGATACTGCGTCGCACCGTAGTTCACGACCGCGCTGGTCGGATTGTCGATCACGAACGCATCCAGCACGTTCGGTACGTTGAGCACCGCGCCATAGACCGACTGCACACCGTTGACCGAGTTGATGGCCACCGACAGCCGCCGCCGCGCCTCGAAGGCGGCACGGCTCTCGGCGAGCTGCCCGGGGGTGCCGGCGGTCGCGTTGGTGACACGGTCCCAGCCCTGCGCAGCGGTATAGATGGTCGCCAGCGCGCCGATCGGACAGGCGACCGGACCCATCGTCTGGCACTGGAACGGCACGTCGACCGAGCCGGAGGCGGGAACCGTCGCGGCAGCGAGCGACGAATACAGGTAGCCGTTCACGTCCTGCGCAACGGACCCGGCTGGGATCACCGCACCAACGAGGCCGATGCACGTCGCGGTCACGACGGTGCCCGAAGCCGCAATGCGGTTCAGGAAATAGATGCGTGCGATAGCGTCCTGCCAGCGGCCCGACGCCACGTCCGGGTCAACCTGGTTCGACACCTCGAGGATGTCGCCGTTCTTGTCGCCGATGATCGCGGTGAGCGACTGCGCGAGCTGCCCCTGCGGCGAACTGAGTTGCGGATTGACGCCGCCGCCGAACGCGGCGTTGATATCGGCCTGCAGGCCCGCGAGGATTGCGGATTCGGCGGGCACGACCGGTCCCTGATCCGTGAACTGGATCGCAGGAACGTTGGTCTGCATGGACGCGCGAGCGTTACATCGTGCGCGAAGAACGGTAATTCGATTGCGGGCTAGAAGGTCACGGTTTGGGTGCTACCGCTGGTATCGGTGACGTCGATCTCACCAGCAAGCTGCCGCCCGTTGAGCACGAGCTGCGTGACGGTGGCCGAGGCCACGTTGGGGACCGTGAGCGCCGCGTTGACGAGTTCGGAGCGGATGAACGAGGCTGGGGGCAACTGCCCCAGCACGGCCTGCCAGTATGGAATCCCGAGCGTCGTGTCGAACCAGCACTCTCCACGAAACGTGCGGATCGCACTCGCCACATCCTGCGCGACCTGGTACGGGTCCGTGGCGCAGGCGATGTTTCCGTCGGCCCCGAGCACCAAGTCCCACGCCGTGCGGTCGAGCAGGAGGGTTTTCATCGCCAGCGTACAGAATGGAACGATCCAAGCGGGAATCAACTGGCTTGTTGCCATCCGTATCAAACGCCTGGATTTATTTGACACTTCTTGATATCAAGCGAAAACGCCAACATCATCTAGCGCCAGCGGACCGAACGCCATAATGGCGGTCCCTGATTTGACTCGAGCGATGCATAATCACCATCATGAATTTCGTACTTCGAGCAGTATTTGCCCTGATTGCTATAGCAATTCTATCCAGCTGTGCAAATGGCCCAACGTATGACAAGGCCACCATTTATTATGACCGGCCAACGTTCGTTGACAGTGTGACCCACGACGATCCGTCCATTGCTGAAAAGGTCATTCAGCACGGACGCTGTACGTTGAACATCGCATCGACACCAGATGCCAAAATGGCACCCCAGGATTTCTGCATCTTCGCACTCACGCGCGATGCTCTCCATGTCCTGAAGTGGAACGCCAACGATACCAGGTATGAACGCCTTACAACTGTGAACTTTAAAAACGTCGAGCAGGTGGCACTTGCCAGTCAGTTCCGCCACAGGCAAGTTCAGATGATCGAGAAAAAGCGTGTAGTAGCCTTCTCGGTCATTATCGATGACGGTGGAATCTTTGATGCCGACGCTACCTCGAAGGTGTTCGATGTGGTAGCGGCAGCGGGTATCCCGGTCGCGACCTCAAAAGGTATGATCGTCCCCCCCCGTCGCGGCGGTGCCATTTGTTCCGATCTTCATCGGGAAGTAATTCGCTGAACTGGAGCTTTCAATCAGACCACCTGACAGATTGATTGAAATCAGAGCGGCGCACTCGTCGTGCCGCCACACGAGTCGTGGTGATCGTGGCCATGCACGCTGGTGCCCGCCGCTGTGACGTCCTGCTGTACGGTCAGCGGCCCCGCCATCTTCGCCGCTCCACCCTGCGGCCCTTCGCCCTGCGTGATTGCGCCATCGAGTTCGATCCCGGGCGCGGAGTCGGTAATCTGCGTGCCCGCCGTCAGGCCGATTGCGTTTTGTGCCTGCAATACTATGACCGGCGCGGCCAGGCGAATCTGCGACGGTGACACGATATCGATGCCATCCGGCGTGAACGCCACGTACTGCTGCGGAGTCGCGCCCAGCACTGTCGTCACATACACCGAGTCCGACATATCATGGCGGCGCAGGCTCCCCGGCGCCGCCGCACCCGCGTTCGCGATCACCGACGAGTGATCCCGGTCACACACCGCGACCAGCCCGATGTCGCCCGCCTGCGGGTCGAGGATCACCGCGTTCGCGCCACCCGCCAGGCGCAGGTACGGAATGCCGTAGATCACACCGTGCGCGATCACATTGCCCGCGCCGTCGAGCTGGCCCGCCAGCGGCTGCACGTCCACCGTACCCGCGCCTTCAATTGCGCCGTTCTGTCGGGCTGCAACGACCCTTGCGAGATACGCGGTGCGCACGCGCGCGAGCAGTTGCTCGACCACCGTGCGCTGCCGCTCGTACTCGCCCGCCAGCGACCACGGGCGGATGCTCGTGATGGCCGCCGGAGCATTCGCTGTCGCGTTCGCGTTCGCGGGCGAAGCGCTAGTTTGGGCCGACACTGAGATACCCTGGAGGCGACAGGTTGAGCGTGCTGAACCACGGCCCATCCGGCGTGAGCGTCGAGAGTTCGTGGCTCGAACGCATCACCTGCCAGGTGCCCGAGGCCATCGGCACCACCGACTGCACGTTCGCCGTCGCGCCAAACAGGATCGCCGCATTCCACTCGCAGCTCACCTCGATGCCGGTCGGCGTAAACGTCGGGTAGCCGCGCATGCCCGTCTGCGCCGAGAGCTTGACGGGCGGAAAATCCGGTGCACCGCCGTTGGGCCAGCAATGCAGTACGCCCTGGTCGAGCAGCACGAGCGTCTGCGTGGCCCCGGCCACGCGCTCGATCTGGTCCATCAGCGTGCCGGCGAGGTACTGACCAGAGATTTTTGCGCTCACGCCGTGGTTCTGGAACGCAAAGCCCGCCTGCTTCGCCAGGCCGCCGATGATGCTCGCCACATCCTGTGGCCCTGGGTACGTGTTGGGAGGCGCGGCCTGAATGCGCTGCAGGAAGCCGCTCGACGCGTTCACCACGAACGACACCTCGGGACTGCCGCTGAAGTCAGTCACCGCCGAGTAGATCGTGCCCACAAAGATGGTGTTGAGCAATCCGCCTTCATTGCCCGCGGCAATGCTCACCTGGTCGCCGTTGACGGCCAGGCCCGTGAGGCCCCGCGTCGCCAGCACCCCCATGTCCGCCAGCTTCATGCCGTAGATGCGCAGCGACAGCGTGGGCAGCGCGAGTCCCCCGCCGTTGTTCGCCAGGCTGACCTGCACGCGATGGCCCTCGAGATCGAGGATCTGCGAGCCATCGGGAAACGTGGTCTTCGCCAGCGCGAAGGTCACGTCGATGCGCCGCTGCGCGAACGGCATGGTGCCGCCTCATGAACCCGTTGCGAGGTTCGCCCCGACATACAGCAGCAACCAGCGCGAGCCGAGCCCGGTGTACTGCGGATCGTCGCTGCCAGCGGTATCGATGAACGCGAGGTCCCCAACAAAGTCGAGATAGGCCTGACGCACGAGGTACACGCTGGCGCGGCACAGCACGCCCGCCATGATGAGGTTGCCCGCGACGTACAGGTCCAGGTACAGGCCGGTGCGCTTCTGGTAGAGGGCCAGCCCGCAGTTCTGCTGCGCAAGCGCCACCGACAGGAGCTGCGAGGGCGTCGCCGCCAGCGGGATCGTGAGCATGCCACTCGCCGCTTATTCAGGCAAACACGCCCGACAGGGCCGTTTCGAGCGACGCCGCCACGCCCGAGAAGCCCTGCGTGAGCTGCGTCGTGAGGGTCGATTCGATCTGCTGCACGGACTGCTGCGCATTCGCGAACATCGCCTGTACGCTGGCCGACGCCTGCTGCAGCGGCGTGAACTGGTTGGCCGGCGCGGGCAGATCTGCGGCGGTGCAGACCCACCCCTGGCTCTGCGGGTCGTTGCCAGAGGGCTGCGCCGTGTTCGAATACGACGCCTGTGCGCTCGTGCGGATCTCGCCGAAGTGAACCTCCGCGGTGATCAGCGACAGCCCCGTCGAACTCTTGCGGATGTAATCGACCCGGTCGACGTTGTAGCCCCGGTACGTGATCTCGGGCGTGACGATGTTCACGAGCGTGAGCGAGGTGCGCAGGAACCCGAGTTCTGCGAGAAAGGTGTCGCGGCCCATATTGCGCCCGCCGCACGACAGGCGCAGCGTCAGTTCCTGCGGCTGCGCGACCTTGTTGTACGAGGCGAACGAACCCTGCTCGACCGGGTACGACGCGATGCGGTCCTCGCCGCGATAGCCGAGATCGACCACCGAATCGGGCGTCACGATCGCGTTGCCCTCGTCGTCGGCGAGAATCCACTGCGGCGAGTCGCACGGCAGGAATCCGAAGTAATCGAGCCCCTGCAGCGCCTGGGTCGCACCCGTGAGCACGCCCACCGTGAGCGGCAGCCGGTTCAGGTCCGGCACGCCCGCTACAGGCGGTACGTCGGGGAATGGGATCAGCGACATTGACTTGCATCATGAAAATAAAAATTGAACAGCGCGCCTGACGTTCCTTGACAATCGGCGTGCGCAGCGGCAGCTACTATCGCTCCCCGGGTTGATGCTTGACCCAGAGTCTTTGATATCTATGTAACTCTCCGACTTTTTCGCCGCCTTTCCAGGCGGCGTTTTTTTTGGTTCTTCACGGATTACCGGAGAGACGGCTTACGGACAGGCTGTTGCCGGCGGCGGTCCTTGGTCAAATCAGGTCCGCTCGACGCACGAGCAGAGCGTTACACGTACTCTCGCCGCCGATGCGGCTTCGGGGAGCGTCGCCATGGTCTCCGTGGGCCTGCCTCGCCGGCAATCGATGCCGGAGGCGGGCCAGCCCCCCTTGCCTCCCGTTGACCAGACCCCGGTACGCGTGCCGGATGGTACGCGTACCGAGCATCAGGTGGACCAGATTGTCAGGGCTACTGGTGCAATCCAGCGGCTCAGCGTCGGCATCGTATTTGACAAGCCGCTCGATGCCGACGCGCTCACACGCGTGACGGCGCTCGTTTCTGCGTCTATTGGACTGAATCCGTCCCGTGGCGATGCCATTACCACTGCGGTACGCACCCCCTCTGCTCTTACGTGCAATGACGAACCCGTCGAAGCCATGCCTGGATCAGGCACCTCACCGGACACAGAAAACGTTGCGAACGCCTCCCGAATTGCTGATGCGCAAGCATCGGGTCCGACGGCGGCAAGCGCCCCCGCGGCACCCGCTGTGCAGTCGTCCCTTCTCACTCGGCAGGCCTGGCCGTTGCTGGTCGTGGCGATGATTCTCATCGGCGCATTCGTGCTGCTGGTACGGCGCCGCCCGATGTCGGGTGCGCACGCGCATCAAACACGCCTGAGTGCAGCGCAACGCGAAGAGATCGCAGCGAAGCTGCGCGCACTCGTCGCTGGAGAGAACCGCGTCCATGAATGAGTTGAAAACGCGCCGCGATATGCACCTCGAGGTGCAAAGCGCACTCGCAGGAATCCTGGCGTGCCCCGTGGAAGATCTCGAACTCGTATGGCAGGCCCTGTCGCCTGCCGAACGCTCGCGCCTTCGCCCGCTCCTGCTACAGACATCGCAAGACGACGGCACACCCCCGCCATTTCTCGACATGCTCACGACCGAAACGCCGGACGAGGTGCATGACCGGGCCAGCATGCGGGGAGAAGCGTCGAAGGTGGCAGCCGCGATCGAGACGCTGCCTGACGACCTCGCCACCCGCCTTTTCAATGCAGTCGACACCACACTCCAATCCCTCGTGCTCGACGCTCTCTCAGAATGTCGGCGCAACCTCGTACGACGCCAGACGCAGTCAGGTGATGTCACGCACCGCGCGAACGCGGCATGGCTGAAGGCCTGCCTCGAGTATTCCGTTGAAAACCGGCCAGATCGGAGCGCACGCCCCCCAGGCGCATCCGCTCGCGTTTTCCCCAACGCGCACTGCGCGCGCTGCGCGACTGGCTGGGAGGTTCCAGATGGTGAATGTAATCAAGGCACCGCGCGTGCAGGTCGATACCCGTTCCGCCGTAGCAATTGGCCCGCATGCATCCTCGCGGGCTCAGGCGTTACCCGAATGGTCAGATCAACCTGTGATGCCTGACGCGCATGATCAGGCACTGACGCGCGACGACGTTCTCCTGCACCGTGCGCTGGAAGAGCGACAGGCGCTCGAAGCGAGGCTTGAGAACGCGAAGGCGGCGCTGATCGAGTTTGAGCGAGAAGCGAAAGCACGTGAAGAGGCCGCTCATGAACGTGGCATGGCCGAAGGCATCGCAACGAGTGAGGCTGCTGCGCGCGAAGCGCAGGCAACACACGATGCGGCGCTGCGCGAAGGAGTCACCCACGCCGTCGACGCATTCCGCGAGCAGATGGGCCTGCTGGAGACTCTGGCAATCGATCTTGCCCTCGCCAGTCTCGAACGCATCTTCGGCAACGCCAGCGACGACGCGATACGCGTCTCGAAAACGATCGCCCACCATGTCCGCCAGATGACGGGCGAGACGATCATTGGCATCGACGTATCGCCACAGGATTTCCCGTCGGACGATTCGCTTGCCAGGGCTTTCGATACTCCCGAGCTTGCCCCCGCTGTGAAGATCATCCGCAATCCGGACCTGAGCCACGGCGAGTGCACCATCCGGCTACATTCCTGCGAAATCGACGCCAGCCCGCCGAGTCAGCTCAAGCGCATCCGCACCACGCTGGAGGCATGCCGTTCATGAGTCTGAGCGCAAGCACCACACCCCATCGACTCGTGAACGCCGTACGCAACGCCGAGGTTCTCATGCGTACCGGCGCCGTGACCCGCGTAATGCCGACGTTCGTCGAGGCCGATGGCCCGCGCGTGCCACCGGGCACAATCTGCGAAATCGGTGTCTCGGTGCCCGCCCTGCTCGGCGAGGTCGTCCAGGTCTCGAAGGATGCCGTCACACTCGCTCCGTTTGGCGACGTCTCAGCGATCGCGCCAGGCGACCGGGTTTGCGCGGGCCGGACCGGGTCCGATATTCCCGTTAGCGATGACATGCTTGGCCGTGCGTTCGACCCGCTGGGTCGCCCTGTCGACGGGGGCTCGCCGCTCATTCAGACAGGTGAACGTTGGCCGCTATCGGGTGTGCGAACATCGCCGCTTGAACGCGTTTCGCCCACCGAACCGCTCGAAACGGGCGTGCGCGCGCTGGATACGCTGCTCACGCTCGGTGTCGGACAACGGGTGGGAATCTTCGCTGGCAGCGGCGTAGGCAAGACGTCATTGCTCAGCACGCTCGCGCGCCACATCGAGGCGGAGGTCTGCGTACTGTGCCTGGTTGGCGAGCGGGGTCGCGAAGCCGGGGAGTTCTGGTCCGGAGCGCTTTCAGATAGGGCCCGTGCCCGCTCGACGATGGTCGTGGCCACTTCGGATCAGCCCGCGATCCTGCGCGCGCGCAGCGTGCTGTATGCGCTCGCGGTGTCGGAGTATTTTCGATCACGTGGTGCGCGCGTGCTGCTACTGCTGGATTCCGTGACACGGTATGCGCTGGCGCTGCGCGAAATTGGGCTTGCCGCGGGTGAGCCTCCCACCCTGCGCGCTTATACGCCCAGTGTCTTTTCTGCCCTGCCCAAGGTCGTCGAGCGCCGCGGATCGTTACGCAACGGTGGTTCGATCACAGCGATCATGACCGTCCTGACCGAAACCGACGAAATCGACGATCCGATGGCAGAAACCATGCGAGCGCTCCTCGACGGCCATTTCGTCCTGTCACGGACACTGGCTGAACAGGGACATTTTCCTGCGATCGACGTACCCCGCAGCGTGAGCCGCGTACTCCAGAATGTGGCCCGCCCCGACGCGCGAAAGCTTGCCGCAGACGCGGTTGCCCAGCTATCCCTTTACGACACGTCGAGAACGCTCATTGAGTCCGGGCTCTACGTGCCGGGCGCACAGCCGGCGCTGGATCGCGCAATCGCGCTGCGCCCCGCCCTGTTGCGCTTCCTGCAGCAGGCATCGGACGAAGCGGCACTGCGGCAGGACGCACTTGGACAACTCGCAAGACTGCTGGAATCCCACTCATGAACCGGCATGACCATCTTCGTCAGGCCCACGAGGTCGCGCGGATTCGAGCCCTGCAGGTCGAGCGTGAACACCTCGGAACGCATCGACTGTCACAGGAGCTGGCAAAGGCAAACGCCGCCGAAGCCCACATCGCCGCGCAATACCGCCACGAAGCTGCCTCGATGCACGGCACACTCCGGGCGGGCGCCCCCCTTTCGATTGCCCTGCTGGAAAGCGCGCGTGCGCAATTGGCGGATATCGCAGCACAACAGGCACGTGCCCGGACGCGCGTCACGGATGCGCAAACGCGTCTGCGTCGCCAGCAAGAGAGCCATGCAGCAGCCATGCAGCTACGGGACGTAGCCGACGGCCTGGTAGCAGATGCAGTCGCCGCTGTGTCCCGCTCAGACGAGGCGCGATCAGCAGAAGCCGCAGAACTGCGTTTCCTGTTGAAGTGGGAGGCTGCATGAAGGTGAATCTGCCGCAGACGCACATCGCTGCCGGAAACGCCGCGCGTGGCAACAGCGCGCCCGCAAAGGATTCATTCCAGCAGACGTTGTGCGGCATGGAGCGCGACATGTGGCCCGGCGCAAAGGCCGGTGACTTGCCCTGCGTGCCGGCTGAGCGCATTGCCTCGGCCTTGCCTGCATCGCGCGTCGGCTCGGACTTGTGGCATTCACACTTCGCCCCCGCAGCTTCATCGCACCAAACACCAGCGATGGCCGCACAGCGTCAGTCCCTGTCGTATCGCCTGGAACCCGCAGGGGTCGTTGATGACCTCGATACAGCAACGCTCAGTCATGCGCGTGCGGATGGTGCGACCGCGGTGCCGGTGGATGGCTCGCCTGCCGTCGCACCCGCAATGGCAACGCACGTGGAGCCGTTCACACCGGCACACGGGATCGAATCTGGCGACGCGCACGCGTGCATAAGCTCAGACGCTGCAGCGCGTGTCGCGGGATCACCCGCTACGCAAACCTCCAGCAGCGCAACGCTGCTCAGCGGGGAAGCGGGCCTGTCGCTCGTCATGCGCATCAATGCCCCATCGCAACAGGAGCGCGACATCGTTTCGCGCCTCGCGCTCGACACGCTGCGTCGCCAGGGCGTTCGCCCGGCACGCGTTTTAGTCAACGGCGTCGAGCACTTCAAACACGAAGGCCAACCACAGATCCGGATCACCATCATGGGAGAACAACATGGCAATTAGTGCGTTGGGCGCAACTGGCTCGACGGGCGCTGCAAGCACGGTTGATCGCAACCTGAGCTCGCTCGGACTCGACATGCAGTCGCTGCTCCAGATCATCCTCACGCAGTTGACCTACCAGGATCCACTCAAGCCAGTCGACAACTTCGAGTTCGTCTCGCAACTCGCCCAGTTCACGTCGCTCGAGCAGTCTCGGCAGATGAGCGACAAGCTCGACAGCCTGCTGGCGCTCCAGTCGTCGAACCAGACTGTCGGCCTGCTCGGCCGTGACGTCGACGTCAAGACCGACACCTCACTTGTCTCAGGGACCGTGAAAAGCGTGTCGTTTCAGGGCTCGGAGCCACAGCTCACCATCCAGACCAGTGACGGCCAGATCCTGTCGAACACGGCGCTTTCGCAAATCGCGGCTGTCCGGTAACGACACCGCACACCGCGTACACGTCAAGAAAAGGACCAGAACCATGCTCAACAGCATCTACATCGGCATGAGCGGGCTGACTGCGTACTCAAAAGGCCTGCAGACCATCAGCAACAATGTGGCAAACATGAATACTCCAGGCTTCAAGGGTTCCACGCCGCGCTTCGAGGACACGTATTACGGCCAGCAGTTTGCAGGCAGCACCCCGGGCACGCCCGCGAGCATGCAGTTCGGTAGCGGCGTCCAGTACGGCTACGCGTCGCTGAACATGGCGCAGGGAGACCTGCGCAGCAGCTCCGGGCAGCTCGATCTCGCCATCCAGGGCAACGGATTTTTGACGCTGCTCGATGGCGACGCGACGCGCTATGTGCGCACCGGCCAGTTCACCATCGGCCAGGACGGGTTCATTGAAGACAAGGTAACAGGTCTGCGGCTTGCTGCGCTCACCGATAGCGGCAAGACAGTTCCCGTCTCGATGACAGGTCTGCAGTCCAGCGCACCGAAGGCCACGACCGCCGTGACGTTCTCGGACAATCTTTCGACCGGGTCAACAGACTTTTCGATTCCGGACATTGACGTCTACGACGCCAATGGTGGCAAGCACACCCTCAAGGTGGCCTTCGAACCGGACTCTGACGTCATTCCAGGACGCTGGAAAGTGACGGTAACCGACGAAAACGGTTTGCCGGTGACGGAGGGGCCGTTCCAGTTCAATGGCGGCATTCCTGAACCTGGCGCCGACACGGTCGATTTCACGTTGACGTCGACCAGCGCGCCACCGCTGTCGCTGAAACTCGACTTCTCCAACGTCACCTCCTTCTCGGCAGGTTCAAGCTCAACGATGCGCGTAGCCAGCAAGGACGGCTACGCATTCGGCACCGTGACATCGATGTCGGTGAACGCAGACGGTAAAATCGAGATTGCCTATTCGAACGGCCAGAAAGCACTGACCGATGTCGTCGCCATTGCGAGCTTCCGTAACCCCGGGTTGCTCACCCAGGCGGGTAACGGCATCTTCGATGCGTCGACGGCCGGTCCGCCGAATTGGTGCATCAGCGATCACGATGGCGCAGGCACGCTCGTCTCGGGCAGTACGGAGTCCTCGAATGTGGATCTGTCGAGTGAATTCGGCCAGCTGATTCTCATCCAGCGGGGCTTCCAGGCATCCTCTCAGGTCGTTAGCACTGCAAACGAGATGATAATGCAGCTCTTCCAGATGCGGGGCCAGGGTTGATGGTCGCTCCTGTACGATGGTGGCCGCTGACAGCTGCCGACCTTGCACACGGCGAAGAACTCGTCAGTACGGCCATCCGCCCCTGGCTCGACGCGTGGTTTGGTTCGTCCAGCCGAAGCTGTATCCACGTAAAGTCCGTTCGATTGCTCGATCGTCACGACAAATTCAGGTTCTCCGCGTCGGCGGATGCGTTCCATCATGGATCCGTGCTGTGGTCAAGCATCGAATCGGGCGCCGAGCAGGAGATGGCCGCGAGTGCACTCGATCTTGATCTTGCTGATCTGCGACTTACCCTCTCACGAACGAGCTACTGTGCGCCATTCTCAGCGCTCGGACGCGACATCGCCGGGGAACTGACAAACGCCCTCACCGCGCTCGCGCCAGGCGCCACCCCGGCAGGCGCGCAACATCTCCCGTGTCAATCACGGGCCGATCCGCTCGACACCGGGGAAGGCGGCGTCGTCGTAGCAATCACCGGCAGGGAGGGAACCCAGTTCGCCGTCGTCATCCTGTGCGCGGCGCTCGTCAGGGCGCAACGCACATTAACTTCACCTGCCCTGGCTTCGCGTCGCAAGACAATCGAACCAACCCGCGAGGCACTGGCGGCAACGCCCGTAACGCTTTGTGCGCGGCTCGCCCGAATCGAACTGACACTCGCCGACCTGCTTGAGCTGGCGCCCGGCGACGTCATCAAGCTCGAACACGGCCTGGACGCCCTTGTTGACGTCGGTGTTGCCCCTTCCGAACCGGGCCTGCGACCCAGCATATTCACGACCGGGCGGCCTGGCCGCGTCGGCAACCGGCTTTCGATCAGGATCGGGAGCAACGTAATCGGACCAACATCATGACGATATACAACCGCGAACCTGACGGCCGCCTCGACACACCTGTCGATGATGAGGTCACAACCGTGCGTCCGGTTTCACTGCCGGAGCACACGAACATCATCGAGGGCAGTAGCCACGCGCCATCTGGTAGCGCCTTCTCGCTGGACCTGGTTGGTGACGTCAAGGTTGCACTCGACGTCATGCTTGGTACCGCAAGTACAACGGTCGGTGAACTGATGGCCTTGGCCCAGGGCACGGTCATCACGCTTGACCGTCAGGTTGGAGAGGCCATTGATGTTTGCCTGCACGGCAAGGTGATCTGCCGGGCAGAAATCATTGCCATCGGCGAACAGTTCGGGATCCGCGTGACCGAAGTCGTGAAGGAAGCGAATGCTACGGCCTGAAGTTGCAAGCGAGCTCGCGGCATCAAGCACGACCGTCGAACTGCCGGGGCATGGCGCTTCGGCCAGTGCGCTCCAGAGCCTGCTGATGGTCTCCGGTATCAGTCCGCTTCGTGTGGTCGCGGCACTGATCCTGTGCCTGATCATCGGCGTTGCCGTCATTCTTCTGATTCGCAGGGTCGGTGCTCGGGCGCCCGTCGTCCGGCCAGGCCGTCGCATGCGACTTGCAGAAACACTGCGGCTGAACGCACGCACCACGCTTTACCTGGTGGAACTCGATGATGTATGTGTGCTGCTCTCGGGTGATAGTGCTGGCGTCCGCACGCTGCTCAGAAAGGGAAACAGGTCGGAGGCGCACCAATGACGATCCCGTTCGTGCGCGTCATGCGTATTCTCGTGGTCTGCCTGTGTCTGTTGCCATGCCTCGCGGCTTCCGCAAGTGCGGCGACACCGCTGCAGCACGCGCAGAATATTTCGAGCTGGACGGTATCGGGATCGGCGGCAGGGCTGACGGCCGCCGGCGCGGGTGCTACGAACACCGTACGGATGGCCGCGCTCCTCACCGTGCTAAGCGTCGCGCCGGCACTGGTCGTGTCCATGACTGCGTTCATCCGCATCATCATTGTCCTCTCCATGATCCGGCACGCATTCGGCATGCCGGAAACACCGCCGACTCCCGTGCTGGTGAGCCTCGCGCTCTTCCTGACGGTCTTCGCCATGTTACCGACGCTCGAGTCCATCAATCACGAAGCGTTCCAGCCATTCATGAGCGGACAGATTGGTCTGGAAGATGCACTTGGGAAAGGTGCGGCGCCGTTGCGCGATTTCATGCTCCGGCAGGTGCATGACGACGAACTGAAGCTCACCTACCAGCTCTCGGGCACACCGCTCCCCCAGACTCCTGCTGAGGTGAGTCTGCTACAACTGACGCCTGCATTTATCCTCAACGAACTTCGCGTCGCCTTCCAGATCGGCTTTGTCGTCCTGATCCCGTTCCTGCTGATCGACTTGGTGGTGTCTAGCGTACTCCTCTCGCTTGGCATGCTGATGGTGCCGCCCGCGACAATCTCGCTGCCGCTGAAGGTGCTGATGTTTGTGCTGATCGACGGATGGGGGCTGATCCTGCGCGGCGTTCTGGGCAACTTCAGGTAATGGCAACACCCGAAACCGGAAGCCGCGCGACGGTTCACGCGGCAAGCGTTGACCAGGGCAACCCCGCCGCGCTCTGGGCTGCGTTCACCCAGACCCGGTCTATCCCGGCGCGCGAAAACCTGTTCCGGCATTACCTGCCCTACGCGCAGGCGATCGCCGCGCGACTGTTCGCTGGCCGCCTGCGCGATGATGTAGATTTTGGAGACTTCCTGCAGCTGGCGCTCGTCGGACTGCTCGAATCCATCGATCGCTTTGACCCAGATCAGGCAGTCGCCTTCGAAACGTTTTGCACGCCCCGCGTCAAGGGTAGCGTGCTTGACGGCGTAGAGCGACTCACCGATGCACAGGGACAGATATCGTTCATGCGCCGGGCGCAGCGCGAGCGTATTGCGTCCCTGAACTCCGGCATCGAGGGCGGCGGGGAGAAGCACCAGGATACCTTCCAGCGTTTCGCGCACCTGGCTGCGGGGCTGGCGATCGGGTACATGCTGGACGATACGGGAATGCTCGCCGACGATGGCGAGCGACCGGCTGACGCGATATCGCCCTGGCAAGGGATTGCATGGCGACAGACCAGGGAGCGGCTTGCGGCCGCCATGACTGCATTGCCGGAACGCGACCGGCGCCTTGTCCAGTATCACTATTTCTATGGTCTTCAATTTGAGCAGATCGCGGACATACTCGGTGTCAGCAGGCCCCGCATCTCGCAACTACACCGTGCTGCGCTGGCACAGCTCAAACGCTTGCTCGGAAACCGACAACGGCTTTATGTGAAGGGATAGACAGATCATGCAGCAGGAAACCTCAGTGCCCGGAGCGGTTGCAGACGACGGGGTCATCGGGATGATTCTCCGCTTGTTGGAGCGCTCCGACGATGACGCGCTGAAGCTTATCGAGGGTTCGATCTCGCGATGGCCGGCGGATGGACGCCTGCCATTTCTCCGCGGTGCGATCCTCGTCGGGATGGACCGCCGCAATGAGGCGCGAAGCGATTTTGCGCGAAGTGTGCTCCTTTGCCCGGAACTGCACGTCGCGCGGTTTATGCTCGGCCTGATCGATCTCGAGAGCGGCAAGGTCGATGATGCGAAACAGGTGTGGGAAGGACTTGCGAATCTGGACGAAGACAACGTACTGCGGATGTTCGCAAATGGACTGTTCGAACTTGTCGCTGATGACTTCGAGGGTGCGGCGACGACACTGCGTGCAGCGCGCGCGATCAATCACGACTTCCCGGCAATCAACCGTTACGTGGACGACGTCATCGAGCGCATCACGTCGGTGCTGAACGCGAAGGCGGCACAGACTGCCGACAATGTCGTGCAGCATTACCTGCTCGGCGGGTACATTGCCAGTTCAACGCGGCACTGAAAAGACAAACCATGGACGGGATTTCAGCACTTAACCAGGCAATGCAGTTGCTACACAGGCGGCTGTCAAGGAAGGGAAACACCGGGCAATCTGCCGAAGCTGATGCGCCCGGTGAGGCCGCTGGGCTGACGCATGAGCCGGCGACGTCGCTGCCCGACCTGCTGCGCGCCCTGGCCGCGCAAGATTTCAGCGATGGCGCCCAGGTAACGCGAGCGGCTGTCGCCCTGATTCTCGCGCGCGAATTTCCGCCATCGATCCAGAACGAGCCGGAGTTTCAGCAAATGGTCGATTCAGTTCACGAGACACTCATTGAGGACCCCGAATCGCGTGACCTGTTACTCAGGCTGCTCGGTACAGGCAGCCTGGCGACCACCACGGCACGACGCTCGTAGGTTATCCTCACGACCGAAAAATGATTAAGGGCTAGTGAAAAGAATGTTGATGCTCCCGACATGAGGTCGTATTTCCGCCATCGATGAGTCCCCCGCGCGTGGTCATACTGCTATGCTGACCGCCCACTACCCCACACCTCATGACGACGATGTCCACCTTGCCGCCAGATCAGGAAAGCCCAGGAGATTCCCGGCTCCAGAGACTCCTCAAATATCTCGAAGCCGATCCAGTGAATCTGAAGCTTCTTGAAGATATCGCGTCCCATGCCTTCGAAGTGGGAGAGTATCCGCTATGCGCACAGATCCTCGAGCGCTATGAAGCACTTGCGCCGCTTCCTCCCGCTCTCACCAACCGGCTCGGTCTGGTCGCACTCTCCTTGGGCGACTATGGCACAGCGCTGGATCATTTCCGCACCCTTGCAGCAGAGTTTCCGGAGCCGGAGGTGCGCTACAACGTTGCCTACGCTCATGCAATGCTCGCGCATTACGGAGAAGCGCTTGCAGTGCTCGATCCGGATGACCCACAACAGCTACCCGCAGCTGCCACGCTTACGGTTCGCGTGCTCCATCACCTCGGCAGGCTCGATGAGGCAATGCAAGTCGGGCAGCGCTGGTTGCAAGCGACACACCCCGATCCGGAACTTGCCGGTGCGCTGGCGACAGCGTGCTTTGACGCCAACGACGTCGATGCGGCAAGGCAATTCGCCAATATGTCGCCGGCGTCGCCTGACAGCCTGACCGTACGAGGCCTCTTAGCACTGGAAGCCGGCTCGGACGGCGAGGCATACGAACTGCTTGAACACGCGATCCGGCTGCGCCCCGCCAGTGGCCGCGCGAAACTGGGTCTGGGGCTCTATCATCTCTCGCGCCGGCAACTGGACGCCGCGGCAGTCCTGCTGGACGAGGCAGCGCAAACCATGGCCAGCCATGCCGGTGCCTGGGTTGCAGCGGGTTGGGCTCATCTGCTCCGCGGCGATCTCGGCAGCGCATCGACAAACTTCACACAGGCCTGGGAGATGGATCGTGGCTTCGCGGAAGCACCTGGCGGCCTTGCGGTCACACGCGTCCATCAACAGCGCGCGGACGAAGCCCGACGCCTTGCAGACACCGCACTACGGCTGGACAGGCACTGTCTTTCGGGCGCGCTCGCACTCAGCCTGCTGGCCGCAGCCTCTGGCGACAACGTACGAAGCGCGACGCTGATCGACACTGCGCTGGAGAGCCCGATCGATCCGCGTGGGCTTACATTGCGACGGTTACTGCAAATGCGCGCGGCACACATTGCCCAAGAGGGAGGCGGCCCGGAAAAGGGGTAAAGCAAATTGTGTTCGGAGCCGGCGTGCAGTGGAAATGTTACTGCCATTCTCACGGGCAACATAACCGCGGCTCAACTCCATAAGGACAATGCACTTGGACACCCACTGTAGCAGTTCGCAATATGCATCGGCCCGGAAGTCACGCCAATAAACCACGAGGCAGTGGCGATTTCGGCGGCCACCGCCCCCCACAAATCAAGTCTGCCCCGGAGGTCAAGCACGTTGATAGCTCCGATTGGCTTTTCGCCCACTGATTCAATCTGCACAATTAACCAGTTCCTGCAATTGCGGCGAATCGCGGCCATGACATCGCCGCTCGCTTCGGGCAAGCTTCGTTTAGGGTCGTTCGACGACTGCCCACGTGCGCCGCGGCACACTCATAGCCATGTGAATGAGGGCACACATGGGACAAAACCACGGTCGACACCTCGAAACCATTGCGAATAACCGTGTCTGGCGGCTGCCGGCGAAAGCTGACTTTCGTCATCATGCAGGATGCCAAAGAGATTGCCAGAGGGGCGATCAACAACACGGGACCGATCGCCTGGTCGGATGACGGGCGCATGGGCATCTACAGCCTGAGCGGTGGCACGGCTTCATTCAGCAATTTTCAGGCAACGAGCGCGACAAGCGACAATTTCTGGCGCGCCGCGGCGGATGGCTGCCAGGCGTCGCATCAGCCCGCCGGCAACTGGCAGGAAGCGTTGGTTTCCTGGAGAAAATCGAATGGAAGTGCCCAGGCATCCCGCATCAATACCAGCTTTTCCACCGCGGTACTGCTGTACACGCAACCTTTTGCTTTGAACACACAGCCGGTCGGAGAGCCGGTAGCCACGATATCAGCGCCATGATCTGGACCGACGTCACGCTGGCAACGGACGCGTGGGCGGGGTCGTATTCAATGGAAAGCTTGCGGCCAGCCATCTACAGCCGGACTATTACTTCAGTTTCCAGATCAGGGCCGGCCAGTTTCGCGTCATCTCGTACAGAGTGTCGAAAGGCAAGCTCACGTCGTACACGGAGAGCGCGGTGTCGCATGGGGGTCTTTCGAGCCTTCGGTACAACTTGATACCCGTTTGCCCAAGCCGGACCGTCATTACCACATCGTCTTGGCCGAAAGCAGTGACGGGCATGTGCATGTCGCGGCGAACATGTGGGCCTCTGCGCTGGTGTACTAACGCACCAGGCAAGCCGGCAATCTCGCCTCGCTGCCGTCCATGGCAAGGGCATGTTTGCATTGGCCCCACTGAACGGTGACGAACGCTTTTTTGCTTGCATGCCACTGGTGACCACCAAGAGGGGGGCCACGCTACCACTCGCGACGCATGGAGGAAGGACACACACCTTCCTGCTCGAATGATCGGGTGAGCGATGGAGGCCGCGACACGATGCTCGGCACTTGCTGAAGGCACCCCGCGAATGTTCCGATCGACTACGGTGCAGATGGCGAACAAAACCGACACAGCGAACCGTGCGCGTTCCTTGAGGACGTTCCTTCTAATCACAATGCATGTGTTTGTACTCGAACCTATGGCGCAGACGACCGCCTGACGCGGCGACTTCAGGCCTGCTAGACTATGAGTTCCCCCGAAAACCATGGAGGGAGCCATGATGACCGTTTATGTAGTGAAGACCGGTGAACAGTACCTCTGCTGCGCAGAGGACGGCGACATTGGCATGGCACCGGAAATTGAAGGGGCCAAGTCCTTTTCGTCGTACGCAGAAGCGGAAAAGGCGGCGCACGAAAACGCCGACCCCGGATACGAAATCGTCACCGTCAGCGTGACTGTGCACTAACGCGGAGTTCGCCGCTGGGCGCCCGGCGAAAACGGGCACTGGCGGCGCAGGCTGTTTTGCATCTACTTACTGGCACTTGTCGCCTGCCCGGCAAGGAAGTTCAAGATAATCTCGTTCACCTCTTCCGGACGCTCTTGCTGCACCCAATGACCCGCCTTCGCAATGAGATGCTTCTTCCATAGGTTGGGAACGTTGAGTTCCAGCGCGTCATAGTCCTTCGCCGCCATCTTCACGACGCCGTCCAATTCCCCCGCGAGGAAAAGCGTTGGCTGCATAATGCGAGCACCATCAAGGAAGCTGGTCAGCGCCCAGTTTCGATCGATATTTCGATACCAGTTGATGGGTCCACGAAACCCGCTCCGCTCGAATTGACCGACTAGATACTGCAAATCCGTTTCGGTCAACCATGCCGGGAGTTCATCGGGTAATGCGAGGTTGTCCACGAGCCGTGTCGATTTTGGAAAGGTCGCGAAATTGGCCAACTGCCCTTTCGCCACCGCATCGCCTGATGCCGTGTACAGAATGCCGAGCACCGAGCGGCGGATATCTTCTTCGAGTTCGCGCTCGGCGCGTCCCGGCAACTGAAAATAGTCCTGATAGAAGTGACATTCCTGCGTGATCTGGGCAAAGCGCACCGATGGACGCACCGGACGTCGAGGCATGTAAGGCACGCTCAGCAGGCCGAGAACGGGAAACAGCTCGGGGCGCAGCAGCGCAGCGTAAGCAGCGACGGCAGCCCCCCAGTCATGGCCGATCAGAATCGCGCGATCTTCGCCGAGAGACTTGACGAGGCCGACCAGGTCCCCGACCAGATTCAAAATATCGTAAGCCTCGACGGATTCCGGGGTATCGGTGAGCCCGTAACCGCGCTGGTCCGGTGCGACCGCGCGATAACCTGCAGCCGCCAACGCTTCTATCTGCCAGCGCCACACGTACCAGGATTCCGGCCAGCCATGGCAGAGCAGCACGAGTGGCCCCGTGCCTTTTTCGACATAGTGCATCCGGATGCCGTTGACGTACGCGAACTTCTGTTGCAGCCCGTTCATCATGGAGTCGACCTCGTTTTGAGCGATGGGAAACGCCTGGCGATCAGTATGTGACAGGGCGTGCGTTGCGGGACTGTTTTTTTATATTCGCCTTGCATTGTTCCGATTTATTTTTTTAAAACATCGCGCGATTTTCTGATAGAAAGCTATACGTAAGGATTGAGCGGAGCCACCGCTCTGAATGGAGCCTCGACGCATGAATCTTCCGAAACGTATGCTCGTTGCCAATGTCGCGTGGGCGCAGGAAATTGCCTCTCGCGACCCGCAATTCTTCAGCGCGCTAGCCACCGGCCAGAAGCCGCAAGTGCTCTGGATCGGCTGCTCCGATAGCCGCGTGCCAGCGGAAAGCGTCACTCACTGTGCACCTGGCGATTTGTTCGTTCACCGCAACATCGCCAACCTTTTTCACTCCGACGACGACAACAACATGAGCGTGCTCGAATACGCGGTACGCGTGTTGCGGGTCAAGCACATCATTGTCTGTGGACACTACGGTTGCGGCGGCGTGCGCGCCTCGCTGCTCCCGCCCGCCGACGCGCTGCCCCACGTGAACCGGCGCATCAAGCCGCTTTGCGCGCTCGCGCAGACACATCGCGCAACGCTCGCGCACTTGCCGTCGGAAGAAGCACGCGTCGACCGTCTCGCCGAACTGAACGTGATCGAACAGGTGCACCTGCTGCGCGAACATCCGCTCGTAAGCGAGAGCGCGCCCGCGCCGCTCGTGCACGGCTGGATCTTTTCGCTCAACAACGGGCAGCTGCGTGAACTTGCGTCGGGCTACGACGCTGAAACCGCGACGGCCATCGCGGCAGCCTGAGCAATCCGCTCAGGATTGCGTGATCCAGGCACGGCCCAACCGTCCGTGCCGCCCGCCAATTGCGTGCGGAATTCGCCGACTCCTCTACTCTTCTTTTCTTCCTGCTTCCGTCATGACTTCGAGAGCTTCCCTGTCTGCGTTTGCGCGCGACCTCGCCGCCGGTACCGTCGTCTTTCTCGTCGCGCTGCCGTTATGCCTCGGTATTGCAAGAGCATCCGGCGCCGAGCCGTTGACCGGCCTCGTGTCCGGCATTGTCGGCGGCATCGTCGTCGCCGCGCTCAGCGGCTCGCGCCTCAGTGTGAGCGGCCCCGCCGCCGGACTCGTCGTGATCGTCGTGGATGGCATCGCACGCCTCGGCAGTTTTTCAGCATTCCTGATTGCTGTATTGCTCTCAGGGGTGCTGCAGTTCGGATTTGGCATGCTCAAAGCCGGGCGGCTCGCCTCGTATGTGCCCACGCCGGTCATCAAGGGCATGCTGGCAGCAATCGGACTGCTGTTGGTGATCAAGCAGGTGCCGCTCGCACTGGGACTGACGTCGGGCAACAACGCCGAATCGTTGACGGGCGCGCTTCAGTCGATCTCGCCTGTCGTCTGCGCGGTTGCCTTGCTCTCGCTTGCCATTCTCGCGGGCTGGGAAACGCGCGCATTGCGACGCTTCGCGCTCGTGCGACTGGTTCCCGCGCCGCTTGTCGTCGTGATTGCAGGCATCAGCGTAACGCTGGTTTGCGGCGCGCCTGGCTCTGGTTTTGCGCTGCCGGTCGAGCAGCGGGTGGCGCTGCCCGCCATCGAATCCTTCGCGGCATTGGGCGAGGCACTGCAATTCGGCGACTTCGAATTGAGCTTCGCGCGGCTTGCCGACCCGGAAATCTGGATCGTGGCCATGACGCTTGCCGTCGTCGCGAGTCTCGAAACGCTGCTGAGCCTCGAAGCGGTCGAGCAGATCGATCCGCAGCGGCGCGCCGCGCCGCCGAATCGCGAACTCAAGGCACAAGGTATCGGCAATATCGTCGCGGGCGCCATTGGGGGGCTGCCCATCACGTCGGTCATCGTGCGCAGTTCGGCAAACGTGCACGCCGGCGCGCAAAGCCGGCTCTCTGCGATCGTGCATGGCGTGCTGCTGCTTGTCAGCGTATTCGCGCTCACCGACGTGATCAATCTGATTCCGCTCGCAAGCCTTGCCGCCATTCTCATTCATACCGGCTTCAAGCTCGCCAAGCCTTCGTTGTTCGTCGCGCTCGCGAAACAAGGCGTGGCGCCTCTCGCGCCATTTGTCGTTACGATCGCCGGCGTGCTTGCCACCGATCTGCTCACGGGAATCGTGCTCGGCGTGCTGTGCAGCGCCGCTCTCGCGCTGTGGGCGAATCTGCACCGGCCGATCGCCCTCGCGTGCCATGACGATCATTTCCTGCTCTCGTTTCGCAAGGACGTGTCGTTTCTCGGCAAGGTGCCGCTCAAGCAGATGCTCGCCGATATTCCGGACCGCGCGACAGTCATTGTCGACACCACACGCGCCGACTTCATCGATCACGACGTGCGCGAACTGCTCGAGCGCTTCGTTGCCGATGCGCCGCTAAGGTCGATCGCGGTGGAGATACGGCATGCCGCAGGCATCCTTCCGCCTGCAACACGTTCTGGCGCTTGAACTGCCGCCCGTGATCGTCTGGCGGCAGCCAGGCCCGGAGTCTTCGTTGGCCGCCACAGCCGTCGTAACAGCAAAAGCTCGCACACCTCGTGTGGTGAAAACGTCAAAACCACGCTGCCGTATTTTTGAAATGTATTTTTTGAGGATCATTATTGGGCAACGAACTTTGAATCCGTTATGCAGGTAAATGGGGGCATTTCATGGGCAGCGCGCTAGTTTGGGCAGCAATCCCTCACAACAGCGATGGGGTCGTGTTTCAGGTTCGCGTAATTCGCGGGCTCCAACGCTTTCATATTTCGCGCCGGTCGCTTGAGGAGGCTTTCGGCCTGGCGCCTCAGGCATCGGATGCACGACAGCTCGAACTCTTTTATCAACACACGACTCACATCTTGAGTCGCGCCATGCAAAAACGTCCGATTGCGGGCGCTGACACCGCTGCGCTTCAGACTGCGGACTTCGCCATGCTTGTGGAAGTGGAACACGGCGCGGCAGCGTATTCGTTGGAAACGCAGGGGTATCTGGCTTGAAAACGGGTGGCTGTTGATGAAAGCGGTCGTTCGTGCGCGGGAAATCGAACGTCGAGCGAACGCCGAGCGAACGTCGAGAACGGGTTGCGTCTGCTCTCAGGTCCGGATGTAGACTTCGGATATGCGCCGTGACGCAGCCGTTGTGCTGGAGGTCTGTCAAGATATCCGGACCGGGCGCACCACACTCGAATCCCCCGTCGCCGGAGGCCGCATTATGGCCACTCAACTCAATCACACCATCGTCTGGTGCTCGAACCGGAGCGCCTCAGCGAAATTCCTGACCGAGATGCTGGGCCGGCCAGCGCCGACCCACTTCGGCCACTTCGACGTCGTCGAACTGGACAACGGAGTCTCGCTCGACTTCGCCGACGCCAACGGTCAGATCCAGCCGCAGCACTACGCTTTCCTCATAAGCGAAGCCGACTTCGACGCCGTCTTCAGCCGCATCAAGGATCGCGGCCTTGAGTACTCGGCCGACCCAATGGGTAGCCGGTCAGGCGAGATTAACCACAACGATGGCGGACGCGGCGTCTATTTTCGCGATCCTGACGGCCACTACCTCGAAGTGATCACCCGGCCTTACGGCAGCAGCGGCTGACAGCGGCCGGGTGGTTCGCACCGGGTGTCATCTGTTTTCAGCGCCGGGCTCAAGCCTGTTGCCCCACAGATCGTCGATCGCGCGAATCGCCAGCAAATAGCCGTTCGCGCCAGCCCCACAGATCACGGCAGTCGCCGCCACCGAGATCGACGAGTGACGATATTCTTCGGAACGCCGGTGGATATTGGTGATATGCAATTCCACCACCGGCCGGCGGACAAGTTTGACTGCATCGAGCACCGAAATCCGGCCGAACGAAAAACCGGCCGGATTGATGATCAGCGCGGCGTCCTGCAGGAATGCTTCCTGGATCCAGTCGATCAGCTCGCTTTCACTGTTGGTCTGGCGGAACACACAGTCGAACTTGAGCGCATCGGCCAGCGTCAGGCAGTTCTGTTCGATATCGTTAAGCGTGGTCGTGCCATAAATATGAGGCTCCCTTACGCCCAGCATGTTCAGATTGGAGCCATTGAGGATGTAGAGTTTTCGATTCATGGTGTCAATGCGTAGAGGAATGTTCCAGGGCGGTGCCTTTGGTTTCCCGGGATACCGCGATCATGACGAAGGAGAGCAGGTTCAGCGAGCCGCACACGGCTACGATGGCCCACGGAGAACCGTGAAAGGCATTGAGCAGCGCCACCGCGACTATCGGCATTGGGCCGCCGGTGAGCAGGTTGGCGCCCGAGTACGCCAGTGCCGACCCCGTGTAGCGCGCCTCGGTCGGAAAGGACTCGGCGAACCAGACCGGCTGGATGCCGCTTTGGAACTGTGTGAAGCCGAGGAACGCGCCCATCACGGCCATTGTCATGGCGATCGAGTTCTGGTTGAGAACCGGAAAATAGATCAGGCAGCATATTAGTGTGCATAACGAACCAATCATCAATGCACGTTTGCGTCCGAGCCGATCGCTCAGGTAGCCGCCCACCAGGGCGCCCACAATGGCACAGACATTCGCAACCATCAACAGCATGAAACCGGTCTGCTTCGGTACACCGAGGTGTTTCGTCAGGTAACTGAGCGAGAAAACCACGATCAAGTAGAACAGCGCAGCCGGGCCACAGAAGAACAACGTGAGGCGCAGCGCGGTGCGCCAGTGATATTTGAAAACGACGCCAAGCGGATTGACGGCGCGTGTGGAAGTGCCGCCCTTCTTGAGCGACTCGAAGGCAGGCGTCTCGCTAACCTTCCTGCGAATGTAGATGCCCAATAACACGAGAACAAAGCTTGCCAGGAACGGGACTCGCCATCCCCATGCATCAAAGTCGTCCGACGAGAGCAGCGCGGCCAGTGTAAAGAGCGAGAAATTGGCGAGAATCTGGCTAAGTGGCGAGCAAATGCCAAGCAGCCCCGAATACCAGCCACGTCGGCTGGCAGACGCATGCTCCACCGCCATCAGTTGCGCGCCTGTCGATTCGCCGCCGAGTGCGAAGCCCTGAATGATGCGCAGCGACACCAGTAGCGTCGGTGCGAGTATGCCAACTTGCTGGTAAGTGGGCAGCACCCCCATCAGGAACGACGACGCGCCCATTACCGACACGGTGATCAGCATCAGTTTGCGGCGCCCCCAACGGTCACCGAGGATTCCGCAAATCACCGCGCCGAGCGGCCGTGCAGCCAGCCCTGCCCAGAAGCTCGCCAGCGACGCTAACAGCGAGGCCGTTGGGTCGAGTGAGGGGAAAAACAGCTTGGGAAAAATCGTGGCCGCGACCACGCCATACAACGCGAAATCGAACCATTCGAGCGCCGTACCGACGGTCGCGCCGGCGACTGCCCGACGCGCCATCAAGTGAGCTTGCGCAGACTGTTCGTTCGCAACAAGGTCAGACCGAGCGAAAGATGACATTTTGTCTCCTGAATTTCCTTATGTTGAACGTTCGTTTCTGGCGACGAACAGATGCTATTGTTTGCGCTGCAAAGGAGGCCCGTTCCGCACCGGAACTGCATTTTATATTGTGAAAAGCTCGCAAAAATGTCGCTAAAGAATGGCCTGAGAGTTCTGGATTTTCTGGCGTCGCAAGGCGAAGGCGCGGGCCTCGTGGCCATTGCCGACGCGTTGTCTCTGCCGCGCAGCACGTGTCATCGCGTCCTCGCCGAGCTGGTCGAAAGCGGGTATGTCCGGCAACTGGTCGATCACAGCCGTTACATCCTGACAATGCGCATGACGTCGAACGGACTCGAATTCCTGAGCCTGACGGGCATCGCGGATATCGCCCAGCCGATCATCGAGCGCATTGCCGCGCAAACCGGTGAACTGGCGCGGCTGTCACTCGTCGACGGCGAAGCGATTATCTGGGTGGGTAAGGCGGACGGACAGCGCGTTGGCTTTCGTTACGATCCCGATATGGGCCACGCGGCACGACTTTCATGCACGTCGACCGGGCACGCGTGGCTCATGACAATGACCGACGAGCAGGCGGTCGCATTGGTGTTAAAGCAGGGCTTCGGACAGCCGAATGAGTTCGGACCCAACGCGCCGACAACGCTCAAGGCGCTATTGGGATTCCTGCACGCTGCGCGCGTGCGTGGCTACGCGATGATCGACGAGGTGTTTGCTCCGCGCATGTCTGCGGTGGCGGCGCCCGTGGTTAGCGGCTCGCGCTGCGTAGGCGTCATCAGCCTGGCCGGTCCGCGGGTACGACTCACTGCTGAGAAGATTCACGAGTACTCGGTACTGCTGCGCGAGGCGGCCAATGAACTGGCCCAATTGAGCAATATGGCGGGATTCCCCAGTCGGCCGCCTCTCGGCAAAGGATGAAGTGACTTCATGATCTCGTGGAAACCGGGTGGGCTGGTCTCTCGTACAGAGACCAGACATACCCGCCGGGTTCCGGCTCCGTGTACAGCCCTGCGCGGATAAAGCCAAGCGACTCGTACCAGGCGCATAGCTTCGCGTTGTGGATGGCGCAGTCGAGTCGAACGAAACGCCGGTTCAAGCCGCTCACCTGGTTAGCGCACCAATCAAGCATGAAGCTCCCGAGCCCGCGCCCGTTAAAGTCCTTGCGCACAGAAAGCCCATGAACATAACCGGCAACCGGTGCTTGAGGCCCCCAGTGATTGTCCTCATCCAGCACGAGCGAAAACGCCCCGACCAGCGTCCCTTCCATCTCGACGACATACACTTCTTTTTCAGAGACATTGTTTCGTACCCAGTTCTCGGAAAACCCGTCGCCTTCCCTGCCCCACGCATAGTCGCGGTACGTCACCTTCTTCGCGTGTGCATCGTTGCGAATCTGAGTCAGTATCGGCACGTCATCTGCCGTCGCCCGGCGGACGCTTTTCGATGTCATCGCTCACTTCTCCGTTGCAGAGTCTCGGCGAGATGAATCACGCCTCGCTGTTCACAGCCGACTCAGAATCTGGCGCTCGTAGGCTGACCAGTCTCTTCGGGAATTCTCAATCGAGAGCTTGGCTAGCGGTAGTTGCTGAAACAGAGCGTCGGTGATTTGCCGATAATCGCGATATAGGGAGATTAACCCGTCTAACCCCTGGTAACCTTTGCGCACACAGTACGGACTCGCGAGTTTCCAGTTCACCTGATAGTCGATCCACTCGGGCCCGCGCTCCGCGCAGACGGTTCGAACCGCTTTTTCGACGTCTTCCTGCCAAAGGTAGAGAACGAACGGATTGAGTGGCGCAATGACTACGGCCAACGCCTTTACGTAGTCAACAATCAGTGCTGTATCGGCGTCCATCAGCAGTAGATGAGTCAGGTCTCCATGAAACAGTTGACCATCCATCACCGGGATTGGCGAATCCCTCTGTGTTGCCTCGACAAAAGCGGCCCATCTGGCCAGCGCACGGTCGGCCAGATCCCGAGGTGTCGCGTCCCGCCACGGCTCGAACCAGTGTTCGAGTTCGTCCGTCGCTCGCACCGGGTGGGGCTCAGTCCTTTCATGTATCGGCAATGCCGCGCGCCCCGAATCTTCCAGGCGCCTGGCAATCAGGCGCATCGTCGTTGACTTGCCCGAACCCATGATGCCTTCGACGATAACCAGCCGATGGGCGGCGGTTTCTGCACCACAGGGATTTGGCGGGATCGCCATTTGTGCTGATAACACCTTGTAAGATGACCGGTAGCTCCAACAACAGCCCTATTCGACGCCCGAGCGCGATCAACCAACAACCTCGCTTCGCATACCATCCATCACAAAGGCCTCACCGTCTCTCAACGTTTGATATGGTATTTGGTGGCGCTCGTAGAATTCCACTTCTTCGCCCACTGCAGCCGATTCGGGATGATCTGATTCGAAGTGCACCACGAGCGAAAGCGGCAACAGTCCGAGCCCGTCCCATACTACCGGTAAATCGTAACCCGGCGGAATCTCAGCGGGATCGCTCACGCGAACCAGTGCGCGCAGCGTGCTCGAGGCAATCACCGCCGCCGCACTAAATCCTGCGTAGACGATTCTGTCGCGCTCCAGCAAATCGGCGATCGCGACATCGAATCCGCTTTGCTTCATTGCCCTGCGCAGGATGAATGCGTTGCCGCCGTTGACCCATACTGCGTCGAACTGCTGTAGTGCCTCACGCAGTCGATCCGTCGCACCAAAGAACTGCCGGAGATCGAGTTCTTGCACGGCGAATCCTAATGCCCGGAGTTTTGTCGACTGACTTTCCAGCCACTGCGCTCGCGCTGCTTCACGATGGTCAAGCGCGTTGACGATAACCGCTGCGCGCATTTCACCGCCGACTAGCCGTACCAGTTGCTCGGGTCTGGCGCCTACATCGAATGATGAAAGGTAGATGCGCATGGCTTGCTGAGTTTGATCCGCCGACAAGCGTGAATGCGTACCGGCGGTGGCTATCAGTGGCCACGGGACGCGTCCACAAGTCGATCGTCACACCGAGTCGTGGAATGCGGTTTGATCATCGGCTCAAAAGGAGGCCCTGCCCTGAGCCCCGCTTTTTCTTACAATATCGAAACTGCGCGCACGCAACGATGCGTAGTCAGGCAAACGCAACCTGTGCAAGATACGTTGCGAAGTAGTCATCGTCCAGCCACCCGGAAACATGCTTCGACGCCTCGATGCGCTGAATCTCTTTCTGGCCTTTATCGGTCAGCATGGCAATCTGGAGCGGCGGGAGATACTTCGTACTGGGAGGAGGTTTCTGGTCAATGGTCTGGATCAGACCCTGCGAGCGAAGCCACGTGAATATTGCCGGTCGCTTGTGCCACGGAATTTGTCGATACAACGCGAGTCGAAGAGCTTCAAGTACAGCGCCATTGTTGAATTCCATGAGCATCCTTCTGGTGGTCGGCTGAAACGTCCGGCTGGCACTGAGTACACACGGTAGCACATGCAGCGGCTCTTTTCGATGACATTCGGGCGCTAACAACGGAATTCGAGAAACGCGTCGTGAGCGGTGGCCGACTCTCGACGAGAAATCGTCGCGGGTCAAAAAAGCGCTCTGGCGCATTCTGGGCTGCTCGCCGGCAAGGCCGAGCAGCCAGCGTCCGCAAGGATCATCGTAGCGCCCGATTCAGGAAATCGCGGGTTCGACCGTTGGCCAGGGCGGCGGCGGCGGGATCGTAGTGGGCGCCATTGTTGCGCGAGAACGCGTGACGCTGGCCGGGGTAGCTGTACACCGAGACATTCGGTTTGCCAGCGAGAGCCGCCTTGATTGCCTCTTGCGCTGGCCTGGTGATGAACTCGTCCTCCTCCCCCAGGTGCATCAACAGTGGCGCATGAAGGCCCGCTACCTCGTCAAGGTAGCTTTCGGTGTCGCTGCCGTGGTAGGCCACGGCGGCATCGACCTCAGAGCGGACCGCGGTCAAAAAGGCCATCAGGGCGCCAAGACAATAACCCAGCACGGCGACCTTTCCGGTGCACCCCGATAGCTCGGCCGTGGTCGCAACGGTGTCCTCGATGTCCCTCACCCCGGCGTCCCGATCGTAAGCCTCGTACAGACGCAGCCCATGCTGCCAGTCAGGTTCTGATCTGACGTCGAGGTCGACGCCAGGCGCTTGCCGCCAGTAAAGATCGGGCGCCACCGCGATGAAGCCCAATCCGGCCAGGTCATCACAATGCTTGCGGATATCGGCGTTGACCCCGAACACTTCCTGCAGGACGACGACAGCCGGCGCAGGCAGATCGGCCGGCCGCGCAATATAGGCTCCGAAGGCGCCGTCCCGGCCCTCGATGACGATACGACTTTCCATCGCTTTCTCCTTCGGCGACCACGTTTGACAGATTCCAGCCGATGTCCGCGGAACGCGCCACGCCGAGCGTCGGTGCGAGCCTTGCCCGGGAGCGCCTCGCTCTAGCGGGCGGCGACCGCGGCGCAAGCCTTGCGGATCACGTCGAGCACCGCTTGCGGCTGCGAGAGCATCGGCACGTGGCTCGCCTTGAGCTCGACGGTTGTGGCGCCCATGCGCCTCGCGGCGAAGCGTTCCAGGTCCGGATGGACGGTTCTGTCCTCTGTGGCGACAATCGACCAACTCGGCTTCGTACGCCAGGCGATTCCGTCGTGCTTCTGGTTGAAGAGGTCGAGTGCCGGCGCGAAGTGAGTCGCATAGACGACCGCCTGCTCGTCCGGCGACAGGTCCTGAGCGAATGCCGCCGGGCCGGAATGCTTCAGCCAGACGCGACCGTTGGCCACCTCGATGTGGTTGAAGACTTCGGTCTTCGGGAATTTGTCCTGCTGACCCTGCGACGTCTCGGTCTCGTCCGGGCCCAGGGCGGCGATATACACCAGAGCGGCGACCTTGGGGTCCATGCCGGCATGGGTGATGACCGTTCCGCCGTAGGAGTGGCCGACCAGCACCACCGGGCCTTCGACCCGTGCGATCGTGCGAACGGTCGCGTCGACATCGCCTTTCAGCGTATCCAGGCCATATTGCGCGGCCATCACGTCGTGCCCCTCCGCCTTCAGCGTCGGGATGAGCTTCTGAAAACAGGACCCATCGGCCCAGATACCGTGCGCGAAAACGATACTCGGTTTCATTGTGCTCTCCTAAGGTGAGTGCTTGCGGGGGGTGCGGGCCTCCTACTCAAAAAGATGCTGCTTGAGGAACTCGACGGTTCTGGCGTTGGCCCTGGCAGCCGCCTTGGCGTCGAAGCGCGAGCCGCTATGCCGCGCGAACGCATGCGAGCAGCCGGCATAAGTCCGAATCTCGACGCCGAGCGGCGTAAGGCTATCGCGGATCGCCTTCTGCGCGGCGGGGCCGATGTACTCGTCCTGCTCGCCCAGGTGAAGCAGCAGCGGCCCACGCACTGCCTGCGCATCGCCGAGGAATTCATCCGTTCTCGCGCCGTAATAGCCGACACCGGCATCGACGCCGACGCGCGTAGCAACCAGATACGCAAGCAGTCCGCCGAGGCAAAAGCCGACCACGCCGACGCGTCCGGTGCACCAGGTCATGGCGCGCGTCTGCTCGACCGTCGCTTGCACGTCGGATACGGCCTGGTCGAGATCGAGCGCCTCGTATAACGCGTGCGCCAGCGGCCAGTCGGTCTCGCCGGACAGCTCGACGCGCGGCTGTTGGCGCCAATACAGGTCGGGACTCACCGCGATGAACCCCTTCGCTGCGAGTTCGTCACAGGTCATGCGAACGTCGGCGTTGACGCCGAATGCTTCCTGCACGACCACCACGGCGGCCGCAGGTCCCGATCGGGGCTCTGCAAGATAGGCGTAAAAGGCCCCGTCGGGTACAAACACTTCGACGCAAGACGCCATGGCCAGCTCCCTCTGCACGGGCGTACGACGTAGGCTAGCCGCCGGCGGATGCAGGCGTGAGTGAATCGTGGTGAATTGCCGTGAATTCTCGCTGCTGGCGCGGGCGAGGTATGCCGGGATCGTGGCCGACCGACTCGACTATCTGTCGATCATCGCTCGTGCCTCTACGAGGTCATACGTTTTGAATCCTTCTGTGAACGACTCAACAATGCGCGCGAGCACCGCGTGGGATACATGAACGGGTTCTTCGCGGTGCAACTTCGCGAGGCTCAAAGCCGTGCGCAGCTGCCAGGCGCACGCGCCCTGGCGCAGCGCGAGTTGAAATGATCGTTGAAAAAGCGCTTCGGCGGCCGACGCCGCACTCGTACCGAACTGGGCGAGCATGAGTTCGCCTTTGGTTCGCAGCAACTCGGGCAGACACCACCGCTCATCGTTGCGCGACGATTGCTCGATTGCCTCATCAACGGCACGCTGCGCCGCGTGCAGTTCACCGATGCTTCCGAGAGCGGCACTGAACTCGCAGAGTGCAGCAGTGTGATACAGCGCGAACCCGGCGCTGCGAAGCTCGTTGATCGCTTGCGAAAGTAGTTTGATTCCCTCGCGTGTGTGGCCGACCTTGATATGAAGAATGCCGCTGAAGCAACGCCCCATGGTCTGCCAGAGCCGCAATTCGTGCCTGGCGGACTGCTCGAGCAGCAACTGTACGTTACGCTGCGCTGCCTCGAAGTCGCCCACGAGCAGCGCGACCGCGCACGCGGATTGCCCGAGCGCATAACACAGCGATAAAGAATGGTTGTGCGCCAATGCCTCTTCGACGCTTGCCTCGGCTTCGCGAAACGCCTGATCGGGGTACCCCTGCACCCAGAGAATCCGCGAAAAAAAGCCTCTGCCGGCCACGACTTGATCGAACTGAAAGCGCAAGATCTGCGCTTTATGGGTTGCGGTGGGCGGCCGGCTCAGCATCCTCTCGAAGTGCGTGCGCGCCGCGCCCTGCTCACCGAGGAAATAGAGAGAGGTTCCCACCAGCCGGTCCCCGACGAACGAAGCGACGGGATCGTGCACCTTCGAGGCAAGCTGCGCGAACTGCTTCGCAAGGGTCAGCCCGGATCCGTGGTTGTCGCCCGTGACCGTGTCGACCCAAAGCCCCCAAAGCGCACGTAAGCGATAGTCCGTGTCGTCGAATCGCTCGGCAAACTGCAACACCCTGGTCCATACCGATCTCGCTTCCGGACCGGGTCCGATCGAATACAAGGCGACGCCGAGGGCGCTAAGGAGTTGCATTTCAATTCTGTCGTCGACGATCTTCGCTGCGGACATGGCCTCGATTGCGCGGTAAATGCGGATCCGGCACTCGTTCATCAGCGAGAGCTTCAGCCAAAGCGGAACCGATGCGATCGAGAGCTCGATACCGAGATTCGGATCGCCTCCCTCGGAGAAGGCCCAGTCGAGGGCTGCGCGGACGTTGTCCGCAACATTGCCCCGCGCACCGCGTTGAATGCCGTCCAACAGCTTTTGATCGGCTTCCTCCGCCTGCTGCAAAAGCTGCAGGTAGTAGTTCGCGTGCCCCCGCGCCAGCGCTTCGATTTCGCCGAGTTCGAGAAGGCGTTTGCGTGCGTACGCAACGGTCGTATCAAGCAGTCTGTAGCGCGTGACGCCGCTGCCGATATCAGCAAAGACCAGCGACTTGTCGACGAGATTGGCGAGGATGCCGAGCATGTCTGCGGCGGTGATGGAATCATTCGCTGCGACCCGGGCGGCCGCCTCCCGATCGAAATAGCCCGCGAAGATCCCCAATCTCCTGAAGACGATCCGCTCGCCTTCCGGGAGCAGGTCGTAACTCCAGTCGAGCGTGACCATCAACGTCTGCTGACGCGCTGGCGCGTCGCGCCGTCCACCTGTCAACAGCGCAAAGCGGTCAGTGAGCAGCGACGACACGCCCTGCACGCCAAACGCGTCAACACGCCCCGCGGCAAGCTCGATGGCGAGCGGATTGCCGTCGAGTCTCCGGCAAATATCCGCGGCAATCGGCGCATCCGGATCGTCAAGCTGGAACGTGCTGACACGCTCACATGTGCGCTCCACGAAGAGTTCGATCGACGCGTAGCCCATGGCGCTCGACGCCGTCAGTGCATCCGACACCAGCGGGGTGCTCAACGGTGGAAGACGATGCAAGACCTCGCCCGTAACCTTGATCGGCTCGCGGCTCGTGGCAAGGATCTGCAGATCGGGCACGCCTTCGAGCAATACGGCGGCCATCGACGCGACCGCGTCGATCAGGTGCTCGCAACTATCGAGAACGATCAGCATGCGCTTGCCGACGAGCCACTCGACCAGGCCCGGAATCGGATTGTCCGACCGGACGCCGCTGCCAAGCGCCGTGGCGAGAGCGCTGGGTACCAGCGCCGCTCCCGTTAGCGGTGCGAGATCGACAAAGCTCACCTGCCCGCTCGCTTCGGCCCGACGTTTGTGTGCAACGGCCACCGCGACGGTCGTCTTGCCGATGCCACCGGGTCCGACGATCGTCACGACACGCCCGTCGAGAAGCTTCGAGAAAATCGACTCGATCGCGTTCTCGCGCCCGACGAGGCGCCTGAGACGGGGCGGGATGCGCGAAGCGGGCAGCAGTTCGTTTGTGGGTGGCCTAGACGTTGGCGCGCGCTCGATGTCGTTGACGGCGGCAACAAAGCAATAGCCTCGGCCCGGCACGTTCACCACGTAGCGATGCTCGCGCCCATCGTCCTGCAAGGCTTTGCGCAGCGCCGCCACGTGGGTTTTCAGATTGCACTCTTCAACGACGGTACGCGGCCAGATCCGGACAATCAAATCGCGCTTGTCCACCGTTTCGCCGTGGCGCTCGACAAGCGCGATCAGGATGTCGAGCGCGCGACTGCCTATCGCAACAGCTTTGCCCCCCTTCAATAGTTCGCGCCTTGCCGGAAGCAACAAGAACGGACCGAACGCGATGCCGTCATTCGAGGAGAGAGCATTTGCGTGCACGTCGAACTCCTCCATGGCTGCGGAAGACACCACTGTCGCCCATGAAACTTGCGCAGACGAAGGGCGCGCCGCGCACCGCGCACGCCTCAGACCGACAGCTTCTCGATGATTTCGTCAGTCGAGACAATAGCGCATGCGTAAGCCGGCATGTTGAACTGTAGCGAGGCGTCCATCTCGGCCGGTCCAAAGCTGCCAATCGCATCTTTCACGAGCGTGACCTCATAACCCAGCTCTGCCGCATAACGAACGGTGGATTCGATGCACGTGTTAGCGCGCATGCCAATCACGATGACTTTCCGCAGACCATGCTTCTTGAGCTGAAAGTCGAGATCCGTGTTGGCGAACCCGCTTGATAGCCAATGTTCCTGAGCGACGATCTCGCCGGGGCGCGGTTCGAAATCAGGGTGAAAACTGCCTCCCCAGGTCCCGTCAGCAAAGACACGTCCCTTGTCGGCGGCGGCCCCGATGGGCGGTATGGTCTTCCAATGATTGTGCAGATCGGATTCGCGCCAACGATGATGAGGGGCGATGAAGACTTGCACACCGGCCGTCCGCGCGGCAGCGAGGATCTGCCGCATATGCTCTACGACGTTGTTCGCCTCCAAGGTCGCGCGGCAGAGTTCGTAGAGCTTGCCGCCCTCCGACAAGAAATCATTATAGGGATCGACGATGAGCAGCCCCGTCAAATCGGGTTCATACGTCAGCCCAGGTGCAGATCGATTTGCCATGTTGAGAACCCTTCTGGTGCGCCAAATGTGTGACTACAATATTTGAAGCGACACAACTTGTAAAGCACAAAGACGGCGTCGATGAACGTTAGCGATCTTGGTTCGCTGCGCCGACAGGTTCAGAATGCAGGGTTTAGTGAGGGATCGAGATGAAACAACAGGATACTGGCGAGACGCGTTGTCCCCTCGCCCGTGCGGCTGCCGTCATTGCGGATCGATGGACTATCCTGATCCTGCGCGAACTTCGAATGGGTAATGATCGCTTCGATGGTATTCAGGCACAGACCGGGATGTCGCCCAATCTGCTTGCCCAGCGCCTCAGGACAATGGAGGACAACGAGCTGATCGAGCGTCGGCTCTATCAGGATCGACCCAAGCGGTACGCCTACTGCATCACTGACAAGACGCGCGAGCTCGACGGGGTGATGCTGACCCTTCGCTTGTGGGGAATGCGGCACTGCGGGCTCGAACCAGAAGCTGAAAGCGCATTGACGATGACGCATCGTCGGACTGGCGCGATCATCGACGCCGACTGGCAACCTGAGCAAGCCGACCTGCCTTTCACCTTCAGCCAGGTTGAGAGCCGGATCAATCCGTCATGGGCGGCCGAGCGAGCCGCTCGCGCAGAGGCCTTTGCTGTCGAGCGGAAAAATCAGGTTTCCAGACGTGCCCCACGAAAACGCAAAACCGCCTCTGTCGAGAATTGAGCTTCCATGTCTGACTGCATGCACGGGATCATAGCGGCCTTGCGGGCGTGAATTGAACGTGATGAGAGGTCGATCGCGCGCGCTTGCTTCCGGCCTGTCACTCATCGGAAAATCGTTCACGGCTGTTTCGGACTCCGGACGGCAATCTGCTCAACTTCGTTACGCCAGTCTCATTCGCCAACGCCGACTGGCGCGCGAGCTGTGCGCATGCGAGCCGGCCAAGGCGGCGGACGCCGTCTTCCATACGCTCGTCCCAGTCGTGCCCGGCGCTCAGGCGAAGGCAATTGCGAAAGCGCCGGCTCGCCGAAAAAACATCGCCGGGTGCGAAGCAAATGCCTTGCTCGAGCGCCTCGTCGAAAAGCGCGCGCGAATCGAAGCGTCTTGGCAATTCGAGCCATAGTACAAAGCCGCCTGCTGGCCGGCTGACTTTCGTTTCGGCGGGGAAGCTTGCCTCGATGGTACGGGTCATGCGCGCCAGGTTCTCTTCGAAGATTCGGCGGATGCTGCGCAAGTGCGAATCGTAGGCGCCACTCTCGAGGAAGTCTGCGAGTGCGATCTGAGGCAAAACCGGGCAGCAGAGGCTGAACGCGAGCTTGCGCTCCATCACTTGCTGCGTGTAGGCGCCGGCCGCAATCCACCCGACCCGGTATCCGGGGGCAAGCGATTTCGAAAACGAGCTGCAGTAGATCGTATTGGCGCCGCCATCGAGTGCGATGAACGGCTTCGGCCGATCGCGACCGAAGTGAATGTCACCATAGACGTCGTCTTCGATGAGCGGTACGGCGTGCCGCGCCAGCACGGCGAGAAGCGCAAGTTTGTCGGCTTCGGCCATCGCGGAGCCAAGTGGATTGTTGAAGCTCGACGACAGCAAACAGGCCGCCACCGGTTCGGTCTCCAGCAAGCGTGCGAGTGCACCGACGTCGATGCCGTGCGTCGGGTGAGTCGGCAGCTCGAATGCCTTCAGGCCGAGCATCTCAATAGTGTGAAGGAATCCGAAATAGGTGGGAGATTCGATTGCGATCGTATCGCCGCGACTGGCGACAGCCGAAAGCGCGAGCGTGAGCGCCTCGGTGCAGCCGCAAGTCACGAGCACGTCGTCGGGCGACAGCGCGTGCCCGACGCGCATCGCGCGCCTTGCGATCTCCCGCCGCAGGCGCGGTTCGCCGTGCGGCGGGCTATAGGTGTTGTAGCGCATACCGTGCTGTCGCGCAGCGCGCGCGAGCCCGAGGTCGAGCCGCTTCGATTGCAGCAGCGCGGCGTCGGGCACGGCACAGCCAAGAGGAACGAGCGTCGAATTCGATGCGTGCTCGAGCAGCGCCGCGACCGCTGCACTGATCGACACCGTCGACGCCTTCGCGCGCGGCCGCGAGGCCGACGGCAATGCGAGGGCGCCACGGCGCGCGGCCGCGACGTAGAAGCCCGACTGCGGACGCGAGACAAGAATGCCCCGATCTTCGAGCATGCGATACGCCTGCAACGCCGTGGAAACGCTCATGCGGTGCTGCTCGCTGATCGCGCGCACCGAGGGCAGCCGCATGCCCGGTGCGAGCGCGCCGTTGTTGATCATGCCGACGATGAGTTCGGCCAGTTGCTCGTAACGAAACGGCGTGTGCGTGTCCATGTAAGCGCTCGTAGCGGAATCAACCCAGATTATCGACGTCGCGCCGCGACTCGCCAAGGTAAATTGTGTTGGTCGATTCTCCGGAAAATTGTGACTGTTATGGTCCGCGAGAGAACGCTACGATGCGTGCAATGCAATCGCGTCCGATGGAACCCGATTCCGTAGCGCAGCAAGGCCCTGCGCACGGCTGGGATTTCCGTCACGGCATGGCGGGAGCGGTCGCCCGGAGGCTCCCAATGCGTCGTCTGACGAATGACCCACGGCAAAGGCAAGGTACAAGCATGAACGCACTCCAACAGGCTTTCGATGAAAAGCGCGGGACTGGCTTCGACGAAGCGCATGCCCACGCATGGCGCGGGAGATTTCCGCGCAACGAGATCATCTCGCTGCTCGATGTGAATCGGCCATTCAATCTGGCGGAGAGCACGTCGCAAGACTTGACGGTCGGCGCATTGCTGGACCTGGCGGGTCTGGACGGCATACGCAATCTGAAACTCGGCTATGGAACCTCGGCAGGTTCGTTGGCGCTGCGCGAAGCCATCGCAGAAGGCTGCGGCGTGCCGGCCGAGCAGATCATCACGACACAAGGCACTGCGCTCGGGCTCTTCCTGCTCGCTTTCGAAGTCTGCCGGCCCGGCGACGAGGCGGTCCTCGCAACGCCGTGCTTTCCGCCAAGTCGTGACTGTCTGCTCGGAGCCGGCGTCGACGTCCGCGAGATCAAGCTCTCGTTTGAGCATGGCTATCGGCTGGATCTGGAACAGATCGAGGCAAGCCTGTCCTCGAAAACGAAGCTCGTCAGCCTCGCCTCGCCGCAAAATCCCGCTGGCGTCCAGACGTCTCGCGCCGACATCGAGAAGCTGCTTGTGCTCATGGAAAGGCACTCTCCGGAAGCGATACTTTTCGTCGACGAGACCTATCGGGAAGCCGCTTATGGCGACAACGCCGTGGCCGATAGTTTTGCGGCGCTCGACGCGCGCATCGTCACCGGCGCATCGGTATCGAAGGCGCTCGGCGCGCCGGGCTTGCGCACCGGCTGGCTCACGGTGGCAGACAGCGATCTTCGGGCGCGTTTGACTGTCGCCAAGATGAATACCGTGATCTCGGGTTCCGTGCTCGACGAGACGCTCGCCACCGTCCTTTTGCGTCACAGGGAAGGTGTGCTCGCGCCGCGCCGCCAGTTGCTCGCCCACGCGCTCAAGGAACTGACGCAGTGGTGCGAGAGCGAGCGCGAACGCATCGAATGGGTCCGGCCCGACGCAGGCGCGCTGTGCTGCGTGCGCCTGCGCGCCGAGGCATTCGACGAGGCTGCCGTCTCGCGCTTCTGGGATCTGTTGCCAGGTCGTGATCTGCAACTGGCATCCGGCGCATGGTTTGGCGAGAGCAGCCGCGTATTCCGGCTGGGCTTCGGCTATCTGCCGCCTGCGCGCCTGCAACCCGCGTTGTCTGCGCTCTCGTCGGTTCTGGACGCTGCTGCTGCCTGACACGCCATTGCCCTGAACATGTGGAGTACTACTATGAAAGTAAGCGTCGCCTATCTCGAGGAGCCCCCCTTCTACTGGACGGGTGAAGATCATCGCGCGACGGGCGCCGACATCGAGCTGGCCGACGTGGTGCTGCGAGCGATCGGTGTGTCCGCGATCGAACATCATTTGACCTCGTTCGATGAACTGCTGCCTGGCGTGCAGGATGGTCGCTGGGACATGAACGTGCCCATTTTCGTGACGGCCGAGCGCGCGCTGCGCGTTGCATTCAGCGCGCCCGTATGGTCGCTGGCCGATGGCTTTTTGCTTCGCCATGGCAATCCGAAAGCGCTTGCAAGCTACCGGGCCGTCGCCGCGCACAACGACGCGCGGCTCGGGATCGTTGCCGGGACGGTTCAGTACGATGCGGCCATCTCGGCGGGCGTGAACGATAGGCAGATCGTGGCCTTCAAGGACCAGCCTCTCGCGATCGACGCACTGCTCGCAGGAGAGATCGACGCCTACGCGAGCACGGCGGTGGGAAGCCGTGCCCTCGCTGGTGCCAATCAGGCACTGGAAATGGTTGCTCTCGAAACGAACAAGGAAGGCGGAGCGCCTGTCGGCGCCTTTTCGTTCAACCAGAACAATCATGCGCTTCTACAGGCCGTGAACGAACAGCTTCGAAAATACCTTGGCTCGGCGGATCATCGTACCCGCATGGCGAAATACGGTCTCACCCGGACCGAACTCGACAGCGTGAGCGCAGCCTGAGCCAGGCGAGTCAGCGCAATTCAGATGAGGAGAACATGAATCGATCCTATAACGTTGTCGACGTCTTTTCCTCCCAACCGCTGCTAGGCAATCCAGTGGCCGTAGTCATGGACGCGCAGGGCCTCACGGTCGACGCGATGCAGGCTATCGCGAGATGGACGAACCTCTCGGAAACGACGTTCGTCCTTCCCGCCACGACAGCCGACGCCGACTATTGCTTGAAGATTTTCACGCCCCGTAGCGAGCTTCCTTTCGCAGGGCATCCGACGCTGGGCAGTGCGTACGCCCTCCTGGAAGCCGGGCGCGTCATACCTCGCCGAACCGGCCGATTGACTCAGCAATGCGGAATCGGCCTGGTCGAATTGACGATCGGAGCGCGTGAGGCAGATCGCGAACTCCACTTCCGTCTGCCGCCTGCGAAGCTCGAGCCAGTTCACACGGCGGAACTAGCGGAGCTGGAGCGCATTCTCGGCTGCAAAGTGGACCTGAAGGCTGCGCCGGGGATCGTGAACGTGGGTCCCATCTGGATCGTGGCACAACTAAACGATGCGGCTTCCGTACTCGCGCTTCGACCTGATCTCGCGAGACTGGCAGAGCTCGAGCGCCGCCTGGGTGTGACGGGTTTGACCGTATTCGGCGCTCGCGAGCGCGGCGACGACGCGGCTATAGAAGTGCGCACATTTGCACCCTCTTGTGGTGTGGACGAGGACCCTGTCTGCGGAAGCGGCAACGGCAGCGTCGCGGCCTTCCAGTGGCAGCGCGGCCTGTTGCCGGCCGGCGGAACCGATTACGTGGCGGCTCAGGGACGCTGCGTCGGCCGGGATGGCAAAGTCAGGATAAGCGTGGACGCGAACGGAACCGTGAGCGTCGGCGGTTCCTGCGTCATTTCCGTGGAAGGCTCGCTTACGCTTTAGACGCCAACCGCACTCAAGGCAGCCGACGAACTGGAAGCCGGCGGGGTCATGATCAACGACTCATCGGATTACCGGATCGATGCCATGCCGTTCGGCGGCTTCAAGTACGGCAGCCTCGGCCGCGAAGGTGTCAGGTTTGCCTACGAGGAAATGACTCAACCGAAAGTCGTGTGTATCAGGAGAACGACGGATGGAAACCAGAAGCATGCAGCAACGGCCCGATAAGGACGAGCCGGCAAGTCTCGCGTTAGTGGCTATTGCAACTGTCTGATAGCGATTCTCGCAGCAGAACACCAAGACAATCGACCGCTCTCTCCACGTCTTCCTATACTGGACTTCGTAAGTCATTGCGTGATCCAGCACCGAAGACGAGGAATGCCATGTCGAAAGCAAACATCACTGCGCTCATCCAGATCGCCTTGATCTGCATTGGCAGCTGTCTCGCGAACGCCGTGCACGCGCAGGTCACGCGAATGGAGGTCATCCCGATTCCGTCCGTGACGCTCACCGACCAGGAATTCCTGAGCGGCCGCGAGGATGGCAAACCTGTCACGGTGGCAGGCGAGCTTCGGATTCCCCGGCCCGGCACGGACCGGCTGCCGCTTGTCATCATGCTGCATGCTTCTGGCGGCGTCGGCAGCAGCGTCACAGACTGGGAGGAGTACTTTCTTTCGCTCGGTGTTGCGACCTTTGTGATCGACAGCTTCTCGGGCCGCGGGATCGTCAGCACGATCAACGATCAATCGCAACTCGGCCGCCTTGCACAGACCGAAGACGCCTATCGCGCGATGGCGGCGCTTGCGAAGCACCCGAGAATCGACCCGAACCGGATCGTGCTCATGGGATTCTCGCGTGGCGGGCAGAACGCGCTTTATGCAAGCCTGAAGCGGTTCCAGAAGATGCACGCCCAACCCGGCACCCAGTTCGCGGCGTTTATCGCGTTCTATCCTGACTGTACCTACACCTATCTCGAAGACGAGGATGTCGTTTCCAGACCGGTTCGCATTTTCCAGGGGACGGCAGACAACTACAATCCAGTCGCGCCCTGCCGCGCCTATGTGGAACGTCTAAAAACGAAAGTGAGCGATGTCCAGTTGACTGAGTACGCCGGCGCCAGCCATTTCTTCGACGCGCGAGCACTCAAGCAACCGCTGCAGTTACCCCAAGCACAGACCACGCGTAACTGCGCGGCTGTCGAGATCGAAAACGGGCTGGTCGTCAACGCCAAAACGAGGCAACCGTTTAGTTACAGCGATTCGTGCGTCGAGCGCGGGACAACCATCGCGTACGACGAGAATGCGGCGGCCAAGGCCAGGGAAGCAGTCAGCGAGATCGTCAAAACCGTGCTGAAGCCCTAGGTTCACGTTGGCCACGTCCAAGGTCTGGCGCCTCGCGTAGTCACAAGGCAACTCGAAACGCGGCAATGGGTTCGCGAACCTGGTTCAGCTACGGCCGACTGCGCCTGGCACCAGCCGGCCATCCTCGTGTTATCACAGGCATGGGCGGAATCGATCGAAAGCGGATATCCGCCCTGCCTCGGCCCTATCAGACCTGGGCCATGCCGCCGTCCACGAAGAGCTCGGTTCCGTTGATGAAGCTGGCCGAGTCCGAAGCGAGGAAGGCAACCGCCTTGCCGATTTCTTCAGGCTCACCCAGGCGGCCGAGCGGCACTTGCGCAGCCAGCGCGTCGTACAGCCCCTGACGGGCTTCGTCGGGCACGAGGCCGCCAAGGCCAGGCGTGCGGATCGGGCCCGGGCTGACGACGTTCACGCGAATGCCACGTTCCTTCAGGTCCAGCGCCCACGAGCGGACGAAATTGCGCACCGCCGCCTTGCTCGCGCTATACACGCTGAAGTTGGCCGTACCGGTTACCGACGTGATGGACGATGTCAGGATGACCGATGCGCCGTCGACCAGCAGCGGCAATGCCTTCTGCACGGTGAACAGCACGCCGCGCACATTCGTCCCGAAGATCCGGTCGAAATGCTCTTCGGTGATGGCGCCGAGCGGCAGCATGTCCCCGCCGCCGGCATTCGCAAAGAGGATGTCGAGCTTGCCGGCCGCTTTGGCGATCTGGGCGTAGACCTCGTCCAGATCCGACAGCACCGAGGCGTCCGCCCGGATGGCCGTGGCCGCCGGGCCGATGGCCGCTACCGCGGCGTCGAGTTCGGCCTGCCGGCGGCCGGTGATGAACACACGCGCGCCCTGCTCCGCGAGTTCCTGCGCTGCGGCGAGGCCAATGCCCGTGCTGCCGCCCGTGACGAGTGCGATCTTGCCGTTCAGTTGCTTGCTCATGATGTGCTCCGTTGCGTGGTGTGAAAGGGATCTGCAAATGCGTCCGACCGTGTTTTCGTCGCTGCCTGAGTCCGTCGCGCACTGCATGGAAAGCACTTTAGGGAAAAGCGGTTTTTTGATAAATATGGAAACAATGAAATGACTATCCACCACCATGTATAATCGACGCACCTGACATCCGGTCGGGTTTTCGGGAGTCCGTTCGCGATGGATCAGTTGCTGGCAATGCGGGCTTTCAGCCGCGTGGTGGAAGCGGGCAGTTTTACGCGAGCCGCGGAGTCGCTCGACATACCCAACACCACGATGAGCAAGCTGGTTCAGGAGCTCGAGGCGCACCTCGGCGTAAAGCTGCTCCAGCGCACAACGCGCAAAGTCACCGTAACGCCGGAAGGTCAGGACTACTACGCCAAGGTCACGCGCGTGCTTCGGGACCTCGAAGACATCGATTCGTCGTTCAGCGTGGCACGGAGCAATCCGCGCGGCAATTTGCGCATCGACGTTGGCGGCTTGACGGCACGCGACGTGCTGATTCCCCTGCTTCCGGACTTCATGGCACGTTACCCGGACATCCGAATCGATCTGGGCGTCGCCGACCGCTCGGTCGATCTGATCGGCGACAACGTCGATTGCGTCATCCGGGGCGGCCCGCTCGACAACTCATCGCTCGTCGCGCGCAGTATCGGCGAAGCGACGATGGTGACATGCGCCACGCCCGCCTATCTGAAGCACTATGGCGTTCCCGCGTATCCGGACGAGTTGAGAAATGGACACCGGTTGATCGGCTACATCTCCACCCAGACCGGCAGGGCCATGCCATTTCGTTTCGAGCACAGAGGCGAGCGCACCGAGATAAAAATCGAACACCGGCTCGGCATCAACGAAAGCAATGCGCATCTGGCCGCCGGCGTCGCGGGACTCGGGATCGTTCAAACCTTTGCTCATGCCGCCAATTCCGCGCTGCGGGATGGATCGCTCGTGGAGATACTGAAGAAATGGCGGCCGCCGTCGTATCCGTTTCATGTCGTGTATCCGCAGAACCGGTACGTAACCCATCGTTTGCGGGTGTTCATCGACTGGCTTCTCGAATATTTTCCCGCCAGGGTCCGAGGTATCGAGTAGCCGTCGCTGTAACAGGTGCATGCGGCAGGCGCATGCGCCCAGCCGGGCAAGGGCCGCATCGCTTCGTCTGCAAAACGGGCCGCATGGGGATTCAGTTACAAGATACTTATTGACGCCGACCCAGCCGTCGGGTAATGTGCCGGGCGAAGGTCAGGAAGTTCGATTGCTGTTCATCAATTGCTCGCCTCCCGGCGGTATTCGTGGTCCTCTCCCTCCTTGTCGCTTCAGGCGCTCTTTAAGAGCAAATTTTCGTTTTTTTCTCAAGGATTCTTCATGGAAACCGGTACCGTTAAGTGGTTCAACGACAGCAAAGGCTTTGGCTTCATTACCCCGGACAAGGGCGGCGACGACCTGTTCGCTCACTTCTCCGAGATCAAGACCGACGGCTTCAAGACGCTGGCTGAAAATCAGAAGGTGAGCTTCGAAACGAAGCAAGGCCCGAAGGGTCTGCAAGCGGCTAACATCAAGCCGCTGTAAAGTTTGAAGGGCCCGGCATCCGACAACGGACGCCGGGCTGCAGCGACACCCTCGCGGAGCTTTGTCTCCCATAGTTGGCGCAATCGCTTTTTGCTGCACCTGCTCGTTCAGCAGCGTGCCACGCGCCACACGCCTCGTTGCACCTCATTCTCCCCTCTGGCTTCAACGCCCTTTTTCGCTCTCCGACTGTTTCAGATTCGGCTTGCAATGGCTTTGGATCGGCGCATCCGTGCACATTTCGCACGGCACACGCCTATCGAACATCAATAAAATTAAAATGCAAAACAAACAAGTTCAACAATACAACGGCTATGCCGTCCAACCCTCGGCGCATCGTTTGCCCGACGGTAGCTTTTCCTCAAACCTGTTGCTCGAACGCACCGATAGCGCGCGAGCCGAAGGCTGCTACCAGTTCTATTCGCTCGATTACTTCGCGAGCGAAGAGCAGGCGCTGCAGCACTCGGCGCGCTGGGCACGCAATTGGGTCGACACGCGCGGCTAAAGGCAACGCCACGATTCGAAGTACCCAACGCATCTGAGGCACCAGGGCGCGCGCAAGCAAACGCGCCCAAGCATCGCCGCGATCCCGCACCGCGCCTCGTCGGCACACATGGCCGACAACATCTTTCCTTCTGGCCCCGCCGATAGTGGCAGGCAGACGGCGGCCTTCGGTTACAATGCAGGGTTCGTTTGCTTCGCACAGCACTTAAGCGACACGTGTTGGTTAGCGGCGAACTTTCCTTTGATCGATAGTTCAGTGAGGCCGGCGATAACAGTGCTCGCTGGACTGCACGCCCCGACTCGCATCGGAGCTGTATTGCGAGCCGCCGCGTCTGACCCCATCCCCTCGCGTATCTGATTCGCCGCCCGGACACGGCGGTGTCAGCGACTTCCCGGACGCAAGGGCTGCCCAGCAAACTCCTTGCTTCTCACTACCGCGCGAGCGCGTGTCGATCAGCGCTCGCGGCGTCTACCTCAATGCAGCACCGACCCCATGTCCCGCCAATTGATCAGGAACCTTGAATGGCCAAAGAAGAACTGCTGGAACTCGACGGTATCGTCGACGAAGTACTGCCAGACAACCGCTACCGCGTCACGCTCGACAATGGTGTGATGGTAGCGGCGTACGCTTCTGGTCGTATGCGCAAGAATCACATTCGCATCATTGCAGGCGACCGGGTAACGCTGGAACTCTCGGTGTACGATCTCACGAAAGGACGAATCAATTTTCGTCATAAGGATGACCGCAGCGGCGGCGCAACGCAAAGACCTGCATTTCGCCGTCGTTGATGGCGCGGTACGCAAGCGTCGACTGTGACCCTTACCGGTACCACGACGCTGCGTGCACATCCAGATCACCATCCACTATTGCTGCTGGATTTCAACCAGGAAAACAATTGACTACCGTAATTCTGAAACCTGACGAGCCCGTGGAAGTTGCATTGCGTCGTTTCCGTCGCGCAATCGAGCGCACTGGCTTGATTCCGGAACTTCGCGCCCGGACAGCCTATGAAAAGCCGACCGCAGTACGCAAACGCAAGAAGGCTGCCGCAGTGGCACGCCTGCGCAAGCAGATCAAACGGTCGTTGCCGCCGAAAAAGCGCTACTGACCGGGAATGGCTGGGCAGCCGTGCTGAAACGGCCGTCCAGCGCCCAGCCGGTGCCACGCATCACCTGCGTGTGGGCCAAGCGGCCCTGATCCAGGCACGCTCGAGAATCACCCTGCCCGGTTTGGCCACGTGCCGCGCTTGACGATTGCCCAATACAGCCAGCCGATCAATACCAGCGACACCGCGCCAGCCATCGTTGGGAGTGCCAGGAAAGACCATCCTGGCTGCGCCGCGAAGATAATGACCGGATTGCTGCCGGCCGGTGGATGAACTGTGCGCGTCATCATCATCAACATCAATGCGCACGCTGCGGCGCCTGCCATCGGCACGTATCCCGGGCCAAACAGATGCAAACACACCAAGCCCGTCAACGACGTCAGAACGTGTCCTCCGACAACGTTTCGCGGCTGAGAGAACGGGCTTGACGGAAAGCCGAACAGCAGAACGCAGGTGGCCCCGAATGAACCGAGAATCCACGGTTCCGAGGTCGTCTGCGCCAGCATGCCCACGAGAGCCAACGCCACGAACGCACCCAGGCCAGCAAGCAGTATTCTCACCGCCTGGGCGCGCCACGTAGAGGCCCCGTTGGTGCCGGCGGGTGCGGCAGACGGGGTCGTCATCGACATCAGGCCACCTTGAAGCGGGCCGCTTCTTCCGATCCCTTAGTCGCGTTGCCCGCGCTGTACGAGTGCGCACCGACACCGGCGAGCTTGCCACCCTGCACGATCAGATATTCGTCGCGAATCGGGCGGCCTTCGAAGTAGCACTCGAGGATCTCGCGCGTTCCCGCTGCGTAGCGGGCCTGTGCGGAGAGGCTGGTGCCGGAGATGTGAGGCGTCATCCCCTGATGCGGCATGCTGCGCCACGGATGATCCGCCGGTGCCGGCTGAGGGAACCACACATCGCCGCCGTAGCCCGCCAGCTGACCGCTTTTCAGCGCATCGACGATCGCGTCGCGGTCGCACAGCTTGCCTCGAGCCGTATTGATCAGATAAGCGCCGCGCTTGAAGTTCTTCAACGTCGCCGCGTTGATCATGTGCTCGGTTTCCGGATGCAGCGGGCAGTTCAGCGTGACCACGTCGCACACGCGGGTCAAGCTTTCGAGGCTCGTGTGATGGGTGAGATTGAGCTCCTTCTCCACCGATTCGGGCAGGCGGTGACGATCGAGGTAATGCAGCTTCATGTCGAACGGCTTGAGCAGGCGCAGCACGCGCAAACCGATACGGCCTGCCGCCACCGTGCCGACATGCATGCCCTCGACGTCATACGAGCGCTCGACGCAATCGGCAATGTTCCAGCCGCCTTCATTGGCCCAGTTGTGCGACGGAATATAGTTGCGCACGAGAGCGAGCGTCGTCATCACGACGTGCTCGGCCACGCTGTTACTGTTGCAATAGGTGACTTCCGCCACGGTGATCCCGCGATCCATGGCCGCCTGCAAATCGGTGTGATCCGAACCGATCCCGGCGGTGACGATCATCTTGAGCTTCGGGGCCTTCGCAATGCGCTCGGCCGTCATGTACGCCGGCCAGAACGGCTGCGAGATCACGATCTCGGCGTCGTGCAATTCGCGGTCGAGCACGCTGTCGGCGCCGTCTTTGCTGGAGGTCACCACCAGCTGGTGGTCGTTCGACTCCAGATACTTGCGCAGGCCTAGCTCGCCTGACACGCAGCCCAGCAAATGCCCCGGCGTGAAGTCGATTGCGCGGGGCGTCGGCGTGGTCTGCCCGTCGGGATAGCGCGTGATTTCAGGAAGGGTGTCACGGGCGTACTGCTTCGGCATACCGTTGACCGGGTCGTCATACAGCACACAAACAATTTTTGCCACGATATCTGTCTCCACTCTGATGGGCGAGGAACCGGAAGCGCCGTGGGCGCCACCGGCTGTCCGATCGCGCTACCTGCGACCGATCGACGGACAGAGTGTCGACGAGAAGCGGAATGCAGATCCAATCTTTTCGACGTATCACCTGATAAGTGCGGCTTATGAAACGCTCGCCGGCACTTCACCAATCGCGCGCGGCCGATCGAGGAATGCGTCGAACCTCGTTTGCAGATCGAGGTGTTTCGCCGCCCGCCACAGGGCTGCCACGAGCGGCGGGCGGGACGGAAGGTCGCGGGCTATCAGGCCGATCTCCCGGGTGAGTTCGGGCTCGAGCGGAGTGACCGTGTCCCGCCCGGTACTGTCGTTGACGCACAGCACGCTATGAGGCAATACCGTGTGAAGCCCTGCATGCAGGACATTCGACATCAAGGTGAGCAACGAGTCAGCCTCGACAACGACTTTGGGCTGAACGCCCGCGCGACGAAACGCGGCGTTGATGACCTGGCGGTTCTGCATTGAGGAGTCCAGAAGACCAAACTGCAAACCGCCCAGTGCGTCCCAACGCGCGGCACCGATGCGTGCATGCTCACCCGATCCGGATGGCGAGACCAGGACATAGCGTTCGCGGTAGAGCGGCAGCACTTCGAATCCGGCCTGTGTGTGATCGTCGAGATAGGTGAAGCCAACGTCGAGCTCATATTCGTCGAGCTGCCGCAATATGGCGTCCGAACTCAGCGAGCGCACCGCATAGCGGAGCATGGGATGCGCTTCACGGCAGCTTGCGATCATGAGGCTCACGACTGGCATCGTCGTGGGAATCACCCCGATCCTCACGGTGCCGGTCAACAGGTTCGAAGCGCAGACGTCCTGCCTCATATGGTCGAGGGCCGCGATCGTCTGCCGTGCCCAACCTAGCACGCGCTCGCCTTCCTCGGTGAACCCGAGAAAGCGGCGGCCGCGCCTCACGATCACGAGACCCAGTTCGTTCTCGAGACTGCGTATCGCGGACGAAAGTGCCGGTTGCGTCACGTTGCAAAGCTCCGCAGCGCGCGCGAAATGCCGCTCCTTTGCCAACGTAACCAGGTAGTTGAGTTGCCGGATGAACATCGCGCGTTTCGCCCCTCGATATATTCGGTGATATATTACGCGAATTCTTCCCCGGTGCCGACCTGGCGCCGGCGCTGTCGCTCCTGGCTTGTGCGGCGCAAAACCAAAACTTCGGAAATTGTCCGAATAGGGGCGTAGTATTCCTTGCGATATAACGAAGTGGTCCAACCCCTGTTCGGCCGATATGCGAGGAGCACGCCCATGAACCACGCAGAACTGCAATATCTCACCACGGAATATCCCTTCCGCAAGCAATACGACAATTTCATCGGCGGGCAGTGGGTCAAGCCCGTCGGCAATGAGTACTTCGACAACATCTCGCCGGTCACGGGCGAGCCGTTCACGTCGATCCCGCGCTCGCGCGAAGCCGACATCGAGTTGGCGCTCGACACCGCCCACAAGGCGAAGGACGCCTGGGGCCGCACCGCCCCCGCCGACCGCGCGAATCTGCTGAACAAGATCGCCGAGCGCATCGAGGCCAACCTCACGCGGCTCGCGGTGGCGGAAACCATCGACAACGGCAAGCCGCTGCGCGAAAGCATGGCCGCCGATATTCCGCTCGCGATCGACCACTTCCGCTATTTCGCGAGCGCGATCCGCGCGCAGGAAGGCGCCATTTCGCAGATCGACGACAGCACGGTCGCGTACCACTTTCACGAGCCGCTCGGTGTGGTGGGCCAGATCATTCCGTGGAATTTCCCGATCTTGATGGCCACGTGGAAGCTCGCGCCGGCGCTCGCTGCCGGCAACTGCGTCGTGCTCAAGCCCGCCGAGCAAACGCCGGCCTCGGTCCTCGTGCTGATCGAGCTGATCCAGGACCTGCTGCCGCCCGGCGTGGTCAATGTGGTGAACGGTTTTGGTCTCGAAGCGGGCAAGCCGCTCGCCTCGAACAAGCGCATCGCGAAGATCGCCTTCACGGGCGAGACCACAACGGGCCGGCTCATCATGCAGTATGCGAGCCAGAACATCATTCCCGTCACGCTGGAGCTGGGCGGCAAGAGCCCCAACATCTTCTTTGCCGACGTGATGGATCACGACGACAGCTTTCTCGACAAGGCGCTGGAAGGCTTCACGATGTTCGCGCTCAATCAGGGCGAAGTGTGCACGTGCCCGTCGCGTGCGCTCGTCGACGAGAAAATCTACGACCGGTTCATGGAACGCGCGCTCAAGCGCGTGGGCGCGATCGTCCAGGGGCATCCGCTCGATCCGAAAACGATGATCGGCGCGCAGGCCTCGCAGGAGCAGCTCGAGAAAATCCTCTCGTACCTCGATCTCGGCAAGCAGGAAGGCGCGCAATGCCTCACGGGCGGAGAGCGCAACCCGCTCGATGGCGAGCTGAAGAATGGCTACTACATCAAGCCAACCGTGTTCCGCGGCCACAACAAGATGCGCATTTTCCAGGAGGAAATCTTCGGGCCAGTCGTCTCGGTCACGACGTTCAAGACCGAGGAAGAAGCGCTGCAAATCGCCAACGACACGCTCTACGGGCTTGGCGCCGGCATCTGGACGCGCGACGGCACGCGTGCCTACCGCTTCGGCCGCGCGATCCAGGCGGGGCGTGTATGGACGAACTGCTATCACGCCTACCCGGCGCACGCGGCGTTTGGCGGCTACAAGCAATCGGGCATCGGGCGCGAGAACCACAAGATGATGCTCGACCATTATCAGCAGACGAAAAACCTGCTGGTGAGCTATAGCGACAAGCCGCTCGGCTTTTTCTGATGTGTGCTGCGCGCCTCGCCGCTTGAGGCGGGGCGCGGAACGGTTGGGAGAGCTGACCATGGCCGAAGAGGTGTCCCGCGTCGTTGCAACGCCGGCGGCCGTCGCGCTGATCCAAAAGCTGGTGGCGCAGCACGGCCCAGTGCTTTTCCACCAGTCGGGCGGCTGCTGCGACGGCAGCGCGCCCATGTGCTTTCCCGCGGGCGAGTTCATGGTCGGCAATGCCGATGTGAAGCTCGGCGTGATCGCGGGCGCACCGTTCTACATGAGCGAATCGCAGTTCGAATACTGGCAGCACACGCAGCTCATTATCGACTGCGTGCCAGGCAATGGCGGCATGTTCTCGCTGGAGCGCCCAACCGGGCTGCGCTTTCTCACGCGCTCGCGGCTGTACGACGACGCGGAATCGGCGTGGCTCGATCATCATCCGGTCGAGCGCGTGCAGGGCTAAGGCATCGCGCGCGTTCGATACGTGAGCGCATCCGGCAGCGCCTCGGTGTCGACGTGCCCGTCGATGAGCGGCACCACCTCGTCGCCAAACGCGGCGACATCTTCGGGGTCGTGCGTGATGAGCAGCATGGGAATGTCCAGGCGCGTCTGCAGCGCCAGCAGTTCGCGGCGCATACGTTCGCGCAGCGCGTGATCGAGCGCCGAGAATGGCTCGTCGAGCAGCAGCAGCTGCGGCTTCGAGACCAGCGCGCGCGCGAGCGCCACGCGCTGTTTCTGGCCGCCCGAAAGGTGCACGGGATGGCTGCCCGCCACGCCACGCAGCTCGAGCGCATCGAGCCAGTATTCGACGTCGGGATGCGCATCGCGGCGCGCCGGATTGAACCATCCCTTGTGCAGCCCGAACGCAATGTTCTGCTGCACATTCAGATGGGGAAACAACGCGTAGTCCTGGAACAGATACGCGATCCGGCGCATCTGCGGCTTCAGGTCGATGCCGCTCGCGCTGTCGAACAGCGCTTGCCCGCCCAGACGAATCACGCCTTCGTCGGGCCTCAGGAGGCCCGCGACCGCCTGCAGGGTCAGCGTCTTCCCCGAACCCGATGGGCCGAACAGCACGACGCGCTGTGCGTGCGTTTCGAACGCGACGTCGAGCAGAAAACGGCGTCCGGCGGATTCGAGCGTTTTACGGACAGCGACGGTCAGGGACATGGCGCTAAGCGTGAGATCAACGCGAGGTCAACAGCGAGTGCTGCGGCACCAGCCTGCCCGCGAGCACGAGAATCACGACGCACGTGACCGAGGTGACGACCACGAGGAAATTCGCCGTGCTGTCGTCGCCCGCCTGCACAGCCGAATAGATCGCAACGGAAAGCGTTTGCGTGCGGCCCGGCAGATTGCCCGCGATCATCAGCGTCGCACCAAACTCGCCGAGCGCGCGCGCAAATGCGAGCAGCGTGCCTGCCACGATGCCGCGCATGGCGAGCGGCAGCGTCACGCGAAAGAAGATCGCGGCCTCGCTGATGCCGAGCGTGCGCGCAGCACGCTCCAGTTGCGGATCGACCGATTCGAATGCGGCGCGCGCCGACTTCAGCACGAGCGGGAACGCCACGACCATCGACGCCAGGACGGCGCCTTGCCACGTGAACACGAGCTGGATGCCGAGGCTGTCGAGCCAGCGGCCAAATACGCCGCGCCGCCCGACCAGCACGAGCAGGTAGTACCCGAGAACCGTGGGCGGCATGACGAGCGGCAGCGTCAGCAGCGAATCGAGCAGGTCTCGCGCGCCGGAATGCCAGCGCGCGAGACCGTAGCCGGCGGCCACGCCGAACACGACGTTCAACGCCGTGGCCCAGCCGGCGACCTTCAGCGAGAGCAGCAGCGGAACCCAGACCTGTCCCATGAGGGGCGCTCCTCTTGCGCGGGCGGATCAGTGCGCCGTGCCGGCCGGCTTGAAGCCATACTTCGCGAGTATGGTCTGCCCGGCGGGCGACAGCACGTAGGCGATGAAGGCCTTCGCATCCGCTGCATGGCGGCTGCCCTCCACGAGCGCAATCGGATAAGTCACGGGGGTTTGCGTCGGCACGGTCAGTGCGACCTTCACGCGCTCGGGCATGATCGCGGCGTCGGTGGCGAACACGAAGCCCGCGTCGACCTCGCCACGCGAGACGTAGTCGAGACTCTGGCGCACGTCGCCCGCCAGCACGCTCTTCGCGTTCACCGCGTCCCACAGGCCCGCCGCTTCGAGCGCGCCTTTCGCGTAGCGGCCGATCGGCACCGACGCCGGATCGCAATACGCCACGCGCTTCACGCCCGGTTGCGCGAGGGCGTCGAGCGACGTCGGCATGAACGAACTGTCTTTCGGCACGATCAGCACCAGCGCATTGGCCGCGAAATCCTGGCGCGTGGCGGGATCGACCACCTTCTCGGCGACGGCCTTGTCCATCGCCTTCTGGTCTGCCGACGCGTAGACGTCGGCGGGCGCGCCCTTCACGATCTGCTGCATCAGCACGTCGGAGGCGCCGAAGTTCAGCAGTACCTTCGTGCCCGGGTGCTGCTGCTCGTATGCCGCGCCAATCGCCTTGAACGCATTGGTGAGGCTCGCCGCGGCGGAGACGATGAGCTCGTCGGCGCGTGCGTTCGCGCAAACGGCCATCATGCCGACGCCGATGACGAACAATGTCTGCTTCAGAAAACGTGGGAACGATACGCGCATGGTCTGATATCTCGAGATTAATGAATCAACGTGAAAGCAATGTAATGTTCCGGAATCGAAATATTACACTGTATATAGCGATAGTCGAGCTTGGCGCGCTGATTCAGAATATCTAGCCGTTGCATGACGAACGCGCTATCGACGTAGAATCCGTTTTTCTGCGCTCCGGAGTTGCGATGCGCCCTCACCCGAACGCCATGCCAGGAGCCGTCATGCCGGGAATCACGTTATCGAGAGCCTTCGGCGTGGGCCGCGCCGCGCGGCGGCTTACATGGCACGCGCTGGCAGCAACGCTCCTCGCCATCGCGGGCTGTCACAGCGCGCCATTTTCTGCACCCACGCGCGTCGAGCTGAACGCCCAGCCGAACGCAATCGCCGTGCGTCCCGGTGACGGCGCGCTATTCATCACCGACGACCGGAGCAACGACATCCTGTGGTCTTCGAACCAGTCGGACTTCCGCCCGTATGCCAGCCTGCCCGCTATCGCGGGTCAGCCCAACAGCCTCAGCCAGTTCGTGTTCCTGCGGCCTGACGCACTGCTCGCCCAACGATTTGGCTTTGGTAAGACAGGCGCCCTCTTCGTCGTTTCCGCCGCCGGTGACGCCCATGCCCTGAGCGGTCCGGCTTCCGGGCGACGCAGACTGGGACTCGTATCGATCGGTCCCGGCCGTGCGCTGTCGAGCTGGTTCATCAAGCGGGAAAACGAGCCGCCAACGGGCGGCGTCAGCCTCGTGAGCTACGACCTGACGACATACGCCGCTACCGAGCGCGATCTCGTCAGTGGTCTTGCGAAGCCTGTGGGAATCGCGGTCCACGGCGGCGCGCTGTTTGTCGCGGACCAGGGCGCGGGTGAGATTCTGCGCTACGACCTCGCCGAATTGCTGGCCAAACCGGAGCCCTCACACAGCGGCACGGCGTTCGCGAAAATCGAAAGCCCGGACCTGCTCGCCGCCGATGCATCCGGAGCGCTCTACACAAAATGTGGCGCGCACGGATTCTGCCGCATCACGCCGGACGGCACGGTGTCGAGCCTCGCCGACGACTTCCAGGACGCGCGTGGCGTAGCCGTCGACGAGACGCGCCACGTTGTCCTTGTCGTGGACCGCGCGAAAGGCGCAAACGCAACGACCAGCGCCATCCGCGCGTTCGCGCTAGCGAGCAGCGAGGCAAGCGCGGATCACTGAGCGCTAGCGCGCGGCCGCATGAATTCGTGCATGCGGCCTCGCACATAGTGCAGATGCACCTTCCGTTATAAGCCCGAATCTGCAAGGCACACACGCGTGGCCAGGCATTTCCCCGGAATTGACGCACCGTTATATCGAACCGTATATAGCTAGGAACGGCGTCAATCGAAACGGTGTTCTGCATGTCCCGGGAAGTCATCGACTCTTATCTGCTGAAGGTTCTCCATACGCTCATCTGCGAAGCCAGTGTCTCGCGCACTGCCGCGCTGCTCGGCCAAACGCAGCCGGCAATCAGCGTCGCACTACGCAAACTGCGTGCGATGACGGGCGATCCGCTCCTCGTGCGCAGCGGCAGCCACATGGTGCCCACGACGCACGCGCTCACGCTGATCGAGCCCACGGCGCAGGCGCTGGCGGGCATCGCCGCCGTGCTGCATCCCACCACGGCATTCGATCCCGCCACGACGCGCAGGACTTTTCACATCGGTTCGCCCGACTATCTGGACGTGTTTTTCCTGCCCGCTATCGTCGATGCGTTCCATACCGAAGCGCCGCGCGCACGTATCGAGTTTCAGCATCTGATGATGGTGAATGGCGGCTACGAGCATGGTCTGGAAAGCGGTGCGCTCGACCTCGTGATTGGCAACTGGCGCACACCGCCCGAGCATCTGCACCTCCAGCCGCTGTGCAAGGACGAACTCGTCTGCCTGATGCGTGCGCAACACCCGATCAAGCCCGGCAAGCTGACCCGGGAGAGGTATCAGGAGGCCGCGCATCTGGCCGTCACCACGCATCATGCGGCGGGACTCGGCACCATCGATATCGAACTGGGTCGCAGCGGCCTGTCGCGCAACGTGACGACCAGCCTGCCGTACTTCGGCATGGCGCCGTATGTGCTGATGCGCTCGAACCTGCTTTTCACGACCACGCGCGCGCTGGCCGCGCACTACTGCAATCTGCTCGATCTGCGCATGGAGCCCATTCCCGGCGAGCGCCAGGCGCTCACCTATTACCAGCTTTGGCATGACCGCACGCATCGCGGTGCGGCCGCAATCTGGCTGCGCCACCTCGTGGCCCAGATCGCCAAGGGACTCGCGCGATAAATTTCGGAACCCGAATCATTTTAAAAAGAACCGCGAGCATGGCTCGCGGCGGCAAACGTCCGGCGCTCGTGCCCGGAGGACTGGTAACCGGATACGAACGCCAGAGCGCAACAGGGGTCGGTCAGTGGAAGCTGCCTGTCGTCGGACGCGCGTGACCGCGTTCGGTTGTCGTGATGCTATGCCTCGCCTAGCCGGTCAACGACCCGTTCGAGCCGGACGCCATCTGCTTCAATAGCGCGGCCTTGTGCGCGGTGGCGCCGCCAATGAGAGCAAAGCCGGTAACACGCTTTGTCCCCGCGTCTTCACATATCGCGCGTACCGACTCGGGCGACTCGTGCGTGGCCACTTCGACGCTCCAGCGTCCGCCCGGCATGCCCGGTGTCGCGACAACGGCCGGCGCCGCCGGCGTCTTCACGACAACGGGCATCACCGGAAAATCGACGCGCGTGAGCGTTCCCGACAAGGTGCGCGCGAGCGCACGCGCCGCATGCATGATCGGCAACACATAGGGCTGCACCCGGCCGTCGATGGCCGCGCAGTCGCCGAGTGCATAGACGTGCGGCGCGCTGGTGCGGCACCACGCATCCGCGCTGATGCCGCCATCGACGCGCAAGCCAGCCGCGCTCGCGAGCGCCGTTCGCGGCACGAGCCCGACCGCCGAGACCACGATATCGGCCTCGAGCGTGGCGCCATCCGCAAGCGTTAGACGATATCCCGGATCGCGCCGCGAAACGGCAGCGACCCCGATGCCGAGCCGAACGTCGACGCCTGCGCGGGACAACGCACTGGCGAATACTGCACCCGCCTGCTCCGGCAGCAGCCGCGAGAGCGGCGCGCTGGCCGGATCGATCAGACACACCGGATGCCCCGCAGCGACAAGATCGTTCGCGAACTCGCACCCGATCAGACCCGCGCCGAGTATGGCCACCGAATGACGCGACGCAAGCGCCTCGCGAAAACGCGCGTAGTCGCCGAGATCGTTGATCGACAGCACGTCTGCCGCGCCATCGCCCTCGATCGGCACGCGCCGCGGGTCCGCGCCCAGCGCGAGCACCAGCGCGCGATAGCGCAGCCGCTGCCCATCGACGACAACAACACGCTCGTCTGGCGCGATGCGTTCGACATGGCGATGGGTCCAGATACGTGCATCCAGTTGCGCGGCCATCGCCTGCGCGTCGAAGCTCGCGAGTTCGTGCGGCGCCTTCTTCATCGCGAGCGCATTCGACAATGTGGGCTTCGAATAGAACCTGCCGTCGTCGCGGCTCACGATAACGATAGGCGTGTGGGCGTCGAGCTTGCGAAACTCGCGCGCCATCGTATAGCCCGCGAGGCCCGTGCCGACGATCACGAGTGGATCGCCTTGCGCCCCGCCGATGATATCCTCGCTCATACGCTCACCACCTGCATTTCGAAGTCGTGCTTGCCCGTCGCGCAGTCCGGGCACATCCAGTCCTCAGGTACATCTTCCCAGCGTGTACCGGGCGCGATGCCCGCTTCGGGCAGCCCTTTGGCCTCGTCGTAGCGAAACCCGCAAATCACGCATTCCCAGATCTTCATGGTCGCTCCTTTCCCGCCGCATCAACGCACAAAGTCAACGTACATAGCGCTGCCCCAGCCCGATCTCCGCGAGCGCGCGCCGGTACGCACCGGAGGAGCGATCGGCGAGAATCGGTGCCTCCTGGGAGCGGTCGACGGGCAGTTCTTCGGGACACTGCAACTCGACAATCGCGCGATCCTCCTCGAATACCTGACGGTTGAACGCATAGACGTCGTCGAGCGGCAAGTCCTTGTCGAAGTTACGCGCGATCGGCACAAACAGGCGCGTGAGTCGCGCGGACACCGGGCTTGCAGCATTGAGGATTGCCAATCGTCCATTCTCGGGAAAGTGCACCGTCAGCCGCGCGAAGAACGGCACGTCGACCTCGAACACCCTGCGCCACAGAAAACCCTCTGGCGCACGCTGCTGCATCGACTTCGGGAAATTGCTCACGGTGCTCACGTATTCCGCGCGCAAACCGTTCGGGCGCCGCTCCACGGAGTACTGCGGAACAACGGGATTTCTGCGTTCCGCGAAGCTGTCGTGATGAATCCACGCAAAATGCGCAACGTCGATGAAGCCTTCGGTTTGCCGCCCAGCGGAGGCGTGGATATCGATAGAAGGCGGGAGGATTTGCTGATACCCCTCCGTGTTCCACGCAGGGAACTCGGGCAGCGGCAGCTCGCCGCCGCCAAGCGACACCCACACGAGCCCATACGCTTCTTGCGCGGCGTATGTCGTCAGGCACAGGCGCTCGGGAATCGGGCCTTCCGGCTGCGAGGGAATGAAGCTGCATTTGCCGCTCGCGCCATATTCGAGCCCATGATAGGGACAAACGAGATTCGCGCCGTTCATCCAGCCACGGCTCAGCGGCGCGCCACGGTGAGGACACACATCGCGCGCCGCGACGATCCGCCCTTCCGAGCGGAACAGAACGAGCGGTTCGTCGAGCAACGTGACACCGAGCGGCTTATCGCTCAGGTCGTGCGCGAAGGCAACGGGGTGCCAGTAGCGGTGCAAGATTTCCCAGTCGCGGGAATCGAAAGTGCAGTTGCGGGGCATGACGGCCGACCCTGCACGGGTCAGCGCCACCACTTGGGGTTCGCTCATGCGTGTCTCCTGAATCGTGTGAATTCGTCGCGGCGTGCTGACCGCTCTGCCGGTCACGCCGTGTACACAACGATATTCAGTTGAGCGCGTCTCTCCCATCCCTCGCCGGCGATGTAGTCCATGCTCCGATCAACATGGACTCACCGCCATCCAGACTGCCGGGACCGCAGCCGAAGCGTGCGTACCGATGTAAAGCTCGTCAAGGCGCGGCGTCACTTGCCGTCTTTCACCGGTGCGTCGTGAATCGCCTCGAGCGGCTTATGCTGCTCGTCGCCAACGCCAGGAAAGAACGCATTCCACACCGCGCGTACGCCGACCGCTGCCGTTGCTGCCGCGTCAATTGTCTCGACGTCGGCAGACCTGGCCGGATCTGAACTCAGGCCGCGCCAGTGCGTGAAGACGAGTAGCGGCTTTTCGGTCCATTCGCCAGCGGCGAAATTCGCAAATGCCGTATCCCCGCTTACAAGGCGGACCTCATACCATCCCTCGCGAACCGGCGCATACCGGGCCAACGGAAACCATCGGGTCGATTGAATTTGCATGAGGGCCTCCCCCAATCGCGTAGATCGTCACGAATCAATCCGCATTCCACGTGCCTGAATGTTGGGCCCTTCGTTCTCTGGATAGCGTCTTGCGGGCGGCACACCCTCCACGGCGTCAACGTCATTTCGCAGCGCGGCAACAATCAGACCGTTAGTCGCAAAAGCCATCAACGGATCGCAAGCAGTGAATGCGCTGAGGAATCGGAAGTCATCCGCGACGGCTTCACGAAAGGCGCGTGGCATGCCCAGTCGCCGCCGTCAATCCACTCCCCCACCACGTCACGCCCACGCAGCAACATGTTCGACGCTGTCGAACGATTTCATCCACCAGTTCGAACGGCAATCGCGCATTGCTCGCCCACCATTACGTCAGTGAGACGCGCTCAGTCTCGCAGTGCGCGCGACCCACGCGGGTTTGAACTACAGCTTCATCTCCGATCGACCTTCTCTTCTGCTTTACAAAGGAAACCTCAATGATCAAGTTTTACTTCCACCCGTCGCCGAATCCCATGAAAGCGGCCCTTCTGCTCGAAGAGCTGGAATTGCCGTTCGAGCTGATCGCCGTCGACACGTTCAAGGGCGAGCAACATCTGCCGGCATTCCGCAACGTCAATCCGAACGGCAAGGTGCCCGCCATCACCGACGAGGACGCGACCGTTTTCGATTCGCATGCCATCTTGCTGCACCTCGCCACGAAGCACGGCAAGTTCGTTCCCGCCGATGCTGCCGGGCGCGCCGAAATGCTCTCGTGGCTGATGTTCGTGGCAACGGGGCTCTCGCCGTTCTCCGGTCAGGCCGTGCATTTCCAGCACCACACGCCGGAGCCCTTGCCCTATGCGCGCAACCGCTACCTGAAGGAAGTCGAGCGTCACTATCGCGTGCTCGACGAACGGCTCGCCAGAACACGGTATCTGGCAGGTGAGCACTATTCGATCGCGGATATGGCGCTGTGGGGCTGGGCCATGTTCGCCGGCTACATTCTTGGCGAAAAAGGACTGAGTGACTACGCCAACGTCAAACGCCTCGTCGACGAAATCGGCAACCGCCCCGCCGCCGCACGTGCGCTCGCACTGAAGGAACGGCTCACGCTGAAGACCGACTTCGACGAAGAAACGCGTCGCGCGCTTTTCCCCCAAAACGTCTGACGCTTTCCAGACGCATCGCGGCGCTGCCCGCGATGCGTCTCTCTAACGAGGAGCCCGGCTCATGAGTACCGCACAATCGCCGCAGCCAACGGCTGCACCCGCACTACGTCTAAACAATTTCGCGCTCGCCGTTGCGAATCTCGACGCCATGGTTGCCTGGTATGTCGACGTACTTGGCCTCGCCATCGCAGCGAAGGGGCACTTCGATGCCGTAGGCGCGGACTACGCCATGCTCGACGGCATGGGCTTCCGGCTCGAACTCGTTTCGCGAATTGGCACGCCCAAGGTCGCGGCAAAGCGCACACCGCCGCCACAGCACCTGGACGAAACGGGTTGGAAAGCGCTGGTGCTGGAGAGCGCCGATCTTGCGGGTACGACTGCCACACTCGCGAAGCGCGACGTGGAAATCGTCTGGGCGCACGCGCCACTCACGCCCGCCATTTCCTCGACGATGATCCGCGACCCCGAAGGGAACATCATTCACATTCTGGGCCAAAGGCAATAGCGCACCACGATCACTCGGAGTAGTCCTCAGGATTTTCTCTGGCCGGGCTCTGATAAAGAATCATCACGATCGGAATGCGGGGCTCGGCCGTGGCATCGTTGCGCCGCCCTGTCACCTCGCCTGCAACCGAGGTCGTGTACTCCGCAACCACTTCGCCAAACGTGTTGCGCTGAATCGCCACCTTCTGCCCCACCTTGACCTTCTCGTTGAGCTTGACCAGCAGTTCGACGAAGCCGCCGTGCGTCGTCAGGATCGTATGAGCGCTATTGCCCACAAAGATCCCGGAGTCGCGCCCGGTGCGTCCCATTGCACCGGGAACGACGCCATAACGCTTGAGCACATTCATCGTGCCTTCGACAAACAATGGAATCAGGTCGAAATCGAACACGCGCGCAGCGCCAATCTCGGGCGTAATAGCCGGGATCCCCACATCGATCAGCGCGTTGGCCAGCAACGTGGGATACGCAGGATTGTCGAAAATCTGGGCGATGGGAAAAAGCTCCGCCATTGCGCGCGGCTCGGTGAGTTCCATTCTGGCCAGATTGAATGAAGTCAGGTCCATGCCCGTCGTGCCAGTATGAAAATCCAATGCGTAGTCGGCGTTCGGCCGCAGGAGCCGGTTGAACAGCAGGCCCGCGTGACGGCTCGGCGCGCTGGCGCCATTCTCATTGCCAGGCCATTCGCGGTTGATGTCGATGAGGTCGACGCCTCTGCCCGAATTGGGCCATCTGCGCTCCATCGCTTCTAGCGCGGGGCGCGATACGTCGAGCACAGCCAGTACGGTCCCGGACATTTGCGCCGGATCGAGCTGGCCAATCACGGTTTGTATCATATGCACCGGACTCATTTCGTCGCCATGCACGCCGCTAATCAGCGCGACGCGCTTGCCCGGCTTCGCGCCGCAAACGACGATGACCGACACATACCAGTCCTGCCCGGTCGGCATCTGCACGCCCTGGAAATAGAACATATGCTTCTTGCCGCGTTCCAGGTCACTGACGTCGAGCGCGCTAATGACCTTCTTTCCCTGGATCACATCCCCGGTGTAACGCGTCCCACCGCTGCGGCCGGGCGGCGAAGTCGTGCCTTGGGCGTTCGCGACGCCGCTTTGCCCGGCCAGTGCAGTCGTTGCGCCAACCAGCGCAACCGCTGTCTTGATGAAATCGCGCCGGGCAATACCATCCTTCGATTCACTCTGCATGGCATGGACTCCGTACATTGCAAGTGGAGAGAAGCGCAATCCATCTCTCGTCGATTGCGCTTCGTGGACATGACGAATCCAAACGTTCTGACGTGGCTCTTTTCGCAACTACGCTGTTCCCAACATCAGCGTAATCCAGTCCGCAAAGACTTGCACTGACGGCTGGACTCGATGCCTGCCGTACGCGATCAGGCAGCAAGAATCGGAGTGCCGGCGTCGAGGCGCCGCCCTATCGTGTGCACACAAGCGCACCGTAGACGAGATCGTGGGACGAAGCAGGGTGCACTCGAATCGCTTCATTGACTGGAGTCCTATCATGTTGCCGTTTCTCTCGCTTCACGCACTCGCGGCTCAACGCGGCGATGGACTGCGCCCTGAGCTCAGGGCCTTGTTTGAACGCCATGTGCGGGCAGCGACGGGTCTTGCCGCTGCCATCGAGCCCGTCGAAACAGAGTCGTGTGCTCACGCAGCAAACGCGGTCGCCGGCGCTCCTGTGACGGCGTGCGAGGCTGATGGGTCATCGGCGAGCGTCGCAGCGTCGCGTTAAACGCATGGCACGCGGCATCATCCGGCGTTTCACGCGTCGCGATGCCATGCGTGCCTATTTCGTGTGAATCGTGTGATCTTCGAATGCGGCGACGATATGCTCGATCATCGCGGTGATGCGCGCGGTATGCCGAAGGTCTTGATGCGTGACGAGCCAGATTTCATAGACAGCCCCACGTGGGGGCTCCGGCCATAGCTGCACGAGTCCGTCATGTTCGGCCAGATGGATCGGAAGCTCGCCAATGCCGATGCCGGCCTTGACCGCGCTGCGCAGCATGAGGCTCGTATTGAAGGTCGAGACGATGCGCCCCGCGTGTATCGGTTCGCCTGCCAGTGTCTGCGATCGATGACCCGTCCAGTTTCCCTGATAGACGACGAGATCGTGACCCGCGAATGCGGAGCCCGCAACAGGCGTGCCGTGCTGCTCGATGTACGCATGCGAGGCAAAGAGCGCCATTGGCCACCGGGCGAGGCGCCGCGCGACCAGATCGGGGTTATCCGGGCGCACTGAGCGGACCGCGATATCGGCTTCACGCTTTGCCAGGCTAAGCATGCGTGTGGACGTGTCCAGCAGCACGCGCACTTCCGGATGCACAGCGTGCAACCGCTCGATGGCGGGAAGCAGGAATTCCAGCGCGATAGAGTCGGTGCTCGTGACGCGTACGTCTCCCGCAAGCCGCGTATCGGTGCCTTGAGTTCGTCTGACGAGTTCGTGCGCGGCGTGCTCCATTTTTTCCGCCGATTTCAGCGCGGCCTCGCCGGCCGTGGTCAACGCATATCCGTCGGAGGTGCGCAGAAAGAGCGTGGCGCGCAGTGCGTGCTCCAGTGCCGCGATTCGTCTGCCGACCGTCGCCTGATCGAGATTGAGCGTTCTGGCCGCCCCACGAAGCGTTTTTTCGCGCTCGACCGCAAGAAACACGCGCGCGTCGTCCCAGTTCATCGCCTCACCCTCCTGATGCAAATTTGCATCCCACGATGCGAATAATGCTGCGCGAATTCATCAAAGTCGAGCCCTATACTGGCTTCAAGAGTTGCTCGTTCACTGGTCCGCCCGGATCAAACGAGCCTCATCCATAGAAGGGGTCGTATCCATGTCTGCGTCAACTTTTCGCGTCCCGTCGTCGATGACGGCCATCGAGATCAAACAACCCGGCGGCCCTGAGGTGCTGGTGCCGACTACGCGCCCGGTGCCGGTGCCGGCCGCCGACGAGGTTCTCATTCGCATCCATGCCGCAGCCGTCAACGGTCCGGACGTGTTCCAGCGCAAGGGGCTGTATGATCCGCCCCCCGGCGCGTCGGACATTCCGGGGCTCGAAGTGGCGGGTCAAGTGGTTGCCATTGGCGCGGACGTGACTGAATTGCGCATCGGCGAACTGGTCTGTGCGTTGATTCCCGGCGGGGGCTATGCGGAGTATGCAGTCGCGCACGCCTGCAATACCATGCGCATTCCTAACGGTCTGACGCTGGTGGAAGCGGGAGCCATGCCGGAAACGTTCATGACGGTATGGCTGAACCTGTTCCAGCGCGGCAAGTTCGCTGCTGGCGAAACCGTGCTGATCCACGGCGGCGCATCAGGTATCGGTACGACGGCGACCATGTTGGCCAAGGCGTTTGGCGCTTCGAAAATCATCACGACCGTGGGCTCGCAGGCGCATCGGGAGGCCAGCCTCGCGTTGGGCGCGGACGTAGCGATTGACTATCGCGAAAGCGATTTCGTGGCCGAAACGAAGCGATCGACCGATGAGCGAGGCGTCGACGTGATCCTCGACATCATTGCGGGCGACTACGTGGGCAGAAACTATGAAGCCGCCGCCATGGACGGCCGGATCGTCCAGGTAGGCGTGATCAAGGGACCGGCGAAGGAACTCAACCTCGTCCCGATGCTGACAAAGCGCCTCACGCATATGGGCTCGACCTTGCGCTCGCGCACAGCCGCGGACAAGGCGACCATCATCAGCGAACTGGAAAGGCACGTCTGGCCGCTCATCGAGCGCGGCACCGTCAAGCCGGTCGTCTACCAGACGTTCGCGCTTGCCGATGCTCGCGGCGCGCATGAGCTGATCGACTCCGGCACGCACTTTGGCAAGATCGTGCTCACGACAGGCGCCGACCTCATCGGTTGAAACCTCGATGACCGGCGAACCGGACGTGCTGCGAGCCAATTGACTTCAGATGCTGGCCTGGTTGACTCGCTTCATCAGCTCCTCGGCGCTTTCCTTGCGCTCGCTGTAGCGATCAACCAGATACGGACCGATATCGCGCGTGAGCAGCGTGAACTTCACCAGCTCTTCCATGACGTCCACGACGCGGTCGAAATACGCCGAGGGTTTCATGCGGCCGGCGTCGTCGAATTCCATGAACGCCTTCGCCACCGACGACTGGTTCGGGATGGTCAGCATGCGCATCCAGCGCCCGAGCACGCGCATCTGGTTGACCGCATTGAACGACTGCGAGCCGCCGCTGACCTGCATCACCGCGAGCGTCTTGCCCTGCGTCGGCCGCACTGCCCCGACAGACAGCGGAATCCAGTCGATCTGCGACTTCATGATGCCGGTCATCGCGCCGTGACGCTCCGGCGAGCACCAGACCATGCCTTCCGACCACAGCACCAGGTCTCGCAGTTCGGCCACCTTGGGGTGCGTGTCCGGCGCATCGTCCGGCAGCGGCAGGCCGCTCGGATTGAACGTGCGGACTTCGGCGCCCATCGCCGTAAGCAGTCGTGCGGCCTCCTCGCTCAGCAGGCGGCTGAACGAGCGCTCGCGCAGCGAGCCGTAGAGCAGCAGGATGCGCGGCGCATGCACAGAGGCTTTCGCGGCCTGCAGCCGCTTGATATCGGGGACGCGGAACAGCACCGGATCGACCTGCGGGAGGTCGGTCGTCAGGTCACTCGCCAGCTCAGACACACTTGTTCTCCTTGAATCTTCAGGCGCACTCGTACCAGTGCTTCGACCGGTTGACGATGCGCACGACGAGCAGCATGACCGGCACTTCGATCAGCACGCCCACGACGGTCGCGAGCGCGGCGCCCGAGTTGAAACCAAACAGGCCGATTGCCGTGGCGACGGCCAGTTCGAAGAAGTTCGACGCGCCGATCAGTGCAGACGGGCAGGCAATGTTGTGCTTTTCGCCGACCGCGCGATTGAGCCCGTACGCCAGCGCCGAATTGAAGAACACCTGGATCAGGATCGGCACCGCGAGCAGCACGATGACGAGCGGCTGCTTCAGAATGGCCTCGCCCTGGAACGCGAACAGCAGCACGAGCGTTGCGAGCAGCGCGGTGATCGACCACGGACCGATCTTCGCCATTGCGGCGTCGAAGGCCGCCTGCCCTTTGGCGAGCAGCGCGTGGCGCACGATCTGCGCGAGGATCACGGGAATGACGATGTAAAGCACGACCGAGGTGAGCAGTGTCGCCCACGGCACCGTGATCGCCGACATGCCGAGCAGGAGGCCGACGAGCGGCGCAAACGCGACGACCATGATGCTGTCGTTCAGCGCCACCTGCGAGAGCGTGAAGAGCGGATCGCCGCCGGTGAGCCGGCTCCAGACGAAGACCATCGCCGTACACGGGGCCGCCGCAAGCAGGATCAGACCGGCGACGTAACTGTCGAGCTGCCCGGCGGGCAGCAGCGGCGCGAACAGGTGCTTGATGAAGAGCCATGCGAGCAGTGCCATCGTGAATGGCTTGACCAGCCAGTTCACGAAAAGCGTGACGCCAATGCCCTTCACGTGCTGACGCACTTCATGCAGCGCGCCGAAATCGACCTTGACGAGCATCGGGACGATCATCACCCAGATCAGCAGGCCGACCGGCAGATTGACGTGCGCATACTCCATCCGGCCGATCGTCTGGAAGACGCCGGGCATCACCTGGCCGAGCAGAATGCCCGCGATAATGCACAGCGCGACCCATACACTCAGGTAACGCTCGAAGAAACTGATGGCCGGCTTCGGAGCCGTCTTGCGCGAAGCGGCGACGTTGGGGGCGCTCATGGGACAACTCGATAAAGAAGTGATTAGCTGTGCAGGATGTCGTCGAGCGCCTGCTGAAGCTCGACATTGTCCAGGCGCTCGAGGGGAAGCTCGAGCAACTGCAACATACGATAGCCGATGGCCTGGCGCGTAAGCTCGAACGCCTGGCGCTTGCCTTCATCGCCGCCCGGTGCATTCGACGGATCGGCGTAGCCCCAGTGCACCTTGACCGGGCTGCCGGGCCAGAACGGGCACGCCTCGGCGGCCGCGCTGTCGCACACCGTAATGACGATACGCATGGGCGGCGCGCCGTCCTGCGCGAACTCGTCCCAGCTCTTGCTGCGATAGCCCCGTGTGTCGATGCCCGCGCGCATCAATGCTTCGAGCGCGAACGGATTGATGCGGCCGCTCGGCGCGCTGCCCGCGCTGAACGCACGCACGTCCTTGCCGAGTTTGCGCGCCCAGTGGTTCAGCATGCCCTCCGAGAGCACGCTGCGCGCGGAATTGTGCGTGCAGAGAATGAGTACGTTCGTGGTCATGGCGAATTGCCTGTGCAAATCAACAGCAGGTTGTCAATCGTGTCGGCCGCGATGCTCATTCAGCAGCAGGCCGAACCAGCGGGCTTCACGGGAACACCAACGGGCTTGCCACGCGGGCCGCAGCGCGCCGGCGCGCTTGACGGTTGCGCGCCCTGGCGGCTCTCGCCGTAGACCGCGGCGCTGTCGAGCGTATGGAAGTGCTCCCAGGCGATCCCTTGCGGATCGACGATCCAGTGCTTGTCGCTGCGCGCATAGCAGCAGGTGGTTTCGCCCTGGTCGAGCAGCGCCATGTCCGCGGCCTGCGCACGCTGGGCGAGTTCGGCCAGCTCGGCTGGGTCGTCGACCTGGAAACCAAGGTGGTCCACGCCGGTTTTCGCGCCGCGTGTGGATATCGCAAAGTTCACGCGGGGATCGTCCAGCATCCATTTCGCGTAGTCCGCCTCGACGCGCGTGGGCTCAGCGCCGAACAGCTTCGAATAGAACATGACACTGGCTGCGATATCGTCAACGTGGACGTGGATATGAAACCGCTTCATGAGGGTTCTCCATCAGCATTGGCATGAACCGGCGCCCTGATCCAGACAAGGCTGCCCTTGGCAACAGTTCTCGGTCAGAAAGCCGAGGACTGCGTTCATCTGCTCATAGGCAGCCCGGTAGATCAGGCTGCGCCCCTCGCGCTCCTGCGTGACCAGCCCGGCGTGCATCAACTCCTTCAGGTGAAAGGAGAGCGTCGCGTTAGGAATATCGAGCTGCGCCGCGATCACGCCCGGCGTCAATCCGCCCGGGCCGGCGACGACCAGCATGCGGAACACGCGCAGGCGCAATTCGTGGGCGAGCGCCGCGAGGGCACGGATGATGTCTTTCTCTTCCATATTTCCAATATATTCGAAATGATGAGTCGACGCAAGCGCCCTCGCCCGATGCGACGTCGACCTGATTCTCGAACGATGCGGCGCTTCCATCGCGCAGGTTCGCGCCGTCTTACTTCTTGACGCGGAGATACCCCGCAATACCGCTATTGCGCTCGAAGACCGCGCGGACGAGCGGACCGCGCTGCTGCTCCTGCTGGACTGCCTAAACCTCCACAGCTGACAACGTAAGCTGGCGCAAATTCGTCGAAGCGGTCGCACGCAATGCGCGCCGCCGGCCAGATGACAGCCTGAGCCCCGACGAGGCGTTCAAGCTGATGGATGAGGCACAGGCCGTTTCACGCCGCTCATACGTCCAGCAAGGAGCACGCGCCTAAAACGCCGCTGTCAACTGGAACCCGAATGTCACGCGGGCAGTCGGAAATCCCGACGGCTTGTAGATCGGTGTTCCCGCAAACAGGTCATACGATACTCCGACATACTTCGCCGGCAAACCGCCGCGTATGCCAATCACCGCGCCCGCCAGTTGTGTTCCCGCCAGTAGTTCCGTGTTCGGTCCAAACACGCGCCCGTAGTCCAACCCTGCATACAGCGTTTGCCCCGTGTTGAACACAGGCCATTGCAGTTCGTTGCGCCAGTAAAAACCTTTCTCTGCTGCGAGCATCGTTTCGCCGTCGAAGCCGCGCACCGTGTAGCGGCTGCCGATGGTCAGGTCGTCGATGTAGAACAGCGTGTCGTTCGTGAACTGCCCGTGTACTGTTCCCACATAGGCAAAGCGCTGGCTCCCCACCGCAAACGGAAGCGACAGGTTTGCATCGAGCACGGCCATATGGAAGCGGTACGTTGGGCCGTCAGGATACGGGTCCGCGGTCGCGCCGAATCCCCCGATACCCTGGCGGTAGGCGAGCGTGCCATCGAACTGCGCAGGACCGAAGTAGTGACGGTCCGTCGCGCCCAACTCCAGAAACGTGTTGTTGCGCGCCTGAGTCGGAATCACCGTGTCGTCGATGAAGCTGTCGCCGAAGCGCTTCGAAAGCTGGACATAGCCGCCGAGCACGTCGTTCTGGCTGCGTGAGATAACGCGAGCGATACGCAGCGCGGCCGTTTGTGAATTGCCGCTCGAAACGAAGGTCTGGTTCACGCCCGCGATGTTCTGGTAGTACGTGTTCGTGTTGCCCGAAAGCGTCGCGGTCCAGTATCCCCACGGCACCGAATACGACCCGTTGAACCCGTGCGAGCCGAGCGACTTGTTGCCGAAGGACAAATCCTGATTCGCGCCGAGCGAGAGGATGTCGTTCAGGCCAAGCGGATTGTTCAGCCCGAGGTTGACGTTGCCTTGCCACTTGCCCGTCGACTCCGTGCCCGAGTTATCGACCGAAGCGACAAAGGTCCAGGGCTTCGAGCGCTTGACCGTGAGGACAACGTCACTTTCATCCGGTACGTCGGTCGGCCGGATTTCCATGTTCACGTCCTGGCTGCTGACGCGCTTCATCTGTTCAAGACCCTGTTCTAGATCGCGCAGATTCAGCACGTCGCCGCTACTGGTCGGGTAAGCGGTCTTCCATGTGCCCCACAACGACGGATCGGCGAAGGCGATCTTGCGCACGATACCCGGCACAAGCGCGAACTTCAGGGTTCCGCCTGACAGGTCTTGCGGCTGCACGAGTACGCGCGTGGTCACGTAGCCACGGCTCAAGATTGCCTGCTGCAATCCTTTTGTGAGCACGTCGATACCTTCCTTTCCGACACACTGACCTTGATAGTGGTCGAGCCATTCGCGGGCGAATGCGAACGGGTCTTGCGGTAATGCTGACGCGCCTTTCTTTTGCGTCGCGGCCGGCAGGGATTCAAGCACCTTTAGCGAGAATGTGTCGACGCGAAAGCAAGGAGACTCGTGCGGAAGTGCGGGATACGCTTCGATCTTCGGCAGGTCAGAGCGCACGACCGGCGCCGACACGGCCGCCTCACGCTGCTGCGCGTCCCGTCGTTGCTGCTGGTTTTGTTCGGTTTCGATACCGCCCAGGCTTTGCGCCGGGACATTGGGCGCGAGAGTGACCAGGGCTGTAAGCGGCAGTGCCGCCAGCCTCTTTCGAATTTTCATGATGCTCCAGGTTACAGCTCATGTGTATTGCCGTCGTCGTCGGAGAGTGCGGCCATTAAAAATTTCGGACTCGCGAATACAGAAACGCTGTCGAGCACGGCCAGTTCGCTTTCGGAGCCGAGATTAAATTCGTCTGTATAGGCGCGAGGGGTTTGCGCCCGTGCTCGCGTTCGTACTACGTGGTGCCGCACTCTATCAACCGCCAGATGCCGTAAGCGATAGTCGTTCGGTTCATGACTTGTTCTAACGGCGCCTCCTTGACCACACAATTGCCATGACCACGATTGCTGCCAGAGTACCTTTTACAGCTATGCTCTTTTGATTCACGGCGGCCAGTAGCGTAAATAAATCAAGCCGTTCGAAACAGCCCGACATGAAGGCACAGTTCAGAAGAAGCCCGCCGAGCCAAATGACATAGAAGCCGGCGACACACACGATCACCAAGCCTGCAAACACTAAGAGCCAACGTATCATTTTGACTGCCCATTTATATTTGGAAGTTTTTGGGCAGCGGCCCCCGCGACTTCCTGACCACTACCACCCGCGAGCGTACCGAGAACCAAAGCCGCAGAGTTCGGATTGAAGAGATTCCATCCACTACCGGACCATACTCCTGTCGTGGCCCAATTCGACGGGTTGAGGCCCGGTTTACGCAGGACAATTGAATCTGACCCATGAACCAAAGACCCGTCACTTGTTCTTAAGGTAGGAAACCGTCGCGAAGACCCAGAAAACACCGGCTAACAAAGTTCCTTGCTTCAGTACGAACCAAACGTCGCCCAGTCCCCAAGGCCAGTGTCCGCCGTAGAGCAGCGTCACGAAAAGGATGACTACCACCCGTATCGAGGCGACGCCAGCTATCGCTATCAAAAACAACTTTAGGTACGTCGCAAGCAGCTTGAGCATGGTCATTTGATTAAAAATGCAACGCCTAGAAATACGAGGCACACCGTTGCTGCTACTAGCCCGCCGCTCATTTCTTGTCCTCGTCGTCCTTCGTTTCGTAACTCTTGCGCGCTTTTTTGTAGCTGTTGTCGAAGGGCTTCAGTCCGAGTGCGCCCGCGCGTGAGGCATACCCGCCAATCCCGGCGATGGGCAAGCCCAAGATCGCGAATGCGAGGGCTATTGGCCGCGGAAAAAAGTCAAGCCCAAGACCGCAGCTGAACATTCCGATCCCCAAGATGATTAGACCGATTCGGCCCCACTCTGAGATGTTTCCGTCCACAATGAATTTAATCTTGCTCACTGGAAATGTCCTATTAGCTTCGACCAATTTTTGTTCACCCATTCCTGCGCATTCTGAGCTTGCCCGCTGTTGCTCGTTATATTGCCAAATTCATTGATTACCGGTGCGGCTACTGGATAACGATTGCTAAGTGCTCCGGTCATTTGGCCGATTGCCGTTGAAACTGCGTAGTTTCCTGTGTTTGGGGTAGCCGCCTGTTGGACGCCATTCAAGAGCCATGAACCGAAAGTGGCACCGACTGCAATGGTTCCTGCCGACACAGAGACGTAGGGAATTGGTGAGCCCGCAGCCTCAAACGCCGTCGCAAATGCAGCGGTGCGGTCTAGTTGAGTAGCACCGAAGCCCGCGACGGATCCAGCCGTGCTTCGCACGAACTGCGCATCTGACTGGTCGAATTTCGTAAACGGCCCGGTGACATTCATCGAGCCGCTGCCCGTCTGTTGATACGTGAACTGACTCGGCACTTGTCCTGACGATGCGCTGTTGTAGTTCGAGAGGATATAGGACTGCAACGCCGGATCGGCCTGCGCGGTCACTTGCGTCAGGATCGGTTGACCGTTCGCTGTCGTGCCGCCAGATATCCACTTCGCGCCCGAATCCGTAGGTGCCGGCCCAATCAGCGTTGTCGGCGCGCCAGATTCGCTCGTGCCGTTGTCGCTGACGCCCATGATACGCATCTGGTCTTCGATTTGCGCTTGCGTATATTTGCCGCCGCTCTTGTCGGCGAGTTGCTTCGCGAGTGTCTTTTCTTCTGGGTGCAATTGCCGGTTATAGCGGTCCACGTCCGAACTGGAGAATGCTCCTGCGCCACCCGCAGCAGCGCCCGCGCCGGTCGCGATGACATTCGCGACGATGTTCCCGAGCGCCTGGTTGATGTCCGCGTCGCCGGTCGGGTTCGACGCGGCATTCGAGTCACTGAGCCTGTTCAGGTTGCCGCCCATCTTGGAACCGATGGCTGCGCCGGCCGCACCTTCGACAGCACTCGCCACGCCACCACCAAGGCCCGCGACCACCGCCGCGCCCGCAGCCTGCATCGCCGCGCGCTTGCTTCCTCCTTCCGCCCAGATTTATTTGCGCCTGTGCTTGTGGAGAAGCAATTTCACTGCATTGCAAATTTCGATGAGGATGCCAACAGAAATCATCGCAATCGCCACTTTTTGAACAAGTCCGATCCTGCTGGGGTCAACGACTAGGGTTCTGTGATTGATCCATCGTTCTACCCAGGAAGCTAGGGGTTCAACATTGGCGATAACGAGGAGAAATAAGAGTTCGCAACCAACACGCACGCCAATACCTCCCCATCCATCAGACCGAAGCCATTTATCAATAACGCTCATTTTTTGAGTTTTCCCGCGTCTTGACTTGGTACGAACGAACTCATTCCACCTGTAAACGAACCGGCGGCGGTACCTATGTTAGCTGGCAGCGCATTTTTGCTGCCTTGGAAGATTGCTGGAACACTTGGATTCATGTTGCTCGAAAACACGATGGGCGGGAGAACTGACCCTGCAAGCTTACTCACACCCATTCCGACCGGATAAGCCAAACCTGCGAAACCAGAACCTGCAGCAAACGCAAGAATCGTGCTGTTGTTTTCACCGTAATACAGGTTATTGAACGCCGTTGTCGTTGCCGCCCCGGCACCGCCCAGCAAGACATTTCTTATGAAGTCTAGGCTACCACCGACAGGGCCGGCTATTGCACCAACAGTGGCAGCAAAGGCAGACTGGGCTGGGCGAATCTCGCCAGTTTGTGCAAGTTGGCCGGCGGCGTCCATACCGCCGCTTACTGTTCCGCCAATAACTGCCGCTGCGGTTGTTCCGGCCGTGGCGATGATCGGTGCGCCTACAATGCCAACTCCGGCTGTGGCAGCCGCAATGACACCACCGCCCATCAGATTCCTGTTCGCCTGTTCGTGGGCAGCGCTATTCTGGATCTGCTGGGCTGACGGCTGATTCGGGCCAACACCGTTCGGATAATAGCTTCCATACATGTTCGAGTTTGCCTTCTGATCCGGCGTTGCATAAAACATGTAGCCTGGCCCGCTGTTGCCATCAGAAGGCAACATCCCATGCGCCTGATCCAAAAACGCGCTCGCGTTTGAATTCCACGCACCCGACGATCCGTTTTGTACCTCGCGATTCGCCTGTGCAGTCAGGTCGCTTACAGCCTGGTCAACCGAAATGCCTTGCTGCGCGGCATACCGGGCGGCATTGTCCTTGATCCACTTGTTTTCCTCGGGGTGAAGCTGCCGATTGTAGCGGTCCACGTCTGAACTGGAAAAGGCGCCAGCGCCACCCGCAACCGCACCCGCGCCGGTCGCGATGACGTTCGCGACGATGTTTCCGAGCGCCTGGTTGATGTCTGCGTTGCCGGTCGGGTTCGACGCGGCAATCGAATTACTCAGTCCGTTGAGCGTGCCGGCCATCTTCGAGCCGATAGCTCCGCCGGCTGCGCCTTCGACAGCACTTGCCACGCCGCCGCCAAGGCCCGCGACGACTGCCGCGCCTGCAGCCTGCATCGCCGCGCGCTTGTTTCCGCCTTCCGCCCACTCAGGATCGCCTGTTGCCTTTTCCTGTGCATTCGCGTAATCGCCGATGCGCTGCGCAACTGCTTGACCTGCTGCCTGTGCCGCGCTCATCCGGTCGGCCTGCTGGTTTAGCAGTGCATTCACATCCGGCGTGTTCGCGACCTTGCCGTTCGTGTCCGTTGTATCGCGGCTCAGGCTCGCGACGTCCTGCGTCTGGTGCGCCGTATCCGTGACCGTAATCGTGCCCGCGCTGACCGCGCTGCGCGTTGTCCCGCTCTGGTCGCCGCTATCGTTCTGCGGAAGCATCGGCGACACGCCGCCGCCATTGCTGACCGAACCAGGGCCGACTGACTTGCCCGTATTCGCGACGCCCACGCCCGCGCTGATGCCGTTGCTGTTCGCGTCGTAGTGCGACTGGTTCTGGATGTCGCTGTAGGTGAGCGTCCCGGTCGTCAGGCTGTTCTTCGACGCGTCGGCCGTGCTGGAAATCACCGCCCCGGTCAGGCCCGTGTTGCCCTTGACGTTGATGTTGAAGCCACCGTCGCCCGCGTAGATTCCGGCCTGTTCGTTCACGCCCGCATAGTTCGAATCCGCATGGCCGTTCTGCGCGCTGAAGCTCGCGTTGCCGCCGCCCTGGCTGATCGTGAAGCCGCCGCCCGCGCTGCTCTGGTGCGCGGCGCTGTTCGTCACGTCCTGCACGCTCGCGATGTTCAGGTTGCCGCCCACGTCGGCCGCAATCAGCTTGCCGCTGATCTGCGATCCGGTGATGTTCGTATCGCCGCCAGACATGACCGTGACGCTGTTCGCACCCGTGACGTGTGAAGCGTTCTGGATCGACGCGTCGCTGTTCGCGTCGCCGTGTGCATTCGCCATCGCCGCCGAGACGCCAAAGCCGCCGCCAAGCGTGTATTGAACGCCCACGCTCGCGCTGCTGGAACTGTTCGAGCTGCGCGTCGAATCGGTGTCCGTCGTATTGATGACGTTGACCTTGTCCGTGGCGGCAAGCAGGACATCATTTGCGTTCACGTTCGAGCCGGCGATGGTCAGGTCGCCATTCGTTGCGACAAACGCTGCCGTACCGCCTGCCGTAACGCTCGAACCGCGCTGTGTCGCCTGATCCTCCGACGACTGGCTTTCGCTCTTGCTTGAACCAATGCTGACCTTGACGCCGATGTCAGGCTTGCCGCCACCGGCTGCGGTCATCGCGCCACCCGCTGCTGTAAAGGCGTCGCTTGCGGCCGCGATGCCATGTAGCGCGGCCGCGCGGCTGTCGCCGTTGCCCGACGAGTTCTTTGCAGCCTGAGACTCCGAATAAGCGTTGTTGATCGCATCGCCCACCGAGCCCGCCAGACCAATCGCGAGACCGCTGCTGCTGGTCTTTTGCGTCTGCGCCTGGTGCAGGGTGTCGGTCGCGGCGTCGATGATGACGTTCGCTGCCGTGCCCGAGACGTTGCCACCTGCGACGAGGTCGCTGCCGGTAACGTGCAACGTGTTACCCGCCTGGATCGACAGGTCGCCGTTGATCGAGCCGACCGTACTTGCATTGTTCGTGACGCTTGATTCCTGGTCGGTCGTCGCGAGCTTGTTCGTGCCGACTGTGACGGTCAGGCCGCTCGTCCCGAGGCCCGTATTCTTCTCCTGATACGTGCCCGACGATTGCATCGTGTTCTGCGTCGTCGTGATGTTCACGTCATGCGCGGCATTGAGCGCAACGTCGTTCGTGCCGACGATGGTGCTGCCCGCGACGTTGATGTCCTTGCCACTTGCGATCTGTACGGCATCGGCCGAAACCACGCTGCCCTGTGAGAACGTTGCCGTGGTATCGCGCGAACTCTGGACTTCCTTGCCGCTCACCACATTGCTGTGGCTGTGCTGCTCCTGCGAGTTGTCGGCGTGCGTTTCGGTTGCCGCGCCGATGTTCACGTTGCCCGTTGCTGCAAGCGTCGCCGTGCCCTTGTCGAGACTGATCGCGCTGCCGGTAACGTTGATGTTCTTGCCCGATGCAACGGTCAGCGAGTTGCCGGAATTGAGTGTCGTCGCCGTGAGCGAGTCGTCGGATGCGTGCTTCGATTCCGAATAGCTGCCGTGACTGTCGCTGCCCGAACTGTTGCTATCGACGGTCGAAGTGGCTTTCGCGGCCTGAAGCGTCACGTTGCCGTTCGCTGCGACCACGCCGCCACCATCAAGGTTGATGTTGGCGCCCGTCGCCGTCAGGTCGCCGCCCACGCCGATAGCCGACACGCCGCCGACGTTGATCGAACTCCCCGTCGTACTGTTGACGTTCGTATTCGATACGCCGTTCGCGCGCTCGACGACCTTGTGTTCGCCGGTCTGTACCGAGCCGATGTCGTAGTTGCCGCCTACGGCCATGCCGAGGTTGCCGCCCACGTTCAGGTTGCCCGCGTTCTGCTCGAAGTTGCCGCCCGTGACGATGGCCGCATTGCCCGCAACATTCACGCTCGCAACCGGCCCGAGCGTGGTGTTCGTGCGCGTCGCGCCGGTCGAGGTGACCTGGTCGACAGTCTTTGCCGCCGTATTCAGAAGCAGGTCGCCGCCCGCGTTCAGCGCGAGGCTGCCGGCGTTCACCTTTGCCGAGGTCAGGTCGATATTGCCAGTGGTATTCAGCGACATCAGGCCGCCGCTTTGCAGCGCGCCGAAGGCGTTGTTGATCTGCTGCCCCTGGATCGACATCGTATTGCCTGCCTGCACCGTGCCGCTGTTGGTGAAGGTTTGCGCGTTCTGGATGTCGATATCGGTCGCGGCGATCAACGGACCGTTCATGTTCTGCTGGCTTGCCTTCGCGAGATAGACGACCGGCACGAGCACGGACTGACCATTAACCACTTCGGTCTGCATGATGATGACGTTGCTCGTGAGCTGCGCCACCTGTTCAGGCGACAGGCTCATGCCGAGCGGCAAGTTCAGTGACTGCGAGAGCGATGCGCCTGCTGCAAGCAGGGACTCGTACATCGATTGCGTGTCGGTGTACGGACCAAGTACCGCCTTGCCGGTGAGCGACGTAATCTGGTTGCGTACAAGCTGCTGTTCATAGAATCCATCGCCGAGGCGCTTTTCGGTGGTCTGCGGGTTCAGCCCAAGCTGTTGCAGGTAGTAGTCGCTCGAAATAAATGTCTTCTGGTTCGTGAAAGCCGGGTTCGTTTCAATCAGGTACGTTGCGCCTGGTGCGGTCGCCGGACTGAACAGGCCGCCCTGTGGAACCGTCAGGTTTTGCAGCACGGTCTGCGCCGTCGCGGTCGCGATGACCGGATTGACCGTGCTCGCGCCACCACTGACCGAAGTCGCACCGGCCTTTGTGCCGGATGCGTTGCCGCCGATCGACGACGCAGCACCCGCGTTTGCGCCCGCGCTGCCGCTGATCCCGCCGATGGTCACACCGGAGAGCGCCTGACCGGGCGCGAGACCAAGCGACGGAATGCCCGCATTACCCGCCGTGTTGTTAATGCTGATACCCGAGCCGGAGAGCGTGCCGCCCGCGACAAAACTCGATTCGTAGGCCGGCAGTGCGTAGTTCTTGATATCGGCAGGCGCGTTACAGCCGCTCGCGCAGAAGGAGTAGGTCCAGTACTTGCCGTCATAGGTGCGATAGTGGTAAAGCCCCGAGTACGTGATCTGGACGGACGGGGCCGCCTGCCCCTGCCACGAGTTCTGGTCGAGCGAGACAGGCGCGGCGACGTTACCGACCGCCGCGACCGCGCTCCAGTAGTTCTGGAATGTGCCCACGTTCGACGCGTCGAGGTTAGCGCCCGAGATGATCTGCGCCTGCGGACTGATGCCCGCGACCAGGTTCGCCAGCGCCGTACCCGTATAGGTCGTGTACTGGTATGTGCTGTTCATCGAGCCGCCGTGTGGTGGATCGATAAAGACGCCGCCGATCATGTTCGGGTCGCCCGTCACACCGTTGCCCCAGACCACCGGATTACCCGGGCCGCACGCGTCCATGTAGATGGCCGTACACCCCGAGAGACTGAGGCCGAGCTGGTCCAGCAGCGCCTGGGAGACCGGCTGGTTCAGGCCGGTCGTCGTCATCGTCGTGCGGGTATTCGTGACCTGGCTCGCGTGGAGTTCCATGTCTCCCGCCGACTCGATCAGGCCCGACTGGTTGAGGATCAGGTTTGCGTTGGTGTAACTGCCGTCTGCGTTTTTTCCACCCGCCAGCACGACCTTGCCAAGACCGTAGATCGCGGTCGTCGCCTGCGTATCGGTCGCGGTCGTGCTGTCGACGTTGTCGATCTCGGGTGCGAGCAGTTCGAGCGTGCCGTTGCTGTCCGTCGCGCCAATGAGCGCGGTCGGCCCGACATTCGCGATCTTGCTGTTCGCGTTCAGCGATACGCTGCCGCCGACCATCGTCCCGGTATTGACGAGCGTGTCCGAGTGCGTGGTGAGCGTGCCGCCCGCCATCATGACACCTCTGTTCCCGATCGCCCCTGCGTCGATGTCCAGGTTATTCACCGCCTCAACCAGCGCGCTGTTGCTGAACGTGCCGGGCAGCGTAAAGGAAAGGTTGTGACCGGCTGCGAACTGCAAATCCGGCGTCGGTGCGAAATCGCCCTGAACGCTCACCGCGACATCATTCGCCGCGCTGTATGCGCCGCCGCCCGTGAGCGCCGCCGCGTTGACAGACAGGTTATGTGTCGCGCCGATCTGACCGTTCGTGTTCGTGAGCGCACCGGTCGTCGTGATGGCGACATCGCCGTTCGAGCCGGTCAGACTGCCAATCTGGCCGCCGCTGTTGTCGACGCTATCGGCCTGCACCGAGACGTTCGCGCCGCTTATCTGACCACCGCGCTGACCGTTCTGCGTATTGACGAGCGCAGAGGTATCGACGGCGACGTTGCCGTTGCCCGTCATCACGCCGCCGCTATTGGTCGTCTGGCTGCGGCCGTGTACGGTCGTGTCGCCCGCGCCGAGGTTGCCGACGAGACCGTTCGTGTTGTCGATTGCCCCGGCCTGAATGTTGAGCGTGCTCGTGTCGCCCGCGGCCCCGGTGCCGGACTGTATCTGTCCGTTCGTGTTCGTCAGCGTGCCGCCCGTCGTGAGGGATTCTGACGTGAGCGAGCGGATAGCGCCCTGTGTATTGTTGGTATCGCCCGCGACGTTTGCGGTGATATCGCCCTGTGCGGCTAGCACGCCGCTCGCATTGTTCAGGCTCCCGGCCTGTGCGTCGAGCTTGCCCGCCGTAATGACCTGACCGCCCACGTTCGAGATTGCGCCTGCGCCATAGCCCGGTGCAAGGGTCAGCGTGCCTGTCCCGGCGTGGAGAATCTTGCCGCCGTCGTTGTCGAGCGCACCTGGCGCGAGGGTGAAATCGGTGCTATTGGTCTGGAGTGTGCCGCCCCCGGAGTTGTCGAACGTGCCGCTGACGTTGAAGCCCATCGTCGGCGTGCCGTACTGCGTAATCGTGCCGCCGTGGTTCAGCAGGTCGGTCGCCGTCAGGGCAAGCTGGTTCGCCTCAATGTCGCCGCCACTGTTATCGAGCGTGCTACCGGTCGTCACCGAGAGGTTGGGCGCGACAATCGAACCGCCGCTGTTCGTCAGTGACGACGCCTGCACCGTTGCGTTCGATGCCGCGCCGATCTGGCCGCTGTTGTTGTCCAGCGTGCCGCTCGTGATGCCAAGGTCCGTGTTAGAAAGCAGCTTGCCGTTCGTGTTGTTCAGAGCGCCGCCGACCGCTGCCGCGACACCGGTCTGACCGACAACCGAGCCCGCCGTGTTGTTGAACGTTCCGGCCTGGATCGTCGCCTTTCCATTGGTGGCAATCTTGCCGCCGACGTTGGACACGGCACCCGCGCCGTTACCCGCGTTGATCGTGAGCGTACCTTTGCCGGCGTGCGTGATCGTGCCGCCGTCGTTGTCCAGCGCTGCGGGCGCAATCGTCAGGTCCGTGCTGTTGGTTTGCAGCGTGCCGCCCGCAGAATTGTCGAGCGTGCCGGTCACGTCAAGCGTCGTCGCGCCGGTTCCGGTCTGCGTGATGCTGCCTGCGTGGTTGACGAGGCTCGCTGCGTGGAGCGTGAACTGGTTTGCGCTCGCCGTACCGTGGCTGTTGTCGAACGTCGCCGCCGAGAGTGCGAGCGCGCCGGCCGCAGTGACCTGACCCGCGTTCGTGAGCGTCGAACCGGCCGCGAGCGTCATGTTCGCGTTACCTGCGAACGTGCCGCTGTTGAACAGGGTCTGTACCGCTGTCGCGATCAGGCTCTGGACTGCCGTGATGGAACCGGCGTTCGCGATCTGTCCGGCCTGCAATGTGACGCTGCCGTTGCCGCCGATAGTCCCGCCCGCGCCGTTTTCGAGCAGACCGCCCGTCGACAGGGTCACGCCGTCAGCGTTCAGCGATACGACATGGCCGCCCGTATTGTCGAGCGAGCCGGACGTGGCCGACAGCGCGCCGTTCGCCTGCATCGTGCCGTTCTGGTTGTTCGTCGCACCTGTGATGTTTTCGCTCAGTGTGCCGCCCGAGACCATCTGGCCGCCGCGATTCGAGAGTGCGCCCGCCGTGACGGTCTGCGCGCCGCCCGAGGACATCGCTCCGTTGTCGTTCGTGAGCGTGCCACTGGCGCGCGCGTTAAGGGTGCTGCCTGCGGTCGTCGTCGCCCCGGACAGGTTCAGGTCGCCGCCGTTCGCCGCGAGCGTGATAGCGCCGTTTGCTGATGTGGTACTGCCCGCGAGGTTGATCGCTGCGCCGCCGATTGCTGCATTGCCGCCCGCCACATTGCGGCCGGTCGCCGTGACCGCGCCCGAAGCGTTCACGTTCAGGTCCCCGGAATGCGCCAGTGAGCCGTCGCCGTTCACGCCCGACGCGATAGTACCGATCGAATTCACCGCGCCCGCGCTGACGGTTGTGTTCTGCTGCGCGGCAACCATGCCGCTGTTGGACAGCGCGCCAGACGTATTCAGGTTGACGTTCTGCTGTGCGTAGGTCGTGCCGGTGTTGTCGATGCCGTCGCGCGCGCTCGCGCTGATATTGCCGCTCGCGTTCTGCTTGCCTGCAAGCACGAGCTGGCCGTTGGACTGAAGTACGAGGTCGCCGGCATTCGCTGCCACGACGCCCTTGAGGGAAACGCCAATTCCGGCCTCTGTCCCGACAAGTTGGATACGGTTGGCGTACATACCGCCGAGATTGCTCACGTCGATAGAAACGCCAGGCGTGGGGCCATCGCCTGCAATTGGGGTCGCGTTGAGCGTATCGTGGTCGATGCTGTTCGCGCCCGTGATGACGTTCAGGTTCTTCCCGGCGTAGATAGCCGCATTCGCCTGTACTGCGCGGGCAAGCAGATTAACCTGATCGACGTTTGACGCGTTCAGGCCCGCGCCGCTAACCGTGATGTTGCCGCCCGTGACGTTGAAGCCCGAGAGCGAGCCGTCCGCGCCGTAGTTCGGCGTACCGGTCGTGAGGATCGCGCGCGACGTATTGATGAAACCGCCGCCATTCACCGAAATACCCGAGGGGTTTGCGATGATGACTTCCGCGCGTTTGCCCGCTGTTTCGAGATACCCGTTCAACTGCGACGGGTTCGCGCTGTTGACCTGGTTGACGATGATCTTCGCCGACTGGCCTGCCGCGAAGTTCGGGTTGCCGTTAATCATGCCGGCCTGCTGCGTCTGAACCATCGATGGCGAGTTATTCAGGATCGCGCCCTTCGATTGCACGTCGAAGCGGTTGTAGGTGTTGACCGACACGCCCGCACCCGAGGGCCGGTTAATGTTCACCTGGTCGAGTCCGTTGGACGTCTGGATGACGTTCGGTGCGTGCGCGCCGCCGGCAACGATTTGCGCGAACGAAAGCATCGGCACGAGCGCGAGCAGTGCGGCCGGGAGTAGACGGCGCAACGACAGACATACCGAATGGAATGTGCGCGAGGCGGCGCGAGTCTCGCCAGCCTTGCCAGCGGCTGTAGCCGTTTCTTCCACGGCAACGAGCATGTTGCGCGAACGACTATAGACCAGCCGGTAACAACGATTCATCGATCCAACCCCGCAAGAAATAATCTTTCGATTCTTGCGGAGTGTTCGAAATTAATGCGTTAAGCATTGTCAAGATCGCGCAACATTCAGACTAGTCCGAAAACAATTCATTCAGAACGCATAGCATTGTCGTGGCTAGCCAACACGGCGAAAAAAAGCCCGCGTGACGCGGGCTTAAAGTCAAATGGGGTACATGACATCTCCCAAAATAATCTGCGGCGCGGTGCGCGACCATCGAGAAACTCGTCGACAAAAATCGCAAGCCCCGACAAGCTGCGGATGACCGCGCTCCACTGCAAATAGCTTGTCGACGAGTGAAGATAAACAACACCCGTCCGACGCAAAGGGCAAACCCGTTTACGAAGAGAACGCAGTCGCGTCTCTTATTGCCAGATCCAGGCACCGCAACCAAAGTCCAGTAAGTCTTTCCGTGATTTTCGAAGTCCGGGCAATGTCATCCTTTCCCAATTCCGAGCAACAGGTAGCCGCCCTCCCGCAAATCCGGTATAAATGCTCCCTGCCAGTGAACCCGCCTTCGAGTGGGTTTTTTGTTGCTCAGCGAAATCCAATCCAGGCACGTTGAAATTTGGGGGACTGTTCCATGAAGAAACCAGCACTTGCACACTTGGCACTCGCTGCCATTGCAATCGGCGTGACCGGCGCGGCACACGCCGCCGATGTCAACGTAGGCATCAACGTGGCTACCCCTGTCGTGGTCGCCCCGCCGCCTCCCGCTGTCGTCATTACGCCGGGCTGGCATGGCGACCGCTATTGGGACGGCCACCGCTACTGGGAACGCGACGATTGGGAAAAGCACCATCACCATGACAAGGGCTGGCACTGCCCGCCCGGACACGCCAAGAAAGGCGAGTGCTGATCGGGCTACCCGCCTCGAAAGCACAAAGCACTTTCAGCGCACAGATCCGGCCGCCTTTATTTTTGCTTCCCGCCGCGGCCGGTCATTGAGGATCTGGTGACGCATGTGGTCAGTCATCTTCTTCCAGGCCCGGATCTCGTCCCGGGTACGAAAGCAGCCGGTACAAAGCCCGCTTTTGCCGTGGAACGCGCACACGTCGATGCAAGGTGATTTCACAGCCATCGTTCACACCGCCGCGCGCAGCGGATTCACTTCGACCGTGACATGAGACAGGCTCCGGAAGCGGCGAAGCGCGCCATGATAGAAGTCCGGGCCGCGTGAAGCCTGGTCCGTTGCGACCGACACAACGGCACTCAGGTGCCCGGGCCCCACACGCCAGACGTGAAGGTCGAGCACCCGGTCGCCGTTGTCTTCGATCAGGTTGCGCACGCCCTCGGCCGTGCGCTGATCCGAATTCATGTCCAGCAGAATGGCTCCGGTGTCGCGCAGGAGACTCCACGACCAGTTCGCGATCACCACCGCGCCCACAATGCCCGCAAGCGGGTCCATCCATAGCCACCCGAACGCGCGGGCAAGCAGCAGTCCGATAATCGCCAGCACGGAAACCGCTGCATCGGCAATCACGTGGGCATACGCCGCGCGGATGTTGTGGTCGCGTGCCGCCGCAGCGTGTGCGTCGTCATGGTCATGCTCTTCAAACTCGATTGCATGCTCGCCATCGGGAAGCTGAACGATGACCTTGAAGGCATGGGGTTCCGGTATGTCGTCCTTCGATTCCAGATAGCCGTCGCGGGCCACGAACTCGAACGTCTGCCGCTGCCCGTTTTCACGAATTGTCGTCATGCGCACTTCTGCGGGATCGCACGTGAGCGCCTGCGTGTGGAGACGGAATACCGGGGGCACGCCGTCCTCGAAAATCGAAACGCTGAAGCGCCCTGCTGCCGTGACGATCTCGCGCGCTTCTTCATGTTCGTGACCGTCGTGGCCGTGGCCGTGGCCGTGCGCATGGCTATGCCCATGATCGTGGCCGTGACCATGACTGTGCCCGTGATGACCGCCGCTGAGCAGCCAGACACTGGCAAGATTGACGAGCAGGCCAACAACGGCAATGGGTATCGCCTCACCGAAATGGATCGGGACCGGTGCGAACAGGCGGCACACCGCCTCGTAACCAATCAGGAGTGCGATCATTGCAAGCACGATGGCGCTGGTGAAACCGGCGAGGTCGCCCAGCTTGCCGGTCCCGAAAACGAAGCGTGGGTCGCGGGCGTGGCGGCGCGCATAGGTGTAGGCAAGCGCCGCGATCAGCATCGCCCCCGCGTGCGTCGACATATGCAGTCCGTCCGCCACGAGCGCGAGCGAACCGAACAGGCTTCCGCCCACGATCTCGGCGACCATCATGGCGCTACAGAGCGCGATCACCATCCAGGTCCGGCGTTCGTTGTCCTCGTGGGCGTTGCCGAGAAATATATGGTCGTGCCCGGCCCCGAAGGCCGCATCTTCAAACCTGCTCATCACGTCTTTCACTTGAAGTAACTGTGAACCACTTCGATTAACTGTTCCGTGCCGCTGCCGTGCTCGTCGGCCGGTTCGGCGTCCACGAGATGCGTGCGGATATGGTCCTCGAGCACCACCGCAAGCAGTCCGTTCATCGCGCCCCGCGAGCTGGTGATGAGCTGAAGCACATCCATGCAGCCACGCTCCTCTTCCAGGGCCCGCTCAATCGCCTCAATCTGCCCCTTGATCCTGCGAACCCGGTTGAGCAGCTTCTGTTTCTCGCGAATGGTATGACTCAAGGCGGCTCCTTATAGGGTAGGGGGGTATACTAGCACGGCAGTCGCCGCATCGCTGAAGTCCGTGGCGACGGGCGTCCTTGCTTCGTCGCCGGCGCCTCGCATCGAGCGCACCATGCCGCCAATTCGAAACAAGTGTAATCATCTGTTAACGTCAGGCAGGAAGGCCTGTTTTGCGGCCTGAAATGCATCTGCGCTTTGGTACGATCCGGCCTTTCGTCCATTGCGCAGCCACCGTGAATCACCCCTATGTGTCGCTATTTCGTGAACTCTGCGCACGCTGGGTGAACCGTGCCCGCTCGCTAGCCGCCACGGCCGGCGCGAAGGCACGCCGCGTTTTTCGCGCGGCGCTGCACGGTATTTGCCACCCGACACGCCGTGGCATCGTCCTGACGCTCGCTGCATTACCGGTGCTTTCGCTGGCCTACACGGCAGCGCTCATTCCATTCACCCCGCGCCTCGGTGACATCCGCAAGGCCCGCGTCGATCGTCCCGCGCTGATCCTCTCCGCCGACGGCAACGTGCTCGCCGAGTTCAAGCCGGTCAATCGCGAATGGGTCACGCTCAACCAGATTTCGCCGCATGTGGTGGACGCCCTGATCGCGACCGAGGATCACCGCTTTTACGAGCATCACGGCATTGACCTCCAGCGCGTTGCGGGGGCCGCGGTCCATACGTTCACGGGCAGTCGCCAGGGCGGCTCCACCCTCACCCAGCAGCTCGCACGCAACCTGTATCCGGATGAAATCGGCCGCGCGCCAACGTTGACGCGCAAGCTCAAGGAAGCGATCACCGCGTTCAAGATCGAGTCCGTCTACAGCAAAGACCAGATCCTCGAGACGTACCTGAACACGGTGCCCTTTCTGTACAACGCATACGGCGTGGAGATGGCCGCGCGAACGTACTTCGGCAAACCAGCCGCCGATCTCGATGTTCTCGAGAGTGCGACGCTCGTTGGCATGCTCAAGGCGAACAGCGCATACAACCCGGTGCTCAATCCTGATCGCGCGCTGGAGCGCCGCAACACGGTGCTCGCGCAGATGGTGAAGTACGGCAAGCTCGATGCGCACGCGTACGCCTGGCTAAAACACCAGCCGATCAACGTCAATTTCGAGCCTCAGTCCGAACAGGTTGGCGCGGCCCCGCACTTCTCAGCCCAGTTGCGCAAGTGGCTGACTGCCTGGGCGGATAGCAACGGCTACAACATCTATTCCGATGGACTCGTCGTGCGAACGACCATCGATTCCCGGCTTCAGGCGATGGCCACGCAGGCGGTTGCGTGGCAAACCGGCCAGCTGCAGTCGATCGCCAACGGCGCGTGGAACGAGCGGACCGGCTGCTGGCCGGGTAACGCGCTGTTCCAGTCGTTCATGAGGCAGACGCCGGAGTATCGTTCGGCGCGCGACGCAGGCCTGGCGGATGCGGACGCCATCAGGAAACTCGCGACGGACGCGTCGTTTGTCGAAGGCCTCTGCCACAGCAAGACGCAGGTTCAGGCCGGATTCGTCGCGATGGATCCGCGCAACGGCGACATCAAGGCGTGGGTCGGCAGCCGCGATTTTCACGACGAGCCGTTCGACCATGTGCAGCAGGCGCGGCGGCAGCCGGGTTCCACTTTCAAAGCGTTCGTCTATGGCGCCGCCTTTGCGGATGGCGCGCAGCCAGGCGACACGATCGTCGACCGCAACGTCGCGATCCCGCTGAAGGGCACTGCGGTATGGAAGCCGACCGATCCGGAGCCGCCAACCGGCCGGCCGATGTCGCTGCGTGACGCCTTCGCCTTTTCACGTAACCGCGTGACAGCCCAGCTCATGCAGCGCGAAGGCCCTGCGAAAGTCGCTACGCTTGCGCGCGAGATGGGCATACGCGAGAGCGCACTGGACCCCGTGCCGTCGCTTGCGCTGGGCACGAGCCCCGTCACGCTCAAGGAGATGGTTTCGGCGTATTGCACGATCGCCGACCGGGGAGCCTATGTCGAGCCGCGCATGGTCACACGCATCGAGGACCGCAGCGGCAACGTGCTCGCCGACTTCCCTGCCGCACGGCCGCAGCAGGCGCTGCCCGCCCCTGCCGCACTGAAGCTGGTCGATGTGATGCGCGACGTCGTCAACCGCGGCACCGGCAGCGACATCCGGACACGCTTCGGGATTCACGCCGACGTTGGCGGCAAAACGGGCACGACACAGGACAGCACCGATAGCTGGTTCATCCTGATCCACCCCCAGCTGGTCGCCGGCGCCTGGGTCGGATTCGACGACGCGCGCGTGACGTTGCGCAACGACTACTGGGGTGAAGGTGCGCACAGCGCCCTGCCGGTGGTGGGCGCCTTCTACGACATGGCGCTGCGCGCACGGGCTATCGACTCTCACGCGCAGCTTGCGCCAGGAAACAATACGCCGCCGCGCGCAGCCCATGCGCGCAAGCGCCACCATTTCCTTTTCTGGAGCTTCTGAGTCGAGGCGACCGCCCCCGTTAAGGCTGCTTTTCGAGTTTCACGATGGTCAGCGTGCCATTGACGTTTTCGACTCTCACCTTGACCTTGTCGCCTTCGTGAACCTGCTTGACCATGCTTCCATCCTTCGCCTTGAATGCCATGGTCATCGGGGGCATGCCGACGTTCTCCAGGGCGCCGTGCTTCAGGGTGACCATTCCCGTAGCGGCGTCGATCTTCCTGACCTCCGCATCGGTTAGCGCGGAATTCGAAGCGACCTTCGTGACCGCGGGCTTCGCGGCGGACATGTTCATGCCCGCCATATCGTCACCAGCAAATGCAGGGGCCGCGAGAACAGCAGCAACGGCAGCGACAGCAAGAATCATCTTTTTCATTGTGTTTCCCTGGTTTGGGTAGAAGGCACTTTCGTGCCAGAAGGTTCTGCGTGGGTAAATGGAACCTCGTTGCGTTGCCTCATTCGGCGACGCTGCAGGAGGAACCAGGCTGCGGGAATAACGAACATCGAGAGAATGGGCGCGGTGACCATTCCGCCGACCATCGGAGCGGCGATACGCTGCATGACCTCCGAGCCGGCGCCGTGTCCGACCATGATGGGAATGAGCCCTGCAAGGACCACCGCTACCGTCATGGCCTTCGGCCGCACACGCAAGACCGCGCCTTCGCGAATCGCGTCGAGCAATGTGGCCTCGGTCATGGCCTCCCCAAGCTCGAGCCGCCGGGTCAGTGCGCCCTTCAGGTACAGCAGCATGACGACGCCGAACTCGGCCGCAACACCCGCGAGCGCAATGAAACCGACCGATGTGGCGACGGACACCGCGTGGCCCAGTATCCAGATGAGCCAGAAGCCGCCGACGAGCGCGAACGGCACCGTCGACATGAGCAGTAGCGCATTGGCCGCCGAGTTGAAGGTCAGGAAGAGCAGCACGAAGATGACGACAAGCGTCACCGGAATCACCGTGCGCAATGTCGCCGCTGCACGTTCGAGGTACTCGAACTGCCCTGACCATGCGATCGAATATCCGGGCGGAAGCGGCACCTTTTCTGCGACGGCGCGTTGCATCGCCTTGACTGCCGATTCCAGGTCCACGTTCCGGATATCGACGTAGACGTAGCCGGAAAGCCGTGCGTTTTCGCTGCGTATCATGGGCGGTCCGTCGGCGATCCGGATGTCCGCCACGTCGCCAAGCTGGATCTGTGCGCCCCGGTCGGTCAGAACCGGCAACTGCCGCAGCTTTTCCAGCGAATCGCGAACCTCGCGCGGATAGCGGATGTTGATCGGGAAGCGCTCGCGCCCCGCAATGACTTCGCCGACGTTGTCGCCGCCCACCGCCGTGGAAACCACCGACTGGATATCGCCGACGGAAAGGCCATAACGCGCCGCTGCCTGCCGGTTGATGTCGACGTCGATGTATCGGCCGCCGTTCAGTCGTTCCGCAAGCGCTGAAGTCACGCCCGGAACCCCCTTCACCGCCGCCTCGACCTGCCCTGCCACCTTGTCGATTTCATTCAGGTCGGGCCCGGAAATCTTTACGCCGACCGGCGTTTTGATACCGGTGGACAGCATGTCGAGGCGATTGCGGATGGGCGGCACCCAGACGTTCGACAGCCCCGGCACCTTCACGGTCTTGTCGAGTTCATCGACGAGCTTCTCCGGCGTCATACCGGGACGCCACTGACTGCGCGGCTTGAACTGGATGGTGGTTTCGAACATCTCGAGCGGTGCCGGGTCGGTTGCCGTGTCGGCGCGGCCCGACTTGCCGAACACGGTCGCGACTTCCGGTACCGTCTTGATGAGCCGATCGGTCTGCTGCAAAAGCTCGGATGCCTTGTCTGCCGAAATGCCGGGAAGCGCCGTTGGCATGTACAACAGATCGCCCTCGTCGAGCGGCGGCATGAATTCGCCACCGAGTCGCGAGAGCGGAATGGCGCTCAGCAAAAGCGCAACGACCGCAAGCCCAATCGCAATCCACGGGCGGCGCAGCGTGGCTTCGAGCATCGGCCGGTACAGTCGAATGAGCGCGCGATTGATGGGGTTCGCGCTCTCATGCGGAATGCGCCCGCGAATGAGATAGCCCATCAGTACCGGCACCAGCGTGACCGAAAGACCCGCAGCGGCAGCAATGGTGTAAGTCTTCGTGAAGGCGAGCGGAGAAAAGAGCTTGCCTTCCTGCCCCTCCAGCGAAAATACCGGAACGAACGAGAGCGTGATGATAAGCAGTGAGAAGAATAGCGCCGGTCCGACTTCCGCCGCCGACGTAGCGATGAGTTCCCAACGCTGTGCAGCCGTCATGGGCCTGCCGGGATGCGCATGCTCGTACGCCTCGAGATGCTTGTGGGCGTTCTCGATCATCACGATGGCCGCATCGATCATCGCGCCGATGGCGATGGCGATCCCGCCCAACGACATCAGATTCGCATTCACACCTTGATAGCGCATGACGATGAAAGCCGCCAGCACGCCCAGCGGCAGCGACAGAATGGCCACGAACGCGCTGCGCAAATGAAAGAGGAACACGGCGCAGACCAGGCCAACGATGATGAACTCTTCGATGAGCTTGTCTCTCAGGTTGTCCACGGCGCGTTCGATGAGCTGCGAGCGGTCGTATGTCGTCACGACCTCGACACCCGCGGGCAGCGAGCGCTTCAGGTCAGCGAGCTTCGCCTTCACTGCGCCGATGGTCGTCAACGCGTTTTTGCCTGAACGCATGACGATGACCCCGCCTGCGACTTCGCCCTCCCCGTTCAGCTCGGCAATCCCACGGCGCATCTCGGGTCCGATCTGGATGCGGGCGACATCGCCAAGCAGAACCGGTGTGCCCGCGTCATTGGTGCGAAGCACGACATTGCGAAAATCGTCGAGCGAGCGCAGGTAGCCCGACGAGCGGACCATGTACTCCGATTCCGCCAGTTCGACCACTGAGCCGCCGGACGCCTGGTTCGCCTTGCCGAGGGCATCCGCTACCATGGCCTCGGTAATGCCGTAAGCGCGCAGCTTGTCGGGATCGAGCACCACCTGATACTGGCGCACCATCCCGCCAATGCTCGCCACTTCCGACACGTCCGGCACGGACTTCAGCTCGAATTTCAGGAACCAGTCGTTGAGCGCGCGCAGTTCTCCAAGGTCGTGCTGACCCGTGCGGTCGACCAGTGCGTACTCATAGACCCAGCCCACCCCCGTCGCGTCGGGCCCGAGTGAAACCGTCGCGCCTGGTGGAAGGCGGCTCTGAACCTGATTCAGGTATTCGAGCACACGCGAGCGGGCCCAGTATTGATCGGTCTTGTCGTCGAACAGCACGTAGACAAACGCGTCGCCGAATGACGAATACGCGCGGATCGTTTTCGCGCCTGGCACACCGAGCAAAGTCGTCGTGAGCGGGTACGTCACCTGGTCCTCGACGACCTGGGGCGCCTTGCCCGGATACGACGCCTTGATGATGACCTGCGTGTCCGACAGGTCCGGCAACGCGTCGAGTGGTGTCTCCTTGAGCGAGTAGACGCCCCATGCCGTGACGAGCACAGTGGCCAGCAGAACGAGGAACCGGCTGTGAATGGACCAGCGTATGAGACGCGCGATCATTTGGCGTCTCCCACGGGTTCGACCTTCGTGAGCTGGTAGCCGTCGTCCGATTGTCTGAAGACGAAGTGGACTGTCTGGCCGGGTTTGACATCGGGAAATGCGCCGGATGACGGCTTGTTGAACGACATCGTCATCGCGCCCCAGCCCAGCGCCGGCACCGGTTGATGCGAGAACGTGATGTCGGCAGCGCTGACCTTTTCCACCTTGCCGGTGGTTTCGTATGTCTTTACGGCAGCGCTCGGGATGGACGCCGGCATTGCCGCGCTCGCGCCAGCCGCGCCTTCGATTCTCGGCAGGACCGATTTCAGACTGGCTTCCGAGTCGATCAGGAACTGGCCGGAAGCGACGACCGTCTCGCCATCGCTCAAGCCACTCATGACTTCCGTGTCGCTGCCGACGTCGTTGCCAACCGTCACGTCTGCGGGTTGCAGGCGGCCGTCCGCGTTCTTGACGATCACGACCGACCGCTTGCCGGTCGTGATGACAGCTTCAGAAGGCACAAGCAGTCGCGAAACCGTTTTTTGCGCATCGACGCGCACGCGCATCAGCATGCCGGGCGTGAGTCTGAGCGCGGTGTTATCGATTTCGAGCCGCGCCTGAAGCGTGCGGCTCGTGGTGCTGATGCCGGGCAGGATTTCGCGAATCTGCCCTTTGAAGTGCTGTGTCGGGTCGCCACTGAACGTCGCGTCAACGCGCATGCCGGGCTGCACACGCAACGCCAGGTTCTCGGGAATCTCGACGATGAGCCAAAGCTTCGATAGACCCGCGACCTTCGCAAGCGTCTGACCGGGCGCGACCTGCGCACCGTCGCGCACGTTCAATTCACTTAGGACACCTGTCTCTGGCGAAGCGAGGACAATGTGTGTCTGCGCCTTGCCCGTGCGGTCGAGACTCGCCATGACGCCATCCGGAATCGACAGCGCGCGCATACGCGCACGCGACGCTTCCAGCAAACTGTTGTCCATCCCGCCGCGCTTGAGCGCGAGGTATTCCTCCTGCGGCGCGAGCCAGTCGGGCACGAAAACCGAAGCGATGGGGGCGCCCTTCGCAACCCGTTGCATCGGCGCACTGGCGTACAAGCGGTCGATGTAGCCCGTAACGCGCGTCTGCACGACATCGGCCTGCGATTCGTCGAATTGCGTGGTGCCGACGGCGTCGAATCCTTCCGTCGTTTCCTCGCGGCGCACGGTGGCGTAGCGAATACCGAGGTTCTGCTGAAGTCCCGGGTTGATTGCGATACCGGATGAGCCGCCCCCTTCGTCCGCATACACAGGCTCGAGTTGCATGTCCATGAATGGCGACTTGCCGGGCTTGTCGAAGTGCTGGTTCGGCACCATCGGGTCGTGCCAGTAAAGCACTTTCCTGCCGGTTTTCGGGTCAGTCGGGTTGCCGGAAGCCGAAGCGGCGATCGTGTTTTCACCCGAAGCCGACGCGTGTCGTACGCCGACGAAATACCCAGTGCCAAGAAGCGCTGCGGCGGCAAAGAGTGCCAATATCGCGCGTACCAAAGGTTTTTGATTCATTGCTTTCTCCTTCATTCGGCAGTGGCCATCGTCGTTGGCACAACCTGGTATTCAAGCTGGGCCCACGTCTGCGAAACCTCGCGCTTGAGGTCGAGCACCTGAATCTGCGCGTCGAGTTGCGCCCGCCGGGCCGCAAACGTATCGGCGAGCGAACCGGTACCCGCCGTGTAAGCGGCGACTGCGAGTTCGACGCGCTGATCGGCGGCTGGCAACAGGGACTGCGTGAGATTCGCGATGCGTTCGCGGCCGCTGGCGAGGGTTGCCGACTCAGTGCGAATGTCGGCTTGCACCTGCCGGAGCGTGTCTTCGTACATCAAGTGGGCCCTGGTCGCGAGTTCGGCCTTCTCCGATACGTCGCGGTCCTCGCGATCCTTCCGGTTGATGGGCAACGGAATACGCACCCCGACCGACACCATGTTCGAGTACGCGCCACCGCGTTGCTGGTACGCGACTTCCCAGGTCCAGTTAGGGCTGCGCTCGCTGCTGGCGACAGCCGTGCCGGCGTCGGCGACGGCAATGTCATCGGCCGCTGCGACGAGCGCCGGCTGCACGAGCCGGAGTTCGTCCGGTGGCAAGGAGGAGACATACGACTCGGGCGCGGGCGGCTCGCCGGTCACATCGGTCGCGGGTGTCGCCGTCCAGCGCGAGAGAACAATGAGCGCGCTCTGGTAGGTTTGCTGCGCCTTGAGCGCCTGGTCTTGCGTTTGCGCCAGCATGGCCTGGGCTTGGACGACATCGGCGGCCGTCGCCCTCGCTCCCCGGTATGACGCCTTCGTTGCAGCAAGTTCGTGAGTCATATGGCCCAGCAATGCCTGCTGGAGCGCCAGGGCGCGCTTCGCATAGACGGCGCTGAGCCATGCGATGGCGGTCTGCTGGCGAACGTTGGCGAGTTGCGCGAGATAGCCGGCCTGCTCGCGGTTCACCACCTCGCTGGCGAGGTCGGAACGAAGGCGGCGCTTTTCCCGCGAGACCCATTCCTGCTCGATGCCAATGCGCCGCATCGTCATGAAGTCCTGGCCGATGGTGAATCGCTGCGAGCCATTGATCGGCAGGTTGTCGACGCCGGCCGCGAGCACCGGGTCCGGCAACTGCCCTGCCCGGACCGCAGCTTCGGAACTCGCGTGGACCGACGCTTGCGCGGCCTGCATGGCCGCAGAGTGGCCGGTTGCAGCCTGCAATGCCGCTTCAAGCGTGAAAGGGGCTTCCTGGGCGTTCGCAGCGAAGCCAGGCAGCAGCAGCGCGGCGCAAATCGGGAGCGCGCGCAGGGACGCACGCCGGCATCGCGGCGTGCCAATAGTGAAAGGCATGTTCTAACCCCAACGGGGGAGTCCCAATGGAACTCCACGTCCTGGACACAGGACGACCTCGCCGCAAACGCGGCGAACCAGTCAATCGAGGGTTAGATAGCTTGTGGAGGTCGCCAGAGACCGGCCGGCACGTGGGCGGCGAACGACTCGGCGTAATGGAAGACGACTTGCCTTGCGACAGCCATGGGATGGCTAACGCTCGCCTGCGCGGGAGGGTAATAGATGCTCGCGAACTGACACTGGGCCGTGGCCTTGCAGAAGCCGCCCTTGGCCTTGCTCGCCGGCGACGACTTCATCATGTCGCAGCCGGACATCGCGGCAGATGCGGCGCCGTCGTCGTGCATCGGCATCGACTGCTGCATCGGACATTCGCCCGCCATGCCAGTGGCTGCCAGCCCGCTCAGGGGCAGCATCGCGCACAGCAGCAAGACGAGAAGGGTCCGAAGAATTTTCATGGCAGTGAGTATCGCCGGGCGATTCTATCGTGTTTGCGTTCAATTTGTCCGAATGTCCGGTCGCACTGACCTTTCGGCGCCGCGCGCCCTGCCCCGGCCTCCGGCAAACGAAAGCGCGCTTCACATTGTGAAATGTCTCGCAAATTTCTCGGTCGACGCATTTTCGCATTGTGAAAACATGTTCTGCAGCGCAAAAACTGTCGACTATCTTATTGATAAATAAAGAATAAATAAGTCATGTGTCTTATATAAGACCTTGCTGCGACGCATCACGAAGCCCCTACAATTGAGTCATCCAGTTCGCTTCGACAGACGCAGCGGCACGCTGAACCGGTTATTCAAACGCGCTTCACTCTTCAGAAACTCAGGAGATTCTCATGGCCCAATATCAAGACGACATCAAGGCAATTGCTGGCTTGAAAGAGCAACAAGGCAGCGCCTGGAACGCGATCAATCCCGAATCGGCCGCACGCATGCGTGCGCAGAACAAGTTCAAGACGGGTCTGGACATCGCGAAGTACACCGCGAAGATCATGCGCGCCGACATGGCCGCCTACGACGCCGATCCTTCGAAGTACACGCAGTCGCTGGGCTGCTGGCACGGCTTCATCGGCCAGCAGAAGATGATCTCCATCAAGAAGCACTTCAACAGCACCGAGCGCCGTTACCTCTATCTGTCCGGCTGGATGGTGGCCGCGCTGCGCTCCGAGTTCGGCCCGCTGCCGGACCAGTCGATGCACGAGAAGACCTCGGTCAGCGCCCTGATTCGCGAGCTGTACACGTTCCTGCGCCAGGCCGACGCCCGTGAACTCGGCGGCCTGTTCCGCCAGCTCGACGCGGCAGAAGGCGCCGCCAAGGCCGCGATCCAGGAGAAGATCGACAACCACGTCACCCACGTCGTGCCGATCATCGCCGACATCGACGCCGGTTTCGGCAACGCGGAAGCCACCTACCTGCTCGCCAAGCAGTTCATCGAAGCCGGCGCATGCTGCATCCAGATCGAAAACCAGGTGTCCGACGAAAAGCAGTGCGGCCACCAGGACGGCAAGGTCACCGTGCCGCACGAGGACTTCCTCGCCAAAGTCCGCGCGATCCGCTACGCCTTCCTTGAACTGGGCGTGGACGACGGCATCATCGTGTGCCGTACCGACTCGCTCGGCGCGGGCCTGACCAAGCAGATCGCCGTGACCCACACGCCGGGCGACCTGGGCGACCAGTACAACTCGTTCCTCGATTGCGAGGAACTGTCGGCCGACGCACTGGGCAATGGCGACGTCATCATCAAGCGCGACGGCAAGCTGCTGCGTCCGAAGCGCCTGCCGAGCAACCTGTTCCAGTTCCGCGCCGGCACGGGCGAAGCACGCTGCGTGCTGGACTGCGTCACGGCCCTGCAAAACGGCGCCGACCTGCTGTGGATCGAAACGGAAAAGCCGCATATCGCCCAGATCGCGGGCATGGTCAACGAGATTCGCAAGGTCATTCCGAACGCCAAGCTGGTGTACAACAACAGCCCGTCGTTCAACTGGACGCTGAACTTCCGTCAGCAGGCGTATGACGCGATGAAGGCCGCAGGCAAGGACGTGTCGGCATACGACCGCGCCCAGCTGATGAGCGTGGAATATGACCAGAGCGAACTGGCAGCCATCGCCGACGAAAAAATCCGGACCTTCCAGGCCGACGCGGCGCGCGAAGCCGGCATCTTCCACCACCTGATCACGCTGCCGACGTACCACACCGCCGCGCTGTCGACCGACAACCTGGCCAAGGAATACTTCGGCGACCAGGGCATGCTCGGTTATGTGGCTGGCGTGCAGCGCAAGGAAATCCGTCAGGGCATCGCCTGCGTCAAGCACCAGAACATGTCCGGCTCGGACATCGGCGACGACCACAAGGAGTATTTCAGCGGCGAAGCAGCGCTGAAAGCCGCAGGGAAAGACAACACGATGAACCAGTTCTGAAGCCCGCAATCCTTCAGGCAAAACGCCAGCCCATTGAGGCTGGCGTTTTTTATTTGTCCGGCATATCGCTGCAACCGAGCCTGAGCAGGCCCGTCTGCCGTTCAGCCGTCAGTGCATGCCAGTGCGCTTACTCGGCAGCGGTGCGCGCCGGCTTCGCCGAATGCTTCTTGTGGTGATTGTGGTGAGCGCCCTTGTGCTTGGCATTCTTGTGCGGCGCATTCTCACGAACCGCGTGCGCGTCCTGTTCGACGACGGGCTGCTGCGCCTGGGCGTCCCGTGCATGTTGCTCGATCTGCGAAGCGACATTGGCGTCGTGGGTCGTGACGATGCCGTTTTGCGGCGTCTGTGCCGATGCTGCGCCTGCGACGAACAACGAAGCGAGCAGCGCAAAGGAGATTTTCTTCATGGTCGGTTTCTTCACGTTATTGATGATCGCGAGCCGTCCAGCAAATAATGCCGCGGCGCGCGACCGGATTATCCACCGACACGCGAATGAAAAGTGTCAAGGAAATTCAGACGATCGAACTTTGCTCCAAAGCGGCTACCAATCTCATTAATTCCGCACGTGAGGCAAAGTCAAAAAAGGAATTCGGAGTTGCCCTTTTCGTCGTCAGTCGTGTGATCCGTCGGCCCCGGAATACGCGAGCGTCATTTTTCCAAAGCGTTCTATCCGGACCTGCTTCGAATGTGCGTAGGGCAAGCCGAGCGCCTTCGCCGCCGCCCATGACAGATCGATAATCCGCCCTGCGATGAACGGCCCTCGATCGTTGATGCGCACGACGACCGACCTGCCCGTAGCCAGCGACGTGACACGCACCCAGGTGCCAAGCGGCAGCGTGCGATGGGCCGCCGTCAACGCGCCGCCGTTGTAGCGTTCGCCGCTCGCCGTCCGGCGCCCCTGGAACTTCGACGCGTACCACGACGCCTCGCCTGACTGCAGTGCGCTGCCTGTCGCCCGGGAATGGCTTGCCAGTATCGTTGCGTCCGCATCGTCAGCCGTGTCGTTCTCAGCCAATGGTGCGCTGGACGAGGATGCAGGGTCGGCGAGCGTGTTGTTTGTCACCGGATGATCGCGCGGAAGCTGCGCGCACGCGGCAACCAGGCCGCAAATTCCCAGTATTCCCAGATAGCGAAGCGATATCACGATAGAAGTCCGTCAACGAAAGGACGTTCTAACGGTCTCAAAAAAATTTGCGTTGACGATATGCCTCCACTCAATCGGATCTTTAACCATTACTTGCACTTCACATGCGGAAATCGTTTCGAAAGTATTTATTCTTCGACATATATTGACATTTCGAAAGGGGTCCGAATCATTGCCCTGGAAAACCGTTCAGGAGCTAAACTCGACGCCCTGCTGAAAAAATGTCGCGACAAACCGGAGCCACGCGCCGCTCGCGCCATCGTGCACCGGCCAGGCGGCGTGATGCTAGGATTGCCGCTTGCCCATCGACTCATGCCCCGGAGCGAGCCCGTGCACGCCGACTTCCCACGCATCAACCCGCCTCGCCTGCTCGACGATCTCAAGACGTTGCGCAGCTTCGGCGCCACTGGCCCCGGTGTGGTCCGCCTCGCGCTTTCGCCCATCGATCTGGAGGCGCGCCGCTGGCTCGCCGCGCGCATGAGCGACGCAGGGCTCGACGCGACCATCGACGGCGTCGGCACCGTGTTCGGACGTTCGCGCAAGCCGGGCCCCGCGCTCGTGATCGGCTCGCACACCGACACCCAGCCGACCGGCGGCTGGCTCGACGGCGCGCTCGGCGTGATCTATGGCATCGAAATCGCGCGCGCCCTGGGCGAATGCGCTGCAACGCGCGACTTCGCGGTCGACGTCGCATCGTGGATCGACGAAGAAGGGACGTTTTCAGGTTTCCTTGGCAGCCGAAGCTTCGTGGGCGAAGCAATCGACACTTCATTGCACAGCGCGCGCAATCAAGAAGGTCTACTGCTCGGCGACGCACTCGCGCAGGCCGGCCTCGCGAATCTGCCGCGCGTCACGCTCGATCGCACGCGGCAACGCGCGTATCTCGAACCGCATATCGAGCAAGGCGGGCGGCTTGAAGCATCGGCGAAATCGATTGGCATCGTGACGACGATCGTCGGCATTCGCGAGTTTCAGTTGTGCTTCACCGGGCAGCGCAATCACGCAGGCACGACGCCGATGTCGATCCGGCGCGACGCGGGGGCGGCGCTGGTCGCGTTCATCGCGCGTATTGACGACGCGTTTGGCCGGCTGGCGGACGCGGATACGGTGTGGACCGTCGGGCGCATCGATCTCGATCCGGGTTCGTTCAGCGTCGTGCCAGGCAAGGCGCTGATGAACCTGCAGTTCCGCGATGCGAATCCCGAGCGCCTGCATGCAATGGAACGTGCGCTTGTTGAGTTAGTCGATGCCTGGAACACGCAACACGCCGTGCATGCGGAGCTGATCGTGTGCGAGGGTGCCGAGGAACCGGTCACGATGGATCGTGAGTTGCAGCAGCGACTCGAAGAAGCAGCTGAAGCACTCGCGCCCGGACAGTGGACGGATATGCCAAGCGGCGCGTCGCATGACGCACAGGTCATCGCGCCTCACATTCCTGCCTGCATGCTGTTCGTGCCGAGCATCGGCGGCGTCAGTCACGATTTCATCGAGGACACCGAGGAGCAGCATATCGTCCTCGGCTGCGAGGTGGCGGCGCGAGCGGCGGCGGGAATCGTGGCGGCTTTGCGGCGCTGATTCAGGAGTTGTGTACGCGTGCGTCGTTGGCCACCCCGCCCTCCACGCGCGCCATGACGCTCTGGTAGTCGGCGGGCGTATCCATGTCGACGCAAAAGCGATCGTGCGCCGCTTCGTGGAGAAACACCTCGGCGCTGTGCTCGGCGATCAACTTGCGGCAGCCCGGATTCACGCGGCCGCCCACGACTTCGGGGCAATAACTCGACGCGAACACCACAGGATTGCCTCTAGCGCCCTGGTACATCGGCACCAGGATCGATCCGCACGGCATCGACGCATAGGCCTCGATCAGCTCGCGATAGTCGGCCGCCTCGAGCAGCACCTGGTCGGCGAGGCAAATCATCACGGCGTCGCAGGGCGCCTGCAGCGCAGCGACGCCGCTCGCGACCGAAGTCATCTGTCCTTCGCGGTAGCGTGGGTTGCTCTGGAAGCGCACGTCGATGCCCTCGAGCGCTTCGAACACGGCTCGGCCGTTGAATCCGGTCACGACGACAATCTCCTCGGGCTGTGCCGCAACGATTGCGCGCACCACGCGCCGCACGGCTGGCTCGCCGCCCACCGGCAGCAACAGCTTGTGGCGGCCCGCCATGCGCGTGGACAGGCCCGCCGCGAGCACGACAGCCGAAAATGTCGCACGGCTCATCGCGCCTCCTTGTGGAGATCGTCCGGGCAACCGGCAGCGCCTGGTACGGCGCTCAGATAACGCTCGGGTGCGCGCTCGAACTCGGCCTTGCAACAGTCGCAGCAGAAGTACACCTTGTGGCCGCCATATTCGACCACATGTTTCGCGTTCGCCATCTCGACGCTCATCCCGCACACGGGGTTCACGTAGCGCCCCGCCTGTGCCTGCACGGGTGGCGCGCCGAGCGCCTCGCACGGCGGCAAGGGCGGTACGGTTTCGGTGGCGATCGTGGCCGTCGGCGGCTCGGCCTGCGCGCGCGCTGCCGCCTCGGCTATCTCATGCCGCAGCGCGACCAGTCCCGCCACGGCGCCAAGCGCAATCTCCTGCGGCGTATGCGCATGGATCGCCGGCCCAGCGGGTGCATGCAGCGCCGCGAGCCGCCCTTCGTCGATGCCGCGCAGTCGCATTGCGTCGCGCAGCCGTTCAGCCTTTTTGTGGCTCGCGATCAGGAGCACCGCCACGGCGGCGCTGCGCAACGCGGCTTCGAGCGCATCCTCGTCGCGCTCGCCTTGCGTCGCGATCAGCACGAACGACGTGCCGGCGCGGTCCAGCGCCGCGGCGTCGAAGCCCGCTTGCCCGGCGCGCGCAACCTCGGCCGCCAGGCTCGCGCGAAACCCGACGCGCCGTGCGAGCACACAGGCCTCGTGTGCGGCGGGCGTTGCACCGAGCACGGCCACGAGCGGCGCGGGCACGGTGGGCTGGATGAAGAGCTCCAGCGCGCCGTTGCTCGCGCACGGCATGGCATGCGCCTCGACTTCGGCGTCGGCTGGCCCCGGTTCGTTGCTGATCCGCACGCGCCGCGGCTGCCCCGTGCGCATCGACTGGCGCGCGGCCTCGATGACGATCGTCTGCGAGCAGCCCCCGCCGACCCAGCCATGCAGCGCGCCGCTCGCCTCCACGAGCGCCTGGGCGCCGACGCACGTCGAGGTTGGCGGCGCCGCACGGATCACGGTGACGACCGCGAACGGCGCGCCTGCATCGATCAGCCGCTGCTCGAGCTGCAGCAAATCCGCGGCGTCAGGAAGGGTCTCGCTCGATTCGGCATGAACATTCATTGCAGCGCCTCGAGAATTTGAGGAAAGATCCGTTCGAGCCCCGCGAGGTCGCGGGCGCCGGCAAACAGGTCGAGATGCGGCAGCGCGGCCTGCATGCCCGCGCTGACTGGCTGGAATCCGGAACGCTCGGCGAGCGGGTTGAGCCAGACGAGCGAATGGCAGCGCCGCCGGATCGCGGCGAGCGACTCGCCGAGCTGTGTCACGTCGCCGGCGTCGTAGCCGTCGCTGACGATCACGACCGCGGTGCGCGCATGCAGCAGGCGCGGCGCGTAATGCTCGTTAAAACCGGCGAGACTCTCGCCGATGCGCGTCCCGCCCGCCCAGCCCTCGGAGATCTGGTGCAGGCGCTCCTGGGCGCGGCGCGGATCGGGGTCGCGCAGCGCTTCGTCGACGCAGACGAGCCGCGTATGGAAAACGAAGCTGTGCACGTCGGGCAACCGCCCGCTCAGCACGCGCGCGAGCCGCAGGAAAAAGAAGCTGTAGAGGCTCATCGAGCGGCTCACGTCGAGCAGCATGATGATGCGCGGGCGCTGCCTGCGCTTGCGCCGCCAGCCTAGTTCGACCGGCAGCCCGCCGCGCGAAACGCTGCGGCGCAGGGTCCAGCGCAGATCGATCGTGCGCCCGAGGCTCGCGCGCTGCTCGCGGCGCATCTGGATGCCGCGCAGGCGCTGGGCGAAGCGGCGGATGGCGTCGTCGATGGCGAAGAGTTCGCTGCGGTCGTTCAGGTGGCGGAAATCCGCGTGGGTTAGCGACGCTGTGTGCGTCGCGCCTTCGTTCGCGGCTGCGCCCTCTTGCGCCGCGCCACCGCCGCTGCCTGCGAGCGAAATCGGCGTGCCCTCGCTCGCATCGCGCGGCCCACTGGCTGCGTCGTCGCACGCAAGCGGCCCCGCGCCGCCAGCACGGGTTTCGGCGAGCTTGCGCCGGTTCGGCGCAAGGAAATACGCGTCGAACAAATCGTCGAAGCGGCGCCACTCCTGCGCGCGCGAGCACAGCAGCGCACGCAGGCTCCAGCGCAGCACATCGCGCTCGGTCTGTCCCATGCGTTGCACCACTTCGAGCATGGCGGCAACGTCAGCGTTCGTTACGCAGAACGCATTCGTGCGCAGCCAGCCCGCGAAGCCCGCATAGCGCGCAACGAGGTGATCGGCGAGATCGTGCGGCACTTCGCCTGGCCGGGTGCTGTCGATTCCGGTCAGCATGACGCCACCAGTTTTTCAACCACCGGCCGCGTGAGACTGGCCTGATCCTCGCGCGTTTTTACGAGCGCCGCGAGCGAATCCATCACGCGGTCCACCCCGTCTTCGTCGAGCGCACTCACGCCAAGGCGCAGCAGCGCGGCCACCCAGTCGAGCGTTTCCGCGAGGCCCGGTTTGCGGCGCAGGGCCATTTCGCGCACTGCATGCACGAATTCGACGATCTGCGCCGCCAGCGCCTCCGGCACTTCGGGCACCTGGGTCCGCACGATCATGAGTTCGCGCTGGAACGACGGATAGTCGACGTACTGGTAAAGGCAGCGGCGGCGTAGCGCATCGGAGATCTCGCGCGTGCCGTTCGAGGTCAGGATCACATAGGGCCGCTCGCTCGCGCGGATCACGCCAAGCTCGGGAATCGAAAGCTGAAAATCCGAAAGCAGCTCGAGCAGGTAGGCCTCGAACGCCTCGTCGGTGCGGTCGATTTCGTCGATCAGCAGCACGGGCGCGGGCGTAGTCGTAATGGCTTCGAGCAGTGGGCGCTTGAGCAGATAGCGCTCGGAGAAAATGTCCTGTTCCTTGTCGCGCAGCGGCCGCGCGTCCTGCTCGAAGAGCTTGATGGCCAGCAGCTGGTGAACATAGTTCCACTCGTAAAGCGCCGCGTGCGCGTCGAGTCCTTCGTAGCACTGCAGGCGGATCAGCGGGGCGTCGAGCAGGCGCGCCAGTGCCTTCGCGACCTCCGTCTTGCCCACGCCCGCTTCACCCTCCAGCAGCAGCGGGCGGCGCATTTCCATCGTGAGCAGCAGCGCCGCCGCGAAGCTGCGCTCCACGATGAACCGGTGGGCCGCCAGCTGCGCCTGCAGCGCGAGGACGTCCGGCATGCGGTCGATCGACGTCATGGCGTCCCTCAGTGGCCCTCAGCGGCCCTGCGCCTTGCGTGTGAAGTGAGCGCGCAGCCAGTCGCGCACGATGGCCCACATGAACGCGATGCCGTTCAGCTCGGCGGCTTGCGCGGGCGGCGCCGCGGCCGCTCGTGCAACCGGAGCCATTGCCGTCGCCTCGTCGGGCGCAGTGGCCCCGCCAACCGCGTCCGCTTCAGCGCCCGGCGTATCGGGCGCACCCTGCGGCGGCGCCATGGCGCTCAGCCGAGCCGAAAAGTTCGCGACAAACTGCTTGAGCAACTGCTCCGACACCGGCCCCATGAGCCGGCCGCCCAGCGCTGCGGCCTTGCCGCTCATCGTCACCTCGCTCTTGCCGGTCAGCGTGCAGGTCTCGCCCGTGGGTTCCACACTGGCCGTGAGATCCATCGTCGCGGCCGAGCTGCCGGTCGAATCCGTGCCTTTGCCGAGCAGATGCAGGCTGCGCGCCGCGGCGTCGAGCGCGAGCACTTCGATATCGCCCTTGAACGACATCGTCGCCGGCCCGAGCCGCACCGTGATGGTTCCCTTGTAGTGCGTATCGTCCACACGCTCGGTGATCTTCGCGCCCGGCATGCAGCCGGCCACCGCCTCGATATCCTGCATCAGCGCCCAGGCGCGGTCCGCGCTCGCATCGAGCGGAAATGCCTTGTCGAGTACGACTTTCATTCCGGATTCCTCATCATCAATCGCTTCGACTCAGGCGGGCCGCGTCAATCCGAGTTCGCGGCACTGCTGCCACACGCGGTACGCGTTGTGCGGCATGTTCATGTGCGTCACGCCGAGATGCGCGAAGGCATCGACCACCGCTGACGTGAAGCACGGAATCGAGCCCACGTGCGGCGATTCGGCCACGCCCTTTGCGCCGATCGGGTGATGCGGCGAAGGCGTCACCGTGAAGTCCGTTTCCCAATGCGGCGTTTCCACGGCCGTCGGCACGAAGTAGTCAAGCAGCGTCGCGCCGAGCAGATTGCCCGCTTCGTCATACGGCAGTTCCTGGCCCAGCGCCACCGCAAAACCTTCGGTCAGGCCGCCATGAATCTGCCCTTCGATGATCATCGGGTTGATCCGCGTGCCGCAGTCGTCGAGCGCGTAGAAGCGCCGCACGCGGATCTCGCCGGTATAGCGGTTGATGTCGAGCACGCACACGTAGGCGCCGAACGGAAACGTAAAGTTGGGCGGATCGTAATAGTCGACGGCCTCGAGGCCCATCTCCAGCCCTTCGGGAACGTTGTTATACGCCGCCCACGCCACTTCCTTCACGGTCTTGAACTCGTCGGGCGAGCCCTTCAGCACGAAGCGATCCAGATCGAATTCAACATCGTCCGGGCTCGCTTCGAGCAGATGCGCGGCGATACGGCGCGCCTTCTCGCGAATCTTGCGCGAGGCGCGCGCGACCGCGGCGCCCGCAACCGGCGTCGAGCGCGAGCCATAGGTGCCGAGCCCGTACGGCGCCGTGGCGGTATCGCCCTCTTCCACGGTGATTTTCGAGGCCGGAATGCCCGCCTCCGACGCAATGATTTGCGCGTAGGTGGTCTGGTGCCCCTGGCCCTGCGTGATCGTGCCCATGCGCGCGATGGCCGAGCCGTCCGGATGCACGCGGATCTCGCAGGAATCGAACATGCCCACGCCAAGGATGTCGCACATTTTCGACGGCCCCGCCCCGACGATCTCGGTGAAGTTCACGAGGCCGATGCCCATGAGCCACTCCGCATCCGGGTCTGCGCGGCGTTGCGCCTGCTCCGCGCGCAGCGCGTCGTAATCGACAGCGGCCAGCACCTTTTTCAGCGCCGTTTCGTAGTCGCCCGAATCGTATTCGAGGCCAAGCGGCGTCGTGTACGGGAACTGCTCCTTCGCAATGAAATTGCGCAAGCGGATCTCGGCCTTGTCGATGCCGAGCTTTTGCGCCAGCACATCGACCATCCGCTCGATCAGGTAGACGGCCTCGGTCACGCGGAACGAACAGCGGTACGCAACCCCGCCCGGAAACTTGTTCGTGTACACGCCGTCGACGCTGACGAACGCATTCGGGATCGCATACGAGCCCGTGCAGACGTGGAACATGCCTGCGGGCCACTTGGTCGGGTCGGCGCACGCGTCAAACGCGCCGTGGTCGGCCACCACATTCACACGCAGCGCCTTGATGCGGCCGTCCTTGTCGGCGGCCAGTTCGCCGGTCATGTGATAGTCGCGCGCGAATGCGGTGCTCGAGAGATTCTCGTTGCGCGACTCGATCCACTTGACCGGACGCCCGAGCACGATGGACGCGACAATCGACGTCACGTAGCCCGGATACACGCCGACCTTGTTGCCGAAGCCGCCGCCGATATCGGGCGAGATGATGCGGATATTCGACTCCGGAATCGACGAGAGCAGCCCGACCACGGTGCGCACGACATGAGGCGCCTGCGAGGTGATGTAGACCGTGAGATCGCCACGCACCTTGTCGAACGACGCGACGCAGCCGCAGGTTTCGAGCGGGCACGGATGCACGCGCGGATACGCGATATCCTGCTTGACCGTGACCTCCGCGTTCTCGAACATGCGGTCCGTCTTGTCGCGGTCGCCCATCGTCCACGTGAAAATATGATTAGGATGCCTTCGCGCTCCATGTGCGCCGGTATCCTTGTCGCGGATGTCCTCGCGAATCACGGGCGCGTCGGGCTCCAGCGCCTTCATGGGATCGACGAGCGCGGGCAATTCTTCGTACTCGACCTCGACGAGTTCGGCCGCATCGGCCGCAACGTAGCGGTCGTCCGCCACCACGAACGCGACTTCCTGATTCTGGAAGCAGACTTTTTCGTCGGCGAGCACGGCCTGCACGTCGCCTGCGAGCGTCGGCATCCAGTGCAACTTGAGCGGCTTGAGGTCGTCCGCCGTGAGCACGGCGTGCACGCCCGGATGCGCGAGCGCGCGCGACTTGTCGATGCGCTTCACGCGTGCGTGGGCGTAAGGACTGCGCACCATCACGCCGAACAGCATGCCCGGCATCTTGATGTCGTCCACGTAACTGCCCTTGCCCTGAATGAAACGCGGGTCCTCGCGGCGCTTGCGCGAGCAGCCCATGCCTTCGAGCGCGGCGAGACGCTCGAGATTGGCGTCGAGATTGCCCATGACGTGTCTCCCGGCGCTCAGTGCGCGTGTGCCGCGCCCGCTTCGATGAGCGGATGCGAGGTTTCGACCGCTTCGCCGCGCAGCTTGCGCGCCGCGTATTGCACGGCCTTCACGATGTTCTGATAGCCCGTGCAACGGCACAGGTTCCCCGCCATCCAGTAGCGAATTTCGGCTTCGGTCGGATCGGGGTTCTCCTGCAGCAGGCGGTACGCGCGCATCAGCATGCCCGGCGTGCAGAAGCCGCATTGCAGCCCGTGCTCCTGCATGAAGCCCTCCTGCAGCGCATGCAGCGTGCCGCCTTGCGCGAGCCCTTCGACCGTGCGCACTTCCGCGCCCTGAGCCTGCACGGTGAGCAGCGTGCAGGACTTCACGGACATGCCGTTGAAATCGACCGTGCAAGCGCCGCAATGCGACGTCTCGCAACCGATATGCGGCCCGGTGTGCTGGCATTTTTCGCGCAGCGTGTGAATCAGCAGTTCGCGCGGCTCGACGACGACGTCGACCTCGCTGCCGTTGAGGCTGAACGACACCATGGTTTTGCTGGCCATTTCGCGTTCTCCGTGAGTCAGGGGCGTGCCGGGTTCGTGGCCCGTTCGTAAGCGGTAGTGAGCGCCCTGCGGGTCATTTCGCCCGCCATTGCGCGCTTGTAGTCGGCGTCGCCGCGCAGATCCTCCACCGGATCGCAAGCCGCCATGGCGAGCCGCGCGGCTTCGTCGAGCGCGCGTGCGTCGAACGGCTTGCCGATGAGCGCCTGCTCGGCGTCCACCGCGCGGATCACCGTGTCGCCGACATTCGTCAGAGCAATGCGCGCATGCTCGACGTTGCCGCCGGCCAGGCGCAACGTCACAGCCGCCGCTGCGGTTGCGAAGTCGCCGGTCTTGCGCTTGAGCTTCGCATAGCAGTAGCCGGTGCCGGGCGGCGGCACGGGAATGCGGATGCCCGTCATGATCTCGCCCGGCTCGAGCAGCGTCGCATAGGTGCCGACGAAGAAGCCGTCCGCGCTCACCACGCGCTCGCCCGCCGCGCCCTGCAGCACGAACGACGCGTCGAGCGCGATCATCAACGCGGGATGGTCATTGCCAGGATCGCCGTGCGAGAGATCGCCGCCCAGCGTGCCGCGATAGCGCACCTGCGGGTCGGCAATCTGCCGCGCGCCCTCGACAATCAGCGGGCAGCGCGCCTGCAGCACCGCCGACCAGATCAGCTCGTTCTCGGTTGTCATCGCGCCGATCCACAGCGCGCCGTTTTCCTCGCGGATGCCCTTGAGCTCCGCCAGCCGGCCGAGGTCGATCAGATGATCGGGCTGCGCGAAGCGCAGCTTCATCATCGGCAGCAGGCTATGGCCGCCCGCGAGCAGCTTGGCCGTTTCGCCGTGCGTGCCGAGCAGCGCGAACGCCTCGGACAAGGTTTGTGGAGCGTGGTATTCGAATGGGCGGGGAATCACACTAGTCTCCTTGTTGGCATCGTCCTGCAGTTCAGGATTTCACAATGCAACGCAGCAATTCAACGGGATTTCGCGAACGGCGTTCTGGTTGCGCCGGGTGCCGGAAAACTTGCGCGAAAAGGGGAAAGGACATAAAACGGAGGCAGCGTCCCGCCGCCGCAAATGCCGCGCACAACGCCGCGGCCGCATCGGGGAGAACCCTGGATGAAACCGTTCGAGCACGCCATGCCGACCACCGACGCGCGCCGCGCCGAGTCTTTTCAGCACCGCCTGGAGCAGTTCAATCCGGGTGTGGTGTGGCTCGACGCGCAGGGGCGCGTCAGCGCGTTCAACGACGTCGCGCTGCAAATTCTCGGCCCCGCGGGCGAGCAGTCGCTGGGCGTTGCCCAGGACAAGCTGTTCGGCATTGACGTCGTGCAGCTGCACCCGGCAAAAAGCCGCGACAAGCTGCGCTTCCTGCTGCAGTCGCGCGACGCCGGCGGCTGCCCCGTGAAGTCGCCGCCGCCGGTCGCGATGATGATCAACATTCCCGACCGCCTTCTCATGCTCAAGGTCTCGCGCATGTCGGACATGAACGGCACGTGCGGCACCTGCATGATCTTTTACGACCTCACCGACCTGACGACCGAGCCCTCCTCCGAGTCGCATGCCGGCGCGCCCACGCCGCCGCGGCGGCTCTTCAAGATTCCGGTGTACCGCAAGAACCGCGTGATCCTGATCGACCTGAAGGACATCGTGCGTTTTCAGGGCGACGGCCACTACACGACGATCGTCACGAAGGACGATCGCTACCTCTCCAACCTCTCGCTCGCCGACCTCGAGCTGCGGCTCGACAGCAACTCGTTTGTGCGCGTGCATCGCAGCCATATCGTCAACCTGCCGTACGCCGTGGAACTCGTCAAAGCCGATGACAGCGTGAACCTCGTGATGGACGACGGCGAACGCAGCGTCGTGCCGGTGAGCCGGTCTCGCGCCGCACAATTGAAAGAGTGGCTGGGCGTGGTTTGAACGCCAGCGCCGATCGTTTCACGCCAGCCGGCCAGACGCATTCGTCCTAGAATCAATATCAGGGGGGCGAGGCGTGATGAATCGCGAAGTGGTCACTGGGCTACTGTGCGGCGCACTGCTTGCCGGCTGTGTGTCGGCCGGCGTCGAGGTGAGGCCCGAGCAGATGGCGAACTTCCGGCACGGCGTGACAACCTTGCAAGACGTGACAGCCGTGCTCGGCCCGCCGTCGGTCGAGACCGCGCTGGACGACGGCTCGACGCTGCTCGTCTACACCTATGTCACGTCACGTCCGCACCCGGAAAGCTATATCCCGTTCATCGGCTCGCTCGTCGCTGGCGCGGATACACATTCGTCTGCGGCGGTGTTCCTGTTCGATTCGCGGGGGCTGCTCAAAAGCGCCAACACCACGAGTTCGAACGTCGGCACGGGCATGACCGCCGCCCACACCGCGCAGCCCAGAGCGAGCGCGCCAGTCTCCGAGGCGCCCGTTGTGACCAAAAGTGTCGCGCCGCCCGTCGTTCAAACCGTCGAGCCGACGCCGGAAGAAGACCTCGAGCCTGCGTCGCAACTGCCCAGAGAACCTCAACCGGAAAATGGCATTCAGCCGGCGCCCGCCGAATAGCCATCGCCCTTCGCGCACGAATGCGCATCGGATCGCACGCGTACGTGCGCTAGAGCACACTTGGCAAGTCACCGCGAGAATACGCTAGGAGTCCAAAATTAGAATCAGCGAACGCCAAAGCGGCCCCGCAGCGGAGGACGACATGTCGAACTTGCCCTGGCTTTCGCAATATCCCGCTGGCGTTGCAGCAGACATCGCCCTCGATGACTACCCCTCGATGGCGGCCCTGCTGGAGCACGCCGTCGCCCGCTTTGGCGACCGTGTCGCCTTTCATCAGTTCGGTGTGGATCTCACCTATCGTCAGCTGGAAGAGGACTCCGCGCGCCTCGCCGCCTGGTTCCAGAAAGACCTTGGTCTCCAGCCCGGGGATCGCATCGCACTGATGTTGCCGAACTCCCTGCAACACCCCATCGCAATGTTTGCCGCGCTGCGGGCCGGGCTCACCGTGGTCAACGTGAATCCGCTCTACACCGCGCCGGAACTGGCGAATTTGATCGGGGATTCCGGTGCGCGTGCGATCGTGGTCATGGAAGTTTCCGCGGCCACGCTCGAGCAGGCGCTCGTCCACGCCGCCATCGAACACGTGATCGTCGCGCGCGTGGCGGAGATGCAGCGCTTCCCGAGATCCATCCTCGTCGACTATGTCGTGCGAAAAAAGAAAAAGCTCGTTCCGCACTGGACGATTCCCGGTGCGATCGCCTTCAAGACCGCCATGACCGCCCGCCCCGCCACGGACTTCACGAAGCCGGCGCTGAACCGCGAGACAAGGGCGTTCCTGCAATACACCGGCGGCACGACCGGCGAACCCAAAGGGGCCGTGCTCACGCACGGCAACGTGCTCGCCGATGTGCTGATCTTTGCCGCGTGGGTCCAACCGGTGTTTCGCGAGAGCGGCGAAATCACGCTCATCGCCCTGCCCCTGTACCACGTGGCCGCTCTGGTGTGCCAATGCCTCGTTTCGTTGCATCTGGGCACCCGCTGCGTTCTGGTCATGAACCCACGCGATATTCCTTCGCTCGTGAAGGACTTTGTCACGCATCGGCCAACCGTGTTCGGCGGCCTCAACACGCTATTCACGGCGCTGATGAACAACGAGAATTTTCGCGCGCTCGACTTCTCCTCGTTGCGCAGCACCTTCGGGGGAGGCACCGCGACCCAGCCTGCCGTTGCCGAGCGCTGGCAGAAAGTGACGGGCTGCCCGGTGGTGGAAGCCTACGGGCTATCTGAAGCCGCCGGCGCGGTGACGGCCAATCCCGTCACGCAAACGGCCTTCGAAGGCACGATCGGCGTGCCGCTGCCATCCATGCGCATTGAAATCCGCGACGAACGCGGCGCGGCCGTCTGCGCCGGCATGCCGGGCGAAATCTGCGTTGCAGGACCGGTAATCATGCAGGGCTACTTCAACCGGCCGGAGGAAACGGCCCAGGCGATCGGCACCGATGGATTCTTCTCGACCGGCGATATCGGGATCATGGACGAGCGCGGTGTGATCCGGATTGTCGACCGCAAGCGGGACATGATTCTGGTCTCCGGTTTCAACGTCTACCCGAACGAGGTGGAGGGCGTGCTGTTTCGGCATCCCGGCATTCTGGAAGTCGCGGTCGTGGGTGTGGTGGATGAGCAATCTGGTGAGACGCCTGTCGCCTTCGTGGTGAAAAAAGAACCCAGGCTGACCGAGGCGGACGTGATCGAGTTTGCGCGCACCAGTCTCACCGCTTACAAAGTGCCGAAGCACGTGGTCTTCGTGAACGATTTGCCGAAAACGCCGGTTGGGAAAGTGCTGCGGCGGCAGTTGCGAGACCGGCTGGCCGTGTAGCGCGGCGTTGCTATTCAGCGGTGGCATAATCCAGACGAACGGGCAGTCGTGCCCCCGACCACTGCTGCAAGAACTGCGTGCTCCAGTCTCATGGACCAAACCAACGACTTCATCGTGCGCACCATGTCGGCCGACGAGGTGGCCATGTCGGTGGAATGGGCCGCCGCAGAGGGATGGAACCCCGGCTGGCACGACCCGCACTCTTTTCGGGTAGCCGACCCGAATGGTTTCTTCGTCGGCCTTTGGCACGGCGAGCCGGTCGCCTGTATTTCTGCCGTCGCCTATGACGACAGCTTTGGCTTCATCGGCCTTTACATCGTGAAACCCGGTTTTCGCGGCAAAGGCTTCGGCCTGCGGACCTGGCAGCATGGCATGCGTTACCTGGGAGACCGCAACATCGGCCTCGACGGCGTCGTTGCCCAGCAGGCGAACTACCGGAAGTCCGGGTTCCAGCTCGCGTACCGCAACATCCGCTATCAGGGCCTCGTGAGCGGCATCGGTTGCGCGCATGTGGCGGCGGTGGCCGACGTGCCGTTCGCGCAGTTGCTTGCCTACGATCGCTCCTGTTTTCCCGCGCAGCGTGAGCGCTTCCTCTCGGCCTGGATCGCGCAGCCGGATGCCGTTGCGCTCGCAACCATCGACGCGGGCCGGGTCGCCGGATACGGCGTCGTGCGCCGCTGCCAGGCGGGCTGCAAGATCGGCCCGCTCTTCGCCGACGATGCTGACGTCGCCACGGGCCTCTTTCGCGCGCTTGCGGCGCGCATGCCCGGCGAGGTCATCGTGCTCGACGTACCGCAGACGAATCCCGTGGCCGTCGCGCTGGCTGAGCGGCACGGCATGGCGAGCGTCTTCGAAACCGCGCGAATGTACACGAAATGCGCGCCCGCGATCGCGATGGATCGCGTGTTCGGGGTGACGTCGTTCGAACTGGGATGAGGCTGCTAAAGCGCAAGCCGCTGGACATAGCCCGTCAGCTCGAGATAGCCGCGTCCGACCGGTTTTGCAGCCGGTTTTGCCGCGCTTGCGCCCACTTCGAAGGCCGTCACGGCGCCCTCCCAATACACCGCGCCGGTCGTCACGCGGCTGTCGAATTCCTGATCGTCCATGAGCGGCACGAGCGTCAAATGCCGGTCCTGCGCATCGACGCGCATCGCCACCGGATACTCCGCGCCGGTATGCGGCGAACGCCACCGGCGCAGCGGCGTGAAACGAATGCTATCGGGCGATAGCGCATGCGTGCTTCCATCGGCGGCGCGCAGCGTGCCGCCTGCCCAGAACTTGCGGCCTGCCTTGTCGCGAATCTGCAAGGCCATCAGCGCGCCGCCGTCGTCGAAATTGATGCCGATCCAATCCCAGCCAACGGCGTCGTCGGCTAGCGGCGCCGACGACCATTCGTGGTCGAGCCACGCCAGCCCGCGCACGGGCTCCCCTTTGCCGCGCGCATCAACACTGCGTTCGAGCACGCCTTCGACCTGCAGCCACGGCTGGCTGTAGTAGTAGCTGGCCTCCTCCGGCAGCGGGCCTTTGCGGCTATAGCCGCCTGCACCGTTGACGAGCACCGGCTGTGCCGGCGCCAACGTAAAGGCGAAGGCGAAGCCGGGCGTGGCCACGTTCAGGCGGTAGCGGCCGTTAGCATTGCGTTCGAGCGACCAGTCGTCGATGTGAACGGCCGTGTCCGTCTCGCTCGCTTCGGCCAGTCCAAAGCCGCGGCGCGCGACACGCTGGTCGTGCTGCAGGCTGGCCGCGCGCGGATCGCTCAGCGCCACGTTGGCGAACAGCAATTGATCCGGCGCGAAGCGGCTCGGGTTCGCCTCGTCGAGCGCGGGGCGCGACCGGAAGAATGTCGCTTCGAAACCCAGCGATGCACCGGCATGCGTTTGCAGCCAGCCCGTCACGTACCACCATTCGTTGCGAAAGCTCGAATGCGCGCCATAGTCGCGCGGGAACACAAGCGGCTGTCCGCTCGTGACCGCCGGATATTGCGGCAGGCTCGCCCGCGCGGCGTTCTCCGTCAGGGCGGCCAGCGGCCAAAAAAGGAACGTGCGCCGTCTCATCGCGTCACCAGTCGTCGCGTACGGCGCGCACCGCGTCCACCGACATTGCCGCGCGCGAACTCAGGAGCGCCGTGAGCGCGGCGGCGAGGACGACCGCCAACGCCAGCGCGGCGAGCAGCCCCCACGGCATGTGCACGCTCATCGTCCAGTGAAACGACTGCGGGTTGACGACATGCACGAGCACCATCGCGAGACCCAGGCCCAGCGTCAGCCCGGCGAGCACGCCGAGCAGCGCCACGAGCGCACCCTCCATCGCGAGCATGACGGCGATCTGGCGGCGCGTCACGCCGATGTGCCGCAGCATGCCGAACTCGCGCGTGCGCGCAAGCGCCTGCGAGCCGAAGCTCGCGCCAACGCCGAACAGTCCGATGATCACCGCCACCGCCTCCAGCAGATACGTCACGGCGAAGCTGCGATCGAAAATCCGTAGGCTCGCCGCGCGAATCTCGCCGGGCTGCGCGAACTCCAGACGCTGCCCGCCGCGTACGCCCTCGCGCAAGCGCGCGATCGCTTGCGCCGGCGCCACGCCCGGGGCGAGCCATAAGGCGGCGTCGCTCACGCGTGTGTCGCCAGTCAGGCGGCGATAGTCGCTTGCGTCGATCACGATGGCGCCGAACTGGCGTGCGTAATCGCGCCAGATGCCGGCCACCGTGAACGGGAGGCGCCGCCCCGCCAGCGGCAGCGTAATGCGCTGGCCCGGGTGCATCCCATACAGATCGGCGGCCGCCTCGCTGATCCACACGGGCGGCGGGTCGCCGGGCTGCGGCGCGAGCGGCGCGCTCGTCAGCGGCAGACGCGCGGCGGGATTGCGCGCATCGATGGGCCGCGCGAGCAGGCTCACAGGCGGCAGGCGAGCGTCGAGCGAGATTTGCGTCGCGCGAAGAAACTCCGCGCGCGCCACGCCTGGCGTGGCCGCGATGGCCGCCTGATCGCCCGGCGAGAGGAATCCGCTGTCGCCGCCGGGCGCAGCGCGCAGGTAAAGCGGCGCGGGCAGCAGCAACTGCAGCCAGTCGTCGACCGCGACGCGAAAGCTCGACACCATGATCGCCATCGCCGTCATCAGGCTGAAGCTCGTGACGATGCCCGCCAGGCCGATCGTCGCGCGGCCGGGGGCATTGGCGAGCTGCGCGAGCACAAGCTGCGGCACGACATGATTCGAGCGCGGCAGCACGGCGAACACCGCACGCGCGACGGCCGGCATCGCGAGCACGCCGCCCAGCAGCAACAACGCGATGGCGAGATAGCCGAACACCGGCAAGCCGGCCACGGGCGGCAACAGCGCCGCCACGAGCCCGGCGGCGAGCGCGAGCAGCGCCGCCATGACGGTGCGCTTCGTGCGCAAGCGTGCGGCCGGTGCTTCCTCGTCGCCCGCCTTCAGCGCCCGCGCGGGCCGCGCCCTCGCCGCTTCGAGCGCCGGCGCGAGACTGCCGAGCACCGATGCGGCCACACCCAGCGCAAAAAATATCGCGGCGGGCAGCGCATCGAAATACAAGCGCGGCTGCACCCCTTCGAAATAGCCGCCGCCCAGATCGCCGCCCGCATAACGGAGCACGGCGGCCGCGAGCGCGAAGCCGATGGCGAGCCCCGCGGCGGCGCCGAGCACGCCGAGGATCGCGCCCTCCGTGACGACGAGCCATAGCACGCCCCGCCGCGTCACGCCGATCGCACGCAGCAGCGCAAACTGCGCGCGGCGCCGCAGCACGGCGAGCGCCTGCATCGTGAAGACGAGGAATGCGCCCGTGAACAGCGCGACGAGCGCAAGCACGTTGAGATTGGCGCGATAGGCGCGCGAAAGCATCGATGTGCGGTGCGCGTTGTCGCGCGGCGTGACGGCGGAGACACCCGCGGGCAATCGCGGCGCGATCGAACGCGCGAACGCTTCGGCGTCGACGCCCGGCTTGAGCTTGATGTCGATGCGTTCGAGCGTGCCGAGCCGCTGCAAGCGCCATTGCGCGGCGCCGATGTCCATCACGCCGACGCGCACCGCATCGCCCGACGCAGGCAACACGCCCGCAATGCGCAGCGCGACCGAAGCGAGCCCGACTTGCACCGTGAGTGTGTCGCCGGGCTTGAGCGCGAGCCAGGTCAGCGCGGCGGGCGAGAGAAACACCGTGTCGGGGTCGAGCAGATCGAGGGTGCTCGCCTTCGCGCCATTCGCGTGACTGGCGCGATCCGCTCGATCCACGCGCCCGACGAGATTCGGCGTGACGTAGCCTGCGCGAAAGACATCGACGCCCAGCAGCTTCAACGACTCGTCGCGTCCCGCGACGCGCGCGTCGACCTCGACCACGGGGCTGGCCGCCGCGACCTCGGGCAAACGCGCAATACGCGGATATAGCGCCTCATCGAAGCCCGCGCGCGGGCCGCGCAGTTCGAGATCGGCGTTGCCCATCAGCGAGTTGACCGTGGCCGACAACTCGTTGAGCGCCGCGCGATTGATCAACTGCACGGCGTAGCCCATCGCGACGCCCGCGGCGATCGCGAGAATGCCGATCAACGTGCGCAGCGGATGCGCGCGCATTTCCCCGCCGATGAGCGCCGCACCGACTCCGCCAGCGGGCATGCCATGGCCTGGGCAGCGCGATGCACGCGCTGCGTCGGAGTCGCGCGACGCGCGCTCGGCGCCGAGCCAGCGCATCGCCTACGTGCCGCCTGCGCGCGGCGTGTACGGCTCGAGCCCGTCGGGCGTGAGCCGCAGCACGCGGTCGGCGGCAGCCGCCACGGCGGCCGAATGCGTCGCGAGCAGCACGCCTGCGCCGTTCTGTTGCGCCAGATCGCGCAGCAGCGCGAGCACGCGCATCGCCGTGTCGTGATCGAGATTGCCGGTGGGCTCGTCGGCCAGCACGAGCCGCGGCTGATGCACGAGCGCACGTGCGATCGCCACGCGCTGCAATTCGCCGCCCGACAACTCGCGCGGCAACGCATGCTCGCGCCCGCCGAGCCCAACCGCCTGCAGCACGAGTGACACGCGCGCCGGCACGTCTTTCGCGCGCGAGCCGTTCAGCAACAGCGGCAGCGCGATGTTCTGCGCCGCCGAGAGATTCGGCAGCACATGAAACGCCTGGAACACGAAGCCCATTTTCTGGCGGCGCTGCAAGGTGGCAGCGTCGTCGTCGAGCGTGGCGAGGTCGTTGCCGTCGAAGACGATGTGCCCCGCATCCGGCCGGTCGAGTCCGGCCGCGAGATTGAGCAGCGTCGATTTGCCCGCGCCCGATTCGCCCATGATCGCGACGCACTCTCCCGAGCCCAGTTCGAGATTCACGCCGCGCAGCACGTTGCGCGGCGTGGTGCCGTCGTAGTGCTTCGACACATTGGCGAGCGTCAGCATAGCGGCCCGGCTAGCGCGCCTATTCGGCGAGCCCCATGCCGTGCTGCGGCGAGGTCGTGGTCGAGCCGGGACGGCGCAGCATCTTGTCGACCTCGCCCGCGTGCAGCTCCTCGACCTGGATCATCTGGCGCGCGTACTCTTCGAGCGCAACCGAGCGGTCCGCCACGAGCGAGAGCAGCTCGCGGTACAGACCGAGCGCGATCTGTTCGGCTTCGAGCGATTCGCGCAGGATGGAGCCGATATCGAACGTATGGGAATCGAGCAGCGGACCGATTTCGAGCGACGGATACGCGCCGAGCGTCGTGATCCATTCGCCGGCCTGCTGCGCATGCAGGAGCGATTCGTCGGCCTGCTGCCGCAGCCAGGAGACGATCGGAATGCGGCCGAATCCGAACACCAGGAACGAATAGTGCGTGTACCGCACCACGCCCGCCAGCTCGGATTCGAGGATCTTGTTCAGCACGGCGACAACCGGCTCCTTTTCGATCTCAGTCATGTTGCCTCCCATGCAAGGCAAGTAAGCGGTGGGGGTGGCTCATCACGGCTCCTTCTCGCAGAAATCGGGCGGGAAAGCACGTGCAATCGTGTACAAGCGGTGTACAAGCGCGCCAACGGGTTCGATTGTTGCACTTATCGCGGCTTGGTGCTGCGCCTGGTGCCACGCCTGGCGTCACGTTCGGCGCGGCAATCGACAAGCCGCGCCTCGAGCAGGTGCGCCAGTGCGCGCCCTCCTTCGCGCATGATCGAATCGTGATTCCAGCGGAATACCAGCCGCGCGAGCGGCGCGAACGCGACCGCGCTCATCCACGCACTGGCCGTCCTGACCTGCCAGTCGTAGCGCACCATCGTGCGGTTGCCGTCGGCTGCGAAATGCCAGCGCCCCACGCCCTCCAGCGCGCCGCTGGCTTCACCCTCGAGCGCCACGAGCGGCGTGACGCGCGTCACACGCACGTCGATGATCACGCGATAGGGCAACGCGCCCTTCCAGGTGTAGCGATGCACTGCGCCGAGACCGTCTGTCCCGCCCGCCTGCAACTCGCGCACCGCTTCGACACTCTTCCACCACTTCGGCCAGGTCATCGAATCGTGGATCGCGTCCCAAACCGGCTGCAGCGGCGCCTCGATGCACCACAAGGTGGTCAGACGGAATTCCGCCATCGTTCGCTTCCTCCTGGTTTGCAATACGGCCAGGTCTGCATTGCGGGGGGCGAAGCCGTGCTCCAGAATGACGCATCATCCACGTTGGAGTATAGGAGGCGGCGATGGCGCTCCCAGACCGCGATTACGTGGCCGTCGCGCAGGCACGCTTCGATGCGCTCGCAAACTATCAGGTCACGCTGAAATCGACATCGGCGCGGGCGGAAACGGTCGAGGTACTTTATGGTTACCGCAAGCCGGGTTTCGTTCGGATGGACTTCATCCGGCCGCATGCGGGCGCGACACTCACCTTCAGCCCTGAATCGGGCAAGGTCAAGCTCTGGCCGTTCGGCATCGACACGTTTCCGCGGCTCACGCTGAGCCCCGACAATCACATGATCCAGAGCCCGCAGGGGCATCGCGTGGACGAGTCCGATATCGGCGCCCTGCTCGCCAATGTCCGTGCGCTCCAACAGCATGGCGACACACAAAACGTCGGCGCTGAGACGATCGGCGCGCGCGAGGCGGCGCATGTGATCGTGGCGTGCCGGCCAGGATACCGGGCGAGCGGCGTGTTCCGCTATGAATTATGGTTCGATATGAGCCACGGGCTGCCCATCAAGGTCGTGAGCGAGGGGGAGTCGCGCGAACCGATCGAAACGGTGCTGATGGAGAACCTGCGCATCGACGTGCCGGATGCGCAGCTCAGGCCGTTTGCCTAGGCGCGCGAGCGGCGAATGGCATTGGGCAAGCCAGCTGAATCCTCAGCTTAATCCCTGCACAAACACGCCAGCCAGGAATGCCTCAACCTGTTAGGATGCCAAAGAACCGGCGAACCCATGCGGGCACGACAATTAAGCTATCGCCGGAAAACAGACGTCTCATCCCCAATCGTTGCTAACGCAGTTAAAGGCGAATCCATCGACGGAATCGACCGCGGGCGCCCCGCCCGCGTAGTCATCTCCGCTGCCTGGATCGAAGGGACATGGCATGTTCAGAAACCTTGTTGATTTCGCGAGGCAGGTGCGGCGCAGCGAAGACTTTAAAAATGCGCTCAATACGCCAGGCCGCCTTGCCCTCCATGCCAAGCAACGCCTTAATCGCGGCCACTTCGTTATCGAGATCCGGGCGAGTTCGGGCTTCTTTTCCGTCATGCAGATTGTCCTGTGTATCCTCCTGTACTGCGACGAAAAGCGTCTGACGCCCGTCATTTCCGCGCGTGGCGGCAGTTATGGCGACCCGCAAGGCAAAATCGACTGGCTAGCCGAATGCTTTGAAAACCTCGCACTGCCTGCCATGCCGCAAGCGCAGCGCTCTGGTTTGCGAACGTCGGTCGTGCGCGATCTCGGCGATCTGGGTTTTCGCCGTTACGAAGCCGGCCTCGGGCTGCAGCGGGCGAGCACACTATTCCTCTCGAACTACCGGCCAAGCGAGTCGATCCGGGAGGAAGTCGCGCGCATCAGCGAACGGCTCGATATCGGTGCATCGACACTGGGCGTCCACTTTCGCGGCACGGATAAAAAGTTCGAAGCCCATACGATCGAATGGAGTGCGTTTTGCCATAAGGTCGAGAAAACGCTTGCGGAAGATCGCCATCTCACCCGCATCTTCGTCTCCAGCGACGAGCAGGCGTTTCTTGACTTCTTCCTGAAGTGGGGCTTCGCGGTGCCCGTGAACGTCGCGCCTGCCGCGCTGCTCGCGAGCGGTGAAAAACCCGTGCACTTCAGCGGTCATCCCGGACTCGCCATCGCCCGCGAAGCCCTGGTCACGAGCCTGCTTCTGGCCAATTGCGGGCATTTGATCAAGACGCCCTCCTATTTGTCGGCGTGGTCCAAAATCTTCAATCCTGCGCTGCGGGTCAGGCTTGCCGTGGCACCGCGCGAGAACGCATTCTGGTTTCCCGATAGCCAGATCTGGAGCGAGCAGCACGGGCGCGAAAGTGAGAGCGGCCTAGTCAATCCGGAAATCGAAATCGCGCCGTTCGAGTCGCCTTTCACGGGAACAACCGGGACGGCTGCAAACACGGGGACCTTACCCCGACCCTTCGACGCTTGAAGGCACAGTATTTCTCACGCCGCGCTTTTCGCCACTCTCGCCTTCAACGCCTCGATCACCGCCCGCACCTTGCCCGACGGATAGCTCGTCGGCGCAAACACGGCCTGCACGTTTGAAGGCACGCCGGACCATTCGGGCAGCAACCGCACGAGGGTGCCGGACGCCACATCGGCGCGCGTCGAGAAGTCGGTCAGCGCGGCAAAGCCACCGCCCGCGAGCACCGCGGCGCGAGCTGAGGTGGCCGTGTTCACGCTCATGGCGTTCACGCAGCGCACGCGGCGCACGGTCTTGTCGCGGGTGACGCGGCCCGCGGCGAGCCGCCCGGCGTCGCGCGTCAACTCGAGCGTCGACGGATGCCGCAGCACCGTCATCGCGATATGCGGCAAGGACGCCAGCGCCTTCAGCGAACCCGGCATGCCGTGCCGCGCGACGAACGCGGGGCTCGCGACCAGCCAGCGCACGTAGCTGCCGAGTTTCACCGAACGGTAGTTCGAGTCCGGCAAATTGCCCAGCCGCACCGCCAGATCGATGCCCTCGCCGATCAGATCGACATAGTGGTCGGCACAGACCAGTTCGATTTCGAGTTCCGGATACGCGCCGCGTAAATCGACGAGCGCGGGCGCCACGACCTGTGCGCCGTAGTCAACCGGCGCGCTGACCCGCAGCGTGCCACGCGCGGGCGATGCCTCGCCCGACGCCGCCGAAAGGGCCTCTTCCGTCATCTGCAGGATGCGGCAACTGGCGTCGTAAAACGCGCGGCCCGCGTCGGTCACGGAAAGTCGCCGCGTGGTGCGCGCGATCAGGCTCGCACCAATCTCGCGTTCGAGCCGCTGCATATGCGCGCTGACCATCGTCTTGGCAATGCCAAGCCGCTCGGCCGCCGCCGTCAGCGACCCCGCTTCGACCACGGCGACGAACACCGCCAGCCGGTTCAGATTGACGTCGCGCACATCGGTCATCGGCGATTGTCCACTTTCGATAGAAAATGATTACAAGCTTAGCAGTCTTCTCGCGCACGCAGTCATTGCCTAATCTGCAAGCTCCCTGCCGCTTCTTTCCGAAGCGCTTTCGTTATGGAGAATGCCGATGCCTGCTGCCCGTCCCGCCACGCCGATCCGCCTGTACACCACGCTGCTGTCCGGTCACGGGCACCGCGTGCGGCTGTTCCTCTCCCTGCTCGATCTGCCGTTCGAGATCGTGCCGGTGGATCTCGCCGCAGGCGAGCATCGCCAGAGCGCGTATCTGGAGCTCAATCCATTCGGCCAGGTGCCGACCATCGTCGACGGTGACACGGTGCTGTTCGATTCGAACGCGATTCTCGTGTATCTGGCCAAGCGCTATGGCGATCCGTCGTGGCTGCCGGACGACGCACTCGGCGCGGCAAACGTGCAACGCTGGCTGTCGCTTGCCGCCGGCCCGATCGCATACGGCCCGTGCGCCGCGCGTCTCGTCCATGTGTTCAAGCGCGATCTCGATCTGGCGCGCGCACAGGAAACCGCTGCGACGCTGCTCCCGCTGCTCGATGCCGAACTCGCGCACAAGCCATTCGCGGCAGGCAGTCACGTAACGATCGCCGATATCGCCGCGCATACCTACATCGCGCATGCGCCTGAAGGCGGCGTGTCGCTCGAGCCGTATGCGCATCTGCGTGCATGGCTCGAACGCGTCGCCGCGTTGCCGGGCTTCGTGCCAATGCCATCGACGCAAGCAGGCCTGCTAGCGGCCTGAACGGCGCGCGCGCGTCGCCAACCCGAGACCGTCATGAATGCACTGCCTGAACTGAACCCCTATCACGCGATCGGCCCGTTTCACGATGGCGAACGTGAGGCGCAATCGCGGGCGGGCGTCGCTGACATCGCGCTCGCGTACGGCTCGCGCGGTATTCGCGACCAGATGCCGGACCAGCATCGTGCGTTCTTCGCGATGCTGCCGTTCATGGTGTTCGGCGGCGTCGATGCAAACAGTCAGCCCTGGGCGACGATGCGCGCGAACACGGCGGGCTTCGTATCGACGCCGGACAGCCGCACGCTGCGCATCGACGGCGGCGCGTTGCCGGGCGACCCGCTCGCGGGAAGCTGGGTGCCGGGCGCGCGAATCGGCGGGCTCGGCATCCAGCCGCACACACGGCGGCGCAACCGCGTGAATGGCGTGATCGAAGCGGTAGACGGCGACGTGGTCACGCTCGCGGTCAAGCAAAGCTTCGGCAACTGCCCGAAGTACATCAACGGCCGCGAGCCGACGTTCGTCGGCAACGTGCCGCCGAACGCGTCGGTCGAACACGCGGATTCACTCTCGGAAGACGACCGCGCCCTGATTGCCCGCGCCGACGCATTTTTTATCGCGAGCGCCAATCTCGACGATGCAGCCGCAGCCGGGCGCGGCGTGGATGTCTCGCATCGCGGCGGCGCGCCCGGCTTCGTGCGGATCGACGACGCGCGCACGCTGACCGCGCCCGACTTCAGCGGCAACAATTTTTTCAACACGATCGGCAACCTGCTGCGCGAGCCGCGCGCGGGGCTGCTGTTCGTCGACTTCGAGCGCGGCGATCTGCTCTATCTCGCCGTGCGCGCCGAGGTGATCTGGGACGGCCCGGAGGTCGCGCAATTCCCGATGGCGCAGCGGCTGGTTCGCTTTCATCTGCACGAGGTGCGGCGCGTGCGAGGCGCGTTGCCACTGCGCTGGTCGGCGGTCGACTATGCGCCGCAGTTCGAGCAGGTGTTAGCCGCTGCGCCGAAAAAAACCGACGCACCCTCATGGCGCACGCTGCGCGTGGCCGACGTGCACGACGAATCTCCAACGATCCGTTCATTCTCTTTCGAACCGGTGGACAGTCGGCCACTCGCACCATTCGAAGCCGGGCAATACCTTCCGCTGCGCATCGCCGCGCCTGGATCGGACAAGCCGTTCATGCGCACATATACGCTCTCTGCGGCGCACGATGCCGCGCGTCCGGCGCGCTACCGGATCAGCGTGAAGCGCGACGGCGCGGCGTCGCGCTGGCTGCATGAGCACACGCGCATCGGCTCGCTGATCGACTCTCTGGCGCCACGCGGGTCGTTCAAGCTCGATGCAAGCAGCCCGCGCGCGATCGTGCTGGCCGCAGCGGGCATCGGCATCACGCCGATGCTGGCCATGCTCGACGCGGCGCTCGCGCTCGAACCGCAACGCCGTATCCATGTGTTCCACGGTACGCGCGGTGAGCACGAAAGACCGTTCGCCGCGGTACTGCGCGAGATCGAACGTGCGCATCCGAACGTGTCGGTGCATCTGTACGACAGCGCCGCGCAGCACGACGCGCCCGATGGCGAGAGGCTCGCGGGCCGCGTGAACGTGAATGCCTTGCGCCGCTTCCTGCCGTTCGACGACTACGACTTCTATCTGTGCGGCCCCGAAGCATTCATGCGCGACTTGTACGATGGGTTGCGCGCGCTGAATATTGCCGACGAGCGCATCCGGTTCGAGGCGTTCGGTCCGTCGAGCATGAAGCGTACGTCGCCTGAGCAACCTCCCGTTGCGGGAGACGCGACGACAGGCGGTCCGGTGACATTTGCCCGCACAGGGAAAAAGGTGCATTGGGAGCCGCAGCAGGGTTCGCTGCTCGATGCAGCCGAGCGCTGCGGCACGAACGCGGCGTCCAACTGCCGCTCCGGCATGTGCGGAACCTGCGCCGCGCGCGTGCTGGAAGGCGGCGTGGAATACGACGAACCGCCGGAATTCGACGTCGAGCCAGGCTACGCGCTGATCTGCGTCGGGCATCCGGCGGCGGGCGGCGTGACGCTGGATCTCTAACCGCTGTTCGCTACACGCCGTGATTTGCGTCAATGAGACCCGAGGCCTGCAGTTCCTCCAGGTCGGGGAGCGTCGAGGAAAACGCCGTGTATTGCATCGCTTGCTGCGTGAGCGCGGCTAGTTGCGGGAACGATTCGCTGTGGAATAGCCGCGGCAAGACCACCGAGGCACTTTGGAACGCCACGACTGCCATGATGTCGGCCTGCGAGATGCGCGAGCCGAGCAACCATGGGTCCGCATGCGCGGCTTCCAGCACGCGCAAGCCGCTCTGCAGCTGTTCCCGAAAGCCGGCCAGCAGATGCGCCAGCCGGTGAGCCTCGGGACGCAGCATCAGCTCGTCGCAATAGCGGGCCACCTTGTCGTAACAGGCGCAACCGTAGCCGACGAGCTGCATCGCGTGCACGCGCTCCGGGCCGCTCGCCGGCATCAAGCGCTGGTCGGCCGGCACGATGCTGTCCAGATAGTCGACGATCGCGTGGCTGTCGATGAGCACCTGGCCGTCGTCCAGCTGCAGTGCGGGCACGCGCACCATCGGATTGAACACCCTCACGCGTTCCGGTTCCCGATAGGCGTGATAAGCCAGATGTTCGAACGGAATCTGCAGCAGGTTTAGCGTGATCCCCACCCGCCGCGTGTAGCCGGATATCCACGGGCCCACCAGTTTCATCGGCAATCTCCAGCGGTGCGCGTTGGACAGCGCAGAAAGCCGAGTTTAGCGGCTTTGCACGGGAGACGCCGTTGCCGTGGAGGAGCCGCGGCGGGCCCGTGGCACCGTCGGCAGCGGCAGTTTAGACTTCGCGCTGGGCGTGCTGGCCTCGCCCGGATCCGACGAGGTGAGGACATGGATATCGTGGTAGCCATGAAAGTATTCGCGCGAGTGGTGGAGACCAATAGCTTCACGCGCGCGGCGGAGACGCTGGACATGCCCCGCGCGCGCGTGACAGTGATCGTCCAAAGCCTCGAAGCGCACCTCAAAACACGCCTGCTGCAACGCACAACCCGCAGTATCAACCTGACGCCAGACGGTGCGGCCTGCTACGAGCGTTGTGTGCGCGTGCTTGCGGACATCGACGATATCGAAAGCTCCTTCCTCGGCAAGCAGCGTTCCCCGCGCGGCAAGCTGCGTGTGGACATGCCCGGCGCGCTCGGCCGCCTCATCGTCATGCCCGCGCTGGGCGATTTTCACGAGCGGTATCCGGAAATCGACCTGATGCTCGGCTTGGGCGACAAACCGCTCGATCTCGTCCAGGAAGGCATCGATTGCGTGGTGCGCATTGGCACCCTGCAGGATTCGTCGCTCGTCGCGCGACGTGTCGGTGTGTATCAGGCCGTCACGGTTGCCAGCCCGGCGTATCTCGACAAGGCAGGCGCCCCGCAAACCCTGGCCGAGCTGGCCAGTCACCGCGCGGTGAATTACTACTGGCCCCGCACCGGCCGCGTCATGCCTCTCACGTTCGAAGCCGATGGCGGCGAACTGACCGAGGTGAAAATGTCCGGCTCGATCGCCGTGAACGACGCCGAGGCGTATCTGGGCGGCGCGCTAAGCGGGCTCGGGATCGCTCAGGGCGCGCGCTTCATCGCGCTGCCCTACCTCGAATCGGGCGCATTGGTCGAAATCCTTTCGCCATGGAAGCCGCCGACGCTGCCCATTTCCGCTGTTTATCCGCACAGCCGCCATCTCTCCGCCACCGTGCGCGCGTTTATCGACTGGATCGCCGAGCTGTTCCGCACGAACCCGTTGATGTCCAGCACCCCGGAAGCCGAAGCGCGGTGCCGCCCGACGAGCGTCGACGCCCAGGACGCCCGGGATGCCGTTGGCGCCAACCTTACTGGGGACGAAACGCTGCCCCTTGGGTAGCGCGAAAATAATCAGGCGCAACCACTGCGCATTGTTCTCCCTTCCGATAACACTGTTGAACCGAACGCGAGATTTATCGGGCCGGCGTTAGCCACCACAATCGGATCATGGTTCGTTTGGCGAGTGACCTCCGCACCGGTCTGCTGACGCAAGGCCGGCGCAGCGCCAATACGGCGCGCACAGGTGTCGCGGCATTTTTTTGCGTGGGGCTCGGTTAAATTTAATTCGCCATCCTAACGTTTAACTCGTTGCAATCAGGAGCACAATCATGAAACTCAGCGGCAATACCGTATTCATCACGGGCGGCACCTCGGGCATCGGGCGCGCACTGGCAGAAGCCCTCCATCGCCGTGGCAACAAGGTCATCGTCGCGGGGCGGCGCAAGTCTCTGCTCGACGAGATCGCGAGGCTCAATCCCGGCATCGATACCGTCGAACTCGATATCGGCAACGCCACGCAGATTCGCGAAGTCGCCGCGCAATTGATCACGCGTTTTCCGTCGCTGAATGTCGTGATCAACAACGCCGGCATCATGCCATTCGACGACGCCGGCGGCGCACTCGACGACGCACAGGCCGTGCGGCTCGTGAACACCAACCTGCTCGGGCCCGTACGCGTCAGCGCCGCGTTCGTCGAGCATCTGAAGCGACAGTCCGGGTCGTACATCATCAACAACAGTTCCGTGCTCGCGTATGTGCCGCTCGCGGCCACAGCGCTGTACTCCGCGACCAAGGCAGCGATTCACTCGTACACGCTTTCTCAGCGCTTCGCCCTGCGCGATACGAGCGTGAAGGTGCTCGAGATCGCGCCGCCCTGGGTCGATACGGACCTCGTTCACAAGAGCGGCGACCCGCGCGCCATGCCGCTCGACGCCTTCATCGCCGAAACGCTGAAGCTGCTGGAAACCGCGACGACGGAGGTCGTGGTCGATGCGGCGAAGCCGATGCGCGACAACGCCGGACCCAACGAACACGCTTTCGTCGAACAGTTCAACCAGTTCGTCGTCGATAACCCGATTCCCGTTGAATGAGAGGCGCCTGACCATGACCACCGCAACTGAAGCGAAAAACACGGCGTTCGTGCTCGAAGCGCTCGAAACGCTGTTCAACAAGAAGGACTACGAGAAGGCCGCGCAGTTCTGGTCCGATGCCTACGTGCAGCACAGCCGGCACGTTCCCGCCGGACGCGACGGGCTCTTCGGCCTCGTAAGTTCGATGGGCGATATTCGATTCGAGTACGACATGGTGATCGCCAAAGACGACTTCGTCTGGGTGCACAGCCGCTACACCAGTTCTGCCACGCCTGCCGCGCTGATCGCCGTGGATATCCTGCGCATCGAAGACGGCAAGCTCGTCGAGCATTGGGACGTGCTGCAGGACGAACCGAAGCGCAGCGAGTCCGCCGGCGGCTACCCGATGTTCGGCAACGCATTCCCGGGCGAGCAATAACGCTCACGGCAACCGCTGCCGCCAAGGAATAGACAATGAGTACTTTGCTCGAACGCGCCGTAGAGGCACACGGAGGAATCGAAAAGTGGAAGACGCTGCGCACCGCTTCGGCCACCCTCGATATTGGCGGCGCCGTATGGCAACTCAAAGGCCAGCCGGACATGTTCCGCAATATCGCACTGGTGGCGAGCCTTGCACGGCAGCACGTCTCGATCATGTCGCCGCAATCCGGCTGGCAAGGCACATTCACGCCGGATGCCGTGCGCGTCGAGTCGCTCGAGGGTCACGCCGCCGAAGAGCGGCGCGCACCGCGAGATTGTTATCGCGGCCATGTTCAGGAGACCTCATGGGATCGTTTGCACGCGCTTTACTTTACCGGCTACGCGCTCTGGACTTATCTGACGATCCCGTTTCTCTACACATACCCCGGTTTCCATACGGAAGAGCTGCCTGAATGGGAAGAAAACGGCGAAGTCTGGCGACGGTTGAAGGCCACGTTTCCAGACTCGATTGCCAGTCACACGCGCGAGCAGATTTCGTACTTCGGCGCGGACGGTCTGCTGCGCCGCCACGACTATACCGTCGACGTGATGGGCGGCGCACCTGGCGCCAACTATGCGTCGGACTATCGCGAGGTGAACGGTGTGATGGTGCCAATGTCGCGGCGCGTGTTTGCCTACGACAAGGCGAGGCGCAAGGTTGGCGAGCCGTTGCTCGTGTCGATCGACTTTCGCACGATCGAGTTCGGCTCCGGCTAAACGAGCGCGGCGAACCGCTTCGGGATTACCATTGCACCGTGCATACCGGCATAGCGCGTCAACCGTAAGCTAACCGAAACATCGCTGCAGGAGGTCACCCCCATGTCCAGCCCATCGCCTGCCCGTATCGCCATTCTCGACGACTATCAGAACGTCGCGCTCGACATGGCGGACTGGTCGCCGTTGAAAGGCCGCGCAGAGATCACCGTTTTCAACGACCATGTCGCGCAAACCGGGCAGGTCATCGAGCGCTTTACACCGTTCGACGTGCTATGCGTGATGCGCGAGCGCACGCCGCTCACGCGCGAGATTATCGAGCGCCTGCCCAATCTCAAGCTGATTGCCTCGACGGGCCCGGCCAACGCCTCGATCGACATGGACGCGGCGGCGGATCACGGCATCCAGGTTGCCGGCACCGGATATTGGTCCACCCACACGATCGAATTCACGTGGGCCTTGATTCTGGCCATGGCCCGCAATCTGACCGTCGAGAACCGGTCCGTGCGCGAGGGCGGCTGGCAGACCATGCTCGGCACGGAACTATCGGGCAAGACCCTTGGCCTGCTCGGGCTGGGCCGCGTAGGTTCAGCGGTCGGGGTGATCGGCCAGGCGTTCAGGATGAACGTGATTGCCTGGAGCCAGAACCTGACGGCCGAGCGTGCGGAGTCCAAAGGCGTCCAGTTGGTCGACAAGGAGACGCTGTTCTCGACCTCCGACTTTCTCTCGATCCACGTTCGCCTGAGCGAGCGCACGCGGGGCCTGGTCGGCGCGGCGGAACTCGCGAAAATGAAGCCCACGAGCCGCATCGTCAATACGTCGCGCGGCCCGATCGTCGATATCGCAGCGCTGCTCGCGGCGGTGAAAAGCGCAAAGATCGCGGGCGCGGCCCTCGATGTGTACGACACCGAACCGCTGGCCCCAGACGACCCGTTGCGCAGAACGGAGAATGTGCTCGTCACGCCGCATATCGGCTACGTGACGCGCGAGATGTACCAGACCTTCTACGGCGATACCGTACGCAACATCGTCGCGTGGCTCGACCAGGCCTGACAGCCCGCCAGGCGGCATTCGCGCCGATTATTGACCGGATTGGAATGCCGCTTTCAGCGCACCCCTCTTTCTGCCTCCCCGGACGTTGCCTACAGTAGCTTCAGGTTCCGCGGGCAAGCAAGCCGGCACGACCGGCCAGCTTGCCGCCCGCTCCCTGAAAAGGACACGTTCATGAATCAGGAAACGCTCTACTTCGACGACCTCAAGGTCGGCGACACCTTCACCACGGGCACGCATGAAGTCGGTTCAGCCGACATCAAACGCTTCGCCGCGGAGTTCGATCCGCAGCCGTTCCATCTCGACGATGAAGCGGCCCGCAACACGATGTTCGGCTCACTCGCCGCGAGCGGCTGGCATACGGCGGCGATGACGATGCGTCTGCTCGTCGACGACGGTCCGAAGCTGGCCAACGGTGTGCTCGGCGCCGGCTGCGAGATCGAGTGGAAGCTGCCGACGCGCGCGGGCGACGTGCTGCATGTCGAAAGCGAAGTGATGGAGCTGATTCCTTCGCGCTCGCGCAGCGAAATCGGCACCCTCGTGCTGCGCTCCAGAACACTCAATCAGCAAGACCAGGTCGTGCAGAACATGACGGCCAAACTGATCGTCGCACGCCGCCCCGCATAACGCTGCGCACCTGACACCGTTTCAAGGACACTCTTCATGATCATCGACCCCACCACTCAGGACGCCGCTGCGAACTACAAGCTGCTGATCGGCTCGATCCTGCCGCGCGCCATCGCCTGGGTCAGCACACTCTCCACGGACGGCGTCGCCAACCTCGCGCCCATTTCGTTCTTCACCGCCGTGGGCCGCAAGCCGCCGATGATTTCCATTTCGATGCAGCCCCGCTCCGACGGCGTGACGTTGAAGGACACCTTCGTCAATATCCGCGACACCGGCGAGTTCGTCGTCAATATCGCCAATCTCGAGCTTGCGGATGCAATGCATCGTAGTGCATACGAATTTCCTTCCGATATCGATGAATTCGACGCACTCGGACTCGAGAAGGCCGATTCGCTGACGGTACGCCCGCCCCGCGTGAAGGCCGCGCCGATCGCGCTCGAATGCAAGCTCGACCGGATCATCCCGATCAGCGATTACGACCACGTGATATTCGGTGAAGTGCTCCGCTTCCAGATCCGCGATGACCTTTACCTCGAACGTGGCCGGATCGACACCGGCGCCCTGCAGGCCGTTGGCCGCCTGGCGGCCGAATATACGGTGGTACAGAGCGCGTTCACGACGCCGCTCGCCCCGGAGGTGCTCGCGCGCCTGCAGAACAAGCGCATTGGCCGGCTCGACGACTTTGACGACAACTACTCGCCTGTCGATGCCGCGAACTGGTCCGCATCCGGCGCGACACGCTGATCTTCGAACCGCCAGCGAGAGAAACGAACATGCATCCGACTCATTCGACCCAGCCCGCGCTCGTATTCATCCACGGGTTCCTCGACGGCGCCCAGATCTGGGAAGACGTCACGCGGCACCTCGGCCAGCGCGCGGCCGGCGCGCTGTGCATCGATCTGCCCGGCATGGGCGCGCGCGCCGACGACCCCGGCCCGTTCAGCCTCGACCGCTTCGCAGCAGACATCACAACGCAGGTTCGCACGCTGTCGCGACCGGTCGTGCTCGTCGGCCATAGCATGGGAGCGCAGATTGCCGAACTCGTCGCACAACGGCTGGATCACCAGGTCCACGGCCTCGTGCTGTTGACGCCGGTGCCGCTGGGCGGCGCGAGACTGCCCAAGGAAGCCATCAGTGCGTTCCATGCAATCGGCGGCAATCCGGCGGCGCAACGCGAGCTACGCCGCAATGTCTCGGTAAGCCTCGATGACGCGCGGCTCGAACGCCTCGGCCAGCTCGGCGACCGCGTGGCCGCCCGGGCGGTCGGCGTCTTTGCCGACCTCTGGAACGCGGGGCATGCATCCGGCGCAGAACCCTCCCGGTATCGCGGCCCGGTCCTCATTATCCGCGGCGACGGCGACAGCTTCGTCGACTTCGCCATGCTTTCCTCGGGCGTGATGCCGCGCTTCAAGGCGCCTTCCATCGCGTCTATCGAGCACGCTGGCCACTGGCCGCACGTCGAGCAACCGGCTGCCGTTGCACATGTCGTCGAGTCGTTTCTCGCCGATATCGAACACGCGCCCAATGCCGCGCACTCGCAGGACACCCCTGTCGCCCCACAAGGATGGACCCGCGCCTTCGAGCAAAAGTCCGCGGATGCCTTTGCGGACGCATTCGCATCGAACGTCGTGCTCGAAGCGAGCGTGCTCGCGAAGCCGGCTGTCGGCATCGAACAGGTCAAGACCGTGATGACCACCGCGAGCAAGATCTACGAGGCGCTCTCGTTCACGCATGAGGCACACAGCGGGCTGCGCGAATACCTCGAGTGGGAGGTCCAGGCGTTCGGCGGCGAGCGCATGCGCAGCGTCACGGTGCTCACGAAGAACGCGGCGGGCAAGATCGTCCACGTGGCGATCCATCATCGGCCGCTCGGCGGCGCGCTGAAATTCTCCGCCGAACTCGGCCGCCGCCTGCAAGGCAAGGTGGACGCGAGCCTCTTTTATCCCGGCGCGTGAGTGGTATCCACGCGCAATCATCCCGATTCCAGGAGTGTGAAATGGTGCAACGTAGCGATGTTGAATTCGAAGTGGACGGCGGCGTCAAGCTGCGCGGCTGGCTCTTCACGCCACCCGGCGAAGGAAGGCGCCCCGCCATCACGATGGCGCACGGCTACGCCGGCGTGAAGCAGCACGGTCTCGAGCCGTTCGCGCGCGCCTTCGCCGAAGCGGGCTTCGTCGTGCTGCTGCACGACCACCGCGGCTTCGGCGCAAGCGAGGGTACGCCGCGCCACGACATCGACCCGTGGCGTCAGATCGCGGACTGGCGGCGCGCAATCAGCTACCTCGAAAGCCTCGACATCGTCGATCCGGCGCGCATCGGCCTCTGGGGGACGAGCTATGCGGGCGGCCACGCCATCGTGCTGGGCGCAACCGAGCGGCGCCTGCGCTGCGTCGTCGCCCAGGTGCCGACGATCAGCGGCTACGAACAGGGGCTGCGCCGCATTGCGCCGGAGAACGTCGCGGCCATCGAAGAAGCCTTCGCCGACGACGACCGCGCGCAACTGCGCGGCGAGGCGCCGCGTCGCCAGGCAATCGTCAGTGCCGATCCCGCGGTCGCCGCGTCGTATCGTGCAAAAGACGCGATCGACTTCTATCTGCAGTCGCTGCCGGAAGGCGTCTGGGAAAACAACGTGACGGTGCGCTCGACGCGCGCGGCGCGCATGTATGAGCCGGGCCAGTGGATTGCGCGTGTATCGCCGACTCCGTTGCTGATGGTGGTCGCCACGCGCGACGCGATCACGTTGACGGACCTCGAATTGACTGCCTACGAACGCGCGCTTCAGCCCAAGCGGCTCGTGACGATCGAAGGCGGGCACTTCGATCCGTATCTGTCGCAGTTTCAGATTTCCAGCAGCGCCGCGCTCGAGTGGTTCAAGCAGCACCTCGGCTAATTTCCGCACTCACGTTTCAAGGATCACCTCATGGCTCACCTGACTGTCAGCTTCGACGGCGCGCTCGCGACGATCGTCATCGACCGCCCTCCGCAAAATCGCATCGACGACCCGATGATCGACGAACTCGATGCGGCCGTCACCGCAATCGAGCGCAGCGAAGCTCGCGCCGTGCTCGTGCGCAGCGTTGGCGAAAACTTCTCGTTCGGCGGCGACATCATGACCTGGCCCGATGCGAGTGTGCGCGAACTGCGCGCGCGTTTCGGGCGTTACCTGTCCGTGTTCAATCGCTTCGAGCACCTGCCGCTGCCGGTGGTCGCCGCGGTGCAGGGTCTGTGCTTCGGCGGCGGCTTCGAACTCGCGCTGCGGGCAGACGTGATCTTCGCCGCCGAATCGGCGACCTTTGGCCATCCCGAGCAAACACTGGGCATCGTCACCGTGCTCGGCGGCATCTACCGCGTCGCGGAACGCGCGGGACGCTCGCGCGCTTCCGAATGGGCGCTCACGTCGGAGAAAGTGCCCGCCGCCACGATGGAGCGATTCGGCATCGTGAATCGCGTGGTGGCCGACGCAGCGCTGCTGGATGAAGCGACCCAGTTCGCGCGCCAGCTCGCGAGCGGCCCCACGCGTGCCTATGCCGCGCACAAGGCGCTGCTGCGCGCATGGGCCGTTGGCGGCGTCGCGGCGGCGGACGAAGCGATGCTCGACATTGCGATGCCGCTGTTCGAAACCGACGACGTGCAACGCGGGCTGCGCTCCGCCGTCGACGCGCTGAAGGCGGGCCGCCCACGCCCGGCGATGGACTTCAAGGGCATCTGAAAGCAGGTGTCGCGATTGTGCGGTCTAATGACGGCGTCCCTTCGAACGGAGACGCCTCATGGACCGCATCGCAGCGATGAACGCGTTCGTGCGCGTGGTCGAGGCCGGTACGTTCACGAAAGCGGCCGAGACGCTCGACATGCCGAACGCGTCGTTGACGCGGCTCATCCAGAAGCTCGAAGAAGACCTGAAGGTGCGTCTGCTGCATCGCACCACGCGCTCGGTGACGGTCACGCCGGAAGGCGCGCTCTACTACGACCGTGTCGTGCGTTTGCTCGCCGACCTCGCGGACATCGAATCGTCGACGACCCATGCGCGGACCAAGCCCTCGGGCAAGATCCGTGTCGACGCGGCGACGGCGATCGGCACACTGGTGCTCGCGCCGGCGCTCGATGACTTCTACCGCACCTATCCGGACGTCCAGATCGAACTGGAGGTGGGCAATGAGCGCGCCGACCTGATTGCCGAGGGCTTCCACTGCGCGATCCGCGCCGGCAAGGTCGACGAACCGTTTCTCGTCGCACGGCAGATCGGTGCGTTCGGCTTCACCACATGCGCGACGCCGGCGCTGCTCGACGCGCACGGCACGCCCACCTCGCCGGATCAGTTGAGCAACTTTCCGACCATCGGCATGATTCCCTCGGGCGCAGGCTACCCCGCGTCATTCCCGTTTTTGTACGACGCTCGAAAAGAGGGGCTGCCGCTCACTCACCGGCTCATCGTCAACGATACGAATACTTATCTGGCAGCCGGCCTCGCGAGCCTCGGCATTATCCAGGCACCCGCCTATTCGGTGCACGACGCCATTGCCGCGGGAAAGCTCGTGCCGCTGCTCGAGGACTGGTCGCAGCCCACCTACCCCGTGCACGTGATCTATCCGCCCAACCGCTATCTGAGCGCGAAAGTCCGTGTATTTATCGACTGGCTCGTCGAGCTGTTCGAACACAATGAGCTTCTGCGACGCCGATGAGATTCAGGCGTCACGCTCGAAAAAAATAAATGCCGTGCGGCGCGATACGCGTGCCGCACGGCGAACGCCAACAACCCTGTAGTTATTGCTGGGTCTTCAAGGGCGGCGGTTGTTCTTGCAATCTCCTTGCCTGAACGACGGACAACGGAACCCCGAGCGTTGCTGTGTCCGATGCCAGCATCGCGTTCCCGCTAGTGCGAATGGATGGTTCTTTTCGCTGATTTTTTTGGTGGTCTCTCACGCTTCCCGTATTGCTTTGCTATGCCCCCGTTTTTCTGCTTCCAACATTATTCAGCCCATTGCCTGCCCCCCGGACATGACCGCGAACCGATCCAGCAAACACTTCAGCCGACGCTCCTGAACGTACAGAATGCCCGGTGTGGACCGGAGTTCGAGCACACGAGCGTGCCAATAGCCCGCACCGAAAATCTCCATCGCTTTATCTGCGCCAATGGCGCTTTCGAGGTGAGCAATCGCGGTGTCGAGAGTGTGGACAGTGTAGGGACTGTGAGGCCGCCGCTCTGTCTCTGTCTCTGTCTTTGTTTCAATCGCTTTGTCGCGCCCTGCCCGCCGGCCTCCCACCTGGCTTTCGCGTTCCTGCGCGAGCAGGGATTGCAGGCGCCTTTCATCAAAGGCGTCGTACTCGATGGAATGGTCTTGCATCGCACGATCTCCTCGTCAGCCAGGCGGTTCAGTCGGCCCATGCGTTGATCGTTCACCAATTACCATCGAGCCCATTGAGCCCGTCGCGCCGCTCGCTGATGATGACGGTCTGGCCACGGTTGTCGTGATTCACCAGGGTCACATCCGTGCACACGGCGCGCTTCGCTGCGGCCCCGCGCCGGTGCCGCGCAATCGACTCCAGCAGACTCAGCGTGATGCAGAAGCTCCGGTCGATCTGCTCCGTCCAGCACTTCTGGTCGTAGGCGCTCAAGGCCTGCACGAATACGTCGTAGATCTGGTCCGGGAATTTCACGCCGCTCGACTCGATGCGCACCATCAGCGCCCTTGCCCGCAGAAGCTCCGCCAGGATCGTGGCGTCAGGCTGCGTTGCCGGTTCCGCCTCCGGCTCCGGCTTGCACTGGCGCGCACGGGTTTCGTCGTCCGACGAGAAGCGGAAAATATTCAGCAGGCTTTTGAAGTCGGCATGCGGCGTATGCATGGTGGTGTCCCTAGTCGTCTGAACTGCACGTCCGAACTGCATTGACGCCATCGTGCTCGTTTCGGGACGCTGGAAAAACCGGCCATAGCGGGGGAAATACGCCTCCAGAAGGTGGCCCCGGATGCGTCCCCCGCTATGGGGGGATCGCAACCAGATGAATTACGGGTACAGTGGTCGCGACTAGAGAGGCGCCCGATGGACAACCTGTATTTCCGCCACGTACTGCTCGTAGAAGACGAAGGCCTGACGCGTATCGCGATGAAGAGCCTGATTCTGACTTCGGAGCCGACGCTCGATATCGACGAGGCGGGCTCGTACGACGCCGCCGTCGAGCGGCTCCAGAACAAGGCTTACGACCTCGTTTTTCTCGACTACCAGATCGGGAACAATCACACCGGGCTCGACCTGCTGCGCTGGCTGCAGGACAACGAGCGGGCTGCCCATGTAGTGATGCTGTCCGCGCAGGACGACCGCGAAACCGTGCTGGACTGCATCAAGAATGGCGCTGGCGGCTTCATTTCGAAGGCCAGCGAGGAAGGCGGCGCAGTGTTCCGGGAGGCCCTGCAGACGATCCTGAACGGACGCGTTTATCTGCCCAACAGCGTGCTCGGCAAAGGCGGGCATACCCCGCAGTCCCCGGGCCCGAGCAAGGGCGTGCCGATCGACTCGCTGAACCTGCCGCCGCGCCTCGCGCAAACCTTGGGCTTTCTATTGCAGGGCATGTCGAACAAGGCCATCGCGCGCAAGATGAATATCTCTGAGAACACCGCAAAGGAATACATCAGCGATCTGCTGAGCCGCTTCAACGTATCGCGGCGTACGTTCCTGATCGTCGAAATGGCGCGCCGGGGCATTGAGATTCCCACCGTGGCGCATGCCCCGGCGGTCTAACTCGCCCGGGCCGACGCCTCCGTCAATTCGAGCATGCGCGCAATCAGCAGGTCGGGAGACAACGGCTTGCTGAGCACGCAGCGCTCCGGCAATACGCCCTGCGTGCTGGCCACGGCTTCGCCCGTCACCACGAGGCACGGCACGGGCCGCGCAACGTGCTCGCCAAGCAGACGAATGACGTCGTGTGCGGTCGACATCTCCGGCAACCGGTAGTCGCTGATCACCAGGTCCGGCACGCGTTCGATCGACTGCAGCAGTTCGCTGAGTTCGGCGGCGGAGCGCACCGAATCGGACAGCACCCCCCACCGCGCAAATAGCGCTTCCATGGACGCGCGCACGAGGCTGTCGTCTTCCACCAGCAACACATAGAGACCGCGCAGCGACGACGGTGACTGCGACGCTGCCGTATCGGCCGGCGGCAGCGTGGCATCCTGGAGCGCAAATTGATCCGCCACCGGCAAGCGCACCGAGAAGCGCGATCCGTGTCCCTCGATCGATTTCAGTTCGAGACGGTGCCCCTCGAGCAGGGACACCACCGCATTCACGATCGACAAGCCGAGTCCAAGTCCTTTCTCGCGGTCCCGCTCCGGATTGCCGAGTTGCACGAACGGCTGGAAGATCGTGTCCCAATGCTCCGGCGCAATGCCAATGCCGTTGTCGAGCACGTCGAGGCGAACATAATTAGGCATACGTACCAATCCCACTAGCACCGTGGAGCGCCCCGCTTTCGATGGATCCGAGTATTTGATGCCGTTCGCAATGAGATTGCTCAACACGCGGGGAATCCAGTCGGGGTCGGTACGCACCCATGCCGGTTTTTGCAGCGCCCTTGCATAGCGCAGCGTCACGCCGCGGCTCGCCGCGAACGACGCGAGTTGCTCAACCGTCTCCGCGATTACGCGGCTTAAGTCGACGCTCGTATAGACCGGGTCGACGTGCCCCGATTCGAGCTTCGACAGGTCGAGCACCGCGTTGAACAGACGTGCCGACAACACGGAAGCCTTGCGCGCCTCGCCGATCAGCTTGCTCGACGCTTCTATGTCGCGCGCATCCAGCGCTTCGTCAGCAGCGGCAAGAAAAAGGTTGAGCGCGTGCATGGGCTGGCGCAGGTCGTGCGCGGCTGCCGCCATGAAGCGCGATTTCGCCCGGCTCGCCTGCTCGGCGGCTTCGCGCTGCTGCTCGCGCAACGCGATCAGGGCTTCCGACTTGGTCTGCTGGTCGCGACGCGCGCGCTCGAGATCCTGGTGCTTTTGCGCGAGTTCGGCATTGGCGCTTTGCAACGCGTCGTTGCTATGGGCAAGCGCCTGGACGGCGACATAGCGGTCGCGCACATGCCGCTCGGCGTTCACGTTGACGCTATGGCCCAAAAGGGCGACGTTCAACAGGTAGAACATGCCCGCCGCGAAGTTATCGGGCTCGACCGCCTGAGTGAGCAATTGCGCCGCCACGATCACGGTTATCACGCACACGGTGAGTATGAAAGTCGCCTTGGCCCGCAAGCGAAGAAAGCCGAACAGATAAAAGAGAATGAGATAAAAGCCGACGAAGAAATGGGTGAAATTGAACGGACGTGGCGCGAGCACCGTTTGCATCAACAGGCAGAAGCACATGAACGCCAGCCCCGAAAGCAGGATCCAGTGTGCAACCTTGTCGCGATGAAATTCGAGTCTGAAGGCGAGCACAATGCCGACGGTCGCGCCCAATGCCCCCGCGCAACGGAACGCGAACACCTCTGGAAAGTACGGCCGGAACACCGCGCTGGTCTGCGCGAGACTGATTTCCCAAAAGCCGAAACACACCCAGATCAGCGTGCCGAGCACTAATGCCGCGCGGCGAAAGTCGGCAAAACGCCGGCCGTAGTCCTCCGTGAATTCCCGCTCGACCTGCGGATCGGCGAATCGGGCTGGCCAGCAAAGCATGTCGACCAGCCATGCACGAATCGCGCTGGGCGCATGCGATCGTTTGAGAAATGCCGAGTCCGTCGCCGATTGAAACCTGAATATGCTCATCGCATCTCGCCGGTATGCTCGCAGGCCTCGCGAAACAGGAAGCACGTCTTGTGCTTAGGCGTGCCAATCCATTTTAGTCCGTCACTATCTTGCTCACTCGTAAAGTGTCACGTTCCAGTCCCGGCCTGCAAACCCGCTTTCATGCGCAATGAATTTAGGCGGCAGGCCGCGCATACCGTTGCTCGTTTGTGATCACCCGACGAGCGCCGGTGCCTCCTCCTCCTGCGCAACAGCGATCTTGCCACGCACGAGCGCCACATAGGCGAGTGCCGCCAGCAGCGACATTCCCGCGCCAATGTAAAGCGCAAGATCGAACGAACCGGTCTTCTGAACGATGAGACCCGTCACGATCGGCGCGCAGGCGCCGCCCAGGTAGCCGCCGAAGTTCTGCAGCGAACCAAGCGAACCCGTATAGGCCGCGGGCGCAAACACGCTGACCATCGCCCATGCGATCGTCGTGGCGGCCGTTCCGCAGAACATGGCCCCCGAAAGGCATGCAATCGCGACCGCGTTGCTCGTGCTCGACACCGCGCAAATGACGAGCAGCGTCTGCACGACGAGGAACACGCACGCGGGCGCCTTGCGGCTCGTGGTCAGGCTCGCGCCGCGCTTCGAAAGCCAGTCGACGAGATAGCCCGCCGTGATCGCGCCCACTACCGCGCACGAATACGGAATGGCCGCCATCCAGCCCACTTGCACGAGGCTCATGTGCCGCTGCATGTGCAGATAGCCGGGCAGCCACGTATTGAAGAGCCAGTTCACGTAGATGATGCCGAAGTAGCCGGCAAGCATGCCCCAGGTGGTGCCGGACCGGAAAAGGCTCGCCCACTGCCGCAGGCTCACCTGCTGAGCGCGCGCGCCGCCATGGGCGGGCGTGCCGAAATAGGCTCGCTCGTCTTCACCGAGCGCGACTTCGTGCGGGCTGCGGTATTTGAGCCCCCAAACGAGCGCGACGATCAGTCCGAGCACGCCCATGATGACGAACATCCAGCGCCAGCCGAACGTCAGCATGAGCCCCGTGATGAGCGGCGCGGCAATGCCGGTGCCGAGATAGCTCGCGCACATGAACCAGCCGGTGGCGCGGCCGCGATCGCGCACGGCGAACCAGTCTCTCGCCGCGCACGCGGCGGTCGGAAACTGCGGTGCCTCCCCCACGCCGAGCAGCGCGCGCGAGCCGGCGAACGCGAGGGTGCCCGTAGCCGCGCCGCACAGCATTTGTGCCGTGGACCAGACGGCAATGCCGGCGGTGAGCACACGGCGCGGACCGAACCGGTCGATCAGCGGCCCGATGGGCAACTGGGCGACGGCGTAGGCCCACAGAAACGCGGACAGCAGCAGCCCCATTTCCGAAACGGAAAGGCCGAGGTCATGCCGGACAAGGGGATTGGCCACCGCAAGCGCGGCCCGGTCGATGGTGCTGATCGATACACAAATGACCAACAGGATGAGGGTTTGACGCTGAATGGTTTTGACTCGCCGTGAAGGCGCCACGTCGGGCTGCATAGTGTCTCCGTAACTATTCTCGCTGCCGGCGGGCCTGCCCCGCCGCCTTCCCCGCAGGAAGCGACGCTATGTTACGCCAGACAACCAAAAAGATGTATTACAACATCGCATGTGTTGCGGGGCGCGGCGCGGCGCGCCGCGGCGTTCGTGCACGATGCAAGGGGGCTGGCCGCCCTTCCCGATCCACGCATTAATCTATTTCGTGTTTTGAGCGCGGCATTCCTCATACGTTTTCACGCAGATAAACGTAATGCGCTGATTAAGCGCCGGAAATTGTTCAATACGAGGCCGAAACCATTACCCGAAAATAACCGCGTTATGGCCGATAAACTTTCAATTTCCTTTTTATTTAACGAAATCGAAACGGTGTTTTATCGCCATAAATGCGATTGTGTCATGGTTTCCCCTTACCATCTGTTGCGACGTTTTCACGCAACCTGGCCTGGAGAACAGTATGGATCTGGCAAGAATCCGCCGTGATGCTTTCGCAATGCCGATGCACAACCCCGCGTATCCGCGGCCGCCGTTTCGCTTCGTCAATCGCGAATATTTCATCATTACCTACGAAACCGATCCCGATGCGCTGCGCGCCATCGTGCCGGAGCCGTTGAAGCCCGAAAACAATCTCGTCCACTACGAATTCATCCGCATGCCCGACTCGTCGGGTTTCGGCGACTACACCGAAAGCGGCCAGGTGATCTCCGTGCGCGATCCGCAAGGCCGTCTCGCGAATTACACGCATTCGATGTATCTCGACGACGAAGGCCCGATTGCCGGCGGACGTGAAATCTGGGGCTTCCCGAAGAAGCTCGCACGCCCCGTGCTCGCGGTCGACGGCAACGACACGCTGCTCGGCACGCTCGATTACGGCACGCAGCGCATCGCGACCGGCACGATGGGCTACAAGCATCATGTGCTCAATAGCGAAGACGAGCGCCGCAAGCTCGCCGACACCCCCAACTATCTGCTCAAGATCATTCCGCACGTGGACGGCACAGCACGCATTTGCGAACTCGTGCGCTTCTATCTGCGCGACGTGACTGTGCGCGGCGCATGGAGCGGCCCGGCCGCCATCGAACTGCATCCGCACGCGCTTGCGCCCGTCGCCGATCTGCCCGTGCGCCGCGTGGTGGGCGCCCGCCACGTCATTGTGGACCTCACGCTCGACATCGGCGAAGTCGCCTTCGACTATCTCGCCGACGCATCCAACCACGGCGCGAGCCGCGGCGCCGCCTTGGACGAAGCCGAAACCGAGATCGCCTGATCTTTTTATCTATTTCACTTAGTAAGGAATACGTATGTCTTTGAAAGATAAGGTGGCAGTCATCACGGGCGCCGCGAGCGGCATTGGCGAACATTGCGCACGCACGTTTGCGAGCCAGGGCGCGGCAGTCGTGATTGCCGACCTCAATCTCGCCAACGCCGGCAAGGTGGCGGACAGCATCGTGGCCGCAGGCGGCAAGGCGCTTGCCGTGGCGATGGATGTGACCAACGAGGAAGCCGTGAACGCCGGCATCGAAGAAGCGGCGAAAGTCTTCGGTGGGATCGACGTGCTCGTGTCGAACGCGGGCATCCAGATTATCAGCCCCGTCGACGAGTTTGCGTTTGCCGACTGGAAGAAGATGCTCGCGATCCATCTCGACGGCGCGTTTCTCACGACCAAGGCCGCGCTCAAGCATATGTACGCGAGCGGCAAGGGCGGCTCGATCGTCTACATGGGCTCGGTGCATTCGCACGAGGCTTCGAAGCTCAAGGCGGCGTATGTGACCGCGAAACACGGTCTGCTCGGCCTGGCGCGCGTAGTGGCGAAGGAAGGCGGCCCGCGCGGCGTGCGCGCCAACGTCGTGTGCCCGGGCTTCGTGCGCACGCCGCTCGTCGACAAGCAGATTCCCGAGCAGGCCAGGGCGCTCGGTATTTCGGAAGCCGACGTCGTGAAGAACGTCATGCTCAAGGACACCGTGGACGGCGAGTTCACCTCGCTCGACGACGTGGCCAACACGGTCGCGTTCCTCGCGGGCTTTGGGTCGGCGGCGTTGACGGGCCAGTCGGTCCTCGTCACGCACGGCTGGTCGATGCACTAAGCGACAAACGAACGAAGGGAGAACGTATGCGCAGCAGCACACTAACCGCACGCACGGAGCGCAAGCCGTTTGAGCTGCCGCGCTACGACGAAATCGCCCTTGTTTTGCAGGGCGGCGGCGCGCTCGGGTCGTATCAGGCCGGCGTGTTCGAAGGGCTCGCGCAGGCTGGCGTCGAGCCGCATCGCATCGCGGGCGTGTCGATCGGCGCGCTCAATACGGCGATCATCGCGGGCAATGAGCCTGCGCAGCGCGTAGAAGCGTTGCGTGGCTTCTGGGAGTCGATCTGCCATCCGATCGACTGGCTCGGCAACCTCAGCGCCCTCGCCATGCCGATGTTCAGCCATCAGGAACTGGCGCGCCGCTGGGCTAGCATGTGGGCCGCAGGCCGCGCGATCACGGAGGGCCAGCCTGGCTTTTTCGCACCGCGCCGCCCGCTGCCCATCGCGGGCTGGCACAAGGCAACGCCGAGTGCCGTGAGCTACTACGACACCGCCGCATTGAAGTCGACGCTGCAACGTTTCGCCGATTTCGACCGTATCAACGATGGCCCAATCCGGGTGTCGGTGGGTGCTGTCAATGTTCGCAGCGGCAATCTCGTGTATTTCGATAACGCGAAAATGCGCCTCGAGCCCGAGCACTTCATGGCATCCGGCGCGCTGCCGCCGGGCTTTCCAGCTGTGGAAATCGACGGCGAATATTACTGGGACGGCGGCCTTGTGTCGAACACACCGCTCACGGAAGTGCTGCGTGACGCGGACCATAAGGACACGCTCGTCTTCCAGGTCGATCTCTGGAGCGCGAGCGGCACTGTGCCCGCCGATTTCATGGACGTGGCCGAGCGAGCCAAGGACATTCAATACTCGAGCCGCACGCGCGCCATCACCAACATGCTTGCCGATCGGCAAAAGCACGCGCGTTTTATCAAGGAACTGCTCGAGCACGTGCCCGCCGAGGCGCGCAGCAGCGATCCCCTCTTCCGGCTCGCCGAAAAGGTAGCCGACGGTTCGTCGATCAACGTGGTCCACCTGATCTACAAGAACAAGCCTTACGAAGGGCATTACAAGGACTACGAATTCAGTGCCAACACGATGAAAGAGCACTGGTCGAGCGGCGTAGAAGACATTCGCGCCTCGTTCGCGCATCCGGACTGGTTCGCGATACCGAGCCGCGAACAGGGCTTCGTCACGCATGACATCCATCGGCGCGCGGGCGAGGTGCCTGAGTCGGACCGCGCCGAGCTGAGCGCCGGCGCTTCGGGGCAAGTGGATTTGACTCGCAAGGTCGCGTAGGCAGCAGAAGGCAGGGAAGCCACAGAGGAAGATGCCGACTATCGCGCGTGATATCATTCGCGCGCGAACTAAATCGCTCAACCTTCTCTGCCGCGAAATGAAGCACCGCCTCGTCTATCTATTGAATGTCGGACAGCGTCGACTGCAACGGTGGTCGCAAGCACGCGCCGCCGGTGGCGGCGTGACAGCCGCGCAAGCGGGGCTGCTGTTCTTTCTGGGTGAGCGCAACGGCGCGCTGATGAGCGAGGCCGCTGCCGCGCTGGATCTGGGCGCACCGGGAATGAGCGGTCTCGCTGACCGCACAGAAAAAGCCGGCTTGATCGAACGCTGTGCCGACGAGAACGATGGCCGGGTGTCGCGCCTGTGGCTCACTGAGGCCGGACGCACCGCACGCCAGCGCTCAAAGCTTCGCATGAAAGACTTGAACGCGAAATTGACCGAAGGCTTTACGGAAGCGGAAATTGACGTCGTGGCGCGATGGCTGACCAGCCTGCAGACCAGGTTTCCGCTCGCCGAAGACGGCGACGCGTAACCCGATCCGCAGCCGCCAGCCAGGCATTGACTAGTGCTGCGCAACCTTGGAGAAGTCCGGCTTGCGTTTTTCGGCAAAGGCCGCGAATGCCTCCCTTGCCTCGGCACTAGCCAGCCGTTCCTGGAACTTTGCACTCTCACTGTCCATCTGCACAACCAGCGCCTCGGCGTCGCGCATGAGCTTTTTCATGGCGCTCAGCGAGCCGGCCGGCTTTGCGGCGATTCTTTCTGCCATCCTGCGCGCGTCATCCCGTAGCTGCCCCTGCGCACAGACCTTGTTCGCGATGCCCAACGCGACAGCAGATGGCGCGTCGAGCGGTTCGCCCAGCGCAAACATCTCGAAGGCCCTGACGTGGCCAATGCGCAGCGGCAGCAGCCAGCTGGACGCCGCCTCGGGAACGAGGGCGAGATTGACGAATGGGGTGATCAGCTCCGCGTCGGGTGCGAGCAGCACGTAGTCGCAGTGCAGCAGCATGGTAGTGCCAATGCCGACTGCCTTGCCCTGGACTGCCGCGATGACGGGCACGCTCGACTTCGCCAATGCATGCAAAAAGCGATGCACGTGTCGTTCAGCCGGCCCCTTTCCCGCTGCGATTGCGGCGAACTCGCCCACATCGTTGCCCGCGGTAAACATGTCTCCGTCCCCTTGCAGCAGCAATACACGGATCGTGCTGTCGTGCTCGGCGTTCTCGATGATGTCCGCCAACGTGCCGTACATCACATTCGTCAGCGCATTCTTCTTATCCGGCCGGGCAAGCGTAATCGTCAGAATACCGTCGGCTTGATCGACATGAATTTCCGCAGTCATCGTGCTCTCCATGAATTTACTTTGCATGCGAATTATATAGATAGTTCGCATGCAAAGTAAACCTGTGAGTCTTTAGCCGCGCGCGAAACGTTAGTAGACATATCAATCTCATGTCATTGACGGGCGGCCACCCTGCCAATAGTTAGAGTGGAGCCTCAATGCGCGCCGCCTGGTCGCAGGCCTCCAGCCGGTGAAATCCTATGCTCCAGTTGCCCCCGAGAAACCCATTGCACAGGAGCCGCAACGTGGACAACATCAAGCCCTTTCGCCCAGGATCGAAAGCTTCGCCGTCTTTCCACCTCGCGCACGTTCGCTCCCTGATTCAGTGTCCTGGCACGGGTGGCGACGCCATCGATCCGGCTCCGAATAGCACGGCCCCCACCTTCGAGGATCGCGTGGCCGGCGAAGTGACCGTACTCCTGCCTGGTGGAAGAGTGAGCCGCGCCCTTGCCTTCGAATCTCCGGCCTGCGATGAAGTCCCTTCACACCGCTTTTCCCACGGTGTCCTGAATGGAATCACCTACTGGTTTCGCTGTTCAGACGCGCCGGGAGTGCGTGACGATTCGCCCTGTTTCCGGGCGTATTTTGACCGCGAGGGAACGTGGTTCTTCTTCTACACCCAGGACTGCGCGCTGCCGTTCGGCGCAGAGGTCAGTTTCTCCGGGAACACCCATCGGGCGACGTGGAGCGTCGCGAGCGCAGCCTGACGGACCGTACCTGAGCTGTTTCGCCCGCGTGCGGCCGAGGGTTTTCCCGAGCGTCGGGCACGGCAACATTGCCAATGGTTGGTCAACGAAGGACGTGCTAGGCTTTTCTCCAAACAACTCCGGAGACTGCGATGCCGTTCATCTGCGAAAACGTTGAATGCCGTGCCGTGCTGGCTCGCGGGCAAGTCAGAGCCAGTCACGAGGACGCGGGTTGGTGCTTCTACTGCCCGGACTGCCACGCCAGGAACGAGTTGAAGGATATCGGCGCGCCCGAGGGGCCGGTCGAGTTGGTTCAGCCAGAACGATCCAGCCCTCCGCACAAGATCATTGCGAGGGCTCAGCCATTGGAGGATGGCCGCTATGCGGCGCAATTGTGCGTGCAGCGTGCGCTCGCGAAAAAAGGGACCTACGCGGTCGAAGAACGCTGGGAACAGCTCGGCGTATTTCCCGACGCGCAAAAGGCCGTAGCGCATGCCAATTCTTTTGCAGCGGAGCTGCTGAAAGCTTAGAAGCGCGCCGCCCGACGCCTCCAGGCACACTGCCACCCCAACGGCATGTGATTGTTGGCGCAGTGCATCGACAGGCGTCGGACCGTGTGCTGTCAGCGGACCATTCGACGGCCCATGGGTTGGCGCTGAAACGGCTGCCGGTGTTGGAAGCGTTCACTCGGCAGCGCAAGCGCCCGGTCGGCAAAAGCTGAAGGACGAAACCTACGTCAAGCTCAACGGCCACTGGCGCCAACTGTACCTGGCCGTGAACGCTTCAACGCGAAGCCACCGTGCCGACCGCACCGGATTTCGGCACGACAACATCATCTTCCGCTTCGAGCGGCGCCTGCAAATCCCGTTCGTCCAGTTCCCAAACGATCAGTTTGGGCGGCGTCTGCGCATACGCGGCGCTAGTGAAATAAGCGCGTGCCGAGCCGCCGAACTTGCCACCCTCGCGCGCGAAATTACCCACGCCCTTGCCTAACGCCAACGCCAGTTGGGGCACGAAATCGGACGTCGTCGAATACGACGTGCCGATCACCGCGATGGCCGGCAGGTCGGCATCGCCGAACAGATCGTCTGCCGACGCAGCCGCCTGGGCTACGTGAAGGTAATCGCGGCCGGCCACGATCTCCGCTCTCGGTTGCCACGACACCGGCAACGCATCGAGCCCGGCCAGTCGTACGAGATCGCCGGGCCGACGGGCGGCCGGCTTGCCGGCGACACGGTAGCCGGGCTGGCTCGAAACGCCTGAACCCAGCGGCTCGCGCATCGCCCGAATATGCTGCGCGAGCGCCTGCGCCGCAGCGCCCGCGCCGTCCTGGGTCCAGTGTGTGTCGGTCCGGAAGAACGCGTCGCCCGGCACGCTGCGCAGCGCTGAAGCGAGGTCGACTACCGGCACGCCCTCGGCAGCCAGACGCGTTGTCCAGTCAGAAAGCCGCGCACCCAGCGATGCAGGCCGATACAGCCCGCACAGATGTTGGGCTTCGATGCGCGACTTGTCGGGCACCACGGCGACGACCAGCGCAATACCGTGGCGCGCCAGTTCGCGCTGTACGGCGGCGACCGTAGCGGCGCGCTCCGCGAGATGGCGCTCGCCGTCGGCGTATACGTTCAGTTCGTCGCGCAGGAACAGCCAGCCGGGACAGCCCTGCCGCACGCGCGGGCCCAGATCGCCCACCGTGAGCCAGCCCAGCGCGCGCTGCATGCGTGCGGCGTCGGCTGCGACTGGCGTATCGGCCATGCGGCCGGCGAGCTCTTTCGATACGGCGCCGTCCAGCAGGCCTGCACGCGTGAGCGCGTGAGGCAACAGCGACGCCGTCGTCGCGGCGAAGCGGATATTGAAGCACAGGCCCGCGAACAGAAACACCATCAGAATGACGGCAACGACCTTGGCGGCGCGCGTAGCAGGCAATTGCGGTAGCGGCTTGGGATCGTCCATGGCGTCAGAACTGGAAGTAAAGGAAAGGCACCGCGCCGCGCGCGACAATCAACCCGAACGACAGCAGAAAGCCCGCGAGCGGCCACCCGGCTTGCCACAGCCTTCCCAGCGACGTATCGGCCAGGCGGTTCCAGCGCGATTGCCAGATCGGCAGCAGCACGCAGACGATGCCGAGCGCGGCGGCCAGCCCATGCACAGGCCGCAGCAGCACTAGCGTCGCGTCGCTCAGGCCAATGCCGTTCAGGCCGAATTGACCTCGGTACACGGCGAGCGCCGCATGAAACCCCACTGCGCGAAACAGCGTCCAGGCAAGCATGACGAACAGGATCGTCAGCACATGCGACAGCCAGAGCGGCACGGCGGCCATGCCGGCGCGGCGCCACAGGCGCGCCACGGTCAGCGCCACACCATGCGCGACGCCCCACAGCAGAAAGTTCCAGCTATCGCCGCCGTGCCATAGGCCCGCGATGGCCATGGTCAGCAACAGGTTGCGGCAGGTTTGCCATTCGCCGTCGCGGTTGCCGCCTAGCGGGATGTACAGGTAGTCGCGAATCCAGCTCGACAGCGAGAGGTGCCAGCGGCGCCAGAAGTCCTGAATGCTGCTCGCGAGGTACGGATGATTGAAGTTCTCGGGAAAGCGAAAGCCCAGCATTTGCCCCAACCCGATGGCCATCGCGCTATAGCCCGCGAAATCGAAGAACAGTTGCAGCGTGTAGAAGCCGCAGCCAAGCCACGCGTCCGCAAGCGTAGGCGCGTGCATGGCGAAGACCGCGTCGACGATGGGCGAAAGCGTGTCGGCCACCAGCACCTTCATGCTCATCCCCACCATGAGCCGCCGCGCGCCAGCCGCGAAAGCGTCCCAGTCGACCGTGCGCGACACCAGCTCGCGCTTGACCCAGGCGTAGCGAATGATCGGCCCGGCGATCAGGTGTACGAACATTCCCTGATAGGCGCCGTAGCGGATCACGCTGCGGTCCGCCGGCACCGTGCCGCGCTGCACGTCGATCAGGTACGAAACGGACTGCAGCACGATGAAGGACAGCCCGATGGGCAACACGACGTGCTGCCAGGGAATGGGTCCCGCATGGCCCGCCGCCAGCACGCTGTCGAGGCTATCGACCACGATGTTGGCGTACTTGTACCAGCACAGGATCGCGACATTCACGGCGATGAAGACCGCGAGCCAGCCACCGCGCGCACGCGGGCTCGGCGCGCTGTCGATCACCACGCCGCCGAGCCAGCCGCAGAAGGTCAGCGCGATGAACAGCAGCAGAAAGACCGGGCTCCACCAGGCGTAGAAGAACCAGCTGCAAAAGAGCAGCACCGCGTTGCGCCAGCGCGCGGGCGATACGACGTAAATCGCGAGAAAGGCCGGCAGAAACAGTGTCAGGAATTCGAGGGACGCGAAGACCATGCGCTCAGCGGCTCACCGCGTCGTTCGCGAAAAAGATGCGCGACTGCGCCCCGGCCGGCACGAGGAACACCGTATAGCGCTGTCCCGCCACGAGCGTGCCCAGACTCAGCGGCTGGCCCACCGGCTGGCCGCCGCACGCCAGTTGCACCGAAAGCGCGACCGGGTTGACCTGGCGGCGCTTGCCCTGCCCCGCGGCCACGCCGTCGAGCAGCACGATGTCGCGGCCAGGCACCTTCAGCGTGGGTGCGGCGCAGCGCGCATCGAGGTTGTAAAAGCCCACCGAGGCTTTGAGCGCGTTGAAGTCGTCCGGTTTTTCGCGCACCGTCACGACCTGCGAGCGCGCGCCTTTCTGCGCGCCGTCGAGCGCCACGATGCTGACGAATTCGCCGGGCTGCACGGTTGCGCTCACATCCTGGTGGGCGCCGCCCGCCGTCAGCGTTCCGGCCACCGGCTTGCCCGCGGCGATCGGGAAAAAGTGGCTGGCCGGGCTCGCGGCATTGAGTGTCAGGCGGGCTTTCGAACCTGCCGAGCTCACGTCCACCGGCTGCGATCCGCCGTCGACGAAACGCACGAACGATGCATCCTCCGCGGGCCCGGTTGGGTACAGCGGGATATCGGCGGCCATGGCCGGTTCAATGACGGACTGCGCGGCCAGCGCGAAGCCGGCCAGCGCGAGGCCGCGAAAAACGAAGCGCAGCGGCTGGAAAAGGACTTTTTTCATTGTTCTTCCACTCTTTCGATGTCGCGAGGCGGCGGCGCCTTACTTGTGCTGCTGCACGGCCGGCAGTTGAACCAGCGCCTTCATGATGTCCGCGCCCCAGTACTTGTAGCCGGTCGTCGTCAAATGCTGACCGTCGACGGTCGCCCATTCGCCCGGCTTCGAAAACGTGAGCGAGTCGATGTACTGGCACGGCGCGACATTGGTGGCGAGAAACGACGAAAGCTGCTTCACGCGCGCAAAGGTCTTCTGGTACTTGCCGCCCTCGGTGCCCCAGGCCGGGCCGACCCAGACGCACGCCGTCTTGCTGGCCGCCAGGTCTTGCGTGAGCGCCGTGACCTGCTGCCACGCCCAGCTCTTGGGAAAGTCGTCCTTGCCGTAACCGCCGATCGTGTCGCCTTCGACGATGATGACGAGGTTGGCCTTGTTCGCGGCGACCAGCTGATCGATCGGCTGGGTCTTCGCGTTGTGATCGACGACGAGCGGCGACTTGCCGTTACGCGTGGCCCCGCCGCAGGTGCCGGGCACCGACTTCACCCAGTCGCCCGGCGCACTGCCGCACACGCCGTAGGTATGCACCTGCGCGCCGGCGGCGATCAGCTGATCCTGCAACGTGTCGATGAGATAACCGGGCTCGCTCAAATGGCTATCGCCAATCATGAGAATGCTGAGACCTGCAAGTACGGAAGCAAGCATGAATCTGTGACTCCTGAAAAACGATCGATCGTCGAATCGATCGGGCTACTGATCGTTGTAATGCGACTGGTAAGGCATGACCGGCATGTCCAGCGACTTCGTTTGCGGTGCGAAGCTAAAGCGCAGATACAGTCCGGCCACCCACTGGCGGTAACTGGACGCGTTGTTGGCCCCCACGGACGCGCCGCCCGTGAGGTGATTGCTGAAGCGGTATTCCGCCGCGGCCAGCAGGTTGTAGCCGATGCCGGTTTTGGACTGCGCCGGATGCACCGCGCCATCGCTCAAGCCTAGCGTCGAAGCCGCCGATTCGGCCGCCGACTGCAGCGTGCCGTCGGTCGGGAAATACGGCGCGCCGGCCTCGTGGTAGTACTGCAGCCCTGCGGACCCTTGCAGCTTGTAGGTCCAGCGGTCCGAGCGCTGCGCCCAGGTGACCGGCACGGTGAACGCATAGAAGCGCTGCGGACTGAAATAGCCGCCGTTGCCGTAGGTGAAGTTGTTTTCGTTGTGGCGGTAGAACTCGCCGCTCAGGTTCATGCCTACGGTCAGCATGGTGTTGGCACTGCGAAGCAGGTACCAGTACGTGCCCGCGCCAACTTCCGCGCCCTCGTTGGACTGGACGTTATGGCCGTCCAGGTACTTCAAGGAACCGTAGCCGTAGAAACCGTAGTCCTGATTGTCGAGGCCGATCGCCCCATGCAGCCCCGTGGCGGTCACGCCGCCCCAGCTCAGGCCCGAGCGCGCATCGGTCGAACCGGCGAACGACGTGATGCTGTCGGTCACGGCCCGGCGCGACACGCCCGCGTTGAACCAGCCGCCGTCTTTCGCGCCGAACGCGCCCCTGAACGACGCGCCGCCGACCACGTTGGTGTACTGGAAACCCAAAGGCGTCGTGCCGATGTCGAACGCCCACTTGCGCGTTTCATAACCAACACCCAGACCCACGCCGTAAGCGCTCTGCGCGCCGGGAGCCGCGACCGTGCCGTCTTTCTGCGCCTGCGCCGCCACCGGCCCGCCGCCGAACTGGCTGCTGCTGTAGACATCGGTGCCGAGCGTGCCGCCTTCGAGCTCGACCGGCGTCACGCGCAACGACAGCTTGCCGTTGCCGACCGGCAGCAAGGCTTCGAGCGGCTGCTGCACGTTCGTCAGTTGCGAGGTCCCGCCGGCGCTGTTGTTCGACGCGACGAACAGGCCGCCGCGAATTTCCGGCGAGCGCTCCGAGCGGATATCGTCGAGTTCGTTGCGCATGTCGTCGAGCGAAATGGCGCCCTCCTGAGGCGCGCTAGTGGCCACGGCGTCCTGCGGCGCCCGCTCGCCGATCGGCGTGCCGGCCACCGTAGGCAGCGCGGACGCGCGCACCGGCGAACGCTCGCCCGCCGCCGTGGACGCCGCGGACGCCGTTGTTGACGCGAGGCCGGGCATCGTTGCCGCATCGTTCGCGAGCGCGCCGTCGGACACGGCGCCTGCGTCGCCCGCGGTGCCTGCGGTGCCTTGTGCCGCGAGCGCATTGGCCGCGCTCCGGCGATTGTCGCGAGCCGCACGGCGGCGGCGATCGTCGTCGTGCACGAAGGGATTGCCCGCCACATGGGCGCCTTGCGCCTGCACGCCGAGCCGCTGTTCCTTCGCGGCAATGGCCCTCACCAGCAGCGACTGCGCCTCGCGCGTCTTGCCCTGCATGACGTAAATGCGCGCGGCGCCCGCCAGCACGTCAGGATCGTTCGGCGCCTTCGCAATGGCCTGTTTCAGGGCTGCGTCCGCCACGCCGCCCTTGCCGGCCTGCACCGCCGTCATCGCCACGCCCAGTTGCAGCCCCGGATTGTCGGGGTCGTTCGCGAGCGCCTTCCGATAGAGCGACAGCGCTTTGCCGTACTGGCCGTCGGCGGCATACATGCGCGCAAGCGCGGCGTTGGCCAGGCTGTCGTTGGGCCGCTTCGCGAGCACCGGCGCGAGCGTGTCGTAAGCCTGCGCAAGATCGCCTTGCTGGCGCTGCTGTTCGGCGAGACGCACGGCGTAGAGATAATTCAGATCGTCGAGCTGGCGGCGCTGGTCCGCGGTCAGCGTCACGGTCTGCAATCCGCGCATCACTTCCTGGGCCTGAACGTTCTGGCCGGTCTTGAGCAGCAGGCCCGCATAGGCCAGTTGCATATCGGGACCGCCGCCCTTCACGCCGCTCCTCGTCGAATCAAGCATCAGCCCGTGCATCAGGGCCATGGCGCGCGGCAGGTTCCCGGCGTCCACCCAGGCCTGGGCGAGCGCGCTCACCCGCGCCGGGTCCTTGCCCGCCGACGCCTCGAGCCGCGCCAGCATGTTGCGCGCGTCGTCGAGATTGCCGTCGCGCGCCAGTTGCGAGGCTTGCGCCGCCACCGCCTGGAAATCGATCTGCTGCGCCGTCGCCACCATGTTCGGCGTGCGCGCGGCAGCGGGGATGCGCGCCATCGTGTCCTGCGCGCGCGTCCAATCGCCCATTTGCATCGCCAGCAGCGCGCTCGCGTAGAGGGCGTCCGGATTGTCCGGGTTCGACGCGAGCAGGCCATCGACGAGTTCGCGCGCCTCGTCGGCATGGCCCTGCCTCAGTTCGAAGCGCGCCAGTTCCAGACGGAGCCACGGATTGTCGGGATCCGCGCGCTGCGCGTCTTCGAGAATGCGGTGCGCCGCGTCCAGATCGCCGCGCTGCTCGGCGGCGTCGGCACGCCCGGAAGCGACTGCCGCGCGCAGACGATCGAGGCCGCCGATGCCGGCCTGCTGCTCGGGCGACATGCCGTCGACCCACTTCTGGGCCTCGTCGGCGCGCCCCGTTGCCGCGAGGATATCGACGAGCCCGCTCACCGCTTCGCGGTTGTTCGGGTGTGCCGCCAGCACCTCCCGGTAGACTTCTTCCGCATGTGCGAGATCGCCCTGCGCCGCATACAGGCGGGCCGATGCGTTGCGCCCGCCCGGTTCGGCCGGGTCCATGCGCAGCGCCTGGTCGAGCTTGCTGCGCGCGGCGGCGTAGTCGCCCACGCTTTGCGCGCCTTCGGCCTGATTCACGAGCAGCCAGTAGCGCGCCGAAGCGAGCGCCTTGTTCCAGTTGGCGCCGGCACCCGGACGCGCGACGGCGCGCGCGAGCAGCGTCTGCGCCTGCGCGAGGTCGCCTTGTTGCATGCGCACCAGACCCAGGCCGCCGAGCGCGTCGGTGTCGTTGGGTTTGTCGCGCAACACGTCGGTGAACGACTGCTCGGCGGTCGTGATGTCGCCCGCCTTGAACGCCGCGAAGCCGCGCGTGAGGCGCGGGTCCATGACCGGCACGGCGGCGGCGCCCGGCGCGCTCGGCGAGAGCAGCTGATGACGGATCTCGTCGTCATCGGGATGCAGCTTCAGATAGTCCTCGAACCACGACCGGTTCTTCGGCGTGGGCGTGACCCAGGTCAGCACGGAGCGCCAGGCTTCCGTGGCCGCGCCGCCGATGTCCGGCCGCACGGCCAGCTTTTCCAGCAACGCGACGCCGGCCGCGCGCTCGCGTTCGTCGCGCACCTGATGCTGGGCCAGCGCCAACAGGGTGTACGGATCGTTGGGCGTTTGCGCGTCCAGGCGCGTCAAGCCCTGAATGGCCGGGTCCACGCCACCCTCCGTATAGCCGAGGAAGGTGTAGTACTCGCGCGCCACGCTGCCTTGCGGCGGCTTGCCGCCCAGGGCCTTGTCGTATTGCGCCATCGCCGCCGCCAGCGCCTTCGGGTCGTTCTGGTTGACCGCGTCCTGCGCCATCTGCCGCGCCTTGGCAAACGTGGACTTGCCGGGCTCCACCGCAAGACGCAAGTCCTGCTCGAGCAGCGGCACGTAGCGGCTGTCGGGCGCCGCGGCGCGCAGTCTCGCCAGATAGTCGTTGGCGACCGAGAACTGCTTCTTGCCGACGGCGATCGACCCCATGCCATACAGGCCTTCGGGCTGCTTCGGGTCGGTCAGCAGCAGTTTCGACCAGGACTGCGCGGCCAGATCGGGCTTGTCATGCGCCTGCCAATAGCGGCCCTGCTCCAGCAGCATTCTGGAACTGGCGTCCTGCGCCCACGCGGGGTGGCTGACCGAGGTGAGCAACAAACCCAGAACACAGGCCTGGCTGCGGCTGACTAACATGAAGGTTTCCTGATTATTGTTGCGCGTGCTGCCCGGCGCGCAGCCGTGCCTCGGCCGCGGCATCGCGCCGTGCCTGACGGCGCCGCAACGTGACGAACCCGAGCGCTGCGAGCAGCACGAGCGCGACAGCACCGAGCGCCCTGAGCAGCGAGGCCAGCGAGAGGCCGAACGAAGCCAGCCACCAGTCGAGGCCGCGCCAGAGGCCGAGATGCCCGACGTAGTAGGTGTGCTCGCCCACGAGCGAATCGACTTGCTGGCCGCGGATCGACACGAGGCTGCCCTGGATGGGCTGCTTGTCGTAGTTCGGCACGCCCAGCAGCGCCGCAACCGCATCCTTGAGGCCCTCGGGCTGATTGCTGACCAGCATGACCACGCTGCGGCCCGTTGCCTTCGGCGACTCGAAACCCGCCAGCACGGCGCTCACGCCAGGCCCTGTCCAGGCGAGCGAGAGGCGGCCAGGCGCCGTGTCGAGACGCGGGTTGGCGTGGAACCATCCGCGCACGCGGCCCGGCAGATCCGAGAGCGAGAACTGCGCGCCGTGGTCATAGGCCGCGGGCATGTACGGCGCCCAGTCCTTGAGCCACGCCTGATCGGCGCCCGTGGCGATCACGAGCAGGTCCTTCGCCGTCGGCATGGCGTCGATCCGCTGACCGCGCAGCACGGTCACGCCGCGCGCCGGATAGCCGGTCGAGTCGCCCATGCGGCCCATCACGGCCAGGTACGTGCTGTATTCCTGCGGCCCCGCATTGGCGCCGAGCACCACATCCGTGTCGGACAGATCGGCCATGCGCGTGAACGGGAAACCCGCCTGCGCGAAGGCGGCCAGATTCGGCATGGCGATGTAGTGCGGATAGGTCGAGAGATCGATCGTCGATTCGGGATCGATCGCGCCGCGCACGTTGTCGATGATGATGTCGCGGCACTCGCCCTGCTTGATGTAGTCGTACATGTAGCGGAACTGCAGCTGCGTGTTCGGCTGCAGGAGCGTCTCGAGCGGCACTTCCAGCTTCGCCTGGCGCGGCAGGCTGCTGTCGGGCAGCACTTCGGCGCGCAGCTTGTCGCCGCCTTCGAGGCGCTCGAGCGGCAGCAGCGGGATCGACTTCATGAACTGGTCGCTGACGCTGAAGAGCAGCGACGAATTGACCATATAGGGCTGCGGCGTGTAGCGGTAATGCAGATCGATCGGCACGTTGGGCGCGTGCCAGCCGAACAGGTCGGGCGGCACGCGCGTGCTGATGCGGATGAGGTCGGGACTGTAGCCCGACACGCTCAACTGTTTAGTGTCGATCAGTTCGCCGAACGACACGGGGCGATCGGTGCGCAGCCAGCGCGGCGCGTCATAGGGCTTGCGCGGCGCGAGATCGGCGAAATGCGTGATGAGCGCGCTCGCGCCCGACAGCGTCTGGCTGCCCGTGACCAGCGCATCGGCCGCCTGCTTGAGTTCCTTGCCGTCGCGGCCCATGACGAGCAGCAGCTTGCCGTTCGCATCGTTCGGGTTGCCGACGATGGCGATGGTCGGGCCCTGCAGCGGTGCGCCCGCGAGCGCCGCCTGCTGCGCGCCCTCGACGATGACGACCGCGTTGCCCTGCGCGGGCACCGTGGAGAGCGACACCGGAAAGTCCGCGCCGCGATAGCTCGCCAACGCGCCGAACCACGACGACACGGCGCCGGCCGCCTCCAGCGCGGCCGCGTCGGGGTTGCCTGCGAACACGACCGGCAGCGTCAGCCGGCGGATGTCCTGGCCGTCGAAGAACGGCTTCGGCAGGCGCGCCAGATCGTTGGCCTGCGCGAGCGGCTGCGTGTCGAGGCTCAGCGTGCTTTCGTTGCTGATGTTGGCCCACAGGCTCGAATGCAACGGGTCTTCGCACTGCGTGGTGTAGTGGCCGATCAGTTGCAGACGCAACTTGCTGTTCGAGGTGAACAGATACGCCGGCAGCGTGATCGTGCGCTGCAGGCTGGTGCCGGCCGTGTCCTTCGGCACCGCGATCGAAGCCGCCACCTGGTCGTTCACGAGCACGTTGATGTGCGAGACATCGGGCAGCAGCGCCGGTGAATACGCATAGCGCAGGTTAAGGCGCGCGCCGCTCACGACCCGATCGTCGCGCACGCCGACCGGCAGCGTATTGCTGCCGTCGACACCGCGCAGGTTGAGCGCGTATTGCGCACCCAGTTGCCGCAACGACCAGGTCACGGTCGACGCCGCCGACGACGATGGCGTTGCCGCTGCTGCCACGGTTGCCGCGGCGGGCTGCGTCTGTGCGTTGCTTGCGGCATTGCCGCCTGCCGCGGCCTGGGCGTGCGCGGCCGAGGCGAAGACGCAGCCGAGCAGCAACGCCGGCTGAACAGTCATGCAACGCGCGAGGCGTGCCCGGGAGATAGCAGGCCGTCTTTTAAACATGAGAACCTCGTCGTCCTTCTTCACGTTGCGATGTCTGGGGGATGTCCAGGTTCAGGCGGCTCAGGGCGCGCCGATGCAGCAGCACGCCGCCGAGCAGACCGATGAGCACGACGCTCACGAGCGTCGACACGAGCAGCAGCACGATGTGGCTCGCGAAGAACCACTCCACAGCGAGCCGGAACGGCAAGGACCCGATGAAATAGCTCTGATCCTTGTTCAGCGTGGTGAGGATGCCGTCGTTCACGACCACGAGGCTGCCGCCGATCGTGTCGTCGACGCGGTAATGGCGCGTTTGCAGCGCGTCCACGACCGCACTGAGCCCGCGCGGCGTATTGCCCGATACGAGCACCACGCTGCGGCCGTGCGCCAGCGGCGACTCGAACCCGGCCACCATGCCGTCGTCGTCGTCGCTGCGATAGAGCGCGGCAATATCGGCTTCGCGTCTGGCCTGCGCCTGGCCGCCGGTCAGCTTGTCCCACCACCTGGCGAACCCGTTGCCCGGCGTCGCGTCCGGTGCGAAGAACCCGCGCGGCAACTCGGCGCGCCAGGTCGTGAGCAAGGGCTGGTTGTCGCCCGAAGCCAGCACGAGCAGATCCTTGTTGCGCAGCGTTTGAACCTGCGACGCATTGCCTACTGTCACGCCCAGCACCGGATAACCGGTGGCCTGCCCCATGCTGCCCATCAGCGTCAGATACGCGCCGTAGTCGTCCGCGACCGGCTGTGCCGGCAGGATCACAGCGGTTTCGGACAGATCGGCGAGGCGCGTGAACGGAAAGCCCGCGTTGGTGAAAGCACCCAGGTCGGGCATGGCCGTGTAACGCGGCAACTGCGAAATGTCGATCGTCGAAGTCGGATCGATGGCGCTCAGCAGCGGGCCGCCGGGCACGTCTTGCCAATGGTCCTTCGTCTTGACGGCTTCGTAGCGGTAGTCGAATTGCAGCGTCGTCAACGGCGGCAGCAAATACGTAGGAATACGAATCACGGCATGGCCGTCCGACGCGTCGCCAGGCAGCGGCAAGGCTGCGAGCGGCGTATTGCCCGCCAGCACGTGCAGCTCCGAATGCCGGGACTCCGGGCGCGCCGTATAGCGATAGCGCAGATTCAGCACCGCACCAGCGTTGTTGAAACCGAACAGGCCCGGCGGCAGACGCAGGTCCACATCGATCGCGCCGGGGCGCAAGCCCTGGATCGTGAAACGGTCCGCCGGCAGCAGCTCGCCCAGTTCCACCGGGCGGTCGCCCGGCAGCCAGTTCGGTGCGTCGAACGGCTTGCGCGGTAACGCGTCAACCGGGCCATCGATGCGGACCTGCGGGCCGGCCAGCGTCTTCGCGCCGAGCACCAGTGCCATCGCCGCCGTGCGCAGTTGCGGCTCGTCGCGGCCCGTGACGAGCAGCAATTTGCCGTTGGGGTCGTTGGGGTTGGACACGATCGCGAGCGCCGGACCGCTCGGGCCGTCCAGCGCAGCCGGGGCCAGGCCGAGGCCCGGCAACTCGTCGCGCAGCGCCAGCACGACGGCATGGCCATGCGCGGGCAGCGCGCCGAGACTCGCGGAAAAGTGCGAGCCGCGATAACCCGCCTGCGCGCCCAGCCACGAGGCGACGATCCCCGCAGATTCGAGGCGGCCGGTTCCCGGCGTGCGCGGCATCACGATGGGCAGGCTCAGCCTGCGAACGTCGCGCACGTCGAAGAACGGCGCGGGCAGTTGCGACAGATCGCTAGCGAGCGCTGCGGGCGCGACGGTCAGTTCGAGCGCGCTCTGCGGGCCGGCCTTCAGCCACAAGTCGGGGCTCAGCGGATCATTGCCCTGATCGCTGGCCTTGCTGTGCGCAATCAACTCGAGGTTCAGATGGTTGAACTCGGCGAGCAGCGACACCGGCAGGTCCACCGTCACTTGCGTCGACGTGCGCGGCGCAGGTTCGGGCAGTGCAAGCGTCGCCCCTACCACGCTGTTGACCAGCACATTGAGGTGCGAGAGCGTGGGGAGCAGCGTAGGCGAATAGCGATAGTCGAGCACGAGCCGCGCGCTGAGCACGCGCTCGTCGCGGCGCAAACCGAAGTCCATCCCGCCATACGCGTCCTCGCCGAGCAAGGTCAGCCCCTGCGCCGCGTTTTGCCGTAGTAGCGGAATGCGATAGGTATAGGTGTTGGCCGAGTCGGCGGCGGCTGGCTGCCCGGCCTCGGGCGAAGCCGGCGCCGCGGACGCGGCCTGCGAAGCGAACGCAGGCGCCGCTACGGCGGGCACGGTGGGCGCGGCGGGCAAACTCGCGGCCAGCGCAACGTTGGCGCCGAACGCGAGACCGGCGAGCACCGAAGCCCACCGCGGCGCCAACCGGCGCGTGCACGCGAGCGCGCGCAAAGGCAACAAATAGGCGTGGCTCACGATTGCTTCGATCCCAACTCGCTCGCCTGCGCCTCGGCCGAACGTGCGAAACGCTCGCGTCCGCCCATCAACAGATGGCGGGCCAACTCCTTCAGCCCGCGCATGCCGACGCCGAGCACCTCGAACAGGCTGCGCAGCGGCCGGTCGCGGCGATAGCGGCCCCAGGAGCCAATCCAGCTGTCGGCGCGCGAGAACGTCACGCGCATCAGGTCGCGTTCCTGATCGATCGTCAGGGCCGGGAAACTCACGCCCACGGTGCGGCCGCGGCACACCTGGACCTCGGCGGGGAACTTGCCCTCGTAGTCGTCGCGAAACACCGAGACCACGACGCGCTCGCCGCGTTGCGGCAGTGGGGCGTCCTCGGGCAGCACCAGTCCCAGGCCGCCTTGCGAATAGTCGCTGGTCTGGCACGTGACGCGACACCCGTTGGCGAGCTGCAGCGCGGCGGGCAACTCGATCTGCACGCGCGGCGTGAGGCGCAGCTGTTTCGACTCGGCCGCCACGCCTGCCGCCGCGCTCAGGTTCATGACGTTGTAGGTCACCCAGACCAGATTGAACAAAATACTCATCGCCTCGGGCCAGCCGGGGCTGCGGATCAAACCCGCCACACCCACCGCGAACCCGGCGAGGTTGATGAGCAGCAAGACGATATAGGGCCGCGCCATCGCCCAATCCAGGAAGGACTGCCGGATCACGCCGCCCTTGGAGGTCACGTTGAAGCCGCGGCTGCCGGGACGCAGCACGGCCTGGAGCGCGGGCAGCATCACATACCACGCGAGCACCGTTTCGTAGACTTCGCTCCAGAACGAATGGCGAAAGCGTCCTTGAATGCGCGAAGCGCCGATGCTCGAAATCACGAGATGCGGGACGACGTAGGCCAGCACCATGAGCGCCGACGCATGAAAGACATGCGCGCCGAAGAACAGAAAGGCCATGGGCGTGATCAGAAACACGATGCGCGGCAGGCCGAAGAAGAAGTGCATCATCGCGCTCAGGTAGCACAGCCGCTGCGGAATCGTCAGCCCCGAGATCAAGAGCGGATTGAACTGGCGGAAGATTTCCGCCATGCCGCGCGCCCAGCGAATGCGTTGGCCGATGTGCCGGCCCAGGCTCTCGGTGGCGAGACCCGCCGCCTGCGGAATGGCGAGGTAGCCCGTGTTGTAGCCCTTCATGCTCATCTTGAGCGCGGTCAGCGCGTCTTCCGTGACGCTTTCGGTCGCCACGCCGCCGACCTCCTGGAGCGCGGAGCGTCGCAGCACCGCGCAGGAACCGCAGAAAAACGCGGCGTTCCAGAGATCGTTGCCGTTTTGCAGCACGCCATAGAACAGGTCGCCCTCGTTGGGCACCTTCCGGTAGGTCTCGAGATTGCGCTCGAACGGATCGGGCGAATAGAACACGTGCGGCGTCTGCACCATCGCCATCTTCGGATCTTTCAGGAACCAGCCCATGCAGACCTGCAGAAACGAGCGCGTGGTGACGTGGTCGCAGTCGAACACGGCGATGAACTCGCCGCTCGTCTTCGGCAGCGCCGCGTTGAGGTTGCCCGCTTTGGCATGCGCGTTGTCGGGCCGCGTCAGATAATCCACGCCGGCCTGTTCGCAGAATGCGCGGAATTCGTCACGACGGCCGTCGTCGAGCAGGTAGACGCGCAACTTGTCGGCCGGCCAGTCGAGCAGCGTCGCGGCCAGCACCGACTGCCGCACCACTTCGAGCGGTTCGTTGTAGGTGGGGATATACACGTCCACCGTGGGCCACGTCGAGGTATCGGCGGGCAGCGGCGCAGGCCGTCGATGCAGCGGCCAGAGCGTCTGGAAGTAGCTGCACAACAGCATGAGCACCGCGTAGCCTTCGGCCAGCAGCAGCAGATAACCGAAGGTCCTGTCCAGCGAGTTGGTGAAGGACAGCGTCTGCGTTACGCGCCAGTACAGGTAGCGCAACGAGATGAACACCGACAACGCCACCAGCGACACCGTGAGCACACGGCCGCGAATGCGGCTCAGCGCAAGCGCCACGCCCATGCAAAGGATGGCGAACACCCACTGCTTCGACAGCGCGAGGTGCACCGTCATGGCGGACGTGAACAGCAGCACGGCCGCCAGCGTTACGAGCACGCGCGACCAGCGCGACGCGAGCAGCGACGCCCCCACTTCCAGCAGTGTGTCGTCCCAGTCTCCCGCATCGTCGCTTTGTCCCGCACCGGCGGGTGGTCGTTGCGGCTGCATCGATTTGCGTTTGAAGATCATGGCGCCCCGCGTGCTGCGACATCGGCGCGAGGCTCATTGCGTTCCATGAGGCGCGCAAACACACTGCTCAGCGCGGCAGACTGCTGCGCGGCGACGACAGGCTCGGGCGTAAGTTGAACGACAGGCTGCTCGGGTTCTACCTGATCAACCGGGGGAGGTTCTGAAGCGGCAGCGGAAATGGTGCACGCGACCGGCTGCGGCGGCTGGGGCGCGTCGGGTAACGTATCGGGCGTGGCGGCCGTTTCGCGCTTATCGACCGTCTCGACCGTGTCGGCCGTATCGACCGTCTCGGCCGTATCGGCCGTATCGAGCGTGGCGATCGCAGCGGGAGCCTCGGCCGAATCGGTGGCGGCGTCCTGCAACGCCATTGGCGCGGGCGCGACGGTATCCGGCTCCGCCGCGTTCAGCGTGGACCAGCGCCCACGCAGACCTTGCATCTGCTCCGCCCTTTCCACTTCCTGATACTGAAAAGGGCTTGCGTCCACTACCTCGAAAAGATTCGCAATGTCCGATGCACTGCTCATGCCCCGACCCCGTAGTATTCGTTGTGCTGTCCACGAAGGCGCGTGACGCGCGCAGCACGTTTTGTGTTTTTTTACTGACTTGCCGACTTCTACTTACCGAACAGGAAAACCATCGTTCCCGACGCATCCGCTGGGCCTGCCGTGGTCATTCGCAACTGCGAATCGGCGCCCAGCTGGTGCATCCATGCTTCATAGGCCCCCTCGAGGAAAGCGCCAGCCCAAGCCACGTTCTCCGCGCCGAATACGACCTTGAGCGGCGCGTGGTAATGCGTGAGCACCAGCCAGTCCTGAGCCTCGCGTATCTCGACCTGCCCCCAGTCCAGCTCGCCCCAAACCTGATTCATGGCGTCGCGCATCGCGGCCACGGTGAGCGCCTCGGCAAGCGCATATTGACGGGCGAACTGGCCGCCAGCAGCACGCATGAGCTGGGTCAGAAACCTGGGCGTCAGGTTCTGCGTCAACTCTTGCGTGAGGAACGACACGAACGGACGCCATTGCGGTGCTGGCATGGAATTCATCACATATTCATGCGCCCGGAAAGAAGGCGCATAGGGTCAACAAAACTTGCGCAAGCAACCTCATCACCATCCGGGCGGTGACCGGCGTTAAGCGCAGGCAATTCTTGCTGGTGATTCCGGAAGAACGTCGGATCAACTGACACGCGCGGCGGATTATACGTATTATTCCCGCCGTGTTTATTTTTTAATTGGCCTGCATCATTGAATTTGTCACGCCTGCGCGACAGATCAAATACGAAAACGTTTGCGCATAAAATGGGGCACGCAAGACTTAAGGCCGCTCGCATGGCACGGGCGTTTTTGCGGCCGCCACGGTGCACGAGATAATGTTGTCGTGCTGTTGTGCGTTTCGATTTGCCCGAATTTGAAACCTGAATTCAGTCGTTGTCATTTTTATTTAGTGCGTGTATAGCCCTCCGCGATTCGCGAAATGAACGTGCCATGTGTAATTTTGCGAAATATTTCAGCTGCAAACGTTTGCAGCGCGTTTGCGCGGCTGGATGGCTGCCGCAGCAATCCCAGCGCCAGCAAATGCGCACGCGGCCGACACAACGGCGACGGCGCGCAGCGCATCGATCAGGGCGTCCGCTTCTGCACGCGCCATCAGCGTCTCGTGCTGCCCGTGGGCGCCGCGCGATGGCATTTCCCCTCGCGCGTCAGGCTCCAGCAACTGCCTCGCCTCGCGCGCGTCGGGCGGCACGTGCAACGCGTCGAGCCGCGCCGATAGCGCCGCGTGATGCGACCACACGAACACGATGCCAAGCACCGCAACCGCCAGCAGACTCGCCACGCGCGCAACGGCATTGTTGATGCCTGAGGCGACGCCAGTGCGCTCGTGCGACACCGAGCCCATGACGGTGGTGGTGAGCGGCGCGACGGTAATCGTCATGCCGAGCCCAAGCACCGCGAGCGCCGGGAAAAATCCGGCCCAGTAGCCGCCGCGCACGAATGGCAATGCCAGGAGCGCGAAGCCGATTCCGGCGACGCCCGGCCCCACGGTCAGCAACGCGCGCGAGCCGAAACGGCTCGTCAATCCGCCGGTGAAACGCGATAGCAAGCCGATGATCACAGGCACCGGCAGCAGCGCCGCGCCCGCTTCGGTCGCGGTGTAGCCATGCGCGCGGATCAGCGTGAACGGCAGGAAGAAGAATGCGCCGCCGAGCCCGAAGTAAAGCAGCAGGGTGACGAGATTCGCGCCGGTGAAATCGCGTGAGCGGAACACGTCGAGCGGCATCATGGGGCTGGCGCTGTGTGCTTCGATCACGACGAATGCGACAAGCACGAGCACGCCAGCGCCTATCGCGCCCAATACGAGCGGATGCTGGAAGCCTCGCGCCGACGCCTCGGTCAGCCCGAACGTCAGTGCGCCGAGGCCTCCTGCCGCGGCCAGCGAGCCGGGCCAGTCGAGCTGCCCGGGCGCATCGAGCCGGTGGCTGTTGGGCACCGACGATACGGCGAGCGCGATCGTTATCGCGGCGAGCGGGACATTCAGGAAAAAGATCGCGCGCCACGAAAACGCGTCGACGAGCCAGCCGCCCGCCACGGGCCCCAGCGCCGACGTGATCGCGCCCACGCCCGCCCAGGTGCCGATTGCCCGTCCGCGCGCGGCGTCGTCGAACACCGCGCCGATGATCGCGAGACTGCTGGGGACGAGCAGCGCCGCGCCTATGCCTTGCACCGCGCGCGCGGCGATCAGTGCGCCCGCATTCGGCGCCAGTCCGCAAGCAGCCGACGCCAGCGTGAAAAGCGCAATGCCCGCGATAAACACCGTGCGGCGGCCAAGCTTGTCCCCCATCGAGCCGCCGACCAGCACGAGGGACCCGAGAAAGAGCAGATACGCGTTGACGACCCATTGCATCGCCGCGACGCTCGCAGCGAGTTCGCCCTGAATGGACGGCAATGCGACATTGACGACCGAGCCGTCGATAAACGCCATGCTCGAACCCAGAATCGTCGCCGCGAGCGCGAGACGCTTGCGCTGGCACGGACGGTCGACTGTGGTGGGCTGCGTGCGGATCACGAGCTTGTCGCACGGGCTCGCCTGCGCAGCGACGACGTGCACGCCCTTCGGCTCGCTTTCAACAAGATCCGGGTTGGCCAAGTTCGCTCCCTTGTGGATCGAGGGTGACTAGAGTCTGTTGATGCCGGGCTCGCCAGTCAACCCGGGAGAGCACATACCTGCGCGCCGCGGATCACCGCGCGAACGCAATCCGGATCAGGCTGGTATACATCGACCTGATGGCCACAGCGCCGCGCCGTCCCCCATTTCGCCACACGCTTGTGCGCGCCCGCGCGATTGGCCTGGATCCTTCATGACGCGCCCTTACTCATCACGCATGCCGCGTTGCCCGCAGGTGGCCCGTGTATTGGCCCAGCTTTCGGTCATTCTCGTCGCCGCGCTGCTGTCCGGCTGCGCGATGGTGCGCGTGAACTCGCTCGGCCCGCAGCAGTACTTTGCCATGCGCCGCGGAGATATCCTCTCGACCGGCCAGTTGAGCACGGCGACACAAGCCACGTTGCGCGTTGCGGCCCTGGACGAAAGTGCATGCCGGAACGCACCGCAAGCGTGTATCGACACGATCGCAACCGTGGGCGGGCTCAATACCGACCAGCGTCTCGCCAGCCTGGCCGAGTTATCGCTCCAGATGGCGCTTGCGCAAACGCCGCCTGCCGGCAACCCCTGGGGCGACGCGCAATTCGATTCGTGGCTCAAGACCGCGCGATACGCGTACGCCTTTCTGTTCCTCGGCCAACGCACGGCTGGCGAGCGCGCATTCGAGGACCGCCAGACACAGGTTCGCGACTACTACAACTATGCGGTCCAGGAACTCGCCGGCGCGCTGTTCCTGCGCGGCGCGCATGAAACGAACAACAGCAACCGCGATCCAAAAAAGCAGTTCATAGCAGGCTGGACCCTACGCATCGACCTGAGAGAAGTCCGGCTGCCCGAGGGCGTACGCGAACTCAGCGAAGTCATTCCGGCCGCGGGGCTGTCATTCGCGGGACTGCGCAACACGTATCGCCGCGACGGCCTGGGCGCGGAACTGGTCGCCGTCACGCAACCCGCGGCGCCCGACCCGGCCAGCGAGACGAACAACAGCGACGAAAACAGCGCCAAAAACAGCACAACAAGCAGCGCACCAACGGCCGAAGGCAACGGGAATTCGAACGCGGCCGCCACTATCTGGCTCGCCCCCGGCGCGCGGCCGTTCAACGAAATGCCTTCGCCGAGCGTCACCGCACTGCTGTCGTTTGGCGACGGCACGCTCGAGCAAGTGCTCGATTCGCACGACGTGGTCTTTTCCGCCTACGATCCGTATCGCGTAGAGAGCGTAGAGCTGAACGGCCAGACCGTGCCGCTCGCCGCCAACTTCAGTGCGGGCTATGGCATCTGGCTCGCCCGCTCGGGCTTTGCCAGGCAGTCCTTGCGTTCTCTGCTCGGCCGCACGCGGGGCATCGACCGTCCGCGCATTTACATGATGCAGCCCTTCGACCCGGACCGGCGCATCGTTCTGATGCTGCACGGACTAGCGAGCAGTCCTGAGGCGTGGGTCAACGTCGCCAACGACATTCAGGGCGACGAAATGCTTCGCGAGCATTTCCAGGTCTGGCAGGTCTACTACCCGACCAACGTGCCCATTCTCGTGAATCTCGCGAGAATACGCCAGGCGGTGCAACTGACACTCGCGCATTTCGATCCCGCTGGCGTGCTGCCCGCATCGAACGGCATGGTGCTGATCGGGCACAGCATGGGCGGCGTGCTTGCCCGGCTGCTCGTCTCATCGTCCGACGATGTGCTCTGGGTCACCGTCCAGAACAACTACCTGCCCGAAGGCATCGACATCGTTCGCGAGGACGAGCGGCTCAATCGTCTGCTGCGCTTTACGCCAATGCCACAGGTCGAGCGCGCGATCTTCATCGCCACGCCACACCGCGGCACGCCGTTCGCAAGCAATCGCCTTTCTCGCTGGGTTGCAAACCTGGTGCGCTTGCCGCTTGCGCTGTTAAAGGAGCTTGACGAGATGCTGCAGAGCGCGACCAACGCGGATAGCACCCACAGGGCGGGAGAGACCATCGCGGTTCCCAACAGCATTGAGCAGTTGCGGGACACCAATCCCATCATTCAGTCGACCTCGCGACTGCCGATCAGCCCAAACGTGTGCTTTCACTCGATTATTGCGAGACGCCGCGAGACGGGCCCGCTCGAGGATTCCGACGATGGGGTCGTCCCTTATCGCAGCGCGCACCTCGACGGCGCACTCTCCGAAAAGGTGATCGTTTCGGGACATAGCGTTCAGGAAACCCCGGAGGCGATTTTTGAAATCCGCCGCATTCTGCACGAGGATATCGAAGTGTTTGATAACGATGGCGCTTGCGCGCATTTACGCGCCAATTGAACCGGCCACGCCCTTGTCCGCCGCCATGCGTTTTCTCGCGCTCATAAAAGGCCCGGTCGGCTCGCACGCCGGCGCGAACCGGTCGAAGCCCACGGGCCCCGGCATGTCGACATAAACCGCTTCCATGCCTTGCCGGCTATAGCTTTCATGCCAGAAGCCCGCACCGCCGCTGTCGCGCAGGAACTCGCCCCACCAGCGCGAATGCGGCGCGCTGCGCGTGAAAGCTTCGAGGCTTTCGAGGTCACGCCAATACTGGCGAATCCCCACGTGGTTCAGTGCGAACAGGAACTGCTCGCTCGAGAGCAGTCCGGCAGGCGGGTTCAACTGGATTTGCCGCAAGCCCTTGCCGATGCCGAACAAGGTGGCGATGCCGCGCAGCCGCCGCACGCGAAAACCCAGGAGGATGACCACGAGATTCGGATAGGCGCTGAGATCGACGGACCTGCGGGTCACGGAGGCTTGCATGATGGCTCCCGGCTGCTTACGCTGTAAGCATAGTCCTTGATGATTACAGTGTAAACAGCCATGAACGATTCGATTTCGTCCCTGCGTGACCGGCTGGTTGACTGCGCGTTGGCCCTGCTCGAACAGGGCGAGAGCGACGTCAGCCTGCGTGCCGTTGCGCGGGCAGCCGGTGTTTCGGCGATGGCGCCCTATCGCCATTTCGAGGACAAGGCCGCGCTGATGGGCGCCGTCGCGCTCAAGGGCTTTGCCATGCTGGAAGCAGACGCCGCGCGCGCGGATCAAGTGGACAACGCGCACGAAGCGCTCACGGCGCAGGGCCTGGCCTACGTTGCCTTCGCCCGCGCGCATCCTGCGCTGTTCCGGCTGATGTTCGCAGATGGCGCGGGACTCGCGCTGCCCCACGGTGACTGCCGGGGCGCTTACACACTGATGGCGCGTCGGGTGGCGGAACTGGCGCCGAATTGGGCCGAGGCCGGAGCACTTGCCTGCTGGGGACTGGTTCACGGCCTGGCGACGCTGGCGCTCGACGGACGCATTCCGGCCAATGCCGCCGGTGAACGACTGGCAATCGCCCTGCTGACGCATGCGCTGGAGGTAGCGACGCCCGCCCTCACCCGTTGCTGACACAGCATCCATAGCACGCGCATTCCCGCTCGCGCGTACGATTGCCAGCAACGCGATGACGACGAGAGAAGAGCCATGGCGACCGAGCAATCCCCGAGCGGCATGCAACAGTCAGGCCCCAAAGTCGCGCTCGCGCTGCAGGGCGGAGGCTCGCACGGCGCGTTCACGTGGGGCGTGCTCGATCGACTGCTCGAATCGACAGCGCAGGGAACGCCACTCAACGTCGCGGCGATCAGCGGCGCGAGCGCGGGCGGCATCAATGCGGCGCTGTGCGCAGCGGGCCTCGCCACCGGCGGCGCCGCGAAAGCGCGCGAGATGCTTCGCACCTTCTGGGAAGCGGTGTCGCGCGCCGGCACGCTGGCCGGCAATGCTCTCTTCGGCTTTTCCGAGCCTGGGCCGTTCGGCGGCTGGAATATCGACTGGAGTCCCGGCGCCATTTTCACGGAGGTCGTGGGGCTCGTCGCCTCGCCTTACAACAATCCCTTTTATCGCGATCCGCTCGGCCCGTTGATCCACGCCACACTGTCGAAAACGGCTCTCTCCACGCTCAACACAACGCGCGGCGCCCCGCAGCTTTTCATTTGCGCGACCAATGTACGAACCAACGAACGCGCCATCTTCACGCAGCCCGACATTTCCGTCGAGGTGCTGCGCGCCTCCGCGTGCCTGCCGAGCGAATTCCGTACCGTGGAGGTCAACGGCGTGCCGTACTGGGATGGCGGCTATCTGGGCAATCCGCCGTTGGCCCCGCTGATCGCCCACGCGCAGGACCTGATCCTGATTCTCGTGAATCCGTTCGCGCGCCACGACATGCCGCCTAAAAACGCACGCGGCATTCTGGAGCGGCTCAACGAAATCGGTTTCAACGCCTCCGTCGTGCTGGAGATCAACGCGATCGAAGCGGTCAACCGCGTGCTCGACTCGGTTGGCGAGGAAGCCGCAAGCAAAAGCCGCTACAAGACCGTCCGCTTCCATCTGATTCGCGACGACGACTTTCTCGCGAAGTTCGGCTTCGTCTCCAAGAGCAGTACGTCCTGGTCGTTGCTCAAGGCGCTGTTCGAGCGCGGACGCGAGGTGGCGGACGGATGGCTCGAACATGACTACGCGAATCTCGGGCAAACGTCTTCGCTTGACGTAAAGGACGCGTTGCTCGATCCAACGCTCAAGCAAGGCAACGCGCCGCACTCGCAGTAACGCTCGCTCGAACGGCGGCTCAATAGCGTACAGTGACGCTTCGCGCACGGTGGTCCAGGAATCGACCTGGACTCGGCCTTGAGGGAGCAGATCGATGCCGTTCGAATATATCGATGTCGAAACAGCAGTCCAGCGGGACGGATTGCGCATGGTCGTGGTCGGCGGCGTTCCTAGCCCCTGGAGCGAGGCGGCCAAGGGCATCCTGCATATCAAGGGTATCGAGTGGGCCGCCGTGCGCCTCGCCTACGACAGCGAGACCCTGAAACAGTGGACCGGGGAGTTGAGCGCGCCCGTGCTCATGGTTGGACAGGAGCGGCCGCGCCGCGGTTGGGCGGATATTCTTCTGCTCGCGGAGCGGCTGGTGCCCACGCCTTCGTTGCTGCCGGACGACCCCGCGGAGCGCGCTCTGGCTTTTGGCCTCGCGCATGAACTGTGCGGCGAGTGCGGTTTGGGATGGTCGCGCCGTTTGCAGCTCATTCATGCAGGTTTGCACAATAGCGGCGGCTTCCCCGAGCGGGTCGCGAAATATCTGGGCAAGAAATATGGGTACAGCCAGGAAACCGGCGCGGCGGCGACCGGGCGCGTAACCGCCGTGCTGGGAATGCTGGCCGCGCGTCTGAAGGTGCAGCGGGCGGCGGGGTCCTCGTATTACATCGGCAATACCGTGACCGCGGTCGATGTCTACAGTGCCAGTGTTGTCGGACTTTTCCGCCCGCTACCGGATGATGTGTGTCCGATGGACGCGAGCGTGAGGGCCGCATTCGAAATGCGCGACCCCGAGACCGACGCGGCGCTGGATCCCATCTTGCTTGAACATCGCGATCTGATGTACGCGCGGCATCTTGCGCTGCCGCTTTCGCTGTAGATGAATTGACGCCACGTGAGCCTGAATTTCGCCCTTAAGATGGAGCAAAAATAGATGGACACCGAGTTCGCCAAACGCCCCGTCTACTTCTATGGCTACGACGACATAGAAACGTTTTGCCTGTCCAGAAGAGACCCACTGATTCACGAAAACGTGGGTTTGATACTCGGCATCTTGCGAGGCGGCGCCATACCCGCCCTGATGCTTTCGCAGATGTTGGGCCTGCCCGTGGACTTTGTTCACTACGATCGGCGCGAAGCTAAGGCCGAGATAAAAAACAAGAAAGCGCTCGATCTTGTCGACGCCTGCATCAAGGAAGGCAAGAGAATCCTGCTGGTGGACGACGTTGCCGGCGTGGGATATACGCTGGCCAATTGCCGCGATTATTTGCTTTCCCTTGTTAAAGACGAGTCTTCGATCAGGGTGCTGACACTGGTGCACCACGCAAACAGCAGAGCACAAGCGGACTACTACAAAGACTGTTCGTCAGTCCACGCGATTTTGCCATGGGAGCGCTATGTCACCAGCCACGAGTGCCTCGATGATTTCGCGAAGGCGCAAGCGGCACTGCTGGACGATCAACGGTATAAAAAAACATTGGCCATCGACGACGCTAACTACCCATTAAACCTGAAGCAGGAGTGGAGAGTCGATTGCCGCCTGGCATTCAACGGTGACTATCATTCGATCGTGCATGGCATTCGTGCCGTTGGCCCCGAGGAAATTTATTGCAACAACGAGTCTCTGATCAGCGCCATATTGAGCGAATGCCCGTTCTCCATCATCTATAAAACCATTCATGGCAGACGATACAGAATAAGCGCGTTTGATTGACGATTGAGTCGGCATTGACCGCGCCGACGCCTACCCGCACGTTGTAAGCAAACCAGTCGCTCACCACACGACCTCATGGTCAAGCGCCCAGCGCTACGTGAGTTACCTCAAGTGTTTGCGCCGCTTGTGTTCGCCAGATCACATACGCGTCCCACTATCCGGCCTTTAATTTCCTCATATGTGTTCGAAAGCGCATCTGCAAAGCGCCTGCCGTTAGCGCTTCACGTTCGCCCGGTTCCAGCACCGCTTCGGTAGCAGCCGGCGGGCGGGCTTGCGCGCATGCCAGGGCTCGCCGCCGCAGTTCGAACACGCCACGGTCTCGCGTTCTGCGCCTGTCTGTCCTGCCACTGCGACAAGTGCTGCGCCGTTCATCGTCCAGAGAACAGGAGTGAATGATGCCGGGCCTCCTCTCGTTCCTTGTCAGGACCCTACTGCGGCCCGCCTCCAAACGCGCCAGGGCCGCGACGCCCCCACCCGCGCCGTCCTGGCAATTGCCCACGGACTTCTCCCGCCGCGAGCACGCGCAGGTCGAGCGACACCGGCATGCGGTCGGCCTTTCCGCGTTGCCTCATGCCACCGATGCCTGCGGCCTGGCGATCTCGGGCGGCGGCATACGAAGCGCCGTATTTTCGTTAGGTATCCTTCAGGCGATGGCGGACAAGGGCACACTGAAGCATTTCGACTATCTATCCACGGTATCCGGCGGCAGCTACATCGGCGCATTCTATGGCAGTCTTTTCGTTCCGGACGAACTGCGCGCAGGAAACCTGCAGCTTGAAAAGTCGGCTTATATCGACCAAGCCAAAAGCGCGTCGGGCAAACTATGCCCGGACGCGCAGCCTGACGCTGCGAACGCGGTCACGCCCATTGCCTATTTGCGCGACAACTGCAACTATCTCGTGCCGAACGGCTTGAAGGACTACCTTCAATATCTCGTGTTCTCGATGAGAAACTGGTTCGCCGTGCAGTACGTAATCGGCGTATCGCTCCTGACTATCCTCCTTGCGTTTGGCCTGCTGGACTTCGCCGCGCACGGCCTGGCGGAGCAGCTCCTCGGGCCGCCCTCGCCAGCATCGAACGTCTGGTGGTTCTACGTACTCTCGCCGCACCCGGCGACCTGGTTGACGCATCCATCGATGGCCACAGCCGGTCTAAAGCAATTGCAGCTGGTTTCGCCGGAAGTGTGCTGGTCTCCGCTGCTCTCGTCCGTACCCGACGTCTGGTGTTCGCCGCTGATCGTGGGCGACCCCTGGTGGGCGCCGCTGCAGTCGGCCGTGCCCGACATCTGGTGGGCGCGCTCGCTGTTGCCCGCGTCCATCGCCGTCTTCATCGCCGCATTTGTTTTCTCTCCGCTCAGCCGCGCCTACTGGCTGACCCAGAACCTCGCGCAGAAAACGGGTTTCGTCGGCAAGTGGCTGCCATTCATATCACTCTTCGTGGTCACCGCATTGGCCGTCAGCACGATCGTCATCTTCAACTACGGATCGTCAAAGCCGATCGCAACCCTCCTTCTGGGCCAGCTCAAGCATCCATCGGGCAAACTTCTCGCTGCGATATTCGTCATCAGCACCGGCGTGCTCGGCACCCTCTATCTCATCATTGCATGGCTGTATGTCGGCAAGCGCGGCAGCGGCTCCGGCAAATCGTGGTTCCGCGGGTCGACGCCCTCCTCTTCGCCGCGCTCGGACAGCCGCGCCTTCGTCGACCGCTTGCGCAATGCGCTCACAAACGCGTTCACAACACCGCTTCGCCTCTGTGGACATCGTGTCGGCGCCGGTCCAATTCAGATCGTGCTCTGGTTGCTGCTTCTCGCACTCGTCGACGCGCTCGGCGGCCTCGCATACGAGGCCACTCGCCATGTCTCCATGAACTTCCTTAGCGCGACGAACTCCGGCCCGCTGGGCGCGCTGGCCGGCATCGGGGCGGTGCTATGGACTCTCGCGCGGTTCCTGTTAGCGCAAGGCGACAACATCGTCGGCGGTCTGGCCAAGATTCCGCGCCTCGTTCTCGCTTCGGTCGCCGCCATCTTCGCCGCGCTCGCGACGCTGGCGTTCTGGTCCGCCGTGGCCCTTTCGATCTCGATGGTCATATGGCGGCATTACGGCAACGGGCACGACTACGCCACGCGCATGGCGATCCTGTGCGTCGCCTTTCTCATGCTCGCGATCGTCGACGGCCTGTGCATTCAGTTCCTGAACCTCTCGACTTATCAGCGGCTCTATAGCACACGACTCACCCGCGCTTTCCTGGGCGCAACGAATGCCGAGCGGTTGCGCACGCCCGCCATGCGCGATGTGACCAATCTCGTAGCCGGCGACAGCATCACGATGGGAGAATATTTCCACTCACGCAGCCATGCGCCGGTGCATCTCATCAACGCGACGATCAACAAGACGATCGACTGGGACTCGTCGCTGGTGCAGCGCGGCGCGCGGGGGCTCGCCTTCAGTATCGGACCAGCAGGCATGACCGTGGGCGCGAGGCTCGGCGTGCTCGAGTGCGAATGGGAAAGCGCGAACGATATTTCGACGCCGGCGTGTTACGTGCGCGGCGACTTGCGCACGCGTGACATCTGGCTCGAATCGATGACGCTAGGAGACTGGGTCGCCATTTCCGGTGCGGCTGTGAGCACCGGGCTCGGCCAGAATACGCACGTCGGCTACTCGCTGCTGCTTGGCGTGGCCAATATCCGCCTGGGCTATTGGTGGGACACGTATTCGAAGCCGTTCCGGTTCGGTGCGGTGAACTTCGAGCGCAAGCGTGTACCGATACCCGATGCGAACCTCCCTCACCGTTTTCTCTCCGAGAAGCTCTTCGGCACGCAGTTCTGCCTCATGGACGAACTGATGGGCGAATTCGACGGACCTCGTGGCCGACGCTGGTATCTCACCGACGGCGGTCATTTCGAAAACACGGGCGCCTATGAATTGCTAAGGCGTAAGCTGAAATTCATTGTGCTGATCGACAATGGCTACGATCCGAAATACCGGTTCGGCGATATCGCTAACCTGATTCGCCGCGCGCGCGTCGATTTCGGCGCCGAAATTCGCGAGCCGGCCACACGGCTTTCGCTCCCGTCGTCATTGCGCCTGAATCCGGCCCATATCGCCCTGTCGATCGGGGAATTCAGGAAGAAGCGCAAGTTTCTCGCGCTCCAGTTTGCCGTCAAGTTCGCCGACGCAAGCGACGGACAGATACTGGTCATCAAGCCGCGCGTCACGTCTGCCGCGCCGCCCGACGTGCGGGAGTATCGCAAGCAGAACCGCACGTTTCCGAACGAGACCACGGCGAACCAGTTTTTCGACGACATCCAGTGGGAATCGCATCGCGAGTTGGGCTACTCGCAGATGCGCAATCTAATGCAGTAAGCGGCACGCTTTTGAAGCGCTTTTATCCCGGAAGCGATTCTATGTCCGCTTTATCGATTCGAGCCCCGCAGTGATCTGCCATTGCCCCGCGAATGCGTGGCAACAAAGAAGAAGCTCAACGCGAAAATGGAGGTACACATGCCGACTATCCCCTACGATCCGTCGCTCAACGCGCTCAACTCACCGGGACTCAGGCCAACGGTGTTCACCGCCGGTGTCAACTATGACATCGACGGACTGTGTGCCGAATTCGCCCGCCTTGCCTACATACGCTACGAGAATGGCGCCGCTGAACGCCAACAGCTCGACCAAGCGCTCGCTCTGGTCGGTTTTCAAGGCGCTGTCACCTTCAACTTTGCAGGCGATGACGTGCACGGATTTGGCGCCGTGAGGCAAGCCGACGGCCTCGCCATCCTCGCCTTCCGCGGAACGGACCCGCAGTCGATTAGCGATATCGCGGATGATCTGAAATTCAACTTGACGGACTGGCCGGAAAGCGCTGGCCAGGTTCACGCTGGATTTGCGGGCGCTGCCCGCGGCTTGCGCAGCGCAGTGGAGAACTGGTTGCAGGAGACCGGGCCGACTCGATCGCAACTCATATTGACGGGCCATAGCCTTGGTGCGGCCATCGCGACGCTCTTCGCCAGCTTATGCAAGCCAAGCGCCCTCGTGACGATCGGCTCGCCGCGAGTGGGCAACGCGGCGTTTGTCGCAACACTCAACGGATTACCCATCACGCGCTATGTCGACTGCTGCGATCTCATCACCGATTTGCCGCCGCCCACGCTTAGCGGATACGTCCACGCAGGAGAGTCGAACTACATCACGCGCAAGGGCGAGCTTGCACCGCACGCAGACGACGCCTTCGTGCAAGCGGACCGAAGCGCCGCGCGCGACGACTATCTGCTCAATTGCGCGTGGCGCATCGGTAACGTCGTGGTGCGCGACCTCGCGGATCACGCCCCGATCAACTACGTGAGAAGTCTGGTGCCTTGAAACAACGCGTCGACGTCAGGACGCATCGCCCTCACGATGCACCGGTTGCGTTTCCTTCAAGCTCTTCGCAAGCCGCGACGCCTGCAGATAACCGGGATTCGCCGGCCGCTTCAGGTAACGCCCGGCGCCGCGCCGCGCACGTAGATCGCCGTTCGCCCACACGAGTTCGCCTTGCGAGACCGTGTGCGTGGGCACGCCGCGCACCGTCATGCCTTCGAAGACGTTGAAGTCGACGTTTTGGTGATGCGTCTTCACCGAGATCGTACGCGTGGCCTCCGGGTCCCACACGACCAGATCGGCGTCGGCGCCAACGGTCACCGCGCCCTTGCGCGGGTACAGGTTGAATATCTGCGCGGCGTTCGTGGAGGTCACCCGCACGAACTCGTTTGGCGTAAGCCTTCCCGTGTTCACGCCCTGATCCCATAACACCGCCATGCGATCTTCCACACCGCCGCATCCGTTCGGAATCCTTGTGAAATCGTTGCGGCCCATTGCCTTTTGCGAAGCGCAGAACACGCAGTGGTCAGTGGCCGTGGTGTGCAGCAGGCCGCCTTGAAGGCCGCGCCAGAGCGCGTCGCGATGCTCTTTCGTGCGGAACGGCGGGCTCATGACATGGGCGGCGGCGCGCGTCCAGTCCGGGTCGCGATAGACGGACTCGTCGATCACCAGATGCCCGGCGAGCACTTCGCCGAACACGCGCTGCCCTTCGCTGCGTGCACGGGCGATGGCTTCGAGCGCGTCTTTCGCCGAGACATGCACGATGTACACCGGCACGCCCAGCACCTGCGCAATGCGAATGGCGCGATTCGCCGCCTCGCCTTCGACTTCCGGCGGCCTTGAAAGAGGATGCGCCTCCGGCCCCGTGAAGCCGCGCGCAAGCAACTGACGTTGCAACTGGAAGACGAGTTCGCCGTTTTCGGCATGCACAGTGGGCAACGCGCCCAGTTCCAGCGAACGCGCAAAGCTGTTCACGAGAATCTCGTCGTCGGCCATGATGGCGTTCTTGTATGCCATGAAGTGCTTGAAGCTCGACACGCCGTGTTCGTTCACGAGCAGCCCCATGTCGCGATGCACGCTGTCGTCCCACCACGTGACCGCCACATGGAAGCCGTAGTCGGCGGCGGCCTTTTCGGCCCAGCCGCGCCATTCGCGAAACGCGTCCATGAGCGGCTGCTTAGGGCTCGGAATCACGAAGTCGATGATCGACGTCGTGCCGCCCGCGAGACCGGCCGCCGTGCCCGTGTAGAAGTCGTCGCTAGCCGTCGTGCCCATGAACGGCAGTTCCATATGCGTGTGCGGGTCGATGCCGCCCGGCATCACGTACTGGCCGCCCGCGTCGACCACGGTCGCGCCCGCAGGCGCGTCGAGGTTCTCGCCCACGGCCTGGATCACGCCGTTTTCGCACAGCACGTCCGCGCGCCAGCTCTTGTCCGCATTGACGATGGTGCCGCCTCGAATCAGGATCGCCATGATGCCATGTCTCCTTCAGTTGAACGATTTCACGCCGCCATGCCTCACGCGCTCGCCACGCTCGGCCGCCGGCTCTTGCCGAGCTTCATCATCACGCCGTACACGATCGCCGCAATGGCAAGCCCCACGAACCACGCATAGGTGTAGATGCTTTTGAACGCGTCGGGCACGGAGGGAAACGCGTTCGGAAACGCGGTGTTGAGGAATCCCGGCAGGTTGGGCAGCACGCCCAGGACGAGGGCGATCACCGCTGCCATATTCCAGCCGTTCGAGTAAGCGTATTCGCCGTTTTCTTCGAATAGCTCGGCCGTATTCAGGCGCGTGCCGCGTACGAGAAAGTAGTCGACGATGAGAATGCCCGCCACGGGCCCGAGCAGCGCCGAATAGCCGACGAGCCAGGTGAAGATGTAGCCCTGCGTGGTGGCGAGAATCTTCCACGGCATCATCACAATGGCGATGCCCGCGGTAATCAGGCCGCCCGCCTTGTACGAAATGGCTTTGGGCCAGAGGCTGGAAAAGTCGTAGGCCGGGCCGACAAGATTGGCGGCGAGATTGCAGCACATCGTGTCGAGCGTGAGGATGACGAGCGCGATGCCCACGCCAACGCCTTCCATGCGGCTCGTGAGGTCGATAGGGTCCCAGATCGCCTTGCCGTAGATCACCACCGTCGCCGAAGTCACGACCACGGAGACCACCGAAAGCAGCGCCATCGGAATAGGCAAGCCGATGGCCTGGCCGACAAACTGGTCCTTTTGCGTTTTCGCGAAGCGCGTGAAGTCGGGAATGTTGAGCGCGAGCGTGGCCCAGAAGCCCACCATGGCCGTGAGGCTTGGCCAGAACGTCGCCCAGAAGAGCCCCGCCTTCTTGCCGCCCGCGACGAACTGGGAGGGTTGCGAGAGCATCGAACCCACCCCGCCTGCCTTCGAACAGGCCCACCACACGAGCACCACGCACATCACGACCTTGATGGGTGCGGACCAGCTTTCGAGCCAGCGGATCGAATCGGTGCCGTGCAGGATGAAATAAAGCTGCAGCACCCAGAACACGAGGAAGCACGCGCCCTGGCCGATAGAAATGCCGAGAAACGGCAGCGCGTCGCCCACCAGCGCGTTATGCGTGAGGATATTGATGAGCGTATAGATGGCGCTGCCGCCCAGCCACGACTGGATGCCGTACCAGCCGCACGCCACGATGGCGCGCAGCATGGCAGGCAGCTTCGCGCCCTGGGTGCCGAACGAGGAACGCACGAGCACAGCATAAGGAATGCCGTATTTCGCGCCTGCGTGGCCAATCAGCAACATCGGCACGAGCACGATGAGATTGCCGAGCAGCACCGTGAGCACCGACTGCCACGGCGACATGCCCTGCTCGGTGAGCCCCGCCGCGAGCATGTACGAGGCGATGTTCATCACCATGCCCACCCAGAGCGCCGCGAAGTGATACCAGCGCCACGTGCGCTGCGCAGCGCCGGTTGGCGCGAGATCGTCGTTGTATAACTCGCTTTCGGCGCGGCGCGCGCTGGCGTCGCCAGTCAAGGGTTGACTCATGGTTGCGGTTCTCCGTGGCTTGTCGTTGGTTTCTTTCGTTTCGTTCGGTTCGGCTCAGTGCGGTTTCAATGCGTCAGGCGGCTTTCGGGTCGGCCACGCGTGCAGGGTTATTCGGATGCGTGGTCCAGTTCGCGTAGCGGCCCGAGTCGACGCGCTCCATCGTGATGCATTGGTCGACCGGGCAGACATGCATGCATAAATTGCACCCGACGCAATTCGCGTCGACCACTTCGAAGTGGCGCTTGCCGTCGCGCGTGGCGGTAATGGCCTGATGCGACGTGTCCTCGCAGGCGATATGGCACAGGCCGCACTGAATGCAGCGGTCCTGATCGATGCGCGCCTTGATGTCGTAGTTGAGGTTCAGGTACTGCCAGTCGGTGACGTTGGGCACCGCGCGGCCGCGAATGGCGTCGAGATTCGCGTAGCCCTTGTCGTCCATCCAGTTGGCGAGGCCATCGATCATGTCGCTGACGATTCGGAATCCGTAATGCATCGCCGCGGTGCAGACCTGCACGCTTCCCGCACCGAGCACGATGAATTCGGCGGCGTCGCGCCAGTCGGAAATGCCGCCAATGCCGGATATAGGCAGGCCGTGTGTTTGCGGGTCGCGCGCGATTTCCGCGACCATGTGAAGCGCAATGGGCTTCGCGGCGGGGCCGCAGTAGCCGCCGTGCGTGCCTTTTCCATCCACGGTGGGCAGCGGCGCCATCACGTCGAGATCGACGCCCACGATCGAGTTGATCGTATTGATGAGCGAGACGCCGTCCGCGCCGCCCTTCATCGCGGCACGCGCGCCATGGCGTATGTCGGTCACATTGGGCGTGAGCTTCACGAGGCAAGGCAGGCGCGTGCCCTCCTTCACCCAGCGCGTGACCATTTCGATGTATTCGGGCACCTGCCCCACGGCCGCGCCCATGCCGCGCTCGCTCATGCCATGCGGGCAACCGAAGTTCAGCTCCACCGCGTCGGCGCCAGTGTCTTCCACCAGCGGCAAGATCCACTTCCAGTCTTGCTCGGTGCACGGCACCATGAGCGAGACGATAAGCGCGCGGTCGGGCCAGTCGCGCTTCACCTGCGCGATTTCCTTGAGGTTCACGTCGAGCGGCCGGTCGGTAATGAGCTCGATGTTGTTCAGCCCGGCAATGCGCTGGCCGCGCCAGGTGGTCGCGCCATAGCGCGAACTCACGTTCACCACGTGCGGGTCGAGCCCGAGTGTTTTCCACACCACCCCGCCCCAACCCGCCTCGAAGGCGCGGTTGACGTTGTAGGCCTTGTCGGTGGGCGGCGCAGACGCGAGCCAGAACGGGTTGGGCGATTCAATGCCGGCGATCGTGCAACGCAGGTCGGCCATGATGCGACTCCTTCGAATTGTCTGGTTTCGATGTGTTGATCGCGCAGTTCAAGCCGCGCAGTTCAAGCCGCTCAGTTCAAGCCGCTCTGGCGGACTGACTCGCAAGGTAGCGGTCGATCGCGCGCGCAGCGAGCTTGCCGTCCTGCACGGCCTGTACCGTGAGGTCGGTTGCACCATGGCCCGCGCAGTCGCCGCCAGCGAATACGCCTTCGATGGACGTCGCGCCGTCCGCATCCACGGCGATACGCGCATCGCCTGCGCTCAGCTGCAGGCCATCAAGGCCAGCCAGGCCTTCGGGCACGAGCTTTTGGCCAATGGCTTTCAACACCATGTCGGCCTCCACACGCACCATTTCTCCGGTGCCTCGCAGCGCACCGCCTGCGTCGAGCACTGTGCGCTCGAACTCCACGGTCTGCACGCGCGTGTCGCCCGTAATGCGCAGCGGCTTCATCCATTCGACCAGCGCCACGCCCTGTGCGCGAGCGAATGCCTGTTCGGCCCAGGTAGCGCTCATCTGCGCCGCGCCGCGCCGATACGCGAGCGTCACCTGCTCCGCGCCCAGCTTGCGGCTTTGCACGGCGGCGTCGATGGCCGTATTGCCGCCGCCGATCACCACCACCTTGCGGCCCACGGCCAGCGTGGAGAGATCGCTGGCTTCGCGCAGGCGTGCGATGAATTCCACGGCATCGAGCACGCCATCGAGCGCTTCGCCTTCGATGGAAAGCGCTTGCGTGCCGCCGAGGCCCACGCCAATGAATACGGCGTCATACGCGGCTCGCAGCTCCGTTAGGGTGATGTCACGGCCAAGGCGCTGCCCCTGATGTATTTCGATCCCGCCGATGGAAAGCAGCCATTGCACTTCGCGCTGCGCAAAGTCGTCGACGACCTTGTATGCCGCGATGCCGTATTCATTGAGGCCGCCCGCCTTTTCACGCGCGTCGAACACGCTCACGCGGTGCCCGGCAAGCGCAAGCGTATGCGCGCAGGCGAGCCCCGCCGGCCCGGCCCCGACCACGGCAACGCGGCGCCCCGTCTCGCTGGCGCGCTTGAAGAGCGCCGGTGCACCGGCGGCTTCGCGCGCCATCTGGAAGTCGGTGGCATGGCGCTGCAGCGCGCCGATCTGGACTGGTTCGCCATCCTGATGATTGCGCACGCATGCGCCTTCGCAGAGAATCTCGGTTGGGCACACGCGCGCGCACGTGCCGCCCAGTGGGTTTGCGCCCAGAATATCGCGCGCCGCGCCCTTGAGATTGCCGTTGCCGATCTTGCGGATAAAGCCCGGAATATCGATGCCGGTCGGGCAGGCCGCTACGCACGGCGCGTCGTAACAGTAGTGGCAGCGGTCGGCGGCAATGACAGCGGCGTTGGCGGAAAGCGGCGGCGCGACGTCGGCGAAGTTGCAGCCTAGCTGTTCGGCGGTGAGGCGGCCAGGTGCGATGCCGTCGGCGGCATTCGAGTTGGGCTGGGACATCCGGATGCTCCTTGCGAGGCAAAACACGGACTCGCCGGCTGTGCGGGACGCACAGCCGGTACGTGGGGACAACGGGAATGACAACGCGGCTCTCAGGCCGCTTGCGCTAGCGTCAAAAGCGTCAGCCGGGCTCGCTCGCGCGTTCGAGCATGGCGTGCAGCAGCACGTTCGCACCCGCCTCGATCCAGTCGATCGTCGCGTCTTCGATCTCGTTGTGACTGATGCCGTCGATGCATGGCACGAACACCATCGAAGTCGGCGCGACCGTCGCGAGATAGCAAGCGTCGTGGCCCGCGCCCGATACGATCTCGCGGTTCGAATAGCCAAAGCGCTCCGCCGCCGCGCGCACGGAACTCACGCAGGCCTTGTCGAACGGCACCGGCGCGTAATAGAAAATCTGCTCGACCTGCGCTTCCAGCTTGCCTTGCTCTGCGATCTTCGCAATGCCTTCGCGCAGTTCGGCGTCCATCTGCGCAAGCACGTCGTCCAGCGGATGGCGAAAATCGACGGTGAAGAACACGCGGCCTGGAATCACGTTGCGCGAATTCGGATGCACCTGCATCATGCCGACCGTCGCACAGGCGAGCGGCGCGTGGCGCAGGCCAATTTCGTTCACGAGCTGCACGACGCGCGAGGCGCCCAGCAGCGCGTCGCGGCGGCGCGGCATGGGCGTGGGGCCCGCGTGCGCTTCCTGCCCCGTGAGCACGACTTCGTACCAGCGCTGGCCCTGTGCATCCGTCACGACGCCAATGGTCTTGTTTTCGGCTTCGAGTATCGGCCCCTGCTCGATATGCAGCTCGAACGCCGCGTGAATCTTGCGCCCGCCGCACGGCAGCTCGCCCGCATAGCCGATACGCTGCAATTCCTCGCCGATGGTCTTGCCATCGACATCCTTGCGGGAAAGTCCGTAATCGAGCGTGAAGACGCCCGCAAACACGCCGGAGGCGACCATCGCAGGCGCGAAACGCGAGCCTTCTTCGTTGGTCCAGATCACGGTTTCAACGGGGCGCTCGGTCTGAATGCCGTGATCGTTGAGCGAGCGGATCACTTCGAGCCCGCCCAGCACGCCATAGATGCCGTCGAAACGCCCGCCCGTGGGCTGCGAATCCGCATGCGAGCCGGTCATCACGGGCGGCAAGTCGTTGTTGCGCCCCGCGCGGCGCATGAAGACGTTGCCCATCTGGTCGACGCTCACCGTACAGCCCGCCTCTTTCGCCCATTGCACGATGAGATCGCGTCCCTGTTTGTCGAGGTCGGTCAGCGCGAGACGGCACACCCCGCCTTTGGGCGTGGCGCCGATTTTCGCCATTTCCATCAGGCTGTCCCACAAACGCTGGCCATTCACGTGGATCGCGGTCGTCAGCGCGGCTTCGCTTACTGCGTTCATGCGTGTCCTCCTGTGCGTGTTCGTCAAACGTGCATTCGTGCCACCTTCTGGGGCGGGAAGAACCATGGCGGTGCACGCCTCGGTGACTCTTCGCGATTGCCGAAACCTCGCCCCGCGAATCCTGTCCGATTGGACAGGTTGTAGACGATAAACTTTGCGAATTCAATGCGGTGTTACCAGCGAGAAGCGTGCCATCGATGCTGCAGTGCGCGAAAGCGCCCGCGCCGGTCCACGCGTTTTCCCCGAGTGCGGCGAATGCACGAGGCGCTTACATCGTGACTACAATGAAGCCGTCAAAGGCGCGGGAGCCGCGCGCCGCCTCTTTTCTTCTGAACGGACCGATCATCATGCGCGACGACGAACCCACCACGCGAGCCGCGACCCACGCGCTGCGCGGCACGGCGCACGAACGGGAAGCGGCTGACGCAACGCACAAGCCGCGCCGTCGCAAAGCCGCCATTCGCGAGTCGAACGAAGCGCATCTGCTCGCCTGCGCGGAGGCCGTGTTCGCCGAGCGCGGCTTCGAAGGCGCGAGCACGGCGCTGATCGCCGAGCGCGCGGGCCTGCCGAAAGCGAATCTGCACTACTACTTCCCGACCAAGCTCGCGCTCTACTGGCGCGTGCTCGACGACCTGTTCGAGGAATGGAATGCGGCCGCCAACACCTTCGACGCGAGCGACGATCCGGTCGAAGCCATTGGCGGTTATGTGCGTGCGAAGATGGCACTCTCGCGGCGCAGGCCGCTTGGGTCGAAAGTGTGGGCGAACGAAATCATTAGTGGTGCGACGCATATGCAGGACATCCTGCTCAAGCGCGTGAAACCCTGGATGGAGACACGCGTCACGCTGATCGATCGCTGGATTGCCGAAGGACTGCTTGCCCCCGTCGATCCGAAGACGCTCCTGTTCATGATCTGGGCAACCACGCAGCACTATGCCGATTTCGAGGCGCAAATTCGCGCGCTCTCGGGCAAGCGCGCACTTTCCACGGCGGGGTTCGAGGCGAGCACCGAGGAAGTGGTGCGATTGATCTTGCGTGCAAGTGGCGCGCGCACGCCTGGGCAATAAGAAAATCGGCAACGTCGTGCCGATCGCCGTCTTGCTGGCATGAACGCGTGCTCAATTAATCTCAGCGGTAAAACTCGGAAGGCGCAACACCAAAATGCCGCTTGAACATCGCGGCAAACGCACTCTGGCTCGTATAACCGTGGTCCAGCGCCACGGTCACGATCTTCTCGCCTCGCGCAAGACGCTCGAGCGCCAGAAAGAGCCGCGCATGCCGGCGCCAGCGCCCAAGCGTCATGCCGGTCTCGCGCTGGAACGCGCGGTGCAGCGTGCGCTCCGCCATGCCCAGCCTGTGCGCCCAATGCGCGACTTCGTGGGGCGCATCCGGCGCGGCGATGATCGCGTCGCAAAGCTTGCGCAATCGCGCGTCGGCAGGCCAGGGCAAATACAGCGGCAGTCGCGGTATCACCGCGAGTTCGGCGAGCAGCAAACGCATGAGCAGGTCGTGGCGGCCGCCCGGCGCGTAGTCGAGCGGCACTTGCACCGCGCCAAGAATCAATTCGCGCAGTAACGGCGGCACCTCGACCACACAGCTGCCTTGCGGCAGATCCGCTACAGCGCCGGGTTCCACGAACACGGTACGCATGCGCACGTTGCCGCTCATGCGTACCGTGTGCTCGAGCCCGGCATCGAGCCATACCGCACGCGTTGGCGGCACGACCCAGCGGCCCGCCTGCGCTTCGATCAGCATGACACCCTCGACCGCATAGAGCAGCTGCGCGCGCCTATGGCTATGCGTGGCGACGAACGCGCCGTGTGGGTAGTCGGCGGCGAGCGCCGCGACCGGCATTGGCGTGTTTTCAAAGGGAACGTGCACGTCCGGCGGCGGGAGGACAGTCATCGGCGTGGGCGCGGGGTCGAAGTTGAGTTGATGTTCGGTGGCAGTTTTGCGACAGGAGTTGCCATTCTAGCGCGAGACAGCCCCCGTTCTGGGCGCGCAATCTCCGGGTTCATTCCACTCGCACATCTACCCCGATGCTCGCTGCTTCCTCGCGCTCCGCGCTCTATTCGCTCTTTCCGGTTACTGCCATTGCGCTGTGGTCCGGCAACGTCATGGTGTCGCGCCTGTCCGCGCACACCATCGATCCGTACGCCATCACCTTCTGGCGCCTCGTGCTCGCCGTCGCGCTGATGAGCCTCTTCGTGCCCGTGGGTGCGTGGCGCAACCGCGCCGCAATCATTGCGCAACTGCCCAGGCTCGCCTTTCTCGGCCTGCTCGCAATGGCGCTGTTCCAGTGCCTCTCGTACGAAGCCGCCAAAACGACAACGGCCACCAACATGGCCATCATGACCGCGCTCGTGCCGCTGCTCACCCTGCTGCTCTCGGTCGTGTTGCTCGGCGAAACGCCGACGGCCGGCATGGCCACTGGCGGCATGCTGTCGTTCGCGGGACTCGTGTGGCTGATCACGGGCGGGCGTCCTGCCGCCCTGCTCGCGGGCGGCGTGCATGCGGGCGATCTGCTGATGCTTTGCGCAAGCGCCGCCTACGCACTCTATGGCGTGCTGCTCAGGCGCTGGCATGTCGGACTGCCTTCGTGGCAATCGACTTATTTCCAGGCGATCGCCGCGTTGCTCTTCATGCTCGTGCCGATGGCGCGCCTTCCGCTCGCCGAAGCGCTGCCCACGCGCGCGAGCCTGCCGCTCATCGCCTACGCCGGATCGCTCGCATCGGTCGTGCTGCCGTTTTTCTGGATGCAAGGGGTGAAGCACCTCGGCCCGAACCGTTGCAGCATGTACATGAATCTGTTGCCTGTGTTCACCGCGGTGCTCGCGGTCGGCGCGTTCGGCGAGCGGCTGTACGCGCATCACCTCGTGGGCGGCGGCGTGGCGCTCGCTGGCGTGCTGCTCGCGCAAACGTGGCGCGTGCCGATTGCGGCCTTTTTTGCGCCCCGTTCCGAAGCCGACGATGGCGCGAAATCTTAAAACTGTGGCGTCCAATCGTAAATGCGTTATCCGTGTTTGCCGTATTGTGCGAATTCGACCACGAACCCTGTACTGACGACATTTCGTGTGAACAATCGCGACATGATCGTCGGGCCGCGACAGCATCCTCCGCCGCGCTACGCGAGGTGAGGTGAACCGCCTTCGCCGCATGCCCCAACAGATCAAGCGACAATCATATCTTTAGGATAACGTATGAATGATATTGCAGGATACGACTTCGAAGATCTGGCACCGGGCATGAGTGCGAGTTTCGCCAAGACCATCACCGATGCGGATATCGTGCTGTTTGCCGGCGCGTCGGGAGACAACAACGCCGTGCACATCGATGAAGAGTTTTCGCGCAAGACGCCCTTCAAGGGGCGCATTGCGCACGGCATGCTCAGTGCAAGCATTATTTCCGCCGCAATCGCCGGCCGCTTGCCTGGCCCCGGCACGATCTACCTCGGGCAGAATCTGCGCTTCAAGGCGCCCGTGAGGCCGGGCGACACGGTGCAAGCCACCGTGACGGTGCGCGAACTCATTCCCGGCAAGCGGCGCGTCGTGCTGGACACCGTCTGCACCGTGCAGGGCAAGGTCGTGATCGACGGCGACGCGCTCGTCATGCCCACTTCACGCGCGGATCGCGCTCCCGAAGAGCGTTCGGCAAACGACTTGGCGAATACTGCATTGGAACGGGCATGAGCAATCTCTTCAATATGCCCGACGAGGTCGCGCACGGATTTTCCCGCTCGGCGAAAGACTTCCTGAACGCGCTGGCCGGTATTCCCGCGAGCGCAGCCGTTGCGCCAGCCGTGTTGCAGGAAGCCGGTTCTCGCTACTGGGGGCAGCAGTGGACGCTATGGACGAACATGCTGAACCTGCAGCCTGCAGGCAGCGAGGCATGCCGCGACCAGCGGTTTCGGGCGGACGAGTGGACCAGCAACACCTGGTACAGCCTGCTGCGGCAGAGCTACCTCGCCAATGGCGGCCTGCTCGAAGACATGATCGGCGCGACAGGCTATAACGAACGCGAAAAGCACAGACTGCGCTTTTTCATGCGCCAGATCATCGATGCTGCGAGCCCCACGAACTACGCCGCCACGAACCCGGAGGCGATCCGCATGGCCATCGAGTCGAACGGCGAAAGCCTTCGTACGGGCATGACCAATCTGATTGGAGACCTCGCCCGCGGCACCATTACGATTACCGACGAGGCCGCCTTCGAGGTGGGTCAAAACGTTGCTGTGTCCAAAGGGGCGGTTGTCTTCGAGAACGCCCTGTTTCAGTTGATCCAGTACGCGCCGCTTGGCACGCACGTAGCCAAACGTCCGTTGCTCATCGTGCCGCCTTGCATCAACAAGTTCTATATTCTCGACCTGCAGCCTGAAAACTCGTTTGTTCGCTTCGCAGTCGAGCAGGGACAAACGGTATTCATGGTGTCGTGGCGCAACCCCGACGCGCAAACCGCGCATACGACGTGGGACGACTACCTGGAATCGGGCGTGATGGAGGCGATCGATATCGCCCTTGCCATTACCGGTGCGGACAAGGTCAACACGGTAGGCTGGTGCGTGGGCGGTACGATCCTCTCTTCGGCGCTTGCGGTGATACGCGCGCGCGAAGAAGAAAAGGTTGCGAGCCTGACGCTGCTGACGACCATGCTCGACTTCACCGATCCGGGCGACCTCGGTGTATTCATCGACGAGCAAACCGTGTTGCAGCGTGAGCGGGCGATCGGAAGCGGCGGCATCTACCCGGGGCGGGAACTCGGCTTCGTGTTCCAGATGCTGCGCGCCAACGATCTGATCTGGCCTAACGTGATCAACAACTATTTGAAGGGGAAAAGCCCGGCGGCTTTCGACCTGCTGTACTGGAACGCGGATAGCACCAACCTGCCCGGCCCGATGTACACCTGGTATTTGCGCAACATGTACCTTGAAAACAACCTGCGCGTGCCCGGTAAGCTCACCATGTGCGGCGTTCCGGTCGACCTCGGCCGCATCGACATGCCGGCCTATGTGCTGGCGACCCAGGAGGATCACATCGTTCCGTGGAAATCGGCGTGGCGCAGCACCCAGCTTCTTGGCGGGGAGACCCAGTTCGTGCTCGGGGCAAGCGGACATATCGCTGGCGTCATTAATCCGGCGACAAAGAACAAACGGTGCTACTGGGCAGGCGGCGATGTGAACAGCAATCCGGCAAGTGACGCCGATGGTTGGTTCGCCTCTGCGCAGCAGGCTTCAGGCACATGGTGGAACCACTGGATCGCCTGGCTGCAACCGCACGCGGGTGGGCGAGTCAAGGCGCGCACAAAGCTTGGAAGTGCGAAATTCCAGCCGACCGAGCCCGCGCCCGGGCGTTACGTCAAGACGCGCTCGAGTTGAGCGACGCGTGCGAGCAGTCATCGCACGTGCTACGCGGCCCTGACTAACTCACGCTCGCCAAACACATGGCGATGTTCCAAACCACGCAACTCGTGTTAGAGGGGGCGGCCTTTCGCCGTGCCCCGCTACCGGGCTTTCCGGAATGGCGGCTTCGTCGCGACGACACGTATTTACCATCGTCAACTCAACGCGCATACCGTTGGCCAATCCGCTGCGCACCATTGACCCAAACCCATGAACGGGTTGACACGCCGAGCGCAATTTCCTGACTACACTTCATAGGCACGGGCGCACAAGCATGACCTCCTGGATGCAACGGTGCTTCCAGTGCGGTCACTTTATGCGCCGCGATTCGCGCCATCCTGGTGCGATGTCTATGGGAAATACGGCGTATGTCCAAAAGCCGGATTCGTGCAGCACTCATCGGTGTCTTCGTCGCCGCCATTGCGCCCGCCAGTCACGCGCAATACACGACCGACTGGCTCGCCAACACGTTTGGCACGCTCGCCGCCCACGTTGGTAACGGCGCACGCTCGATGTGGGTTGCGCCCGAGGGGGTCATCTACACGTCATCGCGCTGGGACGAAAATGCGGGCGGCGTAGCGCTCTATCAAAACGGCGCCGCGCGTGGCACCGTCGGGGCGCACGACGAATTTCAGGGCAGTGCCATTACCGGCAACGCGACGTCGATCTTCGTCGCGCTCGGTTACAGCCGCGCATTCGGCAGCGGCTCCGTGGGCCGCTACAACCGGAACGCGAATGCGCGCGACCTGCGCATTGCAGTCAGCACCTGGACCGGAATCCAGAATGCAGACGTAATCACGGGTCTCGCAACAGCGGGCACACTGCTCTACGCCAGCGACTACTACGGCAACCGCGTACGCGTGTACACGACCGACGGCGTCTGGCAGCGCGACATCGGCGTGCAGCAACCCGGCGCACTTGCCATCGACGGTGCCGGCAACGTTTGGGTGGCGCGCGAAAACGCTGGCGTGCTCGCGCAGTTCAGCCCAAGCGGCGCACTGCTGAACACGATCCAGATGGCCGCGAGCGCCCGTCCATCGGCGCTCGATTTCGACGCACCGACGAATCAGCTGCTGGTTGGCGACCAAGGGCCCGACATGAACATCAAGTGTTACACCCTGACCGGTGTGCCGGCGCTGGTCGGCACCTTCGGCGTGCAGGGCGGCTATCTCGACACCACCACGGGCATCAAGGGGCAAGTCGGCGACAAGCGCTTCATGCGCGTCGTCGGGATCGGCAAGGACGCAGCCGGCAATCTCTACGTGCTCAATAACGCGTGGGGTGGCGACTGGGATCTCGGGCGCAACGGCAGCACCGACATTCATTCGTACAACTCAACGGGCACGCTGCAGTGGACATTGCAGGCGCTCAATTTCGAAGCCATCGCGGCGCCCGACCCGGCAACGGACGGCGCGAACTTCTACAGCGGCAACACCATCTACACCGGTACGTCAGGCGGCACGTTCGTCGCGAACACGATCGATCCGTTCACCTGGCCGACCGATCCGCGACTGAACATGAGCGACTATCAGCGCGGCCAGTTTTTCGGCCAACTCGTCGTGGTGGGCGGCAACCGCATTCTCGTCGCCTCCGGTCAGAATCCCGACACGTTCAACTTCTTTCATTTCCAGCCGTCTAGCGGGTATATCGCCATTCCCGACGGCTCGATTCCGGGCAAGGCGTTCAATACGAATACGAAGGTGACGGGCGGCTTCGCGATCGACGGCAATGGCGACGTCTGGGCCGGTCTCGACCGCACCAACCAGATATTCCACTACCCGCTAGCGGGCTTCGACGCGAACGGCAAACCGTCATGGGGCCCAGCCAGTACGATCCAGATTCCGCGCACCGTGCGGCCGCTCACGCGCATTGTTTATCAAGCGGACAGCGACACGATGATCCTCGCGCAAGGCATTGCGGGAAGCTGGGACTGGACGGCGATGAACGGTCACATCGAGGTCTATCACGGCTGGAAAGCGGGCAACACGAGCGCGCCGGGTCCGGTGATCGATCTCACGAGTCCGAATCCGAAATCGATCGCGGCGGCCGGACACTATCTGTTCGTCGGCTACGTGCATACGGTGCCGAATATCGACGTGTTCGACCTCGACACCGGCAGTCTCGTCACGACGCTGACGAACTCGAATCCAGCCGCAATCGATGTCGGCAACGACGTGGATTCGATGTATGGCATACGCGCGTACCTGCGCTCGAGCGGCGAATACGTGATCACGAAAGACAATTACAACGGATCGAGCATCGTGGTTTATCGCTGGCACCCGTAACCGCATGGCCTTTAATCGCGCAAGCTGTTCGACGAGCGCGACGCGATCCAACGACCCATTGTCGGACGCTTCGCGCTCGGTGCGATGGTTAAGGCGATGCGGGTCGCCAACAATGTACGTGCGCTGAAGCGGCACATGTTCGAGTCGGAAAACCGGTTTCGCGGCAGCGAAGATGCACGCGCAGTGACTCCGCATTAGGGCACGCTGCCGGGCCTGACCCCGCGCAGGCATGTGGGGCGTCTGGTTCGCGCGTTGAAAGCGCTTTGTTCGCGCGCTACCGTCCCCTGCCGTGGGCGTCCCTTCCCCGCCATTCGCTAGCATTTCTTCGCCAACGCACCCCATCGCAACGGTTAGCCCCGACAATCCATATAAGGCGGCTCCGCGTTGACCGCGCGAGTGGATCATATGAATCGTATTGCTTCGTAATGCGAATCAAGTAGTGGATGACTTGCGTTTCAAGTCATCGCGCTTTGCAGCGATACGTTATTGCGCTCCGCTAGTAACCGGCGGGGCCGCAACGACGATAGTTGCTCTGAACAATGCCGACGACGCACCAGGGGAGCGAGTCGAGGTATATCGCTTGCGCGCCTGTGGAGCGACGCGCGGAGCGGCTTTGCGCGAGCCAGACGCGGTTTTTGAGTCGGCTTGCGCGAAATTGGGGGGGACGATGAACCGATCAATCAAGCAGGCCGTGGTCTGGGTGCTCGTTTTAGCCCTGTCGGGCGCGGCCTATGCTGCGGCCGGTGGTAATGGCGGTGGTAATGGCGGTGGGAACGGCGGTGGTAATGGTGGCGGGAACGGCGGTGGGAACGGCGGTGGGAACGGCGGCGGGAACGGCGGTGGGAACGGCGGTGGGAACGGCGGTGGTAATGGTGGCGGGAACGGCGGCGGGAACGGCGGTGGTAATGGTGGCGGGAACGGCGCAGGCGGTGGCCACGGCTCTGGGTCGGGCTCTGGGTCGGGCTCTGGGTCGGGCTCTGGGTCGGGCTCTGGGTCGGGCGCTGGCTCCGGCTCCGGCTCAGGCTCCGGATCGGGCTCAAGCTCTGGATCGGGCTCCGGATCAGGTGCGGGCGGCTCGGGTTCAGGCAGCTCCGGCGCAGGTAGCTCGGGTGCGGGCGGCTCCGGCGCGGGCAGCTCAGGCGCAGGCAGTTCGGGTGCGGGCGGCTCCGGCGCGGGTAGCTCCGGCGCAGGCAGTTCCGGCGCGGGTAGTTCTGGTGGTGGCAGTTCTGGTGGAAGCAGCGCTGGCGCAAGCGGTTCCGGCGGAAGCAGCTCCGGCGCAGGCAACTCGGGGGCGGGTAGCTCCGCGGGCGGCGCGAGTGCAAGCGGGCCTGGCGGACATCTGGGCCGCAGCTCATTTGGCGTGAGTACACCTTCGGCCGTAGTCGAAATAGTGCCACCTCGCCCACCCGCGCCGGTTATGAACGCGTACGACCCACCGTCGCACGTCCCCGATTCGGACGCCCCCAAGAGCGCGGCGGCGGTGCCCGCGCCACCCAGGAGCGACTACGCCGCGCCAACGAACGTGACCCCTTCGGTCCGAAGCACGACCGCCGGGGCAGCCACTACGCCGATTGCACACAACGCCCCGCCGCCGGCTGTCTTGGCCCCTGTTGCGGTACCGAGGCCCACTGCCGCTGCGGCGGCGACCGATTACGGTCCGCCAGCCATAACCGGCACGGGCAGCGGCGCCGGTCCCGCACGGGCTTCGAACAACTACGGCCCGCCGGCCGGTATGACCGGCGTGGCCAAAACGGGTTTCGCGGTGGATACGGGCGGCTACGAGCCGCCGATACTCACCCCAACGCGCAGCGGCAAGGGAGCACAGGAGGCTCCCGACGAGCCAGCGCAGTGACGTGCGGCCCAGGTTCGGCGCGAGGTCGTGCGCCTGTCGAGAGCGCTCGCCATGACCGCATCGCTTTGGTATCGGCACGGCGCAGCGTTACCGTGCCGAATGCACAGACGTCGGTGTCGAACCGCGTGAAGACCGACGCGCCGTTCAGCGCGAATCGCAATCTGTTCGCGACAACCGGTGAGAATCTCAACAATCTTTACCGATTGATCGTCCAAACGATGCCTCGCACGCGAGCCTGAACGATCTCCCACCGACGCGCACCGCAAAAACCCGGCTCGTGCGTGGCAAAGACACGTGCAATCGAGCTACACGAATTCACGACAACGTGGCGGGCCCTGCGGCAAACAACCGCACCCCAACGCCGCATCGCGCGGGGCCATGCAATCCGTACGCATCGTAGACTGTGCGTTTCGACGCTCGTCGCCCCGGAACGCCGTCGTGCCCATTCACTATCTGCGCAGCTTCACCTCCGTCGAACGCACCGAGCAGGCCAACCTGCGGCTCGGCCGCGCACTGGCCTGGGTCGCCGGCGCGATCAATGCCGGCGGGTTCCTTGCCGTTGGGCAATACACGTCGCACATGTCGGGCATCGTCTCGTCTCTTGCCGACAGCGCCGCGCTCGGCAATAGCGCCATCGCGTTGTCCGCAATCAGTTCCGTCCTTGCCTTTGTGAGTGGCGCCGCGACTTCCGCCATTCTGATCAACTGGGGACGCCGCCGTTGCGCGCGCAGTGTCTACGCACTGCCGCTCATGCTCGAAGCCGCCCTGCTCCTGTGCTTCGCCGCGCTCGGCGCGAATCTCGAGATTCATCGTGTTCTCTTCGTGCCGCTGACGGTTGCCGTGCTCTGTTACGTCATGGGCGTGCAAAACGCCATGATCACGAAAATCTCGCACGCAGAAATCCGCACAACGCATGTGACTGGCATCGTGACCGATCTGGGCATTGAATTGGGGAAGGCGCTGTACTGGAATTGGGGCGTACCGGCTTCAGGATCGGAGCACGTGGCAGCCGATATGCAGCGCGTACGCGTACTCGGTTCCCTGCTCGGCATGTTTTTGCTTGGCGGAACGCTAGGCGCACTGGCGTTCCGCCATTTCGGATTTGCCGCGGGCGTGCCTTTGTCGATGCTGCTGGTGGTCCTTGCCAGCGTTCCGGTCACCGACGATTTGCGTCGCCTGCCGCTGCGCGACCTTTTTTGAGGACGACGTCGGTCTGACTGCCGATATCAGGCAACTTATTCGCTTATCAGAAACTTGTCGCGATTCTTCGCGTCCTTGATCCAGTTCGGTGCGCGGCCCCTGCCGGACCAGGTCGCGCCGCTTGCGGGATCGCGATACTTCGGGGCCGCCGCGTGATGCAAAAGCCCCGGCCTGCCACGGCGACTACCAAAGATGTCCTGCTCCGTGTAACCGAATTCGGCCACCTTTGCGCGGATATCGGCGAGAACCGACTCGAACTCTTGCTGACGGGCAATCGCCGCTTGAGCCTCGAGTTCCGCGAGTTGCGCTTTGAGTTCCTTGTACGTTGCCACGAATCGTCTCCTGCACGTGGACACCATTCGCTAATCATAGTGGCTTTCGCGCGCGCCCCCTCTCAACGTGATCGCACGATCTTTGCGGCGGCGAAACCAGGCGGGCGCGGCAGATCGGTCAGGCTGCGACGAAGACGACTGCCCCCACGTCGGCGACCTGAGCGAACAACCGTACAAAACGATAGCTTTGCGCCTGGATAGTCAGTTCGTTGAGCCCGGAGCGCGTGCCCTCCAGTATCGCCCGGGCCACCGGCTCTGGAATTGCGCCAAGGTGCGCCCACTCCTCCTGCAACAGAGCGGGGTCACCCAGATACACCTCGCTTTTGCCGCCAGGCGTGCGAACGAGAATCAGGCTTCCCCCCTTGTCGAGTGCAAGCTCCAGATACTCTGACAAGGTAGCCAACGCCTCTGTGTCGACATCGTGGGAGGCATGTGAGTTCGAAGTCATAGGGTGACCACGCTGAGTAATGTTTCACTCACTATCGTACCCCTGCTCCTGCACATGCGCCTGAATTTGGCACGGGTGCAGGATCAGGGATGCAACCCGAACATACCGTGCCAGATCGCACTAAAGAGGTTTGCGTGACGGCGATCGTCGGCATTTTGCGACGCTTCGTCGCCTGCACGATGCGTTGCAGATGGCTGCATTGCCTCGTCCGGTTCCCCGGCTTCGCGCGGCGTGGCGTTGTCCGCCTGACGCGAAAGGTGCAGCGCGAGCGCACCGTCGGCAATACGCCCGGCCAACTGGGTTTCGCAATCGCCTGCGAGCAGTGCGCCAAACACGACGTCGCGGTTGTAGCCCTGCTCGGCAAAGCGCATGGCCACGGCCACGTAACGCGCGTACGCCTCCTGGCGCGCCGCCTCCTGCAAACGCGCCTGTTCCTCCTGCTCACGGGCAAGGCGCCCCATCTCCTCGGCATAGACCGCGTCATAGACGCTGCGCTGCACCGGATCGGAAAGAATCGCGTAAGCCTCCGTGATCTCCTGGAACTGCGCATGGGCAGAGGCTTCGCGTCCCATATTACGGTCGGGATGCGCTTTCATCGCGGCCCTGCGGTAGGCCCGCTTGATGTCCGCGTCGCTCGCGTCGTCGCTTACGCCCAGCAAGTCATACAACGTCGCCATGGCTCGCACAAATTGAAGTGAGATGCCGTCGATCGTAGCATGTCGTCCGCGGACACACCGGTCGAGCGTAGGCAATCGATCAATTATCCTAAGCAAATGGGCATCGATTGAAGACCTCTGCCCGCAGCGCCATCGCAGCACGAGGCGGCTCAGCGTCGAACGCGTGTCCAGCGACACCAATCGTGGTGATCGAGATTGCGCAGCAAATCGGCCCGGCGCCGTTCGCGGCGGTAGTGAGCGGTGACACTAACTGCGGCTATCACAAGCACGATCGTGCCGGCAGCCATCCCCAGCCAGGACTGGTCCACGTCAGCCTCCTCAGATCCATGCGGATCGCAACCCATTTGTGAGCAACGCACTCTGAATATAGCCGGTTCATGTGACAGGCTATGCGGTCTCGACCGCCAATCAGCGCACTCGGGCAACCGCTCTCAGAAGCGCATCGCCTTGAGGCGTCACTCGGGGCGTTGGGAAACCCGAATCGGGCGTATCGACAATAACCAGATGAAGGTCGCGAAGCGCCCAGAGTTCCTCGCGGTCCGGCTCGATACGTCCGGGCGCATTCTTTATCAGCATCAACGTGGCAAGTTCGTGGGGGCTCAACATGTTATTTCCCTCCCGCATGATCCCGCTTTTTTCTGCTTCGCATTGGATCGCGCCAGTGAGCGCACTCGTCGCTCGAACGCGATGCGCGCTATCTCAGCTTTGCCGCCGTTTCCGCCGCGATTTCCATATATGCGCGCGTGTAGCCAGCCGTCTGCGAAGCGACCCACGGCAACATATCGACCTGGTTGCGGACCAGTTGCTCCGGCGTCTGCGCCGACATGATGCCTTCGAAATGCTCTCGGGACCCAGCGAATATCGACCTGCAAGTCGCGAGATTCAGGCGTGCCAGTTCACAAAAACCGTCGAACAGATGAGCGCTCATCGTAGTGATATTTGCGGCCCATGGTCCGCTTTCCCCGGTTGCGAATTGTTGATTAGACATACTAATTTATCCCCCGTGTATTCCATCAATCGTTATGTCTGTATCGACCGCGCTTGATGTATGGCTTCGCAACGCAAGAGACGTTGCCCGTTCAGAGACGAATGCCGGCGTCGATCTAGAGCCTTCATTCTAACTTTGTTAAATCCGCGAGATGACCAGGGATTGAGTCAGGAGTTTCCCCAATTCATTACGCAAACTCGTTGACCCCGAACTATGACGGAGGCGAGTTTCGAACAGGCATGCGGAAAATTGACTTGTCAGATTGGATTTAAGCCAGTCAGACAAGAAAGGGCGAACCACAGGTTTTGCAGCGGGGATGACGCAAGACGTCAAACAAGACAGCGCCGCGATGAGAAGTCAACGTAAGCGTTTGGCCAATGCTGTGCTCTGATGCAAATCAAACCAAGGTGAGTTGGCAGATCAATGTGCGCCAACTTTCACCGCATTGCGTTGCGCAAGCAGCTCGCGTATGCGCGCCAGATGCAGGTCGCCGACGGCCGTATGGACGGGCTCGATCTTGCGGGTACGACGTGCAGAAGGAGGCCACGCACCCAGGTAGCGGCACAGCGCGGAAACGAACGGCCGCTTCCCTCCGCCAGCAAGCCGTTGGGCCGCCGCCGCAACGCGATCCGCACCTACATTTGCGAGCAGCCATTCAAACGCCTGACGGTCTTCGTCGTTCACAATGCGGATTGGCGATTTCATGCGACGCTCCTACTGGACGTAAACACATACTGTTAATTTATACAGTATTTTGCGTCAGTGCAAGGAAAGATCGGAAATCGCCCAGTGAGTGACCGCCACTGACATTTTTGAGGGGTTTACTTGGCCGCTCGATTGGTCTGACGAGCTCCGGCCACAAGACCCACGGCGATCGGCTACCGGACAAGTCGACGCCGGGGAACCCAAGAAAAATGCAGAAGCGGATGCAACGCCAAGGAGGCGCGACCGCGGTCCAGTTAGGGTCTCGCGCCCAGCAATCTGCTGTGCTTTTCCGCATCAGCAAATGCTCGATCAAGGCAGCAACGCCGACGCGGCGAAATGGGCAAGACAAGGCACACCGCGCGCGCTGTTCGATCGCGATCTCACAGTGCAGCACCGATTCACGACGCTCGCGCGGAAAATCGCAGCTGTGGCCGATCCGCTCTCTCATCTCGCAGCCGGCTTGCCGCGCTGATCAATCCATAGTCGAGCCCGGCGTGAGGCGTACGCGACGGCGTGATCGGCCTCGAAAAAGTAATCGAGCGCTTCGAAACAAAACGACGATTCAAGCGCGGGCGAGCTGTTCTCGATGGTCAGGTTCGCCGCATAGCGTCCGCTTGGCAACGCATGCGCGGACGGTTCGACGTTGTATCCCTTGTATCGCATGAAGGGTTCTGTGAGCACACTGGCGGACAGGAGCGCCCGCGGCCTTTCATAGCAGTGCGCGAATCGCGCGGAGCCAAAGAATGCTTTGACGATAGCAAATCAGCGTGAGCCTCACTTCGTCATCACGCTGTGCTTCGCGCCAGCGTGCTTCGATTCAACGCAAAGCACATATGGTTTGCGCAAATCGTTATTTTCCGGCGCCCTGGATTCAGGATTCGCGTTGCTCGAACACAGCGTCGCGCACATAAACCGTTGCGATGATCAATCCAATATAAAAAACCGCCACGTTGTGCGCGGCGGGTAACTCCACTTCAGGGTGTCCCGGAGAAGACCCCATGATCGTATCCATGCGGTTCACGCGCGTGAACCGACGGATCGATATAAGCAAATAACGGGGCCGGCTTGAGAGCGCCTGTCGCCTAGAAGCGATGCGTCATCCCGAAAATGGCCGCAACCGCGTGGCTCGTGCTCGAGTACGTCGAGCCGCTGAAGTTCGCCACGGCGGCCTTGCCGGTCGAATCCGTCCCCGCAGCAGCTTGATAGAAGCCATCCGCATAGAGCGACGTGCGCTTCGTGATCGCGTAGGTCGCGCCCAGGTTCACCTGGTTGTAATGGGCACTGTCGTAGTTGCCGGCGCCGCTGTTGTGGGTATAGATATAGGCTGCGGCAAGCGTCAGGCTGGGATTGACTGCGTACTTGACGTTCAGTTCTCCCGAATTGAACGTGGCCGTACCACCATGGTATTGCGTGCCGTAGCTTCCGCCGGCGTTGACCTCGCCGAGATTCTGGAACTGCGTGTTCGAATACAGCACCGCCACCGTTACCGTCCCGAGCACGTACGAGCCGCCCGCAGTCACGATCTGCTGGGAACCGGCCGACGCATAGCCGCCAAAAATGCGGCTTGGCATGTTGTTGTTGGTTCCGGTGGCGGAGGTCGAGGAGTTCCCCTGATTGCCGAAGGTCGCGTAGTACGGGTCCTTCGTGAACATGTAGCTCGCGCCTAGTTTGACGGGCCCGTTGGCATACGCGAGCGCCACGTCCTTGACGGAGTTCTGGCCGAAGTTGCCGGCAACATTGCCGAAACTGTAGAGCACGCCGAGCGTGAAGCCGCCGACGTTCGGGCTCGTGTACTTCACGGCGTTCTGGATGCGGTTGGACGTATCGACGTTGTCGACGTCGGCAGCGCGCGTGCCGTAACCGAGTCCCGAAGCGGCCCAGTCCGCACCCGAGGCAAACGAGCTTGTTGCGTCGTTGCTGGCCGAGTACTGCCGCCCGGCGGTGACAGTACCCCACGTCACGCTGCTCAGGCCCACGAATGCCTTGCGTCCGAACAGCAGGCCGCCCTGCCCCAGTGCGCCGGTACCCACCGTGAAGCCGTTTTCGATATCGAAAATTGTCTTGAGGCCGCCGCCGAGATCCTCGGCGCCGAGCAGGCCCCAGCGCGACGACGTGCCGGACGACAGGCCGTACAGCGCCCCGCCCTTCACATTGTTGTTGTACAGGAAGCCGGCATCGACAATGCCGTAAAGCGTGACGCTGCTTTGCGCGTGCGCGGCGCCGGCAACGAGGCCGAGCGAGAGAGCCGCTGCGCTGAACTTGTTGAATTTCATCTGCGATGAGTTCTTCGGTGATTGTGGACTAGTCGACAACGTGCGTGTGTAAGTGCAGCGGACCGGCATGAAGATGCGGCGGCGATCAGCAAAGTGCTGCCTTGCCGAATCCGCGGGCACCGAGTCTAGGCACTCCACATTCCTTTTCAAAACAAGTTATTTGTCTAAGCTTTACGACGGGCAAGCGGATCGTGGGCACCTCAGCGCAAAGCGATGATCCGTGAAGCGGGTCATTCATCTACTGCGATGTTGATTTGGATTCCTCTATATTTGATCAACGCTGGCGGAACAAAACGTATGACACAACCCACGGCACGCCGCACACAACTGAGCTGCCCACATTCGAACGAATCGCGCTGAGCAAATCACGATAGGTTGGTTTGTTGCGGACCGAGCCGTCACTACACTCTTCAGCGACCTTCCATCTGACGCAATCGCAGTGGGCTACGTGGCGTGCGTTCCGCCGCTGCCCACAGGAGACCCTCACCACGATGAGCCGCATCCCCGCCCCCGTTCTCGATCACGTCGTCGTCAACGTCAAGGACCAGCTCGACGACGCCTCGCACACGTATCGCAAGCTCGGCTTCGCGCTGACCGCGCGCGGTCATCATTCGCTTGGGTCGAGCAACCACCTCGCGATCTTCGGCGAGAACTATCTGGAACTCCTCGGCTTCGAGCACGGCAAGAGCGTGGACCGTCCCGACATTGTCAACGCGCCCCCCGGCCTGTCCGGGCTCGTGTTCAAGACGGACGATTCGCTCGCGCTGCATGAAGCGATCACTGCGCGCGGCATTGCCGTCGAGCCGCCCGCCGAATTTTTCAGACCCGTTCAACTGCCGGACGGCGCACAGGACGCACGCTTTCGCACCGTGCGTCTGGGCGCCGAGCTGGTGCGCAACGGCCGCACGTTCTTCTGCCATCACTTCACGCCGCAACTCGTGTGGCGCGACGAGGACCGGCGCCATCCGAACGGCGTGACGGATATCGTCGGTTTCGTCGTCGCTGCGCCTGCACCTGAGCAGGTCGCGGATCTTTATGAGCGGCTGTTCGGGCCCGGCATCGTCGAGCGTGCCGGCAACGATCACTATCGCCTGCCGGCCGGGCGAGCGACAGTCGAGTTCGTCACGCCCGCCGAGGCAGAACGTCGCTACGGCGCGGTCGCGGCCACGCAAGACGGCAGTGAACGTTATGTGGCGCTCGATCTTCGCGTTCGCTCGCTCGATGCCCTGCGCCAATTGTTCGAGCGCAATGACGTCGCTTTTGCCACGATCGCGGACGGCTCCGTGCGCGTTGCCGCCGCGCACGCCGCGGGCGTTGCGCTGCGCTTCGTCGAAGGCGGCGCGGCATGAGCGAGGCAGCCGCCTTTTGGCATTACTTCGCTCCCGACTATGCTTCGGCGCGCGAACGGTTCGTCGCCAGCGCCCAACGCGCTGGCGCGCAACTCGCGAGCTACCGGCATCCGCATGCAAGCGGACCGGGCGGCATCGCGCTCAGCATCGACGTCGCGCGTCTCGGAGCGCAGCATGCGCCAAAGCAGCTTCTCGCTATCAGCGGTACGCACGGTCTTGAAGGCGCCGCGGGCTCGGCTGTGCAGATTGCGTGGCTTGAGAACGCGGCAGCCAGCCTGCCGCCCGATGTCGCCGTCACGCTCGTACACGGCCTCAACCCTTACGGCTTCGCGCACGCTTCGCGCACCACCGAAAACAACGTCGACCTGAATCGCAATTTCGTCGATCACGACGAGCCGCATCCGCACAATCCGCATTACGCAGCGCTGCACGAGTGGCTGATTCCGCCGCGCTGGGACCACGACACGCTCGCGGTCGCGAAAGCGGCAACCGACCGCTTTCGCGACACACACGGCGCCGACGCCCTCTTCAATACGCTCGCGAGCGGTCAGTACACACACGCTGACGGTCTGATCTACGGCGGCCGCGAACGCGAATGGTCGAACCACACGCTGCAGCGTGTGGTCGAGGACCATCTGGCGCACGCACAGCGCGTGGCGTTCATCGACTGGCATACCGGCATCGGCGAATACGGCGAGCCGTTTTTTCTCTGCTTCAACGCGGAAGGCAGCGAGCTTCAGCAGCGCGCCGCGCAATGGTGGGGCGCCGGGCGCGTGCTGGGTCAGCGCCCGCACGGTCTCGCGCGGCCCGACTATCGCGGGCTTGTGTTCCGCGGCGTCGAGCGGTTTCTCGCGGGACGGCCGATGGCCGGCGCCGTGGTCGAGTTCGGCACACGCGGGCCGAATGTGAGCCTCGCGTCGCGGCTCGACCAGTGGCTGCGTTTTCGCGCCCCGCAAGCACCCGAACCCGAGCGCGACGCACAACTGCGCGCCGATCTGCTCGATGCGTTCGTACCCGTTTCTTCGCTCTGGCGCGACAGCGTGATCCGGCATGGCCTCGCAATCACGGCGCAAACGCTAGACGGGCTCGCTCGCTGGTAACCAATATTCATCGTACTTCGAAGTTATCCACGTTTTCGTCTCCATCATGAAAGCTATTGTTTTGCGCGAGCACGGCGGCCTCGACAAGCTGCGGCTCGAAACTGCGTTCCCCGATCCGGCGGCCGGTCCCGGTGATGTCGTGCTCCGCGTGAAAGCCGCTTCGTTGAACTACCACGACGTGTTCACACGGCGCGGCATGCCCGGCATCAATCTGCCCTTTCCCGTCATTATCGGGCTCGACGTGGCGGGCGAAATCGTCGCGGTCGGCGAAGGCGTGCGCGACTGGCGGCCAGGCGATCGCGTGCTCGTCGACCCCATCGATCGCGTCGACGGCGGCCTCGTCGGCGAAACCACGCACGGTGGCCTGGCCGAACTGTGCCGCGTGCCGGCGCATCAGCTGATCCGCTTGCCCGACGATGTGAGCTTCGACGAAGCGGCCGCATTGCCGGTCGCCTACGGCACCGCACTGCGCATGATGCGCCGCATCGGCCAGATCGAGGCCGGCGAGCGCGTGCTCATTCTCGGCGCGAGCGGCGGCGTAGGCGTGTGCGCGGTGCAGCTCGCGAAGCTCGCGGGCGCGGAAGTGATCGCTTGCGCGGGTTCGCCGGAAAAGGCACAGCGCCTGCGCGATCTCGGCGCGGATCACGTCATTCTGTACACCGAAGAAGACTTCATGCGGGCGGTACACGCGAAGTTCGGCAAGCCCGCGCGGCGACGCAACGCCGCGCAACGCGGCGGCGTGGACGTGGTCGTGAACTTCACCGGCGGCGACACCTGGACGCGTTCGCTGCGCTGCCTGCGTCTTGGCGGGCGCCTGCTCACCTGCGGGGCGACCGCGGGCTATGCCCCGCCTGAAGATATCCGTTACATCTGGACTTTCGAATTGCAGATTCGCGGCTCGAACGGCTGGGAGCGCGAAGACCTTCACGAACTGCTCGATCTCGTTCAGCGTCGCCAGTTGCGCGTGCTGATCGACCGGAAGTGGCCGCTGGAAGAAGGCGCGCAGGCACTGGCGACGCTCGAAAATCGCGAGGTGGTCGGCAAGGTGCTGGTGGCGTCATGAGCGAAGCGCGCGACATCCTCACGATCGAGCAGATCCAGCAGGCGTTCGACCGTTCACCCTACATCGCCTCGCTGCGCATGCGCGTGACCGGGGCCGACCACGAAGCGCAGGCGCTGCGCGTACACATACCGTTTCAGCCCGGTTTCGAGCGGGGCGCGGGCACGGGTCAATGGCATGGCGGCCCGCTCGCGGCGATCATCGATACCGTCGGCGACTTCGCGGTCGGCATGTTGGTCGGGCGCGGTCTGCCCACCATCAACTTCCGCGTCGACTATTTGCGGCCCGCCATCGAGACCGGCATCGAGGCCGTCGCCACCGTACGACGCCTCGGCCGCAGCGTGAGTGTGGCCGACGTCGAACTCTACAACGACAAAGGTGTGCTGCTCGCCATCGGCCGCGCCAGCTACGCCACCGCGTGAGACCACGACGGCTCGCGATCCCTCCAGAACCCACGCTACGCCGGCCCGTGCGGGTCGCCCCATTTCGTCATGAAGAAGAATCCGCCCTACTCCCGACGCTCCTTTCTTTCCTTGACCGCTCGCGGCGCGCTCGCGGCCGGTGCCGGCGTTAGCGGCATCGGCGGTCTCGCCACGGCGGGCCGCGCCATCGCCGCCACGCCCGCCCCGCAAGCCGTCGCGCCCAGACGCGGCGGCGCGCTGGTGGCGAGCTGGGGCGGACTTGAACCCCAGGCGCTGTTCGTGCCCGGCGGCGGCGGCTCCAGCCCGCTGCAGACGTCCACGAAGATCCTCGAGCGCCTGCTCAAGCTCGACAGCACGCTTGCGTTCCAGCCGGTGCTCGCCACGAGTGTGAGCGCTTCGCCCGACTTCCAGACCTACACCATCAAGCTGCGCCCGAACGTGCGCTGGCACGACAGCCAGCCGTTCACGGCGGACGACGTCGTCTTCAATGTGCTCGAATACTGGAAGCCCATTTCCGCGGGCATCGCGCTCAAGACGCTGCAAAGCGCAAAGGCCCTAGATCCGCTCACGGTCGAACTGCGCTTCACGCGGCCCGTGCCCGACTTCTTCCTGAAATCGGTGCTCGCGGGTCAGTACCAGGTGCTGCTGCCGAAGCACCGCTATGCCGGCAAGGAAATCCTCACGAATCCGCTGAACAACGCGCCGGTCGGTACTGGCGCGTGGAAATACGGCGAGTGGGTACGCGGCAGCCACGTCGAGTACCGGCGCAACGATCAATACTGGGGCGCGGGTCAGCCGTATCTCGACAAGCTGGTCGTCTCGTGGTGGGGCGACTCCGCCTCGCGTTCGGCAGCACTCGAAACCGGCGAGCTTGCACTCGCGTACTCGAACCCGGTGCCGGTGCGCGATATCGACCGGCTCGTGAAAACCGGCAAGGTGGTCGTCGATACCAGGGGCTACGAAGATTCCGCGTGGACGGTCACGGTCGAGTTCAACCAGCGCCGCGCGAACGTGCAGCGCCGTGAAGTCCGCCAGGCGTTGCTGCATGCCATCGACCGCAAGTTCATCGTCGACACGATCTACTTCGGGCGCGGCCGCCCCGCCGTCTCGCCGATCTTTCACAGCAATCCGCTCTTCTTCACCGACGACGTGCCCCATTACCCCTTCGACCCGAAGCGCGCAGGCGCGCTGCTCGACGCGGCGGGGCTGCCGAACCGCGAGGGCGGCCGCTTCACCGTGAACCTGCTCGCGGCCGCGTGGTTCGAGGAGAACGCGAAGCTCGGCCAGTACCTGAAGCAGGCGTTCGAAGACGTTGGCGTGAAGGTGAGGCTCGATTCCGTTGACCGCGCGACCGCGCTCAAGCGCATCTACACCGACTACGACTACGACATCGCCATTTCGAACTTCACCGCGCCGCTCGAACCGGTGCCGGTAGTCACGCAATATTTCACGACCGATGGCATCGTGAAGGGCGCGGCGTTCCGTAACGCGACCGGCTATTCGAATCCGGCCATGGATGCGCTCGTCGACAAACTCAGCACCGAGACGAACCCCGACAAGCGCAAGCAGCTCGCGCACGACTTCGCGCGCCTCGCCTCGACCGAGGTGCCGATCGTGCCGCTCGTCGAAATGCAGTCGTTCACGCTCGCGCGAGCGAACGTGCGCGATTTCACCACCAGCTCGAACGTGCAGGGCGACTCGCTCAACGCGGTCTGGCTGGCCGCGTGAGAGGGGCGCAGCCATGATCGCGCGCCTGATCGTACGCCGGCTGTTGCAGGCCGTTCCGCTGCTGCTGGGCGTCATCGTGCTCAACTTCTTCCTGATTCACTCGGTGCCGGGCAGCTTCCTCGACGTGATGACCGCCGACCAGCAGGTCACCGACCCCGCGCTGATCGAGCGTCTGCGCGTGCTTTACGGCATGGATCAACCGCTGTGGCAGCAACTGCTGCATTACATCGGCGCGGTCGCGCATCTCGATCTCGGCTACTCGTACCGGCACAACGAACCGGTGTTCGACGTGATCGTCGAGCACCTGCCCGCCACGCTCGTGCTGATGCTCTCCAGCATCGCGATCGCGGTGCTCGTCGGCGTAAGCGCCGGTGTGATCGCCGCGGTCAAGGTGAACACGTGGTGGGACTCGCTCGTTTCCGCCGCGGCCGTGCTGTGTTTCGCGGCGCCGAGCTTCTGGCTCGGCATCATGCTCATCATCCTGTTTTCGGTGCGGCTCGAATGGTTTCCCGTGGGCGGGATGACCACCATCGGCGCCGACTATGGCGGCGGGCTCGCGGGCCAGTGGCATGCCGCGCTCGATGTCGCGCGGCACCTCGTGTTGCCGGCCACCACGCTGGGGCTCTTTTATGCCGCCACCTATGCGCGCGTGATGCGCGCGTCGATGCTCGAAGTGAGCCGCCTCGACTTCGTTCGAACCGCCTACGCCAAGGGCCTCACGCGCCTGCGCGTCGTGCTCTCCCATATGGTGCGCAACGCGCTGCTGCCCGTTCTCACGCTGCTCGGCATCCAGCTCGGCGCGGTGCTCGGCGGCAGCATCGTCGTCGAGGCCGTATTCAGCTGGCCGGGCATCGGCGGCGTGCTGTTCGACAGCGTGATGAGCCGAAACTACCCCGTCGTGCTGGGCATCCTCGTGCTCAGCTCGCTGCTCGTCGTGCTCGCCAATCTCGTGGTTGACCTGCTCTACGCGCGGCTCGATCCGCGCATTCGTACGGAGGCGCCATGACGACGCTCGATCCGCTCGCCGGCACCGCGCCCGTTGCACGCGAGCCCTCGCCCGCGCGCGGCGGCGCATGGCGGCAGTTCCTGCGCCATCGAGGCGCGGTGCTGGGCGCACTGCTGCTCGTGTTCACGGTCGCCGTCGCCGTCGCGGCGGGCTGGCTCTATCCTGGCGACCCGCTGCGTATCGTCGGTGCGCCCGAGACCTGGCCCTTCCAGACGCGCGACTTTCCGCTCGGCACCGACGCACTCGGACGCGACATCGCGGCACTGCTCGCGCACGGTGCGCGCGCCACGCTGCTCGCGAGCCTTTGCGCCAGCCTCGTCGCAACGCTGATCGGCGTCGCGATCGGCCTCGCCGCCGCGTGGTACGGCGGCTGGATCGACGCCCTTCTCATGCGCACGACCGAGCTGTTCCAGATCGTGCCCAACGTCGTGTTCGTGCTGACTATCGTTTCGATTCTCGGCCCGCGCCTGCAGAACACCGTGATCGCCGTGGCGCTCGTCTCGTGGCCGGCAATCGCCCGGCTCACGCGCGCGCAATGCCTGAGCTTCAAAAGCCGCGACTTCGTGGCGGCGTGCCGCACCGTCGGACTCAGCCCGTGGCGCATTGCGTTCGGCGAGATCCTCCCCAACGCGCTGCCGCCCGTGCTCGTGATGGGCACGCTCGTCATAGCGGGCGCGATCCTCTATGAATCGGTCGTGTCGTTCCTCGGGCTCGGCGACCCGAACCTCGCGAGCTGGGGCCGCCAGATCGGCGAGGGGCGCACGCTCATCAGGTCCTCCTGGTACCTGTGCGCCGAGCCCGGCATGGCGATCATGCTCGTCGTGCTGGCGCTCAACCTGATCGGCGACGGCCTGAACGACGCGCTCAATCCCGTGTTCCGCAAGCGCTAGGCGCGCGGTCGCGATTTTTCAAACTCATCAAGAAGGATTCCTGATCATGACACGATGGACCAATCTCGGCAGCCTGGTCGATCGCTCGCTCGATCTCGACAGCCCCGCCATTATCGATCTGCGTGACGCCTCGCGTCCCGTTACATGGACACACGCCGAGGTCGACCGTCTCGCGAACGGCGTGGCGGCCGCGCTCCTCGCGCGCGGGTTGCAGGCTGGCACGCATGTCGCCATCGCCTCGCTGAATCGGGCCGAATATCTGATCGCCTACTTCGGCATCATGCGGGCGGGACTCGTGGCAGTTCCGATCAACATCAAGCAGTCCCAGGAGAACCTGGACTACGTGCTACAGGACGCCGAAGTGGCGCTGGCGTTCGTCGACACGGACCGCCGCGAGGCGCTGGCCGCGCGCGTACCCGTGATCGACTTCGACGACGTCGGGCCCGAAGGCTTCGCGGCGCGCGTCGCGCCTGCCGACTTCGAAGCCGTCGCCGCGAACCCTGGCCAGGTCGCGCAGATGCTTTACACGTCGGGCTCGACGGGCAAGCCCAAGGGGGTGCCGCTCACGCACGCGGGCCAGTTGTGGGCGCTCGGGGCGACCTGGGTCAAGCCCGCCGACCCTGGCGCGGAGCGCTATCTGCTCGCACAGCCGCTCTTTCATATGAACGGGCTGTTCATGGCCAAGCGCGCCTTCTCGGTGAACGGCCTGCTCGTGATCCAGCCAGGCTTCGACGTGCCCGCCTACGTGGATGCGCTCGAACGCTACCGCATTACCGTGCTCGCCGCGGTCCCCACCATGTTCGCGCGCATCGTGAAGGACCCCGCGCACTACGCCGGCCGCGACTTTTCCGCGCTCGGGCGCATCATGCTCGGCTCCGCGCCGATGAGCCTCGCGTTGTTCGAGCGCATCCAGGCGGTGTTCGCGCAGGCGCGCATCGTCCACGGCTACGGGACCACAGAAGCCGGGCCGAGCGTGTTCGGGCCGCATCCGCAAGGCTTGCCCACGCCCCCGCTTGCCCTCGGCTACCCGCTTTCGACCGATGCGGTGCGTCTCGTGAACGGCCCGGATGAAAGCGAAGGCGTGCTGCTCATGCGCAATCCCGCCGTGATGCATGGCTACCACCGGCTGCCGGAAAAGACCGCGCAAGTGCTCGACGACGGCTGGTACAACAGCGGCGACGTGATGCGCCGCGACGCGAACGGCTTCTTCTACTTCGTAGGCCGCGCCGACGACATGTTCGTCTGCGCGGGCGAGAACATCTATCCGGTCGAGGTCGAAAAACTGCTCGAGTCGCACCCCGAAGTGCGCCAGGCGAGCGTTGTGCCGCTGCCCGACGAGGAACGCGCCGCCGTGCCCGTGGCTTTCGTCGTGCGGCAGCCCGGCAGCGCGCTGTCGGCCGATGCGCTCAAGCAGCATGCGCTGGCGAACGGGCCAGCCTATCAGCACCCGCGCCGTATTGCGTTCGTCGCGGAACTGCCGTGGGCGGGCACGAACAAGGTCGATCGCCACGCGCTGCTGCAGCGCGCACGCGAGCTGGAAGCCGCCGGCGGCTGGAGTCGCGGCAAGCTGGCCGCGCCGGGAGTCCTCGCATGAGCGCCGCCCTGAACGTCAATGCCGCGCCCGGGAGCCTCGCGGGCAAAGTCGCGCTCGTCACGGGCGCGAGCCGTGGCATCGGCCGTGCGATCGCGCTCGCGCTTGGCCGGCGTGGCGCGTTCGTCGCGGTACATTTCGGCAGCGCGCATGAAAAGGCCGAGCATGTCGCACGCGAAATCGCCGATGCAGGCGGCCAGGCCTTCGTGCTAGGCGCGGACCTCGCCACCACCGATGGCGTGCGCGTGCTGCTCGACGGCCTGCGCGCCGCGCTGCGCGAACGCGGCCTGCCCGAAGCCTTCGACATCCTCGTCAACAACGCCGGCGAGGGCTTGCGCGCACGCATTGCCGAGGTGCAGCCCGACGACTACGACCGCATCATGCAGGTCAACCTGAAAACGCCCTTCTTCCTGATCCAGCAGTCGTTGGCGTTGCTGCGCGACGGCGGGCGCATCGTCAACATCTCGTCGATGGGCACGCGCGCCGCCTATCCGCGCATGAGCGTCTATGCGCCCGCCAAGGCCGGGCTCGAAGCGCTGACGCTCGTGCTCGCCGCCGAACTCGGCAGCCGCGGCATCACCGTGAACGCCGTGCTGCCCGGCGCGACCGCGACGGACCTGAACCGCGACGCGAGCGACCCGGTCGCGAGCGTGGCCATCGCGCAAACCGTCGCGCTAGGCCGCGTGGGCCAGCCCGACGACGTTGCCGACATCGTCGCCTTTCTCGCAAGCCACGAGGGCCGCTGGGTCACGGGCCAGAAAATCGACGCAAGCGGCGGCCAGCGCCTCTAACCCCGGAAACGCGATGACTACGCTGCTCGAAGTACGCAACCTCACGGTCGACCTGCCCGCAGGCGCCGACCGGCCGCACGCGTTGCGCGACGTATCGCTCTCGCTCGACGAGGGCGAACTGCTGTGCATGGTCGGAGAAAGCGGCTCCGGCAAGTCGATGACCGCCGGCGCCCTGCTGGGATTGTTACCGGAAGGCGTGCGCGTGACGGGCGGCAATCTGCTGTGGCGTGGCGACACCGATTTGCTGACACTGCCGCACGCGCAGTTGCGCCGCTGGCGCGGCAGCCGCATTGGCATGATCTTCCAGGAGCCGATGACAGCACTCAATCCGCTGCGCACGATCGGCGACCAGATTGCCGAAGTCTTTCGCACGCACACTCGCCTTGGCCGCGGCCAGATTCGCGCGCGCTCGCTGGAACTGCTCGACGCCGTGCAGATTCCCACACCGGAACACGCGCTGCGCCGCTACCCGCACGAGCTCTCCGGCGGCCAGCGCCAGCGCGCGATGATCGCCATGGCGCTCGCGCTCGAACCGGCGCTCTTGATCGCCGACGAACCGACCACGGCGCTCGACGTTACGACGCAAGCGCAAATCCTCCATCTGATTCGCGACCTGCAGCGCCGCAACGGCACCGCAGTGTTGTTCATCACGCACGACTTCGGCGTGGTGGCCGAAGTTGCCGATCGCATCGCGGTCATGCGGCATGGCGAAGTCGTCGAACAAGGCGCGGCCCGCGAAGTGCTGAACCGGCCGCGTCATACCTATACGCAGACGCTGATCGACGCAGTGCCACCGGCACCTGCGGCAACTCGCGTCGACGCCGCGCCGCCCTTCACGCAAGGGGCCGCGCCGGCGTTGCTGAGCGTCGAGGGACTGACGAAGACGTACCGCGCCCGCGGCCGGCGCGCGCAAGCCACCGCCGCCTTACGCGACGTGTCGTTCGAGGTGCAGCAAGGCGCGACGCTCGGCATCGTCGGCGAAAGCGGCTCGGGAAAATCGACGCTCGCGCGCGCCATCATGCAACTCATCGCCCCCGACGCCGGCGCGATCCGCTACGGCGGCGACGACCTGGCCCGCCGCGCCCGCACCCGCGAAACGCGCGCGCACCGCCTCGGCGTACAGATGGTGTTCCAGGACCCGTACGGTTCGCTGAACCCGCGGCGGCGCGTTGGCGACATCGTCACGCAAGGGCCGATCGCGCGCGGCGTGGAGCCGGCGCGCGCCTATACCCGCGCGCGCGAACTGTTCGCGCTGGTCGGTCTCGCACCCGACGCGCTCACGCGCTTTCCTCATGAATTCTCCGGCGGACAGCGTCAGCGCATCGGGCTCGCGCGCGCGCTCGCACTCGAGCCCAAGCTGCTTGTCGCCGACGAGCCGGTATCGGCGCTGGACGTTTCGGTGCAAGCGCAGGTGCTGAAGCTGCTCGCGCGGCTGAAGGACGAACTCGGCCTGTCGATGCTGTTCATCACGCACGACCTGCGCGTGGCGGCGCAACTGTGCGACCGCGTCGCGGTCATGAAGGGCGGCAACATCGTCGAGTACGGCGCGCCGGGCGAGATATTCTCCGCGCCGGCCCACCCCTATACGCGCACGCTGCTCGAATCGGTGCCGGGGCGGGACTGGAATCCGCCGCGGCGGCGCGAGGACACGGCGCTTGCGCAAACCGGCTGATCGCGCGAGCGCACGTGGGCGCTTGCGCGCTTGCGCACTCACACCGATCGCTCACCCGCGCTTGCCGCCGACCGCCTCCGGCGCCCGCCCCCTACGCCGTTAGCGGCCTGATTCGATTGCGAACCGCGCCCGACTTCGAGCCGGTACTCGCGCACGAAACCTTCGGGCTTGAAGATCAGCGCGAGTATCAGCCCCAGTCCGACCAGCATGAGCCGCAACGCCGCGAGCTGGCTCGAAGACAACCATGTCACGTAGTCGTTCAGGAATCGCGTGCCCTCGAGCAGCAGCACCACCGTGAACGTGCTGAGCAGCATGCCGCGATTGCTGCCCCTGCCGCCGATGATCACGTTCATGAACGCATACGCGGTGAGAATGGGACCGAATTGCGTCGGGTCGATGTACTGGTAGTAAAAGGCATGCAGGCAGCCTGCCAACCCGATCGCGCCGCCGCCCAGCGCGAACAGGCGCAGGCGCAGCGCCAGCACGTTCTTGCCGAGCGTCGCGGCGACCAGCGGATCGTCGCGGATCGCGCGGGCCGCACGCCCGAGCGGTGCGCGCGCAACGAGTTCGAATAGCACGAACACGCCCGCGAGCAGCGCGAGCGTGAGGAGCAGAAGCGACGCGTCGCCCGCGACGGGCCGCGCGATGTTCGAGATGCCAAGGCTTCCGCGCGTGAGCCATTCCTCATGAACCACCACGAGCTTCAGACATTCCGCCGCACCGAGCGTGACGATGGCGAGATAGTCGTCGGACAGACGTATCGAGATGAGGCTGACACACGCGCTCGCCAACGCGGTAACGACGACGGCGCAGACCATCGCGAGCCACGGGTTGAGACCCATCTTCGTGAGCTGTGCGCACACGTACGCCGCCAGCATGTAGAAACCGAAGAGCCCGAAGTTGACGAGACCTGTCAGGCCCCATTGCGCGTTCAGCCCGAGCGCTGCGATGCCCGCAATCGCGATCAGCATCATCAGAGAAAGAAAATACGGCGCCATGTCCTTGACCTATCGAGTAACGCGCGCCTGCCCAAACACGCCCCAGGGGCGTGCGAGCAGCAGCGCGGCGAGCACGGCAAAAGCGACCACGGTGCGGTAGTGCGACGCAATGACGAGCGTCGAGAGTTCGGATGCCACGCCCATGACGAGCGCGCCGAACACGGCGGCCATCGGCTTGTCGATGCCGCCGAGAATCGCCGCGGCGAACACCGGCAACAGGTAGTTCCAGCCCATTTGCGGATCGAGCGTCGCGTCGAGCCCGACGAGCAGCCCGCCGGCCGTGGCGAGCGCGCCGCTCACGAACCACATCGCGGCCACCGTCCGGTTGAGCGAGACGCCGCGCACCGCGGCAAGCGCCGCGTTGTCCGCGACTGCCCGCATCGCCCGTCCCAGACGCGAATAGCCGAACAGCGCCCACACGGCGACGAGACTGCCGAGACCGACGGCAGCGATCAGCCACTGCTCATGATTCACGCGCAAGCCGCCGAGCGAATCGAGCGACGGGAAACGCGTCGGCCGCGCCGGCTCCACGTCGTAGCCCAGCGGCGTGCTGCCCGCCACGAAGCGCACCGCGTTTTCCATGACCAGCGCGACGCCCATGCTCGCGACCAGCAGCGTCACGCCGGAGCGGCCGCGCAACGGGCGATAGACCAGCCAGTCGATCACGACCGCGATCAGTCCGCCCAGCAGGATACCGGCCAGCGCCGCGAACTGGATTGGCCAGCCCAGCGCGACATTGAAGAAGTAGATCACGTAGGCCCCGAGCGTGAGCATTGCGCCGATCGCGAAGTTCGCGAAACGCAGAATGCTGAAGCTCAGCGCCAGCGCCAGTGCCGGCAGTGCGACGAGCAGGCCGGAGACGAGACCGTTGAAAAGGATCTGCAACATGGTGCGAGGTAATCAGAGAGTCTCGGGCACGCCGGGCTGCGTGCCGAGGTAAAGACGATGCAGCCGGTCATCGGCGAGCAGTTCCTGCGCTGGCGCGAGCAGGCGAACCTGTCCCGCGACGAGCACGAGACCGTGATCCGCTGCTGCGAGGCCGAGCTTCACGTTCTGTTCGATCATCAGCAGCGTGATGCCCGTCGCGCGAATGCGCGCGATCGACTCGAACAGCAGTGCCGCGTTGCGCGGCGAGAGGCCCGCTGAGGGCTCGTCCAGCACCAGCAGCGAAGGGGTCTGCATCAGCGCGGACGCGATCGCCACCATCTGGCGCTGCCCGCCGCTCAGCAAGCCGGCGCTCGCCGCAAGGCGGTCGCGGATCTCGGGAAAGAGCTGCAGAACGTAATCGAGCCGATCGCGCCGTGCGGATATCTCCATGCGTGGATGCAGAAACTCCCAGCCGAGCCGCAGGTTGTCGCCAACGGTGAGATTGGCGAACACATTGCGCTCCTGCGGCACATACGCGAGCCCGAGACGCGATCGCGCGAGCGCGTTCAACGCTTCGACAGGCTTGCCGCTTAGCGCGATCGATCCACGCGACAGCGGCAATAGCCCGACCACCGCCTTGAGCAGTGTCGATTTGCCCGAGCCGTTGGGCCCGACGACGGTGAGCGCGCCGCCCGCCTCCAGCTCGATATCGACGCCATGAAGAATGTCCTTGCCGGCGTATCCCGCATGCAGGCGTTGCAGTGACAGGGCCGCGCTCATGCCGGCGCTCCGAGCCAGGCTTCCTGCACGCGCGCATCGGCGGTGACGGCATCGAACGTGCCCTGGGTCAGCACACGGCCTTCCGCGAGCACATACACGTGATCGCACAGCGCCGCCATCAGTTCCATGTTGTGTTCGACGATGCCGAACGTCATGCCTTCATTGCGCAGATCCACAATGAACTCGCCGAGTTCGCCGATGAGCGCAGGATTGACGCCCGCGGCGGGTTCGTCGAGCAGCAGGATGGACGGTTCGAGCATCAGCGCGCGGCATAGCTCCAGCAGCTTCTTCTGACCGCCCGAGAGGACCCCCGCCGGTTCGTCGGCCAGATGTGTCAGACGTACGCGCGCGAGCAGCGACAGCGCCTGTTCCGTGGCCAGCGCTTCGGCGCGCCTCACGCTGCGGCGCGAGAACACTGCGCCCACGAGACTTTCGCCGCGCTGTGCGGGCGCGGCGAGCAACAGATTCTCGAGCACCGTGAGGCTATCCAGTTCGCGTGACAGCTGAAAGGTGCGTCCGATGCCCGCATGCGCGCGCGCATGGACCGCGAGCCGTGTGATGTCGCGTCCGCGCAGCATCACCGTGCCGCGCTGCGGTCGCAGCGTGCCCGCGAGCACATTGAAGAGACTCGACTTGCCCGCGCCGTTCGGCCCAACGAGCCCGGTGATCTGGCCGGCCCGCAAACCGAGCGATGCGCCGTCGAGGGCGTGCACGCCACCGAAAGCAACGCTGACATGCTCGGCGCTCAACGCAATGTCGTCGTTCATCCGAGCGTGTCGACCAGTTGATTCGCGCCGTTCTTGATGACGAAGTGCCCGTACTCGCGGTTGAGCTGATCGCCGGTCGGCGTGAAGCGGAAACTCGACCCCGCGCCGCTGTAGGCGATCGCCTGCTTCGCGCGCAGCGCCTTGAGGCCATCGACCGGATTCTCGACCGTTTTGGAATTCGGCCCCGTGCCGTTGACGACCGGCAAGATGAACTTCGCGAACACGGCGGGGTCGGCACTGCCCGCGCGTTCGATCGCAAGCGCCAGCACCGAAATCTCGTCCCACACGTTGGAAGGAAAGATTGCGAGCGTGTTCGCCGGAATGCTCGCCCGCTGCGCAAAGGTCTTGTACGCGGTCGAGCTTGCGCTCGGAATCGACTGAATATGATGAATGCCCTCGGCCACGCTCTTGCCGACGTTCTTGATGAATGCGCCCTCCGCGTCCGCCGCCGACGAGTTCGCATAGATACGCGAGTCGCTGAAGCCGCTGCGATAGACTTCGCGCGTGATCGCCGAGAGATCCGGCAGATAGCTCGGCAGGAACACGGCGTCGGGCTTTTTGCCGAACACCTTCTCCACTTCCGCGCGATACGAAGCCTGATCCGGGTTGTAATACACCACGTCGAGAATCTTCCCGCCACCCTTTTTGAAGGTATCGACGAACGGATTCACCATGCTCAACGTGAACGGCGTTTGCAACGCGAGCACCGAAGCCGTATGCGCGCCGTCCTTCAGCGCGGCATGCGCGAACGCCGTGCCCCAGTCGGTGCCACGCGCCTGGAATCGCCACACGAGGCCCTTGTTGTCGCCTTGCGTGACTTCGTCGCCGGAGCCGGTCACGAACAGTGGCACACCCTTTTCGATGGTGAGCGGCTTGATCGCCATCGCAACCGCGCTGCTCCACACCCCTGTGATCGCCACGACCTTCGAGACGTCGAGCAGCTTGCGTGCGGCGGCAACGCCCGCGGTCGGATTGCTTTCGTCGTCTTCGACGAGGATCTCGATCTTGCGGCCGCCCAGCACACCGCCGCCCTCAGTGTTGATGAAGTCCGCGGCCTTTTTCGCGGCGTTGACCATGCCTTCTCCATAGGCGCCGCCCGCGCCGGTGAGTGGCGCGAGAAGCCCGATGCGGACAGGACCCCGGTCCTGTGAAAATGCGAGACGCGGAGCGGCAAGTGCGGCGAGCGCGGCACTCGCCACACCCAGGAAGGCACGGCGGTCGAAGGTGGAATCGGACATGACTAACGGTGAAAAGCGGTGAAAAACGGTGAAAGGGAGCTGTTAAGCCGGATGCACGGCAGTCGGGTCTTCGCCGATCTGCAGCGCCTGGTTGAAGCGATTGAAGAAGCCGCACAGCGCGATGCGCAAGGTCAGTTCGACGATCTGCGCCTCGTTGAAGTGCTCGCGCAGACGCTCGAACACCTGGTCGCGAATGCGCTGCGGCGCGTTGGTCACCGCGATCGCGTATTCCACCACCAGCTTGTCCACGGCATCCAGTTCCGGATGGTTCCGATACTCGAGCAACGAGCGCGCACCGGCCTCGCTCACGCCTTCGATCGCGAGACGCGGTGCGTGATTGCTCACGCAGTACTCGCAGTCGTTCAGCAGCGAGACCACGACGATCGCCATTTCGATGTACCGGTACGGCACCGCATTTCGCGCTTTCAGTGCAAGCAGCATGCGCGGCAAATGCTCGACCGCGGGCCCGACGTGCGAAAGTACGGAGAACTGATCGGCGAAGTGTGCGCCATTACCGGTGAATGCATCGAAGAGTTCACGCAGTCCGGCGGAAAAGTTGGAAGGATCGGGTTCGCTAACGCGGGGCATAGGGGGTTCTACCGTGAAAGGGAGGGGATGAAGGGCTCGTACTCACTGCGCCGCGCCGGAATCGAAGCGCAAGCGCGCGCCTGCGTGTGGCGCTTCGAGATGCGCACCCTGTCCGAGCAGTTTCTCGCGCAGCGTGCCTTCTTCATAAGATGTCTTGTATGCGCCGCGCCGCTGCAGTTCGGGCACGAGGTAATCCACGACATCGTGGAACGTGCGCGGAGATTCGACCCACGCGAGATTGAAACCGTCGATGCCGGTTTCCTCCACCAGCGACTGCAGTTCGTCCGCGACCTGCGCGGCATCGCCGACGATCACGGCGCCGCGTCCGCCGATCGTCACGAACTCAACCGCGTCACGCACCGTCCATTCACGATCCGGATCGAGCTTGCTGAACGACGCGAGCGCGGACTGGCCCGCATCCGTATCGACATAGTGCAGCGTATCCTCGGGCTTGTAACGCGACAGATCGATTCCCGTCCAGCCTGAAAGCAGCGCCAGTGCGCCCTCGTAGCTCGCACGTTGCCGGTAGGCTTCGTAACGCGCCTGTGCCCGTTGCGCGGTTTCGTCGACGATGACGGTGCACATTGCAAACAGCAACGCGCTGTTGGGCGCGCGTCCCGCTTCTTCGAGCGCCGCGCGGATCGCCTGGACCGATTTGCGAAGACCGTTGCGCGTGGGCGCGCCAACGAAGATACATTCCGCGTGCTTCGCGGCAAACTGCGTGCCGCGTGTGGACCCGCCGGCCTGAAACAGCAGCGGCGTGCGCTGCGGCGACGGCTCGCACTGGAAAATGCCTTCGCTCTGGAAGTAACGGCCCTTGTGCACGATCGGGCGAACCTGTTCCGGGTCGGCGTAGATGCCTCGCGCCGCATCCCGCTTCACCGCGCCGTCTGCCCAACTCCCCTCCCACAGCTTGTAGCAGACTTCCAGGAACTCGTCGGCGCGATCGTAGCGTTCGTCGTGCGCGCGCAGTTGCGTCTCGCCAAGACTGCGGGCACCGCTTTGCAGATACGACGTCACGATGTTCCAGGCTACGCGTCCTTTCGTCAGGTGATCGAGCGTCGTGAAACGTCGTGCAAGCAGGTAGGGGGCTTCATAAGCGACCGAGACGGTCACGCCAAAGCCGAGCGACTTTGTGGCGTGCGCCATCAGGGGAATGAGCGGGACGGGATCGTTCATCGGCACCTGCGCGGCCGTGCGAACGGCGGCTGCGGGGCTTGCGCCGAAAACGTCGTAGATGCCGGTCACGTCGCCGAGGAAGAGTCCGTCGAAGAGTCCGCGTTCCAGCACTTTTGCGAGGTCGACCCAGTAGTCGGTATCGAGGTAGCCGATTGAATTGTCGGCGGGGCCGGTCCACTGTCCGGGCGCAAGATGCCCGACACAATTCATCATGAAAGCGTTCAAGCGGATCTGGCGGGGCATGGCAGCAGGGAACGGCGTGTGAAACGGCTGATTGTATTGCTCGCTCATGGCCAGGTGAACGCTGCTCTTCTTATATCCTTATGGGGGCCTTCATCAAAAGCAGCACACGATTTCGAATATGGTCTTGAAGCATTGCGCAATGCGCTGTGCGAGCACGGCCATCGCGGACTCCATCTAGCCGATGGCAGGCGAACGCACGATCCGCACGGTGATTTCGGGCTTGAAGTCGCTCACCTGCACGACGGATACCGGAAATGATTCGATGTTCGTATTATCAGCGGCCGATATGTAAATCTCGAATTGATATTGGCCGTCGTTCAAGGCGAAAACCATAATCGGCAATGAGCGGCTCTCGCCGCACACGCGCGCTCGCCCTGGCGTGAAACGCGCGCTCTCAACCCCGTCTGGACCGCTGCGGGCGCGAACGCTTGCGCCACACGGTGATACGCCTCGCGCCAGCGCCTGCATACAGGAGGTAACGTCTTGAGTACTACTGATCGGGCAGCTATGGCTCGGCGTGCTCGGTCAGGCCTCATAAGCCGCGCATTTTCGCGCAGCAAAGCGTTGCCGGCCGCTGTCCTTACGCCGACGAATTCCGTACAGCGAACCTGCACAACGATACCTGCAAAGGCTATCGGCAGCCCGACTAGTTCCCGCGTTGGCACGAACGCATTGCGGCGCGCGAGGCGCGCCGAATCCCGTTTCCACCACTGGAGGCACGATGAGTATCGACCGCAGGGCTTTCCTGCAACTTTCCGCGAGCCTGCTCGCGAGCGGAGCCGGCATGCCGCTCGCGGCGCGCGCACAGACGGCCGCCGCATCCCCCACGCCTGCAGCGGGCGGCACCCTCACCTACGCGGTCCAGCAGGAGCCCCCCGGCCTCGTCTCGCTGCTCGACACCAATACGGTGATCCGCAACATCAGCGCGAAAATTTCCGAGGGACTGCTGCGCTATGACGCACAGTTCCGTCCGCAGCCGCTGCTCGCGGTGCGCTGGTCGGTGAGCGACGACGGCCTGCGTTATACGTTTGCGCTGCGTCCCGACGTGCGCTGGCACGACGGCCAGCCATTCACATCGAACGATGTGCGTTTTTCCGTACTCACGCAAAAGCGCCTCGGCCCGCGCGGGCGCATCACGCTGGCGAACGTCTCCCGCGTGGACACGCCCGACGCGCTGACAGCCATACTCGTGCTCGACAAGCCCACGCCGTATCTGCTCAAGGCGCTCGCTTCGGCCGAACTGCCGATCGTGCCGCAACACCGCTACGGCGAAGGCGATCCCGTGACGAACCCGAACGTGCTCGCGCCCGTCGGCACGGGTCCGTTCGTTTTCGACAAATGGGTGCGCGGCACGTACATCAGCCTCAAGCGCAACCCGGACTACTGGCGCAAGGGCGCGCCGCATCTCGACCACGTGGTGTATCGCATCACGCCCGACCAAGGCGCGATTTCGGCGGCGCTCGAAACGGGCGAAGTCGACGCCGCCACCAACGTCGCGCTCGCCGACTTGCCGCGGCTTGCGAGCCTGCCACATCTGCGCGTGGACGACAGCTATGACGCGTACCTCAACAATGCAGCGTTCCTCGAATTCAATCTCGACAATCCGGTGTTCGCGAACGCCGACGTGCGCCGCGCCATCGCGCATGCGGTCGATCGCAACTTCCTGCGCGATCACGTGTTCTACGGCCGTTCGCAGGTCGTCAATTCGCCGGTGCCGCCCGTGCTCGCCGACTACTACGACGACAGCACCTTCGCCTATTCGTACGATGTCGCAAAGGCCAATGCGCTGCTCGACGCCGCGGGTCAAAAACGTGGCGCGGACGGCCAGCGCTTCACGGTGAAGATCAACTACATCACCGGCAGCGATTTCCGGCGCAGCGCCGAATACCTGCGTGCGGCGCTGTCTCGCGTGGGCATCAGGGCGACGATTCTCGACGGCGATCTGCCCACGTATCTGCGCCGCGCTTATACCGCACGCGACTTCGATCTCAACATCAACGGGCTCGGGCGCCTCTACGACCCGACCGTGGGCGTGCAGCGCATCTATTGGGGCGACGGCGTGACGCATCCGCTCATCTGGATCAACGCGTCGCATTACCAGAGTCCGGAGGTCGACGCGCTCTTCAAGGCAGCGGCCGTCGAGCAGAACGACGCTCGGCGCGCGGCGAACTTCAAGCAGATCCAGCAGATCGTCGGCCGCGATTTGCCCGTGCTCCCGCTCGTGACCGTGCCCTCGGCGGTACAGGTCTACAACCGCCGCTTGCACAACCTCAACAACAGCATCGATCTCACGGCCGGAGACCTGTCCGACGCATGGATCGCACCGGCCTGAGCCGACCTGACCACAAGGAAAGCCACACCATGAGCACCACTAACCTGCACGACACCGACACCGACACTGCCAGCGTGCTCGATGCGCTCACCTTCGCAAGCGCGAGCGAACAAGCCCGCGCGCTCTCCGAAGGCCGCGTGAGCGCACTCGAGTTGCTCGAACACAGCCTCGCGCGCATCGACCGCTTCGACGGCGCGATCAACGCAGTCGTCGTGCGCGACGACGAACGCGCCCGCGCCGACGCCCGTGCCGCGGACGCCGCGCTCGCACGCGGCGAGCGCAAGCCACTGCTCGGTGTACCCATCACCGTGAAGGAATCGTTCGATGCCGAAGGGCTCGTCACGACGGTCGGCAAGCCCGAATTGGCTGAAAACCGCGCGCAGTGCGATTCAGCGGTGGTCGCCGCGTTGCGCGAGGCAGGCGCAGTCGTGATCGGCAAGACCAACGTGCCGCTCGGGCTCACCGATTTGCAGAGCTATAACGCGGTCTATGGCAACACCAGTAATCCGTGGGACCTTGCGCGTACGCCTGGCGGCTCATCGGGCGGCGGTGCGGCGGCCGTCGCGGCGGGCTATGTCGCGCTCGAAGTCGGCTCGGATATTGGCGGCTCCGTGCGTATTCCGGCGCATTTCACGGGCGTCTATGGGCACAAGGCGAGCTATGGCCTCATCGCCACGCGGGGATCCGGCCTGCCGCCCGGCCGCCACGCACCGCGCGATCTCGGCGTGGCCGGGCCGCTGGCGCGCACCGCCGCCGATCTCGATCTCGCGCTCGGCCTGCTGCTCAACCGCGACCCGGAGTTGAACAAGGCGTGGCGCGTCACGCTGCCGCCGCCGCGCCACTCGCGGCTCGCCGAGTTTCGCGTGCTCGTGATCGATCGCTGGCCGGGCGTGGAGCCGAGCGCCTCGGAGCGGCTCGTTGTCGATCGCGTGGTCGAGCGCCTGAACGCGCAGCGCGTGAAATTCCGGCGCCCTGCCGATCTACCCGAAGGCTTGCTGCCTGATCTGCGCACTTCGCACACGGTGTACCGGACGCTGCTCGGTTCATCGGCGGTGCAGCCGTTGCCCGACAAGACTGCGCAAGCGCGCCTCGCCGCCCTCGCGCACGACGACGACAGCCACGAAGCCGCCACGCTGCGCGCGCCTTCGATCTCGCATCGCGACTGGCTGGCCGCCAACGAGCGCCGTTTCGCGCTGCGCTCGCAATGGGAAGCGCTCTTCGAAGCGTTCGACGTGGTGGTCACGCCCGTCGCCCCCACGCCGGCTTTCCGCCACGATCACAGCGAACCCAAGGACCAGCGCGGGTTCGCCGTGACGTTCGCGGACGGCGTGCGTACGCTGCGTTTTAGCGACTTCTTCTACTGGGCCGGCTTGCCGGTGCTGCCCGGCCTGCCCGCGACGAGCTTCCCGCTGGGCCTGGACGACGACGGACTGCCGATCGGCGCACAGGCGGTCGGACCGTGGCTGGAAGATCGCACGCCGATCGCGTTTGCACGCCTGCTGGAAGATGCGTATGGCGGCTTCCAGGCGCCGCCGGGCTATGGCTCGGGCGAATGAGCGGCACGACTGCACGTCGCGCCGAGTGGCGGACACGCCGGCCGCGCGCTCAGGAGGCGGTCTGCGCCGCGAGCGGGCCGCCCAGGTAAGCGTCACGAATGCGCTCGTCGGCGAGCAGCGCGCCAGCCTCGCCCGCGAGCACCACACGCCCGGTTTGCAGCACGTAGCCGCGATGCGCGATCTGCAACGCGAGGCTCGCGTTCTGCTCGACCATGAAGAACGTCACGCCCTGAGCGTTGATCGTGCGGATCAGGTCGAGCACCTTGTCGACATAAAGCGGCGACAGTCCCATCGTCGGCTCGTCCATGCACACGAGCCTCGGTCGGCTCATCAACGCACGCGCCATCGCCAGCATCTGCTGCTCGCCGCCGGAGAGCGTGCCCGCGCGCTGGCTGAGCCGCTCCTTCACACGCGGGAACAACGTCAGCATGCGTTCGTAGTCCTCGGCAATGCCTTCGCGGTCGCGCCGCGTGAAGGCGCCCATCAGCAGATTCTCGCGCACGCTCATGTCACCGAACAGCCGCCGCGCCTCCGGCACGGAGGCGATCCCGCGGCGCACGATCTGTGCGGTGCTTAGCCCGTCGAGCGGCGCGCCGTCGAAGTTCACCGTGCCCGCGCGCGGCTTGTGCAGGCCGAGAATCACCTTCATGGTCGTCGATTTGCCACTCGCGTTGCCGCCTAGCAGGCAGACGATCTCGCCGCGCGGCACCTCGACAGTCACGCCGAAATGGACCTGACTCTGGCCGTAGAACGTGTCGATGCGCTCGAGTTTCAGGAGCGGCGTGGTCATGGCGCGGCGTTCGCGTGAAGCGTCGTTGAAAAGTGGAATGACGTGCGCCTCGCTCATAAGCCCACCGCACGCGATAGATCGTCGGCGCCGACATGGTGATGACCGAGATAGGCTTCGATCACTGCCGGATCATGACGCACCTCGTGCGGCGCGCCCGCTGCGATGACGCGGCCCTCGTCGAGCACGAGCACGCGGTCGGACAGCGTCATCACGAGTTCGAGTTTGTGCTCGATGAGCAGAATGGTCAGCCCTTCGCGCTTGAGATCGAGCAGCAGCGCGAGCATCTCGGCCGTTTCGGATTCGTTCATGCCGGCGGTCGGTTCATCGAGCAGCAGAATGCGTGGGCCGAGCATCAACGCGCGCGCGATCTCCACGCGCCGCCGGTTCGCATAGGAGAGGCTATGCGCGGGCTGATCGACGCGCGGCGCGAGACGCTCGCCAAAGCGCGCGATCACGGCGTGCGCTTCGGCGCGCAGCGCCGCCTCCTCTCGCCTCACTGCGGGCGGCTGGAACAACGCGCGCAGCAATTCCACCACTGCCCCGGCAACCGGCAAGCCTTTGCGCGCGGCGTCAAGGCGTGCATGCGCGCCCATCAGGACGTTGTCGAGCACGCTCAGGTTGCCAAATACGCGGCCGTGCTGGAACGTGCGCGCGAGGCCGCGCGCAGCAAGCTGCTCGGGCGCATAGCCCGTTACATCCTCGCCTTCGAAGCGGATCACGCCTTCGTTGGGCATGTCGGCGCCCGCGAGCAGGTTGAAGAGCGTGGACTTGCCCGCGCCGTTGGGGCCAATCACGCTCACGCATTCGCCTCGCGCAATGGAAAGGCTCACGCCCGCAACCGCGGTCAGTCCGTCGAACCGGCGCGTGACATTACGCACGTCGAAGAGGATTTCGGCTTGCGCCGTGGAATGGATGGACATCGCAGATCCCCCTTCAGACCGAACCGAACAGACCCTGCGGCCTGAATCGCACGAGCAACAGAAGCACGACACCGTACACAAGCATTCGATACTCCGCCGCGAAGCGGAACAGCTCGGGCAGGCCAATCAGCGCCGTCGCGCCGATCAGTGCGCCCGCAACGTTTCCGAGTCCGCCCAGGATCACCATCGTCAGGCCGAGAATCGACACCTGCGAATCGAAAGTCTGGTAGTTGATATAGCTGTACAGGTGCGCGGCAATGCCGCCGCCTATCCCCGCCGCGAAGCCGCCCCACGCAAACGCAAGGGCTTTGTAGCGGTTCGGACGCACGCCGTACGCGCGCGCGGCCACGTCGTCTTCGCGCACCGCGCGCCATGTGCGGCCCAGATGCGAACGCAGCAGCCGCAGTTGCAGCAGCGCGAGCACGATCAGGACGGTGAGCGTGAACCAGTAAACCTGGCGCGCGCCTTCGAGCGCCCAGCCGAAAAGCGAGAGCGGCGCGATCCCCGACACACCGATCGGGCCGCGCGTGAGACCGTCCCAATTGAGCACGATCAGTCCCACGATTTCGCCAATGCCGAGCGTTGCGATCGAAACGTAGTGGCCGCGAAGGCGGAACGACGGATAGACCAGCAGCGTGCCGAGCGCCGCCGTCAGCAATCCTGCCAGCACAATGGTCAACGCGGGCGTCCATCCGAAATGGGCGCTGAGCAGCGCCGAGGCATAGGCGCCGATCAACAGCAGCGCCGCGTGGCCCAGCGAGATCTGCCCCACGGTGCCCGCCACGAGCGTGAGACTCAGCGCGAGCAGGCCATAAATCCATGCGTTCGTGAGCGTTTGCAGCACATACGGCGAAGCGACCACGAACGGCAGCGCGGCCGCGATCACGATCAGGGCGGCGATCGCGGGCCTGGGCACGCTCAGCGCCCGCCGATTCGAAACAAAGGTGCCCGTGAGCGGCTCCGGCGGCAAGCGCCGGTTTGCGCTGAACAAGCCGTTGGGACGCCACACCAGAAACGCCAGCAGCAACACGAACGCAAACAGATCGCGATAGCTCGTGCCAAAGAGCGCCACGCCATAGCTCTCCACGAGCCCGAGAATGAGGCTGCCCGCGATCGCGCCCGGCACATTGCCGAGCCCGCCGATCAGCAGCGCCACGACGCCTTTGAGCGTGGCCTGGAAGCCCATCGCCGGGTCGATGCTGTTGTAGTACATGCCGACGAGCAGCCCGCTCAGTCCGCCGAGGCCGCACGCGATGGCGAACACCGCACGGTTGACCGCGTTGACGTCGACACCCATCTGCTGCGCGGCGTCGCGGTCCTGGGCCGTCGCTCGCACGGCCCAGCCAAGGCGGCTGAAGCGCAGGAAGGCGTAGAGCACGCCGGCCGCACCGATGCCGATCGCCGCGATCAGCACGTCAAGCGAGCCCAGCGTGGCGCCGCCGATCGCGAGCGTCCAGTTCGGCAGCGGCGACGGCACGGGGCGCGGATCGGGCCCGAAGGCGAGCTGCGCGAGCTGATCGAGCACGAAGCTGATGCCGATGGTGGCGAGCAGCGGTGCGATGCGCGCGGCCCCTTGCAGCGGACGCAAACCGATGCGCTCGATCACCATGCCGAGCAGCGCGCATCCCGCCACGGTGGCAATGAGCGCGAGCGGCAACGGCAGGCCGAGCCGCGTGAGACACAGCCAGCCGATGAACGCGCCGACCATATACACGGAACCGTGCGCGAAGTTGATGAGGTGCGAGACGCCGAAGATCAGCGCCAGCCCAACCGCCAGCAACGCATAGATGTTGCCGACGATCAGGCCGTTGAGGGTGTAGTCAAGCCATGCGCTCATGGTCGCGGAGGTTCCGTATGGGAAGTGCGAAAAACACGGCGCCTACTGCGCGCGCAGCGCGCTCGCGCCGTCCCAGCGCGCGAACTTGCCGTCCTTGACGACGAGATCCTGATTCTTCGCGCCCGCCACGCGGCGCGTTTGCGGGTCGAAGCGAAAGCGCCCGAAGATCACGCTCGGCACATCGTCGATTTGCGCGAGGCCGTCATGCACAGCGGCGCGCGTCGCGCCGTAGCGGCGCAACAATTCACCCGCGAGGATCATCGCGTCGTAGGCGCGCGCGGCGAACGTGTCGGGATCGGCGCCGTACTTCGCGCGATAACGCTGCACGAAGCTCTGCACCTCGGGGCGCGGATCGCCGGGAAAGAAGTTCGACTCGGTATAGACGCCGTTCACGGAGTTCCCGCCGAGTTCGAGAAACTTCGGCGAATACACCGATCCGACGGCGGCAATGGGCAGCGTGACACCCGCGGTGCGCGCCTGGCGCACGATCTGCGCGCCGTCCGAGTAGTAGGAGATCAGCACGATCGAATCGGGGTTGGCGCTGCGCACGCGGGTGAGTGTTGCGCGGAAATCCTTTTCGTCGGGCGGGTAACCTTCGGCGGCCACGATCTGCGCGCCGTGTGCACGCGCGGCCTTCGCAAAGATGTCCGCGCTGGTGCGGCCCCAATCGCTATTCAGATAAAGCACGGCGATCTTCCTGAAGCCAAGGCCGCCGGTTACATATTTCGCGAGCATCGGCTGCTCCTCCGCCTGGCTGATCGCCGTGCTCCACATATAGTCGCCGCCCTTGGTGAAGTCGGGATGCGAGTTCGTGAAGCCGAATTGCACGAGCCCCGCGCGCTGATAGACGGGCGAAGCCGCCATCGAAGCGCCGCTCGAGAGGTCGCCCAGTTCCAGCAGGATGCGGCTGTCGCCCGCGAACTTCTGTGCGATGGCCACGGCCTGGCGTGGGTCGCTGCGGCTGTCTTCGAAGTCGTATTGCAGCGGGTGGCCATGAATGCCGCCGCTGCCGTTGATCTGATCGAGCGCGAGGTCGAAGCCGCGTTTCCACTGCTCGCCGTACTGGGCGTCCTGACCGGTTAGCGGTCCGCTCACGCCTACCCAGTATGGGTCGGCGGCGTGCGCCGCGCACGGCAGCGCAAGCGCGCCGAAGCACGCCAGCGCGCGCAGCCACCTGAATGACGCCAATGCGCCGCCCTCTTTGCCTACCCCGTTTGCCATGCTCTGTTCCCGTACAACGGATTGATGTGCCGAGATCTAATCACGCGGCAAAGAGGCGGACCAACCAAGTTTCGTGTCAAAGCTTTTAAGCGCGGCTGTGAAATGCTTATTCGCATTGCTGAAATGCGCTTTGTGCCTGTTGAACGACGCGCCCGGCGCACTTCACGAAGCGGAACCGGGCCCTTGTGAACCGCATATCGATAGTTGAATCGCTTTGTTGTGCAGAGGGAGGGCACGTTGGAGACTCGACAGGAAATCGCTTTCCATTCATGCGAACTCAACGAATCCACAAAGGAAGCACAGCCATGACGACATCATTTCGTGGTGCAAAACGCAAGCTGCTCGCCCGCCTCGCGGTTGCGCTCGTGCTCGCGCCAGGCGGCGCGGGCTTTCTCGCGTTTGGCACAAACGCGCAAGCCGCGGCTGCGACGGGCGAACCTGTCTGGTTCGGGGTGAGCGGTCCGCTCACGGGCCCGAACGCGCAGTACGGCGCCCAATGGCAAGCGGGCTTCGATCTCGCGCTCGAGCAGATCAACGCGCAAGGCGGCATCAACGGTCATCCGCTGCGCTACGTGTTCGAGGACAGCCAGAGCGACCCGCGCCAGGCCGTCACCATCGCGCAGAAGTTCGTCTCCGATCCTCGCATCCTGATCGAGCTCGGCGATTTTTCGAGCCCGGCTTCGATGGCGGCCTCGCCGATCTATCAGCGCGCGGGCCTCGTGCAGCTCGGCTTCACGAACTCGCACCCTGACTTCACCAAGGGCGGCGACTATATCTGGAGCCCATCGGTCAGCCAGGCCGACGCGCAGCCGCTCATCGCCGATCTCGCCGTGAAGCAGGGCTTCAAGCGCGTGGCAGTGCTCTATCAGAACACCGACTGGGGGCGCGCCAGCAAGGACGTGTTCGTGAAGGCCGCCGACGCACGCGGTGCGCAGGTCATTGCCGCCGAAGGCTATCAGCCCACTGACAAGGACTTTCGCGCAACGCTCATTCGTGTGCGGGACACGCACCCGGACGCCCTCGTGCTGATCGCTTATTACGCCGATGGCGCGCAGATCGTGCGCCAGGCGCGCGAAAGCGGGATCGGCCTGCCGGTGGTCGCGGCGGGCTCAGTCTATTCACCGAAATTCCTCGAGCTGGGCGGCGACGCCGTGAATGGGGTGACAACGAACACGAGCTTCTTTCCCGGCGACCCGCGCCCCGAGGTTCAGCGCTTCGTGCAGGGCTTCAAGGCAAAATATCATCGGGACCCCGACGCGTTCAACGCCTACGCGTACGACGCGGCCATCATCGCCGCCTATGCGCTGCGCGCGGGCGGCACGACACGCCAGGGCGTGCACGACGCGCTACCGAAGCTGCACGACGTGCCGAGCGTGGTATTCGGCAAGGCGACCTTCGATCCGCATACGCGCCGCGTCGACGGCGTGAAAAGCATCGACCTCGTGGTGCGCGAGCATCAATGGGCGCTGTTGCCCGTGCAGCAGACCGTTGCCGTCAGGCAGTAACAAAAAAAGGGCGGCGCGCGGATGCATGCCGTGCGCCGCTTTGGGATCCAACCGCCAGAACAGCCTCGGGCTGCCCCGGGGCCGAGGTGAAAAGCCTGCGAAATCGGGCGGCAATCCCGAACGCGGCCCAATGTGACGTCCAGCGCAATGCGCCGATCCGGCGTATCGTTGGTGCTCCCTGTTTCCCGATGACGCCCTCGGCGCTCCACCATGAAACGTCAACGACAACTGCATCTCGGTGCCTTCATGCGCCCAGTCAGCCTGCATACCGGCGCGTGGCGTCATCCGGACGCGTGGCCGGACGCCAACTTCAACCTGACGCACCTGAGGCGCTGCATCCAGACGCTCGAACGCGCTCGCTTCGACGCATTCTTCATGGCCGATCATCTTGCAGTCCTGAACATGCCGATCGAGTCGCTCAAGCGCAGCCACACGGTGACGTCGTTCGAGCCGCTCACGCTGCTGTCCGCGCTCGCGATGGTTACCGAGCGCATCGGCCTCGTCGCGACCGCTTCGACGACGTTCGAGGCGCCCTATCACGTCGCGCGCCGATTTGCCTCGCTCGATCACCTGAGCGGCGGGCGCGCCGGATGGAATCTCGTGACCACTTCGAATCCGGACGCCGCCCTGAATTTCGGCCTCGACGAGCACGTGGAGCACGATGCCCGCTATCATCGCGCGCGCGAATTCTTCGACGTCGTCACGGGCCTATGGGACAGCTGGGCTGACGACGCGTTCGTGCGCGATGCCGAAAGTGGCCTGTATTTTGACCCGCAAAAGCTGCACGTCCTCAGCCACAAGGGCGAACATTTTTCCGTGCGCGGCCCGCTGAATATCGCGCGCCCGGTGCAGGGCTGGCCCGTCGTCGTGCAGGCCGGTTCGTCGGAGGCCGGCCGCCAGTTGGCCGCCGAAACGGCCGAAGCCGTGTTCACGGCGCAATCGTCGCTCGACGCCGCCAAGCGCTTCTATGCCGACGTCAAAGGACGGCTCGATGCGCTCGGCAGGCAGCGTGATCACCTGAAGATTCTCCCTGGTGCGTTCGTCGTGGTAGGCGATTCGCTCGAGCAAGCGCGCGAGAAGCGCGAGCGCCTCGATTCGTTCGTGCATTACGACAGCGGTATCGCATCGCTGTCGATCGCATTGGGCCATGACGTTTCGGGCCTCGAGCCCGATGGGCCGCTGCCCGAAATTCCAGAGAGCAATGCAAGTCGCACGTCCCGGCAACGTGTGATCGAAATGGCCCAAACTGAAGGGCTGACGGTGCGCCAGCTTGCACAACGCGTTGGCGGCTACTCCGGCTTGCAGATGACCGGCACGCCGGAGATGATCGCCGACGAAATGGAGCAATGGCTGGTAGAGGAAGGCTCGGACGGGTTCAACGTCATGTTTCCGTACCTGCCGGACGGGCTCGACGATTTCGCGCAGAAGGTCGTGCCCGAATTGCAGAGGCGCGGCATTTTCAGGCGCGAATACGAAGGGACGACGCTGCGCGATCATCTGGGCCTCCCGCGTCCGGACAACCGATTTTTCCCGGTACGCGACGCGACCTGAGATTCGCCTGAGTGGCCCGTGTCCTGCCGATGCCGCGCGACACGCAACCCGTGCGCATCGCGTCTCGCCTGCACGGGCGCCCGGCCAGTGTGTGCACGGCGCGCTCGCCCCCCGACAAACCGGTACGCCAAAAGCGCCGATTGCGCAATAAAGTGTCCGGCGAGGTCGTCCCTCTCCCGTGCTCCTCTTCAGGCTGACGGTGTGGTCCAGGATCCGTGAGGCGGATTGCTCTGATGAGTGCGATAAAGATTGCTTACCCTGCTTCGTTAAGAAACAACCATCGAGAAGACTTTCTCCCGAAAGGGACCTGACCGGACTTTGCGGTCAAGCACAAGCAGGACGAGATCTCTGCCCTGCCGGTACAGGGTACCCTCTTCCAGCCGCTGCATGCGCTCGAATGGCTTGCCGCTACCCATGCTCGTTTCGAGGAACAGGGGCCATTCGTCCAAGCCCAGACAAAGATCCCTGGCAGGGATCGAATACTTCAGGAAGGAACGTGTAGGTTCAACGTCCTCCCAGTGAATAATTTTGGGTTTGCAGTTCATGATCAGTATTGCTCAGGGTGGTGTCCAAGGGCGGCCATCGCATGAAAGGCCGCGTAGACCGGGTCCATCGTGGGCGACTTTTTTGCAGTGTCCGTCGATTGTTGCATGCGTGGCGCCCGGTCTTTGACGGGTGCCAGGCCACGCTTGAAATGGCGCTCGCCACTTCGGCTGTCGCGCTGCGAAACATGCACGTCGCCGCTCAACACCAGTGCCCTAAGCACGTTTGTTAGTCGCCGGCCAGCTACACCCGAGGCTGCCGCCAACTGCGCGACGCTCTGTTGCGCTCCATCAGCTAGCACATCCAGCAATCGCGCTTCCAGCGTCCCGACAAATTGTTGTTCGGTCGTCATCGCCCCTCCGTCTTTCAAGTTGATAAATCAACTATAATTGAAACTGTAAGTAATTTGTATGCGTCGGTGAGTCGCCAATGACCGTTTAAATCTGGGTGTGGACCTTCCGAAAACGCTGACCATGCACCCGCAAACGTGGGGAGATACCGCGGGCAGTTGTACCCCCGTAGGCAGACATTGGTGTAGTGCCAGTCTGAAAGGCTGTTCAGAGCCGAAATACGTCCGCCCAGCGACGCATGCTCAGAGTGGCTCGTCATCGCCCGGCATCGGGGCACGCGCGACGTGGACGCGCGGCAACGGTCTGTCCGAGGCACGCATGGCGGCGCGCAGAGGGGTGACGGGGCGAAGGAGGTCGCGAGTGCGCGCCCGCCTGGATCCTTCTCTCTATTCGCGCGAGTTGAAAGTTGGGGAAGCCGCGCCCAAAACGCATCGACCTGATTTTCGTCTGTGGCCCAAGACGTTACGAGACGAATCACAGAACGAATCGACGCCGAGATCTAGCAGATGCTCAGCGCCGTCAGCAGTCCCTTCGTCCAGTCAGGATCTGATAAACGCGAGAAGGTCGGGGTTGAGGACGTCCGCGTGGGTGGTCAGCATGCCATGCGGGAAGCCAGGGTATGCCTTCAGCGTGCCGTTCGCGAGCAGGTCGACTGCGCGCGGCACCGAACTGGCGAACGGGACGATTTGGTCGTCTTCGCCGTGCATGACGAGGACCGGCACACTGATCTTCTTCAGATCTTCGGTGTAGTCCTCCAGCCAGGAGAAGACGGTCTCATAGTGGGCCTGGGCGCTGCCGGCCATGCCCTGGCGCCACCAGTTCGCGATCACTGCCTCAGACGGCTTGGCGCCCGGACGGTTGAATCCGTAGAACGGACCCTCCGGGACTGCGCGGTAAAACTCCGACCGGTTGCCAAGCACGCCCGACTTAACCGCTTCGAACCACTCTTGCGGCTGACCGCCGGGGTTCGCGTCGGTTTTCACCATGTTCGGCGTCAACGAGGCCACCAGCACTGCCTTGGCGACCCGCTCCTGGTGGCGAGCGACGTAGCGGGCCACCTCACCGCCGCCGGTGGAGTGCCCGATGTGGATCGCGTCGCGGATATCGAGTTGCTCGGTCAGTGCAGCGAGGTCGGCGACCCAGTGGTCCATGTCGTTGCCGGTGCCGACCTGGTCGGACCGACCGTGCCCGCGCCGGTCATGGGCGATCACCCGGTAGCCGTGGTGCAGGAAGAACATCATCTGGGCGTCCCAGTCGTCGGCCGACAGGGGCCAGCCATGGCTGAAGAGGATCGGCTGACCGGACCCCCAATCCTTGTAGAAGATTTCTACCCCATCCGGGGTAGTGATCGTAGGCATCGCTGGCACCTCCTCTCGTCGTTTGTCCTGTGGCATCTCGCGGGGTCCACACCGTAGACCACGCTCCTGGGTATGCCGCCAGAAGCGTAGTCAATTTGTCAGCATCGCTGTAGGGAGTTTCAGCGGCGGTACGTTGGATACCGCACATTCCGTCTGGATTTTTTCAGTCCACCCGATCCCTGACTTTCGCCCCGCGCCCGGGAATGTTTTGAACGACAGCTAACGGCGAAATCGGCGAGCGCGCGATCGGCCAGGACGAGCCATACAATCACGTCGTCGCTTGTTGCAAAACCCCTAAATTCGGATGTTCCACAGCCGATGCGCTCAGGTTTGGTTTGCTTCCGCGGAACGTCGGTTTGAGTGTCCTGCCAATACCGCAGTCGTCTTGAGGACTTCAGACACGGAGTTGCTTCCTGTCCGAATGCCTCGTTGAGGGCCCGCATCGACGAGCCCCGGGCGAAACCAGCATCGCCCGGATGTGGACATGTCTACATAATCGCACTGGCACTGGGTTCGAGCGCGGAGTGGTTTTCCCCTGTACCGGGCCGGATCTTGAACCAGATCGAATACATCGCCGGCAGAAACACCAATGTCAGAATCGTGCCGGCGAACGTCCCTCCTATCAGCGTATAAGCCAACGTGCCCCAAAATACGGAATGGGTCAGCGGAATGAAGGCGAGCATCGCGGCTAGCGCGGTCAGGATCACAGGCCTGGAGCGCTGGAGGGTGGCCTCCACCACCGCGTCGAACGGCGTCATGCCCTCGCGCGCGTTCTGCTCGATCTGGCCGATCAGGATGAGCGTATTGCGCATCAGGATGCCGGAGAGCGCAATGAGCCCCACCAGCGCATTGATCCCGAAGGGCTGGTCGAACAGCAGCAGTGTCGGCACAACGCCGATCAAACCCAGCGGACTGGTCGCGAACACCATCATGGTCGCGGCAATCGAGCGCGTCTGGAAAATGATGATGAGCAGGGTCAGCGCGATCATGATCGGGAACAGGGGTGCGAGCGCCTTCGTCGCCTTGTTGGCTTCCTCGATGGAACCCGCCTCCTCTATCCGGTAGCCTTCTGGCAGCTTCGCGACAATAGGCTGAAGCTGCACGAGCATCGCGGTCGACACGTCGGGCGGTTGCAACCCCTCCGCGATATCGCCACGCACAGTGATCGTCGGCGTCCGATCGCGGCGGCGAAGAATCGGCTCTTCCATTCGGATATCGACCTTGCCGACCTGCGAGAGCGGCACGCGCTGACCTGCCGCGCCGATCAGCGTAAATCCGTCGATGCGCTGTGGATCGAGCCGGATGTCGCCCGCCGATCTCGCGACAAGTTCCACCGAACGAATGTCCTCGCGCACGTGCGTGACGGGAATGCCGGTCAGCAGGAATTGCAGTTGTTGTGCGACGGCGCTCGACGTCAAGCCGAACGCACCGAGTCGATTCTGATCCAGCGTGAAATGCACCGTGGGAACGCGCGGCCCCCAGTCGGCGTTCACCGTTCGCATCATCGGGCTCGCGTTCAGGGTCCGTTCGACCTGCGCGGCGATCGTGCGCAAGGTCTGGGAGTCCGGGCCCATGACCCTGAACGCAACGGGGTAAGGCGAGTAAGGGCCGAACACCAGTTGGGTAACGCGCACCTGAGCCCCTGGCACCAGGCCTTCGGCAATCACTTTGCGCAGACGGAATTTGAGCGCCTCCCGCTGCTTCTCGTCATTCGTGCGGATCACCATCTTCGCGAAGGATGAATCCGGCAGCTCAGGCGACATCGCCAGATAGAAGCGCGGCGCCCCCTGCCCAATGTACGACGTCACGATCTTCGCTTCCGGCTGCTTCGCGAGCCAGGCCTCGACTTTCTCCGTCGCCGCGGAAGTTTGTTCGATCGACGTACCGTAAGGCATCTGCACTTCCACGAGTACTTCCGGGCGATCGGAGGTCGGGAAGAACTGCTTTTTCACGAGCCCCATGCCCATCACGGCAATCACGAACGAGCCCACCACGATCCCCGCGACCAGCCACTTTCGCCGGATCACACGCCCGAGGAACCGGCGAAAACGCTGGTAGTTCGGCGTGTTATAGATCGCGGCGTGGCCGCCTTCGATCACGGGAATGTCGGGCAACAGCTTGACGCCGAGATACGGCGTGAACACAACGGCCACGATCCATGAAGTCATCAAGGCGATGCCGACAATCCAGAACATGTTGCTCGTGTATTCGCCCGCCGTCGACCGCGCAAAGCCATTCGGCATGAAGCCGACGGCCGTGACCAGCGTGCCCGAGAGCATCGGCGCCGCCGTGTGGCTCCACGCATACGCCGATGCCTGAACGCGGCTATAGCCCTCCTCCATCTTCACGACCATCATCTCGATGGCGATGATCGCGTCGTCGACAAGCAGGCCCAGCGCGAGAATCAGTGAACCCAGTGTGATGCGGTCGAAGCTCTTGCCCGTTGCGGCCATGACGACGAACACGCCCGCGAGCGTCAGCGGCACCGCAGCCGACACCACAATGCCGACGCGCCACCCCATGCTCGCGAAGCTCACGACCATCACCACGAGCAGCGCAACGAAGAACTTGACCATGAACTCGTCGATCGCCGAATGAATATTGACGGCCTGATCGGTCACCTTCGTGAAACTCATCCCGAGCGGCAATCCGGCGTTGATCGACGCGACTTCCGTGTCGAGCGCCTGCCCCAGGCTGAGTCCGTTCCAGCCGTCCCGCATCACGACGCCAAGCAGTAGCGCCGGTTCGCCGTTATTGCGAATCTCAAAGCTAGCCGGGTCTTCGTAACCGCGCTCGACGCTCGCCACGTCTGAGAGCTTCAAGGTTCGGCCCTGAACGACGATGGGCGTGTCGCGGATGGTCTGCAGCTTGTCGAAAGCCCCTTCGACACGAATGAAAACCTGCGCGCCTTTGGTATCGATCGACCCCGCGGGCGTCAGCACGTTCTGGTTATTCAGGGCTGCGAAGATATCCTGAGGCGTCACGCCGAGCGTCGCGAGGCGGTCGTGCGAAAACGAAACATAGATCCGTTGCGCCTGCTCGCCGATAATGTTCACCTTCGTGACGCCCGGCACATGAAGGAGCCGCTGGCGCAGTCCCTCTGCGTCGCGCACCAGCAATCGTTGCGGCTCGCCTTTCGCCTTGAGCGCAAACAGCGCGAACGTCACATCGGAATACTCATCATTGACGAGCGGACCGATCACGCCGGGCGGCAGGCTGCCCGCTTCGTCGGAGAGTTTTTTGCGCGCCTGATAGAACTCCTCGGGAACGTCGGCGGGTGGCGTGCTATCGAGCAAGGTCACGGTGGTGAAGGCCAGCCCCGGGCGAGTATAGGTCTCGGTGCGGTCGTACCAGCGCAACTCCTGCATGCGCTTCTCGAGCGGCTCGGCCACCTGATCCTGCATTTCCTGCGCGGTAGCGCCCGGCCATGCTGTGATGACCGTCATCGACTTGACGGTGAATGGCGGGTCTTCGGCCCGCCCCAGTTTGAAGAAGGCAACGACGCCTGCGATGGAAATCAGAAGGATCAGAAACAGCGTGACCGAGCGCTCCCGCACCGCAAGCGCCGATAAATTGAAGCCGCTCATTGCGCAGCTCCTTGCCGGGAGACCGACGCCGTCGACACGGCATCGTGGGCGAGGCGCACGCGTTCTCCGTCGTGAATCAGCTGGGCGCCGAGCGCAACGACCTGGTCGCCTTCGTGAAGATCGCCGGTCACCGTTGCAGTGTCGTCGCTCAAGGCGGTGACACGAACCTTGTGCCAGCTCGCCCGCGCCTGCGATCTGTCGACGGTCCAGACGCCCGTGCCCGTGCCCGGGTCGAACAAGGCGCCGACCGGCACTTCCATCGCGGCCGGTCCCTGGCTGGCATCGCCGGCCAGATCGATGGTCACGGTCGCACCGAGCGGCGCATTCGACAGCGCGCCCTCGAGTACGTACCTTGCCTCGTAGGTCCGCGTCAGCCGGTCGGCCGAATCGGAGAGCTGACGCAAAGCGGCGGGCACCGGCTTCTTGTCCGCGCCATACAGCGTCGCCTCGGCAATCGAGCCCGGTGCGGGACGCAGCGTCTCGGGAAGCTGGACGACGGCCTCGCGGGGCCCGGCATGCGCGAGACGCACGACGATCTGCCCCGGCGCAACCACTTGACCCGGCTCTGCCAGCGTCTCTACCACCACGCCGTCGGCGTCCGCCACGAGAACGGCGTATCCGGACGCGTTGCTGGCGAGCGCCGCCTGCGCCTTCGCCGCGACGAGTTGCGCGCTCGCGGAATCGGCGGCCGCCTTGAGCTGCTCATAGGTCGACGCCGACACCGCGCCGGCCGCAACGAGATCCCGATAGCGCGCCTCGTCGGCGGCCGTCTGCGTGGCACGTGCCTGTGCGGCATCCACGAGTTCCTGCTGCGAGCGGGCCTGCAATCCCAGATCAATCGGGTCGATGCGCATCAGCGGCTGGCCGCGCTTGACCGTTTGGCCCACGTCGACCAGACGCTCAATGACCTTTCCCTGAACCCGGAAGCCGAGATCGCTCTGAACGCGAGCGCCCACGACGCCCGAAAACGACCGGCTTGCGCCCGACGCGCCGTGGACAGCGCTTGTCTGCACGAGCGGCGCCTCGGTACGCGGATCAGCGGCAGGCCGCTCGCCGCACGCCGCGAGGGCGAGCGAAACCAGGCTCAGTGCGCAGACAAAATGATGGTGCCGGAACATGAGGTCGCCCCTCGCAAAGAACAGGAGGCCTCATTTTGATTCCAGTGACTATTTCAGTCAATAGTCACTATCAAATTTATGGAGCAAGACTTCTGAGCACCAGGCTCGCGAGTTGAACCGTTGCCTCGTCGGCAGCATCAAGGTTGTACTGGAGCAGCAAAGGATTGAAGTAAGGCTTCATCACCAGAAAGATCGCATTCACAGCCTCGTCCAGTGGCGTCTTGCGCTCGAATTCGCCGGTTTCGCGTCCGAGCCGCAGGATATCGGCAATGAGTTGCCGGATCTGTTCTTCATAGCCTGCGACGGAAGGCCAGGGCGAGCCGGCCGCCACGGCGGCGATATCGTAGAGCTTGCGATCCTGGAAGAAAAGCTGGCTTCCTGCTGCCAGCAAGGTCTTGAACATACGTCGAAATTTTTCCGTCGCGCTGTGCGCGTCGTCGACGTTTTCGTTGACGGCCGCAATCATGGCGGCGAGGCGATTGGCGCAGATGACTTCGCCGATCGCCTGTTTCGAGTCGAAAAATTTGTAGATATAGGCCTTCGAAAACCCGATTTCCTTCGCAAGGTCGGAGACCGTGGTCTTTTCATAGCCGTAGCGACTGAAGTATTCCGTTGCGGCTTCGACGATCTGGGCACGAACTTCGTGGTCCGAGGGGCCACGGGACGGAGAGGCGGTGGGAAAGGGCTTGTTCATGTCTCAAGCTTAGCCCCTCACCCAGCAGTTGACAACTTGTGACCATATTGTATATTGGTCACACTTTCACCGCTTCCGATGTCGCTCCCGAGATGATCATGTCTTTGCGCCGTCCACTCGCTCTCCTGACTAGCGTCGCCGCCCTTTCGGCCTGCGCCGTGGGTCCCGACTACCATCGCCCGGATGCACCGCTGGCTCAGCGCTATGCGACCCAGCCGCCGTCCGCCAGCGCTGCAAAGGCTCCGGCTGCCGATCTGTCAGCATGGTGGGAAGGCTTCAACGACCCGCTGCTTACGCACTATGTTTCTCTGGCGCTGGCCCAGAATCTGGACCTGGCCCAGGCCGTGGCGCAAATCGCTCAGGCGCGCGCGCGCCTCGGCACGGCCAACGCCGCGCTGCTTCCCTCAGCCTCGGTTTCGGCCACGGCGGCGCGAGCCTACCAGTCGGTCGACACGCCGGTGGGCCAATTGCTCAATGCCACGCCGGGTTACGAGCGCTGGGGCACCGAGTACGAAACCAACCTGGAGGCCGGTTGGGAGATCGACATTTTTGGCGGCCTGCGGCGCCAGCGTGAAGCCGCGCTCGCCGACTATTCGGCGACGCAGGCGGCGGCGGTCGCCACCCGGCTCGCCGTCGCGGCCCAGACTGCGGATATCTACGTCACGATACGCGGCCTCCAGGCGCGTCTGGATATCGCAAACCGGCAGGTGCAGACGCAGCAGGCGCTGCTTGCGGACGTGCAACTCCTGTATTCGAAGGGTGCGGCCGCCGACTATCAGGTTCAGCAGGCGCAAGGCTCGCTCGACCAGGTTCAGGCCAGTGTGCCCGTCCTCGACGCGGCGCTGGATGCAGCGTCGAATTCCCTTGACGTGATGTTAGGTGCGCCGCCCGGCACGCACCGGGCAGAGTTGAACCCGCCGTCGTTGATCCCTGTTGCGCCCACGCTCGCAGATTTGGGCACGCCGGCCGAACTGCTGCAAAGACGTCCCGATCTGATCGCCGCAGAACGTCACCTCGCCGCCGCCAATGCGCGCATTGGCGCTGCGATCAGCGAGTACTACCCAACGGTCTCGCTGAACGCCTTCCTCGGCAGCGCAACCGCGGCCGCGGCCGGCACGTTGTTCTCGGGCGGCGCCAGCCAGGCGGCCGGGCTTGTCGGGCTGCGCTGGCGCCTGTTCGATTTCGCGCGCATCAACGCCGATGTCAACGAGGCGAAAGGCGCCGACGAGCAAGCGCTCGCGGCTTATCGCCAGTCCGTCCTCCGAGCCACCGAGGACGTGGAAAATTCGCTTTCGTCATTGGTGAATCGCGAAGCACAAGCGGCCACGCTGACGCACGCGGAATCGTCCTTATCCAAGGCCAAGGACTCGTCGATGACCGCGTACCGGAGCGGCGCGGCGAGCTTCATCGATGTATTGCACGCCAACGAAACCCTGCTCCAGGCCGCCGACGCGCGCGCGCAAGCGCAAACGGAATCCGCGCATGCAGCGATCTCGACGTTCAAGGCGCTCGGCGGTGGCTGGGATCCGGTCTCGCTCCAGATGCCGCCGTCGCTGTCTTCGCGCTGACGAAGCCACCCGGTGGTGGAGCGCGCAACGAAAATCGATACGAGCCTCGCGACCATCGCTTCGAACTGCGGCCTTTTCGCTCAGAGGCAGTTTTCGCGGGTGTTCTCGCGCCTCGAAGGGTGCGGGCCGAAGCACCGGCGCCAACAGAAGCGATAGCGTCGGGTATGCGCAAGCGTCGTTATCGACGCTTGTACGTCCGCGCGATGCTCGCCGACACACAACGCGCCGGAATTCCCTCGCCTTCGCCATTCCCCTGCAACACGAGCGACCGCAACAGCTGCGCGACGACCGCCCGCGATTTGTCCATCGAATCGTTGTTTTATCCAAGATCGGTCTGGCACCCAACAGGTACGCTTTCTCCACATCGACGAGTCGATGCCTCTGCCCCTCATCGCCCGTTGATCGAGAGGCCACCGCAGCGCGGCAGTTTCGTCACTCGCCGCGCCCGCAGCAATAGCACGCTGATTTGCCCGTAAAGCCTCGCGCGTGCGCCAGCCTGGAACGCTACGGCGCTGCGCCGGTCCCGCACAACCTTCCTGGAGTCGTGGCATGACAAATCGCGATACGTCTACGCGTCTTGATCACGCAACGGGTGCGCCCGTTGTCGACAATCTGAACATCGAAACGGCCGGGCCGCGTGGTCCCGCGCTGCTGCAGGATATCTGGCTGATCGAAAAGCTCGCGCACTTCGACCGCGAGGTCATTCCTGAACGACGCATGCACGCCAAAGGATCGGGCGCCCACGGCGTGTTCACCGTCACGCACGACATCACGCAGTACACCAGGGCGAAACTCTTTTCGGAAATCGGCAAGACCACGCCGGTATTCCTGCGCTTCTCGACCGTGGCCGGCGAGCGCGGCGCCGCCGACGCCGAGCGCGATATCCGGGGCTTCGCAGTGAAGTTCTACACGGAAGAAGGGAACTGGGACATCGTGGGCAATAACACGCCGGTGTTCTTTTTCCGTGACCCGCTGCGTTTTCCCGACCTCAACCATGCGATCAAGCGCGACCCGCGCACGGGACTGCGCAGCGCAAACAGCAACTGGGACTTCTGGACGCTTTTGCCGGAGGCGCTCCACCAGGTCACGATCGTCATGAGCGATCGAGGTATTCCGCGCAGCTATCGCCACATGCACGGATTCGGCAGCCATACGTTTAGTCTTGTCGATGCCGACAATCGCAGGACGTGGGTAAAGTTTCACCTTCGTACGCAGCAAGGCATCGAAAATCTGACCGATAGCGAAGCCGAGCACCTTGTGGGCAAGGATCGCGAGACGCATGGCCGCGATCTTTACGAGAGCATAGAGCGCGGCGACTTTCCTCGTTGGACACTCTTCATTCAGGTGATGAACGATGATGAGGCCAGGTCTCTGCCATTCAATCCGTTCGATCTCACCAAGGTCTGGCCGAAAGGCGATTTCCCCTTGATCGAGGTGGGCGTTCTCGAATTGAACCGCAACCCCGGCAACTTTTTCGCCGAGGTCGAACAGGCTGCCTTCTCGCCCGCGAACGTGGTCCCCGGGATTGGCTTCTCGCCCGACAAGATGCTCCAGGCGCGCCTCTTCTCCTACGGCGACACGCAACGGTATCGGCTCGGCGTGAACTTCAATCACATTCCCGTCAATGCGCCGAAGTGCCCCGTCCACAGCTACCACCGCGACGGCGCCATGCGCACCGACGACAACCTCGGCGGCACACCGTCCTACTACCCGAACAGCTCCGGCGAGTGGGAGGTGCGTCCCGAACTTCACGAACCGCCGCTGCGAATCGACGGCGACGCCGCCCATTGGGACCATCGCGTGGACGTGGATCATTTCGCGCAGCCCGGCGATCTGTTTCGTCTGATGAACGAGGCGCAGCAGCAGTTGCTGTTCGATAACACCGCTCGCCAGATGGCCTCCGTTCAGGCGCATATCCAGGAACGCCACATCCTCAATTGCTCGAAGGCCGACCCCGAGTACGGCGCGGGCGTTCGCGAGGCCCTCGCAAGACACAGGGCGATGACTGCAACGAAGTAGCAGACCATTCGCGCGCGGCGTCTGCGAGGACGTCAACGCGCGCTCACATCTCGATGGAGAAACGTCATGTCACAGTTCGTTCAGGATGTCTCCGTACCCGACAGTCAGCTCGCACGGGAAATTACCGAGTTCGTGCGCGACACGTCCAGCCCGCTGCTCTTTCATCATTCGAGCCGGGTGTATATGTTCGGCGCACTGGAGGGCCTGCGCCGCGGCCTGAAATTCGATCCGGAACTGTTGTACGCGGGCGCCATGTTTCATGACGTGGGCCTGGCCGGTGCGTACAGCAGCGCCACCGAGCGATTCGAAGTCGACGGGGCCAATGCAGCCCGCGACTTTCTCTCGGCCCGGGGCATCACCGCGAGCGACATCGATCTGGTCTGGACGGCCATCGCATTGCACACCACGCCCGGCATTCCACGCCATATGCACCCGATCGTCGCGCTGGTGACGGCCGGTGTCGAGATGGACGTGCTCGGACTCTCCTACCACGAGTTTTCCCACGAGGAACGCGAAGCCGTGACGCACGCGCATCCGCGCCCGCCCCACTTCAAGGAGGCAATCATTCAGGCCTTTTACGACGGCATCAAACACAAACCGGAGACCACCTTCGGCAACGTGAAAGCCGACGTGATCGCCGACAAGGAGCCGCATTTCCATCGCGGCAATTTCTGTTCGGTGATCCGAAATTCGCCGTGGCGGGGCTAAAGAAAAAGTCCTGCGGGACGATACGCGGCGATTCGTGCTACGCCATGCGATTGGCACTCCGATATCGCGACGCCGCATCGGCCCGGGGTGGCAGAAAACATTGGCGATCGCATCGTACGCGACGCGACGTCGGCTTCTATCAGCGGATTCATTCACACTGAGGTGAAAATCATGAGCAAGCTTGCAGGGAAAGTGGCGGTGGTCACCGGCGCGTCGAAAGGGATCGGCGCGGCCATTGCGAAAGCGCTTGCGGCAGAGGGAGCGTCGGTTGTCGTGAACTACGCGAGCAGCAAGAGTGGCGCGGATGCCGTGGTGTCCGCCATCACCACGGCCGGAGGCAAGGCGATTTCCGTGGGCGGAGACGTATCGAAGGCCGCCGACGCAAAAGGCATCGTCGAAGCGGCAATCGAAACCTATGGCCGCCTCGACATCCTCGTCAACAATTCCGGCGTCTATGAATTCGCGCCTATCGACGCGTTCACGGAAGCGCAATACCGCAAACAGTTCGACATCAACGTGCTCGGTGTTTTGCTCACCACGCAGGCTGCCGTCAAGCATCTTGGCGAGGGCGCAAGCATCATCAACGTCAGCTCGGTCGTCTCGACGCTCACGCCCGCCACGACCGCCGTGTACAGCGGCACCAAGGGAGCGGTCGATTCCATCACCGGCGCGCTCGCACGCGAACTCGGGCCGCGCAAGATTCGCGTGAACACGATCAATCCAGGCGTGATCGTGACCGAAGGCGCACAGCTCGCCGGAGTGATCGGATCGGAGTTCGAAAGTTCGGCGGTCAGCCAGACGCCGCTCGGGCGCGTGGGCAGACCGGACGACGTGGCGTCGATCGCGGTTTTCCTCGCCTCCGACGATGCAAAGTGGTTGACGGGCGAACATATCGTCGCCAGTGGCGGGATGCGATGAGGCAGGTTCGCGAAACTGCGCATGCATGGTCGTTCTCCTCGAATCCGCGAAACAAACGTCACGTTCGTTCTGGATTCCGCAGGTTTTAGTGTGTTGCCACGTCTAGTTGAAGCGTGACGACCGAGCGGCGCTGACACAAATTGACCACGCACGCGCTTAGCGGTAACGCACATTCGCAGGTCACCACCCTCCCGCCCGGTCAGTTATGGCAAGCCTGGCGGCGACTCCGGGCGCCGGCCGTCAGGCATTTCAGACGACGGCGCCCGGTTAGCGCAGCAGAAATAAAATTCGGTTAGATTAGCGATTCCTTCTTTGCACCTGATACCCCGCAACGGCAGAGCCGTCGGCACGGTCCCTTCGCGAGCGAGATCGATGAACGAAAGAAGCCCTGTGGATCTGAACCCGCCGTCTCTGGAGGAGGCGCTCGCCAAGCGGTTCAACCTGCTGGAAGCGCCGACCGTGCGCGCAGGCATCGTTTCGCAAGGCCCCCCGATCTCTTTCTCGAGGCTGACAAACAACCGGCCGCAACCCGGACGTTCTCTGACGCCACAACCGGAAGAGGCATTCGTCTTTCAAATTCCGCTTATTGCGTGTCCGGATTCCGACGTACGTTGTTCAGGTGCAAGCGTCTACGGGTCGACATCCTGCGTACCGGGCTACAGCTATCTGCTTGATCTGCGCGCGGGGCCGACGCGCCGGCTCGACTTGCCATTCGACAATATCCGGCTCTATCTCTCGCAGAGCACGATCGAGGAGTTCGCCTGGCAAAAAGGGCGACGGCGCATCGGGGGTCTCATGCAACGCGAATTCGGCGCGAGCGACCCTGTCCTGTTTCGCCTTTCACAAACACTGCAGGCTGTTCTGGAAAAATCGGACACGGCGAGTTCATTGTTTGTCGACTACATCGCCCTCGCCTTTTGCGAGCACGTGGTGATGCGGTATGGCAATGCCAATAGATCGAACCGCCCTCGCCGCGCTGGACTCGCGCCGTGGCAGATGCGGCGAATCGAAGAATTTTTCGACGCTCACCTGCACGGCAATCCGTCCATTCTCGACCTCGCGCGCCAGTGCAACCTCTCCACGAGCTATTTCACCGATGCGTTCAAACAGACAACCGGGCTCACACCCCATCAGTGGCTGCTGAAGCACCGGATCGAACGAGCGAAATCCCAATTGCGCGAGACCGACGCGAGCCTTGCCACCATCGCGTCCAACTGCGGCTTTTTCGACCAGAGCCACTTCTCACGTGTGTTTTCGCGCCTTGAAGGATGCGGGCCGAGGGAGTGGCGTCAGCACAATCGCAGACGCTAGGTTCACGCCAACGTCGCCGTTGACAGCTTCGAAGCCGAACCCGTTCGACTTTTGCAGCAACCGCCCGTGGTTTGTCCATCGTATCGTCGCTTCGTCCAAGACCACCCCGGTTCCGGCAGGTACGCTGGACATCCAGAACGCCGGTGTCAGCAGGGCGAACGATTCGCAATCGCTGATTCGGCCCGATGGCCGTATTGCTCTGCCTGAAGTATCCCTTCCATTTTTATCAACAAGGAATACGTAATGAGCTATTTCAAGTCCACAGACGGCACCGAAATTTTCTACAAAGACTGGGGCACTGGCACCCCAATCGTCTTCTCCCACGGCTGGCCTCTCTGTGCCGACGCCTGGGATGCACAGATGCTGTTTTTCGGATCCAAAGGCTATCGCGTCATTGCGCATGATCGCCGCGGTCACGGCCGCTCCGGTCAGCCGTGGGAAGGCAACAACATGGATCAGTATGCCGACGACCTCGCAGCGTTATTCAATCATCTCGATCTAAAGGGAGCGGTCCTGGTTGGGCATTCGACCGGCGGCGGCGAGGTCGCCCATTACATTGGCCGTCATGGAACAGGGCGCGTTGCGAAGGCGGTGCTGATCGGAGCCGTTCCGCCCATCATGCTGAAGACTACGGAAAATCCCGGGGGTCTGCCGATAGACGTATTCGATGGACTTCGTGCCGGAGTCGTCAACAATCGCTCGCAGCTCTACAAGGATCTGGCCGTCCCCTTCTACAACTTTAATCGTTCGGGTGTGGAAGTGTCGCAGGGGACGATTGATGCCTTCCAGGTTCAAGGGTTGATGGGCTCGATCAAAGGACAATTCGATTGCATTCGTGAATTCTCCGAAGTCGACTATACGGAGGATTTGAAAAGAATCGACGTCCCCCTCCTTATTCTGCATGGCGACGACGATCAGATCGTCCCCATCGACACATCGGCGCGACGATCGGTCGAAATCGCCCCGAACGCAAGACTCAAGGTTTACCCCGGCGGCTCGCACGGCATGGCCACGATAAACGCGGACGCAGTCAACCTGGATCTTCTCGAGTTCCTGGAAAACTGAACAGTTTGTCTGCGATGGTGTGCCTGTATAGCGATTCATACAGGCCTCGCGCAACAAATTGCACGCCCCGGCGAGGCTCGCGGGCGAGACAGAGGAGACGTCGCGTGGATCGATCACTTGAACACGCCATCGAGATCATCGTTCAGACTCGTGCCGGTCAACATAGGATGCCGGTCGTCCGTTCATTTTTTGACGAGGCCACGTTCACCGCGAGCTATGTCGTCCATGATCCGATTTCGCTTGCGGCAGCGATCATCGACCCCGTGCTCGACTTCAACGCGCCAACCTGCCGATATTCATCGAGGTCCGCCGAGGCCATCGTTGCGTATATTGAATCCGAGGGCCTTTCGACTGAATGGCTGCTCGAGACCCATGCGCATGCGGATCACCTGTCCGCCGCGCCTTTCCTGCAGGCTCGTGTCGGCGGCACGCTCGCAATCGGGCGTGCCATAACGACGGTGCAGCAAATCTTCGGCGACCTGTTCAACGCCGGGCCGGAGTTTGCGCGCGACGGCTCACAGTTCGATCATCTATTCGATGACGGCGAGGAATTCATAATCGGCTCGATCGGGTGCAGGGTGCTTGACGCGCCTGGCCATACGCCAGCCGGTGTCGCCTACGTAATCGGTGATTCCGTATTCTGCGGCAATACGTTGTTCATGCCGGACTATGGGACTGCAAGAACCGACCTGCCCGGCGGAGACGCGCGGCAACTTTTCCGCTCCATCCGGCGCTTACTCTGCCTTCCCGACGAAGCGCGACTTTTCTTGAGTCACGACTACAAAGCACCCGGCCGCGACACCTATGCCTGGGAAACAACCATCGGGGCCGAACGCATCGCAAACGTACATGCTCGTGATGGGATCACAGAGGGCGAGTTCGTCGCGGCACGCACCGCGCGAGATGCAACGCTGGCCTTACCAAAGCTGATTCTTCAAGCGATGCAGGTGAATATGCGGGCCGGTGCACTTCCACCTGTGGAAAGCAACGGCAAGCGCTACCTCAGAATCCCGCTGAACACGATCTGATGCAGTCGGCTTCAGACAAGGAGAACGTCATGGACTACATCGACACCCTGATGCGCCGTAACGTCGAGTTTGCCGAAAAGAGCTTCAATCCTGACCTCCGGATGATGCCGACAAGCAAAACGTTAATCATTGGATGCGTAGACCCGCGCGTCGATCCCATGGATATATTCAAGCTCGCGCCCGGCGAGGCGGGGATCTTCCGTAACGTCGGCGGTCGAGTGAATCCTGCCGTATTTGAAACGCTCGGGATTCTGCGCACAGTAGCCGTTGCCGCAGGTGGGGACATTGGCCCCGACTGGAACCTCATCGTCTTGCACCATACCGACTGCGGCATTAAGCGGTGCTACTGTCATGAACCGCGGCGCCTGGCAGCATATATGGGTGTGGCGATAGATGAACTCGCAAGCCTGGAAATCAACGACCCGTATAAAGCTGTGGCGCTCGATGTGGCAGCCTTCCGGGCGAACACCGGTGCCTTCGGGGGGTACACGGTCTCGGGTCTGGTCTACGACGTTGAGACGGGCAACGTCGAGATTGTTGTTCCACCTTCTCGAACACGGTCAAACGCGGGCTAAACTCTCCGCGCAGAACACAGGTTCGGCTTCGCGCTGCGCGTCTCGACGCCTTGTCGTCGTCTTCCCGAGCGGCCGGTGGTCGCTGGCAACCCACGCGCGGGTGCATACTGAATCGGTGGCATCGGCAGGATGCCGCCGCCGGTTGCCAGGTCGCCACCGCGCACGCATGAAACCGCGCACGGTCAGCCCGACGGTTTCGAGGCCACTCTGAACGCGCTCGAGCAGGTCGGCTCCGACGAGCCTTGATGGCCCGCACACTAGCGGAGGTCATCTGCTCTCCGGCTTGAAGGGTGACGTTACGGCTGATAAGACGAATCGACGATCGTCCACAGCGCAGCTTTCGGCTTCAGGTTCGCATCGAAGGGCAACGGCAGGTTGTTGCGCGGCACCGGCGTCGACGTCAGCCACGTATGCTTGTCCGAATAGCCCCAGAACGTCACCGCCTTGATGCTCGGCTCCTGCTCGAACAGAGCGAACACCGCACGATATCGCTCGGCTTGCGCACGCATGATGTCGTTCGGCACGGGATGGCCGAGGTCCGGCAGACATGCATGCGGATTGCTCCAGCATTCGCCCGGATCGGTATAGAGACTCACGTCGAGCTCGGTCACCTGGTTTTCGAGGCCGAGTGCGGCGACGTCGTCGAACGCCTGCTTGATATTCGGCAGCGGTGGCCAATTCACGCTGATATGCATTTGATGCCCAACCCCGTCAATCGGCGCGCCCTGCGCGCGGAGATCGCGGATCAACGCGAGCAGCTTCGCGCGCTTGCCCGGATCGTCCGTGTTGTACTCGTTGATATAGAGCTTCACGTTCGGGTCCGCCGCGCGCGCCGCGCGCAAAGCGATCGCGATGTAGTCCTTGCCGAGTGCGCGATACCACGGACTGTCTTCGCGATACACCTGATGCGGGTCGTCGCTGATCACTTCGTTGATCACGTCCCATGCATAGACCTTGCCGCGGAAGTGTGTGACGACGTCGGTTACATATCGATCGAGCCGCTTCGCCACGATGTCGTGATAGTGAGGGTCTTTTGGATCGCCGGCGAAGAACCAGGCCGGCGCTTCGGTCCAGTCGCCCGCCTTGAAGTGCCAAACGAGCGTATGGCCGCGCACCGCGATGCCGTGCGCCTGAGCAAACGCGACGATCTGGTCGGCCGGCTCGAAGTTGTACTGGCCTTCCGCAACGCCGATCGTGCCCGGCTTCATCTTGTTCTCGGCGGTGAGGCTCGAGAACTGTGCGGCGATGAGCGCCGCGTCGGCGGGACTGTCGATCGAATCGGGTTCGATCGCCGCGCCGACCTTGAAGTGCGCAGCCATCACACTGCGCAGTGGCGGCAACGCTTCAGCGGGCGCCGCGGCGAGCGGCGCCCCGTCGTGGGCCGCCACCGTCGGGTTGTTCGCGCAGCCCGCGGTCCATGCGAGCGTGCCAACGGCCACGGCTGCGCAGAGCACGCGTATCGAAGTCCTCGAAGGACGCATTGCTGGTCTCCTTGTGATGTGACGCTCGTCCGGGTGGTTTCTAACCACTTGCAACGTTATCGGTAACAACGCGAATGTTAGGCAGCGCCCCGCGGAGCAGCTATGAGGGATTTACCTGAGGTATGAACGAGGCAATGCAAGGTGAACGAGTGTCGAGCCGATCGTTCAAATCGAAGAACACAGTACAAAAACTCGCGTGAAATTCGGTCCCAAGGCGGAAAACCATGATGTGGCTACTTTCGTCGAGGCGGCGCTACACACGGCGGGTCGATAAGGCAGAACTGGCCGCTCACGGCATTTCAGTCACGAATCGAGAAGTCCGGGTTGCCCCATCGCGTCCGGTCTCGCACAGGAGCCAGTAAGCGGGACGGCATCGACTGAGCGTTGTTGCTCGCCAAAACCTTCTGCTCGTTTCAATCGTCCCGGAATTGCGTTGGCGATTTTCCGGTCCATCGCTTGAATGCGCGCGCGAAATTGCTGGTGCTGGTGAATCCAAGCAAGAAAGCAATTTCGGTTACGGAGCCGGTTCGCTGCTGGATGTAATTGCAGGCCAGTTCCCGGCGCGTGTCGTCCATGATCTGCAGGAAATGGGTGCCGCGCTGCGCTAACCGCACCTGCAAAGTCGCCGGGCTCACACACAACGCTTCGGCTACCTTCTCCCTGCTGCACTCGCCGGAAGGCAGCAATTCGATGATTTTCTGCGTGACACCGGTCACCACGTCGCTCTTGTCCAGGCGTGCAAGATATTGATTCGCGATATTGTCGTTGACTTGCGCCAATTCCGGGCAGGCTCCGCCGAGCGGCTGCATCAACTCATGTCTGTCGAAAGTCAGCGTCGTGGCCCGATTCGAAAAACTGATCGGCGCTCGCATCAAGGCCAGGTACGGCTCGTCGCCCTCACGCGGCATTGCACGATGGAATGCCACGGACAGCGGGTTGAACCCCGGTTTGTACAACATGCGCATCGTTTGCACCAGGAAACCGACGAAGGCATCTTCAGTCTCGCCACAAACCTCGATCCTGAAATCGGTGGCGCGTACGGCGATTGTGTCGCCTTCTTCAATGACAAGAACGGTCGCCGATTGCGACACCAGCCGGAAGTGCCGCTCCAGCCGGCGACAGAAGTCGAGCAGCGTGCTGCTGGCGGCGAGCGCGTAGCCAAGCGCATGCAAGTTGGAAATATGGATGTGCCGGGCGACCGAGAGGCCGAAATACGGATTGTTGGTGGCCTCCACGCAGGCACGGTATAGCCGGGTCAGGGTGGCAACAGGCAGCCGGACCATCGGGCCGTTCACCATCTGGGGTGGCACGCCGACGGAGCGAAAAATGCGCTCGCTGTCCATTCCGCTGGCTTGCAGAGTCTTGGCGATTGCCGAGCAGTAGCCCGCTATGGTCGTCGCTTCCTGCCTTGCGACGATGGAGGGTTGGCGGTCGGATTTCAAGGCGCGGCGATGTTGACAGACGGTGGTGCGGTCGATTCTACACCGCCATTGAACGAGTCAAGGCGCGCTTGCGGCCGCCGCCCTTCGTCCGTGCCGGGACGACGCCCCTCCTTCCACAGTCGCTTCTCACAGGCGCGTTCCACGAACGATGACTGTGGATCGCTTTGCGGAATGCACTTTTCGTTCCAAAGAGCCGCGCGGTCTTCGCCCCCTGCCTAATATCACTTCCTGCTGCGGACAGGTTTGTGCCTCGCCGCCACGACAACATTCATGCATCACCCGGAGACGTTATGACCGAAGAAACCTTGCTGTTTGAACCAACCGGTGCGGTTGCGCGTTTGACACTGAATCGCCCCAAGGCGATGAACGCGATGAATATGGCGCTGCTGGCCGAACTGGACCGCCGGCTGGCACAGATCGCCGCTGACGATGACATTCGCGTCCTGGTCTTGACCGGCGCTGGCCACGCATTCTGCGCCGGCGCAGATTTGAAGGAAGTGTTGGCCAGTCAGAACACAGAGGCCGGCGAAGCGGATTTCCTCGACCGTGCCGACGCAACGCTTGCGCGCCTGCGCAATTTCCCCAAGCCGGTGATCGCAGCACTCAACGGCATAACCATGGCCGGGGGGCTGGAGATGGCCATGTGCGCCGACATCGTCATCGCTGCGCAAAGCGCTGCCATCGGGGACGCTCATGCCAACTTTGGCGTCTATCCCGGCGCCGGCGGCGCAGCGGTTTTGCCGCGCCTCATTCCTCAGAACGTCGCCATGTATCTGCTGTTCACCGGCAAGACGCTTTCGGCAGCCGAGATGAAGGCTTACGGCTTCGTATCCGAAGTCCATCCCGATGGCGAACTGGCCGATGCAGCGATGAAACTCGCCGGGCAGATTGCCGGAAAGAGCCCTGTCGTGTTGCGGCGCATGAAGCAAGTCGCGCGCGTGTCCGCAGACAAGAGCCGGGACGACGCGTTGCTGCATGAGCAAGTCATGTTGCGTCGCCATCTGCGCAGCTTTGATCTGCAGGAGGGCTTGCAGGCATTCGCCGAAAAGCGCGCGCCGCAATTCCAGGGCCGTTGAGCCGCCCCACTCCTTCATCCTGCACTTCTCATCCCTCTTTCCGGAATGACATGAACGATATCTATGTTGCCGGTGTCGGCATGACCCCGTTCGGGCGCTTGCTCGAACGCAGCGTATACGACATGGTCGGTGAGGCCGTCACCCTGGCCTTGAAAGATGCCGGCGCAGAGGCTGCCGACATCGGCTCGGCATTCTATGCCACGCTGACCAACGGTCAGTTCCAGGGGCAGACCGCGATTCCTGGGCCCATCGCCATGCGCCGCATCGGCATCGAAGGCATTCCGGTGTTCACCGTTGAAAATGCCTGTGCCGCCGGCTCTTCCGCATTCAACCTGGCTGTTCAGGCGCTGCGGGCTGGAGCCTGCGACGTAGCCCTCGCCGTCGGCGCGGAAAAAATGCACATCGCCGACAAGGCCAGGATGTTTGCCGCGTTCGATGGCGGCTGGGACGTCTCGACTGTCGAGGACAACAAGAAGACGCTGATGGCATTGGGCGAAGGCGTGGAGCCCCCGCCCGGCACGATGTCCGATCGTCCATACAGCGTGTTCATGGACGTCTACGCCGCCATCTGCCGCAATCATATGAAGCGATACGGCACCACGCAGCAGCAGCTCGCCGCGGTCGCGGCCAAGAACCACCAGCACTCGGTGCATAACCCTCTGGCGCAATTCCAGCAGCCCATGACGATCGACGAGGTGCTGGCTTCGCCGCCGATCACCTACCCGCTGACCACGGCCATGTGCTCGCCGATCAGCGACGGCGCCGCCGCCGCTCTCCTGTGCACCGCCGCCGGCCTGAAGCGCCTGCGGGGCGCCTCCGGCCGCGCCGTGCGCGTGCTGGCCAGCGTGATTCAGACCGGCACGACGCGCAGTGTCGAGGAGCCGCAAAAAATCATCGCGCACCTCGCGGCGAAGAAGGCCTACGCACAGGCCGGCGTCGCGCCCGAGGACGTTGACGTTGCCGAAGTGCACGACGCCTCGGCGATTGGCGAAATCCTCAACGCCGAATCGCTGATGCTCGTGCCGTTCGGTGAAGGCGGCCCCGCGGCCGCACGTGGCGAATTCACAGTCGGAGGGCGCATCCCGGTCAATCCGTCCGGCGGGCTCGAATCGAAAGGCCATCCGATCGGCGCTACCGGTCTAGGCCAGATTCACGAACTGGTGACGCAGTTGCGCGGCGAAGCTGGACAGCGTCAGGTTCGAGACGCACGCATCGCCATTCAGGAAAACGGCGGCGGCCTGTATGGCATCGAAGAGGCCGTAGTCGGCGTCAACATACTGGCGAAACAATAAGGATACCAAAATGGGACACGTATTTCGCACTGGAGAGCAACAGGCTGCCATCGACGGACTGAGGCGCTTCCTCGACGCCGAGATCGATCCGATCTTCAGCAAGCAATACCGCGACAAGTTCGTGCCGCGCGACAAGATGGCCGAAATCATGCGTCGGTTGACGGAATTCGGGCTGGTGTCGGGCATCGCAAGCGAAGCCAACGGCGGCATGGGCCTGGATTGGCTGACTTCGCTGATGCTGTTCGAGGAGGTCGCTACCACTTCGGCGGACCTGTCGGTGCCGGTGCTGATCAATTCGTTTGGCGTAGTGCTGCTCGAGAAGGTTGCCCCACCGCATTTGCGTGAACGCTACCTGCCCGGCCTGTTGAGCGGAGACAGTTTCGTCTCGATGGGCATTTCGGAACCGGACGTCGGCTCGAACGTACTGGAGATCAGAACGCGGGCGCGCCGCGATGGCGATCATTTCATCATCAACGGCGAAAAGACCTGGATCAGCAATGGCGAGTACTCGGACTTCCTGATCTGCACTTGCCGCACTAGCGACGACCCGCGCAAGGGGCTCACCCACTTTCTGCTCGACCGCAAAGAACACCCCTACGAAGTCCGCGGCATCCATAAGATCGGCTTCAACAGCCAGTCCACCGCACAGATCTTCCTGACCGACGTGCGCGTGCCGGCCTCCAACATGATCGGCAATGAAGGCGAGGGACTGCGCAATACGCTCTCGCTGTTCGAACGGTCGCGCGTATTCGTCGCCGCCCAGGGGCTGGGCATCGGTCGCCGCGCGCTCGAAGAGGCGATTCGTTATGCGAAGGATCGCCGCCAGCACGGCAAGGTTATCGCGGGTCACCAGTTGATTGCGGCGATGCTGGCCGAAATGGCGACCAACGTCGACGCAGCGCGCCTGTTGACCTACCGCGCAGCGTCGATGATCGAAGCCGGCGTACCGGCCGAAATGGAAGCGGCAATGGCCAAGTATTTCGCCTGCGAGGCAGCCGTGAAAATCGCCCGCCAGGCCGTGCAGATCCACGGGGGTAACGGCGTCACGACCGAATTCCTCGTCGAGAAGCTCGCGCGCGAGGCGATCGTCGCACCGATTCCGGAAGGCACGACCCAGATTCAGCAACTCATCATCGGCCGCGCCTTGACTGGCGTGCCTGCGTTCTAAGGCGCTGAGGCGCATTCAAAATCCACAGGACATGTCATGCGTATTGAAGGAAAAGTCATTGTCATTACCGGCGGCGCTTCGGGCCTCGGCCTCGCCACGGCACGCTATCTGGTACAGGAAAAAGGCGCGCGCGTTGCCATCTTCGATCTGAACGCCGAGTCCGGCGCCAAGGCGCTCGAGGATGTCGGCACCGACCAGGCGATGTTCGTGCAAACCGACGTGGCCAGCGAGGAATCGGTCCAGAACGCGGTCGCCGCTGTGACTGCCCGCTTCGGCACGGTTCACGTCTGCATCAATTGCGCGGCGTTGCCCACACCGTGCAAGGTGCTCGGCAGGGACGGCAAGGCCACGCCGCTGGCGAAGTTCGCACAAGTGACGGCCGTCAACGTCAACGGCGTGTTCAACGTCATGTCGAAATGCGCCGAGCAGATGGTCACGAACGAAGCAGAGGCCGGCGAGGAACGTGGCGTGATCATCAACATCTCTTCGGGTGCCGCCTACGAGGCACAGATCGGACAAGTCGCCTATGCCGCCTCCAAGGCGGCGCTGCTCGGCATGAACATGCCGGCTGCGCGGGAACTCGGTGACGTTGGCATCCGTGTCAACGCCATTGCGCCCGGCCTGTTCCTGACACCCATGGTGCAGACATTCGATGAAAAGATCGTAGCCGCGCTGAAGACGCAGATCGAAGCCCCGAGGCGCCTGGGCGACATGCGCGAGTTCGCGCACTGCTGCGCTTTCATCATCGAAAACGCCTACCTCAACGCGCACACGATCCGCCTGGACGCAGCGTCACGCCTGCGCGCGCGCTAATCGCGCTGCACTAGCGACAGAGCTGCCCTTCCTCTAAAAAGAGGGAGGGCAAAAGAACCAAGGAGACAAGTCCATGAAGATGAACTTTTGCCGCATCATGCGACTGATGACGCTGCGCTTTCGCGACCGGCAAGCGATCGTCAATGTGGAGCGCGGCCGCAGCTACAGCTACCACGAATACCATCTGCTGACCAACCGCATAGCGGATGTGCTGCGCAACACGCTCGGGGTCGGCAAAGGCGACAAGTTTCTGCTCATCCTGGATAACGACAACCTGAGCCTGATGTTGTTGCCAACCGTCCTCAAGCAGGAAGGCACGGTGGTCATGACCAACCTGCGCGACGCGCCGCAAGAACATGCGCGTCAGATCGAACTGGTCAAGCCGAAGGTCGTATTCATCGAAACGCGCCTGCTCGATGGCTACTACGCCATGTTGCGCGCGGCTGGCTGCGAGATCGTCGTCATGGACGACCCGGCGCCGGAACAGGCCGCGCGCCCCGGCGTGCGTGCGTTCTGGAGCCTGGTCGACACGGCCTCCGAACTCGACGCCAACGTCGAACTGGACGACGACGAGCACATCTTCATGTTGCGCTTCACCGGCGGCACGACTGGCCAGGGCAAATGCGCGATGTACTCGATCGACAATCTGATGGCTTGCCGCGACGGCGGTTTCAGCAACCCGGATTTCGGCTTCGATTACCGCACACGCACGTTGCATGTGGCGCCGCTCTCGCATGGCACGTTGGTCGTTTTCTTACCGACTTTTTATGCCGGCGGCACCAACCTGACGCTCAATCAGCTCGATCTCGAGCAATGGCGGCAAACGGTCGAACAGCAGCGCGTGACACATTCGTTCCTGGTGCCGACCGTGCTATACCGTCTGCTCGAATTGCAGCACCACAACCCGCGCGATCTCTCATCGCTGAACACCCTGATCTACGGTGCAGCACCGATGAGTCCCACCCGGCTCGAAGACCTGATCAAGTGCTTCGGTCCCATCTTCGCGCAAGTCTACGCCGCCACCGAAGTCCCCATGTTTGTGTCGACGCTCGACAAGCACGAGCACGAGCACGAGACCGGACAGCAGACTGAGAGCGGCATCCAACGTCTATCCTCGGCTGGCCGGCCGACGCCAGGCGTCGAAATTTACGTGACCGATGAGCACGGCAACCCGCTGCCAACCGGCCAGTCAGGCGAAATCCACATCCGCAGCCGTGCCGTCATCAAGGGGTACTACAACAATTCGGAAACGACGGCCGCCGAGTTTGCCGACGGGGCGTGGAAGTCGGGCGACCTCGGCTACATCGACGAGGACGGCTACCTGTACATCGTCGATCGGTTGAAGGACATGATCATCAGCGGCGGCTTCAACGTCTACGCGATCGAAGTCGAAGCGGCACTGGCCTCCCATCCGGCCGTCATGATGTCCGCTGTGGTCGGCGTTCCCCATCCTGAGTGGGGAGAGGCTGTGCATGCGGAAGTGTTGCTGCGTCCCGGCGCCTCGGTCGAGGCCGCCGAACTGATCGCGCATGCGAAGGAAAAGCTCGGCAGCTACAAGGCGCCGAAGTCGCTGGTGTTCGTCGAGCAACTGCCGACCTCGGTGGTCGGCAAAGTACTGCGGCGCGCGGTCAAGGAAAAGTACTGGCAAAACTTGCAGCGCAAGGTCAGCTAGCCATTTCTGGAAATGGCACGCGTGCCTTGATCGGTATCCACCACGCCTGCTGATTCCGTCTGTCACAACAATAGGAGTATTGATGAAAAGTATTCAGGCACGCGCGTTGACGATTGCCGCATTGACGCTGGCCGCGTCCAGCAGCGCATGGTCGCAGCCAGGCCAGACGGCCAGTGTACCTGCGGGTCTGCCGGCTGCATCCGTTACGCAAAGCGCAGCGCCCCCCGTCAGCGCAAGGAAAGCCGATCGTGCGCTGCGCCGGCAGGTGTATGCCGCCATCGGCAAGCACAAGGCGATCAGCGCCGGCAATATCAGCATCGTCGCAAGAGGCGGCGCGGTGACGCTGAGCGGCACAGTCGCGGACGCTTCGCAGGTCAATGAGGTTGCGCAGATCGCGAAGGGCGTTGCGGGGGTGACCTCCGTGACCAACAAGCTGACCGTGCAGAAACCGTTTGGCGGTGCGTAAAACGCTCGCACAACGGGGGAAGTATGCGAGAGAGTTCGCAAATAGCCGGAGGCGCCTGCTGCACAGGAACAGTGTTTTGGCCGACGCCATGCATTGGCGGCATGCACCAACCGCTGCGTACGTGCACACCGTGAAGGATGGAACATGAATTTGCAGGTACTGCATGGCGTTGCCGTCGCCGCATGGCTTGTTGTTCTAGCGGTGAAAGCAGCTAACGAGGCGCAAGCGAGAGCACCCGATTCGCGCCCCATCGTCGCCGCCATGCGTGGAAGGATCGGTCTCTTTGTGGAGGCACCGCTGATCGCGACCACTATGGTCACGGGGGTGCTGCTGCTGATGCGCATGTGGCCGGCTCCAACGCTCGTTCTCGTCAAGGCTGCATTGGGACTCGCCGCCGTTGCGGCCAACACGTTCCGCGTTTTTCTGGTCGCGACGCGCGATTGCGTAGACCACGACATGAAGCGTGTTCAGCCGACACGCCGGATCACGTTAGCCCGAACGGCGATCCCGATTGGTGCCGTCGCCTGGATTATTGGGTACCTCTATTTGCACGGACAGTAGGCGCGGCAACTCTGCTTTTTTATTCATTTTTTATTTTTTTAGTATACCGAACCAATAAGAACGTAGCTAGAAAACCTTCGACGCGCGCAGTTGGCATGGAAGCGAAGCATCCAACGTGTTCAGCACGTACAGCAGTCGCAAGACTGTTTTAGAGCAAAAAAACCGGAGACGCAATGAAAGTGAAATGGATAGCCGCGGCCGCTTTAGCGGCAACAAGTGGTGCGGCACACGCACAATCGTCAGTGACGCTGTACGGTGTCGTCGATGCCGGGATGTTGTATCAAAGCACTTCGGCGGCCACGTTGAGCCCGACGGCGACCAACCTCGGCAAGGTCTTTCGCTACAAGGATGGCGGCATCTATGCAAGCTACTGGGGACTCAAGGGATCAGAGGACATCGGCGGCGGGTATCGCGTCAATTTCAGATTGCAAGGTGAGTTCGACAGCGGCACTGGCAAATTCAACCTGGGCGATACGCCGGGCGTGGCCGCACTGTTCAACCAGATCGCGACCGTAGGTGTATCGGGACCGTTCGGCACAGTGAACTTCGGTCGCCAGATCGTACCGATTACCTATGCAATGGCCGAGACCGACGTACGGGGGGCTCAGTATTTCGGCAGCATTCTGACTGCATGGCTCGGCATGAACCAGGCTGCGGGCTGGCAGGGCATCAGCACCAACGGGCCAATCGGCGCGTTGTACGACAGCAATGCAATTGTCTACGAATCGCCAAAGTTCGCCGGCCTGTCCGCCGCGCTCGAGTATGCACCCGGAGGCGTACCGGGCAGCTTCCAGGGGAACACGCGGGAGTCCGCCGTACTGAAATACTCGAACTATGGCCTTCGTTTTGCGGTTGGCTACTACCTTGGCCACGATACGAATCCCGGCCCGACAACGGTGCCTGCCGGACTCGCCAATAACCGCCTTTTCTACGTGGGAGCGCTCTATACGTTCCACGCATTCTCGGTTTCCGCATCATATTCGAACGGCAGGAATCCGGCGCAGTCTGAGCAGGTCAATCTCGATCTGTATTCGGGCGGCCTCGGCTACCAGTTCTCGCCTGCCTTCAAGGTTACCGGCGGCGTGTACTACCTGAAAGACCGCAACAACTCGGCCAACAAGTCGACCGCAGTGGCAGCCGGCGCGGAGTACAGCCTGTCGAAAGCTACGCTCGTCTACGGCCAGGTGGGGCACGTGAACAACCGGGGAACAATGACCCAGCCACTTACCTATGGCCAGCCCGTGGCGCCCGGCATGGCCACGACAGCGGTCATGCTGGGTATCCGTCACGTTTTCTAGCAACTGCGTCATCGTCATGTTCGACGAATGGGTACCGAATTCGTCCGTCAGGCAAGGGAATCGGCCTCGCCTGACAACTCAACCAGGCGGGAAATCTCCACTTCCGACCGGGACCCGGTCTGGTTCAGGGTCACCGGAGCCACACCTTCAGAAGGAGTCATCCCCCTATGCCTCATCCCATTTTCGCTTTGGGCGCGGGTCACACCATGGTCAGCCTGGGCCATTTCTCCTCGCATTCTTTCGCTCTGCTTACTCAAAACCGTCCTGAAGTACAAATTCCGCCATCACATCCCCGCGCATTCAATCGCCGAGGGCGCTTCACGACGGTTTGTTAACTAACGTACCGATCAAAGAGCGTGATTTCCAGGTACAGTTGCCAGGAAGCACTGCGAGACGCTACTCGCTGGCCGCCCCCTCTTTCTGTGCCTTCAATTGGTTCCTCACGGCCGTCACGCCCAGTACCGGTCTTGCCGCATTGGCGGCTCGGGAGATTTGCCAGGTCTCCGGCACCGAGCCCGTGAGCGTGACGACGCCATGGCTAACCCGAATGTGAATGTCCGAATCGTCGAGATCCGGCACGCGCCTGATGGCGCGGCGCACGTCACGCACGATCGAAGTATCGGGCCGGGTACCGGGCGTCGATGCCGAGACTCTTTGCACGGCCACACCTGGCGGGTCGTTCATGCCGGTTTGCGCGTACGCACTGCCAGCACTGGCAGCGCAGCTTGCGATGGCAACGAACGCTATCGCGCCGAGGGTGCCCAATGGGCCGCTCGCACCGTTTCTGTTCATGCTGCCTCCTTCGGGTCGTGTCTACCGAGGAAAAGCGCCACTTGCACGCATATGTTCGCACAGGATTTTGCGCGTCGCGTCCACGGTGGCCTGGAACCGCCACAATGCCCGCGCACAACCACCGCAGATGAAGTAACGGACGACGCAGGAGGTGACTTCGGCGCCGCACTACGCTACCCTAACAACTCCGATACACAAAGTCGTCGTATAACCATGTCACACATCAGCACGGGCGTCGAATACGGACTGCATTGCCTGCTTTATCTTGCCGGCACGTCTGCCGGCGTGCGCGAGGCGAGCGTGCGCGACCTCGCGGAAATGCAGGGGGTGCCGGTCGACTACGCCGCCAAGCTCTTCACGCGCCTTGCCAAGGCCGGCATCGTCGAGTCGACCGAAGGCATACGCGGCGGCTTCAGGCTCGCGAAACCCGCACGAAACATTTCGGTGCTGGACGTGGTCGACGCCATCGACGGCGAGAAGGCGCTCTTCGACTGCCGCGAGGTGCGCAGCCAATGTGCGGTGTTCAACGACGAGCCGCCCGCGTGGGCCACGCGCGGCACCTGCTCGATACACGCCGTGATGCAGGGCGCCGAGCGCGCCATGCGCGCGGAGCTCAAGCAACACTCGCTTGCCGATCTCGCCACCCGCGCGTATTCCAAGGCGCCTGCCAGCTATCACCATCACGTGGTGGACTGGTTCACGGAACGCGCCGCCAATCGTCGCGGATAGCCAGCGCCGCTTTGCGAACCCTTCTGGCGTGCAAGAAAAAACGCGAAAGCCTTCACCGAGGCTTCCGCGTTTGACCCAATCCGTCGCTTTCCTAACGGATCACGCAACCACGATGCGAAGCGGATCTGCTGCGGCGAGCGCCTGCTCACGGTCCGCACGCGGCGGATAGATCCACTCGGAGTTGATCTGGTGCTTGAGCTTCTTCGCCTCGGTGCCCTGCAACTTCACTTCGCGCTCCCACCCTTCCGTATAGACCGCGCCCCACGGGCCCAGATCGAGACACGTCACGTACTTCGGCTGACTATACGGAATTTGCTCGAGGCCGAGCAAATCGGCGGCGACGTTATGGCCTGCCGAGCGCCCCAGATTCATCGCGTGCTGGCACGACATCATCGTGTGATTGCCTTCGTCGTCGGTGGCCGCGCGAGCGACGTCGCCCGTTGCGTAGACACCGGGCACGCCCTCCACCGCGAGGTTGCGATCGACGTGAAGACGCCCCATGGCGTCGAGCTGGCCCGGAATCTGTGCGGTCAACGCGCTTGCGCGCAGGCCCGCGGTCCAGATCACCGTGTTCGATTCGATGCGCTCGCCGTCCGTTGTCGTGACGCCGCCGGCATCCACTGAAGCGACGCCCGCGCCGAGCTTCCAGGTCACGCCGAGCGAGCCCAATGCCTCTTCGATAACGGGGCGCGGGCCTGCGCCCAGGTCCGGACCGATCTCATTGTTACGCTCGACGATGACCACCTTCACGTTTGCGTGCTCGCCCAGCGCCGCGCGAAGGCGTGCCGGCATTTCCGCCGCGGTCTCGATGCCGGTGAATCCGCCGCCCGCCACCACTACCGTATTGCGCGCGAGCGTTTCCGGCTGGCTGGACAGACTGCTGATGTGCGCTTCCAGTTCGACCGCTTCGTCGGTCTGGTCCACGCTGAAGCTGTGTTCGGCGAGGCCCGGAATCGACGGGCGGAACAGCCGGCTGCCGGTCGCCAGCACGAGGCGGTCGTAGCCGAGCGTAGTGTGCTGGCCGTCTGCGCCGGTCAGATCCACTGCGCGACGCTCCACGTGAATGCGCTCGACCGTGCCCTGGATGAACTTGACGCCAGTCGCTTCGAAGATCTCTGTGAGCGGCGCCCTGAAATTCGCAGGACCTTCTTCGTACAGACGCGGACGGACATGCAGATGCGGGTCGGGTGCGACCAGCGTGATTTCCACGTCCGTGCGCCCCGCTTCATCGAGCAGCCGCGCTGCGCTGAGTGCGCTCCACATGCCGGCGAAGCCGGCCCCAATAACAAGAATACGCTTCGACATTTTTGCTTCTCCAATGCAGGGATACGTGAATTCGGGCGTGGCTCGCGCCGCTATCTCCGGTCGTGTGATCGGCGTCGCGCCTGCGCAACGCATAACTCGGATTCTATGAGTCGGAGTTTAAAGACGCAAGTGCCCTATTTGGGACACTCTGTTGACGAATCAGGCAACGAGGCCGCGAAGCGGCATGCGGCTACGGTTGATGGGACTTGAAGAAGTCGACCAGACTCCGCGGCGAATCGCCGCCGAGACAGACATCGAGCACCGCTTTTGCCGCCGCCGCTTCGCACGCACTGCGAGGGAAAAGCGCTGTCTCGTACGCAAGGAGCGCGGCTTCCACGTCGCCCCGATGCGCGGCAATGGCCTTTGCGAGTTCTGCACCGTCGAGCATGGCCAGGTTGGCCCCTTCGCCAGACGGGATCATCAGGTGCGCCGCATCGCCAAGCAATGTCGCGCCAGGCGTGCGCGGCCAGTTGTGCGCCACGGGGAGCGCATGAATCGGGCGAAACACGGGGGCCGTTTCGCCATCGGTGATGAGTGCAGTCAGCGCCGGCGCCCAGCCATCGAACGCATTCGCAACCGTGGCCAGAACGGCTGCCCGGTCGGACCGTTCAATGCTGTCGATCCAGTCTTGAGACTGGTTCAGCTGTACGTACGTGTGCAGCACGCCGCCCGGCTCGCGGTGTGCGACGATGCCTTTGCCCGGCGCGAGCGCAAACATGGAACCTTCGCCAACCGCTTCGGCACTCGCCTTGTGATGCGTGTCGCAGTTGAACAGATACGTCTCGATGAATGCCGTGCCGACATAGGCCGGTTTCGCGTCCGATAAAAGCAGGCGGACTTTCGACCACGCGCCATCGGCCCCCACCAGGAGATCGGTTGTCACTGTCGAGCCGTTAGCAAAGGTCAGAACGTGCCGGCCACCGCCGAGAGGAGACACCGTGTTGACTTTCTGTCCCCACCGCACCGCGCCGGCAGGCAGCGATTCGAGCAGAATCCGCCGCAGCTCTCCACGCGGGACTTCGGGTCGCCCGCCTGTTCCGTCGTCCGGCTGCTCATAAAGGACCCGGCCACCCTTGTCGAGAACCCGCGTCGCCTGCCCGCCGGGATGGATGATTTCGAGGAACCGGTCGAAGAGTCCGGCTGCCTTCAGCGCGAGCTGCCCATTGTTCTCGTGAATGTCGAGCATGCCGCCCTGCGCTCGCGCATTCGCCGAGGCTTCCGCCTCATAGATCGTCGAAGCAATACCGTGAACGTGGAGGACCCGAGCGAGCATGAGCCCGCCGAGTCCCGCGCCGATGATTGCAATCGATGTCTTCATCCTGCTCCTCTGGAACAATGTTCCATAGTAATATGGAACATTGTTCCAGAGACGTCAAGAGGATGCATGGTCAAGAAGGCGCGGAGCGTTCAACGGCGTGAGGACTCGCTCTCGCGCGAGCGGATCATCGAGGTGTCGATCGAGCTTCTGGATAGCAGCGGCGAAAGCGGCCTGACGTTTCGCGCGCTGGCCGAGCGGCTTGCCACCGGTCCCGGCGCGATTTACTGGCATGTCGAAAACAAGAGCGATCTGCTGAACGCCGCCTGCGACGCCATCGTGGCTCTCACAATGGACGCGCCATTGCCGGGCGCCACGCCACGAGAGGCAATGCGCGCCCTCGCGCTGGGTCTGTTCGACGCGATCGACGGCCACCCGTGGGTGGGTTCGGTGCTCGCGCGAAACCCGGCGCAATCGGCAATGGTTCGGATTCTTGAACGTTTGGGCCAGCAGATTCGCGCACTCGACGTGCCTGACGACGCGCAGTGGGCAACGGCGTCCGCATTGCTGAGCTATATCCTCGGCGTGAGCGGCCAGAACGCGGCGAATGCGCAGATCGCTCGCGCGCAAGATGCCAATCGAACCCACTTTCTGGACGAGGTCGCCTCGGTGTGGTCGCAGCTCGATCCCGAAGACTATCCGTTCACCCGCAGCGTGGCCAGACAGTTGCGCGAGCACGACGACCGTGCCGACTTTCTCGCTGGAATCGACCTCATCCTGCTTGGCATCGAGTCAGCGCACGGACGTTGAGCGCTACATGCCCATGCTGGTCCCTGCGCCCGTGCTCGTGCCGGTGCCCGTAGCCGTGCCTGTGCTCGGCGCTGCGTTCAGATCGATCCTTCCATACACACCATCGGCCTCGTCATTCGGCCCCGCCGCGAAAAACAGCGTATTGGAGGGCTGATTGCTCAGGTCGTTGCCGAACGCAATGCCCCACAGACCGGGCTCGACAATCGCGCTGCCGTTCGACGCAACGAGCGGCCCCATCGACTGGCCGCTCGCTGCATTGAACGCGTTGATCGTGCCATCGCCGAAATTGCCGATCAGTATCGCGCCACTCATCGTGCCGAAGTTCGAAGGCGCTTGCGCGATGCCCCAAGGCGCGTTCAACGCGCCGCCCGACGCGAAGCGTTGCTTCAGGTTGCCGGACGTGTCGTACACGTCGACCATGCCGAGCCCCGCGCCGGCGACATCGTCGTGTTTGGCCGCGTCCTGCTTCGCGTAGGTGACGAACAGATTCGAGCCGATCGCCCGAATGCCGAACGGCGCGAAGCCGGCCGGGATGAGCGGGTCCGTGAAGGCGCCGGGCGTCGTGACCTTGCTGAACGAGGTATTGAACACATCGATCTTGTTGTTGTGGAAGTCGGTCGCGTAGAGGAAGTTGGCGTTGTTCATCGTCGCGAGCGCGAGCCCCTTGTACACGGCGCCGCCCGTGCCATCGTCATACATGACGAACGCATTGGTGGGCCCGACTGCTGGCGCCCACGCGGTGATCGTGCCGCCTTCGCCCGCAAAGATGAACGCAGCGACGCCAGACTTGCCGTTTTCCGTGACCGTGAAGCTCTGCGTGCCGTTGAAGACGATGCCCGTGGGCGAAGCCGAACCGTTGTTGCCGGCGGGAATCGCGACCACCAGCGATTGCGGCACCCCGTTGCCGTCATACAGCGTCGCGACATTGGTACCGTTGTCCGCAACCCAGACAAAACCGTTCGGATTGAAGGCGACCCCCCAAGGGTTCTTCAAATTCGCGTCCGTGTGCGCGGCCGCCACTGCGCCATCCGAAACGAGGGCCGTCACTGCGAACGACGACTGGACCGGCGTGCTCGTACTGTTCGAGTTGCCGCTGGAACTGGAACCGCCGCCACACGACACGAGTGTCGCGATGGCCGCACCGCAAGCTACGACGCCGAATACGGCGAGTAGAGGCTTCATGACCGCACTCCTCTTTCAGTCCACGGGACTAACGGACAAAGAACGAGGAGGACGCGGCGTTTATTCCAGCGAAGAAATAGGGGAGATGTCGCGTGCGATCGCAATGACTGAACTAGCTAGCGAAAAGCGGGCGGCGGGCAACGCGCGCTACGCGTGAGCGCCCGACACCAGCACATTCGCCGATGCCGGCGGCTTGTGCGGCGCGCCCAGCAGCGCCAGTTGCTTCTCGTGCGGCGAGAGCGCGCCACTGTCACGCTTGTCGGCCTCGGCATACTTCTGAGCGGCGTGAGACAGGTCACCTTCGTTTTCGAGCGCTTGCCCCCAAAGTTCATACGAGGGCGCAAGATCGGGCCGCAGTTCGACCGCGCGGGACAGCCGGGCGATCGCCGCTTCGTTTTGTCCCGTGGCGACGAGCGCTTCGCCCCAATCGTGGAGGATATTCACATCATTCTCGTGCATGGTGTTTGCGCGGCGGAATGCGCTGAGGGCTTCGTCATACCGGTGCGCATGCAACAACACGTCGCCGAGCAAGCGCTCGTTCTCCGCCGTACTGAACTTTTCGCGGGCACCCAGCCGAAGCTCCCTGATCGCAGCGTCGATTCTCTTCTCCTGCTCGAGCGCAATGCCGAGGTTGGCCCGCAAGACGCCCGAGTGCGGGTACAGCAAGAGCGCGTCGCGTGTCAGTTGTTCCGCCTCCTCGGCGCGGTTTTGCCTGAGCAGCAGCCACCCTTTTCCCGCGAGGGCCCACAAGCGTTCCCGTGAGCCTGGCCGGCGCAGGAGGTCGTCATAGATCGCGTCGATCTCGCTATAGTCGCATTGGTCCAGCGAACACTGCGTGCCTTGCACCTTGGTGAAGAGATGGCTAGCGAGCGTACTCGGTTCGACGAGCCGCATGACCTTGCCCGCGATGTCCTCCATCGCCTTGTCGAAGTTATTGGCGCTGAACGCGACGTCGTCCTGCATGGCGTCGAATGGGCCATTTTCGATCTGAATATGCGCAACATAGGCATCCGCGCTGTCGCCACTATGCGTAATGCCGATATGGACGGTCACGTCCGGCTTGTCACGGAAAAACGTCGATTTCAGAAACCCGACAATCGAGGCATAGGACATGTCTTCGCCGGGAATCTTGATATCCGGACTGTCGTTGTCGGCCAGCGAGGCATCGTGCGGGATCGCGTCGCTTTCGCTGCTGATCCCGCGCATTGCAGCCAGAATTCGTTGTGCCAGGAATTCCGGGGTATAGCCTGTGTTGACGAATGCCTTCGGCGCCTCCACCGGCGGAACCAGAACGTGCTGTGTGCGCGCGCCGGATATAACTAGCAAGCAAAATGGAGCGGCCAGGACCAGGATGAACCAGGGGAGCACGAAAGGCCATAGCGCTCTTGGCGCGCGGGCGATCCACCCGATCAGAAACCACAACTGCGACAGACCACCCGGCCTGCGACCCGCAACGCTCGACATGATGCACCTCGACTCGGCTGGAGTTGGTGGAGCACAACTACCGCTCGGCGTGAACGCATCGAATGTGCCAGCATGCTCAAACGCTTCTCTGCAAGGCGTTTGCGCCATGTTTGCGAATTTTCGGCGTTCCGCGTGTCATCTCGCGACCAACGTCTACGGACAGCGAGTGCCGGGTAGAAGCAAACACATGCGAGCGGGGATCACTTCACCGCCTCCATATCTTCAACCTCGCCCGCGACCGGCACGTTGCCCGACGGACTCATCATGCGCGGCTGCAGCATCAGTGCGACGAGACCGGTCCAGCCGGTCTGGTGGGAAGCGCCGACGCCGCGCCCGTTGTCGCCGTGGAAATATTCGTGAAACAGCACGAGATCGCGGCAGCGCGGATCGGCCTGCAACAGCGGGTACGCGCCCATCACCGGGCGCTCGTTGTTGCGGTCGAGCAGAAAGAGCGTCGTAACGCGGCGCGCGAGTTCGTCGGCGATCTGTGCGAGCGAAAGCTTCTTGCCCGAGCCGGTTGGATACTCGACGCGAAATTCGTCGCCATAGTAGCGGTGGAATTCGTACAGCGACTCGATCAGCAGATAGTTGACCGGCATCCACACCGGACCGCGCCAGTTCGAATTACCGCCGAACACGCGCGAGTCCGATTCGGCGGGCAGGTATTTGACGCGGAAGTCGCAGCCGTTGTGGCGGTAAACGAAAGGTTCCTCGAGATGGCTGCGAGAAAGCGCGCGCACGCCGTGGGCCGAGAGAAATTCGGCTTCGTCGAGCATGCGCCGCAGCAGCGCCTTCATGCGGTGCCCGCGCAATAGCGAGAGCAGCAAGGAATTGCCCTTGCCCGGTTCGTTCCAGCGCGACACGAGGCTCGCAAGGTCGGGCCGATGCTGGAGGAACCAGACCAGCCGGTCGCGCAGCCCCGGCAAGCCGCCGTGCACCCGCTCCTCCAGCACGCGCACGGCGAAGAACGGAATCAGCCCGACGATCGAGCGCATGCGCAGCGGTACGTTGGTGCCGTCCGGCAGCCTCAGCTTGTCGTAGAAGAACTCGTCGACGCTGTCCCACAAGCCCGTGTCGCAGCCGTCGTCGCAACTCACCGCGCCCGCGATATACAAAAAGTGCTCGAAGAATTTCACGCCGATATCGACGAACACGTGGTTCGCAAACGCGAGTTCGAGCGCGATGCGCATGAGGTCGAGCGCGTAAGCCGCCATCCACGCCGTGCCGTCCGCCTGATCGAGGTGGCCGCCCGTCGGCAGCGGCGACGACCGGTCGAAAATGCCAACGTTGTCGAGTCCGAGGAAGCCGCCCTGGAAGATGTTGTGGCCGTCCGCGTCCTTGCGGTTCACCCACCACGAAAAGTTCAGCAGCAGCTTGTGGAAGATGAGTTCGAGAAACTCCCGGTCTGCCTTGCCGTTGATCGAACGATCGATCTCGTACACGCGCCACGCCGCCCACGCGTGCACGGGCGGGTTGGCGTCGCCGAACGCCCATTCGTATGCGGGTAATTGCCCGTTCGGATGCTGATAGCGGTCCTTCACGAGCAGCAGCATCTGCTTCTTTGCGAACATCGGATCGACCAGCGCGAACGCGACCGCCTGAAACGCGAGGTCCCACGATGCATACCACGGGTACTCCCACTTGTCGGGCATCGAGAGGATGTCCGCATTGCACAGATGCCGCCAGTCCGCATTGCGCCCGCGCAGGCGGCTTGCGGGCGGCGGCGGCTGCAGCGGGTCGCCTTCCATCCAGCGGTTCACGTCGTACTGGTAGTACTGCTTCGACCACAGCATGCCCGCCAGCGCCTGGCGCTGCACGAGCCTCGCGTCGGCGCTCTCGATGTCGCGCTGCAGCGCGCCGTAGAACGCGTCCGCTTCGGCAATGCGTTGCGCGAAGAGATGTTCGATGTCGAGCGCCACCTCTTCCTTCGCCTCGGACACTGGGCGCCAGCGCAACGTGACGACGGCACGGCCGTGCGCCGCGATCTCGAAGTGCACGCGCGCAGCCGCTTTCGTGCCGGTGTCGCGCCGGATCGCGCCATTGTTGCCGTGCACGACATAGTCGTCGAAGCCGTCCTTGAACGGGCCGGCGCCGTCCATGCCAAATAGCCGCTTGACGTTGGTCTCGTTCTCGCAAAACAGCCACTCGACGCGCGCGCCCTCTTGCGCGGCGGCCGTCACGATGAGCGGCTCGTGCGTGCCGCAGCGCGCGACAACGTGCTCACCCTCCGGCGACGACACGAGCGTGAGTGAAGGCTTGTCTCCCGCAGCCTTCCACGACCACGTGTTGCGCGCCCAGATCTGCGGCAGCACGTCGATCGATGCGTGCTGGCCGCCGCGGTTCTCGACGCTCACGCGCATCACGATGTCTTCCGGCGTGTGCTTTGCATATTCGATCTGCACATCGAAATAACACTCGTCGTCGAACGCACCCGTATCGAGGATTTCGTATTCGGGCAGACCGGCGCCGCGCCGTGCGTTTTCGTCGATCAGGTCCTGGTAGGGAAACGCCGAATGCGGGTATTTGTAGAGCATGCGCATATACGAATGCGTGGGCGTGCTGTCGAGGTAGAAGTACAACTCCTTCACGTCCTCGCCATGATTGCCTTGTTCATTCGTGAGGCCGAACAGACGTTCCTTCAAAATCGGATCGTGGCCGTTCCATAGCGCGATCGAGCAGCACCAGTTCAGCCGCTCGTCGGCGAAACCGGCCAGGCCGTCCTCGCCCCAACGATAGGCGCGCATGCGCGCGTGGTCGTGCGGGAAGTAATCCCACGCGGTTCCGTGCTCGCTGTAATCCTCGCGCACCGTGCCCCATTGGCGCTCGCTGAGGTACGGCCCCCAGCGTTGCCAGCGAGCGTAATCGGCCGAGTACAGGCGTTGGCCTTCGACCGTTTGGATGAGGCCGGCGGCGCGCTGCAGCATGGGCATCTCCTTGAATTGGGGCCGCCGGGTGGGGCCGCCAAGGTGAGACTTGGGACGGCGGGCGGCGCTTTGGCGCCGCGAGTCACCCATGCTAGCGCGGTTTGCCCGCCCAGCGTGCGGAGTGGGCCACGTGTGCGGGCTAGACGGCGTCGCCGAGCCGTTTGAGAACACGCAGCAGCTCGCCGAGCGACCATGCCTGGAACGGCGTGCCGCCGGGCCGGTGCGGCGCATCGCCATCGGCGACTTCGGAAATATGGTCGAGCCCGGCGCGCTCGAGATGCGCGAGCAGCGGCGCGACGAAGCGCTCGCGCGCGAACGCGCGTTGCGCCGCAGTATCGCCGTGCACGTGCAGCCAGGCATCCACGAAGGGACCGAGCAACCAGGGCCAGACAGTGCCCTGATGATAGGCGCCGTCGCGCTCCAGCACGCCGCCGCCGTATTGCCCGCGATAGGCGCGGTCCGACGGCGCGAGCGTACGCAACCCCATGGGTGTGAGCAAATGCGCTTGAACCTGCGCGACGACCGTGCGCGCCGCATCGCCTTGCAGCAGCGCGAACGGCAGACCGCCTGCCGCAAAGATCTGGTTCGGCCGAATCGAGCCGTCGGCTGTGCCCTCCACGTGATCGACGTCGACCACGTCGAACAACGCGCCCGTAGCCGGATCGACAAAGCGCGCGGCAAACGCGGCGCTGGCGCGCGCTTCGAGTTCCCGCCAGCGCGCATCCCATGCCGCGGCGATGCGCAGCGCGTTGATCCACAGCGCCTGGATTTCGACCGGCTTGCCGATGCGCGGCGTGACTACCCAGTCGCCCGCCTTCGCATCCATCCAGGTAAGCTGCACGCCCGGCACGCCCGCGCGCAGCAGGCCGTCACGCGGGTCGGCTGCGATCTGATAGCGCGTGCCGCGCGCGTAGCCTTCGAGAATCGCGTTCACGGCGCCTTGCAACACATGCCGTGCTTCGGTCGGCACGTTTTCAGCCGCGAAATAGTCGTGCACCGCCACGACGAACCACAGCGACGCGTCGACGGAGTTGTATTCGGGCGCGCCGCCCGCATCGGGAAAGCGGTTCGGCAGCATGCCTTCGGAAACCGTCGCCGCCCATTCGAGCAGGATGGCGCCGGCCTCCTCGAAGCGCCCTGTCGCGAGCAGCAGACCGCGCATGGCGATGAACGTGTCGCGGCCCCAGTCGGTGAACCACGGATAGCCTGCGACGATCGTGCGGCCGTCGCCGCGCGCGACGACATAGGCGTTGGCCGAACGCTGCAGGCGCGAGCCGAGCGACGCCCGGCGCACTTCCTCGAAACCCGCGAGCAGTTGTGTGCGGCTCGCCGCGTTTTCGTTGTCTTCCTGCGGGGCAGCGCTCACGTCGGATAATGGTTGTGCGCGCAACAGCAGCACGGCGTCGCCTTTGGCGAGATCGAAGATGAACACGCCCGGCGTCGCGAGATCCTCGATGTAGTCCAGACCGCGTTCCCGTTCACGCGTATAGCAGAAGTTGCGGTACCAGTCCGGTGCATGCGTATAGCTGCCGTTCGAGCGGGCGACAATCGCGGGCAGATCGCCGTACGGTTGCCAGCGCACGTGCTCGCCGTCGATCCGGGCATCGAAATTGAACGCGGTGTTCTCGTGGTGCAGCGCGTGGTAATCGCGGCCCGAAATCAGCGGACGGACTTTCAGCATCAGGCCGCCAGTTCCGGACGGCGCTTCGAGCCGCCAGCGCAGTACCGTCTCGCGGCTCGCCTTCGCAACGAACACCTCGGCCGTGAGCACGCCGCCGCCTTCCAGCCGGTAGCGCCACGTGGGCCACGGCGAGGTGTCGAAGCTTGCGATGCTTTTCGACGTGTCAGGAGAAAGCAGATCCGGCGCGTAGCGCTGCATGGTCAGCGCCGTTTTACGCTCTCCGTCCTCGAGCCAGGCTTCGATGCCGTTCACGAGCACCACGCGGTTCGTGGGCGGGTGCCTCGCCGTGAGCAGCAGCGCGTGATAGCGGCGCGTGCGCGCGGTCCCCACGGTGCAGGAGGCGAATCCGCCAGCGCCGTCTGCTTCGAGCCATTCGTCGTCGAAGCACTCCGCATCAATGGGGCTGTCAAGGCGCGTCATGGGGTGTCCTGCTCTCGTGGATCACCTGCGCAACGATACTCCCGTCGGCTTGCCCCTGCAGGAAAACGTCTACGTGCGAGCAGGCTGCCCGCGCCGCTGACGATAGTGAATCTGCGCGGGCACCTGAATCGACTCGGGCGCGCCATCGCCCTCGAGCAGCGAAAAGACGCAGCGCAGGCTATGTTCAGCGAGTTGGCCGCTGTCCTGTACGATAGCGTCGATGCGAAGCGGCAGACAGTCGAGCAGTTGATGATCGTCGAACGTCATCACGCGGCCCGGCGCCTGTGCGAGCTGGTGCGCTTCGTTCACGAACTCCAGCAAGCCTTCGAGCAGCGTAATGGAGCCGGCGAAAAGCGCCTCGGGATAGCGCCCGTGCGCCTCGAACCAGGCTTTCATCAGCGCATAGCCCGACTCGCGCTGATAGTCGCGTTGAAACACCCAGTCGTCCTGCTCCATCACGCCATGCCGCTCGAGCGCGAGCCGATAGCCCGCCAGGCGGTCGCGGCTCGGCGAGAGTTCCGGCTGGCCGCCGAAAAACACCACTTCACGCGCGCCTTGCTCGATCGTCTCACCGACCAGAGCGGCCACGGTTTCGGCGGCGTCGGTGATCACGTAGGGAATGGCGCTTGTCGCCACGCGGCGATCGGCGAACACGATCGGCAAGCGCTTGACCCATTTGTCGTAGCGCGGCGCGTCCGCCGTGCACGGCACGACCACCACGCCGTCCACCTGCTGCGCAACCAGATGCGCAATGCCCTCGGTCTCGCGCACCGGATCTTCGTCGCTCGTCACGATCACGAGTTGATACCGGTAGCGCTCGCGGCATTGCCACTCCATGGCCTGCGCGAGCGCGGCGTGCGCCGAGTTGGTCAGGTCGGGAATCACGAGGCCGATCGTGTTGCTGCGCCGCGAGCGCAGCGCGCGTGCCGATTGCGACGGCGTGAAGTGATGGTCCCGCGCCACCTGCAGCACGCGCTCGACCGTCGCCGCCGAAATGCGGTAGCGCTCCGCATTGCCGTTGAGCACCATGCTGGCCGTGGTGCGCGAGACCTCCGCGAGGCGGGCAATGTCGTCGATAGTCAGACGCTCGAACTGGGACACGCGGCGTTCCTGCTGGGTGTGGGTTGGGGATCGCGTGAACGCGAGAGCGAAGAGCCGGCGCTGCGGCCGTGAGGAAGGGGAACCCCAAACGAAGCGCCCCGTGTGGCACGGGGCGCCTGGTGCTTCCGAGGCGCGCGCAGACGCGAAACTCTTCGCGTCAGATGGTACTACGCGCGCGCGCGCCTGAAAATGCGCTTACTGCTTGTACAGATTCAACGGCACGGGGATGAACTTGTCGACCGGCTTGCCGTCGACGAGCTGCTTCGCGGTCTGCACGCCATACTGGCCGATCAGTTCGGGCTGCTGCTGCACGGTGGCGGCCATCTGGCCGGCCTTGACCGCGGCGATCGCGTCGTCGGTGGCGTCGAAGCCGACCACGGCCACGTCCTTCAAGCCTGCCGCCTGCAGCGCCTTCACCGCGCCCAGCGCCATTTCGTCGTTCTGCGCGAACACGCCCTGAATGTCCTTGTTGCTCTGAATGATGTTTTCCATCACCGAAAGGCCCTTGGCGCGATCGAAGTCTGCGGGCTGCTTCGTGGCGATCTTCACGCCGCCCTTCGCCGCGATTTCATCGTCGAAACCGGCGCCGCGTTCGTTGGCCGCCGACGAACCCGGAATGCCTTGCAGCTCGACGATGTTGCCCTTGCCGCCCAGCTTCTCGGCGAGGAAGTCGGCGGCCATCTTGCCGCCCGCCTTGTTGTCGGACGCAATATGCGAGCTGACTTCGGCGCCGTTCACGCTACGGTCGAGCGAGATCACCTTGATGCCCTTGCTCGTCGCTTCCTTCACGACGTTGGCCACCGCCGAAGAATCGGTCGGGTTGATGAGGATGACGTTGACCTTCTTTTCGATCAGGTCTTCCACACTCGCCTGCTGCTTCGCGGGGTCGTTCTGCGCGTCGACGGTGATGAGCGTCACGCCGTCCTTCTTCGCTTCGTCTTCGGCGCCCTTCTTGAGCGAAACGAAGAACGGATTATTGAGCGTCGAGATCGACAGGCCGACCGTGACCGCGCCGCCCGAAGCGGGCGCCGCCGCCGATGCGCCGCTTGCGCCCGCATCAGTGCTGCCCGGGCCTTCCTTCGAGCAGGCCGCGAGGCCCAGCGCGAGCGAACCGGCGACGAGCGCCGAAAGAAGCTTCGAGATCGACGGCGAGTTGTGCTTATGCATAGTCTTCCTCCTCGTTATATGTGGAGTGTGTGGAGTTAAAAATTAAGGATAGCTACTGATAAGACGTTGCCGCGTCGCGCAACCATTGCGCGACGCGGCCATTCAGTTACGACGACTTCTTGTTGCCGCGATCGATCAGCACGGCGAGCAGGATCACGATGCCCTTGATGACCTGCTGATAAAACGACGACACGTCGAGCAGGTTCAGGCCGTTGTTGAGCACGCCGATCAGGAGCGCGCCCACGAGCGTGCCGAAGATCCAGCCGCGGCCGCCAGTGAGGCTCGTGCCGCCCAGCACGACCGCCGCAATCGCGTCGAGCTCGTAGCCCGTGCCCGCGGTCGGCTGCGCGGAGTTCAGGCGCGAGGTCAGCACCACGCCGGCGAGCGCCGACATGACACCCGCGATCGTGTAGACCCACAACTGGATACGGTCGACCTTCACGCCGGAAAGCTTGGCCGATTCGGCGTTGCCGCCGGTTGCATAGATATGGCGGCCGAACACGGTCTTGCGCAGCAGCACCCAGAACACGCCGAACATCACGAGCATGAGCACGACGGGAATCGGCACGAGGCGCGCGACATAGCCGCCGCCGAGCAGCGAGAAGAAGTCGCTGTTGAAGCTGCTGATCGGGCTGCCGTTCGAGACAACGAGCGCGAGGCCGCGCAGCACCGTCATCGAACCGAGCGTGGCGATGAACGGCGCGACCTTGCCCTTGCTGATGACGAGACCGTTCGCAAAGCCCATCACGCCGCCCGCCACGAGACCGGCGAGCGTCGCGACGATAGCGGGCGTGCCGGAACTGAGCAGCGTGGCGATGATCACGGAGGAAAGCGCGAGCACCGAGCCCGCCGAAAGATCGATGCCGCCGAGCAGGATCACGAGCGTCATGCCGAACGCGATCAGCGCGTTGATCGACGCCTGGCGCATCACGTTGAGCAGATTGTCGACCGTGAGGAAATCGCGGCTCACGATCGAGAGCGCCACGGCAATGATCAGCAGTGCTACGAAGGGTCCGAGCTTTTGCAGCGTCGCCCGGCTGCCGGGGGTGAGGGTCACTTGCGACATGTCATGTCTCTCGAGATTGCAATGAATGGGTAAGCGCCAGCGCTCAAACGGCGACGGCGTGCGCCGCGCCCACCTGGCCGCCGGCCGCGGCCGTCATGATCAGTTCCTGGTTAGCCGTGGCCGCCTCGAAGATGCCGTTCTGGCGCCCCTGGTGCATGACGAGAATGCGGTCGCTCATGGCCAGCACTTCGGGCAGTTCGGACGACACCATGACAATGGCAACGCCCTGCTGCGCAAGCTGATTGATGATCGTGTAGATCTCGGCCTTGCCGCCCACGTCCACGCCGCGCGTGGGCTCGTCGAGCAGCAGCACTTTCGGCGGCTGCGCGAGCCACTTCGCGAACACGACCTTCTGCTGGTTGCCGCCCGAAAGCGCCTTGACGTCGAGTTCCGCGTCGCGCGTGCGCACGCGCAACTGCTTGATGAGGCCGTCGACAGCGCTGCGTTCCGCGCGCTCGTTCACGAAGCCTAGCGTGGCGTACTGGTCCAGATGCACGAGCGTCGCGTTTTCCCGCACCGACATGCCGAGCACGAGCCCCTGACGCTTGCGGTCTTCCGTGACGAAGCCGATACCCGCCGCGATCGCGCTGGACGCGTCGCGCACGTCGAGCGCCTTGCCGTCCAGCGTCACCGTGCCGGCGGTTTTGCGGTTCGCGCCGAACAGCGTGCGCAGAATCTCGCTGCGGCCCGCGCCCATGAGACCGGCGATACCGAGCACCTCGCCCGCGCGCACCTCGAACGTAATGCCTTCGATATGCCCTGCGTCGGCAAGACCGGCCACGCGCAAGCGCACCTCGCCCGGCGCATGGCTGCGTTTCGGGAAACGCTCGCCAATCTCGCGGCCCACCATGAGCCGCACGATCTCGTCGAAATCCGTCTCACGAATCGCGCGCTCGCCGACGAAATGCCCGTCGCGCAACACGCTGATCTTGTCGCACACGCGGAAGATCTCCTCCATGCGGTGCGAGACGTAGACGATCGCCACGCCGCTCGCCTTCAGCGACTGCATGATCTCGAACAGCGTTTCGATCTCGCGGTTCGTGAGCGCGGCGGTGGGCTCGTCCATCACGAGCACTTGTGCGTTCAGCGAAAGCGCCTTGGCAATTTCCACGAGCTGCTGCTGGCCGATCGAGAGGCGCCCCGCCTCCGTCTGCGGGTCGATACGCTGCGCGCCGACCTTGTCGAGCCACTTGCGCGCCTCTTTGCGCATGGTCGCGGTATCGACCATGCCGAAGCGGCTCGGCTCGCGGCCCAGGAACAGATTCTCCATCACCGTCAGTTGCGGGATGAGGTTCAATTCCTGGTGAATGATGGCAATGCCCGCGCGTTCGGCCTCGACCGTGCTGCGGATTTGCAGCGCGCGCCCATCGACGAGGATCTCGCCCGCGTCGGCCTGATGCACGCCGCTCAGAATCTTCATGAGCGTCGATTTGCCTGCGCCGTTCTCGCCCATCAGTGCGTGGATCTCGCCTGCCTCGATGCGGAAATCGACGCCTTCGAGCACCCGAACCGGACCGAACGCCTTGCCGATCCCCTGCATCATCACTTGCATCCTGGACCTCTCAGAAGATCACGCCCGAATGCAGGATCACATTCGCATAGGGGCTGCACTCGCCGGTGCGGATCACCGCTTTCGCCTCGCGGCAGCGGCGCTTGAACTCTTCGTGCGGCACGTTTTCCACGGCGATGTGCGCGGCCGCCATGTCGCGGCAGCGCGCCACCACGGCTGCGTTGTGCGTGTGCGCCTCGCTCGCGAACACGGCGCGCTCGGCCTTGAAGTCGGCGAGCACGCTGTCGAGCACGGCGAAGAAGTCGGGCACGCCAGCCGCGAGCGAGACGTCGATGCATTCCACGCCGTCGGGTACCGGCAGCCCGCAGTCGGCGATCACGAGGCTGTCCGTGTGGCCCATGCGGGCCAGCACGCGTGCGATGTCACGATTCAGATGTCCGTGTTTTTTCACTGCGTATCTCAGGCTTGCGTGTTCAGGAAGGCTTCGAGCTCAGCGAGCGTGGGCATGCCGCCTTGCGCACCGGCGCGCGTCACGGAAAGCGCGCCCGCAGCGTTTGCGCGCCGCACGGCCTCACCCATGCCGAGATGCCAGAACGCCGCCAGCGCGCCGTTGAAGGTGTCGCCCGCGCCAGTCGTATCGACAGCATCGACCGCGAAGCCCGGCTGATGCACGAGCGCGCCATTGGCGTCGGGGTTGGCGTCGGGGTTGGCGTCGGGGTTGGCGTCGGGGTTGGCGTAATACGCGCCATCTTTACCGTGCGTCATGGCAATGCGCACGGGCGAGCGCGCGATGACCTCGGCCCACGCGCCTTCCGGCGTTTGCAGCGCGGTCGCGAGTTCATGCTCGTTTGGCGTGAGCAGCGAGGTCAACTCGAGCAGTTCGCTGCTCAGTTCGACTGCGGGTGCGGGATTGAGAAAGAAGGCCTTGCCGTGTTCGCGGGCGCACCGCGCGGCGTGCAGCACCGTTGCGTACGGCACTTCGAGTTGCGCGAGCACGACGTCGGCCTGTGCAATCGCCGCGCTTGCGCGGTCGATGTCTTCGGGCGAAAGCTCGTGGTTCGCGCCGGGCACGACGATGATCGCGTTGTCGCCGCCCGAAAGCGTGATCGATGCAATGCCGGTCGCTTCGCGACCCGTGCTCACGTGGGCGATATCGACGCCTTCGCGCGCGAGCGTCGCTTTCATTTCGCCGCCGAAGGCGTCTGCGCCCACACAGCCGATCATCGTGACCTCGGCGCCCAGGCGCGCCGCCGCAACCGCCTGATTCGCGCCCTTGCCGCCCGGATGCGTCGAAAAATGCGTGCCGAACAGCGTTTCGCCGAGCCGGGGAAACGTGTCGGTCGTGACGACCATGTCCATGTTGATGCTGCCCACCACCACTACGCGCGCCATTGCACTCCCTTTCGACGGCTTCCCGCACCCGCGGTTTTTTGCCGTGCTAAAACGTAATCAGCTTGGGAGCGCAGTTATACCAGAGTCCTCCCGCGGGTGAAATAGACCCAGGGTATAACCGGATGCGCGGAAGACTATGTCCCTGATTATTAAGGGTCCAATGCCATAGGGAGAAGGATTCTCGGCGGGTGACCGCTGCCTGGACTAGTCTTTTGCATGCAGGTGGGTGCTTCTCGCCCACAGACACGCGCCGAGGCGGCACAGACCCAGCACTTCAGCGCGAGGAGAAAATGATGGTTAGAGATCGTGCGATGACTGGCAATGCCCTCTTCGTCGGCATCCTGCTACTGGCAGGATTGCTCTGCTCCACGTTACCTGCATATGCTCAGTCAGTTCCTCCGCCGTCCGAAGCAGCGAAACAAACTGAAGCGTTGGTCGACAAAGCCGCCGCGTTGATAGACCAAAAAGGCAAAGCCGCGTTTTCCGGGTTTAGAGTGAAAGGCAGTGAGTGGTTCCATGAGGATACCTATCTATTTGTCTATGATCTGAACGCGAATGTCTTGCTGAACCCCGCCTTCCCATCCCGTGAGGGGACGAACGTCCACGGCCAGAAAGACGCTAACGGCAAGCTGTTTCATGACGCCATGATCCGGACGGCTGAAACGACAGGGTCGGGCTGGGTCGACTACATGTTTCTACGGCCGGGGCAGACTCAGCCATCGCATAAGTGGACCTATGTGAAGGCAGTCAAGATTGACGGAGTGCCCGGTCTGGTAGGTTCGGGTTTCTATTCGGAGTAGGTTCTGGCGCGCCTGTGACCGACCGATGACCCGGGAGCGCGCCTCCAATGCGCGACTTTTATCATTGCGGCCCGTCGCTTACCGACCAGCTAACCGCCGAGACATAGGGCGCAAGCGCCAGTTCGCCGACCAGCACCTCCAGCTGGCTATCCTGTTGCCGGGACGCGAACACGACGGCGTTGACCTCGACCTGCCCGCCGGTCTTGAGTGCGTGGCTTTCCAGGCTCTGCAGCGAGAGTCCGTTGGCATCCAGACGCTGCAGCAACGTGGCCCGGATCAGGGCTTCCTGTTGCGACTGTGTGACCGCTTCGATGATGTAGTAGCGCTCGCTGCTGGGTTCAACAGGAGCATGACGGTAGATCAGGCGTGCGAGCGGTGGCAGCGCCAGGTTGCAGAGAATGATCAGCAAAGTGGCAATGAGAGCAGTGGCGAGAAATCCACTGCCGGCGATCACGCCCACTGCACCCGTGCCCCAGACTGTCGCTGCCGTGCTTAGTCCGCGCACGCTCAGACCGTCGCGTATGATGACGCCCCCTCCCAGGAAACCAATACCGGTCACGACCGGCGCGGCCATCCGCACCACTTGATCCTCGACGCCAAGGAGAAAAGGTAGCGTCGTGAACGTCGCTGCGCCCAGCGCCACAAGTGCGTGGGTGGCAATGCCTGTGAAACGTTGCCGCCACTGCCGCTCCAGGCCAATCAGCGCACCGAGGGCCAAGGCCGCAAGCAGATCAAGGGTGATTTCAACGTGCATGCCATTGCGCTCCATCTGACCTGAGCATTCACCTCGAAGGGCCGTATGCTCCATGAGAGACAGCGGTGTCATTGCGTGCAGGCCGTGTAGATGCCTCAAGGCGCACCGTCCACATGTCCCATCAATTCCACGGGTAGCGTAACACCTGATGAACGCAAGGCTGCGCTCGATGTCCGAGGGGATGCTCACGCGCGCGAGCTGGTGCCATGTCGGCAAGTGCGGCGATTCGTTGCGGACTCTCTGTTCGCCGTTAATTGTCCTGCGTGCTCACGTCAGGAAGAAACTAGATGCCGTGACTCACTGTACCTTGTCTGGCTGTGCCCGAAGCTTGTCTTTAATGGCAGTCAGGCAGTTCGTGAACTGGGTGCGAAGCCCCACCGAATTGCTGCTCGGTTCGGCAAGGCCGTCGGTTGTCACGACCCATCCGTCGGGCGTGCGAGAAACATCGAGTTCGAAGTACTCTGCCGATCCGCCATCCAGGACCACCGACTCGCGATAAGCGCCCCGTGGCGAATGAATGACCGCTTCGCAGCCCTGCTGGAGCCTGGCTGGACCATGAGAGGACAAACCGTTTGAGCCGTCGCGAACGGGGACTGCGCCGTACATGCGGAACGCCTCGAACTGCGTTGGCATCGCGGCCGTGACGAACTGGACGTCTGAGTCGGAAATGGCATTTCCGCATCCCGCGAGGACGCCGATTAAAGCGGCGAGCGTGATGCGAGCGCAATTGCCCCAAGAAGTGGACACAGAAGCGCCGCCTACCCGTAGTTTGTGCGCAAACGTTAGCGTTCTCATCTCCAACGGGTCCGCCTCGATGTAAGAATCAAGTATTACGGCGTGCGCATTGCATAAATTGATCGGGGTAAACCCTGATGATAACGGGCCAAAGAAGGTTATTCAGGACACTTGATTATCTGGCACGCGAACCGGAAGGCCCTGCGCAGCACGCGTTGCGCAGCTTGATTGCCACGTAAGTTTCGACGAACAGCATCAAACTTCGATACCGAGCGCACCAATACGCCGATACAGCGTGGCGCGCGCCATCCCGGTCTGTGCGGCGGCTTTCGCCACTTGACCGCCTGCCGCACGCAACGCATCGGTCAGAAAGCGGCGCTCGAAATCGCGCATCGCGTCGTCGTACTGCTGGCACGGCTGCGCACTGGTGTGGTCGGGCCGATCGCGCAAATCCGCCGCCGCGTCGCGCGCCTCGTTCCTGTCGCGCGCCTCGTTCCCGTCGCGCTGCCCGCGCCCGTCGCCGATGAAGCGCGCGAGCGAGCGCGCATCGATACGCTCGCTATCCGATAACAGCACCGCGCGCTCGAGCGTATTGCGCAATTCACGCACGTTGCCCGGCCAGCCATACGCGCACAGCACCGCCAGCGCATCGTTGTCGAGTTCGAGATGACCCGCGCCGCTTTCCACCGCCAGCTTGTCGAGAATCGAGTAGGCCATTGCCTCGATGTCCGCCAGGCGCTCGCGCAGCGGCGGCACGCGAATCATCAGCACGTTGAGCCGGTAATAAAGGTCCGCGCGAAAGCGGCCCTGCGCCACGAGCGCGGGCAAATCGGCCGACGTCGCCGCAATGATGCGCACGTCGGTGCGCACGATGCGATTCGACCCGAGCGGTTCGAACTCCTGCTCCTGCAAAACCCGCAGCAATTTCCCCTGCAGCGCGAGCGGCATGTCGCCGATCTCGTCGAGAAAGAGCGTGCCGCCCTGGGCCAGTTCGAACTTGCCGATACGCCCCTTGCGCTCCGCCCCCGTGTACGCGCCCGCCTCCGCGCCGAAGAACTCCAGTTCCAGCAGCGTGTCGGGAATCGCCGCGACGTTCACCGTCACAAGCGGCCCGTCCGCGCGTCCGGACGCGCCGTGTATGGCGTGCGCAAGCAGTTCCTTGCCCGTGCCCGTTTCGCCGAGCAGGAGCACCGGTGAGGCGAGACGCGCGGCCCGGCGTGCCTGACGCTTCACTTCGAGGCTTGCGGCGCTGGTGCCGATCAGGCTTGAAAAGCTGTACTTCGCGCGACGCACCTGCGCAAGCGACTGGCGCGTGCTGATCAGTTCGGCGCGCAGCCGCGCGTACTGGCTGAAAAGCGGCGACAGTCCCTTGAGTTCGTTGAACAGCACGAAGCCGACTGCGCCGATCGTTTCGCCGTTGTCGTCCTTGATCGGCAAACGCGTAACGACGATCGGATCTTTATCGGTTTCGAGAATGTCGAGCAGAATGGGCTCGCCCCCCTTCACGACGTCGCGCATCATGCTGTTCGGAATGACGCTTTCGCAATCGAGACCGATCACCGCCGCGGGATCGTCAAAGCCGAAGCGCGCCGCGTAGTGCCGGTTGATCCACACCACGCGCGCGTTGCGATCGACGATCACGGTGCCTTCGCTGAACTTGTCGAGCGATTGAAAGAGCGATTGCATCGCCAGTTTGCGCACGTGGTCGTAGTCGGCCAGCAGCGCGGTCGTTTCGATTTCCATTCGGTTCTTTTCTTCGGTCCTGGCCGCTTGTGGCCGCTGGTGGCCGCTGATGGTCCCTTGCGGCCCGTGGATTCTCATTTTCGGGACGCATTATCGCAGAACTGAGATTCTCGCGTGCGCTCCGACAATCCGGCGCTCTACGCGAGGGAGTGCGGGCGGCGGCGCGCTTCGCCGCCAAAGCCGTCTCAGTTTCGAGACACGTAGCCGTTGCAACCTTCTCCCCGCACATCCCGTACGTGTGCTGCCCCCTGACGCGCCGCTGCGCGCAAGGCTCCCCGGCCGCTGGCACATATCGTGCTCTATAGCGCGGTCGCGCCGGCTACGGTGCGCGCAAACAACAAACAGACCTGCACGAATAAACGAACTGGAGACAAGATGTCCTTTGTGATTGTGATCGCCGCTTTGGCGTTCCTGATGCTGGTCGCCTACCGCGGCTACAGCGTCATTCTCTTTGCGCCCATCGCCGCGCTAGGCGCCGTCCTGCTGATCGATCCCGCCGCCGTCGCACCGGTTTTCTCGGGCATCTTCATGGAAAAGCTGGTCGGCTTCGTCAAGCTCTACTTCCCTGTGTTCCTGCTCGGCGCGGTCTTTGGTAAGGTCATCGAACTATCCGGCTTCTCCGAAGCCATCGTGGCCGCCGCGATCCGCTACATTGGCCGTTCGCGCGCCAATGCGGTGATCGTCGCGGTCTGCGCGCTGCTCACGTATGGCGGCGTCTCGCTCTTCGTCGTGGTGTTCGCCGTGTATCCGTTCGCGGCCGAACTCTATCGCCAGAGCAACATTCCCAAGCGCCTGATGCCCGGCGCCATCGCGCTCGGCGCTTTCACGTTCACGATGGATTCACTGCCCGGTACGCCGCAGATCCAGAACATCATCCCCACCACGTTCTTCAAGACGACCGCGTGGGCCGCACCGTGGCTCGGCGTGATCGGCTCGGTCTTTATCATCGTGGTCGGTCTCACCTACCTCGAATGGCGCCGCCGCAGCGCCATGGCGAAGGGCGAAGGCTATGGCACGTCGCTCGTGAACGAACCGGAACGCGTCGAAACGGGCAATCTGCCGCATCCGGCGCTGGCCATTGCGCCGCTCGTGCTCGTTGGCGTCGCCAACTTCCTGCTGACGAAGTGGATTCCGCAGTGGTACGGCGACAGCTTCACCGTCGCGCCGGACGTGCTGCCCGGCATTCACGCACCCGTTACGGTGCCCGTTAAAAGCGTCGTGGCCATCTGGGCCGTTCAGGGCGCACTGCTGCTCGGCATTCTGCTCGTTATCGTCACGGCGTTTGGCCGCGTGAAGGAACGCTTCGCGAGCGGCACGAAAACCGCTGTGGGCGGCGCGCTGCTTGCCACGCTGAACACGGCGTCGGAGTACGGCTTCGGCGGCGTGATCTCGGCGTTGCCCGGTTTTATCGTGATCGGCAATGCGCTCAAAGCGATTCCGAATCCGCTCGTGAATGCGGCCGTGTCGGTTTCCGCGCTCGCGGGTATCACAGGCTCCGCCTCGGGCGGCATGAGCATTGCGCTCGCCGCCATGTCGGACACCTTCATCAAGACCGCTCAGGCCATGCATATTCCGATGGAAGTGCTCCACCGCGTGGTGGCCATGGCGAGCGGCGGCATGGATACGCTGCCGCACAACGGCGCGGTCATCACGCTGCTCGCGGTCACGGGCCTCACGCACCGCGAGTCGTATCGCGACATTTTCGCGGTGACCATCATCAAGACGCTCGCGGTGTTCTTCGTCATTGCCGTGTTCTATCTGACCGGCATCGTCTAACCGGCACTCATTCGAGGCTTCCTCATGCACCTCCCCGACACGCTCTCCCTCGCCGGAAAAACGGCCGTCGTCACCGGATCGACCAGCGGCATCGGTCTCGGCATTGCGACGGCGCTGGCCCGCGCTGGCGCCAATATCGTCCTGAACGGTTTCGGCGACCCCGCGCCCGCACTCGCGCAGATCGAAGCAACCGGCGTGCGCGCAGCACATCACCACGCGGACATGAGCCGCCCTGCCGAAATCGAAGCCCTCGTGGCTTTTGCGGCGAGCACGTTCGGCGGCCTCGATATTCTTGTCAACAACGCGGGCATTCAGTACGTCGAATCGATCGAGAACTTCCCGGTCGAGCGCTGGGATCAGATCATCGCGATCAATCTGAGCGCGACGTTTCACGCAACGCGTGCGGCGCTTCCCATCATGCGCGCGGCGGGTTGGGGACGCGTGATCAATATCGCTTCGGTACACGGGCTGGTGGGCTCAGTCGGCAAGTCGGCCTACGTCGCGGCCAAGCACGGCGTGATCGGGCTCACCAAGGTCGCCGCACTGGAGACGGCGCGCAGCGGCGTGACCGTCAATGCCATCTGTCCGGGCTGGGTGCTCACCCCGCTCGTGCAGAAGCAGATCGACGATCTGGCCCACCGCGAGGCAATTTCCCTCGAAGACGCCACGCTGAAACTGCTCGGCGAAAAGCAACCGTCTGGAAGCTTTGCGACGGTCGAGCAGATTGGCGGCGTAGCGGCGTTTCTGTGCTCGGCGGCGGCGAACGAGATGCGCGGCGCCGAACTCAAGGTGGACGGCGGCTGGCTCGCGCAGTAAAAGTGGCGGCGGCGCGCGAGGTCAATCGCGCGCCATGCGCCGCAGCTTCATGGCGTGCAGCCGGTGGCTGAGCCCTTTGAATACACTGCCTTCGTGCGGGTCGCCGAAGTGAAACAGCACTGTGCACCGAATGCTGGAGGGCGCGCAGGCCTGATTCGCGTGCAACGAGCGCAAACCCCAGATGAAGTAAAGATTACCCGGCTGCAACGTCACGACTTTCGCCGAAAGCCATTTCTGAACCCGCGGCAAGCGCCAGATTTTCTCAAGCAGCTTTTCCACGATTGCCTTCTCAACGATATTGGCGATCACAGAGCGCCGCGCATTGCGTAGATTCGGGAACATCACGAGGTGGCCTGCCCGCTCGCCGGGGTCATTCGGAATCAGAACCGGCAGCAAGATCGACACGGCATACGAGTCGTAGTGGAAATTGTTCGAGTGACGGATTCCTTGCTCTCCCGAAAGCACCCGCATGACCGGGAAAATCGCGTCGCTGGGCGGCGGCGTCCCCATCTTGCGCACATACAGCTGGCGCAATAACGCGTGCAGCCCCGCATCTTCGAAAAGCGGGGCAAGACAGGTGCCGCTTATCCATTGCGCTCCGTTAAAGCCGAAGTATCGGGCGCCGTTCTGCTCGACCAATTCGGTTACGCCATTGCGAAGCTTTGCGAGAATTGCGGGTGGCACGATGTCGTAGAGCACACCCACGCCGTCGTCGTCCATCAACTGGGCGAGCGCTTGCGCACCCTGCACGTCTACCTGCGCAAATTCATCAAGCTGCCGTTCATCGTTCAGCGCGTTCATTGGGGTCCCTCGCGCAGCCTGCTCGGTGTATACAGGCACACGTCAATGCAGACCGTAGACTGAGCGAAAAAACATTCGTGTTCCGTACGTCTTCGTACAGAACACCTGAACGCGTCGATTTATATGCCGGCTGGTTATTTCGGGTCGCTTACTTTTTATCTCGACATGCCAGAACCGAAGCTACCGCATACCTTCGTTAGCTATCGCTTCGCGCCTGCTCGCCAGGCGCCCCTTCCGCGACCACCGGCCAGACCAGCTGTTCGAACTGCTCTGGCGCGACAGGCCTGGAATACAAATAGCCCTGCGCGAAATCGCAGCCCATGGTCTTGAGAAAATCCCGTTGCTCGACCGTTTCCACGCCTTCGGCGATGACCTGAATGCCGAGTTTGTGTGCAAGCACCACCATCGCCTCGCATAGCACCTGGTTGTTTTCGTCCACGCTCAGGTTCTGGACAAACGAGCGATCGATTTTCAGGTAATCGATATCGAAGCGCTTGAGATAGGCAAGCGAGGAATAGCCGGTGCCGAAGTCGTCGATCGAAAGGCCGATGCCCGCAAGACGGAAATCCAGCAGCCGCTCGTCGATATTCGATTCAGCCTGCAGCAACAGACCCTCGGTAATTTCCACCACCACGCTTTGTCCCGGCACGCCCTCGCGATTGAGGTAGTCATGCCACCGCGCGCCAACCATGCTGTCCTGGCGGACCTGCACCGGCGACATGTTCACGCTGATCTGGAACGACGGATCATAGTGCTCGCGCCAGAGCCGCGCCTGTTGCACGGCTTGCCTGAACACCCAGTCGCCGATCGGAATGATGAGGCCGGTATCTTCCGCGAGCGGAATGAATTCCAGCGGGCTGATCATGCCCCGCTCGGGATGCAGCCAGCGTATCAGCGCCTCCGCTTTGCGCACTTGTCCCGTTGCAAGATCAACAACCGGCTGATAGAGCAGCCGAAGCTGATTGCGAGGAAGCGCGGCACGCAGGTCGCTGGTCAGGCGCAGGCGCGTTTGCGCCTCCAGTTGCATGTCGGGCGTGAAGTAGCTGAAGCGATTGCGTCCAGCGTTCTTGGCCGCATACATGGCCTGGTCGGCATTCTTGAACAGTGCATCGAGTTCGACGGTGTCGTCGGGGAAGACGGTCACGCCAATGCTCGCCGAAATGTAGACCTCGTCCGCGCCGAGCTTGAATGGCTCGGTCAGTTTGCGATTGATGCTGCGCACGGTCTGTTCGACCGCCTCCATGTCTTCCAGATCGGGCAGGATCACCGTGAACTCGTCGCCGCCCAGTCGCGCGACGGTGTCCAGATTGCGCACGCATGCGCTAATGCGGCGCCCGGCTTCGATCAGCAGCACGTCGCCGCGGTCGTGGCCCAGCGAGTCGTTCACTTCCTTGAAGCGATCGAGGTCGATCAGCATCAAGGCCACGCGCCTTCCCGAACGGCTCGCGAGCGCCGCCTCCTCGGTCAGACGGTCGTGAAAGAGCTGCCGGTTCGGAAGCCCCGTCAGTGCATCGAAATTGGCCTGTTTCCAGATGGTGGCCTCGAACGCCATCCGGTCGGAGAGGTCGCGCCCCACCGCGAGCACGGAACTGACATGCCCGGAACGGTCGATCTCAGGCGTAATGCGAATGTGGGTACATTGCTCCTGCCCGTCCTTTCCCGCCCACCTCAGTTCGAACTGCGCGCTTTTTCCCGTCGCGATGACATCGGCAATCTTCCGTTCGTAGACCAGCGCATTCGCGCCGCCGGGAAGCTCCGAAGGCCGCTTGCCGAGCACGCTGGCGAGATCGCATCCCGCCGAGGTGCAAAAGGCCGGATTGGCAAACGTGCGGCGCAGCTCGCGGTCATATCGCGTGATCGTATCGGGCGAGTTATCGATCAGCGTGCGCGCCTCCCGTTCGCGGGCGACGAGTTCCGCCGTTCGGTCGACGACCGTCTGCTCGAGCGTCGCATTGATTTCGTTGATCTTCTGAATCTTCTGCCTGATTGCCGCACGCATGCGCTCAAAGCGCTGCGCCAGCCGGGCCAGTTCGTCCGGCCCTCCGGCCGAAGCCGCCTCCTGCGCGCCTTCGTCCTCGACGGCGCCGGCATCCTCGCCCGTGTCGTGCATCCGGCGCACCAGGTCCTGCAACGGCGCCGAAATACTGATTGAAATAAACCAGGCAAGAAAAATGGAAAGCAGAAACCCGGAAATACCGACCACCACGATCTGGTTGCGTACGGCCTGCGCCTCCGCAGTGAGACTCTGTTCGGCAATCGTGCTGACCACGAACCAGCTCGTGCCGGGAATTCGGGCGTAAGCGGCAAGATAATGACCGCCGTGTTGCGCGGCGAAATTGACGAACCGGCTCGTTTCGCCCGATAGGCGATGGCGGACGATATCCGCGATCAGGCCGGGCTCGGGCGTGGCGCCCGGATTGGGCGACGCCGCATGATTCGGGACTACGATGATTTTGTTGTCGCTCGCGTCGAATACGTAGATCTCAGTCCCGCTGCCTGCCGCAACGTCGTTGAAGATCGTCGAAAAGTATTCGGGGCGAACGACCAGAACCAGACTGCCGATCTTCGTGTTGTCGCTCTTGTTGTAGATGGCGCGCACCATCCCCAGGTTTTGCTGCCCCACCCCATCGTCGTAGCTGCCCCAGTAGGTGCGTTCCTGCGACTCTTGCGCGAGGCCGACGAGCGCCGTCACTCCGGTAGTCAACTGCGCAAAAGCCTGGGTATCCAGAATCTGGTCTTTCTGGTCGAGCAAATACTTTTGATTGATGAAATCGACCGACCCGTAGTGCTCCAGCAGCAAACGCGTCATGTCCTCGCGCGCCTCGCTCTGCTCTCTGGCGCCGCCGCTTGCCGCTCTCGCCAGTGCGCCCTGAACGCGATCCGAAAGCACGAGAAGATTGCTTTCCGATTCGATCTGCTGCATGCGCAGCTCGACATTTCTGGAAACCTGCCGCACCACCTCTTTCGAAAAGATCTCCGCGTTTTCCTTGATCGCCGCAACCGACTTCACATAGGAAATGCAGCCCGAAATGATAATGGGCAACAGCGCCAACAGAATGAAAGCGGCAATCAGCCGATAGCGAATCTCGACGCGTCGAAGCAAATCCTGGCAGAGGTAATCGAAAGCGCGTCGCAGCGACGCGGAGATCGAATTCATTTGTAGTGCATCTTCGCTTCAGTCTTGACCGAGAGGTCCAGGCGCTGCGCAGCCTGCCTGGGCGTGATTTTCCTGAGCAGCACATCCTGCATCAATTTATGCACCAGCTCAATCGTGTTGGAAGGAAGCGACGAATAATAGGGGCTCGCCGTGACCGGATAGCGGCTGACCGCATTCGTGTACTCGACGATCTCCACGTCGCTGACCACGGTGCCCATGCCTTGCTGAAACGGCGAAACGTTGTGGCGTTTCCTCTGTAGAATCGGGAATCCCTTGCCGGCGATGAATTCCAGAAAACGCATGGCCGCAGCCTTGTTGGGCGTTTCGCAAACGGCAAAACCCGTTTCGCTGCCGAACACCGGCACAACGCGTTCACCGCGCGCGTTCCATGGCGGCACGAACACGCCCACGGAGAAATCGTTTCCATTGAGCATGAGGCCGGCGGCCCAGCTGCCCTGAAACGCCATCGCCACCTTGCCTTCCTTGAACAGGCGAATGCCCTCGTCGTAGCCCGTCGTCATGAACGACGGCTGCGCGTAACCGCGCTCGGGAATCAGGGCGATCCTCGCGAAGATATCGGCCACCTGCGGCGTGTCGAGGTTCAGCGTGCCGTCCGCCATCTTCTCTTTCCAATGCGGCTCGTGCGCGACCACATTGTTGGCGAAGCCAGATGCAAATGGCCCGTTGCCGAGCATGTTCGGAAAGCCGCCGCTCCACATCACCGGAATCATTCCCGCCTGCTTGAGCTTGGCGCATACCGCCAGGAACTCATCGAAATTCGCGGGCAGCGTATCGATACCGGCCTTGGCGAACATGGCGCGGTTGTAATAGATCATCGTCGTCGCCACACCGCCCGAAATGCCGAATCCCTTGCCGTCGCGGCTGGTCCAGTCGGACTTGAGCGGATCGAGCATGTGCTTCCATGCGGCGCTCTCGCGGACATCGGCGAGCACGCCCTGGTCGGCCAGCTCGGCCGCATAGGCGTTCGGATTAATGCTGACGAGGTCCGGCAGCGTGCCGGCCGCCACGCGTGGCTTGATGTTCTCCTCGACCGAATTGCCGACCATGAACTGCACGTTCACGTGCACGTCCGGATTGAGTTTGTCGAACTCGGCGGCGATCTGGAGCATTTCCTGCGGCCAGTCCGGCGCCCAGATCAATGCGGTGATGGTGGTCCGTGCCGGCGCGGCCTTGCTGCTCTGGGCGCTGTTCTGCTGATCGCAACCCAGGAGCAGGAGCATGCCGATCAAACCGGACAGCAGCCAGGCAAACTTGAATCCGTGCACGTAACGCTCGCTTTCAGTTCGGGAGTCGCAAACCAGGCACACAAACCCTTGACGCAGGGGAACCAGATTGCATATCGGCCAAAACCGGGCATCACTTGAGGAAACCTGTACTCGAGCGCGGCACGCGCTGACCGGCGAGCTGTTACGGACGAACGTTCATGTCCGTTAGCAAACGTTGGCGCAACGCACTGCGCTAACGTAGTTCAATAGCATTGGGTATTTTTTGCGCAGACATAGAACGGGCGTGCGCGCGTGGCGCGTCACTGCACCTCATGACGCGGCGAGCGCAATGGCTCGCCGCCTTCGCTCACTCGACTCGTTTCAGTCGAGGGACGGACTGCATTCGCGGTCGAGCGCTGCGACACGCGCGGGCCGCTCCATTGCCGCAAGCCGCTGCAACGTCACGAGGCCGAACACCGCGAGCGCGCAGCCGAGCACCAGATCGGCGCGTATGCCGGCACGGTCCACGATCGCGCCGCCCACCGACGAGCCAAGCGCGATCGCCACCTGGATCACGCTCACGAACATGGCCGACCCCGCTTCGGCCTGATCGGCTGTGCCGCGCTGAATCCACACGGAAAAGCACAGCGGAATCGCGCCGAACGCCACACCCCACATCAGCATCGCCGCGATTTCGCCAACGCGTACGTGGTCGAGCAGGATCATCGCCGAGAGCGCACACAACAGCAGCGCCGTCATCGTCGCCACGGCGAACTTCAAACGCGTGGCGACGAAAGCCGAAGTCAACGCGTTCGAGAAAAAGCCGATCACGCCGAATGCGAGCAGCAGCAGCGTGATCGCGCTCATCGTAAAGTCTTGCTGAAGCAGCGGCGCAATGAACGTGTACGTCGAAAAATGCGCGCCGAACACGAGCGCGACCATGAGCATGCTCAGGCGCACATGCGGGCGGCGCAACAGCATGACGAAATCGGCAAGACGCAATGCGGCAGCCGAAGGCAGCGACGGCACCAGCAATGCCTGAGCGATCAGCGCGAGCGCGACAAGACCGCCTGTCACGAAAAACGACATGCGCCACGAGGCAAGCCCGGCGATAAAGGTGCCGAGCGGCACGCCGATCACCGTTGCGCAGGTCACGCCGGTGAGGATGATGGCCGTTGCGCGCGCGGCGTCGCTCGTGTGCACGAGGCGCCCCGCTGCGGCCGTTGCGAGCGTCCAGAAGCCGCCGAGCGCCGCGCCGAGCATCGCGCGGCCCACGAGCATGAGCGCGAAATTCGTCGAAAGTGCGCAGACGATATCGGACGCGAGCAGCATGGCCGTGAGCAACAAAAATACGTGGCGCCGATCCATGCGCCCCGCAAACATCATGAGGCCCGGCGCGAAAATCGCGGCCATCACGCCCGGCGTGGTCACCATGAGGCCAGCGGTGCCCGGCGTCACGCCAAGCTCGCGGGCGATTTCGGTGAGCAAACCAACCGGCAGGAATTCGGACGTCACGAACGCGAATGCGCTGATTGCCACGGCAAAGACGGACAACCACTGGCGCAGTGTCGTCTCTTGAAGCGGCGCGGGCGCAAGATTGGGAGAACGGTCGTTCATGTTTCGATGACTGTTTTGAGTGCGGCAAATAATAAAAGCCATTGTTCGGCAATTTCGCACCAAAAGATGGGGAAAATCGCCGTTTAAATGGCCAATCGGGAATGGCGTTTAAATTAACATCAAAAAAAGAAACGCGTGCGGCCCGACAATTGGCGGGGTCGGCGAAAGGGTTATGAACGGAATGTGACGCGGCGTGCCGCCCACAGGCTTGCGGGGCGGAGATGATGTCATTTCAGTCCCGGAAAAATAAACGATATTTTTCCGGGGAAAAGTTAGGCGTCGATTAGTTTGAGTTTAGATCCGCGTTTGCACACCCACGCGCGCGATGAACTGATTCGGTCCACTCGATGTGCCATCGGGGTCGAGCACGGCGCTGTCATGATGCGAGCGCACGAAGCGAGCAAGACAAAAGGCGCTCAAGAAGCACGGGGTCGTGGCGGCCCCTGGGCGGCCAACGCCTGGCAGAGGGCTTCGAGCCGGGCGATATCGACGCCCTCGCCATCGCACCTCGCGAACCTGGCGCGAGCGACGCGTTCATGCGGGCCTTTCAACCGCCGGGACCGGTTCGCCCGGCGCCTTTTCGCGCTTGACGGCGTACATCGCAAGATCGGCGCGGCGCAGAACCAGATCGACGTCCAGCTCGTTCGCCGCGACCGTCGTGAAGCCGACGCTCGCCCCAACGCTCACCAGGAGCCCGGGCGCCAGTTCGAAGGGCCGCTCGATCGCTTCGGTCACGAGGCTCGCCCTTTCGCGCGGCGCCCGGTCCGCCTGAGGATCGACGATCACGAATTCGTCGCCGCCCATGCGGGCCACCCATGCGCCCGCGCTGGCCAGCATGCGCAGGCGGCTCGCGACCTGCACGAGCAGCATGTCGCCGGCCTTGTGGCCATGCGCGTCGTTGACCAGCTTGAAGCCGTCGAGATCGACGAAGAACACCGTCATGCCCGCCTTGAGGGGCGTCGCGCTCGCCGGTCCCGCCGCGCTGAAGAGGCCGTCGCGGTTCAGCAGCCCCGTGAGGGCATCGTGGCGCGCGCGATGGCTGTTTTCCCGTTCGGCCTTCATCGTCGAGATGAGCATGGCGTTCAGGTGCCGCGCGGCGGCGCTCATGGCGAACAGATAGAAGGGAATTTGCAGGAGCGAGAGCAGGAGCACCGGCTCGCCGCCCAGCAGCGCGCCGATGCAGCATGGGCCGAGCGAAAGGCAGATCATGACCGCCACGAGCCGCGGCGCCGCGAAATTGCGAAAGCAGATGCCGCCCACCATGGCGGCGGCGGAAAGGAAGGCGAGCGTGGCGGATACCCAGTCCCGGCTCATGGCGCTGACGAGCGCGCCGTAGCCCACGGTCGCGCCCCACAACGGCGCGAGGAGAATATAGACGTCGGTGGGCGTGCTCTTGCCCTCCCTCGCGCGGCGGCGCGAAAGGGTAAGAATGGCAAGCCGCACCATACAGACGACGATCTCGGCGATGAGCCAGAACTTGAACGGAAGCGTTCCATGGCGGCGTGCCAGGAGCCACGCCACGGCCACGGTATTGGACACGCCGCCGAAGAAGATCGGCAGGGTTCCGAACAAGGTGCCGACAAGGGCGACACGGATTTCGTGCGGCGTGTCCTGTCCGGGCTCGGTCAACCAACGGGCCAGCTTGCCACGCGGCAAAGAGTAGATTTCGTTGCGGGAGCTCACATGCGTCACCGTCGGTCGTACCGCGCGCCAGACGTTTTCGCCCCTCGCGCCCTGTCAAGTCCGCGTCGTACGGCCGTGCGAAAGCAACGGGCGCCGCCGCCCAACTGCGATAACGGCAGGCTGTAAGGAAAACTTTAGGAATGCGGTGGGTGAGGGGCTTTGGTTGAGCTAGCAACCAATGGGGGAAATTGGCGTGCGCATCATACGATTTACATCAGACCAGGCACGATGCGTTGAAGCAACGCGCTGCCAGAATTTTAGGGTCGGACTAGACCGCTCGCAAGGGCGCCCGGTCCAGTACATAGCGCGCAAAAAGACGCCGCCACCATGGCAAGACCCAATCCCCGGTTGCCTCCGGTAATCAGCACCGTTTGATTCTGCATCGTCTCCATCGCGCCCTCCTGTTCTCGCCGAAGCCGGTGCACACTGCAACCGGCATGCTAAAGACGGATGGGCAAACGAAAACGGATCGGTCCACTCGAAAAAAGTTATCGACTGCGCGCGACGATGCCGCTAACGGGCGACGGTGACGGTCATCTCGGATTCGTACGTGATCTTCACGTGGCTATGGTGCTTGAGGGTCTGCATCACCTCGACGAGATCGGGGCGGCTCACCCGAATGGAGCGCGCAGTGCCCGACTTGTCCACGATGGTCAGGAGGTTGAGCTTGCGGTCGACGGCTGTGACTTGCGCCACGCCGCTGAAGACGCGGAGCACCTGGAAGTTTTCGTTGTCGGCGCCGGAGGAGTGCTGCGTAATTTTTGCCGTGTGGTTCAGGCGCGTGATCGCCACGCCGTTGGCGGGCGTCAAACCGGTGACATACGGCTCCAGATAGTGGGTTGTAAGCTTGTCGCCGACCTTGACGACATCGAGCACGTCCGGATGCTCTTTCACACTGAAGCTCAGGTCGTCGCGCCCCGGCACGGTCACGACGATCAGCGCATTCTTCCGATCGATCAGACTGATCGTGCCGCTTTCCGTATCGACGGATGCCCCGGCTGGCATGGCTTCCGAAGCGGCGGAGGCCTGAGTGTCGGCGGCCAGGCAGATGGGTGCCGTGGCGGCATAAACGCCAATGGCCGCGACGCAGAGCGCAAGGCTGCGCGCGAACGACATGCACGTATTCGATCGATAGAGCATGGTAGTCCCCTTGAAACGATCAGGTGCCACGCTTGTTGCGCCGGTCCGGGACCATGGCGTGTGCTCTCGGAGCCTAACACTGCAGCACGCCCCGGGCATCGGACTTTAGTCTTATAGGGTCGATGCGATCGATACGGTCGATACGGTCGATACGGTCGATACGGTCAATACAGCTTAACGCGCGAAGGCCGCCGCGCAGCGTGCCTGAGCCTGGCCCGGCACCGGCGAGTGAAACGAGAACAAGCCACCCGCCTGCGGCTGCTTTTCGCGCTCGGCGGCCGTGAGCCCCTTCCACGCAGTCGTGGCGTACACGGTGCGCAGATCGTCCCCGCCGAACGCGAGCTTCGTGATGTTCGCGCAAGGAAACGCCACCTGCTCGACCAGTTCGCCTTCGGGAGAATAGCGGTCGATACGCCAGCCGCCGAATAGCGCGACCCACACGTAGCCCTCGGCGTCCACCGCCATGCCGTCCGGGTGGCCTTCGCCGCCAATCGCGGTGAAGATGCGCTTGCGCGACAGCGTGCCGTCAACGGCGACGTCGAACGCATAGACAACGCGGCGCATCGTGTCGTTGTGATAGAGCGTGCGGCCGTCCGGGCTCATGGCCGGGCCGTTGGTGATCACATAGCCGCTGTCCTGTGCGCTCATCGTGCCGCCTTCGTCCACGCGGTACAGCGTGCCGGTCGGCGCTTCTTCGGCGTCGTCCATCGAGCCGAACCACAAGCGTCCTTGCGCATCGGCGAAACCGTCGTTCAGACGATTGCCCGGCAAATGCGGCTCGACGTCCACCAGCTTGTCGAATTCCCCGCTCACCGCATCGAAGCGATACAGGCCGTCGGGCATGCCGCACACGAAAACCCGGTCGCCGAGCGGCGCGAGAAAGCCGACCTGGTCGGGCGCATACCACGTCGTGCGCACCCCGGTCGTGACCACGAGGCGATGAATCTGGCGGCCCTTGATATCGACGAAATAGATCGCGTCTTCCGCGGCCTGCCACAGCGGCCCTTCGGCAAGCTCCGCGCCGATGGGCCATACGCACACAGGAACCGGCATCGTCATTCTCCGTACCATCCACAGTCGACAAAGTAATCGCGGCCCGAGCAGCGCGAGGCGTCGTCGGAAGCGAGGAACAACGCCATGCGCGCGACATGCTCGGGCTCGATGCGCAGGGGCAGGCACTGCCCCGCCACCACCTTCGCCTCGCTCTCCGGCGTTTGCCACAGGTTCATCTGGCGCGGCGTTTTCACGGCGCCCGGGATGACGCAGTTCACGCGAATGCCCGCGCCGCCCAGATCGCGCGCGAGGCCGCGCGTGAGGCCCTCGATGCCGGCCTTCGCGGTCAGGTAAATCGGCAGGTTCGGCAATGCCACATGCCACGACACCGAACCGAAGTTCAGGATCACGCCGCGACCCGCCTCGCGCATGCCCCGCGCGGCGGCCTGCGCGCAGAAGAACTGGTGGCGCAGGTTCACGGCGATACGCTCGTCCCAGTACTGCCCCGTGAGTTCGCCGATATCGTGGCGGTCGTCGTTGCCCGCGTTGTTCACGAGCACGTCGATCGGGCCCGCCGCTTCGACAATCGAAGCGAACACGCTTTCGATCGCGTCGACGCTGCGCAGATCGCAACGCTTGAACAGCGGCGGATGCTTCGCATGCCGAAGCGTTTCCTGCAGGGCCAGCGAATCCTGTTCGGCCACGTCGAGGAAGAACACGCGAGCGCCCTGCTGCGCGAACGCCTCGACAACCGCAGCGCCGATACCGCTGCCGCCGCCGGTGATAACGACGGTTTTGTCCGCCAGGCTCGGATAGATTGCGTACGACATCAGATATTCCAGTTTTGACTTGTAGAACCCCAAACAGGGCGGCGAGCCATCAATAGCTCGCCACCCTGACCTGCTGCGTGTCCTGCCTTTACGATACGACTTCGACCGCGCTCAGCATGCGCCAGTCGCGCGGGAGTGTTCGCGCCGCGTTGCCCGCAACCGTGACCGTGCCGCGCAGATGAATGTCGCGGCTCGAACTGCCCACCATCAAATCGAAAGCGCCCGGCTCGACAATACGCTCGCCGCGTGCGTCGGTGAAATTGAGCATGTCGACGGGCAGCGTCACGCGCACGCGCGCCGAGGCGCCCGCCGCGAGCGGCACGCGCGCAAACGCCTTCAGCTCGCGCACCGGCCGGGCCACCGACGCGTGCTGATCGCGCACGTAGATCTGCACGATCTCCGTGCCTTCGCGCTCGCCGATGTTTTCAACCGTGAAGCTCAGTTCGACCGTGCCGTCTTCAAGCGCGACTTCGCTCTGCGCCACCGCGAGATCGCTGTAGCGGAACGGCGCGTAACCCAGGCCGAAACCGAACGGATAACGGCTTCCGAAGTGGTAGGCGATCGGCGTGCCCGCGCTCTTGAGGCGATGGTTGTACACATACGGCACGGCGCCTGCGCTCTTCGGCACCGAGAGCGGCATGCGGCCGCTGAAATTGGCGCGGCCCACCAGCAGATCGGCCAGCGCCTCGGCGCCGCGCTCGCCGGGTGCGAACGCCATGATCTGCGCGGCGATGCGATCTTCGAGACCACCGAGGTTGTACGGACGGCCGCCCGTCATCACGACGACGGTTGGCGTGCCGCTCTCGACCACGGCCGTGAGCAATTGCAGCTGCACGCCCGGCAGTTCGAGGCTGTCCGTGTCGGACCCTTCGCCCACCGTGCCGGACTGGAACAACCCCGCCAGATCGCCGACGAATACAATGGCCACGCCCGCCGCGCGCGCGGCTTCGACGGCGCCTGCAATGCCATCGGTCTCCTGGCTGATCAATTCGTCGCGGTTGGCGCTGCCGCTCAGGTCGAGCGACACATCGCCCGGGAAAACCGGCGCGCCCGCACGGCGCTCCTTGATGATGTCGCAGCCCTTGGCATGCAGCACGCGCGCCTCGCCGAGCAGCGCACGCAATGCGCCGAGCGGCGTGGCAATCGAAGCGACCGACTGCTCGCCCGAGTTGATGAGGTGCACCGGGAAGCTATAGCCCGCGAGCAGCGCGAGCGGGTCGTCGGCAGTCGGGCCGATCACGGCGATTTTCTGGGCGCCATCGGCACGCAACGGCAGCACGCCGCCTTCGTTGCGCAACAGGACCGCCGATTCGAGCGCGACCTGGTAGGCCGTATCGCCCGCCGCCGTGCCCTTCACATCCACGCGCTCGGGGTCCACGTACGGGTTCTCGAACAGGCCAAGCTGGAATTTCGTGCGCAGCACGCGCGAAACCGCGGTGTCGATCGTCGCTTCCGTGATCTCGCCGCGCTCGAGCGCTTCCTTCAAATGGACAGCGCACTCGTGCCCAGGCAGTTCGACGTCGAGCCCCGAATTGAACGCGAGCGCCGCCGCCGATGCGCTGTCGTGCGCCACGGCATGATGGCTGTAGAGCAGATCCACGGCAGCGTAGTCGGCAACGACGAGGCCTTCGAAGCCCCACTTTTCGCGCAGCGTATCGTGCAGCAGCGCGCGGTCGCCATGACAGGGCACGCCGTCGATATCGTGGTACGCCGGCATGATCGAGCCCGCGTGCGCGAGCTTGACCGCCATTTCGAACGGCAGCAGGAACACATCGTTCAGCTCGCGCGGGCCGACGTGCACGGGCGCGTGATTGCGCGCGCCTTCGCTCGCCGAGTGGCCGACGAAGTGCTTGAGCGTGGCGAGCACATCGCGCCGCTCGCCTTGCAGACCGTTCACGTAGTGACACGCGAGCACGCCGACCAGATACGGATCTTCGCCGAGCGTTTCCTCGGTGCGGCCCCAGCGCGGATCGCGCGAGACGTCGAGCACGGGCGCGAGCCCCTGATGGCAGCCAATCGAGCGCGCCTGCTCGCCGATAATGCGCCCCACTTCGCCCACGAGGCTCGGGTTCCACGTCGCCGCGTAGTTCAGCGGTGACGGAAACAGCGTGGCGTCCTTGATCATCAGGCCCACGAGGCACTCCTCATGCGACATGACGGGAATGCCCAGGCGCGTGTCTTCGACCATCTTGCGCTGCAGCTCGTTGAGCGCGCGCACGCCTTCCTTCGGATCGACCGTGTGCGTGCCGAGCGGGCGCGTGATCTGGCCAAGACCATGCGCCAGAATCTGGTCCACCGTGAGGCTGTTCGCACTTTGCGCGAAATCGATCGAGCGCGCCTTGTGGTCGCCGTCGGCGGACAGCTTCAGCCACGCGGCGTGAAGCTGGGCGATTTTTTCGTCGAGCGTCATGCGCGCGAGCAGATCGGCCACGCGTTGCTCGGTCGGCGCATCGGCGCGGCGATAAACCGCAACCTCAGTGGTGTGTTCAAGCGACATCGATTGACTCCCTGGTATTGCACCAGACGGTTTTTTTCTCACCGTCTGCTTAGTTGTGCTTTTGAAATTGGCGTTGCGCAGCCGCGCGGCAAAAGCCGCGCTCCGCTCAGATCAGACGTCGCAGCGCCATGTCGTGATCGTCGAAAACGTGGCAAGCCTCGGGGGGCAGCGCCAGGTTGACCGCTTCATCGTGCGTCAACGGGCTGTCACCGGGCACCTTGGCGATCAGCGTCACCGCAGCCGGGCCCGTTTGCGTCGCGTGGATATAGCTGTGCTCGCCCATGTGCTCAACCAGCTTCACGCGGCTCGCCAACGTTTGTTCATTGCGCGGATCAACAGCCACGCGCAAGTGTTCCGGGCGCACGCCGAGCGTCACCTTCATGCCGGCGCGCGCACGCGAGCCGTCCACGCGCGCACGCACGCGCTCACCGCTTTCCAGGTCGATGACCACGCCGCCGTCGTCGCCGCCCACCACGGTGCCGGCGAAGAAGTTCATCTTCGGCGAGCCGATGAAGCCCGCGACAAAGCGGCTCTTCGGATGGTGATACAGATCGAGCGGCGCGCCCACCTGTGCCACGCTGCCGTTGCGCTCCATATGCGTACCCGCCTGCATGAGCACGATACGATCGGCCAGCGCCATCGCTTCGACCTGGTCGTGCGTCACGTACACGGCGCTCGCTTCGCTGAACTCGCGGTGCAGACGCGCGATTTCGGTACGCGTTTGCACGCGCAGCGCGGCGTCGAGGTTCGACAGCGGTTCGTCGAACAGGAACACGCCCGGCTCGCGCACAATGGCACGCCCGATCGCCACGCGCTGGCGCTGGCCGCCGGAGAGCGCTGCGGGGCGGCGTTCGAGATAGGTATCGAGTTGCAGCGCCGCTGCGGCGCTGCGCACTTTCTTGTCGATCACGGCCTTGTCGATTTTCGCCTGACGCAGACCGAATGCCATGTTCTCGTACACGCTCATATGGGGATAGAGCGCGTAGTTCTGGAATACCATCGCGACCTTGCGCTTCGCGGGTTCGACCTCGTTCATCCGTTGACCGTCGATGCGCAACTCGCCGTCGGTGATCGATTCGAGCCCGGCGATCATGCGCAGCAGCGTGGACTTGCCGCAGCCCGACGGGCCGAGGAACACGCAGAACTCGTTCTTGCCGACCTCGAGGTTGGCGTCGCGAATCACCGCGTTGCCGCTCGCGTAAGCTTTCTGTACGTTATTGAGGGAAATGCTTGCCATATCGTTTTATGCGAAGTTCGGTGTGCGATGCAAATCAGCCCTTGAGCGAGCCGGCCATCATCCCCTTGATCACGCGCTCCTGACCGAATGCGTAGGCAACGATCAGCGGCAACGACGTGAGCACGAGAACGGACAGCATCGAAGGTATGTTCGACGCGTATTGCCCCATGAAGTCCCAGATCGCGAGCGGCAGCGTGCGGTGCTCGGCCGTCGACGTGAGCATGTACGCGAAGATGAACTCGTTCCAGAGACCAATGCCGTTGAAGATCGCCACAGTGGCGAGCCCCGGCCCCGAGAGCGGGAAGAAAATACGCCAGAAAATGCGGAACGGGCTGCAACCGTCGAGCTGCGCGGCCTCTTCCAGCTCACGCGGAATCTGGCGCATGAACTCGGTCAGGATGAAGATCGACACCGGCAGACTGAGGGCCACATACGGGCCGAGCAGCGCGAACGGCGTGTCGTAGAGACCGAGGTTACGCGTGAGCAGATAGATCGGCACGAGCGTGGCATGCAGCGGCACGATCATGCCCGCGACCACGAGACCGAAGAGCAACTTGTTCAGCTTGAAGCGCATGCGCGCAAACACATAGGCGGCCATCGCGCTGATGATGACGATCAGCGCCACCGAAACGCCCACCGTGAACACGCTGTTGCGGAAATACGTGAAGAACGGCCCCTGCAGCACTGCCGCGTAGTTGCCGAAGAACACGTGCCCCGGCGGCGCCCACACGTTCGTCGAGAAGGTCTCTTCCTGACTCTTGAAGCTCGACACGACCATGAAAATGAAGGGGATCGTCGTGACAGCCAGCCAGATCAGCGCGAGCAGTGGAATTCCCACGCGCGGAAAGCGGAATTTCTTCTTCATGGTTCAAACCTCGGTTGCGTAGCGACGAGTGAAGTACATCGACACCGCCGCCACCGCGATAACGATCAGGAACATCGCCGAGCCGATGGTGCTGCCGTAGCCGAGCTGGAACGAACTGAACACCGTGCGATACATGTACGTGGCCATCACCTCGGACGAGCCTTCGGGGCCGCCGCCGGTCATGACAAAGACGAGATCGAAGTAACGCAGCGAGCCGAGCACGGAGAGAATCACCGCCGTGCGCACCGTGCCTTGCAGGTGCGGCAGCTTGATGCGCCAGAAAATGGTCCACTCGGAAGCGCCGTCGAGCAGCGCGGCTTCGTTGACTTCGGCCGGCATCGACGAGAGGCCGGCGAGAAACAGGATCATGTAGAACGGCGCGTTCTGCCAGATGATCACGGCGATCGTCGCACCCAGCGAGAAATGCGGGTCGCCCAGCCAGTCTTTCGCGAGACCATCCAGGCCGAAGGCCTGCAGCGCGACGTTCAGCGGTCCGAAATTCGGATCGTAGATCTGCTTGAACAGCACGCCGATCGCCACGCTCGACATGAGCAGCGGCAGGAAATAGAGCACCTTGAGCACGCGCGAGCCACGGCCGGCTTTTTCCAGCAGCACGGCGAGCGCGAGCGCCACAGGAAGCTGGATCACGATCGAGGCGGCCGCGAGAATCACGTTGTTCTTGAGCGATTGCCAGAACACCGTGTCGTGGGCAAGCCGCACCCAGTTCGCGAGCCCGGTATAGCGGGCGGTATTGCCAAGGCCATTCCAGTGGAGCAGCGACAGCCGCAGGCTGGAAACGAGCGGATAAAGCAGGAACACGGCCAGCAGCAGCAGCGACGGCGCGAGAAACACGACCGTGACGAGCGTTTGCGACGATAGCTTCAGCCGGCGTTCAGGTGTAGCGGAAAGTGCGATATTCACGAGCTTGTCTGCCGGCCGGCGCCTCGCGGCGCCAGCCGGACTTTTCTTGAGTGTTAGGGCCTGTTCACATTGATAACAGGCCCTAAAGATCAGCCGCCCTTCTTCGAAGCGGCTTCCATTTGCTGCGCAGCCGCCTCAGGCGTGACCGACAGACCGAACAGCGCCTGCGTCGTGTCCTTGTGCAGCTCGCCCAGCGCAGGCGGCAGTGCCTGGTCGTACCAGAGCTGCACGCTCGGCGCGGCGGCCAGCAGCTGCTGCAAACGCTGCGTGAACGGATCGTCGATCTTGACGTTGTTGACCGGCGGGAGCTTGTGGTCATCCGAGGCGCGTGCCTGCATTGCCTGGTCGTCGGTCAGCGCCTGGATCAGCTTGAAGGCGGCGTCCGGCGTCTTGCACTCGGCCGAGATGCTCAGGAAGCCGTCGCCCACCGTGCCGATCAGGTCGCGCGGATCGCCCTTGCCGCCCGGCACGCTCGGGAACGGGAAGAAGTCGAGATCCTTCGAGAACGCCGGATTCTCGTTCGCGATCGTCGAAGCTTCCCAGGCGCCCATCAGTTCCATCGCAGCCTTGCCCGTATACAGCAAGCGGCGCGAAGCACCCGAGTCATAGTCGAGACCGTTGATGCCCGGCGCGAACGCGCCGGCCTTCACGAGCTCCTGAATGCGCTTGCCGGCTTCGACGAACGCCGGATCTTCGAAGCCCTTGCCCTTGCCCGCAATTGCGTCGCTCACGACTTGCGGACCGCCGATACGGTCGACGAGGTACATGTAGTACATCGAGCCGGTCCACTTGTTCTTGTTCGCCAGCGAGAACGCGGCCACGTTGTGCTGCTTCAGCACATCGACGACGTGCATCAGCTCATCCCACGTCTTCGGCGGCGTGATGCCGTACTTCTTGAACACTTCCTTGTTGTAGAAGATCACGGCGGCCGCCGCGTTTTCGGCTGCCACACCGTAGGTCTTGCCGCCGAACGTCGTGACGTTCCACGACGACTGCATGAAGCGGCTGCGGAACGCCGGGTCCTTGTTCAGGTACGGCGTGAGATCGACGATCTGGCCGGACTTCACATACTCCTGCAGGCCGCCGCCACCCCAGTTCTCGAACACGCACGGCGGCTGGTTCGCGCCGAATGCGACCTTCAGCTTCGTCTTGTAGGCCTCGTTCAGGACGTGCGAATTTTCGACCTTGTAGCCCGGGTCCGACTTTTCGAAGCGATCCGACGCGTCACGAATAATCTTGCTCGACGACGCATTGGTCTGCTGATCCCATACCGTGATGGTTTTGGAATCCGCCGCAACGGCGTTCGAAACGACTGCAGACAACGAGAACAGCAGTGCCGTGGCGCCGGCTACCGCCCGCGCCTTGGAGAAACCTGGGTACGCCATGTTTGTGTCCCCTCTTATGGAATTTTGAGAGCTACCTGTGTTACCTGAGGATTTAACGTTAGCCTTAACGTTAGTGGATGTTAAGCCGAGACGTGAACTCCGGCTATGCGGGATTTTCCTGGTGAGCCCCCGGCGTGAGCTTGCGCCCCGCGCAAGGTTTGCGTACACGTGGACATTTGAAAAACTGCGCATCTGATAGAATAGCCAGCACATAAACGGTATCGCTAACGTGACCAGCGCCTAACCCGCGGAGTAACCAGCGAGTCACGAGCGAGTCTTCGCAGACATGACCTCTCGTAAGCCCACACCACGCATGGCAAGGCAAACTCCCACGCTTGAGCACGTCGCCAAGCTGGCCGGGGTGTCGCAGATGACCGCGTCGCGCGCGCTCAACGGACGCCCGGGCGTGTCGCGCGAAACGCGCGACGAAGTGCTGAGAATCGCTTCCGATATCGGCTATGTCGTGAACCGGACCGCGCAGAAACTCTCCGGCGGGCGCAACGGCATCATCGGCATCATCACACCCACGCTCGACACGCAGTTCTCGAGCGAACTGGTGCTCGGCGCGGGCCGCGCGGCACGCGGCGCGGGCATGGAAATGCTCGTGTACACCGTGTTCGACGAAGACCGCCATACGCATCACGACCTGCTTGGGTTGATTCAACAGTTTTCGGACGGCATTCTCGCCATCCTGCCGCGCGAATCGCTCTGCCTCGAAGCGCTCGCCACGGCCAAAGTGCCAGTGGTGGTGGTCGATCAGCGCGGCACGCTCACGGGCTTTCCTTCGGTCTCCGTCGACAACTACGGCGGCGCCTGTCTCGCGGTCGAACATCTCGCGGAACTCGGTCACAAGCGCATTGCCTTCCTTGCCGGCGACGAAACCATCGAGGGTGTGCGCGACCGTCAACGCGGCTATCGCGACACGCTCGCCAAGCTCGGCTTGCCGCGCGAAGACGCGCTGGTTGCCGCAGGCGATCTCTCGCAAATGATGGCGTTCGACGTCACCTTCGACCTGCTCAATCTTTCCGATCCGCCCACCGCGATCTTCACGGCCAACGACCAGAGCGCGTTCGGCGTGATCGCCGCGGTCAGGGAAGCGGGCCTGCGCGTGCCCGACGATATTTCCGTGATCGGCTTCGACGACATTCCCATGTCCGAGCAGTTTCATCCCGCACTCACTACGATTCGCCAGCCGTTCCAGCAAATGGCGCGCTCGGCGGTCAATACGCTGCTCGCGCAGATCGCCGGCATCGACGCCGCTTCGCAGCGCATCACGCTGCCCGCGGAGCTGGTGGTGCGCGACTCGACCGGCCCGGCCAGGACGCGGCACCGCCGCTCGCGTCACCAGATCGTTTCGACGTAAGTCGACGCACGCACCTTCGCATCGGAGGTCACGAGCGCGCCGCCATGCGTGCGCGCGGTCGCGACGATCAGCCTCTGATGCGAAGTCAGTGCGGGCGGCAGCGTCGCCGCGCGGAACGCAATTTCGGAATCGACCGGAATCAGGCGCACGCCATCCAGCTTCAGAAACGTGGAGAGCCAACTCCGGGCGTCCATCGTGAGCCCAAGGCTGCCGGCCTTCACGAACTCCGCAATTTCGAGCGCGCTGATTGCCGAGATGAGAATCTCGCCGCCCGCGAGTTCACGGTCGATCGCATCGTGCGCGGCCTGGCTCAACGCTTTCTGCCTGCCGAGCCAGCACACGAGCGCAAGCGTGTCGAGCGTGATCATTACTCTTCCTGCTCGGCGGGAACCGGTGCTAACGCGTGCTTGAGGTTGAAATGCGTGATCGACGCACGCAGCAGTTCGAGCGGATTCTCCGTCTTGCTGCGATAGGGCCGGATTTCAATGGTAGGTTGTCCCCGGTCCGTCACGACGACGGTTTCGCCCAGCGTTTCGACCTGGCGGAACAGCTCGCAGGCCCGGGACTTGAAAATGGCTTTCGATACTCGCTTTTCCATGACGTTCTCCACCCATCAAAATTCAATCGGATTGTTATTGCATCGGGTTGTTGCGCGCGCAATCGAATACCTGCGCTTCGTTCCCCAATGGCTCTTTATCGGCCTTGCACTTCGGTTGACTGCCTGAACTACGCCCTGGCGCCGGCGCACCCCGCACAGACGAACTGCGGGTTTTTACCGGTAACATCTTTTGCACGAATACGCCCCGGCAGCCCTTGCGCTTTCATATAATCGATATGTCTGTGAGTACCCGTCAGGCAGCCCGAGTTGTGATCGAGCGACCCGCGAGGCAAGACAACACGGTGTGTTGCTTGCCGGCGGCCAGGTGCGAATGGCGGTGTACGCCTCGCCTGGCCGTACGGACGCTGCCGCAGGGAAGCGGAGCGTTGGGGGAGAGGATTGCCCTTGTTGCAGACCGTCGATTAAGCAGAAACATAATAACGTTACCCTTAACGTTAATCGATGTTAAATCCACCGTTCTGGCACCGCCATGCGTGGTTTACCTGGGCTCGGTGAAATACGGCAGCGTGCGCGTAAACCCCGCCAGATCCCGGCCCAGCAAGGGAAAAGCGCCTGGCGAGTTCGCCAAAGCGTACTGCAAAAAAGTACCGTTCCGGCTAACGTTAAATGGGCGGTAATAAAAGTCGTAACGCCCATTCGCGACACTCGTAATCATCCCTGTCCCGATATCGTCATGTTGGCTGGTCCGGATAATCCGGCCGCGGCGGCTTCGACGAAGGCTCCGCATCGAAATGGACGATGAACGCATGCAGCGGTTCGCGCCTTTTCTCCGCGCGCTCCGGCGGGTCCGGGCGCTCGCGCGGCGGCTCGCGTTCCCGGTCCGTCGCCTCGGGCGCATCGGCAGGCGGCGCAACTGGGCCGGCCGGCGCTCTCGCAACCGACTCGAAATCGCCCTTCGACCCTTTGTTCGCCATTGCACTCGTCTCCATCGCGTTCGCCATCGCGCACATCAAACGACGGCTTGAACGTTCTCTCCCACTTCGGGGCGCTCGAACGCCACCGCCGCGCCGCTCGCGTCGAACAGCGTGACCGCGGACGACGCCACCTTGATGCCCACGCGGGCGCCCGGCTCGTACTGCGCGTCCTTCTTGTCGAGCTTGAGCGCAATGGCGTGCGCCATGCCGTCCAGACGCGCGTGCAGGATCGACACGTCGCCCAGATGCTCGACCAGCTCGACGCGGGCGGCGATGCCTTCGTCCGCGAGGCCGATGCTCAGGTGTTCGGCACGCACGCCCAAGGTCAATTCGCCATTGAGCGCACGGTCCGGCCGACCCGACAGCGCGATGCGATGGCTCGCACCCGCGAGCGCGAGGACGGTTTGCACGCCGTTTTGCGACACCACCGTGGCGTTCAGCATGTTCATTTGCGGCGAGCCGATAAAGCCGCCGACAAAGCGGTTCGCGGGCCGGTCATACAGATCGAGCGGCGCGCCCGTCTGTTCGATGTTGCCCTTGTTGAACACCACGATCTGCTCGCCGAGCGTCATCGCCTCGACCTGATCGTGCGTCACGTAGATCATCGTCGTGCCCAACTCACGGTGCAGCTTCGCCAGTTCGATGCGCATCTGCACGCGCAGCGCCGCATCGAGATTCGACAGCGGTTCGTCGAACAGAAACACGCGCGGCTTGCGCACGATCGCGCGGCCAATCGCAACGCGCTGCCGCTGGCCGCCCGAGAGCGCCTTGGGCTTGCGATCGAGCAGGTGCGTGATCTGCAGGATTTCCGCGGCACGGCCCACGACTTCGCGCACTTCGCGCTTCGATTTGCCCGAGAGCTTGAGCGAAAATCCCATGTTCTCCGCCACCGTCATATGCGGATAGAGCGCATAGCTCTGAAACACCATCGACACGCCGCGGTCCACCGGCTGCAGATCGTTCACACGCACGCCGTCGATCAGAATGTCGCCGCCGCTCACTTCCTCGAGCCCGGCGATCATGCGCAGCATGGTCGACTTCCCGCAACCCGAAGGTCCGACGAATACCGTGAACTGCCCGTCCGGAATATGCAGATCGATGCCCTGAATGATCTGCGGACCTTCACCGTACGTCTTCACGACGTTGCGCAATACGAGTTCGCCCATTGTTACGTCCTCCTTAGTGCTCTTGCCTTGCCGTCCCGCGCGATATCGGCGTCTCGTCCTCTGTCGCGCGGGTTACGGTGCTGTTCTCTGGGCCCGCGTTAGCGGGCTGCCTCGGCGGCCGCATGCTCCGCGATGGCCTCGCTATACCAGTGCGCGCTGTCCTTCAACGTGCGCTTCTGGGTCTCGTAGTCGACATACACCATGCCGAAGCGCTTGTCGTAGCCGCACGCCCATTCGAAGTTGTCCAGCATGCTCCATGCGAAATAGCCGGCCACGTCCACGCCTTGTTGCGCGGCATCGGACAGCGCAGCCAGGTGCAGATCGAGGAAACGGATGCGCTCGGTGTCCTGAACGCGGCCGTTTTCGAGCACGTCTTTCGCCGCGCAGCCGTTCTCGGTGATGAAAATCGGCGGCAGCTTGTACTCGGCATTGAGCTTCGTGAGCAGCTCGGTCAGACCTTCCGGATAGACTTCCCAGTCCATGTCCGTGAAACCGTGCACGCCCGGCGGACGCTTGTCGCCCGAAGCGCTCGCGAAAATACGCGTGTAATAGTTGATGCCGAGGAAGTCGAGCGGCGCGCCGATGATGTCGAAATCGCCTTCGCGAATGACCTCCTGCGGGCCGTTTGCGCCATACCAGTTCAACGCTTCGGCCGGATATTCGCCCTTGAAGATCGGGTCCATGTACCAGCGCACGAACTTCGCGTATTCGAGTGATGCGGCGGCAATATCTTCTGGCGCGTCGGTCGCGCCGTGTGCCGGCGACTGGTTGAGCACGATGCCAAGCGGCGCCTTCACGCCGTCGGCACGCATGGCCTGAACCGCCAGGCCGTGCGAAAGCAGCAGATGATGCGCCACGTGAGCCGCTTTCTTCAGGTCGGCGTTGCCCGGTGCGAAGTAGCCCGTTGCATTGCCGAGCCATGCGGTACACCACGGCTCGTTGTGCGTGGCGATCGAAGCAACCCGGTCGCCCAGCACGCTGCCGATCTTGCGTGCGTAGTCGGCAAAACGATACGCCGTGTCGCGGCTTTCCCAGCCGTTCTGCGCCGTCTGCAGCGCTTGCGGCAAGTCCCAATGATAGAGCGTGGCGAACGGTTGAATTCCGCGCTCGAGCAAACCGTCGACCAGACGCTCGTAGAACGCGAGGCCCTTGTCGTTGTACGCGCCGCGGCCGTCCGGCTGCACACGCGGCCATGCAATCGAAAAACGGTAAGCATTGACGCCCATTTGCGCCATCAGATCGAGGTCTTCTTCGAAACGATGGTAGTGATCGCAGGCCACGTCGCCGCTTTCGCCTTTCACGACCTTGCCGGGCACGCGGCAGAACGTGTCCCAGATCGACTCGCCACGGCCGTCTTCACGCGCTGCGCCTTCGATCTGATACGAGCTGGTGGCCACGCCCCAAACGAAGTCTTCCTTGAATCGAAACGTCGACATAACGATAGTTATCCTGATTAGTCGTGTTCGCTTTTCGGCGAACTTGCTTGAAATGAAAGTGTGAAACTCAGGCTTTGACCGCGCCGGTCGTCAAACCGTCGATCAAACGCCGCGAGGTGAAGGCGAACAGCACGAGCAACGGCACCACCGCCACCGCGGACCCCGCCATGACCGCGCCCCAGTCCGAGTTGGTCGGGCTTTGCAGAATGCGCAGCGCGAGGGGCAGCGTGTACATCGAAGGCGAACGCAGCACGACCAGTGCCGAGAGAAAGTTATTCCACGCCTGAATGAAGCTGATGAGCCCGAGCGTGCCCAGTGCGGGCCCGAGCAGCGGCAGCACGATGCTCCAGTAAATGCGGAACTCGCCGCAGCCGTCGATGCGCGCCGCCTCGATCAGGTCGGACGGAATCGCCGACGCGATGTACTGGCGCATGAGGAACACGCCGAGCGCGGCGGCAGCGCCTGGCACATACAGCGCGCGCGGCTGATTGATCCAGCCGAGCAGGTTCATCGTCATGAAGGTCGGAATCATGCTGAGAAACGGCGGCACCAGCATGGCCGTGAGCGCAACGGCAAAGAGCGTCTTCTTGAAGCGGAACTCGTACATCGCGAACGCGTAACCGGCCATCGACGTGACGAGCAACGTCAGCAAGGTCTGAATCGTGGCCGTGTAGAAGCTCCAGCCCAGATTGCGCCAGAACGGAATGTGCCGCATGAGCGAGGCCATGTTGTCGAGAAACGCATTGCCGAACCAGAGCGGCGGCGGCATCGAGAAAATCTCGGAGCTCGTGTGCGTGGCGAAGACGAACATGAACCAGAACGGCGAGAACATCAGCACCGCGCCCGCCAGCACGACGGCATAACCGGTGTAACGTGCCTTGTTGTTGGACAGTTTCATCGCTGTGCCTCCTCTTTCATGCCGCTGCGGTGGAAAATGCGCGTGTTGAGCCACATCAGCGCGGAGATCGTGATAAAGAGCAGCCACGCAATCGAACTGGCCGTGCCGAAGTCGCCGTCGTGGAATGCCGTGCGATACATGTAGACCGCCGTGGTCAGGCCGGACTGGCTCGTCCCCATGCCGTCATTCGGGAGCAGGATGAACGGCTCTTCGAACAGTTGCAGCCCGCCGATGATCGAAAGCGTGACCGCAAAGAAAATCATCGGCTTCAGAAGCGGGATCGTGATGCGCGTGAACTGTTGCCAGCCGTTCGCGCCGTCAATGCGCGCCGCTTCGTAAATGTCCTTCGGAATGGTCTGCAGTGCAGACAGATACAGCACCGTATTCCAGCCCACATAGCGCCAGAACACGACAACGGAGACCGCCGGTTTCACATTGGCCGGGTTGTACAGCCACTCGATCGGTTTCGAAGGCACGATCCAGTGCAGCCCCGGGATCTTGCCGATTTCGGCAATGGCGAGGTTGATCATGCCGAAGTCGGTCGAATACAGCGACGAGAAAATCAGCGCGATCGCCACGCTCGACGTGATGAAGGGCAGAAAGTACAGCCCAACCACGAAATTGCGCCAGCGGCGGAACGCGGTTTGCAGAAAGAACGCCAGCGGCAGCGCAATGAGGTGCTGCGGCGCGCCGGACATGACCGCCATCGAGGCCGTGTTGTAGAGCGATTTCCAGTACCACGGGTCAGTCAGCGTGAACGTGAAGTTCGACAGGCCCACCCACTTCATGCTCGCCAGTCCCGCCGTCGCGTCCCAGCTCTGGAACGAGAGATACAGCGAAAACAGCAGCGGAAAGGCCAGGAACACCGCAAACAGCACGAAAAACGGCGCGAGAAACAGGTACGGCGCAATCTTGACCGGATTGAGCCGCAGCTTTGCGCGAGCGTGGGTGAGCGGCGCGAGCGTGTCGCGCGCGAGCCCTTCGCGGGAAACCTGTTCAGTTGTGGGCAGAGGAGAGTTCATCAATAGTTCCGTCCATTCGGGCGTGGCCGGCCCAGGTGGGCGGCCACGCTGTTGCAGCGGGCTTCAGAGCGCGGTGTAGCGCCGCGCCGTTTAATCAAAACCGCTTAACGGCGGACACGATGCGTGATATCAGCCTGTGCTTCCTGCAGTGCCTGGTGGATGTCCTCGTTGCTGTCGACCACTTTGTCGAGCGCCGAGTGGACCGCCTCTTCGGCAACCTGGTCATACTTGCTGCGCTGGATCGCCGGGATATGCGCGGCGGCATCACGCCAGATCAGGCGAGCTTGCTCGTTGCCGAGGAACGCCACGGGCTGCGCGAAGAAGTCGTCGTGCTGAGCGGAAAGCAGCGCCGGAAAGGCGTCGATCGAGCGGAACGAAGCGAGCTGCTCGTCCGTGCGCGTCGTCAGGAACTTGATGAATTCCCACGACAGTTGCTTTTGCGTGGCCTTCACCGGGATCGACCAGAACGTGCCGCCAAATGATGCATAAGCGCCGCCAGGCAGATTCGTCGCGCGCCAGAGACCCTTCGTGTCCGGTGCGATCCACGACGAGAGGTGGCCGCCAAGCCATGCGCCCATCATTTGCGTCGCCACCGTGCCGCGCTTGAAGCTTTCGGCCCATTCGTTCGACCACGGCGTGATCTTCGCGTCGAGGCCGAGATCGCGCGCCTTCTTCGCAAGCTCGAACGCCTTCACGAAACGCGGCGACGTCACGACCGGATTGCCGGCCTTGTCGAAGTACACGCCGTCGCCTTCCTTCAGGTCGGCGCGAATATAGATGTCTTCGATATCGCGCGACGACGCCATCAGGTACGCGCCCGTCGCCTTCTTGATCTTCTGGCCGGCCGCGAGATACGAGTCCCACGACTTCGTCAGGTCGGCTTCGGTCACACCCGCCTTGTCGAGAATGTCCTTGCGGTAGAACAGCGTGCCCGGGCCGATATCGCCCGGCATGCCGACAATCTGGCCGTCCTGCGTGGTGGCCTGCGCGAACGTGTAGTTGATGAACTGGCTCTTGTACTGGCCCGCGCTATAAGGCGGCTTGGCCAGATCTTCGAGACCGCCGCCCGCAGCGAACCGGCCGATGAAGCCGACTTCCACGGCCATCACGTCGGGCAGGTCCGAGCTGGTCGCAAGCGCGGTTGTCATGGCGTTGTGGTGGTCGCCGATCGCGAGCGACGACACCTTGATGTCGACGTCCGGATGCAGTTTCTTCCACGCAGGAATCGCGTCCTTGATTTCCTGGTCGAGCTTCGGAAACACCGCGACAGTCAGCGTGGTGTTGGCATGCGCGGCCACGGTAGCGAGGCTCAGCAAAACGGCGGCGGCAGTGCCTGAAAAACGGAAATTCATTACATGTCTCCTGATGAAACGTTTGTGAGTGACGTTCAAATGCTCCCCTGCTGCTACGAACTACTTCCCCTGTTGTATTGATTCGTCATGCTTAACGACATGCTTGCCGCGCTCTGATGTTTGAAAGCGCTTTCACGGCAAAACTAAAAAAACGGCCCACCAAGGACTCACACGTGGGCACAGCCTTCACGCACGTGCATCTCCCCCGCTCAACGAAGGTCCGATCCGACGCGTCGTTTCGCGCGTGACCAGCGTGAGCGGAATCGGGCTCAGTGCCACCGGCTGCTTGCGGATCATCTGCACGATGCCTTGCGCCGCGAGCCGGCCGATTTCATAGGTCGGCTGCCTGACCGTCGTCAAAGGCGGCGTCATATATGAGGAGGTCGGCAAATCGTCGAAGCCGACCAGCGATACGTCCTCGGGCACGCGCACGCCGCGGCGAAACATCGTCAGACGCGCGCCATACGCGGTCTGGTCGTTCGCACAGAACACCGCACTCAGCGAAGGCCGGCGCGTCAGCAGCCGCTCCATCGCCGCGACACCGCCGGTTTCGAGGTAATCGCCCTGCTCGACCAGATCGGCGTCGAAACCGATGCCCGCTTCTTCCAGCGCGCTGCGGTAGCCGTCGAGACGCTCGATCGCGTCCTCGTGATTGCTCGGGCCGGCAATGAATGCGATTTCGCGGTGGCCCTGCTCGATCAAATGCCGCGTCGCGTCGCGCGCGCCCTGCAGGTTGTCGATCGGCAGGCCTGCCAGCGCCAGGCCGTTTTGCACCGAGCGCCCCAGCACGAGCATGGGTGCGTAGCGCGAATATTCGGTGAGCGTTGGCTCGTCGAGTTGTGCGTGCAGCAGAATGATGCCGTCCACGCGGCGCGCGATGAATTCTTCGAGGCGCGCCTTTTCGTCGACGACATTCCAGCGGCTGCTCACGAAAATCGGCGTGAAGCCCGGTTCGGCAAGCGCCTCTTCAATTCCGCGCAGCCACTCGGCGTAGAACGGACTCGACACGGCCTGCGTCAATACGCCGATGGTTTCGGTCCGGCCGCTCGCAAGACTGCGCGCCAGCACGTTTGGCCGATAGTTGAACCGCGCGATGGCCTCTTCCACGGCTCGCTGCTTTTCGGGAAGCACGCGTGCGGTACCGTTCAGGATGCGCGACACCGTGCTCGGAGACACGCCGGCTGCGCGCGCAATTTCTTCCAGCGTCACGTTCGGGCCCGAAGTTGGACCACCAGGGACACTGGGCGCGCCGGGTGTTTCGTTGGTGCCGTCGGTCATGAGCTCCGCCTGAACATTTCCATGAAAGCGCTTTCAAATACTGAAAAAGCGATTCCCGATACGAATTCGAATTGACTAAGTGAAACGACAAACCACAGAAAAAGCAGCCGGTGCGACCAGGGTGGAGGAGAGATCGCACCGGCCTCTCTAGAGAGAGAATTAAGCAATACCTGACACAAAGAGATCACAACAACTACAGGTCAAACAAACTCAAATCAGAACATGTGCATGATGCCCGCGAACACACCGGTCTGGCTGTGACCGTAGTTCGGGTTGTCGTTCGACGACGTGCCCGTCGCCGCGTCGAAGTTGTTGTTGCCGTACGGACCGTTGCCGAGGTTGATGTTCGACGTCGAGCTGTTGTGCACGTAGCCGGCTTCCGCGTACAGGAACGTGCGCTTCGACAGGTTGTACGTCGTGCCGAGCGTGAACAGCGTGGCGTTGCCGTTGCCGTTGTTCGCGTTCGCGTGGAACACGGCAGCCGTGATCGCCGAAGCGTCGTTCACCTGCCAGCCAGCGCCGATCCACTCGTGATTCACCGCCGTCGGTGCGCTCACGCCAGCCGGCTGCGTGCCGGTCACGCCCATGCTTGCGTCGGTGGCGTCCGGTGCGCTCAAGTGCTGGTAGCCCGCATACAGCTTGACAGGACCAAGCACATACGTGCCGCCAACGAGAATCGAGCGCGAAGCCGAATACACGTTGTTGAACGAGCCGTTTGCACCGCGGACTTCGTCATAGATCACGCGGAAGTCGCCGCTGCCCCACGTGTAGATGCCTTCAACCGCGTTCGTACGGCCCTGGCCGGTCGGCACACCTTGCGCGTTGACAGGCGCCGAGTTCCAGCTCGTGTTGTTGGTCAGCGAATACTGGCCCTTGAACACGAGGCCGCCGAACAGCGTAGGCGAGTCATATTCCGCGCCGTTGCTCGTGCTCGCCCAGTTACGACCGCGCACCAGCGTCGAGATGGCGTAACGCTGCATCAACTGCGGGTCAGCGCCCCAGCTGTCCTGCGAGAGTTCGCCGGCGCCGAGGTTACCGATCTTGAACAGACCGAAGCGGTCGTTGGTCAAGCCCACCGTGGCATGACGGCCAAACAGGTTGCCCGCCGAAGCGCCCGTCATCGTATTGAGCTGGCCTTCCAGCTGGAAGACCGTCTTCGTGCCGCCGCCGAGATCTTCCGAACCGAGCAGGCCGAACCAGGAGCAACCCCAGTCGCCGCTCTGCGCCGAGAACTTGTTACCGCCCGGCAGGCCGGTCTCATACTGCACGCCGTTGTCGATACGGCCATACAGGGTGACGCTGCTCTGCGCGTGCGCCATCGTCGTTGCAGCTGCCATCACCGACAAAGCAATAAGCTTCTTTTTCATTAGGTATCCTATATATATTTTGGCGTCTCCAAACCGCGCAGGTCGCGTGCGCTCTACACGTTACCTACCAGGCTGCCTCACTGAAATGTCCCGAATCACATTTCGAGGCGATTATAGGGACGCCCCTGCTCCGTGTATCGAACCGGCAGGTTAGGGAAAACGCTGTTACCGATAACAGTTGCACGCCGCCAGGTCCCGGAGTAGGCCCCTGCTTTATGACCATTCCGTTATGGTCACAAGCCTCCCAAATCCGTTTGTGGTCGTGAGGGAAAATATGCGCGGCGTGGGAAATGTTCCGAACACCCGTGCTACAGCGGCCAAATTGCGCTTGACAGCGCTTTCAAACGCCGCGCTTCGATGTTGTGAAGTTGCAACGACGAAACGAAAATTCTTGCCCGTTGCGCCTTCAGCTTTCCGGTTGGGGGTTGACAGCGCTGTCACCAGCACGCGTGGGCGATAGCGACTATGATCAAGGTATACCCTGCCGGGCAACGAGTTGAGATTCGCCGGTAAGCACGCTCAGCGCGGGACTGCGTATGAATCCCGCGGGCTTTCCGGTTTCACACGATCGCGCCACGCAACACCCTGCGCCTCGACTCCCGCTGTTCCCCGCCACGTCGCGCGCGCGACGTCCCGTCCGAACGCAATGCACCAGCACGCACCAGCGTCACTTTCGCCGGGCAAGGCCCTCGACGCGCCGTTGCGGCTTCCACCGTGCTGCGCGAGGCGGCTTGCCCTCTGACTTCCGCGGCCCTGCGTTGAAGCGGGCCGGAAGGCTTGCTGCCGGAATTGACCGGCACTTCTGCCACACTGCAAGGAGGTATCGTGAAAGCCATCATCACTTCCACGCTCGCATTACTGATTTCCAGCGCCATCGTGCCAGCCGTTCAGGCTCAAGCCGATTCCGGAGCAAGCAACCCGCAACTCGCACACGACGTCCGGGTCAGTCTCGCGCGCAACGGCGTGAGCAATTCTCATGTATTTGTTTTTGCCAGAGGCAATACGGTCACGCTGCTCGGATTTGTGCCGGAACACGAACAGGTCGCGCTGGCCGAACGCACTGCGGCGGCCGTCCCCGGTGTGCAATCGGTGGACAGTTGGCTTGCGCGCGGACGCTGAAGCCGGTGAGAGTGAATGGAACGCCGCGCGCTGACGCGAGCCGTATCGTCCGCGCACGGCGTTTTATTTATTGATCGTGCCGCGTAACACCGCGTTTGATCCGCTTGAACCAGCCGCCGCGCCCATAGTCGGTCTGCTGCAGAAACACGGCAATCACGATGATCAGGCCTTTGAGGACCAGCTGGGTATTGCTGTCGATATCGTTGAGCAACAGAATATTGCCAAGAAAGCCGAATATGAGCACGCCGGCCACCGTGCCCGATATGCGTCCAACGCCGCCGGAAAGACTCGTCCCGCCAATCACCACGGCCGCAATCGCATCGAGTTCCCAGCCGGTCCCGGCATCGGCCTTCCCCTGACGGTACTGCGCCGCATAGAGCACGCCAACCAGCGCCGAGAGCAGGCCGGAAATGGCGTAGGCCATCATCTTGTAGCGCTTGACATCGAGCCCTGAAACCACGGCGCATTTTTCGTTTCCGCCGATTGCGTACAGATATTTTCCGAACACGGTGCGATTCATCACGAAACCGAAAACCAACGCGATCACGAGAAAGAAAAGCGCCGGTACCGGAATCAGATTAAACAGCAGCGCTCGCAGGTTCTCGATATCCGCCGTGGCATTCGTTCCGCTGTAAATCGAATAAACGGCAGTGTCCTGTCCGGCGATCAGCCGCGCGGCCCCAAGTACGCCGACCATGGCCGCCAGCGTGACGATGAACGGCTGCATGCGCCCGCGCGTGATGATCCATCCGTTGATGCTGCCCACCGTGAAGCCCGCAAGCGGCACGATCCAGAGCACGCCTGCAAGCGGCATGCGGTGCGCCGCGTGCAACGCGATATACAGGCACGCCAGCGCCGCGCACAGCAGCGCAACGCCGCCGCGCACCGCGCGTGCGGCTCCGGTATGCGCGCCTGCTACGCGTTGCCGCCTGCGCCATGCACCCAGCACGATCCATACGATCGAAAACACGGCAATGGCGTTGAGCACGAGCGACGCGTAAGTCGCGCGGCTCCATCCTTGCGTGGTGAGGAGCATCGCGGTCAGCACGCTGCCGAGTCCCATGATCGCCCCGACGGAAAGGTCGATGCCCGCGGTGATGATCACGAGCGTCATGCCGATCGACATCACGCCGACGTTCGCGACCTCGCGAAACACATCGGAGATGTTCGCGCTGGAAAGAAAGATGTTGCTGCCATCGCTCGAGTGAGGCGAGGTGAATGCGCCCACCACGAGCAGCAAGATCAGCCCCAGGTAGTACTTCAGGTGCGTCATGAGCGTGCTCAGTTGACGCCTGCGCGTTGGCGCATCCGGCTCGGTGACATGGTCCTGCACGTGCTGCATGGTCAGCCTCCAGTCAGGAGCAATTCAGGCGCAATTCAGGGCGAAGCGAGATCGATCAGCAGGTCGCCGGAAAAATCGCTGCGCGGCACGATCTGCTTGGCACGCCCTTCGCACAGCACGAGAATGCGGTCGCACAGCAAGGTCAATTCGTCGATTTCCGAACTCGCGATCAGCACGGTCACGCCCGAGCGCGCCGCGTCGAGTATCTGCCGGTAAATCTCCGCTTTGGCGGCGACGTCCACGCCGCGTGTCGGCTCGTCGAGCAGCAGGATGCGCGGCTTCGTCATCAGCCACTTGCCGATGATGAGCTTTTGCTGATTGCCGCCCGAAAGGCTATTGGCGCTCTGCGCGAGGCTGCGATGCTTGACCCGCGACGCGCGAGCCTGTTCGGCGGCCCAGTTGCACAGCCTGCGCCGCCTGTAGAACGGAAAGCCGGGCACACGCGGCAACGACGGCAGCACGAGATTCGCTTCGAGCGACTGGTCGAGCACGAGTCCATCCTTCTTTCGGTCTTCGGTCACGAACGCAAGACCCGATTGTGCAGCTTCGTCTGGAGACCTGAATGACTGGCGCCGCCCCGCGATGGCAATGGCGCCCTCCTGCCGGTAGGCCGAGATCCCGTAGATGGCTTCGAGCACTTCGGTCTTGCCCGCGCCGAGCAAACCCGAGAGGCCGAACACTTCGCCCTCGCGCACCGAAAACGAAACATCGCGCACCATCGCGCGCGCGGGCCCCCACAGCGAAAGATCGCGCACCTCCACACTCGTGGCGCGAGCGCGCGGCGCCTCGTCCGCGCCGCGCTCGGGCGGCGCGAAGTCCTTGCCGATCATCATCGAAACGAGCGCCGTCGAGGACTCCACCTGCGCGACCGGCAGCGTCGAGATGCGCCGGCCGTCGCGCAGCACGGTCACGCGGTCGGCCACGGCGAAGACTTCCCCCAGCCGGTGGCTGATCAGCACGATGCCCATACCGCGCTCGCGCAGTTGCCGCGTGAGTGTGAGGAGCGCGTGTGTCTCCGCGTCGGAGAGCGCCGAGGTCGGCTCGTCCATGATCAGCACCCGCGCTTCGGCCAGAAGCGACTTGGCGATTTCCACCAGTTGCTTTTCGCCCACCCGCAGCGCGCCGACCAGCGTGTCGGGGCTCGCGCGAAAGCCCAGTTGACCCAGTACGTCGCGCGCAGCCGCGCGCATGGCGCGCCGGTCCGGAAAGCCCCAGCGCGTGCGCGGTTCCTTGCCAAGAAAAATATTGTCGACAGCCGAAAGCGTATCGACGAGATTCAGCTCCTGATGAATGATCGCGATTCCGGCATCGATCGCGTCGTTCACGCTCGCAAGGCGTGTAGGCACGCCTTGTACGCGTATGGTGCCGCTGTCCGGCGTATAGAGCCCGCCCAGCATCTTCATGAGGCTCGATTTGCCCGCGCCGTTCTCGCCGACGAGCGCATGCACCTCGCCCGCCACGACATCGAAGTCGACGCTCGACAACACAGCGCTGCCGTTGAACGATATCGACAGGCCTATCGCTTCGATCAGCGCAGCGTTGGCAGTGGCAGTGGCATTCATTCAGGAGTGGCTAGCAATATACGCCTTGGCGTTGTCGGCAAAAATGCCCTGCGTCGGCAAGGTGACCTTCTTCGGGATCTTTTCGCCACCAAGCAGCTTGAGCGCCTGGCGTATGCCTTCGGCGCCGGGCGTGGGGTACATGAACGTGCCGGCAAGCAGCCCTTGCGCCACCCAGGTGGCGCCCTCCTGCGGCAAGCCGTCGATGCCCACGAACTTGATGCTCTTGTCGCGCCCGGCATCCTTGGCCGCAAGATAGGCACCGTAGGCCATCGGATCGTTGTGCCCGTAGACAACATCGATCTTCGGATTCACGCGCAACACCGTCTTCATGTACTCGTAGGCCTTGTCCTGCTTCCAGTCGCAGTCCACGCGCTCGCCCACGAGCTTGATGCCGGGCTCTTTGCCGGTCACGCTCACCGCGCCGTCGTGGCGATCGTGCGCGGGCTGCGCGCCGAAGCCGCCCCACACTTCCACGAGATTGCCCTGTGCGTGTCCCGGCCCGCCCATCAGCTTGACGATGAACGAGCCGGCTTCGCGGCCGATCTGCACGTTGTCGCCGCCAATGAACTGCGTAAAGGATTCGCCGTTCACCTCGCGATCGAGCACGAACACGGGAATCCCTGCTTTATAGGCTTTTTCCACCACGCCGGTCAGCCCCGCCGACTCCTTGGGCGAAATGAAGATCGCATCCATCTTCTGGGCGATGAAATTCTCCATGTCGGCATTCTGCTTGTCGGTGCGATCGCCTGCATCGGCAATGATCAGATCGACCTGTGGATGCTTCGCGGCCTCGGCTTTCATGTCCTTGTTGAACTGCACACGCCAAGGCTCGACCGTGGTCACCTGCGAGAAGCCGAAGCGATACTTCTTCTGCTGCCCGAACGCGGGCGCGCTGAGCGTCCCGAGAAGGCCCGCTGCACCGGCAAGCGGTACGGCGACCAGACCCGCAATCAGAATGCGTCGTTGACTGTCCATTGCCCTGTCTCCTTTGTTGTCTGAACCGGGCGGCGCGTACGGCCTGCCTCGGGTGCTACGAAAATAAAACGTTATAGCGGCGGCGCGGCGGACACGCTCGCCGCTTCGCCCCATTCGTCATACCGCATCGGGCCCGTGCTCTCACGCACGCGAAGGTCGGCGCGCATGCGCAAATGCACGATCTCCGGGTTCTCGCCCTGCAGTTGTTTGTGCAGGAGGTGCCAGATGCCGCGGGCGATCGCCTCGGCGGGTTGGCGAATGGAACTGATGCCGGGACGCAGCACCGACATCCACGGCGCGTCGTCGAATGAAAGCAGCGAGATGTCGTCGGGCAGGCGCAAGCCCGCGTCGCGTATCGCCCGCAGCGCGCCGAGCGTCGCGACGTTGGCGCCAGTGAAAAGCGCTGTGGGACGCGCGCGCGCGGCGATCACGCCGAGCGTCGTCGCATGGCTTTCGGTATCGCTCATGCCGCACACCACGACGTTGGCGTATTGTGCGAGCCCGGCGCGCCGCATCGCGTCCTGATAGCCCTGGGCGCGCTCGCGGCTGTTCACGAGGTCGAGCGCATTGACGATGAACGTGATGCGGCGGTGACCGAGCGCGATGAGATGCCCGGTGCCGTCCATGGCCGCGCGATGGCTGTCGGTCGTGACGGTATTGGCGGGAAAGCTGCTGTCCACGCGATCGGCCATCACGAGCGGCACGTCGCATTCGCGCAGTTCGCTGATCGCGTGCTCGTAACCGTGGCATGGAATGATGATCATGCCCGCCACCTGGCGCGAAAGGACGAAGCGGATGCGCTCCGCTTCGCGTTCCGGGTCCTCCTGCGCGTGCGCGAGGATCAGCCGGTAGCCGGATTCGAGTGCGTGATCTTCGAGTGCGCAGACCAGCTCGATGAAGAACGAATTGGTCAGGTCGGGCACGACAAACCCAATGGACGTGGAGCGGCAACTGCGCAATTCGGCGGCCAGGCTGTTGCGGCGGTAGCCGAGCTTGCGGGCGGCCTCCCAAACCTGCCGCTGCCGCGCTTCGCTCACATTCGCGGCCCCTGCGAGTACCTTCGATGCCGTGCCCAGCGAAACACCCGCCGCGTTCGCAACGTCCTTGAGTGTACTGGCACTTTTCTTGCGGTCGTCCATGCTGGTCTGTCCGCCCGAAGTGGTCCGCCTGTTGCTATCCGTCTGAACTGAAACGTTTCATAGAGTAGGAAATGGATTTTCAGGCTTCAAGGGAGGGTTTACCGGGGCGCGGAAGAAAGAGCAACAACTAGCGGTAATTCACGAAGTTGATGATGTCGTTGAGGAACCACGGAAGAATCAGTTGCGTGTCGGGGTCGCTTACGCCCACGGTGAGTCTCGGCGGCTTCGAGCCGGGCGCGCCGGGCTTCGCGGAATCGGGCGTGTGCAGCATGTAGGTGTCCGTGTCGGCAGCGGGCGGCGGCGATGAAGCACAACCGGCAAGCAGGAACGCGATGAACGCTGCGCAGCACAAACGCTTCATGATCGGCAATCTCCTGCCACGTGACATTGAGAAGCCCAAGCGTACCATCGGCCCTGCCGCGGCCGTGCGCAGATGTGCATGCGCCGGAAATGCAGAGCTAATTCGGCGCGAACACTTTGGCGCTTATTCAGCACGCAATTCCACGTCTGAAATTCGCCATCTATACAGGATTGGGAAAAACGAATAATCGCGATTTTGAAAGGCACACGCTGCACAACGCCAATACGTGCAACGTGGCCTTTTCGAAAACGTGTGATGCGCTTAGCGGAATCCGTAAACGAGAACTTTCTTCCCCTCGAATTGCTCTTGCACACCTTGATCGCAATTCGGCGGACACGTCGTGCCGTCGGCGGCGGGACCGGACGACGGCGAGTATGCTTTATTGACAACGGATTCGATGAGCGTGCCGTCGTCGGAAATCACGATTTGCAGGTCGGTTTCCACGCCTGCCGGTACAGGGCCGCCACTGCCGTAAACCACTTTCATCGTGCCTGTGCAATCGGAATTCACCGTGTAGGTGCCGCTCTGGTACGGATTGAACGTAGTCTGCCCGCCTTTGGGCAACCCATTGATCATGCCGAAGTCGGTGCGCGTGAATTTACCTGAACCGTCGAACGTCACGATGGCAACATCATCGAGCGTAGACGGTGAGGAAAATGGGTGCAGCTTGTTATTGCCGTCCAGCAAGCCGAGAATTTCGCCATGGCCGTGAAATCCGTAAGGTCCACTTAGCATTGCACGCGAGCACAGGCCTCCGGCCTGCGCGACGCTGCTGAGCGAGAGAAGTGCGAAGGCTGCTACCGGCATAATTCGTGAATGCTTGATCTTCATGGTCATCTCCTTGTCACCGTGTCAGGCGCCGGGCTCCATAACGCGCAGCGGGCCAACCCACTCGTTAGCAAAGGCCCCGGCAAGTGCCGGTGCGCGCTGCGCTTCCTAAGCCTATGGAACCGTGCACGCTCGCGCCTCCATCAATTGATGGAGAGATCGAGCGAGAGGGAGATTTCGTGCGCGGACAAATGACAGGAGTACGGTGCAACGGTATTAGGGCTTCACCGCGTATTGCACCAGTTCGATCTCGTTCGTCGCGGGCGCGCCCCTGCCGGCCAAACGGCCTTGAAACGCTTCACGCACCACACGCTTGACGCTCGGCGCATACCAGAGCGTTTCCTCCATCGGGCCGCCGCCCGCACCATACTGCGGCTGCCAGACACCGCTCATCGTGATCTTGATCGCGGAGAAAGCGCCCGCCTTCGTCTTGACCGTCTCCACGCCGTCCACTTCACATTGGGCACGGCGCTGCACCCTCATGCCGGAAGGGGCAGTGGCCACGCAGTCCGCCTCGTAGCGCTCGCCGGCGCGCAGCGGAAAATGCAGGACAATCCCGCACGCGCGCGCGTCGGCGCCATTGGGAATGACGTTGGCTTCGGAGGTGAGTTCCAGACGTGCGCCGCCTGGCCCGATCAGCAGCGACGCGCTGCCGTCTGCGTGGACGGACGTCACGGTTTGCGTGAAGGTTCGACTCTTGCCGGACAGCGGGTCGGACCGCTCGAAGGTCCAGTTGTCTCCCACTTTGTAGTGGGGCGCATCCTGAGGCAGCACAACGGCAGCGGTGTCGAGCGCGAAACTGGACGGGGCGAGCGGCCCCGCCCCCAGCACGCACACGACGCCGATCGCCGCGGCGCGACGCGCACGTGGCCTCATTGGCCCTGCTTCTGCAGATATTGCTGCACGTCGCTCATCGACACACGGCCCGTATGCGCCGTATCGATCTGATCGAAATGCTGCGCGATATACCCGAGCCCACTGCTTTGCGCCTGAGCTTTCGTGATCGATGCACCGTTGCTCAATGCGGAATTCGCGCCCAGTCGCGCCGCCACGCGCTGTTGCGCCTGCTGCTGCAATTGCGTACCCGTGGAGGGCGTGAGCGGCACTGGCCGGTTCGACGGGAAAAATGGGCCGTCCACACCGTGGCCGCCCTTCGGGAGTTGAACGGGCGCCACGGCCTGCGTTGCGGCCTGAGCGTTGGCCAGTGTGACCACGCCAACCGCGCACGCCATGAGCGGCGTAATGCACCACAGCTTGTTGAATATAGACATGATCGCTCGCCTTCAATGAGTAAGGACCGAGGCCCGCAATCGAATCACGAATATCGATGCGCGACGCAAGCCCCGGCCTGTAACGTTATTGACCCGCTGCTGCGACTGCCGTTGAAGTCGGCGTGCCCGCCGGACTCTCGTCGGGCCACGGCTGCGGAAGCGTCCAGAGCGAAAGCGCCAATGGTATGGGTTGACCACCATAGTAGCTCACGAGGTCGGCCTTCATTTTCGGGCGCGCAACGTCGTCCAGATAAATCATATGACCGCCCTGGAAGAAGTTCACCTGCAGATTCGGGTTCAAACCGGCCACCGTTTGCAGGCGCGCAAGCTGCTTTTCGGTGTTGAAGAACGGCGTGGCGAGATCGTGATAGCCGTTCTCCGCCAGCACCTTGAGTTTCGGATTGAGCTGGATCGCGCCGAGCAGGTCGGGCAGCGTATCGGGCAGCGGCTGGCCGTCGTGCGAGAAGTCCCAGACCTCGATGATATTGTCGTTCAGCGGCATATACGTCGCACGCGGCGCCTTGTAGCCGAGATAATCCGGCATCTGCGTGGCCAGCGCTGTCGTGAACGGCTGCGAGATGAGGATGTCCGATGGGTCGCCGTCGCTCTGCAGGCGCGGATCCGAATTGGGCAACGACACGCGCCCGTCGTAACGACCGATCGTGGTGCCCGGGATCAGTTCGTTACTGAAGGGATTCACGTTGAAGTAGCCATTAAGCGCCTGCAAGGTGAGACTCGAAGGCCAGCGCCACGAATCCAGCGTTTTCTCGGGCGGAAAGACCGGCTTGCCTAGCGCGTCGGGAATGCCGAGTTGACTCAGCACCCACGATTGCGCGTATTTCCGGAAATGCTGGTACTGGCCTGTCGCGAAGATCTCCGACTGCAGCGCAAAGAGACCTTGATCGATCATTGGCGGCGAAACCAGATTGAAGTAGGCGGCCACCTCGGCATAGCCCGGGTAATAGCCCGCGAGCGTATCGGTGTCGAGCTGCAAGCCTGCGGTTGATTCCGTGATCGCCGTCGCCTCGATCGCATCGGCAAAGTAGTTGAGGATGGACGACTGCAGCACGATGCCGGTCAGTTGCACGCCCGCCGCTTCGAGCGCGAGCGCAAGCATGTCGGTGCGCGGCGTGCCATACGATTCGCCGTACAGATAAATCGGCGAGCTGCCGCGATTGTTCACCGCCAGATAGCGCTTGATGAAATCGCGCATCACGTCCACGTCTGAATCGCAGCCCCAGAACTTCTGGTTCGTGTTCGGCAGGATGGCCTCGGAAAGCCCCGTGCCCGGCGGGTCGATGAACACCATGTCCGTGGTGTCGATCAGACTCTCTGCATTGTTGACGAGCGGAAAGTTCGGCCAGTTGGTGAGCAGCGGATCGGGAGTAGCGACACGCGTGGGCGCAAACGAGCCGAGACGCAGCCAGATCGACGACGAGCCCGGGCCACCGTTATAGATGAACGTGACCGGCCGCGGCGAACCGTTCGTGCTCGGCGCGGTATAGGCAACATACGACATCGTCGCTTCCGGATTTCCGCTTGAATCGGAAGCGGTCAAATGGCCGGTTGTCGTCGTGTAGTTGATGGTCGTTTTGCCCGAGGTCCACTGGTAATGCATGACCGCGGCCTTTTCTGCGACCTGCGACACCGCAAGACCATCGGTGGCGTTCGGCGAATAGGCAATCGGGTCCGTGTAAGGCTGGTTTGATGAATTCGGTGTTTGCGCAGCGGCCTTCGCGCTTGCCGCAACCTGGTTCATCGCAGTTGCGGCAGACGAAGACGGACTGCCGTCCCCACCGCCGCAACCCGCAAGCATCAGCACGCCTATCGCGATTGCGCCCGTATGACGCAACGGGTTCCGACTACGGCTACAACCCACGCTGGATGTACTCTCCGGATGCATTGTTATACCCCTTCGAATGATGACGTCACACTACGCGGGGGCCGCACTCGCCGGAAATGAGGCCTTGAAAAAGGCATCGAAATTCAAATGCAATTGCCGGCATACGGCGGCTGACATTTCACTTTCCATTCCTGACAAAGTCGATTCATTTCAGGCGTTATCTATTTATTCCGGATAACTAAATAACTCATAGTGCATCGAGCGAAAACATCGAGTTTCGCTGACATGATTTCGCTGGAAATATTTGGTAATGGAGGATGGCAGAGGAAAAATAGGAGTCGCCACAGCACTTTGTCAAGGGATACTTTTGGAACCTATGCGTGCTGATTCGTTGCGTACGCAGCAATTCCATCCAGCAAGAAACGGCCACGCGCACACCTGCCGGCAATGCAAGATCTCGTTGCAACGCGACCGTGAGCGAGCGCCGAATGGCAGGCTCGACAATGCCCCACGCGGGGGTTTCAAGATGATTGCAATCCGTGGTTTGAGATCGAAAGCCTGTGTGTTCCCAATTGGGGACACACTTCCCGTTCGATGCGGGACGCTAAAGAAGCACGTTCGGTCGTTTAGCTATTTTGATAAATAAAAGCCGCTTGTCCGCGAAACACGCTTACACGGTAAAAAATTCCGCAACTCAATCTTCACCAGAATAAAGTCAAGACGCATATGTGCGCCAGGTAACAACGGCGATTGACGCGCTGTGGGAAATCAACCATATTTTCCTCACGCGGCTGTGCTCGGTCCGGCCACGCCGCTTTCCTGTGCATGCAGATCGTGAGTTCCGCGAGGCGTCGCGCTTCGCTTCAACGACGATTCTGAGCATGCCGAAATGGCATCGCCATAACGGTGGGACGACATCATGTCCGCTCAGATTGGTCGCGACCATAACTTCCCCACGGCGTGCAAGCGCTGCGGCGGCCTGTTGTACGAGAACTTCGAATTCTGCCCTTACTGCGGCACGGATCTCCCGCTCGACAAAGTTTCACTCGGCACCCATCCGAAAGCCACGCTGACACCGCTCGAAGCGACAGCGGCGACGCCCCCTGCCCCCGCGGCCGCGAAGATGGCGCCGGCGGGCATGCCCGCGTCCGATGTGCCATCGCTGAACCCAGGCTACCCGCAGGCCGCGCAGAGCGGCGCACAGCATGCCACGCAGCACGCCATGCCACTTGCACACAGTGTGCAGTTTTCACAGATGAGGCAGTGGATCTTTCCCAGGGGCCTGTTCGTCGTCGCATTGATTCTCGTGTTCGCGTACGGCACGTATTTGCTGCTCGGTACGAACCGCCAGCGGGAGAGCACGGCCAGCGAAGAGACGCTGCACTCTTCGGGTGGCTCGGTTTCGACCAATGCGCCTCGGCAACAGTCGGACGAAACGCCCGCTGCTGCGGGAACAGAGACCCACGCCGCGCCCCAATCACCCCCGCCGGATGCGCACGCCACGCCGCAATTGACCGATGTGGCCGACGGCCTGCGTGTCGCGCGTAACAGCCTTGCGCAGAACAACCTGTTCGACGCGAGGGCCGCGGCCAATGCCGTGCTCGCACGCGACACGGACAACGAGGAGGCGCACGCGCTACAAAGCGAGATCTCGGCGCGCGAGCAACGGCGCGATAGCGCGTTGCAAAGCGCCGACCGCTGCGCCGCGCAGGGTGCCTGGGCCTGTGTGCAACAACAGGCTTCGGAGGCGCTGGCGATCGACTCGAGCAGCCAGGCCGCGCAATCGCTGATGCAGCGCGCCATCGTATCGACCGCCTGGAAACCGCTGAACTCATCCAATGGCGCCGCGCAAGCGAACACGGCGGCACCCGTGCCGCACGCCGCGAACACCGTGCGGCTGCCGTCGTCGCAGGATTGGAACACCAGCGCTTCGCCGCCGCCACTGCCCGCTGCAACGACCGCGACGAATGCAACGAATGCAACGAATGCAACAACAGCGACCAATGCGACAAACACGACGAACGCGGCGACAGCCTCCAGTCCCGCCAGCAACGACAACAGCGTCGAAGCACGGGAGCGCGCAATCTTGCAGAATGGCTGGACGCGCGCCGCGCCACCAGGCGCTTCGCATTGAGAAGGAATACAGAACATATCGAAGTCAGCCGTACATCACAAACAGGGCGGGAGAGAGACCATGTTGAAAACGACTCTAGCGGGAGTGGCGACGCTGATCGCCCTGCTTTTCTCGGCGCTCGCCGTCGCAGCAGACGCGAACTACAAGATCGTGACCGGCCCAGAGCGCGGTACGTACATTCAGATCGGCCAGGATCTGTCGAAATGGGTGGCGCCGCAGGCGGGCATCGACCTCGAGGTGATTCCATCGAAAGGCTCGGCGGAAAACGTGCAGCGCATGCGTTTCGAGCCCGGTGTGAAGCTCGCACTCGTGCAGTCCGACGTCTATCAGGCCTACGTCGATATGGCCAACTCCGGCAACGAAGAGGCCGGCACACTGATACGGCCGCTGCGGCTCATCATGCCACTCTATGACGAGGAGATTTACTTCGTCGTGCGTAACGACTCGCCGATGAAGAACATCAACGAGATCAAGGACAAGGTGATGAGCGTGGGCCTGATCGGCAGCGGCACCGCGCAGTCGGCAACGACGCTCTACCGCCTCATGTTCGGCCAGCCCATTCCCGAACAGAACGCGCAGCACCTGAGCAATGAAGACGCGCTTGCGGCGCTCATCGTCAAGAAGATCGATGTGGCGATCATCGTCGCCGGGCAACCCGCCAAGCTCTTTACCGACATGAACCCCGAACTGCTGCAGCAGATCCGCTTCCTGCGCGTCGACCCCAACGCCCCGGAAACGGCGCGCGCGAAGCAAACCTACTATCCGGCAACCATTCACGTGTCGAGCTACCCGAACTGGCTGAAGGAGGACGTGCCGACCTGGACAGTCAAGGCCTTTCTCGTCACCTACGACTACAACCTGCGCGATACGGTCGGCAACCTGAAGCGCTTTGCCGATTCGCTCTGCACGAACTTCGACAACCTGCAGGAGCACGGCCATCCGAAGTGGAAGCAGGTGAAGCTTGAACTACCCAGCCTCGGCAAAGGCTGGCAATACTATCAACCCGTCGAGCGGCGACTGAAGGCGTGTTTCGCGCATCGCGCCGCAATGCAGACCTCAAAAGGCCCGGCCACGGCACAAGGCGGCACACCCGCTCCAAGAGCCGACGGGCGGCCATGCTCGGATCAGGAGCGCTTGCTCCTGCTTTGCAAGTAAGCCCGCGAGTCAGCCGCCAGGCCATCCGGCTCGCGAACGCGATCCCCAAAGCGCGTAATCGGCGCGCCAGTCCGGCCTTCCAACGCCAGTGCGGCGTGGAGGCCGGTCCCCTTGCGCGCGCATGCAATCTCTCCTGGTATCTGCTTTCAGGATGTCCTAATGTCGATGGGTGCCGCGATGCCGGCACGTCGAAACGGCCGTCCCGATGCAGTGCGTCCTACCCTAACAACAAACAAGGAACCACCCATGAGAGATACCCCGTTCGCAATCCGGCGTAAAACGGCGCGGCTCAGTGCCGCGGTCGCCCTGGCAGGCGCGGCGCTTTTGCCGGGCGCACACGCTAGCGGAAACAACAGCGGCCACACAGCATTCAACAGACTGCCGCCGTTCGTCGTGGCAAGCAGTCTGCAAACCACCACCTATGACGGCGTCAGCGACGATCTGCTGACCGCCGGCCTCGGCAAAAGCGGGCTTGCCGGCGCGCAACCGGCCATCGCGAATCCCGCGGCTCCGACGGCAGCGGAATTGCGCAGGCTCGCGATCTGGGCGAACTATCGCGCGCTCGTCGACATCAGTGCGAACGGCGGCTATGGCCGCTTCTGGGGGCCTAACGTCGATCTCTACGGCAACGACACGCTGGGCGAAGGCAAGATCGCCGGCACCGAATACCTCGCGTTTGCCGACGACGGCAGCGGCCGCCAGAACGTCAGCCTGCTCGTGCAGGTGCCAACCAGTTTCGATCCGGCGAACCCGTGCATCGTGACAGCCACGTCGTCGGGCTCGCGCGGCGTGTACGGCGCGATCTCGGCGGCCGGCGAGTGGGGACTCAAGCGCGGCTGCGCGGTGGCCTATACCGACAAAGGCACGGGCAACGGCGCGGAAGAACTGATGAGCGGCCTCGTTACGCTGATCGATGGCCGCACGACCGATGCCGCAGCGGCAGGACGCACGAGCATTTTCACCGCGAGCGTGCCCGCGGGAGCGCTCGCCGCGTACAACCAGAAGTTTCCGAACCGCTATGCGTTCAAGCATGCGCATTCCCAGTTGAATCCCGAAGCGGACTGGGGCAAGGACACCCTCGAGGCCGTCCAGTTCGCATACTGGGTGCTCAACCAGCAGTTCGGGCCGCGCGTCGACGCATCGAATCACGGCGTGCGCTACGCACCCGGCGACATCACGACGATCGCGGCTTCCGTGAGCAACGGCGGCGGCGCGTCGCTCGCGGCAGCCGAAGAGGACACGGGCAAGTGGATCACGGCGGTCGTCGTCGGGGAACCGCAGATCAATGTGCGCATGCCCGGCGACGCGCAAGTCAGGGAAGGCGGTCAGCGTATTGCCGCAGCCGGCAAGCCGCTCGCCGACTATATGACGCTCGCAAACCTGCTGCAACCGTGCGCCGCACTCGCCGACGCCGCCGCTGGCGCGCCTTATCTCACGGCGCTGCCCGTGGCGACCACCACCGCGATTCGTCAGGCGCGCTGCACGTCGCTCGCGGCGGCAGGCTACATACACGGCGGCGATACGCAGGCGCAGGCAAACGACGCGCTCGCCCGCCTGCACGAAGCCGGCTACGAAGCGGACTCCGATCTGCTGCACGCGCCGATGTGGGATTCGCAGGCCGTGCCGGCCGTAGCGGTGACCTACGCCGATGCCTACACGCGCTCAAGCGTGCTGGACAACCTGTGCGGCTTCAACTTCGGCACGACGAACGCCGCGACGGGCGCGGCCGGCGTTGCACCGGCCGTCTCGCCCTTGCTCACGATCTTCGGCGTGGGTAACGGCGTGCCGCCGACCAATGGCGTCAATCTCGTCTACAACGTCACGCCGCCGGGCGGCGCCGACCATCGGCTCGCCACGCCCGACGCGAGCTTCGCGGGCGCGGCCTGTGTGCGCGCGTTGTGGACGAAGGGCGATCCGCGCATGCGCCAAAGCGTTCAGGCGATCAGCGTCAATGCGAACCTGCACGGCAAGCCTGCGATCATCGTGCAAGGCCGCAGCGACGCGCTCGTGCCGATCAACCATGCTTCGCGCGCGTATCTCGCGGCAAACAGCGAACGAGAAGGCTCGCGCAGCCACCTGTCGCTTTACGAGGTGATGAACGGGCAGCACTTCGATGCCTTCCTCGCCGTGCCGGGCTTCGATACGCACTTCGTGCCGGTCCACTACTACAACATCGCCGCGCTCAATCTGATGTGGAGTCACCTGAAGAACGGCACGCCGCTGCCGCCGTCGCAGGTCATCCGCACGATTGCGCGCGGCGGCAGTCCGGGCGCCGCACCGCCGCTGGGACTCGCTAACCTGCCGGCCATCGTGGAGAACCCGGGCAGCAATGCGATTCGCGCGAACGATGGCGTCGTGAACGTGCCGCATTGAGGCACGAAGAAGGTTGGCGCGGCGCCCGCATCACACCAGCAGTTGCCGCGCCAGCACTTCCCGCGCCTGGGTCACGGTGTCCCCTTCGCCGGGATGAGGCGGCATGAGCGAGAACACGGCGTCGGGCAAGGTGGGCAACCGGTGCTTCGGGCCGAGACGCACGAGGCCCTCGCCGATCGCGGACGCGCACAGGCACCCGACGCCGAGGCCGGCTGCGAGCATGGACTGCAGCCCCGCCACGCCCGACGCGCTGTGGACGAGCACGTAGGGTAGGTCGTTTTCTTCGAGAGAGCGCACCGCGACCTGGTGCATCATGCAGTCGCCCGGCAGCAGCACGAGCGGCAGCGCTTGCGGCAACTGCTCGGCGAGCATGGGCGACGCGACCCAGTGGAGCGGCTCGCGCATCAACTCCCAGCGCGTGTCCGCGTCGTCGGCGGCTGGCCGGAACGGGCCGCTCGACAGGTGCATGACCACGCCGAGATCGATCTGCCGCTTCGCGTAGGCCACCTCGATGTCGGCGCTCTTCATCGCGCTCACGTGCAAGCTCAGTTGCGGATAGCAGTCGCGCAGCCGCACGAGCAAACCCGCCACCTCGTTGGTGCGGAAGTACTCGGTAATCGCAACGCGCAGCTCGCCCTTGATCGCCTGGCCGCGCACCTCGTCGAACGCGGCTTCGTTGAGCGCCACGAGGCGCCGCGCGTGCTCGAGCAGCCGCGTGCCCGCGGGCGTAAGCTCGACGCCGCGCTTGCTGCGCACGAACAGCGGCACGCCCGCGCGCACCTCGAGCTTGCGCACCTGCTCGCTGATCGTCGATTGCGAAAGATGCAGCAGCGGCACCGCCGCCGAAAGGCTGCCCACGTTCGCCACCGCCGCGAACGTCTTCAACTGGTCGAATTCGAAACCGCGCATGGCATTTCACATCCATCGAATAACTCGATAGATGGTACCACTTATTTCCGCTTTTCCGTTTCTTCGAGTGCCGTCAGAATGTCGATTCGATAGCCAGGCGGCGCGCCCATGGCGCTGCAGCCTGAGCGCAATCCAGCCCTTTATTGCTGAGCACACTCATGTCTGACAATACGTACGCGGCCTGCGCCGCGGCGCCCCGCGCGGCTGCCGAAGCCGGCCACAGCCATCACGGCTGGGCGCTGGTCGTTTTGCTGGTGGGCGCGATCCTGCCGCCGCTCGACTACTTCATCGTCAACCTGGCGCTGCCCGCGATCCGCGACGGACTCGGGGCGAACGCGTCCGAACTCCAGCTGGTCGTCTCGGCCTACGCGTGCGCGAACGCCGTCATGCTGATCACCGGCGGGCGGCTCGGCGACCTGTACGGCCGCAAGCGCATCTTCATGATCGGCATGGCGGGCTTCGTCGTCGCCTCCACGTTCTGCGGCCTCGCCACCAGCGGCGCGGCGCTCGTGGCCAGCCGCATCCTGCAAGGCCTGTTTGCGGCGACCCTCGCGCCGCAGGTGCTCGCCACCATCCGCAGCGTCTTCACGCCGCAGGAGCAGGTGCGCGTGATGAGCCTCTATGCATTCGTGTTCGGCGTGGCGGCGGTGATCGGCCAGCTTGGCGGCGGCGCGCTCATCAGCCTGCACCCGTTCGGTCTGGGCTGGCGCGCGATCTTTCTCGTCAACCTGCCTATCGGCGTGTTCGCGCTCATCGGCAGCTGGCGCTTCATTCCGGAAAGCCGGCCGCCGCGCGGCAAGCGCATCGACGTGCCGGGCACCGTGCTGCTTTCGCTGTTTCTGCTGATGCTCGTTTATCCGCTCACGCGCGGGCGCGAGTCCGGCTGGCCGTTGTGGATGCTCGCCTGCCTCATCGGTTCGCTCCCCGTGCTGGGCCTGCTGCTGCGCGTGGAGTGGCGCAGCCTCGCGGGCGGCCGGGATCCCCTGCTCGACGTGCGGCTCTTCCGCAATCCGGTCATCGCGCTCGGCCTCGTGCTGGCGTTCCTGTTCTATACGATGAGCGCGTTTTTCCTGACCTATGGCATCTATCTGCAAGGCGGCCTGCACTGGACGCCGCTCGCATCGGGACTCGCGATCCTGCCGTTCGGCCTCGGGTTTCTTTCGAGCCCGCTGCTGATGCCGCGCCTCGTGCACCGGTTTGGCGGCTATCGCGTGCTCACGCTGGGCTTCGTACTGCTCGCGCTTGGGCTCACCGTTGCGGCTGCGCTCGCGGGCGTGGCGCAGCCCGGCGCTGGCTTCTATCTGGGCCTCGCCGCAATCGGCATCGGCCAGGGGCTCGTTCTGCCCTCCGTCGTGCGCATCGTGCTTGCCGAAGTGGCGCCCGAGCACGCGGGCATTGCCTCGGGCATGGTCACGGCAACGCTGCAGATTGGCGCCGCCGTTGGCGCGGCCACGCTAGGCGGCCTGTTCTTCTCGAAGCTCGGCGCGGCGCCCGGCATGCTCGACTACGCGCATGCGTTCAGGACGACGATGTTTTCGCTCGTCGCGATTCTGCTGCCTTGCGCGCTGCTTTCTACCGCGCTCGGACCGCTGCATCGGCGCATGCATGTCACGCATGTCACCGAGGCAAGCGGTCCGGTCACACGGTAATTTGCTCTGGAGTCCTCGCGATCAGAAGTCGATCTGCGCGGAGAGCAGCACGGTGCGCGGCGCGGACGTCGTGAGGTAGGAGCCCTGCTGGATCCAGTAGCGGCTGCCGAACAGGTTCTCCAGGTTCGCCCGGAACACCACGCTCTTTTGGGCAATTCGCGTGCTGTATCGGGCGCCGATGTCGTAGCGCGTCCACGACGGCAAGCGCAGCGTGTTGGCGGCGTCGTAGTACTGCGCGCCCGTGTGGATGATGCGGCCGTTGACGCTCAAGCCCTGCACCCACGGCAAGTCATAATCCGCACCAAGGTTGAACGCGAAGTTCGGCACGCCCACCGGCTCGTTGCCGTCGGTCGCTCCGCCAGCGGTGTTGCGCAGCTTCGCGTCGTAGAACGTCGCGCTCGCCATCAACCGCAGATGGCGAAACGCCTCGCCGTACGCGGCCAGTTCGAGGCCGCGCACGCGCGTCGTGCCATCGTAGCCATAGACGTTCGTCACCGGGTTCGTCACGCCATTGGGCTGCGAAAGCTGGAACACCGAGACCGTGGTCATCACGCGGCCCCAGTCGGCTTTTACGCCTGCCTCGTACTGGTTCGACTTGTACGGCGCGAACGCCTGGCCCGCGTTCGCGGTGCCGATCGGCGCCGTGCTGCCGTTAGTGAGACCCGACGTGAAGTTGCCGTAGACAGAGATGTTCGACCACGGCTTGAAGACGATGCCGGCGAGCGGCGAGATCGCCTGCTTCACATACGTATCGGTGCGCGCGCCTGTCGTCGTGTCGTAATCGTCCACGCCGATGACCTGACGCCGGAAGCCGCCCGTCAGCAGCAGGCGATCGTTCCAGAACGACATCGTGTCGATCAGCTGCTGGCTGTCGAGGCGCGTGTGGTTCGAGCGCTGGGCGTCGCCGCGCGCGGTCGTCATGGCCGGAAGCGGCGTGGGATTGTAGAGATTCGAGGCCACCGACGAATCGGAGAGCGCATAGAAATAGCCCTGCTCCTCGTTTAACGACGTTGCGCCCGCAACCAGTGTGTGCTTCACGCCGAACGTGTCGAAGTGCAGACGCACGCCCGCGTCGACGGTGCGCGTGCGGTTGTACGCGTCGTAGTACCCGTTCATCACATTGAAGTCGCCCGCGGCGGTCATGCCGCTCGCCCACGGGAAATTCTGCTGCGACGTGCCGTAATGCTCGCCTGCCGCGCCATACACGGTCAGGTATTGGTTGACGTCGTACTCGAGCCGCGTGGTGACCGCCGAATCGCGCAGCCTGAGCTTCGAGCCGGGATAAAAGTTGGTCCACGACGACGGCGCCGCCGGCACCGCCGTAGCCGTGCCGAGGCCGATCTGTGGGCGGAATTCGTCGGTATTCTCGGAGATGTTGTACGCATCGAACGACCAGCGCAGCTTCTCGCCGCGGTAGTCGAGCGCAACGGCGCCATTGCCCTGGCTCTGGTTGCCGTGCGCGATGCCCGTCTGCCCGTCCTTGTACTGGCCGTTCACGCGGATGCCCCACTGGCCATCGCTGCCGAAGCGGCGGCCCACGTCCGCCTGCACGCCGAACTGCCCCTTCGACTGGTACAGCGCCGTGAGGCGCGTGAGCGGCTCGTCGTCGGCGCGCTTGGTGACGATATTGATCGCGCCGCCAATGCTCCCCGAAGGCCCCATGCCGTACATGAGCGAACCCGGACCCTGAAGCACTTCGACGCGCTCCATGAGGTTGACCGGCATGCGGCTCGCCGAGACCATGCCGTAAAGCCCGTTGAGCGCCACGTCCGTTGCCTGAACGTCGAAGCCGCGAATCTGGAACACGTCGCCAAAGCCGCCGCTGCTCTGCTCGGCGCGCACCGAGGCGTTGTTCACCACGACGTCGGCGAGCGTGCGCGCCTGCGTGTCCAGCATCATCTGCTCGGTGTAGTTCGTGGTGCTGAACGGCTGATCCATCACGTTCGCCGTACCGAGCACGCCGATGCTGCCGCCCCGCGCCACCTGCCCGCCCGCGTAAGCGGCCGGCAGCTCGCCCGGCATGGCCGTGGCCTTGACGGACACCGCAGGCAGAACGCTGCCTTGCTGCTTCGTGTCGGCCGCCTTCGTGTCGGTCGTCGTATTGGCGGCCTGGCTGGCGTCGGCTGGTGTGGCCGGCGCACTCTGTGCGCACGCAACCGATGGCGCGATGGCGGTGGCCAGCAATCCCATCAGCAGTCGTTCGACCGTCCAGGAGATGGCGGTGCGCCGGAATGGCCTTGGTGTGTTTTCCCGTTCAAGCATATGGCTGTCGTTGTTGTTCGAAGAGGTGCTGCCTGCGGCGGCATTGATAATGATATTGCGAATCATTATCAATTGTAATGTAAACCTTTGCTTAAACAAAACGAAATCGCGGATTTTTCTGGGGACGTTGCGTGGACAACGGCTAACGGGGTTGCCTGCCGCTTTTCAGGACGTGGGCCACAAAGCATCGAGGCCGCTTCCCTGCGGAAGCGGCCTCGATGTACGGGGGAACGGGAACGCCGGCGACGAGGCGGCTACTCCGCCGTCCTAATGGGCGACGGCCTTTACGGTCAACGCGTTGTTCACCGACAACACGCCGGCCACGCCTTGTGCGGCCTGCGCGGCGGCGTCCACCTGGCCCTGCTCGGGCACCGAGCCAAGCAACGTCACCACGCCGTTGCGCGCGCGGACGGTCAGGTTGGTCACGTCCACCGCCTTGTCCTTGCCGAGCGCCTTGCGCACAGCCTTTTCAAGCATGTGGTCCGCCTTGCGGGCGGCTTTGGCCGATGATGCGGCGGCCACTGGAACCGAGGAATCGGCGGGCTGGGCCTGCGCATTGAACGCGGCCAACGCCGTCATCGTGACGACAATGATGGCGAATTTTTTCAATGCCATGGTTGCGTTGCTCCGATCAGAAGGTCGTTCGAATGCCGACGTTCGCGCCGACCGTCGTGCCTGGCGGCAGGCCGAGGCCTTCGGCGGCCAATCCGAGACCTTGCAGCCCCCCCACTCCGCTGCCGCCGCTCTCCACCGTCAGCCCCGAACCGAGGCAAACACCGTTGTGCGCGCAAGTGTTGTTCACAAGGCCGACCTGCGCATACAGCGACGTGCGCTTCGAAAGGAAGAATTGCGAACCGATCGCGCCCATCACCGAATGACCGCCGGCGTTCACGCGGTCCTGCTGGTAGTACACGCCGGCGTTCAGATCGAGATACGGCAGCGGGAAATAGTCGAAGCCGCCGCTATAGATGTTCACACTGGTATTGGTCGAATACATCAGCGACGGATTCACCGAAACCGGCACGTTATTCGCCTTGAAGTTGGCGAACGCAGCCTTGGCAATCAGGCCGCCGAATTTGTAGCTCATCCCCGCGGTATAGGCGCGGACGTTGATGGGATAGAGTTCGCCAACGCTCGCGAGCGCACTGTCAGCCGCGTTGTTGGTGCTGATGTACGCCGCCGCGGCGAGGAATGTGCCGTTGGTGTAGCGCGCGCTGACCGACCATGCTCGGCCGGTCTGGAAGGAACCGGCGACGCCGCCGAGCGCGTACAGCCCGGCCGCCTGGAACCCGCCGATGTCGGGCGACGTATACGACACCGCATTCGGCATGAAGACCGCGGCGATCAGACTGTTATCGCTGACGGGCGTGAGAATGCTGCCGAATTCACCGGCGCCGCGCGGATCGAGAGCGTAAATGATGTTGAAGAATGGCGAAATCTGCAGGCCGGCCTTGACCGTGCCGAAACCGCCCGACAATCCGACCTCGGCGATACGATTGAACAGCCCGTTGTTGCCGCCCGGGTTATCGAAGCCCCCATTGGCAAGATTGATACCGCTTTCGAGCTTGAATTCCGCCTTGAGGCCGCCGCCCAGATCTTCCTTGCCGCTCAAACCAAACAGCGAAGGCGAATAGCCCGCGTTCGTGAGCTGGAACACGTGGCCCGTGCCCGTGCTGCTGCCGTTGAATTCCGGTGTCGAATGACTTAGATACATCACGCCGACATCGGCGATACCGTACAGCGTCACACTCCCGTCCGCGTTCGCCGCGCTCGCCGCACAGAGCGCCGCGGCGGCCGCATATGTCTTGAGCAGCCATTTCCGTTGCTTCGCCATCTTCATGAGTCTCCTGTCTTTAGAGATGGTTTTTAAAATAGTTATGCGTTGTCTTGCTGACGATTCTTCCGTTCAATTCATTTCGGATTGCAAATCATTTGGCATTCAAGTCGCGATGAAACCCCTGTGCTTTCCATCGCCGCTACGCCGCTTGAATGAAAGCGTGCTTCGTCTCTAGCCGGTCACGTCCGAATTGCTTTCGCAAAGCCCGGCAACGGCCTGCGAGGCAACCACGCGCATCTGCCCGAAAATCAGCCCCTTCCATTCGTCGTTGTCGCAGTAGAAGGCGTCCTTCAGGTTTTGCCGGATCTGCGCGGCGCTGGCCGCCTCGCAGTCCGGATGACGATGCAGCCAGTGATCGGCGCGCAGCGCCTGCAATACGTGCAGGGGTTCGTAAGTGCCGAATTCGAGACCCAGGGTCGTCTTTTCGACGCCCGGGAATTCGTCGTACGAAAACGTGATGATCGGGCCTTGCACATCGGCCGAAATCGAACCGGGTTCATGGATCGGCTTCACGTCGTTGCCCCACCAGCGGCGCGCTCTTTCCAGTTCGGCGCGATCTGTGCTCATGAAGATCTTTTCGCCGTGGCCATACGGGCCCAGCCCCGTGTGAAGATCGATCCACGCAAGGCGACGATAGCCGCTCGCGTGCGCGCGCAGGATCGAGTGGACGGCCCGCGTGCTCCAGCTCGTTTGCGCTCCGCCGTAGAACATCCCGTCTGGTACCGCGTACTGCCCCTTCGACACCGTCTCGCGCAACGCCGCTTCGCCGTGCGCCTGGATGTAGGCCCCGAGAGCGGCCTGATTGGCCGCGTCAGGCGGCCAAACCTCCGGCAGCAGCAAAGGATCGAGCGTGACGTATCCGGGATTCGAACCGGCCAGCGCCGCATGGTCCGCGCTATTGCGATTCAGATCGACGTTGTTTTCGTTCACCCGGCGCAGATGCGCGAAACCATACGGGTTGACGCCGTGAATCATCAACAGCGCGACGCCGCGCCGCTTCGCTTCGGCAAGGAAGGCCGCGTCGTCGAGCAGTCCGACCTGACAACCCGATCCGCAGAAACCCTCAACCCCATGCGTGCCCGACGTGATGATGAGCAACGCACGTGCGCCGGCAGGCGCGTGAATCGCGAGGTCGATCGACAAGCTCCCTCCATCGGGGCCGACAGCCGTGGGGTGCGCGACCTGCCTCAGTTCGAACCCGCCAGCACGCGCCGCTTGCGTGAATCGCTCGCGTGCCTGCGCATAGGAAGCGGAGAAATATTTTTTTATTACCATGCAGTGACCCCGATGAGATGCACGCGAGGCGTGCGTTCGGCCACAATGATCATGACTAACGCACCGGTGCACAAGGCAATAAAAAAACGGCCTTGATAACGCTTTTTTATCCCCTGGAGCAGAATGAAACTTCGTCAATTGCGGGTATTCCTCAGTGTCGCCGAGCAAGGCAGCTTGCATGGCGCCGCGCGCGCACTGCGTTTGACGCAACCCGCCGTCACAGTGACGATCCGCGAACTGGAAAGAACGCTGGGCGTGCCGCTTGTCGTGCGTTCGGTCAACGGCATTGCGCTCACCGAATACGGCGTCGTGTTTCAGCGCCGCGCACGCATGCTGGTCAACGACGTGCGGCACATTCATGAAGAACTGTCGACCATGCTCAATGGCGCGGGCGGAGAGGTCGCCGTGTCGGTGTCATCGGCCGTGGCGTGTGCTTTGCTGCCCCAGGCGTTTGGGCAGTTTCGCACGCAAAATCCCGATACCTCAGTAACCGTACGCGAACTGGCGCTGCCCACCGCGCTCAACGCACTGCGCGACGGCGACACCGATTTCGCGGTCATCACGGCGGTCGCAGACACGCAATGGCCCGATTTCGTCGAGCAGCGAAAGATCATGTCCATGCCGTTGCTGGTCGTGGCGCGCCAGGGCCATCCACTCGCGCATGCCCGCTCGATGTCGATGCTGCACGCAGCGGAATGGCTCGTGCCTTGCGAGCCCGGCGATCAGATCGACAAGGGGTTCAGCGCCTATTTCCACTCGCTGGGTCTGTCCGCGCCGAGCCGGATCATGCGCTGTCAGGCATTGGCGCCGTCCGTCGCCTTGATCGCGAAGACCGATGTGATTTGCGTGGCCACGCTGCCGACGTTCGAACTCGAGATGAAGCGCCGCAGGATCCGCGAAGTGAAGATCCACGAGCAGTTTCCCGACATGGACGTCTACGTCGTACAAAGGCGGGAGCGGCCGCTCACCACGGCGGCCGCGCGCTTTCTCGCCTGCGTCGAGCAAGCCGCCATGCAGTGAAGCGTTTGCCGTTACATCGGATACCTAACGATATCTCGCGAATCACCGCACCTCATCGCCCATGGGAGGAAACACATTCCAGTAGCCGTCGTCGTGCTGAAAGAAGAACAGCGCGTGAAATCCCGTTGTCTGGCGCGTCTCCACGCACACATAGCGCGCCCTGCCTGAAGGGGTATGGCCAAACGCGGTGACGTGCACCGGCGTGGTAGGTGCGAGCCATTTTTCGACCTGATAACGCAGTGACTGCGTCTTCGTGCGTCTCATCTGGTCCTCCCAGACATCGGTTGGTTTTGCTGCCTTCTCGCCGGATTCGGCGACAACACCCTGCGCAAACCGGACGCTCCTGGTGCATGGCGCAATGCTTACCGCGCCGCATCAAGCGCTTGAGAAAGCACTTTAACTATAGCCAGAAAAGTCTTTCGCAAACTCGATTTCAGCAAGATAGCAACAAAACAACGGAAACCCGGAAGCATACACAGGGCCGCATCAGGCAGCGTTAGCTGGTGCACTGCACCAAACTGTGGCTCATTAACGGATTTGTAAGCCTGGTATTGCAGGTGAAAGACGCAGCCCCTGCGCCGCGCCCCACGCACCCGCGGCACACACAACCGCCCCCACGAAAACAACGAGCCACAAATAAACTCCGCGAGGCCGATAGCGTTGCGGCAACACGGTGACGCTGAGTGCGACGAGCAACCCGAGGACGAGCGGCAACATCAACGTATTGATCACCTGCGCCGCGACGTTCAGGGAAACGAGATCGGGCGCGAGCCAGACCGCCCACGCACTGCCGGCAACGGCCAGCGCATACGCGCCATAAAACCAGGGCGCACGGTCGGGACGGTCCTCCAGCGACGCCCTGTACCCGAACACATCGCCAAGCCCCCATGCCAGCGCGAGAGAACTCACGATGGCCGCCACCAGCGCCGCGCCGAGCACGCCCACGCCAAACAGCAGGCGGCCTGCCAACGGCCCCGTAACGGCAACGAGCGCATTGCTGATTTCGCCAATGCTGTCGAGCGAGCGCGGCTCACCATGGGCCGACAACGTTGCGGCCGCAGCGACGAGCACCGCTGCCGTGAGCCATTGCGTGAGGACGGCACCGACTGCCGTCTCGACCCGCGCCGACGTGAAGTCCTTTTCCGTGAGGCTGTCCGCGACCGCCGCCTGCTGATAGAACACCATCCATGGATTGAACGTCGCGCCAATGAGCGCCGCGGCGAGATAACCGGCTTGCCGGCCGCCGGCTGCCAGGTGAGTCATCTGCGGGACCATGACCTGAAGCTGGTGGCGCGCACTCCATGCGACGGCGAAAAACGTGAGATCGAATGCGCCAATGGCAATGGCGATCCGGTCTACGCGCTTGTGCGAGCCCGTGAGCACAATGCCAGTCAACAGGATCACGGCGAGCGGCAGCGTGACGGAACGCGATACTCCATACATCTCCCCCACACCAGCGACGCCAGTAAACTCCGTGACGAGCGACCCCAGCACGGCGACGACCAGACCCGCTGCGGCCAGCGACGCCCAAACCGGGCCGAAGCGCGAGCGGATGAGTTCGCCATATCCGCGCCCGGTGAAAATGCCGAGACGTACGGTCAGTTCCTGGACCATGTAGAGCAACGGGACGAGCGCGAGCAGCACGGGCAAGAGCCGCAGCCCCGTTTGCGCGCCCGCCTGTGCGGCGGTCACGACGTTACCGGCGTCGCAGTCGGCCAGCATCACGAGAAGCCCAGGGCCCCATAGGGCGAGCCGGCGCAGTCCTCGCGAAACGGTTTCCTTGAGCGTCGGGAGACGGGTCATGCGTTCTGAAAGGATGCGCCTGTAGTATCTGTCGAGCGATTGTAGCGTGCGAGTCAAGACGCGCTGTCCCGAGGGACGTTGAATTTCATTTTCCTTACCTATGGCCTTTATATCAGCGCGTTCCGCCAATCACACGACAGACGTTCCGCCCGCCCTCATCCTCGGCGCCATAGGCGTGGTGTTCGGCGACATTGGAACCAGCCCGCTCTACACATTGCGCGAATGCCTGAAAGCCGCCGGCGGAATAAGCCAGGCCAACGTATTCGGTATCGTGTCGCTGATCCTCTGGTCGATCATCATCGTCGTGACGCTCAAGTACGTGAGCTTCGTGATGCGTGCGGACAATGACGGCGAAGGCGGCATTCTGGCGCTTACGGCGTTAGCCGCTCGCGTGGCGCCCGTGCGGCTGCGCACCGTGCTCCTGACACTCGGCGTTTTCGGCGCCGCGATGTTTTACGGCGACTCGATGATCACACCGGCGATTTCGGTCATCTCGGCAGTGGAAGGCGTCGAACTCGTGGACCCTCATTTGGCCACGTGGATCGTGCCCATTGCACTCGTTATCCTGACCGGCCTGTTCAAGCTCCAAAAGCACGGCACAGCCACGGTCGGAAAAGTTTTCGGACCGGTCATGATCGTATGGTTCTTGACCCTTGCCGTACTCGGTGTTTTTCATATCGCACACAACCCCGGCATATTGCGCGGCGCATTGCCCTCTTATGCATTGAGCTTCGTTGCGCACGCACCTGGTACGGCGTTCGTCGTACTCGGCTCCGTGTTCCTCGCCTTGACGGGTGGCGAAGCGCTCTATGCGGACATGGGGCACTTCGGCAAGACACCCATCCGGCTCGCGTGGCTGCTGCTCGTGCTGCCAAGCCTCATTCTCAACTACTTCGGCCAGGCCGCGCTCGTGCTCGCGACGCCTTCCGCGCTCACGCAGCCGTTCTTTTCCCTCGCGCCGGGCTGGGCACTGCTTCCGCTGGTGCTGCTGGCAACGGCGGCGACGATCATCGCGTCGCAGGCCGTCATTTCCGGCGCGTTTTCCATGACGAAGCAGGCCGTCCAGCTGGGCCTGCTGCCACGCATTCCGGTCATACATACGTCGACGCACGAAGTGGGTCAGGTCTACGTCCCGTTCATCAACATATCGCTCTATGCGGCGGTCGTATTCCTCGTGGTGTTCTTCCGGTCATCGGACAATCTCGCGGCCGCTTATGGCATTGCCGTTGCCTCGACGATGCTGCTGACAACGCTGCTCATGTACTTCATTACCCACTGCCTGTGGAACTGGAAGCCGGCCGCAACGGTGGCTGTGATCGGGCCGCTGGCCGTTGTGGATGCGGTATTCGTTGCGAGCAACGCGAGCAAGGTCCTCGATGGCGGATGGTTTCCGCTGCTGGCAGGCGGCGTGCTGTTCACCGTCATGACGACATGGCATCGCGGGCGGGAGTTGGTCGTCGAGCGTGTGAAAAGCGACAACCTGCCCTTACCGGCATTCATCCAGTCGCTGTGCGCGGGATCGCACCCGCCTCCCCGCGTGAACGGAACGGCTGTGTTTCCCGGCGGAGTGCCCGGCATGACGCCGAGCGCGTTCATGCACAATCTCAAGCATAACGGCGTGATGCACGACACCAATATCTTTCTGGCCGGCACGACCGAGAACGTTCCGCATGTGCCCGAAAGCGAGAAAGTCTCAGTGAGCGATCTCGGGCACGGATGCTACGCGGTTGCGGCGCGCCATGGCTTCATGGAAATGCCCAACGTCCCCGCACTCCTTCTGCTCGTGCAAAAACAGATACCTGCATGGCAGTACGAACCCGCGGCCACATCGTTCTTCCTCGCCCGCGACACGATCCTCGCAACCGCACAGAGCAAAGGCATGTCGTTATGGCGTGAAAAGCTGTTCGCGTTCATGGCGCGCAACGCGGCGCAAGCGGCCGAGTATTACAGCCTGCCCGCGAACCGGGTGGTCGAGATGGGCGGACAGATCAACCTATAAGGCACGTGATCGGGCGCATCGCTGGAGAAAGACAACGCATGACGAATGACGCCTGTCGGTGGCCATCCGGCGCGCGTCATTCGTTCGATTGCGTCATAGCCGCGCGCCGCTCTGTTCGAGCCGCGCTGTTGACGTCACTGTTGACGTCACGCAGCAGACGGGCCCGATGACCGGATGGCAATACGCCGGTGGTGGACGGCGAGCGCCGCCTCGCCGCCGCTCGTGGCGTGAAAGAGTCCAAGCTGTTCGAACTCCTCTTCCTGCAGCGGAGTGATGGCGATATCCGTGTAGGCGTAGCGATCCGGCGCCTTCATGACCTTCCTGAGGGTAGCCTCTGTCCTGAGGTAGAAGCGCAGATATCTTGTCAGCTTGACAGCGGTCTCACTCCAGTAGCGCGGATAGAAGCGCAACGGCGATTCGACCGGCAGCCCCCAACGGCGGTCACGGCGGTGTTTCATGCGCAGAGCGCCCCCTTCGAGCGGATGCACACCCTCGTGTTCGATCATCAGTCTGAACCAGGCGATGGTGCGCATGATCGTCTTCGGCCGGCCGTTCGGGATCTGCGCTGCCCGCTTGACGATCGTGCGGATGTGCTCGTACGAATAGAACGCACTCCACGCGCACCGATACGCTTCTTCCCATTCAGCGTCCGACATTTTCGGGTGGTGCGTGACCCGGTGGTTGGTGTCGTATTTGTTGATGTCCGGGTCCATCCACTCGCCGTTGCGAACCATCGTTTGATGATCTTCGGAGCCCGGAAGCGGAGTCAGCATGAAGAATTCGAGAATGTCGATTGGCAATTCACGCTTGATGATTTCGATGTCACGCAAGATCGATTCTTTCGTGTCCGCAGGGAATCCGATGATATAGCCGGCGTAAGTAATCGCGCCGTGGACGCGCCACTGCTGCAGCATGGCGCGGTATTCGGTGATCTTGTTCTGCCGCTTCTTCGCCGCGATCAGATTCTCGGGATTGATATTCTCCAGCCCGATGAACACGCGACGCACACCCGCGCGCGTTGCTTTCTCGATGAAACCTGGAATCTTGTGACAGAGCGTGTCGACCTGGATCGTGAAGCCGCAGTGAATGCCTTCCTTTTCCCGAAGTTCGATGACGCGGTCGAGAAGGATTTCCCAGTCGTGGTTGCGGGCGAAATTATCATCCGTGACGAAGAACCGGTCGATGCCCTGCTTCGCGTTCTCGCGGATGATCTTCTCGAGATCGTCAGGGGTGCGAAAGCGGCTCTTGTGGCCTTGCACGTTGATGATCGTACAAAACGAGCACTGATACGGGCAACCACGACCGAGGTCCACCGAGGTATAGGTCCCCGCCGTGCGTTCGATATGCTTGCGCGGCAAGAAGGGCTGGGGAGCGCCTTCGAGCGACGGTAAGTCGTTCATGAAATTATACAAAGGCTTCATTGCATCATTCCACGCGTCGAGAAGGACCTCGTCGAAACGCCGCTCCTCGGCCTCTCCAGCGAAGAGCGCCACGCCCATTGCTTGCGCTTGCGTAAGCTCAGCGGGCATGTCGGGCAGCATGGAGATGCAGCCAGAAACGTGGAAACCACCGATCGCAACCGGCAAGCCTGCATCACGGAACTGGCGGGCGAGGTCGAGTGCTCGCGGGTACTGGTTCGACTGGACACCGACCAGACCAATCAACGATCTCCCGCCTTTTGCCTTCAGGTCACGAATGATGCGCGCCGGCCACACCCGCTGGTTGGTTTCGTCGCATGTCTCGATGTCGAAATGGACGCCAGGGCCCAGCAGCGCTCGGTTTCGCGCGTCATCAGCAAGCGCATACATACACGCGAGTGTATTGGAAGGCATGACCGAGCGGAGCCACTGGATCGGGTAGCCGTCGTCGTCGTAATGGGTCGGCTTGATGAGGACAAGGGTGAATCGGCAGCTGTCAGAAGTCGAGTAGATCGCGTCCATGGTCTGCTCTGTAGCCCTGTCTGGAAGTCACAAAACCGTGAAGGTCGTCCGTCTTCAGAAAATCTGAGTCGGATCGCAAACTGGCAAACAGCACAACAACCCGCATCCTACCTGTCTGGCCGCCCTTTGTGTTTACAATTCCGCAGACGCGGGATTACGAGGATTGCGATCCTGTTGGGGCCGACAAGAACGACGACACGGCCGGCTACGCCATCAGCCCGCGCATGCACAAATGCATCGAGCATGTCTTCGGCTGGAGCACGACGCCGCCCGACATCCATTCGACACGAACCAAACCGACGCGGCGACTCTCTGGAAAGAGCGTGCCGCGCATCGCCTGGCCGCGCGAACACACTCGCGCAACTATGAATAGCTCAATTGCTTGTTTGTGGTGAGAGAACCGATCGGCAAGAATGCTCCTGCCAAATTTTGGTCAGGATCACGATATGTCGAACGCGCCCAGCCTTCAACCCGATTGCGCCACGCTCGTCGAAGCATACGACCGGCCTGGCATTCGCCAGTTTCATACGGTCTGCAACGGCTCGACGCGGTTTGCGGCACGGGCCGCCTGACCGAATCCGCGGCAGAGCGCGTGGGCGCATTGAACCCTTGCAGCCCATTCCGTAGCGAATGCCAACCACGATTCGAGGAGCACACATGAGCGCAGCACCGCGACGCCCTGGGCAATTGAGCCTCGGCGCCTTCCTGATGGAAACGGGCCACCATATCGCCGCGTGGCGCCATCCCGACGCACACGCAGCCGGCGGCCTCGATTTCGCGCACTACGCCGAACTGGCGCAAACGGCCGAGCGCGCCAAATTCGATGCGATCTTTTTCGCCGATAGCGTGAGCGTGCGCGACACCCATGTACCCTCGCTCTCGCGCACCGCGCGCGCCGATCATTTCGAGCCGATCACGCTGCTTTCCGCGCTTTCGGTCGTGACGAAACACATCGGGCTCATCGCCACGGTGTCGACTTCGTTCAACGAGCCCTACAACGTGGCCCGCAAATTCGCCTCGCTCGACTATCTGAGCGGCGGACGCTCGGGCTGGAATCTCGTGACTTCGAGCACCGAAACCGAAGCGCACAACTTCAGCCTCGACAAGCATCTCGATCACGCCGTGCGCTACGAGCGCGCGAAAGAGTTCTACGACGTGGTCTCCGGCCTTTGGGACAGTTGGGAAGACGACGCCTTTATCCGCGACAAGGCGAGCGGCATCTACTTCGACCCGCAGAAACTGCACACGCTCGACTATCGCGGCAAGCATTTCAAGGTGCGCGGACCGCTGAACGTCGCGCGTTCGCCGCAAGGCTGGCCGGTTGTGGTGCAAGCGGGCGCTTCCGAAGCCGGCAGGGAACTCGCGGCGCAGACCGCCGAAGTGATCTTCGTTGCGCATCAAACGCTAGATGAGGCGAAGCAGTTTTATCGCGACGTGAAGGGGCGGCTCGCGCGTTATGGGCGCCGCCCCGAACATCTCAAGATCATGCCGGGCATTTTCCCCGTGATCGGCCGCACGCAGGAAGAAGCGCAGGAGAAGTTCGATGCATTGCAGGCGCTCATCCATCCGAGCGTGGGACTTCAACTGCTCTCGAACATGTCGGGCGGTCTCGACCTCTCGCAGTACCCCGTGGATGGTCCCGTGCCCGACCTGCCGGAAACCAACGGCGGCAAGAGCCGTCAACGCTTGCTGCTCGACCTCGCGCGGCGTGACAACCTCACCATCCGCGATCTTTATCTGCGCATTGCGGGGGCGCGCGGGCATCAACAGGTGATCGGCACGCCACAAAGCATTGCCGATCAGCTTCAGCAATGGTACGAGGAGGAAGGCGCCGACGGCTTCAATATCATGTCGCCGTGGCTGCCGGGCGGCCTGAATGAATTCGCGCAGTACGTGGTGCCCGAATTGCAGCGGCGCGGACTCTTTCGCACCGAATATACGGGGCGCACCTTGCGCGAGCATCTTGGCTTGCCGCGCCCCGTTAACCGCTTCGCCACGCAACAGGAAGACGCGTTGCGCGTGGCGTCCTGATTGTGCTCATCGAAGCGCAGCGCCTGGGCGTTGCGCTTCGTGCAGCGTTCTTCTGAAACGCACTTTAGCTCTTTGCACAAGCCTATTTGCGCGTGCCAATCGGCCTGGCGACAGGCATGACATGACTCGGACTCGTGTGCGTTGTCGCTGGAGCCGCCGCAATCACTTTGCCATCGGTCAGCCAATGCCGCGCGACGGGCCACAGGCTGCGTTCGAATCGCGAGTGAAAAAATGCGAAGTGCCCGATGCTGCGCTCGCCAACTGAAGCGGGCGTGATGCGTAGATGCGTCGAGTCGCTATGCGTGAAGTATCGCAGCGTGCGTTCGATCGCCCGGACCGTGCCGAACGGGTCATCCGGGAAACTGACGGCAAGAATGGGCGCATGCAGACCGCCAAAACGGGCGACGATTTCGGCGCGCTCTTGCGACGTGCGCTCGAGCGATCCCTTACGAAGCGTATCTTCAAAGCGTGCGCGGCCCCGGCTCCAGATGTTCACAACGCCGCGCGGCGTGTCCTCCATCCATCCGAACCACGATGCGGGGAAATAGCCCTTCAGGCAGGTCAAAGCGGGCATGACGACGTGCCATTTCCAGAGCATTAGCGGCATGCTGCGCGGCGCGTAGTCGCGCCAATACGCGTATTGCGTGCCGACGGTGAAGACACGGCGCACAAGGTGATTCGAGGGCGCAAGCCCGATCAGGAAGCCGCCTATGCTATGGCCCACGACATCGACTGGCTGCCCGGGGAACGTGCTGCGCACGTAACGCAGCACCGCTTCGCAATCGCGTTCGCCCCACTCCAGCCAGCTTGCATCGAGCGTTGCGAGCGCAACGGGCTGTGAAGCACCAATGCCGCGGTAGTCGTAGACCAGCACGTCGAAGCCCTGCTGGTGCAGCCACGCACCGAAGCGGAAATAGTAATGGCAGCGCACCGACGTGGCCGAATTGACGATGACGACGGGACGCGACTCGTCGGCGCTCAGCCGCGCGTGGCGTCGCCACACATAAGCGCGGAGCACAAAGCCATCTGCGGCGGTGATGGCGACAGCGAGAGGACGTGTCTCGCCCGGATCGGCTGAATGCATGAACGTGCTCCATGAAGTAAGCGGAGCATCGATTTCACTTGACCTTGCGCGCCGGCTCAATCAATCTTTCAGCAGCTTTCGCATGAGGAATACGCATGTCAGTGCCGCTCGTGAAACTCCCTCCCCTCGACCTCATTCGCGGTTTCGTGGCGGTCGGCCGGCGCATGAGCATCACGCTCGCCGCCGACGACCTGTGCGTGACGCAATCCGCCGTGAGCCGCCAGATCGCTGCGCTCGAAGCAGCGCTGGGCGTGCGCCTCTTCAACCGTGGGTATCGTTCGATCTCGCTCACGCCGGAGGGCGAGCGCCTGCTGCGCGTTTCGGACAGCGCGGTACAGCAGATGCAGGAGATCGTCGGCGCGCTCGCCACGCCGCAAACACGCCAGCCGGTGACGATCACCGCCAGCATCGGGATTGCCGGCCTTTGGCTGCTACCGCGTATCGGCGAGTTGCAACGCCTGCTTCCCGAGATCGATCTGCGCATCGCGACGTCCGAGAAGGTGCTCGATCTGCGCGCCGAAGGCATCGATCTCGCGTTGCGCTACGCACCCGCGCGCATCGCGCCCGAGGCGTCGAGTCGCGCGGTGCATCTGTACGACGAATACGTGCTGCCGGTCGCGCATCCGTCGTTGAACGTCAAGAAGCTCGACGCGGCCACGCTCGCGCGCCACGTGCTGCTCGAGTTCGAAGGGGCGCGCCGCCCGATGCTTCGCTGGACGGACCACCTCGCCGCGCGCGGCCTCGACAGCGCACCGCTACGCGGCGTGCTGCGTTTCAACCAGTACGATCAGGTCATTCAGGCCGCCATTGCCGCCCGGGGCATCGCGCTCGGGCGGCTCGCGCTCGTTCAGCCGCTGCTTGCCGACGGCAGGCTCGCCGCCATCGGCAATGCGCGCGCCGTGGGCCCGACCGGCTACGCCTACTGGCTGCATCAGGCCGACGAAACCCCGCGCGACGACGTGCGCGCCGTCATCGACTGGATCGTCGAACAGGCTCGCCAAAGCCACATCGCATGAGTGCGCCGCATGCGAAGCGTGCGAAAAACTTGCTTGAGCCGGCTCGCCTTCCCGCGCTCTACTAGGCGCAACGCTGCGCAACAGCGAAGCGCCCAGTGCGAGGAGGCGAACGATGACCGGAATAAACGATGCATGGCGCCGCCGCTGGCTGCTCGTGATTGCAGGTGGCGTGGTGATGGGCGCGGCGCTGGGCGTGCGCAACGTGCAAGGGCTTTTTCTGATGCCCGTCACGCTAGATCGCGGCTGGTCGCGTGAGACGTTCGGCCTCGCGCTAGCGCTGCAAAACTTGCTGTGGGGCATTGCGCAGCCGCTCACCGGCATGATCTCCGACCGCTTCGGCTCCGCGCGTGTGATTTTCGCGGGCGCCCTGCTCTACGCGCTCGGCCTTGCGATGATGGCGCTGAGCGCAACGCCGGGCGTCTATACGTTCGGCGTGGGCGTGGTGCTCGGCGTTGCGTTGTCCGGAACGGCGTTCGGCGCGGTCTACGGCGCGCTTTCCCGGCTTTTCGCAGCCGATCAGCGCAGTTGGGCGCTGAGCGTAGCGGGCATGTTCGGCGGCCTTGGCCAGTTCTGCGTCGTGCCGCTCACACAAGGGATGATCGGCAGATTCGGCTGGGTCACGGCCATTCTCGTGCTTGCCGCCGTAATGCTCGCAAGCGCACCGCTCGCAGCATGGCTGCGCGATCGGCCGATGGCGCGCAGCGGCGCCGCCGATTCGCACGACACGCTGCGCCGCGCGATGAGAGAGGCGTTTGCGCACCGCGGTTTCTGGCTGCTCAATCTGGGCTTCTTGTCGTGTGGCTTCCAGCTCGCGTTCATCGGCGCGCACCTCCCCGCTTATTTGCTGGACAAAGGCATGAGCGCACGCGAAGCGAGCCTCGCGCTCGCACTGATCGCGCTCGCCAACACGGCGGGCACGTTTCTATGCGGCTACGCAGGCGGCTTTCTGCGCCGCAAATATCTGCTCTCGGGAATCTACTTCGCGCGCGCGGCTGTGATGGTGCTGTTCCTCGCCTTGCCACTCTCGCCTCTCACGCTTTATGTGTTTGCGTTCGCGATGGGCTTCATGTGGCTTGGCACCGTACCGCTGACGAGCGGGATCGTTTCGCAGATGTTCGGCGTGCGCTACATCTCGACGCTCTTCGGCTTCGTGTTTCTCGGGCATCAGATCGGCAGTTTCTTCGGCGTCTGGCTCGGCGGCGTGGTATTCGACGCGACACACAGCTACGACCTGCTTTGGCAAGGCTCGATTGCGCTCGGCATCCTGGCCGGCGTCATGCACTTGCCGATCGACGACGAGCGGGTCGTGCCTCGCGTCATGATCGCGGGTCAACCTTCGTGAGCGGCAGGTTGGTCATGCGCGCCATGGAGGTCATGCTGGCCGTTCCATTCGTAGCGCTAATTATCTGGTCGCTGGTCGAATATCTGTCACCTGAGACGATGCTTGCCTTGCTCACTGGCGCCACATTTTGCCGATGACGGGCGGCGGCGCGCGCATTACTTGATCATCTGAAGTATGTCGCGGAATCGCGGGTGCTGGCTCGAGCGCAACCACTCGAACGCGACCATCTCGACCGTCGCCACGTCCGCGCCCGCTTTATTCAGCCGTGTAATTGCCGCCTCTTTATCCACGATTTTGCGCGACCCCATCGCATCGATAGCGAGCGTGACCGATAGCCCGCCTTGCAGCAGACCAATCGCCGTTTGCAGCACACAGACATGCGCTTCGCATCCCGCAACGATGATTCGGGTTCGTCCTTTTGGTAATGCGTTTATCAATCCATCAGCTGTCGCGTCAAAATGGTGCTTTGCAACAGTCATTGTGCAAAGGTCCTTTATTTCCTTCGCATTCTCGCCGAGTGAGTCTGGATTTTGCTCTGTCCCGATAACGGGAACATCCAGCTCGCGGGCTATGCGACCGAGGCGAACGGCTTGAGCGACAACGGATGCGCTTTCGTGAATCGCTGGCATCAGTCTCGTTTGCAAGTCGATCAGAACTACGATCGATTCGGAATGGCTATGCAGCATTGCAAATCATTCTGGAAAATTGCGCTCCGCACAATGGCAGCTGTCAGGGATATTACTAAGTATGCGACAAATGGTCGCCGTGCGACTCTATATCCCAATGCCATTCCCTATGGAGCCAGGCATGCAAGCAGAGACGCTAAAGAAAGCAAGAGCCGCCACTTTTCTCACCCGGTCGGCGCTGTGTCTGATGCTGTTGCCAGTTGCCAGTCTTGTCTGGGCGCTCCAGGCGTATCCGCCACAAGAAGCGTGTTGGCTTTGCTTCTCGCTGGCAATCTATATCTGGCCTTTCGCCGGAGTCCTCTTTGTGATTTCAGCAGGATTCCATGTTGGCACTCACGGTCGCCAACTCGAAAAGGACGCCGGATTCCGCGAGGCGCATGGGCACTAACTAGCCCGCGCGCCGTCCCGCCGGACGGTTCGCTGTCGATGCTCGAATAGAAGCCCGCTGGAAACAGTGGGCTTTCGAGTTGCGGCTGCGCGTTTTTCCGGGACGGCGCGAACTCGCCATATTTCGGAATCCGGATCAGTTTCGGAGCGCCGGGTGGCGAGGCCAACGACCTGATTGCGTTGACTCAGAGCGCTTCGACGTTCTGACACTCGCGATCGCGCGCCGAGTGCGTTCGCGCTCACACAGCCATACCCAGGTCGGCAAAACTGGTGACGGTCGCCTCGCACGCTCGCGCAAGCCGCAAATCGTGGCTCGAAAAGAAGACTGCGCTCTTCCTGGCCAGATCCTTGAATAGATCGATGAGAACCGCGCGCGCGGCGGCGTCGAGCCCGTTGCCCGGTTCGTCCGCGATAACGACAGCGGGTTCGCCCAGTGTCGTCGCTGTCAGGAAGAACTTTTTGCGCGTGCCGAGCGACATCTGCTCGAAGCGCTTCTCCAGGTGCGGCGTGAGGCCAAAGCGGTCCGCGAGATCGAGCGTGCGCGCGTCGACGGCTGTCTTCTTAGTCGACGCCACGAGTTCCAGAAACGCGCGGCCGGTTTGAAACGGATACGCCATGCAGTCGTCGGGCACGTACGCCAGGGCGGATTTCGCCTCGAGCGGCGCGCTACGCAGCGAATGGCCGCCCAGCCAGACCTCCCCTTCGTCGGCGTCGATCACGCCGGCAAGGATGCCGAGCAAGGTGGACTTGCCGCTACCGTTTTCATCGCATAGCGCCACGCATCCCGCGCTGGAATCGTGATGCAGCCCCTGGAAGATAACGCGCTCGCCAAAGCGTTTGCTGAGGTTTTCGAATCGAAGCATGGTGGAATCAATCAAATAAGCGAATGCCAGACGCGCCAGGCACGCCAGACGGCAGCGACCCACATCGCGGCCAGCATGGTGCCGAGCAAAACGGATTGCCGGGCGGCGTAGCGTTGCGGGAAATACAGCAGGGCAAGCAGCGGCGCCGTCAACCCCAGGAGAGCCGCCGCAGGCCACAGCGGCAAAACACCGTGCGCGACCAGCAGCAGCGGCACCATGCATGCTAATGGCAGCGCCAGCGCGGCGACGGTCAGCATATCGGCACGCAGCCGCGCCGCTGCTGCAATAGGCAACGATCGTGTGAAGTGCTCTGCACGAAGGTGAGCCGCTCGCAAATCGCGATAGGTCGTCGCAGCGACCAGCGCAATCGCGGCCTGTGAAATCACTGTCAGGGGTACCGCGCGGGCGTCGAAATTCCAGAGTCGAAGCAGGAAGCAGGTGGAGGCCGTAACCGCACCCATCACCAGATAGCGCGCGAAGACACCTGCGCCGCGATCCCAAACAATACCGGCTTGCAGCCTGGTCACGGGCGAAAGCCGCTGGCCGAGATTGACGCGTACGCAACTCATGACGCGTCGAGAGAGCGCGCAAGACCACATGGGCCACGGAGTCGAAGCAGCCGGCGTACGGACGATCACGAACGCCGCGAGCAGCAAGGGCAAGACCAGCAGCGCCTGCTTTGTCGTTTCGCCCGCCTCCAACGCGCCGACGAGGATGATATTGGCGACGACCAACAGCGCCGCGTGACGAGCGCTGCGCGAGAGCACCGTCAGTTGCCATCCCAGCGTAATTAGAAGCAGATCGAGAACGAACAGGTAGTTCGCGGCCTTCTGCGGCAGAAAGGCCAGCGCGACCGTGGCGCCGAGCACGGGCAGAAGCAGCGGCGTACTCGCGACGAGCACGACGGCGATGTCGACGGCGCGGCGGTGGAAATTGGGTGTGGGCAACGAAGCGAAGAAAGTGGCGAACGTCCCGCCTGTGATGGCGGCACGTTGCGCAAGCACCCACAACATACCCGCCGCTTCGAGCATGTGCACCCAGACGAACCGCCATTCCATGCCATGCGAGGGCGCGAGAGCCGCGAGTACCGGCGCGCCCAGAATCTGGCTCTGGGCAAACACGGGCATTGCCGGCAGCAACAACAGGACTGAGAGCGACAGCGCCTGCCAATGTCTGCGCAACATGCGCGATGTCGCGAGGGCATACCACCGCAGTCGGCAAGACAACATCATGTTTCCAACGTCCCTTTTTCGACTTCCCTTAATTCTCTTGATTCCGTTAATTCCATTAGGGCAGTCGCGAAACCGTGAACTGGACAGACCCGTTATCGTGCCACGTCGGCTGCGATGCAACAACCGCGCCAACGCTTAACTTTCATTTTTATTTCATTGCCAGAATGGCCTCGGCGCTGACATATACTCGTCGTGCCGCACCAGCAAGCGCCTCGACGCATTGAGTCTGGTGCGCCCCTTCAATCTGGCGCAATAGTGATTTTGTGATCTGCAATGAGCGATGGTGTGGAGTACAAGCGGCTCGCCGGCCTTCCGGGACTCGTTCTCGGCGCTGGGCGTTTCAAGGCGTTCCGTTTCGACCGGCACTATCACCTTGACTATCACGTCGGGCTCGTAACCGAAGGGATTCAGCGCCAATGCGTGAACGCAGGCGCGGTCTTGCTCGGGCCAGGTCGCATTTCCTTGATGCCACCCGGCGAGGTCCATGATGGCGCCGGGGAATGCGGCAACGCTTATACGCTGAAGACATTCAGACTGTCCCGAGACCTGCTGCAAGGTGTCGCGACCGAGCTGACGGACTCGGCTCGCGAGCCCGAGCTGAAAAGCATGATGATCGAGGATCCGACGCTGGCCGCGCAATTACTGCAGCTTCACGATGCGATGCAGTTGTCGCCCGACGCTTCGTCGCTGTCTTTACAGTCGGAATGGCTTTCACTGCTGTATTGCCTGTTCAACCGGTCCGGCGCGATCGGGCCGACGGCCGCTAAAGGGACGCTCTCTCCAATGCATTGGCAGCGGCTCAATGACTATTGCCTGTCCCATCTGGCCGAGAAGATCACCCTCGACGAATTGGCCGCCTTGTGTGGTCTGGGGCGTTTTCATTTTTTGCGGCGATTCAAGCAGACCGTAGGCATGACGCCTCATGCGTGGCTGCTTCGTTTGCGCCTGGAACAGGCTTGCGCCTTGTTGGCAGCGGGCAAACGAACCATTGCCGAAGTCGCCCACGGCGTCGGGTTTTACGACCAAAGCCATTTCAACAGGGCGTTCCGGCAAGCCTTTGGCGTGGCCCCGTCCGCTTACTGAGTCGACGCGCGAGTGCTCACTCTGCGCGTCAATTTTTTACAAGCCAGTCTCGCCCTGCCTCTATAGCATCAGCAGAAGTCCGTTCGGCATCTGGTGTTCCGAACGCAAACCTGGAAGCCCGCCACAATGAAACTGCACTTCGAGACCCCTTTGATGGAATCGCGCGCCTTGAGCGTTCCCGGTGAACAATCCGTGTGGCTCAAGCTCGACGCGTTGCAACCGTGTGGATCATTCAAGATCCGGGGCATCGGCCACGCGTGCGCCGTTCATCGAAGCCGTGGCGCGCAGCGTTTCGTTTCGTCCTCCGGGGGCAATGCGGGTCTTGCCGTTGCTTATGCGGGTCGACGTCTGGGCATTCCTGTTGCCGTAGTGGTACCGCAAACGACAACGGAGCGCGCGAAGGAACTGCTCCGCCTGGAGGGCGCCGAGGTCGTGGTGCACGGCAGTTCCTGGCAAGAGGCGAACCAGTTTGCACAGACGCTGCTCGGAGCAACCGACGCGTTCCTGCATCCCTTCGACGATCCGCTGTTATGGCACGGCCATGCCTCGATGATCGATGAGGTTGCCCAAGCCCGCTTCAAGCCGGACGCCGTGTTGCTTTCCGTGGGCGGCGGCGGGCTGCTTTCCGGCGTCGTAGAGGGCCTGCAGCGCAATCATTGGCACGATGTGCCCGTGTTGGCTGTCGAAACCGAAGGCGCCGCTTCGTTCCATGCCGCGCTCGAAGCCGGACATACGGTGGAGCTACCGTGTATCTCGAGCATTGCCACGTCGCTCGGCGCCAAGCGGGTGTGCGAACAGGCGTTACATTGCGCACGCGTGCACCCTGTACACAGCCTCGTCGTGTCGGACTTCAGCGCACTCGCTGCGTGCGAGCGCTTTCTTGCTGATCACCGCATTCTGGTCGAGCCGGCTTGCGGCGCGGCACTCTCCGTCGCTTACGACAGGCATCCGGCGTTGGCCAGTTACAAGAAGATTCTGGTTGTCGTATGCGGCGGCGCGACGGCTACCATCGATCAGATTCGTGCATGGGCAGGCAAGGCAGAGCGCCGATGACCTTGTGCATGTAACGGCGGAAACGATAAAATCCTGTCCGCCGAAAATAGAGTCGCAGGTTGGTATCTCCTGCGCCCAGTGATTGGGTTCTAGATATGCCGCGGCGTCAACCTTACTTTCATCAAGTTGAGGGGACGCGCTGAGGAGAAGACGCTGCGCCCCCTCCAGACGAGGAGTCTGCCCAGATGCGCAGCAACACCAATGAGCCGTCAAACGTGGAAGGAGCGCTGTTCAGCGGATTGACCTTCGACCGCGAAGCGCTGACCCGCCTGCTTCGAGAATGCGGCGACGGTCCGACGTTCGAGCACTGCAATTTCAGCGGCGAAGATCTTTCCAGTCTTGATCTGCGAGCCGCCCGCTTCTCTCAGTGCAACTTCGAGCACGCCCTCATGGAGCACTGCGAACTCACAAGAACCCGCTGGCTGGCGTGCAAGTGCGCTGCCGCAAGGTTTCGCTACGCGAATGTGAGTGACGCGCGCTTTTGCCGGAGCGATCTCAACAATACCGACTGGACAGGCTCGAAACTCGCGTCGGCGGCGTTCACTGAGGTCAAGCTCACAGGCGCCCGCTTTGTCGACGCCCGTACACTGGGGCTCAGCCTCCACGATTCCCTGCTCGTTGGCGCAGATCTGCGGGGGCTCTCGTTTCGCAAGCAAACACTCGAGGCGTTGAATTTCTCCGATGCGGATCTGTCCGACTGCGACTTTCGCGACACTGTTTTCGAAGGCGGCAGCTTGCGCAACGCGCAACTGCGAAACAGCCGCTTCGACGGCGCGGATCTACGCTCTGTAGACCTAAGTGGTTTGCGTCTCTCCGACGTGCTGCAACATCTTAAAGGCACGATCCTCTCCGTCGATCAAGCCGTCATGCTGATCGGCGACTGCGGAGTGCGGGTGATGTAAGGCAGCGAAGGCCGGCACCCGCCGGCCGTTTATCACCAGTGCCAGTGCAACGCCTGGCAGGCACCTCCATTGCGCCGAAAGCAAGCGTGCCAGCCAGTGCGCAACTCGCGGCATCACCATTCGCATTTTGATTTCGATTCAAGAAAAGTGACGCGCCGCACACTATTTCTACACAGATTTCTCGTAGATATGTCAACGCCAATTTCGTCATTTCATCTGCGTTTTGCGCTGCAGATTAGTTCATATGGTTGATTTGTAATCGAAATGTAACGCAATAATTTCTTACCATACACGCCACTGTAGAGGCGCGCCGCGCGCCTATAGTTGGATGTAACTTCGTTTGCGGCCTGAGACCCAAGCGTAGCGCTATACATCAAACGAATAACGTCCCCGCGTTTGCACGAGGCATGCAGATTTTCCACGCACTCCAGAGGGTACAGCGCTTGCATCACAAACGAAGCGCGTTGTCGTGAACGCCGATTGCCAGACATTTGCATGAGCGGGGGCTCTTCTATGTCGAACCGACACGAGACGTCTCCTGCCGAGACGGGCGAGGCCCTGGTGCTGGTGGGCGCTGCTTTCGCCGTGCTTGGCGGCTGGCTCGTCGCAATGGGTTCCACGCCCTACTACGTCGTCACCGGACTCGCACTGATCGGCTCGGGCACCCTGATGGTCCGAAGCCGATCGGCGGGACTCTGGAGCCTCTTCTTTACGCTTGTCGCCGCACTCGTGTGGTCTATCATCGAAGTCGGGCACGACGGCTGGAAGCCCATGCCGCGTCTGCTATTGCTCGCATTGCTCGGCATCTGGTTCTACCTCAACATCGTCGTTGGCCATTCGGCAGTCGCACGACCCGTGCGCGTTGTGGCCGGCGTCGCCGCGATCGTCTACGCGCTCACGATCGCGGGCATGTTCTCGCCCAAAGTCCCCATTTCGGTGGCGCAGCATCTTCGCTACGGACCGCTGTCCCCTCCCCACAGCAGCGGCGCGTCATCCGATCAGAACAACTAGCGCGGCCCCATCAATCGATGCAAACGATTTGAGAATTGATTTCGATTCAACCTGCGCACGCATGATGCAAATTCACCGGCTTCGTCAGAAGAGTGCGGAACACCGGTTGCTTGAACGCAGGCTCGGAATTCAGTGAGGTAAGCCATCGTGCTCATACAATTTCCAGATGAAGATGCCTACTACTATGCGAGCGGCACGGTCCGGTATCGCGCCCTCGTCGACGGCGCAATAGTCACGTGTGAAATATCTCCGGAGGCGCTTGAAGAATATTTTCGTGCGCGCTCGGGTCGCGCCGGCCTGCTGGCTGCCTTCGCAACATATAGAAAGGAGATCGAATCAATCACAAGACAAATTCTTCCGCATCGTCTGTCTGCTGGACGCTGCCAGCTGTTCCTGCGCGACTGCCTCCAAAAGCCGGGAATGACCGAAGTAGACATCAGCCGCAACAGGGGTATCGTAGAAACTGTCCGACACGACGATACGCCAGGCACACGCGCGCGCATGCCCGCGGTCAGGTACGTTCGCGAAGCGGGAGGTGCGCCAAGGTAAGAGCGCGCTTCACAACGAAAGGTCAGTGACCGCGAAAGCCGCTGAATCCTTGACGCACTGCAGTGCGATCGAAGGTGCGCAACACGGACGGTTGAAGCTGCATCGCAGCAACTCACTGCTACGAACTGCCTTCACCGCGTGCTGGCCAGAAAAATACAACGAAGAACGCCTTGCGTATGTGGCGCGGAGGCGGTTGAGGATTCTGTTCGAGACCGCCTTTCTCACGAATTCATCTGCGGGATGGCCACAATAATGAACAGCTTCGATACCGTCATTCTGGGAGCCCTCACCCAACTCCAGTTTTCTCCCCAGGTCAATCATGCAATCGTCGTCATTGCCGACCTCTATACCTTCAAGGGTTACCTGCTGATTCCGCTGCTGTGGTGGATCTGGGTCCAGCCGAACGAGCGGCGCGGCTGGCGCCGTGAGATCGTGCTCGCCACGTTGGCGAGCGCCCTGATCGCACTCGCGGCGGGACGCCTGCTGGCGCGCTGCCTGCCGTTCAGGGAGCGGCCGCTATTCACGCCGGAGCTCCATCTGCATTTCGCCTCGTCGCCGGTGCAGTTCGCCGGGCTGATGAACTGGAGTTCCTTTCCGAGCGATCACGCCATGCTCTGGATGGCGGTAGCCACGGGCATCTTCATCGTGTGGCGGGGCATTGGCATGCTGGCGTTTTTGGCCGTCGCGGTATTCGTGTGCTTTCCGCGCGCGTATCTGGGTTATCACTACCCGACTGATCTGATCGCCGGCGCCCTGATCGGCATCGTCATTACCTGGATCATGACGCGCAGAGCCGTGCGCAGGCGCACGGTCAAACCCGCGATGCGCTACATCATGCGTTATCCCGGTCCTGCTGTGGCGCTCGGATTTATGCTTTGTTTCGAGCTGGTCACGCAGTTCGACGATCTTCTGCGGCTTGCCCATTCGGTACTTCATACCGCGAGCTGACGGATTCAGGCTTTGTTCGGACTGCCATGTTCTTAATACAAATCGGACGAGGGAAGATCACACACTCGCACATCAATCATTTCGCGCGTGCGTTGTGATCTGTACAAAATCAGCAGCGATATGCCCCGCGCCATAACGCGCTTCCATCTTCTTGAGCTGCTGCTCAACCGCCGCAAGGTAGGCCGAGCGAGACTCGGAAGCAGGACGCAGCCCGTCGAACAACGGCGCGGGCGTGATCAACAAAACGATCATCTCCGTGCCGAATGGCTTGTCCACGAGCCAGTACCCCGACCCACCGACCTTGGCCGAGAACCCGGGCGGTGCCTGGTTGTCGCGCTCGACATTGCTGGGAACCAGATGCACGACACTGCCGTCGAGCGCGAAGTAATCCACGTTGACGTATGAGTCGTAATGCGGCGTGGTGATATCGACGATGAGCGGCATGCCCTGCGTAAGGTGCGCGTCGAGCGGCTGGGTATGGATCGACGCCCCGCCGCCGGCCAGATGATTGGCGCGCCAATACGGCGCGAATGCGCTCACGACTTCGCAGTTGTGGTTCTCCACCGCGGTCACATCGAGTTTCGCAGCCTGCCCGCCTGGCGTTTGCGCGAGCGCGTCATGCAGGTGCGCCATGTTCTCGCCGGCATTGGCAAAGCCACGCACCTGGATCGCTTGCCCGGGCAGCGACGCAGCAAGCGCGGAGCACGGAATGCGTGCAAGCGTCGCGTTCAACGCGGCGACCGAAGCGGCGTCGGCCACCGGGGCGCTCGACGCGGGAGAGGCAGCGGCTGCAACCGCGCTCACGGCAGGCACGCTAGCGGCCACAGCCGCAGGCGCGGCAGCAAGCACCGGCGAGGCAGCCGCTTCCGCAACCGGCTTTGTTGCGCTAGCGGGAGTGCTGGTGACGCTGGTGGAGATAGCGGCCACGGAGGATTTGGCACCCGTTTGCTCGTGTCCGGAAAGCACGCGGTACCCGGCCCACAACCCCGCAGCGACCACGATGGCCCCCACGCCAACGGCGCCAGCCCGGGCGGCGGGGAACGCGTGCGCATGCGCGAGCACGCCCATGCCCTCGAGAAACTGATTGACGCTCGCGGTGCGTGACGCGCGGTCAAACGAAAGCGCTGCGCTCAGCGTGCGCCATTGACCGCGATCGAGCGCCGGCGGCCGCTCGGCGCGCATCTTCTCGCTGCGTGCCTGGGTAGCCGATTTCCGGTTGAATGGATGCTTGCCCGTCAACAGTTCATAGGTCACGCAGGCGAGCGCATAGATATCGTCGCGCGGGTCGGGCTCGCGATGCTCGAACATTTCCGGGCTCGCATAGGCGGGCGTGATGCCGCCAAGCGTCGCGGGATCGAATACGGTAACGTCGGGATCTTCTTCGGGACGCTGGAATACGCGCGCAATGCCGAAGTCGATCACTTTGACATCGCCGCCATCGGTGAGGAAAACGTTGGCGGGCTTGAAGTCGCAATGCACGAAGCCGCGCTCATGCGCATAAGCGAGCGCCTGCCCCATGCCGGCAATGATCGGCCGCGCCTTATCGAACGACATGCCCGCGAAACCCGGCGCGCGCAACAGCTTGCTGAGCGGCTTGCCGGACAGATATTCCATCGTGAGGTACACGAGCGGACCGTCACGGTCGAAGTCGTACACCGTGACGATATTGCGGTGCGCGAGCGTCTGCGCCTTGCGGGCCTCGCGTTGCAGTGCGATCAGCGAAGTCGGCTGGCCGCGAAACTGCACGTTCAGCACCTTGATCGCGATATAAGGTTTGCGGTCCGAAGCTTCGAGCTTGCGTAAATCGAGCGCCTTGTAGACGGTGCCCATGCCGCCCACGCCCAGGCACTCTTCGAGCACGAAGCGCCCGTTGAGCGTGTCGCCAATGCCCTTCACGTGCTCGGAGTCGTCGCCCGTCGTGGCAGAACGCGCAGCAGCGAGGGCTTCGTGAATGCGCGTGGAGTCGTCCACCGGCCCGGTGTTTTCCTGGCGATGTTCGATGCGGCGCAGGACCTCGGCATACACGGCGTCGGGCAGCGGATGGACGGTCTGCGTCGCGTCCACCGCTTCGCGCAGACGAGCACAATTGGCCGCGTCGACCGCGAGCACGTGGTCGATCTCGGCGAAGAACGCGTCGCGTGAAAGCGCCCCGCTCTGGAATGTCTGGATCAGCTGCGCAAGGCTCATCATTCGTATGCCTTCAACTCAGCTTCAGGATGGCCGAGGCGCTTTTCGTCACCGGTTCGCGGCGCACGATTGCGCCGCATCCGGCTGCATGCCCCGATCTCGTTCGAGCCCGCTGCAACGTGGTCTCGTCATCCTTAAAGCATACAGAGTCGCCGCCAATTCTGCGCTCACTGTGATCTCAGAAGGCGCGCGCCCGTCACCCTACAACAAGGTCTGATGAAAGATTAGTCTGCTGCCGCACGCAGTGCAATCGGTGCCTGAACCAGGCCTTGGGCTCACGCGTGTTGCTCCGAATCCAACGGCCTCGCCGCGCGCTGTTGGGCGCGCGCCATCAGCGTTTTCGCGCGTGAGCGCCGCGGCAGGCCCCGCATACGCGCGGCAGCCAGGCGCCGAGCCCCGCCACACAAGGGGTTGAGCAGCAAATGCGTTGGCGGCGACGTCGCTGGCACAGCCTGTGCATTAAGAGGAGCGAGCCCGCAAGATACTGCAGCTCAATCGCCAACTACCCTGTTTAGCCCTTCTGGAGAACTATCATGAGCAAGCTGATGATCGCCGACCTGAGCGTCGCGCAAGAACTCGACCGCAGCGAAATGAGCGCCGTGCGCGGCGGTGGCGGCCTGAGCCTCTGGCCCGGTTACTACCCGTCGATGCCGACCTTCAAGTATGACTCGACCAACTTCACCGCCGAACAGGTCATCGGTCAGACGAACAGCATCGTGAACAACGTGGGCAACGACGTCGCCTTCGCGTCGAACATCCACGCGACGGTCAACCCGGTGCAGAACGCGCACAACACGATCAACTTCTGATCGTCCTGGCAGCGGCGCGGCCACACCCTGCTGCACTTCGTGTGTCGCGCCCGCCTCGATGCGTCCGCCCCACTCATCGTCAACTGGAGGCTCATCATGACTTCTCTCGTTATCCGCGAGCTGGCTCCCGGCACGGAACTCGACCGCCGCGCCATGACAGCCGTACGCGGCGGCAACAGCGCGTTCGGCAGCTATGGCCCGATCGCCAATATCAACGTGTCGCCCAACATCGTGCAGAACATCTCGCAGGTTCAGGTGGTCGACGTCGCTGCGCTCAACAACATCGGATACATCGGCGCGGGTTTCGGGCCGCTGAATCTGAAGGTCAATCCTGCGCAATACGCGAGCACCGGCGTGCTGTTTTGACCGTTGCCGCGAAGCGAAAAGGCAGACGGCGCCGCGAGGCGCCGCCTGCTTGTTTACGTGCGTGCGCCGCGCACCACCGCCTATACTCAAACGAAACCCATCAAACCCAAGTCGATCTCGTGGAGCGGACCGTGAGCACTATCGTCATCAAGGACCTTCCGGAAAGCGTGGAACTGGACAGGCAGGCAATGGCTGCGATCATGGGCGGCGCGCGCGCCGCCTCGCAGCGCACGCTACTCGTGCCACGACCGTTCATCGGCGTGCGTGTGGAGATCGAGGGCTCACCCGCGCAGCGCGCGCAGACAACCGTCGCCACGGCGCGGCCGCGCCCCACATTGCTGCGTTGAAATCACGCAGCGTGCGCGGACATGGCCGGACGCGCGCTGGCAGGCGGAAATACGCACCACGTGCCATCGTCGTGACGGAAGAAGAAGATTGCAATCGTGCGCGCAGGGTGCACCGCTTCTACGCAGACATAGCGCAGCCGTTGCTCCTGTGTGCGGCTAAAGCGCACGACGCGGGCCGGAACACGCGCACTGGGTGCGAGCCACTTGTCGACGAGGGTGCGCAGCGAGGTGTCGGCGGAATTCATGATGGTCTCCGAAGCAAGTGGCGAAGCGCGGCGTTTCAGCGTCGGCGGGAAATGGTGTTCACGCCGCCTGCGCGGCGTATGTGCCGTGGGCTTGCAGGCGGCGTGCGTGAACCAGCGCGCGAACCACGCGCAAGCCGGCAAGCGGATGAGCAATGCAGGTGCGGACCTGTTCGCTGCGGCCCTTACCGTCCACGCACCAGGTGCAGAAGTGTTCGCAGTTGTTGCTGAGCAGGCGGTAGCGGTCTTCGCCCAAACGCGAGCGCGCACGCGCCACGGCTTCACGGCCCACGAAGGCCGCGCACGGATGCGCGACGATGGCGACTTCGCAGCCAGCCGCGAAACGCTCGAGCGAGACCTCTTCGATCGGACCGCGATGCAGCGATACGCACAACCCGGCGTAGTGGACAACGCGCCCAGCGCCGACGTAGATGCCGTGGTGCGTGTAGCCCGCGCGGCGCGACACGAGATGCGCGCCGAGCGGCGGTTCCTCGGTGTGCGACGTCGTTTGAAGTTCGGGGTTCATGGCTGCATCCGTCTGGCTGGTTGCTGGCTTTCCGCGCTGTTCAACGGTCTGCCGGTTGCCAACTATCCTGCATCAGACATGCCAGGCGAGCGATCACGGTTCTATCAGGCCTGGCGGGAAGGCGTGCGTGACGGGTGCCCCGGTGTGTCGGCAACACACCAACTTGAGCGCATCGATTGTGTCGGCGCCGAACCATCAGCTTGCTGCCAGATTGGCTCACTCAGAGCGATTGCTTATGTGTCGGTGTCCTGATGACAACGGGAAACCTGCGTGTTGGCGCACGCACGACCATTGCCGCGCAAACCGACAAGGCAACGGTGCGCGTAATACGCGCCGCGCTAGCGCAACGTCATATGGGACAAGCTTCAGCGGACCTGGGCGCGCGAGCGCCGCGTTTCGCCAAAAAATGGCATGCTGCTTGCGAGGTATGGCCGGAACGCCGCGTGCCTGCGGCCATCATCTTGACGGAGACTTGTCATGACCTCGCTCGCCATCACCGACCTTCACCTGCAATGCGATCTCGACCGCAAGGCGATGTCGTTCATCCGGGGTGCAGGCGCACCGTGGGTGTTCGGCTGGATCCAGCCCTACGAGCCCGCGCAGCCCTCCCAGCTCGGATCGATCATCAATCTGTACCAGACCAACAACACGTTCTACGCGAATCAGGTCATCAATCAGTACCAGACGCTCGACGTGACCAATTCCGCGTCCAATTCGAACGTGACGGTAGGCGTGGGCCAGAACGGCAAGAATAACGGACTCGTCGTGTAGCCTATGGAGGCTCGATCGTGGCAGGCGCATTGTTATGGAGCTCGGCATCGCGCACAGACGTAGGACGTGTGCGGGCGCTCAACGAGGATGCATGTCTCGATCTGCCCCAGAAGGGGCTTTGGGCGGTGGCCGACGGCATGGGCGGGCACACGGCCGGAGACTTTGCCAGCGGCATGATCGTGCGCTCGCTCGGCGGCCTGGCTGTCCCCAACACGCTCACGAGCTTCATGGCCACCGCGCGCGGCACGCTGCAGACGGTGAACCACCAGCTGCGCGAAGAGGCGGCGCGGCGCGCGGTTCGCATGATCGGCAGCACGGTTGCCGTGCTGATGGCGAGGGGGCGCGAATTCGGCTGGCTATGGGCGGGCGACAGCCGCATCTATCTGTACCGCGATGCGCAGCTCGAACCGCTCACGACTGACCATAGTTACGTGGCGGAGCTTCAGGCGCAGGGGCATTTGAGCGCCGAAGCAGCGCGCCACCATCCATCGCAGCATCTGATAACACGGGCCGTCGGTGCGGCAGACTGGCTCGATCTGGACGAAGGCCGCATCGTCGTGCGCGACGGAGACCTCTTTTTGCTATGCAGCGACGGGCTGAGCAATGAAGTTCAGGGCCCTGAGCTGGTGCGTGCGCTCGAGGGCGGCGACTGCCAGCAGGCAACTGAAATGCTCGTGGAGATGGCCTTGCAGGCCGGCGGGCGCGATAACATCAGCGCGGTCGTCGTGAGGGTGGAGGATCCGGTTGGGTCGGATCGCACGCTCGTGAATCCTGCTGTGGGGCGCTGAGTGCGTGGGTGTTGTTGTTTCTGGTTTCTTTGGCGTTTCCTTGTGTTCGTGTCGGTGTGCCAGCGTTGCCCCTGTGCGGGGCGGCACCTACTTTTCTTTGCAGCGGCAAAGAAAAGTAGGCAAAAGAAAGCCGCTCAAACCGCCAATGCCTGCCACCGTTCACATCGCGCCACGACAGGTGAATGGCTCCGGAGCGTCTGTCACCTCGCACCATTCCCGTTAGTGACAAAGGGCTCATTCATCCCGCTGCTCGCTACGCGCGCAGCGGTCGGGTCTGCAAGGGAAACCGCGGGGCAGTGTCATGCCTTGGCGAAAACTCACGCGCCCCAACGGTGTCTGGTTATGCCCTTCGGGGCGCATAGCGCCACCGGAAGGATGAGCGCCTTGTCACTCAGTTCGGTGGTGCGAGGTGACAGACGCTCCGGAGCCATTCACCTGTCGTGGCGCGATGTGAACTGTGGCAGGCGCTGGCGGTTTGAGCGGCTTTCTTTTGCCTACTTTTCTTTGCCGCTGCAAAGAAAAGTAGGTGCCGCCCCGCACAGGGGCAACGCTGGCATACCGACGCGAAACCAAGGAAAGGCCAAAGAAACCAGAAACAACAACAAACACAACCTCAAGACTCCTTCCCGTGATTCACCTTCTCGGCATGCCGAAAATCTTTCGAATGAATACCATGCTTCTTAAGCAGCATCTGCAAATGCGACCGGTTCATATCACAGCGCCGAGCAAGCTCGGCCACCGTACCACCAGTCTCCTGCAATCCGCGCTCGAGAAACGCGCGCTCAGCCTCATCACTCGCGGCACGCTTCGCATCGCTAAGCGAGAGTGGCACGCCAGCCGCCTCGGCTTCCACCGCACGTAACGCCAGCGCCGCAGGCTTAGGCCGAATATCATCGGGCAAGTGCTCGATATCAGCCGTATCGCCGGCCAGACACGACAACCGATACACGAGATTACGCAACTCGCGAATATTCCCCGGATACGCATAAGTCAGCAGAAAGTCCCGCAACTTGGGCGTGAGCTTCACAGGCCGGCGCTTAAGCTGCCCGGCAGCCTCGTCGCCAAAGTAAGCAATGAGCAGCGGAATTTCATCGTTGCGTTCGCGCAGCGCAGGCAGCGTGACATGAATCACGCTCAACCGGTAAAAGAGATCCTCGCGAAACTGCCCTTGCGCGGCAAGTTCTCGCAGGTTGCGGTTGGTCGCAGCAACAATGCGCGTGTCCACGCCAATGGGCTCATCGGAACCCACCCGCTGAATTTCGTGCGATTCGAGCACACGCAGCAGTTTCACCTGCCCCTGCAGCGGCAACTCACCAATCTCGTCCAGAAAGATTGTCCCCGTATGCGCGCTTTCGAATTTCCCCTTGCGATCGCTCGATGCGCCCGTGAACGCCCCTCTGCGATGCCCAAACAACTCCGACTCGAGCAGGTTCTCAGGTATCGCGCCACAGTTGACTGAGATATACGGGCGGTCGGCACGCGCTCCGTTGGCGTGGATCACCTTCGCCATCAGCTCCTTGCCCGTACCGCTCTCGCCGTCGATCAACACGGGCAGGTCGGTAGGCGCCGCCTTTTCCGCAATCTCCAGCGCGGCCAGCAGCTTCGCGTTGTCGCCGAATATGCCTTCGAATATGAAGCTGCGCTCGATGAGCGCCTCGCGCCGCCGGTGCGCGGAAGGCGCGAGCGCATCCGGCCTTTCCAGCGCATCGAGCGCCTCGGGCGCCTCGGCCGCCGCTTCGACAAAGCGCTCCTTGCGCGAGAGTTGCATGACTTCGTCGCGCAGCGCGTTCGACTGGTTCAAAAGCTTTTCGATATCGGTGCGCTCGAGCCGCGGTGCCCAGCGCAGCGTGGAGCGCAGGATTTCGATCTTTTCGAGCAGCCCCGCATAAGACACCACGGAGCTGCCGAATCCATGCGGGTCGAAGAGTTTCATGATGCCCCCAGCTGCTTTTGAACAAGCTGGTAATACATGCCCTTGCGCTCGACAAGCTCTTCATGCCGGCCCTGCTCCACGATAGCGCCTTCGTAGAGCACGAGAATCTTGTCCGCCCGCATGATGGTGCTCAGCCGGTGCGCGATGATGAGCGCCGTGCGACCCTCCAGGATGTCGTGCATGTTCGAGAGAATGTTGCTTTCCGACTGCGTGTCGAGCGACGAGGTCGCTTCGTCGAACACGAGCAGGCGCGGGTCGTGATAAAGCGCACGCGCAATGCAAAGGCGCTGGATCTGCCCGCCCGAAAGACCCATGCCGCGCTCGCCCACCACCTGCTCGTAGCCAAGCGGCAACTTGCTGATGAACGCGTGCGCGTCGGCCATGCGCGCCACTTCCTCCATGCGCCGCCAGTCCGGCGTTGCATCGCCGCAGGCGATGTTCTCGGCAATCGTGCCGGAAAAGACGAGGTTCGTCTGCATCACGTAGCCCACCTGGGCGCGAAAGTACGCATGATCGATCGCGCTCATGTCGTAGCCGTCCACGTTGATCTTGCCTTCGGTCGGTGCGTAGAAGCCCACCAGCAGCTTGGCGAGCGTCGTCTTGCCGGAGCCGCTGCGCCCCACGATCGCCACCATCTGGCCGCGTGCCACCGAAAAGCTGATGTTCTCCAGCACGTAAGGCGTTTCGTTGCCGCCATAGCGGAAATACACGCCGTCGAATTCAATATCGCCCTGCAGGTCCGGCAGCAGCACGCGCGAGCCGAGGTCAGCCGGCTTCTGCTCGGGCTCGATGTCGAGCACGTCGCCTAGCCGCTCCATCGCGACCGCCGCATCGTTCATGAGGCTCCACAGCCCGACCAGACCCATGAGCGGCGCAAGCACGCTGCCCATGAATGCGTTGAACGCGATGAGCTGCCCGATGCTCAACTCCTGATCGAGCACCAGCGTGGCGCCCGCCCACAGAATCACGATCGTGGTCGCCGCGTTGAGCAACTGACTGCCTAGCCCCACCAGAATGTGGAATGCCTGCGCGCGGTACTGCACTTCGAGTGACTTCGCGTACTTGCGCTCCCACTTCAGGCGCACCGCTCTTTCTATGCCCATGCCCTTCACGGTTTCAACGCCGCCGAGCGTTTCCATCAGCATGGAGCGCGAATCCGTGGACGCTGCAAAGACGTCGCGCGCATACCGTTTAATGCGCGGCGTGGCAATGGCCGTGAGCGCCATGATGGGAATCACGAACGCGATGAGCAGCAGCGTCAGCTTCACGTTGTAGAGAAACATGATCGTGAAGTAGATGAAGATCATCAGCAGGTTGAGCGCCGTGGTCACCGTCGATTCGGTGAGAAACGCGCGTATCGTCTGGTTTTCCTGAAAGCGCGCAAAGATGTCGCCCGTTTTACGGCGCGCGAAGAACGAGAACGGCAGCGACATCGTGTGCTTGAAGAACTGCGACATCATCGCGAAGTCGAGACTGCGCACCATGAAATTCGACAGATGCGCGCGTATCGTCGTCATGAGCTGCGTGAATACGTGCGAAATAATGAGCCCCACGATCAGGAGATGCAGCAGGCTCACGTTCTGATGGACGATCACGCTGTCGAGAATGGTCTGGATGATGAGCGGCGGCACGACACCGAGCAGCTGGATCACGAAGGTCGCGAGAAAGAGGTGAGCGAGTATTTTCCGGTACGGCAGCAAGTAACCGATGAAACGCACCCACGGCGAGCGCGTCGCCGCCTGCGCGCCGGTCGTGTCGCCAGCGGTGAACAACAGGCACGTGCCGTTCCAGCCGCGCTCGAATGCTTCGACGCTCAGCTTGCGAAAGCCGAGCGCCGGGTCGGCCACCCTCACCCACTGCTTCGACACGCCGTACACGACGATATAGTGGTAGCCCTCCCAGTGCGCGATAAAGGGCAGCTCGAAGCCTTGCAGCGCTTCGTATGTGCACTGCACGCCGCGCGTGGTAAAGCCAAGCGCCTCGCCGGTGCGTGCGAGACTCTCGAGCGTCGCGCCCTGCGTCGTCACGTTCGCGAGGTCGCGCAGCTTGCCGAGCGTCATCGGAATGCCGTAGTGACGGCAGATCATCGCGAGGCACGCCGCGCCGCAGTCCATCTCCTCGGCCTGCTCGACCAGCACGAAGCGCTTGATCACGCGCTCGCTGAATTTCGCGTCCGCGCCGCTGTCCACGGCAACCGGCCGGCTGCGGCGCTCCGCGAGCTTCTTTTGCCGCTGCAATTCGCGCTCGTTGAAGCGCACGCGCTCTTCCAGCACCTCGCGCAACTTGGGGTTGCGCTCCAGCATGAAGTGCACGGTCTTTTCGGGAATCACCAGCAGCCGTACATCGGTGAGCGCCGTGACGCTCGCGGGCTGATCCTGGCGAAGCAGGCAGGCGCGTTCACCGAAGATCTCACCCGCGCCGAGTTTCGCGATCTGATAGACGGTGCCTTCTTCCTCGCGCGCGATGCTGACCTCGCCCTGACGCACGACATACAGGCGCATGTCGCCACCCGCGCCCTGATGGATGATCTCCTTGCCGGCGCTCACGCGCTTGACGCCCACGCTCGACACATATTCTTCCAGCTCGGCGCGCGAAAGCTTGCCGCGCAGGTCGAAAAGCCGCGTGACGAAGCCGCCTGCCGAGCTGATCGCCACATAGCTCGTCACGAAAGACTGCGCGGCCGGATTCGCGGCGAGCAGCGGCTCGAGCGCGGCGCGCGGAATGCACAGCACCTCGGTTTTCGCCGAGGCGCGCACCGACACTTCGTGCCAGTAGTCGCGCAGCATGGCGATCTCGCCGAACACCTCGCGTTCCTTGCGCACGCCGAGGCTCATTTCCTTGCCGCGCTCTTCGGCAATCAGGCGCACGGAGCCCGAGCGGATCACATAGAGGCCGGCAGCGGGCTCGCCGCGCTTGCAGAGCGTGTCGCCGAATGCGTAGGTGTGCGTTTCGACCTGCGCGGCGAGACGGTCGAGTTCTTCGCGCGAAAAGAGCGAAAGCGGTTCGACCGATGCGAGAAAATCCGCCAGCGAAGGTGCGCTGGCCGGTGCGGGCGCCTGGGTGTCCATCTGCTGGGCTCTGCGCGCTCAGTGCGCGTCGATGATATGTTCTTGCGCGCGCTCCGCGAGCCACTCTTCGCGCAAGAGCCGCCGCACCTCGGAAGCCACGTCCGCTTCGAGCGACGCCGGATGCTTCGCCGTCACGCAGAAAATCTCGAAGAACGAGTCATCCGGCGCGGGAAATGGCCCGAGCAGGTCGCCAACCTGCGCATTGAACACCTTGGCCTCGATGTCCGTTTTCAGGGACCCGCGCAGCACCTTGCCGATCACGCCGCCGCGCTCGCTCGTGTCCGCGATCGAATGCTCGCGCGCCATTTCGCCGAATGCCTGCGGCTCGTCCTCGAGAATCGACATGATTTCACGCGCCTTGCCTTCCGAGTCCACCACGATGTGGCTCACTTCGATGCTGTCGAATTTCGGCGAATTGAGCTTGAAATAGCTGTCGACCGCCTCTTCGTTGCAGATCAGGTTAAATGTCTTCTCCTGGTAGAGCGTGTCGGTAATGAAGTGCTCGAATTCGTCGAGGCTGATACCGAACACATCGAGGTAGCGGTTCATGTCCGCCGCGCGGTGCAGCCCCCGCACGCGGCGAAACTGGTCGGCGCGCTGCTGGATTTCGTCGGGCCCGACCTGCACGCCCATTTTCTTCGCGGCGATGACCGTAAGCCGGTCGCGCACCTGCTGTTCGACCAGGCTTTCGAACTGCCCCGTGAGTTTCAGCACGCGAATGAAATCTTCCGTGCCGATCGCTTCATCGTCGATCCGTACGATTGTCGTCATTGCTTTCCCCTGAGTTCTGATACCCGAATTCTGGGCGGGTTGGCGCCTTCAACCCGCAATTTGCCGGAACGGGTCCAGCGCGAAATCGATCAGGCGCCGCTCGCGCACCACGATTTCGGCGGTCGCCGTCATGCCGTAGCGCAGCGGATACGTCGCGCCGCCAATCGAAAAATGGTCGCGCGCGAGCCGCACGCGCCCTTCGTACACCGGCTCCTTGGTCTGCGCCTGCGGCTTCGTGGTCGGCGAAATATATTCGAGCGTGCCGTCCACCACGCCATAGCGCTGATACGGAAACGCGTTGAACTTCAGCTTGACCGGCAAGCCCTCGCGCAGGAACGCGCGGTCCTGCTCCGGTATCGCGACCTTCACGACCGGGCGCGCATTGGCTGGCGCAATGCCCCCGAGCGGCGTGTTCGCCTGGATCTTGTCGCCGGGCTGCGTCGTCGTCACGTCCGTAATCACACCCGAGACCGGCGCGAGCACGAGCAGGAAGTTGTCCTTGTCGATGTTCTCGAAGCGGATGCGCGCCGCGGCGTCGGCGGCAAGGCGCGCGGTTTGCACCTGCAGGCGCAGCTTGTCCTCGGTATTGGCGATTTCGCGCTCGGTCGCGTCGTATTCGATGCGCAGCGACGTGAGCTGCCCGGCGCTGCCTTCGAGTTGCGCCTTCGCCTGCGCGAAGTCGTGGCTCGTTTGCGCCTGCAATTCGGTGAGCCGCGCTTGCGCGATGCGGTAATTATTGTCCGCCTGAACGAACGCGCTGCGCTTTTCCTCGACCTGGCTTTGCGACACGCCGCCGCCGCCCGGCAGCGCGAACAGGCGCTCGTACTTGTTCTCGTCTTCCTTCGCGAGGTCGCGCACGTGGCGCGCGTTGTCGATATTGCCGCGCGCCTCGTCGAGCTGGGCGTTCTCGGCCTGCTGGAGCTTGCTCGTGCCTTCCGCAACGCGCGTTTGATGCATATGCTCTTCAACGTCCATCTGCGCCTTGAGCGCCTCGGCCTTGCGCTCCATCAGCGCCTTTTTCTCGGGGAACTCCTTCCAGTCGCGTTCGGCGTCGTCGAGCTTCAGGCGCGCATCGAGCGCGTTAGTCGCCGCCTGAATCGCTCCACGCGCGTTGATGCGTCCGATCACGTCGTCCTTCTCCACGGGCTGCCCTTCGGCGATATAGATATCCACAAGCTCGCCGTCCACGGGTGCATAGATACGGCGCACTTCGGACTCCGGAGCAAGCGCGCCTTGTGCGCTGACGATCACATCGGCGCGCCCGACAAACGACCATAAGAGCGCGCACACCACGAGCGCAACCATCGTGATGATCGTGGCTTCAATGAGACGCCACGGGCGCGCGGTGAGAATCGCCACGCCCTCCTCGCTATGGTCGCCCAACGCCTCGCCAAGCGGTCGCGGCGGTTCGGGCGCGGCATGCGAACCGTACATGCCGAACGCCTTGCGCAAGCGCTCAATGAGCAGGGACGGATTCACCGTGCCCTCCCGCTAGCGCAAGCTTTTCGAGCGCGCCCGCATGGGCTGCGAACGGCGGCGTGGTGAAGTGGGCTGCGGCCAGACGGTCGTGCACGGCCTGCACGTGGCCCGCATGCGCCTCGCTATCGATCTGCTGATACTGCTCCATGTCGGCGCGCACGGCGTCGAGCCCCGCAAGGCGCGGATAGCGCTGCGCATAGTCGCTCAGCATCGTATTGAGCGCGTCGAAGCGGTCGCTCGCCAGCGCGCTGTCGATCGCCTCGTGGATGCGATCGAGCGCAGCCACATAGACCGAGTCGTCGCTCTGCAGCTTGCGCAAGTGGCTGAGCGAGTCCGCGTACACGGTGGCAAACGCCGGCACGTAGGCCGAGATGCGGTCGAATGCACGCTGATGCTCGCCAGGGTCGTCGTTCCAGCGGCTCGTCAACGTGTGGATCGGCGCCTCGTCGCGGTAGATGCGAATCGGCGCTTGCGGGCCTTCGCGCCCCTGCACGAACGACTGAAGCGCGCCGATCCAGTCGATGTTTTCCACGAGCGGCGCGGCGTCCGGATTGTGGCGCGCGAGCGTGCGCATGTCTTCGACGATGGCGCGCGCGCGATCGAACGCACGCGCGTTGATCGCGGCAACCCAGTCGGGTACGTTGGCCTTGATGAGCGCTTCTGTCCCCATCGCGCGCCACGTGGTGTCGTTCGGGTGGCGCGTGAGGTATTGGTCGGCCACGCGCGCCGCGCTTTCGAACTGGCCGCTCGTGAGCAGGGCCTGCATGTCGCGCTGCGGGGCGCCCTGGAAATACGTGAGCGCAACGAGCGCGACGATCACGGCGAGCCCGCCGCCGCCCCACCGCACGAACGCGCCCATGTTGATCTTGCCGCTGCCGCCTAGTGCTTCGCTCAACTCGCTGAGGAAGACTTCGATGCGGCCGCGCCGGCGTTTCGCATCGTGGCCCGGTTCTGGCGCCTGCTCAGGCGCATCGGGATTGATCTCGTCGTCCTGTGCGGGCGCGGGGGGCGTGCAAAAGATGTCGAGAAACGAGTGCGCGCTGCCAATAAAGGTCGTGCGGTCGGCGTCTTCCGCCAGCACGCTGGCGCGGCGCTCGCGCGTCGCCGTCACGGTGGCGTCGCTCGCACTCGTGCTTTCGAGGCTTACGCGGTAGACGAAGTGCTCGCCGCCGAATGCGATGCGCTGGCCGTCTTCGAGCCTGACTGCGTGGTCGTCGAGCCGCTGTCCGTCGAGGAACGTGCCGTTGGTGCTGCCGAGGTCTTCGACATACATCGCGTCGTCCTCGGCATAGATGTGCGCGTGACGTCGCGACAAATAATTTACCTGGTGCGGATAGGCGTCGTGGTACTGCGAGAACGTCTCGTCGGCCTTGCTGACGAGGAACGGAAAACTGGTGACGACGATCTGCTGCAAGCCAAGATCGGCGCGCTCTGGCGTGAGCGTCACCACCGTTGCGCGTACGGCCGCGCGCGCCGCACGCGGCGCAAAACTCACGCGAAACGCGAGCGCGCCGGCGAAGCTGAGTTCGTCGCCGTCGTTGAGCACGTGGGGCTTCTGGGTGACTTCGATCCCGTTGACCGCCGTGCCGTTCTTGCTGCCCAGGTCGGCCACGTAGGCCGACGCGCCCTCGCGGAAGATGCGCGCGTGACGGCGCGAGACATCCACGACGACCTCGGGCCGCGCCTCGGCAAAAGGCGGCTGTGTCCGCCCAACTGCGAACAGATCCTTGTCGATGCGGATCTCGCCCAGCTCCGCATGCGATATCGGCCGCAGCACGATATCGAACGTCCGCTCGAGCGATGTCTGGTTCTCGGCAAGGGAAGCGGCGTCAGGCACCATGATTCCGCCAGCGATCAGCAATTGTCAGCCAGGCCGCGCGTGGCGCAAGCGCCGCGTGCGCACTGACTCTCCGTGAGAAGCCGCGCGCCTTGCACATGGCGATCGGGGTGTTAGAAAAGTGTAGGCGACTGTTGGCTGGAGTCAAACATCTGGCGTAGCCCGCCGCAACGAGCGCGCTCACTTGACCGGCGCTGCCGACACAGCGGAATTCGAGGCCACGTTGGCCACATCGACGTTGGGCCAGCCGCCGCCGATCGCCTTATAGAGCGTGACAGTGTCGGCCAGGATCTGCTCATGGTTGGCCAGAAGCGACTGTTCCGCGGAAGCAAGCGAACGTTCGGACTCCAATACTTCGAGCTGCGATACGAGCCCTTCTTTGAGCTGCGCCTCGACCTGCGCCGCGACGGTGCGCAGACGCTCGTTTTGCTGCAGCAGCTCGACGCGTTGCTTTTTATGCGCGTCGAGATTCACGAGCGCGTTCTCGACTTCTTCGAACGCCGTGAACACGACCTGGCGATACTGCTCCTCGGCGACCTTGCTCTCGGCTTCGGTCGTCTTGATGTGGGCGTGCACGCCCGGGTCGAACATCGGGAAGTTGATGCTCGGCATGAAGCTCAGCGTGAACACCTTGAAGAGATCGGAAAGCGAGAACGCAGCCGTGCCGGCGCGGCCCGTGAGACTGAGGGTCGGCAGTTGCGCGAGGCGTGCGGAGCCGACTTGATCATACGATTCGAGAATGCGGTACTGCGCGGCCACCACATCGGGGCGGCGCCCCAGCAACTGCGCGGGCAGGCCCATGGGCACGCTCGGCAGCTTCACGCGCTCGCGCAACTGGCCCGCCGGCATCTTGAACTCGCCCGCAGGCACGCCGACCAGCGTGCAAAGCGCATTTTCGGCGGTATCGCGCTCGCGGTGCAGTTCCAGCAGTTCGTTCGCCACGCCGTTGACTTCGGCGCCCTGACGCAGCACTTCGGTTTTGGGCGCCAGACCGTTTGCGTACATCTGCTGGTAAATGGTGAGGATCTGCTTGTTCCTTCTGAGCGTGTCTTCCTCGTCGCGGATCTGGTCGTCGAACTGCAGGATCTGGAAATAAGTGCTCGCCACATTCGCAACGAGCGTCAAATAGCCTGCGCGCCAATCCGCTTCGGTAGCGTGATACTCGGCCTTTTGGGCCTGCACGCTTTTCTCGACTTTGCCCCAGATATCGATGTCCCAATTCACCTGAGTCGCGACGTTGTAGGTCTTCGAGAGCGCTAGCCCCGTGCTCTTCTCATAGTCGATCCCCGCGCCCGCGTCGACCGTGGGCAGTGCACCGGCCTGCACTTCCCCGATCTGCGCGCCGGCCACGCCAATGCGCGCCGCCAGCACCCGGATATCGACATTGCCCGCAATCGCCTTCTCGATGAGTGTATTCAGGTAGGGATCGTCGAACTCTTTCCACCACTGCGGATTGACCGTATCGGCCGCGGAAAACGTGCGGTTCGTATGCGCCCAGGCGTCCTTCTCAGGCATGTCGGGACGCCGATACGCAGGCGTACTCAGATCCGTGCAGCCGCACAGTGCCACGGCACACAACCCGGCCGCACCGACGAAACGGGTCAGCCAACGCGACGCGCCGCCTGATACGTGTGCGGCGGACGGCGAGAGCAGTGTGTTCACGATCGACTCCTTAAGCGGAAGGCGGCGACGAGTGTGGCGATAAGCGCGGTGTGCAACGGATGCGGTGGTGGGCGGCGCCGTGGAGGCGGGGTAAGCCTCCACGGCTGGCAGCACGATCAGAAGTTGATCGTGTTGTGCGCCGTTTGCATCGGGTTGGTCGACGAGGCGATGCCCGTCACGAATGCCACGTCGTTGCCCGTGTTGCTCATGATGCTGTTGGTCTGGCCGATCACTTGCTCGGCGGTGAAGTTGGTGCTGCTGACCTTCACGCTCGGCATGCTCGGGTAGTAGATCGGCAGCGGGCCAAAGCCCAGGCCGCCGCCGCGCACGGCGCTCATTTCACGGCTGTCGAGTTCTTGTGCGCCGCTCAGGTCTGCAATCATCAGCTTGCTCATGGCAGTTCTCCAGATAAGGAATGCAACAGTGTTTGGGTTTTGAGCTGCAAGGTTGCGGGCTCGGGTCCAACAAGGCATGAGCCGTGCCAGGTGCGCGCGCGAGCGGGTGCACGGCGGCGCATTGCCCGCTGCATAAGGATTGCTCTGGAATTTCCGGTGTCTCACGCGCAGCGACTGGCGCTCGCCTGGCGTGCGGTGTGATGGGTGCGCGCCAACGCGTTGCGCGACTTATGTTGGCATGCTGCGAACACGGGTGAACTGCGTGACGTTAAAGCGTCGCAAACGTTCGCACGTCACGTTCGCGTGTGTGACAGATTCGTATGGATCACTTAACGTAAATGGTGATCTTCTTCGAGTACACAGGCGGGTTGTGCGGCACGTGGTGCGCGTCGCCCATCAGCAGCTGCAGCGTATGTTTGCCCGGCGGCAACTGAAGCGTGGTTTCGGTCTGACCGGCGCCGAAGTGCAGGTGGTTGCGATCGGATGGAATGGGCTGATCCATCGGCGGCAGGTCCGTATCGACGAGCAAGTGGTGGTGGCCCGTGTTGGGAAACTCGACCTCCGCGGGCGCCACGCCCATGTTGCGCAGGCCGAACCACACGCGAAATGGCCGCCCGGCCGGCATCACCTGGCCGTCGTTCGGCCAGCCTATATAGACGTGCGCGTTCGGGTCGGCCGGCGTCGTGCCTGCATGCGCCGCACCGCCCGCGAGCAGCACGAGGCTGGCAGCAAAAACGAGGAACCTGTTCATGGCATGCACTCCCGCTTCTTTTGCGCTGCGGCTAAAGACCGATGTCCTTCGCTATTTCACCGTGACCGTGATCTTCTTCGAGTAGATCGGCGGATCGTGCGGCACGTGCTTGTAATCGCCCATCAGCAACTGCAGCGTGTGCTTGCCCGGCGGCAGCTCGATCCGCGCTTCGGTTTCGCCCGCGCCGAAATGAAGATGGTTGCGATCCGACGGGATAGGCTGATCGAGCGGCGGAAGGTCCGTGTCGATCAGTACGTGATGATGGCCGGTATTCGCCTTGTTGATCCCCTTGGGGCACACGCCCATGTTGCGCAGCCCCATGCGAATCCAGAACTTGCCGTTCGGAATCGTCGCGCCGTCCGGCGGCCAGATGATGTAGACCTCTGCGCCCGGCGGGGAAGGCGTGCGCTCGGCGAACGCGAGACGCGGCATCAGAACGGCCGCTGCCAGGGCCAACAGGGTTGCTCTTCGTTGCATCTTCGTGCTCCTTGTTCGGCAGACGGCGCACGGCTTTGGAGTTCGGTGCGTGTTCTACAGCTTAGGTCGGATTCAAGCGGATGGAGAATAATCGGCGCGGCGCGCGCTTGCCACCGAGTTACTGCATCGCCCGGCGTGCGTGCTATTTTGTAGTTGTGCGCAGGCAGTGCCTGTTCCGGCGGCGGCCCGCGTCTCACGCGAGCGCGGCGGGCGACTGCAGCGGGGTAGCGCACCGTCGGCATTGAAAGGCGATGATGCCTGGGGTTGCCACCTGGGCTGGCAATTCGGCTGGCAACTCGGCTGGCACCTGATAGGGAGAACGAACATGAGGCGGCTAGTGTTGCCTGTGTGCCTGTTGATCTCGCTCGGCCTGACCTCGACACTGCGTTCAGCCGCGCCGGCTGCGCATGCGCGCTCGGCACCGGTTCACGTGCAGCCGCGTTTCGAGCCGCAAAACCCTGGTGGGTACACAACCACCCTCGGCACACATGAGCGGGTCACCACGGCCAGCAGTGCGCGGCAGCGCTACGGCGTCGCGATCGTGCGCGTGGGCCTGATGCCGAAAGACACCTCCCAGGAATACGAAATCACGTTCTGGAATTCGATCAAGGACAGTCAATACCCGAGCGACTATGAGGCGTACCTCAAGGCCTATCCGAACGGTCGTTTCGCACCGCTCGCGCAGGCCCGCCTGGCACGTTTGCATGCGGAAGCATCGAAACCGGCTGGGGCGTCCGCTGCGAGCACAACGTCCACCATGCACCCGGCTAGCAGTCCCGCCGCCGCCGCTCCCGCGCCCGCACCGGCGCCAGCACCTCAGGCCAAGACGCCGCCGCCCCCAGCCGCCCCGCCAGCCGCGCAGACCAAGGCGGCGCCCGCCTCGGCCCCGCCCGCAGCGGCCGCGGCAACGGCCGCAGCCGCCGTGGCTGCGAAGGGCAACCCTGCCATTTCAAAACCCGGTCCTCACGACATTCAGGACTGCCCATCTTGCCCGGTGCTCATCGCGGTAACACCCGGCGCCTTCACCATGGGCATCGACAACGACGACGCATCGGAGCGGCCCGCGCACCGCGTCACGATCAGCCACAGCTATGCGCTCGCGAAGTATGCGGTCACGGTGGCGCAGTGGGACGCGTGCGTCGCCGCCAGCGCCTGCCCGCGCCTGTCGAACGAGAATAACGTCTCGCCGAATGCACCCGTGCGCGATCTGAGCTGGGACGACGCGCAGCAATACGTGAAATGGCTTTCGAAGATCAGCGGCAAGCCCTACCGCTTGCCGACGGAGGCGGAATGGGAATATGCGGCGCGCGCCGGCACCGAAACGCGCTACTGGTGGGGCAACGACATGCGCAAGGGCACGGCGAACTGCAAGGACTGCGGGCCGCCGTGGCACGTCGAAGCGCCCAACGACGTCGGCTCGTTTTCGGCCAACGCGTTCGGCTTCTATGACATGGCCGGAGGCGTTTGGGAATGGGTCAGCGACTGCTGGCACACCTCGTACAAGAACGCTCCGAGCGACGGCCACTCGTGGGACGAGCCCAATTGCCAGACGCGCGTGATTCGCGGCGGCTCGTGGCGTGACGGCGCCGGCTATATGCTCGCTGCCACGCGCTTCAAATACGACAGCAGCGTGCGCTACGAAGCCAATGGTTTTCGCGTCGCGCGCGACATGAAATAGCGCGGCAAACGTTGCAGGTCTCGCAGGCAAGCGCAGCGCCGCTGCCTTGAATTTGCCTGGTGCAGTTCATAGACTATGGGCAGCCGCTCGAAACCTGTGAGCACACGCGTAAGGTTCTGACTACCGTACGTGGAGGCACAACATGGCTTGCGATGTTCCGATCACCCGCCGGACATTCCTCAAAGCCATGGGGAGTGGCGCATTCACGATCTCGGTCAGCTCCGTTACCGCTTTCACGGGCGCCTGTTCCTCGCAGCGCCCGGCCGCTGGCCACACCGCAAATACCCCGAATACCGCGACAAGCGCCCACGCCACCCCGCAGGCACCGAATGGCGCGCCCGACTGGGCGCCGGAGCCAGGCAAGGCGCGCTGGCGAATCGAGGGTGTACCCAAGGTCACAGGCGCGAAGATCTATGCGCGCGATTTCAAGGCGCGCGACTTCGACGGCTGGCCGAAAGAAGAAAACTGGTTATACGCGCTCAGATGCAATTGCGTCGACAAGAATTTCGAAGACTTCGACCTGAGCGTATTACCGCATGATCTTCGCCCGATTGCCGTGGTATCCAACCAGACGCTGAATGACAATCGTATCTATCTGGCTTCTGAGCCGGATCCGTTACAGCACGAGGATATCTTCCTCTTTGCACAAAAGGGGCAACCCGCCAATTGCTATGGCCAGCCCGTCGCCCTGTTGATCTTCGAAAACTTCGACACGTATCGCCACGCAAAGAAGCTGCTCGATTTCAACGATTCGGTGATCCGCTATGGCGCAACGGTATCGAAGCGCGCCGCGCCGACCGACTGGTATGCCTCCGCGAACAAGATCTATGTGCGCGACGACGACACGTCGTTTTCGAACCTCCTGATGGACGTGGACACCAAGGGACGTCCGAGTCAGGCATTCATCGAGACGTGCAAGAAGAAAAGAAGCGACATGCTGAATCGGGTCGCAACGAGAGTGGACAGCAACGCCTGGCGCGCGTTCAAAGGCTCTTTTACGACGCCCGCAATCGATCCGATGTTCATGGAGCCGGAGTCGGGACTGGCCTGGTTTCAGACGGACACCGGTTGCCTGCATCTGGTTCTCGGCACGCAATCGCCGCGTGGCGACGGCATCGCCGCAGGCGACGTGTTTTACAAGAGCAATATCGACGTCAAGCAGGTGCATGTGATCAGCTGCTACCCGGGCGGCGGATTCGGCGGCCGCGACAGTTCGAATTTTCCCGTTTATCTCGCCCTCGCCGCGCCCTTCGCCAAGGGAGCGCTGCGCTGGCAACAGTCTCGCTACGAGCAGTTTCAGGTTGGGTTGAAGCGTTCGGCCACCGCGTTCACAGAGACAATCTGGCTCGACCGTCACGGCAAGCTCCAGGCGCTCGACAGTTCGTTCACCTTCAATGGCGGCGGCAAGCAGAACCTCTCGGGTGCCGTTGGCGACCTCGCGGCCATGAGCGCCATGAGTTGCTACAACATTCCGCGCGCGAGTGCGCAAAGCGCCGTGAGCTATACGCCCGATCTGTTCGGCGGCTCGCAGCGCGGCTTCGGCGGCCCCCAGGCTTACCTCGCTATCGAAACGCTCATGGACGAAGCCGCGCAGGCGCTGCACAAGAGTCCGTTCGAGATCCGGCGCAACAACCTGCTTGCCAAGGGCCGCGGCAAAACGCTCACTGGCGCGCCCATCCTGTTCGACCTTCAACTCGAAGCCCTGCTGAACGGCCTGGAAGCGCACGAGTTATGGCGCAGCAGGGAAAGCGTGCGCGCGCAACGGCGCGCGCACGGCTTGCGATACGGCGTCGGACTGGCCATGTCGAACCAGGCGTATGGCACCGCGAAGGACCCCGTATTCGCGATGGTCCAGATTCAACCGAATGCGGGCCTGCACGTGCTCACGCACTACACGGACATGGGCAATGGCGCAGCGACGACGCTGGCGCTCGCGCCCGCCGCGTGCCTCGGGCAGAACGCGCAGGCCATCACCATGAACGAGGTCGATGCCTTTCAAATACCGGATTTCAATTACAAAGTTCTGGGCAAATGGTGCGACAGCCGCAGCTACCCCATTTCGAGCCCGTTCGGCTCTTCGAGCGCGTGCCTCGGTGCATTCCAGCACTTTCAGGCCGTGGACCGCGCCGCCATGGTGTTGCTGCTGCAAAGCGTGCTGCCCGCCGCGCGCAAAATCTGGCATAACCCGCACGTCGATCGGCAAGACCTCAAGTGGGTGAATGGCAAGCTGAGCGCCCCCGGGCGCGAGGCGATCGGCTGGCCAGCGCTGCTCGACGAGATCAATCGCCAGCACTTGCCTACCGTGGCCGCCGCGCATATTACCTACGCGGGTGGATTCTGGCGCAGCCAGTACACGTTCGAGTCGGGTCCGGCCGAGATGGACTGCGACTACATCGCCGTTGGCACCGATACGCACCACCTCGAGAGCCTGCCTCACGGCGAGTTGCTGGAACCGCCGAACGGGGTCGGCTTCGGGCGCTCGAGCTATGCGCCTTCGGCTGCGCTTGTTGCGGTATCCGTGAGCCCCGAGAGCGGGCGCGTGAAGGTTGAGCATGTCGTCACGGCGCTCAGCGCCGGCCGCCTGATATGTCCTGAGATCGTGCAAGGCCAGTCGCAAGGCGCGGTCGCCATGGCGATGAGCAATGTGCTGAGCGAATCGTGTCCGCTCGACAATCACGGTCCCGGCAACGGCACGTGGAATCTCGACCGCTACCTCATCACGCGTATGGCAGACGTTCCGCGCCAGGAACTCATCGCGCTCGCGCCGCCCGCGGGCAAAGAGCATCACAGCGCGCGCGGCATCGGCGAGGCCGTGATGTGTCCCATCGCACCGGCGCTGCTGAACGCACTGGCCATGGCAACCGGGCATCGTTTCAGGGACACCCCCGTCACACCCGACAAGATACGCGAGGCCCTGAAGTGAGCGAAGGCGACGTCAAGATTCACGTGAATGGACACGCGGTCACGGTGCCGGCCGCCGATACCGATATGAGCCTCGCTGAATTCCTTCACGAGCGCCTCGACCTGACCGGGACCAAGGTGTGTTGTGGCATTGGCGCGTGCCGTGCGTGCACCGTAGGCATGCGCAGCAGCCAGGACGCGCTGATGGAAAAGACCCTGGCGTGCGTCACGCCCATGAGCGCGGTGGCGAATCAATACATCTATACGGTGGAGAGCCTCGCGCACGGCAACAGGCTCTCGCTGCTGCAGCAGGCCTTCCTTGAATCTTTCGCGTTTCAGTGCGGCTACTGCACGCCTGGCTTTCTGATGGCGGCGACCGCCATGCTCGAACACTTGAAGGCGTACCGTATCAGCGCAGATCAGCTCGACACGGAAATCGATACCTGGGTGGGGGGAAACCTGTGCCGATGCACAGGCTATGTGAAATACCGGGAAGCGATTCGCAAAGTCGCACAAATGCAGATGAAGAGCGGAGGATGACCATGGGCTTCCGGATCCGCTTGTGCGCGCTGTGGTTCCTGTTCACCGTGCCGCCTGCTGCCTATACGCACGAGCAGACATTGCTCGAATACGCCGATCAATGCGTAAGGGAAATTGGCGAGATCCCGCCGTTCAATTGCAATAACGGTACCGACATACCCATTACGATCGACGGGAAACCTCCCGGGCCACATGAGTCTCCCACGCAATGCGACAAGCCTTCATTGCTGAGCCCGATCTACGAAGCCAAAGGTCAGTGCATCCCGTTTTCGAAGATCCTCAATCTCTCGCGCGGCAACACGCAAATTTCAGCGTATTGCCGCCGGGACGTACTGCGCGATGACAAGGATCCGCACTATGACGGCGTAGTCGTCGTGATGCATCACTCCGGCAACGGCAAGACCTGCTGGTTTGCGTCGAAGCCGCCGCCGTCGAAATCACAAGCCGATGCGCACGCGAGTGGCGGGATCATCGCGACTCGCGTGCCGCCGCCAAACGAGAGAAGGCCGCCTTCGGGGCAACTCTCCGCAGTCGAATTCTGGGAGACACCCACCGTGGTTGCCGCCAGCACGCCGCGCAACCCCACCTGCCTCAAATGCCACGACGCGGGGCCCTTTATCTTCAGCCCGTATATCGGGCAAGTGTGGGACAAGGTGCCCACCGACCCGTGGGGAAAGTATTCGAGCATCGGGCAGGCTTTTGCGTCGTATCACCTCATGACGATGAGCACGCCTGGCAACACCTGCATTGGCTGTCACCGCATCGGCAGCGACCAGAGCTGCACCGCCTTTATCGGGCTCTCGACGGGCAATCAGAAAGCGCCAGGAAACGACCGGCTCGCCAACAGCTATCCACATGACCACTGGATGCCCACCGACAACGCCATGAGCGCGGCGCAGTGGGACAAGGCCAACGTCGCGTCGGTCAATGCCCTGCTGGCCTGCTGCAAAGACGCGGCACACAGAGACCCGAATTGCACATTCACGCCCATGCCATCGAGTTCGAATACCCGGTCATTGCATTGACCTGCACGAGGAGACCTGAAATGGCTGAAACCGTTAGTGCGAGCAACGTCATATCGGATGTGACGCAAACCCTGCAGACCTTCGATCTGCTCGACCTCCAGCAATACACGCGCGAGAAGAGCTACTCGAACACCGCCAGCAAGGACTTCCATCTCTTCTACGTGGGACGCGACGACGTTCACAGCATCCTGAAGTACATCCTTTCGCGCGCCAGTGTTTCGCTTTACATGAACATGTTCGGATTCGACGACGATGAACTCAACGCCATCCTCATGCAGCAAGCGCTCGATCCGACCATCACCATGATGATCACGCTCGACAGGAGCCAGACGAACATCGCACATGAAAAGCAGCTGCTCAATGCCGACATTGTGCAGAACCCGGCCAAATTCAACACGTTCTTCGTGATCGGCGAATCGGCGACCCATCAGATCAGTCATACGAAGGGATTCGTGGCCGACGGCAAAGTGGGCGGCGAGGGATCGGTGAACTGGTCGGCTTCCGGCGAGGGCACGTTCGTGAACAACGGCGCGCCGGGGGGCCCGCATTACAAGGCGCAGAACAACACGCAGACCATCTTTACGGACCCCGACACGATCAACCGGTTTCAGACCGAACTGATCGCCGAACACATGATAGCGAAGGCCCAGGGCTTTACGCTCGCTACCGCCGCGCCCGCCGCTGCGCCGGCCAAAAAAACCGCCGCGAAAACCACGGCTGCCGCTGCCGCCAAAAAAACCGCGCCGGCGGCGAAGCGCAGCAAGCGCAATTAGGTTCAACCAGGCGCGACCGGATCAACCAGTCAGGTCGGCATGCCAGCCCAGTAAGACACGGCGTCCTGCCGATCGAACACGAAGGTCTTGAGGGCGACGAGGCTCTCGGGAGCAAGCGCGTCGAATTCGAGCCCGTGCAAGGTCAGCCCTTCTGCCGGCGTATCGGCGCGCAGATTGCGGATCACGGCGACGGCCTGGAACGTCGCCCCCACATTGCCCGCCTCGATTGGAAACACCACGCAAATCCGCTCGCCCACCTCGCCGATCTTGCACCCGGCGGCAAGCGACATGCCCAGCACGCTGATATCGCAGCCAATGCCGAGCCGGTCCAGATCCGCGCCCGTCAAATCGACGCCATAGCGCACCGCGAGCTGCGTGCGCACGCGCACGGCGCGGCGTTCGCGCAGCCGTCGTATCGTGCCGGGCTCCGAGAGCACGAGATAGCGGAACGGATGCGCGCAAACGGCCTCGACCGTGCAGACGAGCCAGAACACGGCTTGTGTTGCGATCGCAACGATCTCGACCTGCTCGCCCTGGAACGGCTCCCATGCGGGCTTCGCCGCAGCGGGAGGCGTCACGAACATCGCGCCGCCTTGCCGGAAACCGATCAGCCGGCACGGCAGCATCTCGCGCCCCGTGCCCGCCTGGCTGCGTATGCCTAGCAGCGCGCCAATGGCCAGGTTCATGTCGTCCAGCGTCAACGGACCTTTTCCACGATCCGCACGATCTGCACGATCATGCAGGCCGTCTTGTGCACTCGCGAGATTCGCCTCTTCCGCCGTGTTGCGATAAGGCTGAAAGTGCGCGAAGAGGAAGTCGCGCTGCTCGCTGTTCAGCACCCCGCCTCGCGGCAGCAGCATGGTTCCGTCATGGTGAAACACGGCCAATGGCAGCGGTGTTGCCAGGGGCAATTGCCCAGGGTCCGCGAGGCGTTCCAGAGTTTTTGACGCAGTACCGCTGCCAGGCTCGTGAATGTGCATGACCGATAGCGTGTGAATTGTTGATTTTTTTCGTTAGCAGCATTGTGACCGAAATATAGTGACCGATGTCAATAAAAGTGCCGTGATTCTCGGGCCTTGTTTAACGAAATATTCATGCCACATAAAGCCGGAGATTACGCGCCACAATATTTCTTTTTCTGAATCGTCTACACGGGTATGGAAACGCCGCCCACCCTGAGCCCGCTCGCCACGCAGGAGCGCGAAATCGCCGACACCGTCGCCCGCGAGCGCCCGAGGCTGCGCAATTTCATCCGCCGCCGGGTGATCGACCAGGACGAAGCCGAGGACATTCTTCAGGACGTATTCGAAGAACTGGTTCAAGCATGGCGGCTGCCGGAGCCCATCGAGCAGGTTGGCGCGTGGCTCTTTCGCGTGGCGCGAAATCGCATCGTCGACCGGTTTCGCAAACGCAAGGAAGTGCCGCTCACCGAGCCAGAGGGCGACGAGAGCGAGTATCGGCTCGACCTCGCGCTGCCCTCGCCCGACGCCGGCCCCGAGGCCGCCTACGAACGCGCGGCGATGCTCGAGGCCCTGCGCGCCGCGCTCGACGAATTGCCGGCGAGCCAGCGCGAGGTGTTCGTCGCGCACGAACTGGACGGGCGCAGCTTCAAGGAAATGGCCGCCGCGAGCGGCGTTGGCGTGAACACGCTGCTGGCGCGCAAACGGTATGCGGTGCTGCATCTGCGCGAACGTTTGCGCGCGTCATGGGACGGCTTCGAAATTTGAAACGAAGGAGAATGAAATGAAGTTTCGCCGCAAAATATTCGCCAAGGCGCTGCTGATGGTGGCCGTTATCGCGTTGCTGGGCGCCATCGTCATGGGCCTGTGGAACTGGATCGCCCCGGCGATCGTGGCGGGTGCGCATGCCATCGACTATCCACGTGCGATTGGCCTGCTGGTGCTGTGCCGGATTCTGTTCGGCGGATTCCGCGGGCATGGCGGCTGCAGCAGGCGCATGCACCGGCACCAGTGGCAACAATGGCAAAACATGACGCCGCAAGAGCGCGAACAATTCCGCAATGGCGCAACCTAGGGGGCGACGCCCCCTTCGCCGTAACGCACCGCTCGCCAGCCTCGCCGCGCGGCGGGCTGGCACAATTGACCTATCGCCGATCCGCCAGGAAGCTCCATGCCAGATGTCGCCGCCCGACCGTCACGCGTCGCGCCCCTCTTTTCCCTTCTGCCCTTTCTGCGCCCCTATGCGGGGCGCTGGGCGCTCGCATTCCTCGCGCTTCTGACCTCGGCGGGCGCCACGCTCGCGCTGCCGGTGGCGTTCAAGTACCTGATCGACCGTGGCTTCGCGAGCGGCGATCGCACGCATATCGATCGCTATTTCATTGCACTCTTCGTCGTTTCGCTGATCCTGGCCGCCGCCACGGCCCTGCGCTTCTACTGGGTCTCGTGGCTCGGCGAGCGGGTGACGGCCGACATGCGCCGCGCCGTATACGACCACGTAATACGCATGAGCCCGCAGTTCTTCGAGACCACGCAATCGGGCGAAGTGCTCTCGCGGCTCACCACCGACACAACGCTGATCCAGACCGTAGTGGGCACCAGTCTCTCGCTGGGCTTGCGCAATTTATTGCTCACGGTCGGCGGCGTGGCAATGCTCGTCGCGACGAGCCCCGTGCTGTCCGGCTATATCATCGCGACACTGGTCGTTGTGGTCGCACCGATCATCCTCTTCGGGCGGCGTGTGCGGCGGCTGTCGCGCGCGAGCCAGGACAAGGTTGCGAACGCAAGCGCATTGGCAGGCGAAGTGCTCAATGCGATGCCCACCGTGCAGTCGTATGCGCAGGAGGCGTTCGAGGCGAAACGCTTTGGCGGCGCCGTGGAAACGGCCTTTGAAACGGCGCTCAAACGCATCCGGGCGCGCGCCGGATTGACGGCCGTGGTGATCGTCTTCGTGTTCGCCGCGATTGTGTTCGTACTGTGGCTCGGCGCGCAGGCGGTACTCGCGGGGCAGATGAGCGCGGGCCAGCTCTCCCAGTTCATTCTGTACGCGGTGTTCACGGCTGGCGCGGTGGGCGCCGTGGCCGAAGTGTGGGGCGATCTGCAACGGGCCGCGGGCGCGACCGAACGGCTGCTGCAACTGCTCGCCGCGCGCTCGCCTGTCGCGCAGGCGGCGGCAACCGTGCCGCTGCCGGTTCACGGCTCGGGTATACGGTTCGACAAGGTTGGCTTCTCCTACCCTTCGCGCCCCGGCATTGCCGCGCTCGACGACTTCTCGCTCGACGTGCGCCCGGGTGAACATGTCGCGCTCGTCGGTCCCTCAGGCGCGGGCAAAACCACGCTCTTTCAGCTGCTGCTGCGCTTTTACGATCCGCAGTCGGGCACCCTCAGCATCAACGGTGTACCGACCCAACAGGTGTCGCTCGCGGCGTTGCGCCAGGCGATCGGCGTGGTGCTGCAGGAATCCGTGATCTTTTCGGGCAGCGTGCTCGACAACATTCGTTATGGCTCGCCCGACGCCACGCTCGAAGCCGTCCAGCACGCCGCCGAAATGGCCGCGGCGGCCGGCTTTATCGAGCAACTGCCGCAGGGCTACGACACTTTTCTCGGTGAACGCGGCGTGCGCCTTTCCGGCGGTCAACGTCAGCGCATTGCCATCGCGCGCGCGATCCTCAAGAACCCGCCCATTCTGCTGCTCGACGAGGCCACCAGCGCGCTCGACGCCGCGAGCGAGCGCCTCGTGCAAACGGCGCTGGACAACGCCGCGCAAAACCGCACGACGCTCGTCATCGCTCACCGTCTCGCCACCGTGCAGCAAGCCGACCGCATTGTCGTCATGGAACAAGGCCGTATCGTGGCGCAAGGCCGGCACGCGGAACTGCTGCAGAGTTCGCCGCTTTATGCGCAGCTCGCGGCGCTGCAGTTCGGCGCGCAGCACGTGAACACCGTGACGTAAAAATCAACCGGGACGCCCGGCGCGATCGGGACATAGTCGGAAGGGCTGAGCGCCTGCGAGGATAGATAATGCGCCACTGCCACATGACAGCTTCATTCAAATCACGCGCACCGCATCACAACGTGATATACCATCGACTCGTATAACAACGTCTCAACCCATGCCAGGCAGGATGGAGCGGTAGCAAGGGACGTATCACGTCCACCTGACCCGGCAACGTCATGATCCCGGCGAATCAGGGCACATTTTTTGCGCACCACCGGGAGCCCTGGCCATGCGTTTCGCATGGGCCAAATCGCGCTTGCCTTGGGGGTGCGAAATGAATGCCGATCAACCAGGAGCCACGCTCCTTTCGGAGGAAGACGCTCATCGCCAGTTGCGCCGCGCTGTGATTGCCAGCACCATCGGCACGACGATCGAATGGTACGACTTCTTTCTCTACAGTACAGTCACCGGGCTGATCTTCGCGAAGCTGTACTTTCCTGAATCCGACCCGCTCGTTGGCACCCTGCAGGCCTTTCTCATCTATGCCGTGGGCTTCGTCGCCCGGCCGGTAGGCGCCGCGATATTCGGGCACTACGGCGATCGCGTCGGCCGCAAGGCCACGCTGATCGTCACCTTGCTGCTCATGGGCGTCGCCACGTTCGCCGTGGCGTTTGTGCCGACCTATGCGTCGATCGGCATCTGGGGCGCCATTTTGCTCACGGTGCTGCGCTTTATCCAGGGCGTCGGCGTGGGCGGCGAATGGGGCGGTTCGGTCCTGATGTCGATGGAATGGACCCGCACCAATGCGCACCGCGGCTTCGTCGCCTCCTGGCCGCAATTCGGCGTGCCGGCGGGGCTCTTTATCGCCAATCTCGTGGTGCTCGTCGTCAGCCGCTTTTCCGGAGACAGTTTCATGACATGGGGATGGCGGGTGCCGTTCCTGCTGAGCATCGTGCTTGTCGCGATCGGCCTGTATATTCGGCTGAACATTCTTGAAACGCCGATCTTCGCGAAGCTCCTCGCCGAGAACAGAATCGAGAAAACGCCAATGGTCGAAGTCATTCGCCGCCAGCCCAAGGACATTCTCCTTTCGGCGTTGGCGCGCATGGCCGAACAGGCGCCGTTCTATATCTACACAGCCTTCGTCTTTACTTATGGCGTGAAGACGCTGCACGTTTCGCGCGACCTCATGCTCAGCGCGGTATTGGCGGCTGCGGTGCTGCAGTTCGTGACCATTCCGTTCTTTGGGCACATGTCCGACCTGATCGGACGCAAGCGCATGTACATGATCGGCGCGGTGGCCGTAGGCATTTTCGGCTTTATCTACTTCGGAATGGTGGATACGAAAAACCCGGCGTGGATTTTCGTGGCCGTCGTGCTTTCGCTCGTGCCGCACGCCATGCTTTATGGTCCGCAGGCTGCGTTCATCGCTGAATCGTTCACGGGGCGGTTGCGCTACAGCGGCGCCTCGCTCGGTTATCAGCTGGCTTCCGTGATTGCGGGCGGCCCGGCGCCGCTGATCGCCACAGCGCTTTTCGCGTATTACCAAACGGGTTACGCGATTGCGATCTATATCGCCGTGTGCGCGGTAATTAGTCTGCTTGCCGCCTGGCGCATGGGCGACTACACCAACAAAGATATTTCACGCGAATACGACGACAAGCACGGACTTGGCGATCACGGGCACGCTTCCCACCCCGCCTGATCAACCGCTGAAAAATCGAGCGCGCCCCTGCAAGACGAATCTCGCAGGGGCGCGCTTCTTCTTTCATACCTTAACGATCAGCCATCCTAAGCTGTCAAGCCTTCGGCGCCTTGTCGAGCACCACGCCCGTCGCCGGGTCGAGGAACACCCTGCGGTCTTCGTGGCCACGGCCACGGCGGTCGAAGTCGAACATGCCCATGATGCTGCCCGCCGTGGCGTCGAACGACCCGCCGCCGATGCGCTGACCATCAAGCCAGTTGTCTTCGATGAAGCGCACCACAGAAGACTGGTCGATCAACGTGTGGTCGACGTAGTTCTCACGGGCCCACGGCGAGATCACGACGAACGGGATGCGCGTGCCCGGACCGCAGCGGCCGTTCACGGGCTTGCCGTTCAAGCCGGCCGGCGCCGAACCGGTGCCGCAAATGCCGGCCGCGGTCAACTGGTCGGCCACGCTATCGTACGAAGCACTGTTGGGCTGCGCGTACGCATGGTCGTACCAGCCGTCCGAGTCGTCCCAGGCCACGATAACGGCCGTATCTTCCCAGTCGTGCTGCTCCTGCAGGAAGTTCACGACCTTCGCGACGAAAGCCTGCTCGTCGAGCGGGTCAGAGTAGCCCGCGTGGCCATCCTGGTAGGCCGGAGCCTTGAGGAAGCTCACCGACGGGAAATTGCCCGCCTTCACGGCATTGAAGAAGTCGTCGGTATCGTACTGGTGATTCGCCGGGTCGGGGTTCCCGTTCTTGCCCACGCTGTGCCCGATCGCGGCGAGCGAGCTCGGACGCAGATGCTGCGGGTTCGACGTCGATGCGTAGTACTGGAACCAGTTATGGTGCGGAATATAGTCGGACGTGGACGCGCCGACCACCGGCGAAAGCGTGCTGCGCTTGCAGCCGGTCGTGCCATTGCTGTTCGTCGTCGAGAGGTTGAAGCCGCCCATGAAGCCGCCCCACGAGACACTGCGCGCGTTCAGCAGGTCGCCGATATTCTTGCCCGTCATCTGCGCCGTGTCGGTCGTGCTCGAGCAGAGGTCGTTGGCCGGATCGACGTCATTGATCATCGTGAAGCCGCCCTGCCCGTCGTTCACATAGTACGAACCCGCGGTCGAAGGCTTTTTCGTTGTTAGCACAACCTTCATGCCGTTGGTCTGGCCCGAGACCACTTCGAGCGCGCCGGGCGTGGAAGGACCGTAGGTCGACGTATACGCGTTATCGCTCATCGCGAAGTGCTGCGCGTAGTTCCACAGCGCCGTGACGGTGTTGCCGTCGTAATAGCCCATCACCTGGCCCTTCGTGCCAAATGCGCCGGCGCCACCGCTCGTGCCATTACCCGTGTACTCCGGGAAGAGGTCGGCCCGGCCGTTGTCGTACGCCTGCTGCTCGGCCGTATAGGCGTGGTTCTGGTCAGCCGTGGCCGCCTGCGTGCGATCCAGACGGAACGGATTGGCCGCGCCCGCGCCATTGCCCGCATTCGTGAAGTTCGGGTTTTGGGACAGCAGCGTGCCGGTCAGACCGTTCACTTCGGGCGTGCCGGGTTGCGCCTTGAATGCAGGCTCGCCGGACGGGTTGGTCGCATGCGGATAAGTCGCGAAGTAGTGGTCGAACGAAACGTTCTCGCCATAAATCACGACGAGGTGTTTGATCGGGGTAGCAGTGTGACCGTGTTCCGGATGATTCTTGTCGTGATCGTCACCAGCACTCCACGCAACTGTCGATGCGAATGCTGCGGCTGTGAGCGAACCAACTGCGACGTGACGCCATTGCATATTCGGCTCCTGGTTGGTTTCGTATTGTCGGGGTCACCGTGAAGCCGCAGAAAAGGCGTTATGCAGCCCGCATCGTCGCGCTCATGCCAGCGGAATGCGGAGGCTACACGGCATGAGGATTAAAGCATCGGGGTATGAATGCTCAGCGTCAGAGTCCTTACGAAATATTTTCGATTGGTAAGTTTGAAGCTGGCTCGGCGTGCAATTGGCGCCGAATTGGCGAAATCGGCCTTGAATTCAGGTATGAAGATTGCGCGGCGCTCGCACGCCGGTTTGCAAACAAGGTGAACTAAACGAAGCGCACAGCGTCGTGCTAGATGAAACTGACGCCGCCGTTCACGGGAATGGTCTGCCCGGTGACGAAGCCATTGCCGACCACCATCAGCACGACCTGGGCGACCTCGCTGGCTTCACCGAGGCGGCCAATGGGCAGCCGTTCCGCAACGTTCGCCGCTTTCAGCGGCGCCGCCATCTCGGTGTCGATGAGCCCGGGCGCCACGGCGTTCACAGTGACGCCTTCGCGGGCCACGCGTGCGGCGTAGCCGCGCGTCAAGCCTTCGAGGCCGGCTTTCGAAGCGTTGTAGTGAACGCCGACGAGGCCACCGCCGCGCGCGGCTGCCGAAGAAAGATTGACGATGCGCCCCCAGCGGCGCGCGCGCATACCGGGCAACACCGCTTGCGTGCAGAGAAACGCCGACTTGAGATTGACGGCGAGCGTGCGGTCGAATTCGGCTTCGGTCAGCGACTCGATGTCGGTAATGGTGCCCGTGCCCGCGTTGTTCACGAGTATGTCGACCGCGCCGAGGCCGCGCTCGATCTCGCCGATCATGGCGGCGACCTCGCTTGCCGACGACACGTCGGCGCGCAAGGCGAGCGCGCGGCCACCGGCGCTTTCGATCTGCGTGACGACCTGCCGGGCTTCGTCGGCACGTTGCCGGTAATTCACTGCAACCGCCGCGCCGGCCGAAGCGAGCGTAACGGCAATGGCGCGGCCGATTCCGCGCGAGCCGCCCGTCACGAGCGCAACGCGGTTATTCAGGTCCGGGAAAAGTGCGGGCATCGGGGCTCACGGCGCGGTGCCAATGCCGCCGCCCGGGCCCGCCAGTTCGCCGTCCACGCCGAGTGAATCTGCATGACCGTGAGCGCTCACGCGGCCGCGACGTCGCGAAAACGGCGTGGTGCGCAACTTCGCGCGGCGCCGCGGGCCGGAAATCGGGTCCAGGTAGAACATGACGAGCGTGCCTGCCGCGGCCGCCGCTGCAAGATGGAACAGAGCCTTCATGGATGCCTCTCGATAGTTGCAACGCATGCAGAGCGCGAAGATCGGCGCGCGCGGTACGACACACCCGTGCACCAATGCGCGCATCCATTATGCCGCTGACCACTGCGCGTGAGGCGCCTGGGTGGCATGCGCGTTCAGGAAAAGCCCTCGTCCCAGCGTGCATCCCGCACCTGCACCATGCCCGCTTCCACACGCACCGCGAACACCGCGACGTCCTCATACGCGGGCGGCGCGAGCACTTTTCCCGTCTTGATGCAAAAGCGCGCGCCATGCCGCGGGCAGATCACCTCGTCGCCTTCCACATCGCCGCCCGTGAGCACGCCGCCATCGTGCGGACAGGTGTCCTCGATCGCATAACAGGTTCCTTCGAGATTGAATACCGCGACCGGCGTGCCGTCCACGTCGACGCTGCGCACGGAACCCGGTTGAAATTCGCTGTATGGCGTCACGTCCACCCAATCGGCCATGTCAAAGCATCCCCAGTTGCAGGAGCGCCGCTTCGGACATGCGCGCTCTTGTCCACGGCGGCTCCCAGACCAGTTCCACATGCGTCTCGCTCACGCCTTCTACGTCGTTCACGCAATCTTCGACCGTGCCCGGGAAGGTTTGCGCCACCGGGCAACCGGGCGCGGTCAGCGTCATGTGTATCGTCACGCGGCCCGCTTCGGCGTCCACGTCAAGTTGATAAACGAGCCCCAGATCGTAGATGTTGACCGGTATCTCCGGATCGAACACCGAGCGCAGCGCGTCGATCACGCGTTCGCGCAGGTCGTCGCTCGTTGTTTGCGTATTCATCGTCATTGGCCTCCGGGCGCGCACTGCCTCACTCGGTTGAAACGGTGCCACGTTCGTCACGCAACGCGGCGTGCAGCGTGTGCCACGCGAGCGTCGCGCATTTGATTCGCGCCGGAAATTCGCGCACGCCCGCGAGTACGGCGAGCTTACCGAGCCCTTCGATCGAGACCGGCCGGTCCGAAGGCGCCGTCGCCATCGTGTGAAAGCGTTCGAACAGTGCTTCGACCTCCGCTTGCGTGCGGCCCTTGAGCGCCTCCGTCATCAACGAAGCCGAAGCCGTTGCGATCGCGCACCCCGCACCCTCGAAGCCCGCGTCCTTGACGACTCCGTCCTCGATACGCAAATACAACGTCACGCGGTCGCCGCACAACGGGTTATACCCCTCGGCGCGATGCGTCGCACCGGTCACGGCGTGACAGTTCCGCGGCCGCCTGTAGTGGTCAAAGATCGTTTCCTGGTACAGGTCGCGCAGGTCGCTCATAACGGAAATACCTCTTCTACGCGCGCGAGGCCGTGCAGCAGCGCGTCGACTTCGGAGCGCGTGTTGTACAGCGCAAACGAAGCGCGCACCGTGGCCGGCACGCCATAGCGCTCCATCACCGGCATCGCACAATGATGCCCGGTACGCACCGCCACGCCACAATGATCGAGTATCGTGCCGACGTCGTGGGCATGCGCGTTCTCCATCACGAATGAGAGGATGCCCAGCTTTTCCTTCGCAGTTCCAATCATTCTCACGTTGGGCATATTACGCAAAACAGCGTCTGCATAAGCGAGCAGATCAGCCTCGTGCCGCTGCGCCACTTCCAGGCCAATCGCGCTCACGTAGTCGAGCGCCGCCGCCAGCCCGATCGCGCCGGCGATATTCGGCGTGCCCGCTTCAAAGCGCCACGGAATCACGTTGTACTCGGTCTTCTCGAACGTCACGGAGCGGATCATGTCGCCACCGCCCTGCCATGGCGGCATGACCTCGAGCAACGCCGATTTTGCATACAGCGCGCCAATGCCCGTGGGGCCATAGATCTTGTGCCCCGAGAATGCATAGAAGTCGCAACCGAGCGCGGCCACGTCCACGGGAAGGTGCGCGATCGCCTGCGCGCCATCGACCAGCACCGGGACGCCGCGCGCATGCGCAAGCTCGATCATCCGCGCAACCGGATTCACGGTTCCCAACGCGTTGGACGCGTGCGCGACGGCCACCATGCGCGTGCGTGCGCCGAGCAGGCGTTCGTAAGCGTCGAGGTCGAGCGTGCCGTCGTCGTCGATCGGCGCCACCTTCAGCAGCGCGCCCGTTTGCGCACAGACGAGTTGCCACGGCACGATGTTCGAGTGATGCTCCATCGCGGTGATGAGCACTTCGTCACCGGGCTGAAGTCGCGGCCGCGCGTAGCTTTGCGCCACCAGATTGATCGCTTCCGTCGTGCCCCGCGTGTATACGATCTCGTTCTCGTGCGCCGCATGCAGGAAATGCGCAATGCGCGCGCGAGCGCCCTCATAGGCGTCGGTTGCACGCTGCGACAGCGCATGCACGCCGCGATGCACGTTGGCGTTGTCATGTTCGTAATAGGCCTGCTCGGCGGCGATCACGCTCGCGGGCTTCTGCGTGGTCGCGGCGTTGTCGAGATACACGAGCGGCTTGCCATGCACGCTTTCGCGCAGAATCGGAAAGTCGCGACGCCAACCCATGACCGTTTCGGCGTCGGGAATACTCACCGGTTCGAGTAGATTCATGACAGTCCCCGCAGATATTCGCCACCGGGCAAGCGCGCGAGCAGTTGCTGCGTGAGCCGGCTGCGCAGCGCAGCGCTTTCCACGCGATCCACGCTCACGCGCGCGAACGACCACACGAGCAGCGCACGCGCCATGCGCTCGTCAATGCCGCGCGAGCGCAGGTAGAAGAGCGGGTTCTCGTCGAGTTGGCCGACGGTCGCGCCGTGCGTACACTTCACGTCGTCGGCGTGAATCTCCAGTTGCGGCTTCGTGTCGATCTCGGCGTTGCGCGAGAGCAGCAGGTTGTCGTTTCCCTGGTGTGCGTTGGTCTGCTGCGCGTCCTGATGCACGATCACGCGGCCGTCGAACACGGCATGCGAAGCGCCGTCGAGCACGCCGCGATAGTATTCGCGGCTCGTGCCGCGCGGCATCTCATGGTCGATGCGCGTGTGATGATCCACGTGCTGCCTGGCGCTCACGAAATACAGGCCGTTCAGATCGACCTGGGCGTCTTCCGCGTCGAGGCGAGTATCGATCTGTGTGCGCGACAACGCCCCGCCGAACGCGAACGAGTGCGAGGTGAAGTGGCTGGCGCGCCGCTGCGAAACGCCGACGTGTGCGATGTGAAACGCTGTGCGCGCCTCCTGCTGGATACGGCAATGCTGAATGTCAGCCTCTTCGTCGGCGACGATCTCCGTGGCGGTGTTGACGAAATACGCTTCGTCGGTAATGCCAGCGAACTGCTCGACAATCGAACATCGCGCGCCGCGCGCCGCAACCACGGCGTTGAATGGATGCATGGCGAGCGCGGCTTCGCTGCTGAAGAACAACACGTGCAGCGGCCAGTCCAGCACGCAGCCTGGCGGCAGCACGACCACATAGCCGTCGCTTCGAAATGCGCCGTTGAGCGCCGCGAAGCCGTCCTCCGGCGCGCGGCGCGCCATGATCGACTCGATCCGATCAGGAATCCTTCGTATTGCCTGGGCGAGCGTGCCAACGAATGCGCCTTCCGGCAAAGGCGGCAGGTACGAGAGCTTCGGCGCGTGGCGGCCGTTCACGAACACGATACGGCCGCCAGCATCGGCGGGCACGAGGTCGTCAATCAGGCGCGCATAATCCGTTTGCTCACCGTCCGAAGGCATGAAATGCCAATGCGGCTTCGCAATGGACATGACATTGGTGTACTTCCACGCTTCGAGCTGCGTGCCGGGAAAGCCCAGGATTTCGAACCGGTCGAACGCGTGCCGCCTTGCCTTGCGCAGCCAGGGCAGCTCGACGCCCGCCAGCGTTCCCGCCATCGTGCGGAAAGCGTCGCGGTAATGCTCGCGCGTTGATTCGCTCATCGTTGCTCCCTGGCGGCAGCCGTGTGTTGCGGGCCGGCGCCCGGCCCACCTGCCGGTTCGTCGCTATCCGGCTCGCCGAGCCAGCCGTAGCCCTTGCGCTCCAGTTCGAGTGCAAGCTCATGCGAACCCGATCGCACGATACGGCCCTGCGCAAGCACGTGCACGTGGTCCGGCACGATGTAGTCGAGCAGGCGCTGGTAGTGCGTCACCAGCACAATCGCCCGCTCCGCGCTGCGCATCTGGTTCACACCGCGCGCGACGAGTTGCAGCGCGTCGATATCGAGGCCGGAGTCGGTCTCGTCGAGAATGGCGAGGCGCGGCTCCAGCACCGTCATTTGCAGCACCTCATTGCGCTTTTTCTCGCCGCCCGAAAACCCTTCGTTCACGCCCCTGTACAAAAGCGCTTCCTTCATCTCCATCGCCGCCATCTTTTCTTTCACCAGCGCGAGAAAGTCCATGGCGTCGAGTTCCGCTTCGCCCCGTTGTTTGCGCTGCGCGTTGAGCGCGGCCTTGAGCAGATAGATATTGCTCACGCCCGGTATCTCCACCGGATACTGGAACGCGAGAAAGAGCCCGCGCCGCGCACGTTCGTCGGGCGCGAGCGCGAGCAGGTCGCAGCCGTCGTACTGCACGCTGCCCCCCGTGACCACGTATTGCTCGCGCCCCGCCAGCACGTGGGCGAGCGTGCTTTTGCCGGAGCCGTTCGGCCCCATGATCGCGTGAACCTCGCCCGCGTTCACGCGCAAATCCACACCACGCAAAATCGGCTTGCTTTCGACTTCGACATTCAGATTGCGAACTTCCAGCATACTGCTCTCCCTCTCAACCTACGCTGCCTTCCAGACTCACGCCCAGAAGCTTTTGCGCTTCCACCGCGAATTCCATCGGCAATTCCTTGAGAACGTCCCTGCAAAAACCGTTGACGATCATCGACACCGCGTCCTCCTCGGTGAGCCCGCGCTGCCGGCAATAGAACAGCTGGTCTTCGCCAATGCGCGACGTCGAGGCTTCGTGTTCGACCTTCGCGCTCGGGTTTTTCACCTCGATATACGGAAACGTGAACGCGCTGCATCGATCGCCGAGCAGGAGCGAATCGCACTGGGTGTAATTGCGGGCGTTCTCGGCCGAGCGCGCCATTTTCACGAGCCCGCGATACGCGTTCTTGCCGCGGCCAGCCGAAATCCCCTTCGAGAGAATCGTGCTGCGCGTATTGCGCCCGATATGAACCATCTTCGTGCCGGTATCGGCCTGCTGATAGTGGTTGGTGAGCGCCGCCGAATAGAATTCGCCAATCGAGTTGTCGCCCTGCAAAATGACGCTCGGATATTTCCACGTAATGGCGGACCCCGTTTCGACTTGCGTCCACGAAATCCTCGCGTTGGCCTCGCGGCAGTCGCCGCGTTTCGTCACGAAGTTGTAGATGCCGCCGCGTCCCTGCGCGTCGCCCGGATACCAGTTCTGCACCGTCGAATAGCGGATTTGCGCGCCCTCCAGGGCAACGAGTTCCACCACGGCGGCGTGCAGCTGGTTTTCGTCGCGCATCGGCGCCGTGCAGCCTTCCAGGTAGCTCACATAAGCGCCCTTGTCGGCCACGATGAGCGTGCGCTCGAACTGGCCCGTGTTGCGTGCGTTGATGCGGAAGTACGTGGACAACTCCATCGGGCAGCGCACGCCCGGCGGGATATAGCAAAACGAACCGTCGCTGAATACCGCGGAGTTGAGCGTTGCAAAGAAATTGTCGGTGTACGGCACGACCGAACCGAGATACTGGCGCACGAGGTCCGGATGCTCGCGCACCGCTTCCGAGAACGAGCAGAACACGATGCCAAGCTCGCCCAGCTGCCGGCGAAACGTCGTGGCAACGGACACGCTGTCGAAAACCGCGTCCACGGCCACGCCCGCGAGCATCTCGCGCTCCTGGAGCGGCACGCCGAGCTTTTCGTAGGTGCGAAGGAGTTCCGGATCGACTTCGTCGAGGCTCTTCGGCCGGTTTGCCTGCGTGAGCGGCGCCGAATAGTAGGCGATGTCCTGGAAGTCGATCGGCGGGTGTTCGATGCTCGCCCAATGCGGCTCGGTCATCGTGAGCCAATGCCGGTAGGCAGCGAGCCGCCATTCGAGCATGAAGTCCGGCTCCTGCTTGCGCGCCGAGATAAGGCGGATCACGTCCTCGGACAAACCGCGCGGCAACGTATCCGACTGCACGTCCGAAACGAACCCATGCCGATATTCCCGCCGCAGCAATTCCTCGAACGTTTTCGCTTGTGTATCCATGACGTTATTACGGTCTCCTGTACACTCATGACCTCATTCTAGAACCGCTGTCAAAACCCTGGCATGGCCGGGGTTTAACCGCGGCGCAGCGAGAGCGAAGCCGGCACGCCCGATGCGAAAGACCCTGCTGGCAAGAGTGAAATGACGATGTATCTACCCGTCCCGCCGATGGTGAAGCCGCCCGCCAGCGGCGCTCAAACGAAATAGCCGCAAAAAGAACTCAACATTGGCCGCGCCAGGTTCTACCCTGTAACAGTGAAACTCACGGAGGACCAGGATGAGAATCGAATTCACGAGTCGCCGTCACGCCGTGGCTGCCGCACGCGTCGCGTTCGAAGCCAACGTGGACAATCGCCCGGTATGGTGCAGCGTGTCGCTCGACGCGCTGAACGATCGCTTTGGCAATACCGGAACATCGGCGCATGCACTATTGAGCGCGTTCGAAGCGAACCGCCCGAGCATCGAACTGGCCGCGCGACACGCGCTGGAGAAAAACGGGGGCCAGTCCGTGGAGCTGGAAACGCGCGATCTGGAGTAATCGCGCTGGTGCAAGTGGAATCGCAACAGGGTGCGAATCATCAGCCCAATCAGCCTGCTTCCCGCAGGCCTCGATACCTCCCCAAATGCAACCCTGAAAGGTCAGCGATAAAAAAACGCCCGGAATTCCGGGCGTTTTTTTAATCGTGGCTTCCTCAGACCTTGCGCGCCCGGAGATACCGGAAGAACTCCGCGCCTTCCTGCAGGCGCCGCTTCATCATCTCCCAGCTCACCAGCATCTCGCGGACGATTTCCCAGATCTTCGATGGCCGGAAATAGAAGCGCTTGTAGAACTCCTCGACGCCAAGATAGATCTCTTCGCGCGAAAGGTGCGGATAGCCGATCGTCGAAGCTTGCGTACCCGCCGAATTGATGAGCGTGATGACCTTGGTATCGTTCAGCCACCCATTTTCAACGGCCTGCTTGTGAAGCACCGTGCCCGGGTACGGCGCGGCGAGCGACACCTGAATGGTATGGGGATTGATCTCTTTTGCATACTGAATGGTCTTCTGGATCGTCTCGTGCGTCTCGCCCGGCAGACCGAGGATGAACGTTCCGTGGATCTTGATACCGAGCTTGCGGCAATCCTCGCTGAACTGGCGCGCCATATCGGTACGCAAGCCTTTTTTGACGTTCACGAGAATCTTGTCGTCGCCGGATTCGTAGCCCACGAGCAGGAGCCGCAACCCGTTGTCCTTCATCACCTTCAGCGTCGAGTACGGCACGTTCGCCTTGGCGTTGCACGACCACGTCACGCCTAGCTTGCCAAGCCCGCGCGCAATCTCCTCGGCGCGCGGCCGCAGATCCGTGAACGTGTCGTCGTCGAACATGATCTCCTTGATTTCGGGCATGTTGTCGCGAATCCACTTCACTTCTTCCAGCACGTGCTCGACCGAACGCGTGCGATAGCGGTGCCCTCCGACCGTATGCGGCCAGAGGCAGAACGTGCAACGGGATTTGCAGCCGCGCCCCGTGTAGAGCGACAGATACGGATGCTTGAGATAGCCGCTGAAATAGTGCTCGGGCGTGAGGTCGCGCTTGTAGATTGGCGAGACGAATGGAAGCTGGTCCATGTCTTCGAGTATCGGCCGGGCTTCGTTGTGCGTGATCCCGCCGTCGGGCAGGCGATAGCTGAGGCCCAGAATCGATTCGAACGGAAGACCCTGTGCAATTTCGCGGCACGTGAAGTCGAATTCCTCCCGGCAGACGAAATCGAGCGCATCACTCGCGGTAAGCGAACCCTGGGGATCGACCGCCACTTTCGCGCCGATCATGCCAATGAGAATCGTGCTCTTGCGCCGCTTCAAGTGCTCGGCAAACTGCACGTCGCTCTGGAACGAAGGCGAACTCGTGTGAATGATAACCAGTTCGTATTCCTGAGCGATATCCAGGGTCGTTTCCAGTGAAAGCTCGTCTGCGGGGGCATCGACCACGCGGCTGCCTTCGACGAGCGCGGCCGGCTGAACCAGCCACGTTGGATACCAGAACGACCGGATCTCGCGCTTTGTTTGGAAACGTGAGCCAGCGCCGCCATCGAAGCCTTCATACGAAGGTGCCTGCAGAAACAGCGTTTTCATGAATGTCCTCGGAGAAAAATCGTGAATTTGTCTCGAAGCCTACAAAAGCATGACACTTGCTGGATAGCTGCTTTGCCCGGGTCAAGAATACTACGACTTACCTTCGCGGCATGGCGAAAAAAAGCCCGTACCTGCTTATCGAAATACCCAGTTGAAAAAAGTTTGGCGCCAGGTGAACGCCGCATTCGTCGGCATGAGCGATGCTTTCTGTACTATATTTTTTTGGGGCATCCGCAGCAGCATTCACAGCACTCCAAAGCGGGAGGCAATGTATGTCGCGATATCACGACATGACAGAAGGCGTGCCGGTTGGCAACGGCCACCATATCAGCCCGGCCGAATTCCTGCTGATGGCGGGCTTTCTCGCATACCGCGCCCCGCTCGCTTCAAGCGAAGCCCGGGCAGCAGCCCGGCGTGTTCTGGATGCGGTTCTCAGTGCGGCGGCAGCACACGGGTTCGTGCATGCCGACGCACTCGAAGCCATGATGGCGAGCGCCGAAAAGTCGGCGAACGTACGCAGTCTCGCCGAGCAGGCCAGTGCTGCCGTGGGCGACACGTTCACGTACCTGCAGGTGATTCGCGGCGCGGGCGTCACGCTGGAAGCAGACCCTTATACGCTTGTTACTTGAGGACTGGCGCGCCACGCGTTGGGATGCCGTTTCGCCATTCAACTGTCCGGTGGACGCGCGGGGACCTGCTGCCAGCCGCCGGCGCAGGTTCGCACGTACGGGTAATAAGTCTGCGACGCCACGCAGTAGTACCAGACGCCATACGGGGCCTCGTCACCCTGCCCGCCCTGGCCGCCGCCTTGCCCATACTGCTCGTTTTGATCGTACATAGCGGCACCGCCGTACTGAGGCTCCTGCGGCACCTGCCCCTGCCCCTGTTCGATCCACTGCGTGGGCTGCGAGAAGTCGCCTGAAACGTAGGGGTAATAGACGCTGCTTATGTACGTCGGGTAGTAGTACGGATAGAACGGATAACCGTAGATGAAACCGGGGCCGAAGTAGAAGCCGACGCTCACCGACCCGCAGCAGCCATACCAGCCGTGATAGTAGCCGCCGTGATACCAGCCGTAGCCGTGGCGATAGCCGCCATGGTAATAACCGCCGTGATTCCACCCGCCGCCGCTATAGCCGCCGTGATAGCCGCCGCTCCAGCCGCTGCCGTGATTCATGCCGCCGTTGCCGCCCCAGCCGCCACCGCCACCGCCACCACCGCCGCCCCAGCCACCGCCGCCGTGGTACCACCCGCCGCCGCCTCTACCCGCGCTCGCCCCAGCGCTGATGCATAGCGCCACGAGCACGAGCAGGAGTCTGCACAATTCACGCCCTTTCATGATGCTCACCCCGAAAGCCGTTCGGCTTCATAGATCAGTTTAGGCGTCGGGAGCCCATTTTTCCTGTGTGTGCGTTTCCCGGCGCATTACCGCTCGCGAAGGTCGTCCTGCCTCGCGATGATGGCCGCGCCAATCAGGCCGCCGTCGTGCCGGAACGCGCCGGGCACGACCACGCGCTCGCGGAACTCCCGCAGCGTGCGCTTGCGCACTGCGGCGTCCAGCGCGTCGATGAGTGGGGACACATTGGAAAGTCCGCCGCAAGCCGGCACGATCGAAGCGCCGGTAATGTTGATGACAGCTGCGAGCGGTTCCGATACCAGGGCGAGCCAGGCCGATACCGTGCGCTGCGCGCGATCGCCGCCTTGCTGCCAGTCGTCGAGAATGGTGTGGCTGTCTTTCTGTTCTTTGTTCAGGAGCGCGTTGAGCCGTTCCATGCCGCGTGCCCCGCCGATGGTGTCGACGCAGCCCATGCGGCCGCAACCGCAACGCAAAGCACTCACTGGCTCCGCGTGGCCGGTGCCGTCGAAGTCGACGTGCGTGCTCACAGGCAGCCCGTGGCCCCACTCGCCCGATATGCCGCTCGCGCGGCCGACTACGCGGGCGCCCACCACGAGCGCGCCGCCGACGCCGGAGCCGAGGACCACGCAAAACACGACATCGTGGCCCGCCCCCGCACCCTCGACGGCCTCCGCCAATGCGAGGCAGTGAGCGTCGTTGGCAATGCGTACGCGCCGCTGAAGCCGGGAGGTCAACTCCGCGCCGAGCACGCGACCCGAAACGCATGGGACGTTGGACGAGCAGATCACCCCGCTTGCGGGATCGATCGCGCCGGCCATCGAGATCACGAGTGGCGAGCGGTTCTCGCCAATATGACGGTCTGCGAGAGATCGAAGCGTCGCGCCAAACGCCTCCCAGCTGTCGACGGGCGTTGGCACGCTTTCGAGCAGGCGCACGCTGCCCGGGCTCTCCGATACACCGAGCCTGACGTAAGAACCGCCGATGTCCGCGACGAAGACGCCTGAGTTTTGCTTTTGTTCTGCGCTGGTGTCTGGCACCCCTGGCTCCTCTATGCGTGCCTATGCGACGCCAGCCTGATGGTTCAGCGGGCGCGCACGAAATGATGCTCTATCTTGGCACGCAATACGCCGTCGACGGCCGCGAGTTGTTCGCGCAGCCGCACCGCGCGCCTTTCGGTCATGTCGCCAAATACGATTTTCTGCTCGAGCACGTCGCCGCAGCGGGTCACCGCCCAACGGTCGACGACCACCTGTTCGCCGTCGAGCACGCCTGCGGCTGTCGAAACGACGCCGAGATCCAGACCGGACACGAGATGAACGGTATGCGTGAGCGTGAAGCCAGGAAGACAGTGCGAAAAGTCCTCACAGACCGAGGACGAAGAAGACGAAGCGGCGGGGATATCTTGACGCATAGTGACTCCGGATGAAGGTTGATCGAACCGGTGCCAGCTACGCTGCTCCCGCTTCGTTGCCGTTAATCGGCCGCATCGCCTCGAGGGCTTCCACCTTGCCCGGGAGGGCAGGTTGGCGTCGGTCACTCCGACTCTGGATGCTTTGCTTCTTGTGTTCGATATTCCGAACGAGCTTTCATTATACCGGAAATAAGGTTCCGGGCAAGAAGCGCACCTCGAGCGCCCTCCTGCCCGGCTTTCCGGCCCCGCATGCTATCTCCTTGGGACGGCGCCTCGCGACTCGGTCGCCCTGAGGAAATCGAAGTCGGCGCCCTTGTCCGCCTGGGTCACGGTGTCGAGAAACAGCTTGTGATAACCGCGGGCCGCCGTGGGCACGGCAACCGCATTCGCCTGCGCCCGGCGCCGCAGTTCTTCGTCGTCCACGAGCAAGGCGATCTCGCGGTTGGCCACGCTCAAGCGGATGCGGTCGCCGTTACGCACATGCGCAAGCGGGCCGCCGATGGCGGCTTCCGGCGTAACGTGCAGCACGATCGTCCCGAATGCCGTGCCGCTCATCCGTCCGTCCGAAATCCGCACCATGTCTTTCACCCCGGCGCGCGCGAGTTTCTTCGGGATCGGAATATAGCCGGCCTCGGGCATGCCCGGCGCGCCTTTCGGACCAATCCGCTTGAGGACGATGATGTCGTCGGCGTGCACGTCGAGGTCGTCGGCGTCGATGCGGTCCGCCATGTCGCCGGCGTCTTCGAACACGACCGCGCGGCCCTCGTGCTCCATCAGCGCCGCCGAAGCCGCCGATTGTTTGATGATCGCGCCACCCGGGGCAAGGTTGCCGCGCAGGACGGCAAGCCCGCCTTGCGGATAAATGGGCGCGCTGAGTGGCTTCACCACGTCTTGCGCGAAACGCGGCCCGGCGCGCTCCATTTCCTCGCCCAGCGTACGGCCCGTCACGGTCATGGCGTCGAGATGCAGCAAGGGCTTCAGTTCATGAAGCAGTGTGGCCATGCCGCCAGCGCGATGAAAATCTTCCATGTAATGCTCGCCGGAAGGCTTCAGGTTCAGCAGCACCGGCGTTTCGCGGCCCATACGGTCCACCGCATCCAGATCGATGTCGAAGCCGAGACGTCCGGCAATGGCGGCAAGATGCACAATGCCGTTCGTCGAACCGCCAATGGCCAGCAGCACCCGCAAGCCGTTCTCGATCGACTCGGCACTGAGCACCTGATCGATCGAGAGCCGCCGCCTCGCCATCTCCACGGCCTGTGCGCCGGTCTGCTCGGCCACGCGCATGCGGTCCGACGTGACGGCCGGAGGTGAAGCGCCGCCCGGCATCGTCATGCCCATGGCTTCCGCCACGCAGGCCATCGTGCTGGCCGTGCCCATGACAGCACAGGTGCCGACGCTCGGCACGAGGCGGTCATTCACCTCGGCGATCTCCTCCGCCGTGACTTCGCCCGCGCGAAACTTGCCCCAATAGCGGCGGCAATCCGTGCACGCGCCAACGCGTTCGCCGCGATGCGCGCCCGTCACCATCGACCCGGTAATGAGCTGAATGGCGGGAATGCCCGCCGATACGGCGCCCATCAGTTGCGCGGGCACCGTCTTGTCGCAGCCGCCGATGAGCACGACCGCGTCCATGGGCTGCGCGCGAATCATCTCCTCCGTATCCATCGACATGAGGTTTCGCATGAACATGCTCGTTGGCTGCGAAAAGCTCTCGTGGATAGAGATGGTCGGGAATTCCATCGGCAAGCCGCCCGCCAGCAGAATGCCGCGCTTGAGCGCCTCGAGCAGCTGAGGCACGTTGCCATGGCAAGGGTTGTACGCGCTGCCCGTATTGGTGATGCCGATGACAGGACGCTGCAGCGCGTCGTCGGTATATCCGGCGCCCTTGATGAAAGCCTTGCGCAGGAATAGCGAGAAGCCCGTGTCGCCGTAGTGGGTCAGTCCGCCGCGCATGCCCTCGGGATCAGCGGAATCCTTTTCATTCGGTGAGTTCTTTTCGGACATAGCCACGAGCCTCGGGTCGGTTCAGATGGGTCAAAACGCGGGCAAAGCGCCGTCGCCGGTAAGCGTACTGCGAATCGTGCAACGCGCAAGGCGCGCAGTGCGCCCTTCGCGCACGATATTACAAATCACCTTCCATAGCAGATTGAACCGAATGCGCGCACACTCGGTCAGTCGAGGTACCGGATTTGCTTGCTGTGATCCTTTCGGCCCATTGAAGCGAAATCATGTCGACGAAACAGACCCAACCCGATCCTTCCAGCGAGCCTTCCCGCACGGCTCCCAGCGCGAAAGTGCCCGCGCATGCGCAGGGCGCACCGGTGGCCCCCGCCTCGCCTGCCGGCAAGCATCCTGCGCCGCCCTGCACGCTCGTGATCTTCGGCGCGGGCGGCGATCTGACCCAGCGCCTGTTGATGCCGGCGCTTTACAACCTCGCCGTCGACCGGCTGCTCGACGACGGCATGAAGATCATCGGCGTGAATCACGGCGAGCGCGAAACCCAGGCGTGGTCCGACGATCTGCACGCCGCGCTGCAAAAATTCGCCGCCGACAAGGCGAGCACCTTCCACGCCGGCAAGCTCGACGACAAGGCGTGGGACTGGGTCGCGCAGCGCCTCACCTATATGGCGGGCGAATTCGAGGACGACAGCGCGTATCAGCGGCTCGCGCAGCAACTGAACGGTAAGTCTCACGGCAACGCCGTGTTCTATCTCGCGGTGGGCGCGCGCTTCTTCAAGCCGATTATCGAGCGCCTCGGCAAGGCCGGTTTGCTCGACGAGGGCAACGACAGCAACGGCGCGTTCCGCCGCGTCGTGATCGAAAAGCCCTTCGGCGCCGATCTCGCTTCGGCGCGCGACCTGAACCAGCACGTGCTGAATTTCGCGCAAGAATCGCAGGTCTATCGCATCGACCATTTCCTCGGCAAGGACACGGTGCAGAGCATACTCGCGCTGCGTTTCGCCAATGCCATGTTCGAGCCCGTGTGGCGGCGCGAGTACATCGACAGCGTGCAGATCACGGCTTCGGAAGTGATCGGCGTGGAAGGCCGCGGCAAGTTCTACGAGCAGACCGGTGCGTTTCGCGACATGGTGCCCAATCACCTCTTTCAGCTGCTCGGCATGGTCGCCATGGAGCCGCCCAATTCGTTCGACGCCGAAGCGGTGCGCAACAAGAAAGCCGAGATCTTCGAAGCGCTCAAGCCGCTCACACCCGACGACGTGGTGTTCGGACAATACGCAAAAGGCCCGGCGGGCGTGGGTTACCGCGACGAGCCGAACGTGGCGAAAGACAGCCGCACGGAAACCTATGCGGCCGCGCGCGTGCAGATCGACAATTGGCGCTGGGCGGGCGTGCCGTTTTATCTGCGTACCGGCAAACGGCTGGCCGCGCGACGCACGGAGATTTCCGTGCAGCTAAAGAGCGTGCCGTTTCTGCTCTTTCGCGACACACCGGTCGATGCGCTCACGCCCAACGTGCTGACACTGCGTATCGATCCGTCGCATGGCACGAGCTTCGACTTCAACGTGAAAACGCCGGGGCCGGTCGTACAGATCGGCCCGGTGCATTCGTCGTTCGATTACGACGACTTCTTCGCGGAGCACGCCAACGTCGGCTACGAAACGCTGCTTTACGATTGCATGCTCGGCGACCAGACGCTCTTTCAACGCGCCGACGCCATCGAAGCGGCATGGTCGGCGGTGGATGGCGTGTTGCATCCGGAACTCGACGCCGCGCTTCCCGTGTATGACTACGCGGCGGGCAGCGAGGGCCCGGCGCAAGCCGATGCGCTGCTCGCGCGCGACGGCCGCGCATGGCGCGCGCTCGAGCAGCCGCAAACAAAGAAGAAGTGAACCAGAAAACTAAGGAGAACGTATGGCCAAAATCGAAAAAGCGGTCAAGAAAAGCGCGGTAAAAAGCACGGCAAGCGCGAAGCGCGCCTCGCAGAAAATCGAAAACATTCTCGCCATCGACATAGGCGGAACGGGCCTGAAGGCCGCGATCGTCGACGCAAACGGCACCATGCGCACGGAGCGCGTGCGCGTGGCGACGCCGCATCCGTGCCCGCCCGCCCTGCTGGTCGAAACGCTTGCGACGCTCGTCGACCCGCTCATCAAGCACTATCCCTCAACGCGCGTTTCGATCGGCTTTCCTGGTTTCGTGCGCAACAATCATGTGATTACGGCGCCGCATCTCGGGCTCGATGACTGGAACGACGTGCCGCTCGCGCAGATGCTGGGCGAGCGGCTCGGCATCGCTTCGGTGCGCATGATCAACGACGCGGAAATGCAGGGCCTTGCCGCCATCGAAGGGCACGGCCTCGAATTCGTGATGACGCTCGGCACCGGCGTGGGCACGGCCATGTTCCGCGACGGCGAATTGATGCCGCACCTCGAACTCGCGCATCACCCGGTCAGCAAGAAGCGCGCGTACGACGAGTACATCGGCGACGCCGCACGCAAGAAGGCCGGCAACAAGCGCTGGAACGCGCGCGTCGAGAAGATCATCGGCATTCTCGACTCGCTCGTGCACTACGACAAGCTGTGGATAGGCGGCGGCAACGCGGCTCGCCTCACGTTTGACCTGCCGCCGAACGTGGCGACCGTACCGAACGACCGGGGCATCGAGGGCGGCGCACGGCTGTGGCACCCGCGTTCGGTGCGCGAAACACAGCCGCTGCCCGCGGCTACACAGCGCGCGGGCAAAGCCAGGTAACCCGCTCACACCGGGCCAGGCGCGCGCCGCTTCATTTGCGAGCGCGCCCGCCCCCATCGGCGAAGAGTTCGATCACGAGTTCGCGCAGCCAGCGGTTGCCTTCGTCGTGCTGCACGCGCGCGTGCCAGAGCAGATGAATGGGCGCCGCGGGCAGCTTCATGGGCAGCGCGCTCAGGCTCAATGAAAACGGCTTGGCGAGTTGCAGCGCAAGCCGCTCCGGCACCGTGGCGATCAGGTCGGTGCGTTCGAGGATATAGCCCACGCTCATGAAGTGCGGCACGGAAAGCCGCACCTGGCGCTTCACGCCGCGCCGTTTCAGCCATTCATCGACCTGACCGTGCCCCGTGCCGGCCGAGACCACCACCAGATGCTCGGCCTCGCGCCATGCCGCGAGCGTGAGCGGCGCGTTCTCCAAAGGATGACCGCGCCTGAAAAGGCACACATAGCGCTGATCGAACAGGCGCCGCTGGTAGAAGCCGCCCTTGAGCTGCGGCAGCAAGCCAATGGCGAGATCGACGCGGCCTTCAGCCATTTCGTCGCTGAGATTGACGCCGGTATTGCGCACGGTATTGAGCGCGACGCCCGGCGCCGCACGCGAGAGGCGCTCCAGCAGCGCAGGCAGAAACACGACCTCGCCGATATCGGTCATGCCGATCGTCATGGTGCGCGTGGCGCGCAGCGGATCGAAGCCGGTCACGGGATTGAGCGCGCCATGCAGCGTGGCGAGCGCCTGCGCGACCGGGTCCGCAAGACGCAGCGCGAACGGCGTGGGCACCACGCCGCCCGGCCCGCGCACGAAGAGCGGATCGCCCAGCAGGCGGCGCAGCTTCGCGAGCGCGTTGCTCACGCCGGGCTGGCTCATGTTCATCTGCTCGGCCACGCTCGCCACGCGCCGCTCGCGCATGAGCCGGTGAAAGAGCAGCAGCAGGTTGAGGTCGATATCGCCGAGTTCCATTCATTCAATCCAGTGATGAAGCAGATTCACTCCATTTTATTGTGCAATGAGTTGCCGCTGCTGAGAATACGGACACGGTGTGCACGTGAAGAAGCCGCGCTAGCCGACCCCATAAATCTGAATATCGGAGACACAGTCATGAAACAGCGTGATCTGAAGATTGCGATTGTCGGCGCCGGCATTGGCGGCCTCACGCTTGCGCTCGCGCTGCGCGAGCACGGCATCGACGCACAACTTTTCGAGCAGACCGACGAACTGCGCGAAGTCGGCGCGGCCGTCGCGCTTTCGGCCAACGCCACGCGCTTTTACGAGCGCATGGGCCTGCGCCCGGCCTTCGAAAAAGTATGCGCGGAAGTGCCGGGACTCGTGTATCGCGACGGACGCAGCGGCGATGTGATCGGCCACCATCGCGGCGCGCCCGACTATCGCGGGCAATTCGGCGGCTCGTACTGGGGCGTGCATCGCGCCGACCTGCAGGCGGTGCTGTCGAGTGCGGTCGGGCTCGAGCACATCAAGCTCAGCCATCGGCTCGTCGATCTCGTGCAGCATGCCGATCGCGTGAGCCTGACGTTCGCGAACGGTGAGCGCGTGGACGCCGATCTCGTGATCGGCGCCGATGGCGCGCGCTCGATCACGCGGCGCTGGATGCTGGGCTACGACGATGCGCTGTATTCGGGCTGCTCGGGCTTTCGCGGCGTGGTGCCGGCCGGTCGCATGGACCTGCTGCCCGATCCCGAGACCATCCAGTTCTGGGTCGGGCCGGGCGGCCATCTGCTGCACTATCCGATTGGCGACAAAGGCGATCAGAACTTCCTGCTCGTGGAGCGCCACCCTTCGCCGTGGCCGTCGCGCGAGTGGGTCATGCCCGCCGAGGAAGGCGAGCAATTGCGCCTTTTCAAGGACTGGCACCCCGCCGTCGTGCAGATGATCACCGCCGTGCCGATCAGCCAGCGCTGGGGCCTCTTTCACCGTCCGCCGCTTGGCCGCTGGAGCAAGGGCCGCATCACGCTGATCGGCGACGCCGCGCATGCGCTCGTGCCGCACCACGGCCAGGGCGCGAACCAGTCGATCGAAGACGCCGTGGTATTGGCCGACCAGTTGGCGAAGGCAGGGCCCGGCAACTGGCGCGAGGCGCAGGAGGCCTACGAGCGCCTGCGCCGGGGCCGCACGCGCAAGGTGCAGTACGCTTCGATCACCACGGCGGACGTGCTGCATCTGCCCGATGGTCCCGCCGCCGAGGCGCGCAACGCCAGGCTCGGCTCGCGTGCAGGCGTGCTGAATCATCTGGACTGGATCCATGATTTCGACGCGCTGGCGCAGGAGCCGAACGACCGGCAGGGCGGCACCTGGCTTTGAGGCGGTGCGCAAGCTGCGCAGTTAATGATCCGTTAATCTCGGCGCACTAGAATCGCCGGTTTAAACTGACCATTTCCGCCCAAGGAGCGCCCATGCAACTCACCGCCGACTCGCGCTACGACCTCGTCGCGCGTCTCTTGCACTGGCTCGTCGTCGCACTCGTGGCGGCGCAGTTCGTGATCGGCTGGACCATGCCCGACGTGCACCGCGACACGCGCCCCGTTGGCGAGATCGCGTGGCATCTGGGCGTCGGCACGGTGCTCCTTGCCGCGATGGCCTGCCGTCTGGTCTGGCGCGCGACCCATCGTCCGCCGCCCGACGACCAGACGCCGTTCATGCGCGCCGTGGCGGCCCTCACCCATCTCGGCCTTTACGCCCTGCTGATTGCGGTGCCCGTGCTCGGTTGGATCAACGCGTCGTCGCGCGCGTGGGAAGTCACGCTGTTCGGCGCCATCCCCCTGCCTGCGCTCTCCACTGCGGGTTCGTCGTTCGGGCACGCCATGGGCGACGTTCACAGCGTGCTCGCATGGGTGCTGTTCGGGCTCATCTGCCTGCATGTGGCCGCGGCGCTCTTCCATCGTTTCGTGCTCAACGATCGCGTGCTGCAGCGCATGAAGCTTTAGCCCTGATTGGCCGTTCAGTGATGCCGCGGCGCATCCGGCTCGGTCACGAAGCCAACCTTCGCGAGTCCTGCGGCGCTTACGGCCGAGAGCAGCTTCGCGACTCGCTCATACGGCGTGGCGCGATCGGCCGAGAGCCGGATTTCCGGCTGCGGCGTGAGCCGCGCCGCGGCAGCGAGCCGCGCAGACAGCCCTGACTCCTCGACTGGCTGCGCGTTCCAGCTCATGTGGCCGAGCGCATCCACGACGATATCGACGTGCGGCGCGGCCAGATTCTCGCGCTGACTGCTCGCGTGCGGCAAAGCCAGCTTCGTGGCATGGTGCAGAACCGGCAATGTCACCATGAAGATGACGAGCAGCACGAGCATCACGTCGATCAGCGGCGTCATGTTGATGTCAGCCCCTGGCAGCGCTTCGTCGTCCAGGTCGCGGTCGTCGTTCATACCCGCTCCTTCAATGTTGCCGTCGGCATGGGCGCGCTACCCGTGAGCAACAGCGCGTGCAAGCCGTAAGCGAAGCGGTTGAGCTGCGCGGCGATATCGCGCGACACACGCGCGAGCGTGTGATAGCCAAGCACGGCCGGAATCGCCACGCACAGACCGAACGCCGTCATGACGAGCGCCTCGCCAACGGGCCCCGCGACATGTTCGAGACTGGCGTCGCCATTCGCGCCGAGTGCCAGCAGCGCATGGTAGATGCCCCACACCGTGCCCAGCAGGCCGACAAACGGCGCCGTGCTGCCAATCGATGCAAGCAGACCGAGTCCGCGCTGAAGACGCGCGGAACTGTCGCTCACAGAAGCCCTGAGACTGCGCAGCAGCCAGTCGCTCAAGTCGACGCGCCCCCGGTGTGCGGCGCCGCTCGCCTCGTGATGCGCCAGCGCGCGCTGGCCCGCGCTAGCCAACTCGAAGAACGGCGTGCCGGGGCGGCCCTCGATCCCATCGCCGGCCGAGCCGCTTTCCCAGACGCTTCTTTGCGCGGCGCCTGCGTGGCGGCGCAGACGCGCGAACTCGAACGCCTTCAGTACGATCACCGACCATGACACGACCGACATCGCCGCGAGCAGCGCCGCGACGAAGCGCGTCATCGGATCGCCCTGAGCCCACAGGTGCGTGATTCCATAAGCTGGCATGAGGTCCTCCGTTTCATTCGCTGAGGGTGAACGCAAACGGCACGTCGGCGCGTGCCGGCGCCGGTTTGCCGTCCTCCACATACGGCTGGCAGCGGCTCGCGAGCGCCGCGGCGCGCGCCGCTTCGTCAAGCCTCGCGAAGCCGCTGGTCGTCGCTATGCGCGCGGCGACTACGTGGCCGTCCGCAGCGGTATCGAGTTCGATGACGGCGGTCCCCGCCTCTGCTCGGCGCAAGGACTGCGCGGGATAGTCGGGTTTCGTGAGCGCGCAATCGAGGTGGGCGACGTGGCGGGGCGCGTCGGCGACGGGCGCCTGGGCGGCCGGCGTGGGTTGCGGTTGCGGCGCGGCTATACGATCCGTTGGCATCGCGGCTTCGGGTGCGGTGTGTATCTCCGGTCGTACCGCTGGCGCTGGCGTCGTGCGGCTGACCTCTTGCGCATGCACTCGCGTCGCTACACGCGTTCGAGCAGGTGGCACAGCGACATTTCGGATTGCTTCATGAATTGACGGGCTCGGGAATGGCGTTGGCGCAGGCGCTTCGCTCTTTTGCGGCAACGACGGCATCGGCGCGATCAGCACCGCGTCTACGACCCTCATGCGCGCCCGCACGTCATGTGACACCGGCGCCTCCCACCGCACTATCGCAATCAGCACGGCATGCAGCGCAAGCACAGCCGCGACCACGCCCGCGATCGCGGCGCGCCGCCCAAACGTCGGGTGGGCGAACGCCATACTCTCGCCACGATCGAAGCGTGCAACGACCGACGTCATGTCGATTCTCCACTCAAAGCGCGAGCGAGTTCTGCTTGCTGCGGAACACGATTGGCCGCTCGTCGTCGCGCGTTGGCCGTCTTGCGATTTGCACGGCTTGCACGATGCGCTCGTGATGCGGCGACTTCGCACACACCGGGTCGGCCGCGGCGGCATCGCCAGTCAGCATGTAAGCCTGACAGCGGCAGCCGCCATGATCGGCGTGACGCTCGTCGCAACTGCGGCAGGGTTCGCGCATCCAGCCGTCGCCACGAAACGCGTTGAACGCTTCGCTCTCGTACCATATTTTTCGCAAATGCACGTCGCGCACGTTCGGCAATACGAGGCCCGGCAGCGAACGCGCCGCGTGACAAGGCAAGGCTGCGCCGTCTGGCGCCACGCCGAGAAACACGCGCCCCCAGCCGCTCATGCATGCTTTTGGCCGTTGCTCGAAGTAGTCGGGCACAACGAACAGAATGCGACACCGCTCGCCGACGCGTGCGCGATACCGGTTCACGGTCTCCTCGGCTTCGCGAAGCTGCTCGGCGGTGGGCATCAGTTGATCGCGGTTCAGCATGGCCCAGCCGTAATACTGCGTGTTCGCAAGTTCCAGATAATCGGCGCCCAGTTCGAGCGCCATGTCGATGATCTGCGCGATATGCGGCAGGTTGAAACGATGCAGCACGCAGTTGAGCACCATGGGATAGCCATGCGCCTTCACGAGCCGCGCGACGTTGCGCTTGAGTTCGAACGTGCGCGTGTTCGTCAGAAAGTCGTTGAGTTCGCGCGTGGAATCCTGCATCGACACCTGAATATGATCGAGCCCGGCCGCCTTGAGCCGTTCGATGCGCTCGACGTTCAGGCCGATGCCGGACGTAATCAGGTTCGTATAGAAGCCAAGCTGCCGTGCATGCCCGACGAGCGTTTCCAGATCGTCGCGCAACAGCGGCTCGCCGCCGGAAAAGCCAATTTGTGCCGCGCCCAGTTCGCGCGCGGCGCTGATGGTCGCGCGCCATGCTTCGGTGTCGAGTTCTTCGCCATGCCGCGCGAAGTCCACCGGGTTGTAGCAGAACGCGCAATGCAACGGGCAGCGATAGGTCAACTCGGCGAGCAGCCAGAGCGGCCTGGGCAGGAGAGCGGTATCGGTCGTCATGTCAGTCGAGCCAGCCGCGCAGCCGCGCGTGATCGAGAAAGCGATAGACGTCCGGCGCCAGCTCGGAGGTGCTGAACAGGCGCTCCAGCTCGCCAATGATCTCGTCGAGTTCGTGCGCGCCGTCACAACGCACGAGTATTTCACCCGCGCTCGAATTGAGCTGCACCATCCCTTCGGGATAGAGCAGCACATACGCGTCCTGGGCCGCCTCCCATTGCAAGCGGTACATGCCGCGCAAACGCGGGCGCAGCGGCACGCCGCTGCCTGCATCGGGCATTATCGGGTTCATAGGGGCCATGCCTTTTCGACCGCATCGAGGATCGACCAGAGAATATCGAGCTTGAACTGCAGGATCCCGACGGCACGCTGCTGTTCGGCGGCCGAGCGGAAATGGCTCAGCGTCACTTCGAGCCCGTGTTCGACATCGCGTTGCGCGAGCGGCACGCGGCTGCGGAAATACTGAAGGCCTTGCGGCTCGATCCACGGGTAATGCGACGGCCAGCCCGCGAGCCGGTCGAGGTGAATTTGCGGCGCGAACATCTCCGTGAGCGACGAGCACACCGCTTCCTGCCATGGCGCGCGCCGCGCGAAATTCACATACGCGTCGACTGCGAAGCGCACGCCTGGCAACACAAGCCGTTGCGACCACATCGTTTCGCGATCGACGCCAACGGCTTCGCCCAAGCGCACCCAGGCTTCAATGCCGCCTTCGTTCTCGCCTTGCCCGTCGTGGTCGATGAGACGCTGGATCCAGCGGCGACGCGTTGCGCGGTCGCCGCAGTTCGAAAGGATCGCCGCGTCCTTGAGCGGAATGTTGATCTGGTAATAAAAGCGGTTCGCGACCCACCCGCGAATTTGCGCGGGAGAGCAGCGCCCGCCGTTGAGCATGCGGTTGAATGGATGATGAATGTGATAGCGTGATTCGAGTGCACGCAGGCGCGCTTCGAATTCATTCGTAGTCCATGGTATTTCGCGCGTGTCCGGTAACATGAGAGGTGCGTTCATCGTCATACCTCAAATTGCATGCCGTCGTGGGCCACGTCGATACCGTGTGCACGCAGTTGCGCGTGTTCGACGGAATGCGGGTCGAGAATCGGGTTCGTGTTGTTGATATGCGTAAGCACTTTGCGCGTGGCGCGCGGTAAGGTGTCGAGCCAGTCGATCATGCCAGGCCGGCCGCCGGCGCCGCGCTGCGCGAGATGACCCATGTCCGCAGCGTATTTCGTCGAGAAACCGAGGTCGATCATCTCGGTGGTGGTCCAGAACGTGCCGTCTACGAGCACAAGGTCGGCGCGGCGCATGGTGCCGAGTACATCGGTATTCACCTGTGCGAGACCCGGCGCGTAGAACGCCCGCGTGCCCGCTTCGATGTCCTCGATCAGGAGGGCCACGTTATCCCCCGGCGCGGATGCCTCGCGGCGAGGCGAATAAGGCGGCGGTTTGCTCTCCACGGGCAGCGCGGTAAAGCGTAGCCCGGCGCAAGCAGCCATGGTGAACGGCTCGCCTGGCGCGACCGTATGCGCCTCTACGCCGCAGTAATGCCCAAGCAACGGCACGAGCGGCAAGCCGCTCGACAGATCGTCGAGCACGGGCGCACACGCATAGAGTGGCAACGGCGACGTGCGTTCACGCAGCATCAGCAGGCCCGTGACATGGTCGATCTGCGCGTCGGTCAACACAACGGCCGCGATCGCGCTATCGCGCATTGCGCGCGCGGGTTGCAGGTCGGGATGCGCGCGCAACTGCGCGAGCAGATCCGGCGACGCGTTGACGAGCACCCAGTCCACGCCGTTGCCGCTCACCGTAATCGACGACTGCGTGCGCGGCAGCAGGTCTGCACCAGATTGCCTCGCACGGCGGCAGTTCGCGCAGTTGCAGTTCCATTGCGGCAGGCCGCCGCCCGCGCCTGAACCCAGTATTCTGATCTTCATGATCGTTCTCGCTGCATGCCGCCCACTCGGCCTTCATGGCTGAGCGGACGGCACACTGCCGTGCGCTCAGCGGTTGGCGATATACATCGTGATTTCGAAGCCGAAACGCAGGTCGGTATAAGCGGGGGTCGTCCACTGCATGACATGTCTCCTTGTTTGAGATTGAGTCGCAATACCGCATCGAATGTGCGGCCAGTCTCTTCAAAGCAAGGGACATGCCGGTGCGAGCCAGCGCTCGTCCGATGCAGCCAATGCTGCACGCGTGGCGAAGGGTGTTGCGTTTCGGAACACGGGTGCTACAGGATGCAACACCCGTGGGACAGAGGACGAGAAAGGCAGTGACCTGGCGGCGCGCCGCGAATTGGCGCTTCAGGCGTCGCCCGACCCGCGGCCTGGATCGGCGCAAGGCATCTTGCGATAGATGGTGTTGCGCGACACGCCCAACGCCCGCGCCGCAGCCGAAACGTTGCCGCCATGGCGCGCCAGCGTGGCCGCAATGGTCGAAGCCGTCACGTCTTCTAGGCGTGCGTCCTCCAGCACCGAAACGTCCGCAAACGCGGGCGCCGCGGCCAAAGCGTGCGGCTCGCCGCGGCAGCGCAAATCGTCGAAGAAGTCATCGGGCAGATGCTCGCGGCGAATCTGGCCGTCGTCGTCGACCATGGCGGCGGCGGTACGCAGCAGGTTGCCGAGTTGCCGGAAGTTGCCCGGCCACGCACAGCGCTCGAACAGCGCCATTACGTCCGGCGCGACGCTGAGCGGCAGCCGGTTCGTACGTCCGTGCGATTCGCGGTGCAGGAGCTTCTGGATCACGACTGCGAGATCCGTGCGGTCGCGCAGCGGCGGCAAGCGGACCACGAGGCCATTAAGCCGGTAATACAGGTCCTCGCGAAAGCGGTTCTGCGCGATCATCTCGCGCAAATCGCGGTGCGTGGCGCAAATGATCGCGACATCAACGGGAATGGTCTTCGTCGAGCCGAGCGGATTGACCATGCGCTCCTGCAGCACGCGCAAGAGGCGCACTTGCAGTGGGTACGGCATGTCGCCGATCTCGTCGAGAAACAGCGTGCCGCCATTTGCCTGCAACAGCTTGCCCGCCGAACCCTTGCGCCGCGCGCCGGTAAACGCGCCCTCCTCGTAGCCGAACAGCTCCGATTCGATCAGCGATTCCGGAATCGACGCACAATTCACGGCCACGAACGGCCGGTCGCGGCGAGGCGAGTCGTTGTGAATGGCCTGCGCGAGCAACTCCTTGCCCGTGCCGGTTTCGCCGGTGACGAGAACCGGAATGTCCTTGCCGATCACCTTGCGCACCTTCGCGATCACGAGCGCCACCTGCGGGTCGCCCGTGTCGAGGTAGCTCAGGCGCGAGAGCCCCATGGAAGGCGGCTGCGCCATCGCGCAGGCAGATGGCTGCGAAAGCGCGTCGTGCACCACGACAGGCCGGGCGCCTTCGGCCAGCGTTGCGCGCCTGAACTGCACGCGCGCGCAAACCACCGCCCCGTTGACCAGATTGAGCATGAGGTGCGACTCCAGGCCCGAGCGCATCCGGTCGATGAGTTGCGCGCTCGTGGTCTGGAACAGCGACGACAGCGTATGGGCCCGCAGTGCGGCGAGCGAGAGGCCGAGCTGGAACTGCGCGCTGCGGTTGGCCGAAAGAAAACGCCCGTCGCTCGTGAACGCGATGATGCCCTCCATGAGCGTGCCGAGAAATTCCGGGCGGCCATGAAACGAGACCTGCAGCGTCTCCTGAAAAGTCGTCGCAAATAAGTGATTCTCAATCATCTGCACGGACATGCGCGCAAGCGCCATGGTGTGCTGGTGATAGCTGCGATGGTCACCCGTTACGTCGAGCACGCCGATCACGTCGCCGTACGGGTCGAAGATCGGCACGCTCGAGCAGGTGAGGAAACGGTTCGCCGCGAGGTAATGCTGATCGCCATGCACGACCATGGCACAGCGCTCGGCGAGCGCGGTGCCGATTGCGTTGGTGCCCTGGCGGTCCTCGGCCCAGTTGGCGCCGGGCCGCAGCGCGACCTTCTCGGCGCGCTGGAGAAAATCGTCGTCGCCGATCGAATGCAGGATCAGGCCTTCTGCATTGGTCAGCACGATCATGCTTTGCGTGTTGACGATCTGCTCGTGCAGCGTTTCCATTACGGGCGTGGCGTGCATGCACAGCACGCGGTTCTGCTCGCGCTTCAACTCGAGCCCCGCGCCTGAAAGCACGTCGTAATCGGGTCTCGCCGTTGCGCGCAGACCGAATGTCTCCGACCGTTCGTGCGCCTTCTGAATCGATGGCGCGGGCCAGCCATTGCACACCGGGACCGCTTGCCCCGCGGCCATATGAACGTCGTCGCGCATACTCTCCTCCACGATTGGCCGGTGCCTTGCCGGACACTTCAGTATTTCTCGGTGTCCTCTATTAGCAAGCTCCGGGCCATCCGGCCATCGAATCGAGCTGGCCGGTTTGCGCCGAACGCGCACGCGACGCGCAACACGCTGTGTAAGCGAACCGTATGCAAAGCTGCCTGCGTCGATCAAAACGCGTGGTGCAGCGATTCGCCATCCTGTGTATTACCGCAAATGGTCCGCGTGGAGGAATGCGGACTCACCCCGATGCGCGCTTCGGTCGCGGCGTTCAATCCCAGGCGTAATGAAGGCCCACCCAAAAACCGCGCGGTGCGCCTGGTCCGACGAATTGCTCGTTCACGGGGTTCGCGCCATCGAACGTGTGGCCGGAGCCGTTGAAGAAGTTCTGACCCAGTACGCCGAAGCTCGCGTAGCGCTTGTCGAACAGATTCGTCACGCTCGCGTAGATCTCCAGCCGTTTTGTGACGCGATAGCGCGTGTCGAGATCCACGAGCAGATAACCCGCGATTTTTCCATTGGAATCCTGATTGTTTTCGTCGCCTTGCGCATACACGCCGCTGCGCCACGTGATGTTGGTGCCGATGTTCCATTGTGCCGTGGCCGCGTAGTCGAGCCGCAGCTTGACGGCATGCGCCGGAATGCCTGGCACATGGTCGCCAGGCCGCACCGTCACGACGCCGTTCGCATCCGCCGACGAGTTCGCGGGACTTTGCTCGGTCCATGTCGAGCGGTAGGTCGCATCCACATAGCTGTAGTTCAGACCGATGCCAACGGGGCCGAACGTCGTGTGCCCCGCCAGTTCGACACCCTGGCGGCGGGTTTTGCCGACGTTCTGAAAATAGCCCTGCGTGCTGCCTGCTGCGCTCACGAACTCGATGTCGTTGGAAAGCGTGGTGCTGAATGCGGCGGCGCTCCACGTGGTCTGCGCACCGATACGACCGCGCGCACCTGCCTCGAACGTCTTCGATACCACGGGCTGCAGCGCCGGATCGGCCACGAAGTCGTTCGGCAACGAGCACGGCGCGGCGGGGTCCGCGCATGCAAGCTCGATTGCGGTGGGTGCGCGCATGCCTTCGTTATAGGTCGCGTAGAAGGTAACGGTGGGCAGCGGATTCCAGTTGAGCCCCACGGCCGGATTGAAGCGCGAGAACGTGTGGTAACCGTCGAGCAGCGGTTGCACGCCGCTTTCGTCGGCAATGCGCGCGCTCGCCCAGTCGTAGCGTCCTGAAAGCGTGAGCGTCCATTGCGGCGTGAACGTGAGCGTCTCATTCAGATAGACGCCATAGTTCGCGTTGCGCGTTTTCGCATCGGTCTGCTGAACGAAATTGCCGATGCCGACTGTCGCGCGGTCGGGGGTGAAGGAGGCGTCCTGCGAAGACGAGACGTAATGCGAGTTCGCGAAATCCGCCGCTACGCCGGCAACGAGCTGGCTTCCCATGCCGCCCAGCTTGCCGAGCAGCGTGAGCTGCAGGCTCGCGCCGAAGCTGTCGGTCGTGACAACGGAGTCGACGTTCGTGCCCTCCAGCGTGTCGACGTTTCCGTCCTGGTCGATCGAGCCGTAGTCGGTGTTGTTGTTGCTGCTCACGTTCTCGTTGCGCAGATGCCGATAGTAAGCATTGCCACTCAGTTCCACATTGTCGTTGAAGAAGTGCTCGCCCGAGAGCGTGAGGTAGCCCACGCTGTTGCGGTTCAGGTCCGGAAATGTATAGGCCTGCTTCGGGTTGTCGAGAAACGAGCGCGGAATGGTCTGGCTGCCGTACAACTGGTTGTCCGCGCCGCCGCCCGACATCGACAGCGTCGTATCGTCATCGGTGTAACGCAACTTGCCGAATGCCTGGCGCACGCGGCTCGCATTATGCTCGGCCCAGCCATTGTCGTTCGTTACATTCGCGTTCGCATAGTAGTCGATGTGCTGCCCGAGCGTGCCGCCCTGCTCGAACTGCGCGCTCTTGCGCCCCCATGAGCCGCCCGAGAAGTCGATGTCGCCGCCGGGACTCGTGCGCCCGTTCTTCGTCGTAATCGCTATCGCTCCACCCAGCGTGTTCAGACCGTAGACAGGATTCGAGCCTGGAATGAGCTGGATCTTGTCGATCGCGCCGGTCGGTATCAGGTCCCAGTTCACGACGTCGCCAAACGGCTCGTTCACGCGCACGCCGTCGACGAACACCGACAATCCCTGAGGGGTGCCGAGCACCGGCGAAGCCGTGAAGCCGCGATAGGTCAGGTTCATCTGGAAGGGATTGCCCTGGGCATCGGTCACGCTCACACCTGGCAGATTCGCGGCGAGAAAGTCGGTCAGCGTTTCGCGGTGCTGTACCGCGATGTCCTGCGCACTCACGGTCTGCACATTGGCCGGCACCTTTGCGAGCGGCGTGCCGATGCCGAGCAGCGGCGTTGTGCCGACCACCACGACCGCGGGCAGCAGGGTCGGGCTCGACGTTACGCTCGCCGCGTTTTCATCCGCGCTTATATTCCCTGCGTTCTGCGCTTGCGCGCCGGCAAGCCCAGGCGTACCGAGTGCGACGCTCAACCCAAGCGCCGCATACATGCGCCTCGCGCTGCCTCGGCTCACGCCCGCCACCTTCTCTGGGATCAACTTTCGTCTCCATCTGTTTTCTGCGCTCAGACCCGCTCAACGCCGAAGCGCCGGGTACAGACCGATGCGCACACAACCGTCTCCTCTTTGCCGGAATCTAGCCAGGAACGTGCCAGCCCGGTTGCAGGCAGCCTTCTCCGTGCTGCGCTTGTGCCTCGGCACGCGCGCTACCGTGCAGCGCCCGCTGCCGCGAATGCCCCACTGTCACGTTCGCCAACACTTTTCGCCTCGGCCTGTACCGGAATGCAACACATCGGCCCCATGCGGGGCACCTCGCCGGCGCGCCGGTCAACGGGCTGGATCGCCTTGTGCGCAACGCTTCGCGGCGAATGGCATACGACTTGCAAGAACGGCTGCGCACCCGGACCGGCCTCATCCCTCGCTCATCCAGCCTGACCGCTTCCCGGCCGTGCATCGACAAATATTCAGGAGACGAAGATGAAGAGACGCTCGGCTGCGGCAAGCCGGCTTGCGACCTGCGCAATGGCCATCGCGGCGGCGATGTCCCTGAACGCGGGCCCAGTGGACGCCGCCTCGGACTATCCGCCCGTGACCTATGACCGCCTGACCCGCGCGCAAAGCGATCCAGGCTGGCTCACGTACTACCGCAGCTACAACGGCCAGTCGCATTCGCCGCTCAAGCAAATCGACGCGTCGAACGTCGGCGAGTTGAAACAGGCGTGGAGCTACCAGTTTCCCGCCGAGTTGAAGCAGGGCTTCGAGGCGACGCCGATCATCAATGGCGACTATCTATTCGTCAGCACGCCGAAAGATAACGTCTACGCATTCGACGCGAAGACAGGCACGCAAATCTGGAAATACGAGCCGAAGCTGGGCGCCGAATCGTTCAAGACGGCGTGCTGCGACGTGGTGAACCGCGGCGTGGCGCTCTACGGGAAGAACGTCTATATCGCCATGCTAAGCGGCGAAATCGCCGCGCTCGACGCGAAGACCGGCAATGTGGTCTGGAAAAAGCAGATGTTCGAACCGGGCCTTGGCTACGCGTTCTCGCTCGCGCCGCTCGCACTCGACGGCTCGATTGTCGTAGGCACCTCGGGCGGCGAGTACGGCATACGCGGCTACATCGCTGCGTTGAACCCCGACGACGGCGCGATCGTGTGGAAGCGCTACACCATTCCGGACTCCGGCGAAAAAGGCTCGGAGACCTGGCCCGACGGCATGCAGGCGCACGGCGGCGGCGCCGCGTGGCTCACCGGCACCTACGACGCCGCGAGCCGCACGCTCTACTGGGGCGTGGGCAACCCCGGCCCGTGGCTCGCCGCGCTGCGCCCCGGCGATAATCTGTACTCCGATTCGCTTCTCGCGCTCGACCCGAAGAACGGCAAGCTCAAATGGCATTACCAGTACACGAGCAACGACACGTGGGACTATGACGGCGTCAATACGCCGATCCTCGCGAACATCCAGTACAAGGGCAAGGATTACGACGCCATCATTCACGCAGACCGCAACGGCTTCTTCCACGCAATCGACCGGCAAACGGGCAAGCTGATCTACGCGGAGCCGTTCGTCAAGGCGACCTCGGTAACAGGCTACACGGACGAAGGCAGGCCGGTACAGGACCCGTCGAAGTATCCGAAAGCCGGCACGACCATCGACACTTGCCCGAGCTTTCTGGGCGGCAAGAACTGGTGGTCGGTGTCCTACGATCCGGATCGGCACATTGCCGTGGTGCCCGCGCTGCATGCGTGCATGAGCCTCTCGGGCAAATCCGTGAGCTACATGGAAGGCTTGCCCTATCTCGGCGAAGGCTTCGAAATCAAGCCCGAACCGGGCAGTGAAGGTTATGGCGAGTTGCAGGCCATCGACGTGAACACCGGCAAGAAGCTCTGGGGCCACTGGAGCAAGATGCCCTGGAACGGCGGCGTGGCGACGACGGCGAGCGGTCTCGCGTTCAGCGGCTCGCTCGACGGCCATCTCTACGCGTTCGACGTCGCCACCGGCAAGGTGCTCTGGGAAAGCCCGCAACTTGCGAGCGGCATCATTGCGCAGCCTTCCGTGTTCGAAGTCGACGGCAAGGAATACGTAGCCGTGCTCGCCGGCTACGGCGGCGCCAATCCGATCTGGGGCGGCCCGATGGCCGATGTGGCGAAAGATGTCCCGCGCGGCGGCACGCTCTACGTGTTCGCACTCGAGCGCGGCTGACCCGACGCGGAACTACGCTCCCGCTTTTCGCCGCACGCGCAAGCCACCCGCGCGTGCGTGCGGCCCCGACTTCACTGGAACGCACGATCATGAACATCCGGATCACCTATCTCGCCGTGGCCGCCGCGCTCGCGGCAGGCGGCGCGCACACCGGCGCGCATGCGGCGGCGAACGCTGTGCGTGTTTGCACGCTGCCGGGCAGCCCCACCGCTGCGCTCGACCAGGCCGTCGCGCGCGCCGTGCTGAAAACCGCCGGCGTGACCGCAACGTTCGTCACGCGCGGCATCGACGACGACGGCGGCGACGACGGCATCTCGGCACATGAGCTAGCCAGCGCGCTGGGCCGCGACTGCGACCTCGTTGCCGGTTTCCCGCGCTCGAGCGTCGCCGACGCATCGGGCTCGCAGATGATCTTTTCGCAAGGCTATCTGCGCTCGGGCTATGTGAGCGTCACGTTACGCCACCCGCCCGCCGCAGCGGCGGCTGCCGACAGCAAGGAGACGGTCGCCGCGACCTGGTCCAGCCCGTCGCAGCTCATCGCCGTGCAGCAGAAGAACGCGCGCTTCGACCTGGAAAATACCTCCGAACTGACGGTCGATGCGGTCGCAAAAGGACGCGCACAGCGCGCAATCGTCTGGTATCCGGCAGTCGTGGCTTACGAGCATGCGCATCCGCAGCAGCAATTCGCGGTTGCGGCGACAGCCTCGCCGTACGCCGACTGGCATCTCGTGTTCGCATCGGGCTCCGGCATGCGAGCGCTGCAAACACGCATAGACGATGCGCTCGCGCGCATGAACGGCGACGGCCGCCTCGCCGCACTCACGCGCGGCTGGACACTGCCGGAAGGCGCTGCTAGCGAGGCGCATTCGAATGCGGCCTCGCTCGACGGCACGAAGGCGTCGTATCGGCGTGCCGCCATGCACACGGCTGGCGCTTTCATCAAGGTCTCGGCAACCACTGGCGGCAACGCGCCCGAATTCGACCACGAGCAGGTCGAGCACGGCCAACATATTTATTCGGAATCCTGTGCAAAGTGTCACGGCGCGCAACTCGAAGGCATTACCGCGCCCGCGCTGAGCGGCCCGGCCTTCGCCCCGACGGCGAATTCGCATCTGACGATAGGCGGCATTTACCAATACATGTCGACCAACATGCCAGCCGACCGCCCGGGCAAGATGACCGATCAGGAATACGCAGATTTGATGGCCTACCTGCTCTACACGAACGGCTACGACGCAGGCAACACGAAGCTCACCTCCGAAACCGCGCAATCGTCGACCACCCCGCTCAACGCCGGCCCGCGCCACTAACCCCACTCAGGAAACTAGCATGATTACCCGTAATCGCAGACTCTTCATCCTTCACGCCGCCGGTCTTTGCGCAGCGCTCGCGACGGCCGGGCGCGCACTCGCCGCACCGGTACTCGTCGACGAGAACGACACCACCGCGAAGTCGCTAGGCTATCGCGCGAAGGCCAGCAGCGTCGACGCCGGCAAGTTCCCGAAGTACGCTGCGGGCCAGCGCTGCGCGAGTTGCCGCTTCTACTCGGGCGCGGCGGGCGATGCCGCAGGCGCGTGCCCGATGTTCCCCGGCAAGGCGGTGGCCGCCGATGGCTGGTGCAACGTCTACGCCCAGCGCGCCTGAGTGCGCCTGAGTGCGCCCGCTACGTGCCCTCACAGCGTCATGCCGCCATCGATCGTGAAGGTCGATCCCGTCATGTAGCCGGGCTCCTTGCGCGCAAGCCACGCAACGAGTCCGGCGATCTCGTCCGGGTCCGCCGCGCGCTTGAGCGCAATGGGCGGCTTGATTGCCTCGATGTGCCCGGCGGTCATGTCCGTGACCGTGGGGCCCGTCTGAATTTAACGACAATCGGCCGTGGACACCGGCCAACGAATCGTCCAGAATCGCCCAATTCACGACTTTCGCGGCCAGCCTCCGTTCGCACCATGAAAATCGCGGCGCTTTCCGACATTCACGGCAATCTGCCCGCTCTCGAAGCGGTGCTCGACGATATCGAGCGGCAACGGGCAGATGTCATCGTCAATCTTGGCGATATTCTTTCTGGCCCACTTTATCCATCGCAAACGGCGGACCGGTTGATGCAGCTTGGCTTGCCCACGATTCGCGGCAACCATGAAAGACAGTTGCTCGACCCGGATTGCACGCGCATGGGGCCTTCGGACCGTTTCGCGCGCGAGGCGCTTAGTGAAGCACACCTGGCGTGGGTCGGCGCATTACCTGCCACGCTATGGCTCGAAAGCGACGTGCTGCTCGTGCACGGCACACCGCAGGACGACCTCTCCTATTTCCTCGAAACCGTCACGGCAGACGGATGCCGAACCGCAACGCATGGCGAAGTCAGACGCCGCGCAGCCGAAGTCGAGGCAACGTTGATTCTGTGTGGCCATACGCACCTCGCCCGCTCGATGCAACTCGCGGACGGCCGCTTCATCGTGAACCCGGGCAGCGTGGGCCTACCCGCGTACGAGGACAGACACCCCTTCCCGCATCGCATGGAAACGGGTACGCCGCATGCCCGCTACGCGAGCGTCACGAGAGGCCCGCGCGGCTGGGAGGTGGAGTTTCGCGCCGTGGAATACGACTGGCACGCGGCCGCCGAACTCGCTGCCGCCAACGGACGACCCGACTGGGAAACGGCGCTGCGCACCGGCTATTGCTGATAGCGCCCGTGCGCAGCGCCGCGTATCGGCGTGCTACACCGTCACCACGATCTTGCCGAACTGCCCGTTGGTTTCGAGGTAGCGGTGCGCATCCACCATGTCTTCGAACGTAAAGGTACGGTCGATCACGGGCTTGAGCGCGCCGCTCTCAAGTCCCTTGAGCACGTATTCCACCGCGGCCTTGCGGCGCTCGGCGTCGCCGCTCGTGAGCCAGATGTTGTGGGCCTTCACGCTAATGACCTTCGCGATCATCTCCAGCACGGGTAGCGTCGTGGCGCGTTCATCGAGCGCGCCGTAGAGATACGCGATCCCTTGAAATGACAGCGCCGAGATGAGCTTCGCGAAGTTCGGACCACCAACCGGATCGAACGCGACGCGCGCCCCTTTTCCGCCGGTGATGCGCATAATCTCGTCAACCAGGTCCGTCTCGTCGGTCACGACCACGTGCGCCGCGCCCGCATCGAGCAATTGCTGTTTCTTGCTCGCGCTGCGTGTGAGCGCAATCGAAGTCGCGCCCGCGTAGTTGGCCATCTGGATCGCCGCGAGTCCGACACTGCTCGACGCAGCAGGCACGACAACATAGTCGCCCGCGCCCACCTTCGCGTCTTCGATCAGCGCGCCGTAGGCGGTGACATACATCATCCATACCGACGCGGCCTGCGCGAACGAAAGCGATTCAGGATGCCTGACGACCGCATAGTCCGGCACGACGATGCTTTCTCCGTACGTGTGATACTGATTCATCGAGAACGACGGGATCACATTGACCTTGTCTCCCGATGCAAAGCCTGCTACGCCTTCGCCCACGGCGTCGACCATGCCGGCCGCTTCGTACCCGAGTCCTGCCGGAAAGCGCACAGGTTCGATGTACTGATCGTTTCGCCACATCGATTCCGCGCGATTCAGACCGATGGCCTTCACCGTGATGCGAACCTCGCCAGGGCCGGGGGCGCGCACCGATTCGTCCACGAATTGCAGCACTTCCGGGCCGCCTGCTTCTGCAAACCTGATAGTCCGTGACATGATCAACTCCTGCTTCGATAGATGATGGAGCAATGAACGTCTCACAAGGCCGCTGCGGCCTGCGAGTTCGACTGATGAACGGGGCTCTTTTCGTCGCCGTGTGATCGACAATTTAGCGAGCCGCGACGCAAAGTAAAAAGACTTTCTGGGAAGGGGGGCATGCCTTGCGGGCATGGCAGGGAGGCTCGCGCGTGCCGTGGCGGCTTGCGCGGCCTGTGGATCAAGGAAGGATGAGTTCGTCGAGCCGTGAAAGAAATAGCCGCAACGTGGGCGAAGCGTTGGCGCGACTGTACCCCACCACGAGGTCGACCGTCGGCGCCTCGCCCTCCAGCGGACGGCTCACAACAGACCATGGCAGCAGGTTGTTTGCATACTCCGGCATGAGCGCCAGGCCGCGCGTGGAAGCCACGAGCGACATGGCCATGGCGAGGTTGTCCACGCGGTGCTCGGTGGCCACCTCCACGCCCTGCGCCTGCAGATAGCCCACGATCACCTCGTGCAGCACACGCGCCTTGTTGGACGCCATGACGAACGGCTCGCCCGCAATGTCCTGCGCACAGATGGCGGATTTCGCCGTGAGCGAGTGATCGCTCGGCATCAGCACGACGAGCCGCTCGCGGTTCACCACGCGGTATTCGAGGTCGTAGCCGGGCTCCGCGCGCAGAAAGCCAAGATCGAGCTTGCCGCGCGCGAGCGCGTCGGCGACGTCCGGCGAGTAGTAACTCGAGACGGTCACGTCGATATTGGGCAGCTCGTCGCGCAGCACGCTCATCGCGCGCGGCAGCCAGGTCATTTCCTGGCCTGTGAGGAAGCCCAGCGCGAACACCTTGCGCTCGGGCAGCGCCGCGCGGCGCGCAGCCTCGGCAGCAGCGTCCACCTGCGCCAGCGCGAGCCGTGCATGGTCGAGAAAGGCCTTGCCAGCGGCGGTTAGCTCCACGCCCCGCGCGCTGCGGATGAACAGCGCCACGCCGACCTGGTCCTCCAGATCGCGAATCTGCCGGCTCAGCGACGGCTGCGACGTGAATAACCGCTGCTCCGCGGCCACGGTCAGGCTGCCGGTTTCGGCCACGGCCACGAAGTACCGCAGATGCCGCAGTTCCATCGCTCTCTCCAGTCTGGCCCATGCCTCGCAGGTATGCCGGCAAGCCTACAAAGTCTTTTTCCGCCGCGCAAGCACCCTCTAGAGTTCCGCACATGGCTGCACGCACGGCGGGCATCGAGCAAGACTCGCCGCGCGCTCACAGTCTCGGCCGCCCGAAAGCCATCGCTCGCGGGTATGGCTTCAACCGTCGATCAGGAAATACGCCATGTCTCAGCTCACCGGCAAGACCGCGCTCGTTACGGGCGCCTCGCGCGGCATCGGCCGCGCCATCGCACTCTCGCTCGCCAGCGCAGGCGCGCAGGTGCTCGTGCACTACGGCTGCGCCGAGGATGCCGCCGACGCAGTCGTCGCCGAAATTCGCGCAGCGGGCGGCAAGGCCCAGAAGGTGGGCGCGAACCTGCGCGACGCCGACGGTCCGCATCAACTGGCCAAGCGCGTGCGGGCAATCGTCGGCGACCGGCTCGATATTCTCGTTGCCAACGCCGGCATCTCGAAGTCGGCGCCGCTCGAAGGCACGACTGTCGAAGAGTTCGACGACCTGTTCGCCGTGAACGTGCGCGCGCCGTACTTTCTGGTTCAGCAACTCCTGCCCACCATGTGCAAGGGCAGCAGCATCGTGCTGCTTTCTTCGCTCGCCGCGCGCGCGGCCGTTGGCGCGATTTCCGCCTACGCGGCGAGCAAGGGCGCGGTGGATACGCTCGTCGCCCACTTCGCCTCGGCGCTCGGGCCGCGCGGCATCCGCGTGAACGCCGTCGCGCCGGGCGTGGTGGCCACCGACATGTCGACCTTCACGAAAACCGAAGCGGGCCGCGCGACGGCGCTGGGTATGCAAGCGTTCAAGCGCATCGCGCAGCCGGAGGACATTGCCGAAGCCGTCACGTTCCTCGCCTCCGACGCGGCCCGCTGGATCACCGGCGACACGCTGCGCGTGGACGGCGGATCGAAGCTTTGAAACGTCGCTCGAACTTGAGCGCACCCAACAACACGAAACAATAAGGCATCCAAAATGAATGCGAACAACCTCAAACTGTTCTCACCTGCGAAAGTGGGCCCGGTGGAACTCGATCACCGCGTCGTACTGGCACCGATGACGCGCCTACGCGCCGAACCCGACCACACCCCGAGCGCGATGATGGTGGACTACTACCGCCAGCGCGCCTCGGCGGGCGGCTTGCTGATCACGGAAAGCGCGCATCCATCCTACGACAGCCGCGGCTATATCGGCGCGCCTGGCATCTATACCGATGCGCACGTCGAAGCCTGGCGGAGAATCACGCGAGCCGTGCATGCCGAAGGCGGCAGCATCTTCATGCAGATCGCCCACGACGGCCGCCAGTCGCACGTGGACCTGAGCTGGGGCAACGCGCCGGTCGCGCCTTCCGTGGTCCCGTACGAGACCACGGTGCTCACCCAGAACGGATGGGTGCCGAACTCGCCGCACCGCGCGCTTGCGCTCGCCGAAATTCCCGCGTTGGTCGAGTCGTTCCGCCGCGCCGCCGTGCGCGCGAAAGAAGCCGGGTTCGACGGCGTCGAACTGCACAACGCGAACGGCTATCTCGCCGACACCTTCCTCCAGGACGGCACCAACAAGCGCAGCGACGCCTACGGCGGCACCGTCGAAAAGCGCGCCCGCTTCTCGCTGGAGGTGGTCGATGCGTTCGCCTCCGTGTGGGGCGCTGACCGCGTAGGCGTGCGCGTGTCGCCGAGCGGCCGCTGGGGCGCGATAACGGACAGCGATCCGCAAGCCACGTTTGGCTACTTTGCCGACCGTCTCGACGCTTATGGGCTAGCCTACCTGCACGTGATCGAGCCGCGCGTCATGGGTACCGAAACGCTGGTGGAAGGAGAAGCGCCCGTGGCTTCGGCGTTCCTGCGCCAGCACTTTTCCGGCCCGATCATCGCCGCGGGCGGCTTCGACCGGGCAGGCGCCGAACAGATCCTGCAACGCGGCGACGCCGACCTCGTGGCTTTCGGCCGCTGGTTTTCCTCGAATCCCGACCTGCCTGAACGCCTTCGCCACGGCCACCCGCTCACGCCGTACCGCCGTGATGCGTTCTGGGGCGGCACCGAACGCGACTACAGCGACTTCGGGACGTACGAAGAAGCGCACACCGCAGCTGACTGAATTCGCTGAGCACTCGCAGAACCCCCGCCTTACCCGCATACATTCACTGGAGCACTACCATGAGCACCCAACCTGTCGTTTTGATTACCGGCGCGTTGAGCGGTATCGGCCGCGCCACCGCTCTCGCTTACGCGCGCGACAAGGCGAGCGTAGTCGTTGCCGGCCGCCGCGACGAGCCTGGCCGCGCACTGGCGGAGGAACTTCGCGAACTCGGTGCGCAAGCGGAATACGTCCACGCCGACGTCAGCAAGGAAGATGACGTGCGCGCGCTGGTCGAGCGCACGATCGAACGTTTCGGGCGCATCGATATTGCGGTCAACTCAGCGGGCGTGGAAGGCGAGGCGGGTCCCGTCACCGAGCAAACGCCCGAGCGCTACGCGGCCGTGTTCGATGCGAACGTGCTCGGCACGCTGCTCGCAATGAAACACGAACTGCGCGCCATGACGGCGCAGGGCGGCGGCAGCATCGTCAACGTTTCGTCGACCATGGGCTCGCGTGGCGCGCCCAATGCGGCGCTGTACGTGGCGAGCAAGCATGCGGTGGAGGGCCTCACAAAGTCGGCTGCACTCGAAGCGGCGCCGTTCGGCGTGCGCGTGAACGCCGTGGCGCCCGGCCCCGTGCAGACCGCCATGCTCGACCGCTTCATGCCCGACCCGGCGCGCAAAGCGGCCGCGCTCGCGGGCGTGCCGCTCAAGCGCGCGGGCAACCCCGAGGAGATTGCCGACGCGATCCGCTTTGTCGGCTCCGACGAGGCCAGCTTCATGACGGGCGAAATCCTGCGCGTGAACGGCGGCCGGACCGCGGCGTGATTTTCATTGCGCCGCCGCGCTCAACCTCCTCGCTATCAACGTGAACGCCCCTAAGGTGATTGCCATGTCCACGCCTCGTTTCGATGAACTTCCCCCCGCACTCAGAACCGTGCAAACCCGCCCGCTCTTCGTGATGCGGCTCGACGTCAAGCCGATAGAGATCATCGGCCAGACCGGGGGCGCGCTGCGCCGTGTCGGCATCGTGCCGTCCGGTACGTTTGCAGGCGAACGCCTTTCGGGCGTCGTGCTCGATGGCGGCAGCGACTGGCAGACCGTGCGCGGTGACGGCAGCACGACGCTCGATGTGCGGCTGCTCCTGCGCACCGACGACGGTACGAAGCTGCTGATGTCGTATCGCGGCGTGCGTCATGGCGAGCCGGAAGTCTTGCAGCGGTTGGATCGGGGGGAAGCCGTTGACCCTGCCAGCTATTACTTTCGGACCAATCCTGTTTTCGAAGCGCCCGCAGGTCAGTACGAGTGGCTCAATCGCGTCATTGCTGTTGGCACGGGGCACCGTTTTCCGGGGGGGCCGGTTTATAGCGTTTTCGAGGTGCTTTGAGTTTTGTGCTTCGCCGGGACCCCGCCTTACGGGACCGCGCCGATATGCGGCTGCAGCGCCTTGAGCCAGCACGCCACCACCACCGCCCCGCCATCGGGTGTGCCGATCGCGCGCGCGCCCAGATAGCTCGCCCGGCCCGCGCGCGGCGTCATTCGCTCGGTGCCTTTCGCGCCCGTCTCCGCGGCGCTCACCGCCTGCGCCCACGCTTCGGCCACCGGGCACGCCGAATTCAGGGCGTTTTCCAGCGCATCGGCAGCGGGCACGAGTGCATCGAGCATCGTGCGGTCGCCCGGCTTCGCGCCGCCCAGTTCGCTGATCGCCTCGGCCGCGCCGCGCATGGCGGCGGCCCAATCCAGCGCACCGGGCTGTACTGTCTCGCCAAGCGTGCGCGAAGCGCGCAGTAGCGCTGTTGCATAGAACGGCCCGGAACTGCCCGCTATTGCGCGGCGCAATGCCGTGCTGAGCGCGGCGAGCGCGCTGCCCGGCGAACCAAGCGCGCCTTGCGGCACAGCGAGCACGGCCTGCGCGGCACGATGCATGCTCGCGCCCAGATCGCCGTCGCCGGCGCGGGAATCGAGGTCCGTGAACAGCGCTTCGTTCTCGATCAATGCGTGCGCAACGGCATCGAGCGCCGGTTTGAGACGCTGCGCCCATGCTTCGCTGGCGGCATCGGCGGGCGTTGCGCCCGACTCTGCGCGCGCTTGCGCTGCTGAAAACGCAGGCTCGATACGGATCAGCCGATTCACCGCGCCGACGCCGGGCCACGCGTGTGCTTCGGTGTCGGCGTCGAGCAATGCGAGTCTGGCGTCGTCGAGTCGCAGCACGGATATCGAACAGCCCGGCATATTGAGCGCCGAGAGAAACGTGCCGGTCCATGCGCGTTCGACCACCACATCACGTCGATTCAGGCTATCGAATGCATCGCGCATGATGATCGCCAGTTCCATCTCCGGGGTAGCGCCCAGCCCGTTCACGAGCAGCGCCACGCGCTCGCCGCTTTTCAACGCCAGGTCTTCGACGATGTTGGCGAGCAGCGTCTCCGTCAATTCGCCCGCTGTCATCGGCGTCGTGCGTTCCACGCCCTTCTCGCCGTGAATGCCCATGCCGAGTTCGATCTCGTCGTCGCCCAGCAGAAAGCCGGCTTTCTCGGCGCCAGGCAGCGTGCAGCCATCGAGCGCCACGCCCATCGTGCCGAGATTGGCGGCCGCGCTGCGGGCAATCGCGGCCACGAGTTCCAGCGCGTCGCCGCGCGCGGCCGCTGCGCCCGCGATCTTGTGCACTAGCACAGTCCCCGCAATGCCGCGCCGCTGATTGCGCTCCGTATGTCCGCGCAACGACACGTCGTCCGCCACGATGACGATTTCGACCGGAATGCCCTCGGCGCGCGCCAGTTCCGCCGCCAGACCGAAATTGAGCCGGTCGCCCGTGTAGTTCTTCACGACGAGCAGCGCGCCGTTCGGGCCAGCGCTCGCGCGGATCGCGGCGAGCACGGCGTCGGTCGAGGGCGATGTGAAGACTTCGCCGCACACCGCGGCGCTCAGCATGCCTTGCCCCACGTAGCCGCCATGCGCGGGCTCGTGGCCGCTACCGCCACCCGAGATCACCGCAACCTGGCGCGCAAGCGGGCCCGGCAGCGGATTGCGAACGAGGACGTTTTCGTCGCCAAGCACGGCGACATGCGGCGCAGTGCGCGCAATGCCTTCGAGCATCTCGCGCACCACAAACAACGGGTCGTTGACGAGCTTCTTCATGTGAGTCCCTCGAAAGAGTAACAGGGGCAGAAACAGCGCACCGCGCGATCCCTTCACGCCATGGGCGTATTGAAGCACGGGCGTCAAAACGCGCTCCGGATGTGTGCCCCGCCCGTCGTAAAAAATCCCGGCATGGCCCAGGCCGCCTAGGTAAAAACACCAATCAAAGCGGCACATCGAACACCCGTTATTCAGGCAGTAGCGTCCGATCACGGACTTGCCCGTGCCGTCGCCGTCTGCATGCCTGGAACGCCATGGCCCCTCTGCCCGCCTCCCGCGCTGATGCCGGTGCCTTCACCCGTAACCTGCCCATTCCCGCCGAGCAACGCGGCGCAAGGGGCGATGTGCCGAATCGCGTTGCATAGCGATGAACGTAGCTGAACTATCCGCATCCATACCACAGGCCCCCTCCCGCGCGCCCGGCAAAGGCGTCGCCGCTGCGCTGGCCGTTGCGCTGATCGTATGCGTGGCAATTGGCGCGACGCTGAGCGCGAACCTTTCGCGTGGAACGGCCGACTCGCGGCTGCGTCAGGAACTGAACATCACGTCGGAACTCGAAGCCCTCCTCACGCTGCATATCGCGGCGAATACCGACTTCCTCAAAGGCGTGGGCACGGCGGGCTACACGTCGCGCGCATGGCCGATCAAGCGGGCCGCCGTGGTGGCCGGCATTTACGACCGGCTCGAGCACGACTTTGCCGGCGCGCCGCGCAATGCGCGCACGATCCGCCAGTTGCGCCAGTTGAGCGCCGTCTGGCCCGAGCAGCTCGACGCGGCCGCGCGCAATATCGCGCTCGCCGACGCGGGGGCAAAGCTCGAGCCCGCCCTGATGCAGCGCGCGAACGAAACGCTCAGCTCCATCATGTCGCTCCTCACCGAGCTGCGCTCCGGGCAACGCGAGCAAATCAGGGTGGTGCAGTTCGGCGCGCAGGCACAGCTCGCGCGGCAAAAAATCTCGCTGATCGGCACCGCGACAGCCGGCGCGCTGCTGCTGCTCTTCACGCTATTCACGAGCCACCGCGCTGCGCTTTCCCGCAGCGCAGCGAAAATCGTGGCGTTCGAATCCGAACGGCGGTTTCGTGAGTACTTCGAACAGCATCCGGTCGCGATGCTCATTTTCGACGTCCGCTCCTATACGATCCTCACCGCGAACGCAGCGGCCCAGCGTCAATACGGCGCGAGCCTGCAGCAGCTCAAGGGCATGTCGATCGAGCAGCTTCGTCCGCCTGCCGAAACCGAAGCGTTCCGCCGCGACCTGCACGGCTATGTCAATTCCGGCGCCCAAAGCGGCGCAGGCGGCGTGCGCCGGCATGTGCGCGTTGGCGGAGAGGTGATCCACGTCGATATCGCGTGGCACATGCTGGACTATGCGGGCCACGATGCGTGTTTCATCACGGCGCACGACGTCACAGCGCACGAGCAGGCGCGAGAGCATTTGCGCATTCGCAGCCGGGCGCTGGAGGCTTCGAGAAACGCCGTCATCATTTCGCAGAAGGCCGAGGGCGAGAGTATCGTCACCTACGCCAATGCTGCATTCGAGCGCATTACCGGCCGCGCCGTGGAGGAGGCGAAACGCGCCGAGCATTGGAGCATGCTCGATTGCGACGTATCGTCCCCCGATGCCGATACCATTCGGAGTGCCATGCAATCCGAGCGCGAAGCCGAAGGGCTGCTCAAGTGCTACAGGCCCGATGGCTCGCCCTACTGGATCGAGCTGCATGTCGCGCCCGTGCTCGACGAGCGCAATCGCCCCACCCATTGCGTGAGCGTGTTCAACGACGTTTCCGAGCGCATCCGCTATCAGGAGCAGTTGCGCCTGCAAGCCAACGAAGACTCGCTCACGCATCTGCCGAACCGGCTCGGCCTCAAGGCGCGTTTGCATGAGCTGGTCAGGACAGCGCTGCACGAGCAGCAGAAGTTTGCGCTGGTGTTCATCGACCTCGACAACTTCAAGGAGGTCAACGACTCGCTCGGCCATACCGCGGGCGACGAAGTGCTGTGCGAAGTGGCGCGCCGCCTGTCCGCCAATATTGCGCACGGCGAGATCGTCTCGCGATACGCAGGCGACGAGTTCGTCGCCGTGCTGTATGGGCGAGGCAACGCCGAGAACTTCGTCGCCGCCGCGTCGAGCATGCAGGAATCCTTGACACATGGCCTGCTCATCGGCAACAAGGTCATCGTGCCCCTGGCCTGTGTCGGCCTCGCCGTGTTCCCCGATCATTCAAGCGACCCGGACTCCCTGCTCAAGTACGCCGACTCCGCCATGTATCGCGCCAAGTCGATAGGGCCCGGCAGCATGCAGGTGTTCGACATGACCATCGCCAGGCAGAACCTGGAGCGGGCGAGCCTCGCGCAGGCGTTGCGCCTCGCCGTGGCGTCGCGCGCGTTTGCCGTTGCATGGCAGGCGAGAGTCAACCCGACGTCGGGCGAAACGATGGGTTTCGAGGCGCTCGTTCGCTGGCACGATCCGGAGCGCGGCCAGGTCGGCCCCGCGTTGTTCATCCCGCTTGCCGAAGAAAACGGCCTGATCGTGCAGATCGGCGAGTTCGTTTTCGACGAGGCGTGCCGCCAGGCCCGCGAGTGGGCGCGCCAGTACCCCGACATCGTTGTTTCGGTAAACGTATCGCCAGTCCAGTTCATGCGAGCGGACTTGCCCGCCATGATGGCGGAAACGCTCGCGCGCACAGGCGTGAGCCCGCGCAATATCGAACTGGAAATTACGGAGGGCGTGCTCATGGCGCCCCGCTCGCTCGCCACGCTGCGCGCGCTTCGCGAGATGGGGCTCTCGGTCGCGATCGACGACTTCGGTTCGGGTTATTCCAGTCTTGGGTACATTCGCAGCTTCATGCCCGATCGCCTCAAGCTCGACATGTCGTTCGTGAGAGGGATTGGCCACTCGCGCGCGGACGAGGTCATCGTGAAAGCGGTGCTCACCCTCGGCCATACGCTCGGCATGCGTGTAGTGGCCGAGGGCGTGGAGACGCCGCGGCAACTGGAATTCCTGATCGAAAACGGCTGCAACGAGGCGCAGGGCTACTTGTTTTCACGCCCGGTCGATGCCGCGAGCGCGCAGACCTACCTGGAAGCGAGCCATGCGGCCAGCGTTCACCCGCGCTAACCTGCTCAGGTGGCTCACGGGGCCGCGCGCCATTTTCCATGGCAGCCTCGCGGTCGCCTTCATCATGGCGTCGCTGTGCGCGACGGTGCTCTACGAGAGCCGCCACGACGCCCTCGAGCGCGCCCGGGAGAACTCGCGCAACGTCGCGCTCGTCGCCGAACGCGACATCGAGCGCAATTTCGAGCTTTACGCGCTTTCGCTGCAGGCCGTGGTCGACGGCATCGGCCGGCCCGACGTCATGGCGTTGCCCGCGCACCTGCGCAGCCAGCTGCTGTTCGATCACGCCATTACCGCGGAATATCTGGGCTCGATACTGGTGCTCGACGAAGCGGGCAACGTCGTCATGAATTCGGCCACCGACACGCCGTCGAAGGCCAATTTCGCCGACCGCGACTACTTCACGGTTCAGCGCGAAAATCCCTATGCTGGCCTGTACGTGAGCGCGCCATACCGTTCGCGCCTGCGCAACGGCGCGCCGAGCATTGCGCTGAGCCGAAGGCTGTCGCATCCCGACGGATCGTTCGCCGGCATCGTCATGATCGCGATAAACCTCGAGTATTTTCACCAGCTGTTCGCCGGGCTCTCGCTCGGCCCGCACGGGGCGATTTCGCTGATCGCGCAAGACGGCACCATGATCATGCGCCAGCCCTACGACCCGGCCGTGGTGGGGCGCAACATCCGCAACGCCAGTACGTTTCGCCACTTTGTGAGCGCGAAAGAAGGCAGTTTCTCGGACACGTCGTCGATCGACGGCACACGCCGCCTGTATTTTTTCCGCAATTTCCCGCGCCAGCCGCTCATCATCATGGTGGCGGAAGCCGAGCCCGATATCTACGCTGCGTGGCGGCGGCGTGCGCTGACCATCGGCACGCTCATGGGCACTTTCGCCATTGGCTTCGTCGCGCTTTCATTCGTGCTCGCCACGCAATTGCGGCGCAGAATGCTCGCCGAGTCCGAACTGCAGTTGCTCGCGCGCACGGACAGCCTCACGGGCCTGAACAATCGCCGCACGCTCGGCGAAATCCTCGAACAGGAGTGGCGGCGCGCAAAACGCGCGCGCAGCGTGTTCTCGCTGCTCTTCGTCGATATCGACCGGTTCAAGGACTATAACGACCAGTACGGTCACCAGGCCGGCGACGACGCACTCGCCGCCGTGGCACGCTGCATTGGCGAAAACATCCGCCGGCCCGCGGACACCGCCGCCCGTTACGGCGGCGAAGAGTTCATCGTCGTGTTGCCCGATACGCTGCTGGAAGGCGCCTGTGCGATCGCCGAGAAAATCCGCCATGCGATCAGCGAACTGGCCATCGAGCATGCGGGCAGCGAGTATGGTCGCGTCACGGCCAGCATTGGCTCGGCAAGCTGGTCGCCCGACCACGATGTCGATGTCACGCAGATCATCAAGGCGGCCGATCAGGCGTTGTACGACGCCAAGGCGCGCGGCCGCAATCGCGTTGCCATGTGTGGTGCCTGAGTGCCGCGTGCGCCGTGCTCAAGCCGCGCGGCTAGGGGCTGGCAACCCCGCTGGCCGCGTCCGCATGCGCTGGGCGCGGCGCATCTTGCCCTCCCCCAAGCGCGACATAGAGCGAAGCGCCGTTTTGTAGCGCCGCCGCGCGTAGCTGGATCAATTGCTGTTGGGCTGCGAACAGGCTGCGCTTCGCATCGACCACTTCCAGGTAGATGGAAATGCCGTTCTGGTAGCGCAGTTCGGCGGCTTCTGCCAGGCGCGCCTCCGAGTCCACCGCGCGCGCTTGTGCCGCGATCTGCTCCTGCAAGCGCTGGCGCGCGATCAGCGCGTCGGAGACTTCCCGGAACGCTACCTGAACGGCCTTCTGGTAGTTCGCCACGAGTTCCGTTTGACGCGCTTCGGACAGCCGCACCTGCGCGCTGCGGCGGCCCGCGTCGAAGATCGGCAGCGAGACGAATCCGGATATGAGCCACGCCTGCTTGCCGGGCACGAACAAATCGCTCAACTCCGGAGACACATAGCCGAAATTGCCCGTGAGCGAAATACGCGGAAAGTAGTCGGCGCGAGCGGCGCCGATGTCGGCGTCGGCGGCCCGCAACGACTGCTCGGCTGCGCGGATATCGGGGCGCAACGCGAGCAGCGCGGAAGGCAAGCCCGCATCGAGCGTGCCGAACTGGTCGGCGTCGGCCAGCGCATGGCGCTGCATCATGTCCACGGTGTCGGGCAGCGGGCCACCGATCAGGACCGCCAACTGATCGCGCTGCTGGCCCGTCGTTCTTTGCAGCTCGGCAAGCTGCGTCTGCGCCTGCGTGACGAGAATGCGCGCCTGCTGGTAATCCACGAGCGATGTCGCGCCCGCTTCGAGGCGCAGCCGCGCGACTTCGAGCGCATATTGACGCGTTTCGAGCGTGTGCTGCGCCAGGTCGATGCCCTCGTTGCCCGAGAGAATGGCGTAGTACGTCGCCGCCACGTTGCTGATGAGCGAAAGACGAAACGCTTCGTTGGCCTCCACCGTCGCCAGATAATTGCGGCGTGCGGACTCGCTCAGGTTCGCCACGCGCCCCCAGAAGTCGAGTTCGAACGACGTGACGGCCACCTGCACGCTGTACTGATTGAAGTGAATCGAGGTGTTGTTGTTGGGAAGCTCGGGCTCGATGGAGTTGAGCGGCGTTTTGGTGCGCGTGGCGTCGGCGCCCACGGCCACTTGCGGAAACTGCGCGGAGCGCTGCACGCGGTAAAGCGCCTGCGCCTGCTCGATGCGCGCCACCGACGCCGCCAGATCGCGGTTATGCGCGAGCGCCGTGGCAATGAGCTGTTTGAGCGCCGGGTCGCGGAAAAACGTCTCCCAGTTCAATTCCGAAGCGAGACGCTCGCCGCCGGGCGCAGCGATATCCGCACTCTCGTAGGTGCTGGCCACCGGCGATTCAGGCTGCTGGTAGCGCGGGGCGAAATTGCACGAAGCGAGCACGAGGCACGCGGCGATCGCCATCCACCTGGCAGTCTTAAACATCGCTCGCTCCTGCGGGCCGCGCGTCTTCTTCGTCATCGCCTGGCGCGCGCTTGCGGCTCAGCCATCTGCGCGCCACCACATAGAACACGGGCGTAAAGAAGATGCCGAACAGCGTGGCCGTGAGCATGCTGCCCATGATCCCGGTGCCTACCGCCTGGCGGCCCGCCGCACCCGCGCCCGTGGCGACCACGAGCGGCAGCATGCCGAGCACGAAGGTCACGCTCGTCATCAGAATCGGGCGCAGGCGCTGGCGCGCGCCGTTCACCGCGGCACTCACGGTATCGCTGCCCGCAGCCTCTTCCTTGATGGCGAATTCCACGATCAGAATGGCGTTCTTGGCCGCGAGACCGATGATCGTCACGAGGCCGATGTTGAAGTAGACATCGGCGGAAAAGCCGCGCGCCATGGTAAGGAGAACCGCGCCTAGCACGCCCAGCGGAATGATGAGCAGCACGGCAACGGGAATCGCCCAGCTCTCGTAGAGCGCGGCGAGCAGCAAGAACACCACGACGAGGGAAAGCAGCAGCAGCGCGCCGATCTGCCCGGCCGCCTGCTGTTCCTCGAAGGCCGTGCCGGTCCATTCGTAGCTCAGGCTGCCGGAAAGCACGTGGTCCGCAATACGCTCCATCTCCGCGAGCGCCGCGCCGCTGGAGCGGCCAGGCGCCGCCTGCCCCGAGATCGTGGCCGAGGGAAAACCGTTATAGCGTTCGACCTGCTGTGGCCCAGCGGTCCAGTGCACGCTCGTGAACGCCGAAAACGGCACCATCTCCCCCACGTTGTTGCGCAGGCGCAGCGCGCCGATGTCCTCGGGCCGCATGCGCTGGTCGGCGTCGGCCTGCATGAGCACGCGCAGCACGTTCCCCTCGTAGACAAAATCGTTCACGTAGTTCCCGCCGAATGCGAGCGCGAGCGCGCTGTTCACCTGGCCGATCTGCAACCCCAGCGCGCGCGCCTTCACGCGATCGATATCGACATAGAGTTGCGGCGCGGGCGGCAAGCCGTCAGGCCGCACGCCCACCAGCAAGGGGCTGCGCGCGGCCTCGGCTAGCATGCGCGCGCTCGCCTGCTGCAATGCCGCGCCGCCTACGCCGCTGCGGTCCAGGATCTTCATCGTGAAGCCGCTCGCGTTGCCAAGCGAGGGAATGGCGGGCGGGTCGAGTGCGAAGACGAGCGCTTGAGGGATATTGCGGAATGCCGCGTTCGCACGCCCAACGAGCGCTCCTGCCGAATTCGCCGCACCCGGCCGGTCCGACCAGGGCTTCAGGTCGACGAACGACATGGCTGCCGACTGCCCCTGGCCGAAGAAGCTGAATCCCGTGACCGACGCGATATTGCGTACCTGAGGCTGCTGCCTGAGAAAGGCCTCGACCTGATCGACGACCTGTTGCGTGCGCTGCGCCGTGGCGCCGGGCGCCGCCGTATACGCGACGAAAATGTGCCCCTGGTCCTCGCCCGGTATGAAGCCGCGCGGCAACTGGGTAAAGAGGAACCCGGTCGCCCCGCAGACCACGACGAATACGAAGAGCCAGCGCACCGGCTTGCGCAGCATGGCCTCCACAGCCAGCACGTAGCGCTCGGTGGCCGTTTCCATGCCGCGGTTGAATGCGTCGAAAACGCGCTGCTGGATGCGCGCTGGCCAATGCCGGGCAGCGGGTTTGCCTGTACCGTCATCGGTCTTCGTCTTGCTGCCGAGCAGCGTCGCCGACATGGCCACGCCCAGCGTCAGCGCGAGCAAGGTGGACAGGAAGATCGAGACAGTGAGCGTGACCGAGAACTGGCGATAAATCGCGCCAGTGGAGCCCGGAAAGAACGCCATGGGAACGAACACCGCTATGAGCACGAGCGTACTCGCGATGGCGGCGCCCGCAATTTGCCCGATGGCCTTCACAGTCGCACGCCGCGCGCTGAGCCCCTCGTCCTGGATCACGCGCTCGACGCTTTCCACCACCACGATCGCGTCGTCATTGAGCACGCCGATCGCCACGACCATGGCGAACAATGAAAGCAGATTAATGGAGAGTCCGAACAAATAAATGCCGACGCAAGTGCCGACGAGCGCGATCGGCACGACCAGCGTGGGAATGAGCGTCGCGCGCCACTTCTGCAGGAACAGGAACACGATGACTGTCACGAGCAGCAGCGCTTCGACCATCGTGCGCAACACGCCGCTCAACGAGGTCGTGATGAACGGTGTGGTATCGAACGGCACGACCCATGTCACGCCCTTCGGGAAAGTCGGCTGCAGCTGCGTGAGACGCTGCCGCACGGCGTTCGCCACGGCCAGCGCGTTCGCACCGCTCGCGAGCTGGATGGCGATCCCGGCCGACTCCTTGCCGTTCACGCGAAAGCGAAAGCCATAGCTGTCGTTGCCCAGCTCCACGCGCGCCACGTCGCCCACGCGCACGGTCGACCCATCCGGGTTCGAGCGCACGATGATCTCGCGAAACTGCTCGGGCGTCGAAAAGCGGCCTCGCGTAACGATCTGCGCATTGAGTTCGGCGCCCGGCGCAAGCGGTTGGTCGCCGAGGCTCCCGCCCGCGGTCTGGCTGTTCTGCTCCTGGATGGCCGTCATCACTTCGTTGGCCGAAAGACCGAAGCTGCTCAGTTTTTCCGGATCGATCCATATCCGCATGGCATAGGAGGAACCGAACAGCTGCGCGTCGCCCACGCCGGGAATGCGGCGCAATTCGTTGACGATGTTATTGGCGGCGAAGTTGCCCAGTTCGACCGCCGGTATCGACGCATCGGCGGATTGCAGCGCAATGAGCATCAGAAAGCCCGACGACGCCTTCGTGACGGTCACCCCTACCTGCCTCACCTCCAGCGGCAAGCGCGGCTCCACGCGGCTCAAGCGGTCCTGGACCTGCGAGAGCGCGACGTCGAGATTCGTGCCGGGCCTGAGCGTGACGGTGATCTGCGCCGTGCCGTTCGAGCGGCTTTGCGACGACATGTAGAGGAAGTTCTCGACGCCGTTCATTTCGTCTTCGATGATCGACGTGACCGTGCGGTCCAGCGTTTGCGCGTCCGCGCCGCTGTATGCCGCCGATATCGTGAGCGAGGGGGGCGCGACGTCGGGGTACTGCTCGACGGGCAGCAGCATGAGCGCGAGGCCGCCAAAGAGCGCAATGAAGAGCGCAACCACCCACGCGAAGACCGGCCGGTAGACGAAGAATCGGTTCATGGCGCGCGCCGCTCAGGAGTGGCTCGGAGCGGCGAAGGGATGGGCGTCCACGCGCTGCCCCGGCTGCACCCTCTGCCAGCCGTCGACGATCACACGCTCGCCGGGCTCGAGCCCATCCTTCACGACCCATTGCCCCGCTTCCTGCGGCCCGAGAACGACATTGCGCCGCACGACGGTGCCATCGTCGGCCACGAGCGAGAGGCTCGCCCCGTTGTTGTCGAACTGCACGGCGCGCGCGGGGACAATCAGGCCGTTCGGTATCGTGCCGATCACGATGTGCCCGCGCACGAACTGCCCCGGCAACAAAATGCGCGACGCATTGTTGAAGCGCGCGCGCAGCACCTGCGTGCCGGTGGACGGATCGACGACGAGATCGGTAAAGTCGAGCACGCCCGGCTCGCTATAGTCGACGCCGTTCGCAAGCGTCAGCCGCACTTGCGCGCGGTCTGCGGCCGGCGCGGCGAGCGAGCCCGACGCGATCTGTTTGCGTACTTCCAGCAACGAGATATTCGACTGCGTGAACACGGCGTTCACGGGCGAGAGCTGATTGACCTGCGTGAGCAAGGTCGCGCCAGCCGCACTGACGAGCGCGCCTTCGGTCACGAGCGCGCGGCCGACACGGCCCGCAATGGGCGCGCGAACCGTGCATCGATCGAGGCGAAGCTGCGCGAGCGTCACGGCGGCGCGTGCGTCCGCAACATTCGCGTCGGCCTGCTGCAGTGCGGCCGTCGCGGCCTCGAATTCCTGGGCGCTCACCACCTGGCGCGCCACCAGCGGCTTGAAGCGCGCCACTTCCGAAGCCGCATTGCCCTGCACGGCCCGGGCCCGGTTGAGCGCCGCCTGGGCCTGCTGCAATGCAGCCTGGTAGTCGCGCGAATCGATGAGAAAGAGCGGCGCGCCAGCGCGCACGTCGGTGCCTTCCTCGAACAGACGCCGCTCGACTATGCCGTCTACGCGCGCCCGCACCTCCGCCGAGCGGATCGCTTCGATGCGCCCCGGCAATTCGATCACGCGAGGAATGGATTGCGCCGCAACCGTTTCGACCAGCACGCTCGGCGGCGGCGCTGCGCCGCCCTGGGCTTGGCGGTCGCGACATCCGAAGGCCGCCAGCAACAACGTTGCCGCAACGACGATCAACAACGGTCGACAGCGTCTGGGTTCGCAGTTTGACACGCGAGGCTCCACCGAAAAATAGAGTCGGTACACGCGCGCCCGAACGGCTCGTTGCGCATGTTTTCGAACGGCTCACTGCGATGTTCTCTCAAACTGCGATTTGCGGCCCCCGATGTGTGCAGTCCGCAAGCGCGGACGCGTGGGAAAAGCACACCGCATTTCGATCGTTATCTAACAGATAACGCTTTCATGCATTCACAGGATTTACGCAAAACGGCCACAAAATCAACCATTCGCAAAGTTCTTGAAGTCGGAATTCCGTTTACTACTATGGATAGACGCTTCACACCCTTATTCACACCGCTGGATTTCTCCGTATTCCAGCCATTGCCCATACGCTTTTAAGGGCACGTTCGTACAGTCGGACATCACGGCTTTCAGGTTGTTCTATAACCGAATAAGCCATACGTCATGGCGACGTCAATCATCTTCTTGCCTCAGGAGATCGAATCATGAAAAGCCAACTCGTCCTCTCAGTCATCGCTGCGCTCGTCGTCGGTGTCTCCTCGTCAGCAATTGCACAAGGCTCCGGCGGCGATCAAAGCCAGGGGACAGGCCGCCAGCAGGTCATGCCGACCATGCCACATCGCGACTGGCACGAGGGCGATCAGGTCCCCTCGAAATACCGGCATTACAACTATCAGATGAAGGACTGGAAATCGCATAACCTGGACGCACCGAAGCGCGGGCAGCAGTGGCTCGGCGTGAACGGCGACTACGTGCTGGTGTCGAGAAGCAACTGGAAGATCGCGAAGATCGTTCCGGGTACTGAATAAGCGGGATCACACAACGGGCTACGTGTGCGTAGCCCGCGCGATTGCTGCCTGATTCATGCCGGGGCGGTTGCCGTGCCGGCCGCCCCGCTTAATCGACGAGCCGCGAGCGAAGGCGCTTGTACTCGTCGTCTGAAATCGACCCTGTCGTTCTGAGCTTGTCCAGCTTCTCGATTTCGTCTGCGACACTGTAGCCCACAATGTGGCGCAGTTCTTCGCGTGCCTTCTGCGCCCGCTCCTGGTTGCGATGCGCCATGTCCCTGCCTTGCGTGAGCACATAGGCGAATATGCCGATATACGGCAAAACAATCAGAAATATCACCCAGACGATCTTCATGAATCCCGATATATCGGTTCGGCGAAACAGGTCGCTCGTGATCGTGATGAACAACCAGAACCACAGAATGAACATGAATATCGAAAACGCATCGATAATGAAGTTCGAAAACGTAAAGCCATTTGCGAAGATCATGAATCGCCTCCGTCGGTTTTGCGTGTGGAAAACGGTAACTGTGCGCTGACACGAACATCGAAGGCTACACTGAGCGCGCGAAACGTGATGCACGGACGTGACGCGGCAGCCAGCTTCGCTTTCATCAGGTCAGACCAGGCTGCGCCTGCGCTCCCGGCCGGCTAACGGCACCACACCCATGGAAATGAGATCCAGCCCGAGGAACAGTCCAAGCAAGGGCAACGGCACGCTCGGGAAATTGGCGGCCAGAAATATGGCGAGCAGGAAAGACAGCGCCGCGCTGACAATGCCGATATTGTTGAGCTTCACGTCTTGCCCGACCGACGCAATGATCTTGAAGAAGCCGTCGAGCACGAAGAAGATCATCAGCATCACGGTAAGACCGCGCGCCCGCGCGCTGTCGTTGACCAGAATGAGAATGCCGATGAGAACGGGCACGATGACTGGCGGAATGCGCCTGATGGCGAGCTTCCAGTCTTTCGTCGTGAAGAGATTCAAGGCATGCACGAAGCCGCAGAACAGCAGCATCCTTGCGATGAAAAGCGTTCCGATCATTGACCTTGTCGTGAGCGACAAGACGATGCAGATAATTCCCGCCGCGACGAGAAGGGTTGAACTGGCAATTGGAAAAATAGCACGCTTTGGCATATTCGAATGTAACTGCGTCAATACGGTTACATAGCTCGGCATTCTGACTTGCGCGTATTCTTGCCGAATTATAGGCTTAAGCGAAATTAAGCGTTCTACGATCAGCCGTGGAAGTATAGTGCTTGAGTCCGCAAATACAAGGGCGCGATTGCACTGTGAACCTCGAACGCAGCCACACCTTCTCGTTCAGCCCCGACGGCCAGCAGTTCCTGCTCGACGGCGAGCCCTTCCAGATTCGCAGCGGCGAGATGCATCCCGCGCGCATTCCACGCGAGTACTGGCTGCATCGTATCCGCATGGCCAAAGCGATGGGCATGAACTGCATCGCGTTGTACATCATGTGGAATTACCACGAGCCGCGCAAAGGCGTGTTCGACTTCGAGAGCGGCAACCGCGATATCGAAGCGTTCATCCGTCTGTGTCAGGAAGAAGCGCTCTGGGTGCTGTTGCGGCCAGGGCCGTATGTTTGCGCCGAGTGGGACCTGGGAGGCCTGCCCTCTTATCTGCTGAGCGACCCGGACATTCAACTGCGCACCGACTCGGCCACCGACGCGCGTTACATGGCGGCGGTTGCGCGCTACATCGGCGAGCTGGTTCCGCGTATCAAGCCGTTGATGCTCGAAGCAGGCGGGCCGATCCTCATGATCCAGATCGAGAATGAGTTCGGATCGTACGCCAGCAATCCCGCTTATCTGGAAGAACTCAGTCAGCTTTGGCTACGAGGCGGCATAACAGGGCCGTTCTATACCGAAGACGGCCTTGCGCAACTCGAACGCAATCGCAGCACCGTGAAAGGCGGTGCGATTGCGTTGAGCAACGGCAACGCGCAGCAAATCGCAACGGTGCGCCGCGCCTTTCCCGCGGTGCCCGCGATGGCGGGCGAGGTCTACCCCGGCTGGCTCACGCATTGGGGCGAGCCGGTATTCGCTGGGCTCGATTACGACCTTTCCGCCGTCTTGACGGAATTCATGCGCTCGCAATTGTCGTTCAACCTCTATGTCATTCATGGCGGCACGAGCTTTGCCTTTTCTGCCGGCGCGAACGTGGACGAGTCAGGCAACTATCAACCCGACATCACGAGCTACGACTATGGCGCGCCGATCAATGAACAAGGAGCGGCCACGGCGAAATACGTGAAGTACCGCGACATCATTGCGAGCTACCTGAGCGAGCCTTTGCCGGACATTCCCGATGCCATCGCCACACTATCGGGCCTCGCGCTCGCGCCAACCCTCTACGCTTCGGTCTGGGACAATCTGCCGTTGCCCCTCACACGCGAGTCAAGCGCCGATCCGCATTCCTTCGAACACTACGGCCTGACATCGGGCTTCATGCTGTATCGCAGAACGTTGCCCGCGCAACCCGCCAGCGCGCTGGATATCAGCGGCGTTCATGACTATGCGGCGGTTTTCGTCGGCGAGCATTACGTGGGTGGCGTCTCGCGCGCACAGATTCCGCACGGCTATGCACAAGCGTTGCGCGTGACGCATCGCGCGCCGCTCGCGCTGCCCGCCACCTCGACTGCCGCGCCGAGTGCGCTGGAAATCCTCGTAGAGGGCATGGGGCGCGTCAATTTCGGGCCTGCGATAGTCGACCGCAAAGGCCTGCTGGAACCCGTGAAGCTGCAATACGCCGACGGGTCCATCTCGTCGCTCAAGGACTGGGAAGCCTTTTTGCTGCCGATGGATGAAGCGTTCATCGCCGGGTTGAAGGAGCGCTGCACGAATCCGCTGAAACCCGGGCTCTTTTTCAAGGCGCGTCTGGACTTGAATGAGGTCGGCGACACATGGCTCGATATGAGCCATTGGACCAAAGGCGTGGTGTGGGTCAACGGGCACAATCTCGGGCGCTACTGGAGTATCGGCCCGCAACAGCGCTTGTATTGCCCCGCTCCGTGGCTCGCGCAGGGCGGGAACGACGTGCTGATCTTCGACCTGCACCAGACCGAGGCGAAGCCGGTGCACCTGGTCAATTCGTTGTACTAGCAACCATATGCCGGCAGCAGTTCCAGCGTGAGCACTTCGAATGGGGCGAGCGATATTTCAAGCGGTGCGTCGGCGTCCAGTATCGCTGGAATGCTGGCCACATTCGCACGCCAGACACTGCGCGCGTGAAACCGCCCCGCTGCCGCTATCGGCAGTTCCAGTTGATGCCGCAGCGTCAGTACAAAGCGCTGCGCCTCGTCGTGCGGATTGCGCAGCGTCACAATCGCCTTATGCGGCGCCCACGCCGCCCAGCCGTAGATGGCCGCTTCGTCGGGCGCGCCGCCAATCCAATGACTGTCGCGCAAGACGTCGCCGTTCGCTCGCGCCCATCGGGCAGCTTGCGCGAGTGCGTTCCAGTCGTCTTCGCCCAGCAGCGAAGGCGTGACGTATAGCTCCTGCAATTGTGTTCCGCTTGCGAAGAACGACCAGACTTCGTGAGCGAATGCGCCCCCTTCCGGCGTATTCAGACGCGGATTGCACTGTGCAAGGACGATACCGTGCAGCATGAGCGAATTGAGCGGAAAGAACGGGCTGCGCTGCACGACGTTGTGATAAGTCTGCGCATCGCGGTAGGTAATCCAGCGTTCGCGGTTCGTGCCGCTGCCCGCTTGACCGTCGTCGTTGCCACCGCGCCAGATTGCATCGACGTGGCGCAGCCAGAACGGCGATGCATGCGTGCCGGTCGAGAGATTGATAAAGGTTTCGGGTTTGGCCGCGCGAATGTCGCCGATGAGCTGGATCGCCGCGTCCCAGTCACTATCGAAAAGGCTGCCAGGAAACACACTGTCTGCGTTGCCCGTCCCGTCGAACTTGAACTGGTTCACGCCGTCTCTCGCAAGCAGGTTCATCACGACTTCGTGAAAACGCGCGTAGTACCGCGGCCCCGATAACGCAAAGCCGTTGTCGATGACTTCATAACCAGCAGCACGGCCCCGCATGACCCGCTGCTCCTTTGGCGCGCAATATCCCCCCCAGGGAGACAGCCATACGCCCGGCGCGGCGCCAAATCGTGCTGCGGCGTCGCGCAGCGGCACGAAGCCCTGTGGAAATGCGCGGCTGAAATGCCAGCCGCCGCCAAGGTCGTCCCAGCCATCGTCGAAAAGAAACGAGTCGATCTGTACGCCGCGTACGCCATGCAATTCGCGGCCGATCGTTTCGATACGCTCCAGCGCCTGCTCCTGCGTATAAGGTGTGAGGTACCCGATATCCCACCAGCTGTTGTAGTGCAGAAACGGGCGATAGGGGCGGGCGCGCTCCTGTTCGAGGTATGCGGCGAAATCGCGACGTAATTGACCTTCGCGAGCCACGCCGGCCACTGCGGAGTAAGTCAGCGTCCGGTGCTTTTCGAGCGGCAGCGCGCGTTGCAGCGTAAAGCTCACGCTTGCCCCTTCCACGTGGCTGGTTGCAAGCGGCAGCTCGAAGCCCAGATAAAAGCTGCCCGCCACGACCGGCGTGCCCTTGCGTTCGCTGCCAGCCTGCGCGCCCGCAGCCCGAGTCTGCAGCAGCGAAACCACGGCGATGGCTTCGTCCTGGCGCCGTGCGGTCAGGTCCAGCGTCATACGCAAATATCGCGCGCCGTCACGCTGCTCCACGCTCCATTGCGCACGCACGCGTCCTTGGGCGTCTTCCAGCGCAACGCTTACGCGGCGGCCCGCCAGGCGCTCGGCCAATCGCGAGGCTCGAGGGTAGGCGGCGAGCGCCTGTTCCCGTACCGGCGCAACGACGCGCATGTCGCTCGGGCCGAGAGTGGCGCCGTCCGCGAGGGTCAACGCAAAGGGCGCGACGATCGGCAACGCGTGTTCCCCTGCGCAATCGACGAGTGAGAAGCGGGTGAGGTGTTCATCCGCGAGTGCCCAGTGCAATGCGATGACATCGTTCCCGAACGAACAGGCGTCGCCCTGCTTCCGGAATTCGGGCATGCAGGCTTGCGTAGAGGGTCGATCGTCGGCACGCATCGGGCAACCTGTCGTGGGCGCAAACAGTTCTCATAGGGTAATGGCAACCGGCACGCGCATTCAACCCGCACCGCGCACATGCGTGTAATGACCCTAAAGCGGCATACCCAAACGAATGCCGACTCCGCGCCCCAAAATATTCTTATGAGAACCTTAAGGGAGCGCGCTTTCCCGTTGCTTTACCACCGGTTACACGATTGACAATTCCGCGCATTCCTTCCGTAAGCTCAGCGACTAGAATCCGCTTCCATTGCAACCGCGTCCGTTCAATGGAATAGAGATCATCATGAATCGCCTGACGTTTTATCTACTCGCAGGGCTCGCAGGGACGTGTGTCAGCAGCGCGGCATCCGCCCATGCCGATATCGGTGTCTATCTCGGCGTTCCCGGTCCGGTTTATGCCGCGCCCGAGCCGGTGTACGAGGCGCCGCCGCCCGTCGTTTATGCAGCGCCCCCCGCAACGGTCTACGAAGCGGCCCCGGCTTACGGCTACTACCGCTACGACCACGACGAGGACGAGCGCCACTGGCATGACCATGGGCGCCATCGCGGCTGGGGACATCATCACGGCGACGACGACGATTGACCGGCAAGCGCTTCCCAGATAGTTGCGCGCGCAACCTGATGCGCGCGCCTGCCCCCGTACTCGCGCCACTCGCGCGATAGCAGTTCTCGCTGGCTAGCCGCTTCTAGTTGTCTAGCCAATAACTGCTTACAACGCTCTCCGCCCCCCGAAGCCTCCCTTCCAACTTGTAACGCTTATATGTCAAAGCGTTGACACCTCCCGCCAGCAAAAACCCTACTTGCCTCAATATGTGAGATTCCTTATCTTGTCTATACAACATGGCTGACGTGATGGCCCGCTGTTGACCAAGCCGCCATCCGTCAAGGCGGCGTTGAAAGACATATTGGAGACTCCACGTCAATGAAGAAGTTTGCCCTGTGCATGGCGATGCTCGCCGTCGCAACCTCCGTCTGTGCGAAGGACTGGACCACCGTCCGCTTCGGCGTGGATGCAAGCTATCCCCCGTTCGAATCGAAAAGCACGGACGGCAAGCTCGTCGGCTTCGACATCGACGTCGGCAATGAAATCTGCAAGCGCATCAACGCGAAGTGCGTTTGGGTGGAAAGCGAATTCGACGGCATGATTCCGGCGCTCAAGGCGAAGAAGTTCGACGCCGTGCTCTCTTCGATGTCGAAGACGCCGCAGCGTGAAGCGCAAATCGCGTTCTCGTCGAAGGTCTTCCACACGCCCAGCCGTCTCGTCGCGAAGAAAGGCTCGACCCTGCAGCCCACGGCCGATTCGTTGAAGGGCAAGACGGTTGGCGTCGAGCAGGGAACGACTCAGGAAACCTATGCCAAAGCGAATTGGGCGCCCAACGGCGTGAAGATCGTGCCTTACCAGGATCAGGACCAGGTCTACGCGGACCTGCTCTCCGGCCGCCTCGACGCTGCGCTGCAAGACGCGGTGCAGGCCGACCTGAGCTTCCTGAAGACCCCGCGCGGCGCAGGTTACGCGTTCACGAGCGGCGAGCTGAGCGATCCGGGCGGCATCCTCGGCAACGGCGCCGCTATCGGCCTGCGCAAGGACGACACCGACCTGAAGGTCAAGATCGACAAAGCGCTCGCAGACATGATCCAGGACGGCACGTACAAGAAGATCGAATCGCGATACTTCGCATTCGACGTGTACGGTTCGTAAGCCCAGGCACGCTACACACGACGAAGGCGCGGGACATTCCCGCGCCTTTTTCCCTGTTTCAGCCGCTGGACGTTCACCTCGCGCTCACGCCATCATGCAAACGCAAACCCATCCGCTCATTTCGCCGGCGCTCGGCACCGCGCGGCACCTCACGAGCTTCCACTACGGTCCAACCGGCGCACAGAAGATCTACATCCAGTCTTCGCTGCATGCCGACGAACTGCCCGGCATGCTGGTCGCCTGGGCGCTGCGCAAACGCCTGGCCATGCTCGAAGCCGCAGGAAAACTGCGCGGCGAGGTCGTCGTGGTGCCCGTGCCGAATCCGATTGGCCTCAATCAGCGCCTGCTCGGCCAACTGCTTGGCCGCTTCGAAAGCGGCACCGCCGCCAATTTCAACCGCCATTTCCACGATCTCGGCGAACTCGTGCTTCCGCGTGTCGGCCCTCGACTAACCGGCGACGCGCAGCAGAATCTGCTCACCGTGCGCGCGGCGATGCGAGAAGCGCTTGACGAACAGGCGCCGACCACCGAACTCGGCTCGCAGCGTCTCGCGCTCCAGCGCCTTTCATACGACGCCGATGTCGTGCTCGACCTGCATTGCGACTTCGAAGGCGCGATGCATCTCTATACGAACCCCGACCTGTGGGCCGATGTGGAACCGCTCGCTCGCTATCTCGACGCGAAAGCATCGCTCTTCGCGCTCAATTCGAACGGCAATCCCTTCGATGAGATTCACAGCTTCTGCTGGTCCGCGCTACGCGAGCGCTATGGCGAGCGATACCCCATTCCCAACGGCGCGGTTTCCGTGACGATCGAGCTGCGCGGCCAGGCGGATGTGAGCTACGACTTCGCCGAGCGCGATGCGAACGCCATCATCGACTACCTCATGCATCGCGGCGTGATCGAGGGCACACCTGCGCCACTGCCCCGGCTCGAATACGCGCCTACGCCGCTGGCGGGCGCCGAATCGCTCATCGCGCCGGCCTCCGGCGTGCTCGTGTTCCGCACGCCGGTTGGCGTCAAGGTCGAACCTGGCCAGCCGATAGCCGATGTGGTGGATCCGCTGACCGATCGCGTCGTCACGATCGCGAGTTCCGTGACCGGCATGCTGTACGCACGTCAACGCACACGCTTCGCCACGGCAGGGATGGAAGTGGCGTGGGTAGCAGGCGCCACGCCGCTGCGCAGCGGGTCGCTGCTGCCCGATTAACTTATGTGGGGTCACAGTTCGCCAGCAATGAATCTGTGACGAGGCGTAACAGCACGGGAACAACACGCCTGCAGGCATATCGCAAAGGACATTGCCTGCCTTTGCGGCGCAGTGAGCACGCACGCAAGCGCCATTTACACTTGCTTGCGATTCTTTACCTATGCGCGCCGGGTTGAAACTTACGATTGCCAACGCCTAACGCATTGGGCGCCAGGGCGGCCGGGGACTTCCGTTTCCGGCCGCCTTTCTCATTCGTAAATAAAGTCAGCAGAATGGCCCACAATAAATGAACAGTTTCGATACCGTCATTCTGGGAGCGCTCACCCGAATCGATCTGCCGCCCCTGCTCAATCACGCGATCCGGGTGATGGCGGGGCTCTACACGTTCAAAGGTTATGTCCTCATCCCGCTCATCGCGTGGATCGGGTTCCAGCCGAACGAGCGTCGCGAGTGGCGGCGCGAGATGATGTTCGCCACGGTGGCCAGCGGCCTGATCGCGCTGGCCGTGGGACGCCTCCTCGCGCGCTTTCTACCGTTCCGGCAACGGCCAATTTTCAATCCCGATCTGCATCTGCATTTCGCCTCGTCGTCCTTGCGGGCGGCTGGACTGACTGACTTCAGCTCGTTTCCAAGCGATCACGCGATGCTGTGGGTGGCGATTGCGGTGGGGATCTTTCTTGTGTGGCGGTTCGTCGGCGCGCTGGCGATTTTATATGTGCTACTGATTATCTGCTTGCCGCGTGCCTATCTCGGCTATCACTATCCCACCGATCTGATCGCGGGCGGCGTAATCGGTGTCGCGATCACCTGGCTGATGACGCGCGACGCCATCAGGAAGCGAACCGCCGGGCCCGCGCTGCGCTTGATGACGCGCTTTCCCGGCCCGGCCGCCGCAATGGCATTTCTCGTATGTTTCGAACTGGTCACGCAGTTCGACGATCTGCTGCGACTCACCCACTCCGTGTTGCACGCAATGAGCTGAAATCTGGCGCGGGCGACGCTTTTGGCGCGCCGCCCGCGCGGCATCACACTGCGCCCGGATTGACGTACGCCGTCTTGACGGTGGTGTAGAACTCGCGCGCGTAGCTGCCTTGCTCGCGCGGGCCGTAGCTCGAACCCTTGCGGCCGCCAAACGGAACGTGATAGTCCACGCCCGCCGTCGCGGTGTTCACCATGACCATGCCGGCCTGCACGTGGCGGCGGAAATGGTTGGCATGATTGAGCGACGTCGTGCAGATACCCGCCGACAAACCAAACTCCGTGTCGTTCGCCACGGCCAGCGCCTCGTGATAGTCCTTGACCTTGATGACCGAGGCAACCGGGCCAAACACCTCTTCGCGGTTGATGCGCATTGCCGAAGTCGTGCCGGTGACGAGCGCGGGGGCAAGAAAATAGCCGCGCGTGGCGCCTTCAACACGCTCGCCGCCGTACACCTCGCCACCCTCTTCGCGCGCAATCGCGATGTAGCGCTCGTCCTGCTGAAGCTGCTTGTCGTCGACAACCGGCCCGATATGCGTGCCGTCCGCGAGCGCGTCGCCGGTCTTCAGCGTCTTCATGCGCGCCTTCATCGCTTCGACGAAACGGTCGTGAATGCCTTCGGTCACGATGAGTCGGCTCGACGCCGTGCAACGCTGCCCCGTGGAGAAGAATGCGCCGTTGATGCAGGCTTCGACGGCCACGTCGAGATTGGCGTCGTCGAGCACGACCATCGGGTTCTTGCCGCCCATCTCCAGCTGGAACTTCTTGCCCGTTGCAAAACACTTCGCACCAATCGCGCGGCCCGTCGCGACCGAGCCGGTGAAGCTCACGGCGTCGACATCAGGAGAGCTGACGATTGCCTCGCCCACCACCGAGCCGCGCCCCATCACGAGGTTGATGACACCGGCCGGCGCACCCGCTTCCGCGATGATCTTCACGAGTTCCCACGTGCTCGCCGGCACGAGATCGGCAGGCTTGATGACGACCGTGTTGCCGTAGGCCAGCGCGGGCGCGATCTTCCAGGCGGGAATGGCGATCGGGAAGTTCCAGGGCGTAATGAGCCCGATCACGCCGATCGGCTCGCGCGTGACCTCGACGGTCATGCCCGGCCGCACCGAGGGCACGATCTCGCCGCCAAGGCGCAGCGCTTCGCCGGCGAAGAACTTGAAGATTTGCGCGGCGCGGCCCACTTCGCCAATGGCCTCGGGCAGCGTCTTGCCCTCTTCACGCGCGAGCAGGCGGCCCAACTCGGCCTTGCGCGCGAGAATGACGCTGCCCACCTGGTCGAGCAGGTCGAAGCGCTGCTGTGGCGTAGAAAGCGACCACTGCGCGAAGGCTTTGCGCGCGGCGGCAATGGCGTCGCGCGTCTGCGCGTCGTCTGCCTGCGCGAATTCGCCGATCGCGTCGTCGAGATTGGACGGATTGACGTTGGTGGAGGCCGTGGCGCCGCGCACCCATTGGCCGCCAATGTAATTGTCGAACTGGTTCATGTTGCGTTTCCTGATTCAGTGGCTCACAGCAATCCGCGCGAAGCCAGATTGCGATAAAGCGCGCGCACGCCGAAGGTCCACGGCGCGAGCGCCGTGCTCAGTTGCACGGTGTTGACCAGCGCGCCGAGTTCGGGCGCGGAGATAGTGACCTTGTCGCCGAGATGGTGCGTAAAGCCGCCGCCCGCCGTATCGCGGTCCTTGATCGGCGAGAACATGGTGCCGAGAAAGAGCATGAAGCCATCGGGATACTGGTGATGCGGGCCCCACGTTTGCGACACGAGGTCGGCCGGGTCGCGGCTGATTTCGCTCATGTGGCTGATGCCCTCCAGAACGAAGTCATCGTCCGTGCCTTCGACGCGCAATGCGACGCTCGTCTTGCGCACGGTGTCGAGCGTGAACGACGCGTCGAACAGGCGCACGAACGGGCCAATCGCGCACGAGGCATTGTTGTCCTTGCACTTGCCGAGCAATAGCGCCGAGCGTCCTTCGATATCGCGCAGATTCACGTCGTTGCCGAGCGTCGCGCCGACGATCTCGCCGCGGCTGTTCACAGCCAGCACGATTTCCGGCTCGGGGTTGTTCCAGACCGAGGCCGCCAGCAAGCCGACATCGTCGCCAAAGCCCACTGCCGACATGGGCTGCGACTTCGAAAAAACTTCCGCGTCGGGCCCGATGCCCACTTCCATGTACTGGGACCACGCGCCACGGCGCTCGAGTTCCGCCTTGAGCTTCATCGCTTCTGCCGAACCCGGCTTGATCTTCGAGAGATCGGTGCCGATCGTGGCCGCGATGGTTTCGCGAACTTCCTGCGCCTTCGCGGGGTCGCCGCCGGCCTGCTCCTCGATCACGCGCTCGATCAGGCTCACAGCGAACGTCACGCCGCATGCCTTGATGGCCTGAACGTCGTTCGGCGCGAGCAGACGCAGCGCCGGCGCCACGCTGCCGGGCAGATTCGCTTCGATCAGCTTCTCCACCGGGCCGAGCGATTCGCCGCTCACCGTGCGTGCAAATTGCGCAACGTCTTCACGGTCGAAAAGGTCCGCGGTGGTCGGCGCGCTCGCCGTGATATCGATGACTTCGCCGTTGCGAACGAGCACGACGCAGGGGCCTTCGTGCTCGCCTGCACGACGCCACACGCGGCCAACGAGCAATGCCTGCCCGACGTCGCGAGGAAGCCAGTTTGATGAGGTGTTCGAGGTCATGCTGCCTCCAGTTTAATGTCCGTTATTTAGTGTGAATGGCGCGGGTTGCCGCGCTCGGCAATGACTTTCAGATAAAGCGTGGCGGGTTCGAGGCAGCCGCCCGTGGACAGTTGCCCCACCGTCTTGCGATACAGCTCCTGCCAGGGCGTTTGTGCAGGCGGAACCTCGAAGTGCGCGGTTTCGCGGCGGCGCGCAAGCTCGGCCTCGTCGACGAGCACGTTCACGCTGCGCGCGTTCAGGTCGACGCGAATGCGGTCGCCCGTTTGCAGCAGCGCGAGGCCGCCGCCCACCGCCGCCTCGGGCGACATGTTCAAGATGGACGGGCTGGCCGACGTGCCGCTCTGGCGGCCGTCGCCCAGCGTTGGGAGCGACGTGATGCCCTGGCGCACCAGTTCCGCCGGCGGCGCCATGTTCACCACTTCGGCGCTGCCCGGATAGCCCACCGTGCCCGTGCCGCGAATCACGAGAATGCAGTGCTGGTCGATTTCGAGCGACGGGTCGTTGATGCGCGCGTGGTAGTCCTCCGGACCGTCGAACACGATCGCGCGCGCCTCGAACGTATTCTCCGCGCCCGGCTCGCTCAAATAGGTCTGACGGAAGGCGTCGCCAACCACGGACATCTTCATGATCGCACTGTCGAAGAAGTTGCCCGAGAGCACCATGAAGCCGGCGCCATGCTTGAGCGGATCTTCAGTTGTCTTGATGACTTCGCGATCGGGCTCGGGCGTGCTGTCGGCAATCGCGCCAATGGTTCGGCCCGACACCGTGAGGCAGTCGCGGTGCACGAGGCCCGCGCGGTCGAGTTCGCGCAGCACGCCGGGCACGCCGCCCGCGCGGTGAAAGCTTTCGCCGAGAAATTCGCCCGCCGGCATGCAGTTCACGATGAGCGGCACCTGCTCGCCCACGCGCTGCCAGTCTTCAAGGCTCAGCTCGATACCCATGTGCCGCGCGATGGCGATGAGGTGCGGCGGACAATTGGTCGAGGCGCCCAGCGCGGAGGCCACGACGATGGCGTTCTCGAACGCCTCTTTCGTCATGATGCGCGAAGGCCGCATGTCGTAGCGCACGAGGTCGACAATGCGCTTGCCCGTTGCGTACGCCATCTGGCCGCGCTCGCGGTAGGCCGCCGGAATGCTGGCGCAACCGGGCAGCGACATGCCCAGCGCTTCGGCGAGGCTGTTCATCGACAACGCCGTGCCCATGGTGTTGCAATGGCCGATGGAAGGCGACGAAGCCGTCGTCAGTTCCATGAAGCCCTCATAGTCGATTTCACCGGCCGCCAGCAGGTTGCGCGCATGCCAGATCACGGTGCCCGAGCCGACGCGCTGGCCGTTATGCCAGCCGTCGAGCATCGGGCCGCCCGACAGCACGATGGCGGGCATATCGACGGTTGCCGCGGCCATCAGGCACGCGGGCGTGGTCTTGTCGCAGCCCGTGGTCAGCACGACGCCGTCGAGCGGGAAACCGTGAAGAATCTCGACGAGACCGAGATACGCCAGATTGCGGTCGAGCGCCGCCGTGGGCCGGCGGCTCTGCTCGGCGAGCGGATGCACCGGAAATTCCATCGGGATGCCGCCCGCGTCGCGAATGCCCGCCTTCGTGCGGGCAGCAAGCTCGATATGGTGGCGATTGCAGGGAGCGAGATCGCTCCCCGTTTGTGCGATGCCGATGATGGGGCGGCCCGATTGCAGTTCTTCGCGGGTCAGACCGTAGTTCATGAAACGCTCGACATAAAGCGCGGTCATGTCCGCATGGGCCGGATCGTCGAACCATTCCTGGCTGCGCAGGCGCCGTGCGTTGGGCTGGGTCATATCACTCACTCCGTTATTCCTTGTCTCGACGATGTCGCGGGCGCATAGATGCGTTCGCGCCGATTTGTTATCGGTAACATTTCTGGATCTTAGCACTTTGTGGTCGCGCTGTGCACCAGGACAGACCACGCGTTTTCCCGGTTGCGGCAACGCGCCGGAGGCCCTCAGCGCACTCGCCCGACTTGCCCTGGCACCCGCAGCCGTGCTAATTTAGCGCCCGCAGTGTTACCGATAACAAATAGCGTGCTGTTCACTGCCAGCACAGAGATCCAGCAAACACACCACGAACGACGTGGAAATAGCCTCCCCTGCTGCGGGACCGTTCAAAGGCATATGTGAAAGGAGACACATCCCATGCCAACCCTGACCCAGATTGCGGACTCGCCGTCCGCCGTCAATGAAGCCGAAGACCTCTTGTACCGCAAGGTATTGAAGCGCATCTTGCCGCTTTTGCTTCTGTGCTACGTCGTCGCCTACCTGGACCGCGTGAACGTCGGCTTTGCCAAGCTGCAGATGCTGGATTCGCTGGGCCTGAGCGACAGCGTGTACGCCGTGGGCGCGAGCATTTTCTTCTGGGGATACTTCCTCTTCGAAATGCCGAGCAACCTGCTGCTGCACCGCTATGGCGCGCGTTTCTGGATCGCGCGCATCATGGTGACGTGGGGCATCGTTTCTTCGTCGCTCGCCTTTATCGCGCCGCTCGCGAGCGTCTTTCACGTGCAAACCTCGACGATGTTCTACATCCTGCGGTTTCTGCTCGGCGTGTGCGAAGCGGGCTTTTTCCCCGGCATCATTCTGTACCTGAACTACTGGTTCCCGGCGCGCCGCCAGAGCGTCGCGATGTCGGGATTCCTGATCGCCATTCCGGTGAGCCTCACGCTTGGCGGGATCGTCTCGGGGTGGCTCATGGAAAACACGCATGGCCTGTTCGGCCTGGGCGGCTGGCAATGGATGCTGTTGCTCGAAGGCATTCCTTCGATCCTCGTCGCCTTCGTAGTGCTGGCGCGCATGGGCGACGGCATTCAGTCGGCGAAATGGCTGAGCGCCGCCGAAAAAGCCGTTCTGCAAAAGAATCTCGAACAGGAAAGCGGGAAGAAAACGCACAGCGCCGTAGCAGCGCTGAAAAGCCCGCGCGTCTGGCTGTTGACGTTCATTCTTCTCACCTTCAATACCGGCTTCTATGGCCTGGCATTCTGGCTGCCTTCGATCATCAAGGCTTCCGGCGTGAAGAGCACGTTCAATATTGGCTTGCTGACCGCCATTCCCTATCTCAGCGCAGTGGTCGCCATGATCTGGAATGCATCGCACTCCCGCAAGACGGGCGAGCGCCGGCTGCATGCGGCCATTCCGGCTTGTATTGGCGGCGTCGGCCTGATTCTGAGCGCACTGTTCGCGCACAACGTGGCGCTTTCGATCGTATTCCTGACGATTGCCACCTGCGCGATCCTTGGGCTCATGCCGATCTACTGGACGTTCCCGGGGCAGATTCTCTCGGGCACCGCAGCGGCGGCCGGTATTGCGCTCATCAACTCGGTCGGCAATCTGTCGGGCTTCACGGGCTCCATGATCACCAGTGTGGCGAAGGACCTGACCGGCGACATCAATAACGGCACCTATGCGCTGGGCGCCTGCTTGCTCGTGAGCTGCGTGCTCATTCTGTCGATTCCGAAGAGCATGCTGAACCGCGATCCGGTGGAGGAGAACTGAGCCTTATGCAATTCAGCTAGATCGTCCGTTGCGAAGGCCACCATCTGGCTGCGCCTTCCTTACACGATCCCTTTTTTGCAAATTGCGCCGGCCTTGTGCCGGCGCTTTTTTTGCGCCTCCGCGGCCCGGCCAATACGAGCGATTGCCCGCGTGACCATCCCAGCGCTTGCACAAAAAACGTCAAAAATAAACAATGCGAAGTGCCTAAAGAATTTCAGCACGCTGCCGTTAAGCCGTGAAGACTGCTTTCCGCCCGATACACCACGATCGGGCCACCATCAAGCCATGGAGACGCTGTGATTCGACACTGCCTTGGGGGCCTGCTGCTGGCGCTCGGTTGTCTTGGCACCGCGGTTGCCGCGGGCCCCGACTGCTCGCGCTCATTTACGCTCGCCTTACACGATCACGGGCTGCTCTACTCGGTCGACACGGACACGGGCATCGACAAGGACTTCGCCGACGCATTGGCGCGGCGCAGCGGCTGCCAGATCCGCGTGAGCCTGATGTCGCGCGCGCGCATCTGGAAACTCATCGAGTCGGGTGCGCTCGATTTCAGTCTTTCGGGTATTGCGAACGAAGAGCGCAATCAATACGCCGATTTTGCCTGGTACTTCAGCAACAAGTACTATCTGCTGGTTCGCAAGGATTCGGGCATCCACCAACTGGCCGATTTCGAGCACAACGACAAGTTCCAGCTCGGTGTGATTCGCAGTTTCCGCTACAGCGCGTCGGCCAATCGCCTCGTCGACTCGCTCTCCGCCGAAAACCGCGTGAGTCAGGCCGGGGGCCTCGAGCCGCTTTACCAGGCGCTGATTCTCGGGCGCATTCAGGGAATGATCATCGAGCCGTTCGATTATCCGGCTATCGATGAAGCGAAGATCCGGAGCGTGACCAATATCGTGGAGTTCGACGATCCACCCATTCCGCATGGACTCATCATGTCGAAGAAGGCACTCTCGCCCGAAGAGCGGGACAAGTGGCGCGCCCTCGTCAACGAAATGATCGCCGACGGCACGGTGCGACGCATCTTCACGAAATACTTCAAGCCCGACCTCGCCGACTCGATGGTCCCCTTCTAGACGCCACCATGACCCGGACGCGCCTCGTTCTGCTCCCGCTACTGGTTCTCTGCGCCGCCCTCGGCGTGACATGGGCGCTCTGGAACCACGAGCGTGAAGCGGCCCGCCACGAACTGCTTACGCAGTTCGACTTTTCGCTCGGCGACGTCGTGAGCCGCATCGAACAGCGCATGGGCACGTACGAGCTTTTGCTGCGCGGCGTGCAGAGCCTCTTTGCCGCGAGCGGCGAAGTCGACCGCGACGCATTCCGGGCTTACGTCAACACACTCAATCTCGACGCCAACTTTTCCGGCATCCAGGCGATCGGCATCATCGCGTGGGTGCCGCAAACGCAAAAGGCGGCGCATATCGCGGCCATGCAACAGCGCGGCCTGCCCGGCTACGCGATCGAGCCCGATGGCGCACGCGAAAACTACGCCCCCATCATTCAGCGCGAGCCGTACATCGGCGCCAATCGCGCGGCGCCCGGTTTCGACGCATGGGCCGACCCGGTGCGCCGGCGCGCCATGGAGCAGGCGCGCGACACCGGCATGGCAACCATTTCCGGCAAGGTGCGCCTTTCGGTGGACACCGATCCTGGCGCCGACCCCGGCTTCGTGATGTACATGCCGGTCTATGCACGCGGCCAGCAGGCGCCGGAAAACGCCACCGACCGCCAGGCGCAGCTCGTTGGCTGGGTGTACGCGTCCTTTCGCATGCACGACGTCATTGCCAGTCTTTACGGCGAGGAGCCGCCCGGCCTCTCGGTTTCGATCTACGACGGCGTGGAATCGTCGCCGGACGCGCTGCTCTACAAAACGTCCGGCGCTACCCCTCATCACGTGCCCGGCGAGCTCTCGGCGACCGAATATCTCGTCGTTTGCGGACACGACTGGATGCTCAAGCTGATGGCGCGCGACGGTTTCAAGGCGCGCTTCGGCCGCGACGCGGCCACGCTCATCGCCATCACCGGCACGGGCCTAAGCCTGCTGCTCGCGCTGCTCACGCGCCTCATGATGACGGGCCGCAGCCGCGCGCTGCGGCTGGCCTCGTCGATGACGAAGGAACTGCGCGAAAGCGAGGAAAAATTCCGTGCCATTGCCGACTGCACCGTCAACTGGGAAATCTGGTGGTCGCCGGAAGGCAAGCCGCGCTGGATCAACTCGGCGGTGGAGCAGTACATCGGCTATACCGTCGAAGAATGCATGGCCATGAGCGATTTTGCCTGCACGGTGATCTATCCGGACGACGCCTCCTACGTCGCCCCCGAGTTTCGCGGCGCGCAACTGGGCTCGCGCGGCGACAACCTGGAGTTTCGTTGCGTGCGCAAGGATGGCTCGCTCATGTGGCTCTCCGCTTCGTGGGTGCCGATTACCGACTCCAAGGGCGATTTCATCGGTTTCCGCACGAGCGGGCGCGACATCACCGAGCGCAAGATCGCCGACCAGCGCATCAAGGAACTGGCCTTTTACGACGCGCTTACCGGCCTGCCCAATCGCACGCTGCTGCTTGACAACCTGAAGGACGCCATTACCGAGAGCGCGAGGAACGGCACGAGCGGCGCCCTGCTGTTCATCGATCTGGACCACTTCAAGACGCTCAACGACACGCTGGGCCACGACAAGGGCGACCTGCTGCTGCAGGAAGTGGCCAAACGCCTCGCGGCGAGCATCCCGGCAGGCGACACCGTGGCGCGCGTGGGCGGCGACGAGTTCGTCGTCGTGGTGGGCAATCTGAATCCCGTTCCCTGTGAAGCGGCCCGCCAGACCGAGGCCCTGGGAGCGCGAATTCTCTCAGTGCTCGGCAATCCTTATCGACTCGACGATATCGACTACCGCAGCACGGCCAGTATTGGTGCGACGGTATTCAAGGGCTTCCAGGCATCGACGGACGACCTCATGAAGCAGGCCGATCTCGCCATGTACAAGTCCAAGGAACGCGGACGCAACGCGGTGCGCCTCTTCGACCCCGACATGCAAACCGTCGTGGTGGAGCGTGCCGCGCTCGAGGCGGCGCTGCGCGAAGCGATCGAAAACGAACAGTTCGTGCTGCACTACCAGATGCAGATCGACCGCGACCGCGTAACCGGCGTCGAGGCGCTGGTGCGCTGGCGTCATCCCGCACGCGGGCTCGTGTACCCGGCCGATTTCATTCCGGTGGCCGAAGAAACCGGGCTCATTGCCGAGTTGGGCAGTTGGGTTCTGCGCGCAGCCTGCACCCAACTGGCGCGCTGGGCCGCGCAGCCCGACACCGAGCATCTCACGATCGCGGTCAACGTCAGCGTGCAGCAGCTTCACCAACCGGACTTCGTGGAAAGCGTGCGAGCCACGCTCGAACAAACCGGCGCGCGAGCAGACCGGCTCAAGCTCGAGTTGACGGAAAGCGTGCTGGTCGACAACGTGCAGGAGATCATCGAGAAAATGGAAGCGCTGAAGACGGACGGCATCGTCTTTGCGCTCGACGACTTCGGCACCGGCTATTCGTCGCTCGCGTATTTGAAGCGCCTGCCGCTCGACCAGCTGAAAATCGACCGCTCATTCGTGCGCGATGTCCTCATCGACCCGAACGACGCCGTGATCGCGCGAACCATCGTAGCGCTCGCGCACAGCCTGGGCCTCGGCGTGATCGCCGAAGGCGTGGAAACCGAGGAGCAACGCGCCTTCCTCGCCTCGGCCGGATGTTACGCGTATCAGGGCTATCTCTTCTGCCGCCCGGTTCCTGTCGAAGCGTTCGAAACGGCGTTGCGCGGACTCGAAGCGCCGCAGTGCGTCACGGAGTAGACGCGCCACGCCGCTTTTCATCTTAGGTTGTGCCACGCTGGCGCGGCACGAGCAGATCGGACATGCCCACGCGGTGCAACATCTCCGCTCTCACGCGGTCCAGTACCGCGAAGCCGACGTCCGCACCGTCCTGGGTCGGATCGACATGCACGCGGAACGGCCGCTTCCCAAAGGGCGCATCGACCGCTTCGACAATCGCCTCGGCCACGAGGCCCGCGTCGGCCTCCCGCGGCACGATGGCGGCGAACGCTTTCTGGATCTGCTCGCCGAACCCGGCATAAGGGCCCGCTTCATACGCCGCGACCACGCCCTTGTCGTCCGGACTGCCCGCATGCGAAAAGTGATTCGTGCCCGAGGTAAAGGCGCCCGGCACGATGATCGACGTTTCAATGCCCCAGCGCGAAAGCTCTCGCGCATACTGAACGGCAATCGCGTCCATGGCGGCCTTCGCTGCAAAATACGGCGCGAGGTAAGGCGGCGTGCCGCCTGCGGAACTGCTGCTCGACACCCACACCACGAGACCCTCGCGCCGCTCGCGCATGTGCGGCAGCACCGCGCGGTTCACCCGCTGCGTACCTAGCACGTTGATATCGTACAAGTGCGCATACTGCTCCGGACTGAACGCTTCGGCCGGCCCGAAGGCCATGTGACCCGCGTTGTGGACGATGACGTCGATATGCCCGCTTTCGGCGATCACGCGGGCGATGCCCTCGTCCACGGACGGCTGCGACTGCACGTCGAGTTCGACGGTGCGCAGATCCACGCCGTTGTGCCGCGAGAATACCGCCATCTGCTCGACGACCGGGGCGTTGCGCCCGGTCGTCGCGCGCATGGACGCGTAGACGGTATGACCCGCGTGGGCGAGTGCTTCGGCGGCAAGGCGGCCAAACCCGCTGGATGCGCCGGTAACGACAATGACTTTCTTCATGATGGGCTCCTTGTTCATCGTGAAAATTATGATCAGGACATCAAACAATGCCGCCGTTCACGCGTATCGTTTGACCGTCGATCCAGCTTGCGCCGCTGCCAACGAGAAACGAGACCACCTCCGCGATGTCGTCCGCCTGGCCGAGCCGCTCGAGCGGCGGCATCTTCGCAAGGCGCTCGATCTGCTCGGGCGTCTTGTCCTTCAGGAACAATTCGGTCGCGGTCGGTCCGGGGGCCACCGCGTTCACGGTGATATTGCGGCCGCGCAGTTCCTTGGCGAAGATGTTCGTCATCGTCTCCACGGCGGCCTTGGTGGCGGCGTAGACCGAGTAGCCCGGCAGCGCGAGCGCCTGGATGCTGCTCGAAAAGTTGACGATGCGGCCGTCCTGGCGCAGCTTCTTCGCGGCAATGCGCAGCGTATTGAAGGTGCCCTTGAGGTTGATCGCGACGAGCCGGTCGAACAGCGCGTCGTCGGTATCGGCCAGATTGACGAGGCCCGGCTGCATGACGCCCGCGTTGTTCACGAGGATATCCACGCCGCCAAAGAGCGTAATGGCCTGGTCGAACATCGCGGCCACCTGGGCAGGCACGGCCACGTCTGCCTGAATCGCCGCGGCGCGGCCGCCGGCTGCCTTGATTTCCTCCACGACCGCGTTGGCGTCCGCCGCGCGGCCGGCGTAGTTGACGACGACTGCGATGCCCTCGCTCGCGAGGCGTTTGGCGATGGATGCGCCGATACCGCGAGAAGCGCCGGTAACGATTGCGACTTTGGGGGTGTTGGCTTGCGTGCTCATGGTGATGCTCCGTTTCGGTTGGGCGGGATGTAACGCGGTGCAACGTGATGCGATGGGTGCATCTTCCCGCCAGGCAGCATTCCACGGTAGCCGCATAGCCAGCATATCGGTTATGCTTCCAGCGTATGACCATCTTCAACGACCTCAGTCTGCTGCAGGCGTTCGTTTCCATCGTGGAAAGCGGCAGCATCTCCGCAGCGGCGCGCAAGCTGAACCTGAGCCAGCCCACGCTGAGCCGCCAGTTGCGTTCGCTCGAAGATCAGTGCGGCGCGGCGCTGCTGCGGCGCGACACACACCGCATGAGCCTCACGGAAACGGGCCACCAGTTCCTCGCCGACGCGCAGGCGCTGCTCGCGCTAGCCGAGGAGTCCGAGCAGCGCATGCGACGCGACCAGAGCGCGCTGAGCGGCAATATCCGCGTGTTCTCCACGATCGACTTCGGCCAGTCCGTGGTGAGCCGCATGATCAGCAGTTTTATCCAGGCGCACCCGGCGGTGAGAATGGAGTTGGCGTACTCGAACCGACCGCTGCACATGATCGAAGAGGGCTGCGACGCCGGTATCGTCGCGGGCGCGCTCACCGACGATCGCGTCGTTGCGCGCACGCTCGGCGAGATCCGGCGCTATCCGGTTGCCTCGCCTGCCTTCCTGAAGGATCACAAGCTCGCCAGCAAGCCGGAAAGTCTCCAGGCCTTACCGTGGATCGCACTTTCGAGGCGGCAATTCGGCGGTTCGAGAGATGTCACGCTGTATTCGGGGGCCGCCACGCATACGCTGCAGATCGAGCCCGTGATGATTTCGGAAGGGGTGACGAGCATGCGCGAGGCCGCACGCATGGGGCTGGGCCTCGCCGTGTTGCCGGAATGGCTGATCGAGGAGGATCTGATCTCAGGCCGCCTCGTGCGGGTATTGCCGAAATGGCAGGCGAAACCGCTCGCCGCGCAAATCGTCTATCCGCTGCAAAGGCGGCTGCCGTTGCGCGTGCAGGCGTTGATCGAATTCGCGACGGAATATATGACGACGGTTCTGAAACCGCGCTAACGCCTGAATTCCTTTATGCGCCCCGGCGCGGCGCCGGGCCGCCGAACTCCGTAGCGCGCACGGCCTCGACCAGATAATCGACGAACGACACAATGCGCGCCGAGATCGCCGTGTTGCGGTAATACACGGCGTGAATAGGCTGCCGCACGTCCTGTGTCTGGCGCGCGAGCACCTGCACGAGGCTGCCGTTCGCGCGGTCCTGCGCCGTCATGAAGTCCGAAAGGCACACGATACCCACGCCCGCGAGCGCGAGTTGCCGCAAGGTCTCGCCGCTCGACGACCACACATCGGGCTCGATGCGCAGCGGCTCGCCATCGGCGCCCGTGAGCGGCCAGACGTTGAGCGCTTCGGGCTGAGTGAAGCCGAGCAGCGTGTGCCTGCTCAAGTCCTCCACACGCGCGGGCCGCCCGTGTGCCGCCAGATACTGCGGGCTCGCGAGCACCCGTATGCGGCTATTGCCGACCAGGCGGCTATGTAGCGTGGAGTCCTTGAGCCGCCCAATGCGGATCGCCACATCGGTGCGCCGCTCCAGCAAATCGATAATGCCCTCATTGCTGTTCAACTCCAGTTCCACCTGCGCATAGCGCTCGCGATAGCCCTGCACGAGCGGCACGATCACATGGAGCATGAAAGGCGACGCCGCATCCACGCGCAATCGCCCCGCCGGCATCTCGCGCCGCGCAAGCATCTGCTCCTCGGCGCCCTCCACCTGCGCGATGATGGCTCGCGCGTTGTGCAGAAAGGCCTTGCCCTCTTCCGTTAGCTCGAGCCGCCGCGTGGTTCTGCGCAACAAGGTCGTCTTGAGCTTTTCTTCGAGCCGCGCGAGCGTCCGGCTCGTGGCGGACACCGTGAGATCCAGTTGTTGTGCCGCCGCCGTGATGGAGCCGCTGTCCACCACCGTGGCAAAGGCCTGCAGTTCATCCAGAGTGATCTTCATTCTTGATTTGAAATCAAAACACTTTGGTTTATAGACCAGTTTTTCGTCAAAAGTAAAACCCGCACAATGCAGCGATCCCAACTTGCCATTGCCCATCAAGGCACGACGTCATGCTCGAACGCGACCTCAGTCTACCCGCCACGGCCCGCCCTCAGCGCGCCGCCAACCCGCCTGCGCGCAGCGGCGCGGCGCTGCCGCTTCTGGCCCTTGCCGTTGGCGCGTTTGGCATCGGCACGACCGAATTCTCGCCGATGGGCCTGTTGCCCGTAATCGCCGAAGGCGTGCATGTGTCGATCCCCAGCGCGGGCATGCTGATCAGCGCCTATGCGATCGGCGTGATGGTGGGCGCGCCGCTCATGACGCTCGCGCTCGCCCGCTGGCCGCGGCGCACCGCGCTCATGGCGCTGATGGGCATCTTCACGCTCGGCAACCTGCTTTCCGCCATCGCCCCCGACTACACCACGCTGCTGCTCGCGCGGCTCGTCACGAGCCTGAATCACGGCGCGTTCTTTGGCATTGGCTCGGTGGTGGCCGCGAGTTTCGTGCCGCGCGAGCGCCAGGCAAGCGCCGTTGCGACGATGTTCATGGGCCTCACCATCGCGAACATCGGCGGTGTGCCGGCGGCCACGTGGCTCGGCGAGACCATTGGCTGGCGCATGTCGTTCGCCGCGACCGCCGGGCTCGGCGCGCTCGCCATTGCAGGCTTGTGGGCCGCGCTACCCAAAGGCGAAGCGGGCGACATGCCCAACCTGCGCGCCGAACTCGCCGTGCTCACGCGCCCGGTGGTGCTCGGCGCGCTCGCGACCACGGTGCTCGGCGCAGGCGCGATGTTCACGCTCTACACCTATGTCACGCCCACGCTCACGCATCTCACGGGCGCGACGCCCGGCTTCGTGACCGCCATGCTCGTGCTGATCGGCGTGGGCTTTTCGATCGGCAACGCGGCGGGCGGGCGTCTCGCCGACCGCTCGCTCGACGGCACGCTGCTCGGTTTTCTCGCGCTGTTGATCGTCGTGATGCTGGCGTTTCCGGCGCTCGCCGCTACGCATGTGGGCGCGGCTGCGGCACTGCTCGTCTGGGGTGTCGCGACCTTCGCGGTCGTGCCGCCGCTGCAAATGCGCGTGATGCGCGCCGCTCACGATGCGCCGGGGCTCGCCTCCTCCGTCAACGTCGGCGCGTTCAATCTCGGCAACGCGCTGGGCGCCGCAGCGGGCAGTGCTGCGCTGTCCGCTGGTTTCGGCTACGGCGCGGTGCCGATCGTGGGGGCGCTCATCGCACTGGGCGGCGTTGCGCTCGTCGTCGTGCAGATCGTCGTGAAACGGCGCGCACGTTAATTCATTGTTAGTGCTCAGGTAACCCAATTAGTCACTTTTTTAAGGAAAGCATCATGAGCCAGATTCCCGGATTCGGTCTTGGCACGTTCCGCCTGCAAGGGCAAGTTGTCATCGACTCCGTGCGCAACGGCCTCGAAGTCGGCTACCGCGCCATCGACACCGCGCAGATCTATGGCAACGAAGCCGAAGTGGGCGAAGCGATCGCCGCTTCCGGCATCGCGCGCGACGAACTCTTTCTCACGACCAAGATCTGGGTCGACAATTACTCGCGTGACAAGCTGGTTCCGAGCCTGAAGGAAAGCCTGAAGAAGCTGCGCACCAATGAAGTCGATCTCACGCTGATTCACTGGCCCGCGCCCAACAACGGCGTGTCGCTGGAAGAATTCATGAGCGCACTGGCCGAAGCGAAATCACAAGGGTTGACGAAACAGATCGGTATTTCCAACTTCAATATCGAACTCACGAAGCAGGCCATTGCCGTGGCCGGCAAGGAAAACATCGCGACCAACCAGATCGAGTTGAGCCCGTATCTGCAGAATCGCAAGCTCGTTGGCTTCCTCCAGCAAGAAGGCATTCACGTGACCTCCTATATGACCCTCGCCTACGGCAAGGTGCTCGGCGACCCCGTGATCCGCGCGATTGCCGACCGACGCCACGCCACGCCCGCGCAAGTGGCGCTCGCCTGGGCGCTGCGCCTTGGCTACTCGGTCATTCCCTCTTCGACGAAGCGCGAAAACCTCGCCAGCAACCTGCTCGCGCAAACGCTGGAACTCACGAACGAAGACATGGCGCAGATCGCCGCGCTCGAACGCAACGGCCGGGAAGTGAGCCCCGAAGGCCTCGCTGCACAGTGGGATTGAAGCGGGATTGAAACAACACGTTTTGCAATACGAAGGAACACCCATGCGTATCACCATTCCCTCGCGGATCGGCTTTGGCACGGCTCCGCTCGGCAACATGTACCGCGAGATTCCCGAAGAGGAAGCGCTCGCCACCGTTGAGGCCGCCTGGCAAAACGGCATTCGCTATTTCGACGCAGCCCCGCTCTATGGCGCAGGGCTCGCAGAACTGCGCCTCGGTGAGGCACTCGCGCGCCACCCGCGCAATGAGTATGTGCTGGGCACCAAGGTAGGCCGTCTCATTCTGGACGAAGTGGAGTCCACCACGGCGCGCGACCTCGGCGAAAAAGGCGGGCTGTTCGAGCACGGCCTGCCGAACCGCATCGTCTACGACTACACCGAAGCCGGCACGCTGCGCTCGATCGAAGACAGTCTCAAGCGTTTGCGCACCGACCATCTCGACTACGTCTGGATTCACGATCCGGCAGTCGATTTCCACGGCGAAGCATGGCGCGACGTATTCGACATCGCGATGTCGGGCGCGGCGAAGGCGCTCACGCGCCTGCGCGAAGAGGGCGTGATCAAGGCGTGGGGACTCGGCGTGAACCGCGTCGAGCCATGCGAACTGGCGATCGAGCGCGCCGACCCCGACGGCTTCCTGCTCGCCGGCCGTTACACGCTGCTCGATCATGCCGGCGCGCTCGAAAAGCTGATGCCCGCGGCTCAGGCGCGCGGACTCGGCATTATCGTTGGCGGTCCTTATAATTCCGGCCTGCTCGCGGGCGGCACGCATTACGAATATCAGAAAGCGCCGCAAGCGATGATCGATCGCGTCGAGCAGATCAAGGCAATGTGTTTGCGTTACGGCGTGGATATTCGCGCGGTTGCGCTAGCGTTCTCGCTTGCTCACCCTGCGGTGGCAGGCGTGATTCCCGGTGCGAGCCGCCCCGAGCGTATTGCGGAAAATCGCGCGCTCGCAAATTGCACGATTCCCGCCGCGCTTTGGGACGAACTCAAATCGGCAGGCGTGATCAGCGCGAACGCGCCGACCCCGCAGAACTAACGCATGGAGCTGCCAACCATGGCCAACGTTAGCGTATCTATCGAAATCGGCGCACCCGTCGAATCGGTCTGGGCGATGCTCGGCGATTTCAACGGTCTCCCCGCGTGGCTCGAGTTCGTGCGTTCGTCGCGGCTTTCGGACGGCGGCCGCATTCGCCACCTCGAAGCCATGGGCGGCGCGATCATCGTCGAAGCCCTGCTCGAGCACAGCGCAACGGAAAGGTTCTATCGCTACGCGATCGTCGAAGGCCCCGATCCGGTTTCGGATTATGTGGCGACGCTTTGCGCACGGCGAATCGATGCGGACACAACGGCCGTCACCTGGGCGAGCCGGTTCGAGCCGCGCGATGCGCACCAGGCCGCGTCGCTCGTCGGGCACTACGAGGTGCTGTACCGTGCTGGACTCGATCGCCTCAAGACGCTAGCCGAGGCGCGCGCCTGAGCGCGACCAAAGGCGCGCCGCGTTACATCGACGATTCGAGCATGGCGCGGTAATCGGCTTCCGAGGCCTCGCGCGGATTGGTCTTGTGGCTGTGATCCTTGAGCGCGCCCTTGATGATCTCGGGGAACATCCCAGCATGCACGCCAAGCTGCGCGAGGCCGGTCGGCAAACCGAGCCGTTCGGTCATCGTGCGTACCGCGTTCGCCACTTCGGCGCCGCTGCCCAACCCCATCGCCGTCGCCAGACGGTCGAGCTTGCCTTCGTCGCGCACCGAAGGCGCTGGCTCGTTGAACCGCAGCACCGCCGGCAGAAAGATGGCGTTCAGCGTGCCATGATGCAAGCGCGGATTGATGCCGCCGAGCGAGTGACTCAGACTGTGCACGCACCCCAGGCCCTTCTGGAACGCCAGCGCGCCCTGCATCGAGGCGCTCATCATGTTCAGGCGCGCGACGCGGTCGCCGCCGTCGCGCGTTGCTCGCTCGATATGGCGCCACGCGCGCCACAATCCGTCTAGCGCAATGCCGTCAGCGGGCGGATTGAAGGCGGGCGCGAGAAAGGTCTCCATGCAATGGGCAATGGCGTCCATGCCCGTCGCCGCCGTCAAGACCGGCGGCAAACCCAGCGTGAGTTCGGGATCGCAAATCGCCACACGCGGCACGACATAAGGCGAGATTACGCCGACCTTGCGGCCATCGTCGAGAATCAGGATCGCGCCGCGCCCCACTTCGCTACCGGTGCCCGCTGTCGTCGGCACCGCGATAACCGGGGCGGTCTTCGACGTGATATTCGCCGCTCCGCCTTCAATCACCGCGAAGCGCTGCAATGGCCCTTCGTGCGTTGCGCAAACGGCCACGCCTTTTGCGAGGTCGATTGCCGAGCCGCCGCCAACGGCGACAATGCCGTCGCACTCGCCGGCGCGGTAGGCCGCTACGGCCTCACGCACCGCCGCCTCATTCGGATTGGACGGTGTGCCGTCATAGATCGTTGCGCTCGCAACGCCTTCCAGTGCACCAAGGACGCTATCGATGATCCCCGCTGCGCGCACGCCCTTGTCCGTGACGATCAACGGCCGGCTGATGCCCACGCGTGCGCATTCGTCCTTGAGCAGACGGATGGCGCCAAATTCGAACTGGATCTGCGTGACGTAGTTGATGAGGGACATAGGATTGAGCTTCAGTTATAGTGAATTCAGCCATTGCGGCAGCAAGCTCTCGAGACTGCAATTTGATTACCGCATTTCGGCCGCATAGTGCTATTGTTTCGGGCCAGTATAGGGAGACGCCCATTACGCGGTAATTGAGAAGATTTGATATAGCTATAACTTTTCCTCAACCCCATGACCCCGTCGCTCAATTCGATCATCTCCCGCCTTCATGTGAAGCAGCTCCGTCTCCTGATCGCGTTGGGCGATCACGGCTCGCTGCTGAAAGCGGCGCAGCAGGTCGCACTCACCCAGCCAGGTGCGAGCAAAGCGCTGCAGGAGATCGAAACCACGTTTGGCACGCCGCTTTTCAACCGCACCAATCGTGGGCTCGAGCCCACCGAAGCCGGACACTGCGCGATCCGCTATGCACGCCTGATCCATACCGACCTCACTCATTTGCGCGAGGAACTGGTCGGACTTTCGCGCGGGCGTGGCGGGCGTGTGGCGGTTGGCGTCATCATGGGCGCGGTGCCGCTGCTCACCGAGGCGATTTCCACGCTGATTGCGGCGCATCCGGAAATGTCGGTTGAAATAGTCGAAGACACGAGCGCGGCGCTCCTCAGCCAGATCGACGCAGGCAGGCTCGACCTGGCGATCTGCCGCACCACGGTCAGCCAGACGCCGCGGCACTACGAGAGCGTCAAGCTTCAGGACGAAACGCTCGCGGTGATCGCCAACGTGCGGCATCCGTTGCGCCGCGCGAAGAAGCTCGCGCTCAAGGACATGGAGAAGTACCGCTGGGTGGTCTACCGCGCGAACATGCCAATGCGGCTATTGCTCGAACGCGAGTTTCGCGAGGCCGAAATCCGCTTTCCCATGCACCTGCTCGAAACAACCTCCGCGTTCGCCACGCTCGCGTTGCTACAGGGCAATCCGTCGTTCGTCGCGCTGGTGTCCATCGACGTCGCGCAGTTCTTCGCCAGCCAGGAGATGGCCTGCATCCTCCCGCTGCGCCTCGCTTCGCGCAGCGAACCCTATGAACTCGTCACGCGCAAAGGCGCGCCGCTCTCGCCCACGGCACGGCTGCTCATCGAGACGCTGTGCGACAAGCAGGGCATCGAATTCTGAGCGCGCTTCTGAGTGCGCGACGACCGAACCCGGGGAAACCCTGGCATTGACCTAAATCAAATCCCTCCCGCACAATGAACCATATCGTGGACTTAACGTCCATATTGTGGACATACAAGGGCAACTGATGACGGACAAAACCTATTCCCCCATGACGCCGTATCAGCTTCCGTTCCCCAAGGAAGCGCAGCAGGAAATCGTCATTCCCCACGCCATTCCCACCGACGAGCGCGTGTGGGTGCCCCAGGCCGAGAACGTATGGTTCCGCCCGTTGTGCCTGAACACGGCACAGGGCTACTGGATGAACTTGCTGCGCGTGCGTAAGTCAGGTGTCCTGAGCAGGCACCGGCATCCGCAGGCCGTTCACGGCATGGTGCTCAAGGGGCGCTGGCGCTATCTGGAGCACGACTGGGAAGCGACCGAAGGCAGCTACGTGTTCGAGCCGCCCGGCGAAACGCACACGCTCTACGTGCCGGAAGACGTCGAGGAAATGATCACCTACTTCCAGGTGAACGGCGTGATGTTCTATTGCGATCCGTGGGGCAACTACACGGGTTACGAAGACGTGTTCACGAAGATCGACATGTGCCGCAAGCATTACGCGGCTGTGGGTCTTGGCGAGGACTACGTGGACCAGTTCATTCGATGAGCCGCGCCCAGTATGATTTCACGGGACGCGTGGCCGTCGTGACCGGCGCGGCGGGCGGCATCGGCCGCGCGATCTGCAATGCGTTCGCGCGCGGCGGCGCGCGCACGGTCAACTGGGACCGCGTGCCCGGCTCGCTCGATGCGCAAGATGCGCCGCGTCATATCGAAGCCGACGTCACGCGCCCGGAGACGATCGAAGCGGCGCTCGCCGCCACACTCGCTGAATTCGGGCGCATCGACTATCTCGTGAACAACGCGGGCTTCGCCGGCTCGACCGTGCCCCTCGACGCCTACGATCCCGCCGAATGGCAACGCATTGTCGACGTGAATCTGGTGGGCACCTATCACGTTTGCCGATACGTCGTTCCCGCCATGCGCCGCGCGGGTTCGGGGCGGATCGTCAATGTCGCCTCGCTTGCCGGCAAGGAAGGCACGCCGAACGCGTCCGCGTACAGCGCGGCGAAGGCCGGCGTGATCGCACTCACCAAATCGCTCGGCAAGGAACTCGCGCAAACGGGCATTCTTGTGAATGGCATTGCGCCCGCTGCCGTGGAAACGCCGTTGCTCGCGCAGATGTCGCCCGCCCACGTGCAGACGATGATCGACAAAAGCCCGCTCGGGCGCCTCGGAACCGTCGACGAGGTTGCCGATCTCGCGCTCTGGCTTTGTTCGGATTCCTGTACGTTCAGCACCGGTGCGACATTCGATCTTTCCGGCGGCCGTGCAACGTACTAGCGTACGAGCCGCCCCCCCCACACACACGATAACAGCCAAAAGGAGACACGCCATGATCAAAAAATCGCAACGGCTTAAACGCACACAGACGATAGCCATCGCCTTTCTGACGATAGCGGGCATCGTGAATTATCTGGACCGCAGCACGCTTTCCATCGCCAATCATTCGGTGGCGGAGGAACTGCATCTGAACGCTTCGCAAATGGGCTTGCTGCTTTCGGCATTCTCGCTCGCCTATGCGTTCGCGCAATTGCCGGTGGGCGCTATGCTCGACCGTTTCGGCTCGCGCGTGATGCTCGGGCTCGGCATGCTGGTGTGGTCGCTGGCGCAGGTCACGGGCGGGTTCATCCAGACGATCAATCACTTTCTCGCGGCGCGCGTAGTGCTGGGCATTGCCGAAGCGCCGCTCTTTCCGGCGGGCGCCAAGGTCATACACGAATGGTTTGCCGTGCGCGAACGCGGCGCGCCAACCGGTACGTTCGTATCTTCCTCGACCATCGCGCCGATGATCGCGCCGCCACTCCTCACCGTGCTGATGCTCACGTTCGGCTGGCGTCCGATGTTCATCATCATGGGCGTGCTGGGCGTGCTCGTCGCGATCGGCTGGTATGTGGTCTATCGCAACCGCGACCAGGTCACGCTCACAGCCGAAGAAACCGCCTGGCTCGAAGACGGCGCCACCGAAGCGCCGAAAAAGAGTGCGCTGAGTTTCGCCGAGTGGGGCATGCTGCTCAAGCAGCGCAATACGTGGGGCATGATCTTCGGCTTCATGGGCGTGATCTACATGGTGTGGCTCTATCTCACCTGGCTGCCGGGTTATCTGGAGAAGGAGCGTCACATTTCCATCGCGCATACGGGCTGGCTCGTCGCCATTCCCTATGTGTTCGGCACGATCGGCATGGCGAGCAGCGGCTTTATTTCCGACTACCTGCTCAAGCGCGGCATGGCGCCCATCCGCAGCCGCAAGTGGCCGCTGTGTGTCGGCCTGATCGGCGCGGCGGCCTTCACCGTCCCCGCCGCCTACACGCCGAGCACCGCGCTCGCCATTACCTATGTTTCCGTTGCGATGTTCTTCGTGAACATGTCGAGCGGCGCGGCCTGGGCGCTCGTGAGCGTGGCGGCCCCCCGCCATCTCGTGGCGTCGCTTGGCAGCATGCAGAACTTTGGCGGCTATTTCGGCGGCTCGTTTGCGCCGGTCATCACCGGCATCGTGGTGGACCAGACGCATTCGTTCGTGAACGCCCTGCTCATCAGCGCAGCCGTCGCGTTTGCCGCCGCGTTCGTCTATCTCTTCGTCGTCAGGGAAGTCGCCTCCGAAGGCGAGCGCCAGGCGGCCGCTACCCAACTCACCTGATTCACTCATTCATTCGCACTACGCATCATGACATTCAAGGACAACTTTCTCGCGGGCAAGGTCGCGCTCGTGACCGGCGGCCACTCCGGCATCGGCGCGGCCATTGCCAACCGGCTCGCCCAACTCGGCGCGCGCACGACGGCCGCGGGCCTGCCGCCTCCCGCCGGCACGCCCGACGCGCTCGATGCCGGCGTGCAGCGCGCCGCGCTCGACGTGCGTTCGACGGAAGACGTCACGCGGCTGATTGGCGGTTTCGAGCGGCTCGATATCGTCGTGAACTGCGCGGGCGTGATCAGCCGCGGCGAAGAGCACCAGATCGAGGCGTTCGAGCGCGTGCTCGACATCAATCTCAACGGCACCATGCGCGTGTGCGCGAGCGCGCGCGAATTGCTCAAGGCGTCGTCTGGCTGCATCGTCAATACGGCCTCCATGCTGAGCTTTTTCGGTGGCGGGCTCGTGCCGGCCTATAGCGCCAGCAAGGGCGGCGTGGCGCAGCTCACGCGCTCGCTCGCCATCGCCTATGCGCCCGACAACATCCGCGTGAACGCGGTTGCGCCCGGCTGGATCGCCACGCCGCTCACCCAGGCGCTGCAAGACGACGGCGGCCGCTCGCAGGGCATACTCGAGCGCACGCCGATGAAGCGCTGGGGCCAGCCCGAGGAAGTCGCGAACGTCGCCGCGTTTCTGTGCTCGCCCGCCGCTTCGTTCATGACGGGCGCGATCGTGCCCGTGGACGGCGGCTATCTGTGCGCCTGATCGCCTGAAATTGCGGGCATAATGGCGCCACACATGGTGCCCGCAAGCTTTCCGATGTCGACCACAGATTCTCCCGCCTCCTCCCAACCCGGCGACGCCAAGGGCGTTGCCGGCACGGCTGCCTTTTCGAAATTCATCGCCGTGCTTCAGCTCATTGCCGACGCCAGCACGCCGCCGAACATCGCGAAGCTAGTGGCCGCGAGCGGCTATCCGCGCCCGACCGTGCATCGCATCGTCGCAGCGCTGCAGGCCGAAGGGCTCGTCGCAGCCGTGGGCGGCGGCAATACCTTCGCGCTCGGGCCGCGTCTCGTGAATCTCGCAAGCCGCAGCTGGGAGCGCTCCGACCTGCGCATCGCCGCCGTCGACGCCCTCATGGAGCTGCGCAACACCACCTCGGAAACGGTGCATCTCGCCGTGCCCAGCGACGGCGCGATGGTGTACATCGAAAAGCTCGAAAGTCCGCACGCCGTGCGCATGGCCTCGCGTATCGGCACGCGCGTGGCGATCACGTCGAGTTCGGTTGGCAAAGCGTGGCTCGCCACGCTCACGCCTGCCGAGCGCGAGCCGCTGCTTGCGCAGGCGCCGCGCGTGCGCTTCACCGAACATACGATGACGGACCTCGACGCGATTCGCGACGAGATCGAACTCACGGCGCAACGCGGCTATGCCGAAGACCGCGAAGAAAACGAGCAATCGATCTGGTGTTACGGCGCGGCGATTCTCGGCGCCGATGGCCAGGCCGTGGGCTGCGTGAGCGTCAGCATGCCGATGTTTCGCCGCCAGGAAGACGCGCAACGCAGCTACATCGAACCGCTGCTCGCCGCGTGCCGCACGATTGCCGCGCGGCTTGGCCCCATTGCCACGCGTTAGTGCATTAGTCGCCGGGCTCGCCTGCTTCGCCTCTTGCACACGCCGCTCGTCGGCATTGCCTGAATATTTTGCCTGCCCGAAGCGTGTGGGCCGGGTACGTGTTCCCGCGGTCGTCGGCTATGCCATTACAATGAGCGTCTGGGGTGACCAGAGCTGTCTGCACACTCATATCGCGCCCGAACAATCCATTTGAACAGGCTTAGCAAGATATGCAAGCAGAAAACGAAAGACGCTCGGGAATCGCAACTCAGCAAAGCCGCTCCCGACGAGGGACCACGCTAGTCCGGATCGCGGTCGCGGTTACGCTTCCAGTGCTGTTAACCGTGCTGTTCGTCTCAAAGACCATGACGAGGCCGGAGGAAGCGAGGCATACACTCGCGAAACAGGACATTGCCACCATCATGCAAGCCCTGGATAGCTATCGTCGCGACAACGGCCGCTATCCGACCCAGGCGCAAGGCCTGCGTGCGCTGATTGAAAAGTCCAACACCGATCCCACGCCAGGCGTCTGGAAGGAAGGCGGCTATCTTGCGCGCTTACCAGACGATCCCTGGGGCAATCCCTATCAGTATCTCAATCCGGGCGTGCATGGTGAGATCGATGTGTTCAGCTACGGTCAGGACGCCAGGCAAGGCGGCGAAGGCGACGACACCGACGTGGGCTCATGGGAATAGTTGCGTCGTCAGCTTCGGGCAAGCACTGGCGAGAAGCTGACGTTCCTCCGGAGGGCACGCGTTAGGTGTTTCTATTCACTCGACCACGAGCGTCGATTTCAAGCCAACCGCATTCGCGAGGTTGTAGACGTTAGGGGACGTCGCCATCACCGCGTCATGCACTTGCTCGAATTGCTCCCTGGTGCCGTTGCCCCTGATACGAACGGTGTACCGCAAAGACTCGTAGCCGTTCGCGATCTGCGGGTCGAGACCGAGAAAGCCCCTCAGGTCGATGTCGCCCTCGGTTTCTATCTCGAGCGACTGCAACGTGATCCCGCGGACGGCGCATTGTGCGACGTAGCCCACCGTCATGCACGCGTTCAACGCCGCGATCAGATGTTCCTGGGGATTTGCAAACCGATTCGCACCGCCGAGTTCGCATGGCTCGTCGATATCGATCGTGAACCGGCGCGGCACCTGCTGGCCACCGATCGAAAACCCGTGGACCTCGGCGCGACTGCGCGTCTGGCCGAGCCAGGCAGTCGCGACGCGCCAGTTGGTCGCCGCTTTCGACGTATCGCGCTTGACGTCTTCGATCAGTGCGAGCAGATCGTCGACGTTGAGCCCGTTGACGACGTTCGCTGCGGTTGACTGTGCATTGGCATTCATGATTCTCTCTCCTTGAACTTGAATGTTTCATTCACGTTGCGTCACGCTCAATGCAGTGTGGCGAGCGCAGCGCGGATACGCATTCCTTGCTCTTCGGAAACGAGCCGATCGAGCACCTGTGCGAAATGGGGATGATGCATGCCGGAATGAATGTACTGCCACCGGTAGGCGTGATGGAAATTCGCTTCGATTGACGTGGCTTCGTCCTCGTCGACCACGCGCCCGCAGTTCGCCATGAAATATCGCGAGTCCGCAGCCGCCTGCGCGCGCAAGAAGCCGTCGAACGCGACCACCAGGTCGATGAACTCGTTGACTGCGCTATCGCGCGCTGCATCCGTGAGGGTGGCGTCGTTTCGTTTCCACTCGAGTTCGTCGAGAATGGCGTGCTGACTTTCTTCCTTCCAGTGGTAAAGAAATACATCCTTGAACAGTTCGGATAGCTGATCGTCTGCATGAATACTCTGTCGATAGTGAATCTGCGAGAAGAGTTCGATATGCAGCGTCATGGCCTGCACCGCCCAGGTACTCTTGCCAAGGACCACGGCGGCGAGCGCGTCGGGGTCGACGTCGAAGCGATAACCAGCAGGCAGCGTTTCGCCGATCATGTGCTCGATACGGCGAAACAGCGCCTGGTGTTTGAGCTCTTCGTCGCTGAAGCGAACGAGCGCTTCGAGCGCCACCTGATCGCCGAGCCAATAGTCGCGGCTCACTTCCAGCACTTTGGCGTTGATGAAGCGCTCGACCAGCCCGAACACGTTCGCGTAAGTGCGCCCCTGAATCTGGCTGACGAACCGCTTCTCGCTTTCCGAGAGCGTGTTGAAATCCGGCACTAGCGAGAGGCCGTCGGGCAAATATTTCTGGGACATATCGAAGGCACGGCCGCCAATCACGTCGCGGTCGATGTCCCAACTGACCCTCTTCGAAGCGCGAATGCATCGGGCGTACCGATCGCGATCGGACTCGGGCAATACCAGGTTCATGGAAGTTCTCCCAATAGAGACCGTGGAGCGGTCTGGTGTTGAGCGTGGACTCGCCGGGCATAGCCAGTTGAGCGAACTGGCATTCCCGGCACGCTCAATCTACGATTGGGTGTTTTGAAGTTCTATGATCGAGTCGCCGGGCGATATGACTGAAACGCCTTTTCGGCTCGCTGGCGGACATGCTTCGAGCCAGACGATGCTGTCGAGAGTGCACTGCGTCTCGCGGCATGCATCACGAATCCGGCGATGCCGCAACGCCACTCAAGTGTTGTGAGTGCCGAGCTGATGCGTCCAGGTCGTCCGTCTTTTCCTTGCTCTTGCGCCAGCCGGCCGGCGGCATGCCGAATTCGCGTCTGAATGCGCGACTGAACGCGGCTTCCGACTCATAGCCGATCTGTTCAGCAACAGCGATCATCGACTTGCTACTGGTCAGAAGTTCGTGCGCGGCAATCTGCATGCGCCATCTCGCAAGGTATTGCATGGGCGGCTGGCCCAGAAGCTCGGTAAAGCGTTGCGCCAGCGCGGAACGCGACAAGCCCACTTTTCGTGCGAGCTCGTCGACGGTCCACGCATGCGCCGCTTGAGCATGAAGCAACGACAGCGCGCGTCCAACGTAGCGGTCACGCACGCCGGCAAGCCAGCCGGTCTGGTCCTCAGGTAGCGCTTCAATACAGCTACGGATCGCTTCGACAAACAACAGCTCCGAGAGCCTCGCAAGCACAATCGTGCCGCCCGCGCGCGCCTCGGCCGCTTCGGCGGCGGCCAGCTTGAGAGAGGATTCGAGCCAGGCGGCACGCGGATCCTGGCGCATATCAATCTTGAAGAGCCGCGGCAGCGTTGAGAGCAGCGGGTTGTTCAGGGTGTCGTCGCAGGCCAGAAAGCCGCACACGATGCGCGTCGCCGCCCCGCCGCCGCCATGGCACAGCGTCATCACTTCACCGGGCGCTGCCGCCATCTGCCCGGCCAGCAGCGAGTCCGACGGCACGGGCGCAAGATCGATCGCGCTACCCATGATGTGCGTCTCGCCCTGCGGCACCACGATCAATTCCCCGGCATGGACGTGAATAGCCGAACCGGGATCGTCGGCGAGCTGCGCCCAGCAATTTCCCTCGACGACCAGATGATAGGAAACGATACGCTCGGAAGGGGGCAAATACGCGCCGCAGAGCGACGCATCGGTGCGACCGATCAGACACCACGGCGCGGTGAATGTCCCGTTCAGAAACACGGCGCCGCTTAGACGAATGGCGCGCAGAACATCAGAGACTGCATCCATGAATAGCTCGCGTGAAATGCGATTTCCCTGGCGGCAATTCGTGCCGCCGGTCATTCGTCACGATGGACAAGGGCTACATGTTATACCCGCAATCTCACTCAATGACAGTTCCCTTACTGACGATTTCAACCTGCTTAATGAAGCACTTTGCGCGTATCGGACGCTTGCCATATCGCCGCGCGGCCACCGGAGCGCACGCTCGATCAGGATGACCTGGTAATTTTTGGACGCCCGGCAATGGGCACGCAACGCATCGTCAAGAAGTGGACGATCGGTCAAAAAAGATCGACGTACGAGCAGGACTGCAAAGGCTCCACGCAGGCAATGTTCGTCACAGGAAGGAACATCACGGACCGGCGTCATCCCTGCATCGCAATCAAGCCTTCCTCGGACTCTGGAAACCTGGCGCGCCAACCCACTCGCACGAATCGGTTCACACACAGTGACTTACCGCTTCGGGCAAATGCGAAAAGCGTGAGATACCGATGAAATGCCTGATAAGCCGTGTGATCCATCACCCAATGGTCGCGCTATCCGTTTTCTATGTGGCCGACGTGATGCATCACGTCGATTACAGCGTCTCTGGCGCTCTTCTGGTTCTGACCGCGAAAACGGTCTCGCGCATTTTCAGTGTATTGAACAGGCAATAGCGCGGAGATATAAAGCGGTTACGGATGAATTCCCAGGCGCAGCGCGGGGCTTGCAGGGTCAATTTCAAATGTTTTGTGCGAGTTGCGGATTCAACTCGAGATGCAGCACGACGAGCCAGCGGCGGGGGCACGCGTTGGCAATGTCGAGTGGCGTTCCCTGAGCGCCGCCGGTCGGCGCGGGCCCGATGAATCCCTGCTCTTTTGCCGCAGCCCATGCAGCCCGCGCGTCTGCCACCAGCCAGTGGCTCACGAGAAAGCACGTAATGCAGCTGAAGATCACCGTCTCGACGTCCGAAATGCCCGGATCGATTCGTTGGGTCGCGTAGCCGAACACGGCAGTCAGTATCTGGTCCACGGAAAACGTGAGCAGCGCGAGCTTGAGCCAGCCTCGAAAGCGCATTGGCATGATTAACGGAGTACCACGGGATTGAACGGCGGGTGATCAAACACGGCAACGCCTCGGGCAGATTCGACGCGCAAGTGTAGGCGTGGCGTTGTTGCCCGCACAAGAAAAAATGCCGTAAAAATCGCTGCATTGACGCACCGGCAGCCGATCTTTTACCGCGTAAGGCGTGCCGTACCGCCACGCTCCGGGACCCGCGGAGCGCGGCATCGCAGCGTGCGTGGAACGCGGCGGCGCAATAGCACCGCGCCACGTGAATGCGCGGTCAACGCGAGGTCAACCCGAACGCGTGCATGGCGACAAGGCACAGGGACCATCCGAGCCATGGCATGTTCGAAAACGTGCAGCGTGCGACATTGCCGTGCCGCCGCCGCGCAATGCGGGCTACTATATTGTCAGTGTATTGGGCTAGCTGGCAAAGGAGGCTCGATGGCCGACTGGTCGAACATGATTCGAGATTTCGTCGACGAGATCGCTGCGAGCGTGGCCATGATCGGCCGCGACGAGCGGGGGCAGTTCGTCGTCTCGGCCTGCAACGATCATTTCATGCGGATGACGGGCGGCAGACGCAATGCGATCAAGTCATTCCCGGCGTCGTTCGATGCGCTCATTCCCAACTACGCCAGAACCGAATTCCGCCAGAAACTGACCGAATGCTTTGAATCCGGCGTCGCCCGGGAACTCGAGCAAGCCTACGACCTGAGGGACGGAACGCACTGGTGGCGCTTGTCGTTGAAGCCGATACGGCACGCCGAAAGCGGCGTCTCCGTGCTCGAAATCATGGTGACGGGTCTGGAAATCACCACGAAAATGTTGCTGACACATGAACTCGAAGTCAGCACTTCGCGCTTTCGCTCCGTCGTGGATGCAGCGTACGACGCGATCATCACGATCGACCAGCAGCATTGCATTACGCTGTTCAACCGTGCCGCCGAAAACCTGTTCGGCTACTCCGCCACGGAAATGCTCGGGCACCCCATTACGGAACTTCTGCCGGAGCGCTACCGCGCCAATCATTCGCAATACGTCCACCAGTTCGCGCGCTCGCCCGTACGCTCGCGGCAAATGGACGAACGCAATCGTGTTTATGGGCTCCATCGCGACGGTTCGCTATTGCCGGTTGAAATCGCGATTTCGAAAATCAACGTGGGCGGGCTGATCGAATTCACCGCCGTGATTCGCGATATTGCCGATCGCGTTCAATTGATGGACTTGCTCCAGAAGCAGGCCGTGACCGACGAGCTGACCGGCCTGCCGAACCGCCGTGAATTCGCTGACACCGTTGAAAAGCTGCTCGAATCGGACAACACGCTCTCCGTGTTCATTCTCGATATCGATTACTTCAAGAAGATCAACGACAGCTACGGACACGACATTGGCGACGAAGTGCTGCGTGTCCTGGCCAAGGTCGTGATGAACTCCGACTGCCGGATTCGCGTGTTTGCCCGCTGGGGCGGCGAAGAATTCGTCGCTGCATTGCCCGACTTCGATATCGAGCAGGCAACGGCGGCAGCCGAAGAATTGCGGCTTACGATCGAGCAGCGCAATTTCGAACACACCTGGCGGCTGGGCAAGCCCGTTCCATTTACGGTTAGCATTGGCGTGACCGAGCGCCTGCCGGGCGAGTACGACCTGGGTCCGCTCATCAAACGCGCGGACCTCGCGCTCTATCGAGCCAAGGACAACGGACGCAACCGCGTGGAAATCGGTTAGTCCTCTCTCGCCAAGGAGCCTCTAATGGACAGAATCGCGCTGGCCTGTGTGGCCGTGCTGGGTCTTTTGCTGTTTGGCCTCGGCGTGAGCATATCCATGCTGCGCTTTCGCGAGGGCACACTCTCGGGTTGCGCAACGGACCCGGCCAGCCTGCTGCACAAGCTGGTTCGCGCGCACGCGAACACCGCCGAATATGCACCCTTCCTGGCCGTGCTGTTTCTCTATCTGGGCGCACACTCGCCCTCGCCCGCAACGCTCGCGCTGATCGTGGCGGCAACACTCTGCCGGTGCCTGCTCGTGGTCGGGCTGATCGCGTTTCCCTCGATGGCGAAGCCCAATCCCGCCCGATTTGTCGGCGCGCTCGGCACTTACGCTGCCGGCATCGCGTTGAGTTTTGCGTTGCTGCGTTGAGTCGGGGGGGGCGTGAGCCGTGCGCGGCGACGCCCCCTTCATTATGCGCGCAACGATGCGAGCAATTGCACGAGCGCTTCGATGTCTTCATCCCGCGTGCGCCACGACGACACGCTGATGCGCAACGCGGGCCGCCCTTGCCACGTCGTACCGCCGAACCACGTTTCGCCACTGGCCTGCACGGCGCTGCGCAGCGCCTGCGTTTGCACGTCGGTTTCGCAGCGGAACAGCACCTGATTCAGCACAACGCGATTGAGCACCTCGTAGCCGAGGCGCTCGAGTTCCGCACCGATGCGCTGCGCCTGCGCGTGGTGGCGCTCGACCATGGCCGCGACACCGCCGCGGCCCAGCGTGCGCAGCGCCGCCCACACGGGAATACCGCGCGCGCGGCGTGAAAACTCCAGGGTGAGGTTCTTCTGCGCGTCGGCACTCGCGGACAAATAGGCCGCGTCGCTGTTCATCGCCTCGGCCAACGCCTGCGCGTCGCGGCAAATAACCATCGCGCAGTCGTACGGCGTGTTCAGCCACTTGTGGGCATCGGTCGTCCAGCTATCGGCGCCTTCGATGCCCTCGGTCAACGCGCTCAACGCGGCTGACGGTGCGGTGCGCGCCCACAGGCCGAACGCACCATCGACATGCACCCACGCGCGTGCCTCCCTCGCACGCGCAATGATCGACACAAACGGGTCGAATTCGCCGGTATTCACCTCGCCGGCCTGCAGGCAGAGGATCGTATGGTCGTCGAGCGCCGGAAGGCGCGCAACATCCACGCGCCCATGAGTGTCGACGCTCGCATAGACGATGCGATCGAGCCCGAAGCCCAGAATGCGCAGCGCCTTCTTCACCGTGATGTGGGCGAGTTCCGATATCACGACCTTGATCTCGGGCGCGCCGATCAACCCCTGGCGGTCGAAATCCCAACCTTGCCGTGCAAGCAGCGCGCGCCGGGCGGTCGCGAGCGCGCCGAGCGTACACGCCGTGGCGCTGGTGCCGAAACCCACGGCGCTTTCGCGCGGCAGGTCGAGCGCTTCGAGCACCCAGCGGCCCGCAATGCGTTCCACCGTGGCGGCGACCGGCGAATTGTCGAACGTCGAGGCGCACTGGTCCCACGCCAGCATGAGCCGCTCCACCGCGGCTGCCGCAGGCAGCGCCGCGCCGATCACGAAGCCGAAGTAGCGCGGGCCGTTCGAAGCCGTGGTCGCCGGCGAGCCGACACGGTCGAGCAAAGACAGCGTGTCTTGCGCGGGCAATCCGCTTGCGGGCAGCGGCTCGTCGAACGCACTGAGCGCCGCGATGGCTTCGTTCGAGGGGAAAACACGCCGCGTGGCGTTTCCTTCGACATAGCGCAGCCCGCGTGTGTCGGCATCCGCCAGTAGTTTCAGTTCGTCCATTGATGCCCCCTGTTCGATGTCCATTCATATCTCAGTTCAACGTTCACGCACGCGAGGCCGCGCACGGCATGCTTCGCACCGTAACGGCCCAGAACAGCAGCGCCAGAAAACTGACTGCCGCACCTAGCATACACACGCCATGCCAGCCAGCCACGGCATACGTCGCCGTCGTGCCAATCGCGCCCAGCCCGCTGCCAACCGCATAGAACAGCATGTAAAGGCTCACGAGCCGGCTATGCAGTTGCTCGCTGCCGCGAAAGATCAAGCTTTGATTGGTTACATGCAGCGCCTGGCCGCCAAGATCGAGCAACACGATTCCAGCCAGCAGCATCCACAGCGAATGCCCCGGCATCGAGAGCGGCCACCACGCCAGCAACAAGAGCACCAGCGCGGCAGCGCTGGTGCGCTGGCCCCAACCCCGGTCGGCCCATTGGCCGGCGCGCGCGGCGGCAAGCGCGCCCGTCGCCCCGGCGATACCGAACGCTCCAATCGCCGTATGGGAAAAATTGTAGGGTGGCGCACTCAACGGCAGGACCAGCGCGCTCCAGAAGATATTGAGAATCGCGAACATCAGCAGCGCGAGCACGCCGCGCGTCTGCAGCACGCGATCCGAGCGCAGCAACGCGAACATCGAGATGATCAGTTGTCCATAGCTCATCGTGGCCTGCTCGGTGCGCCCAAGCTTCGGAAGCCGACGCCACAGCGGCACGGCAAGCGCGAGCATGACGGCGGCGGAACAGCCATACACCCCGCGCCAGCCCGCCAGATCGCTCACGCCACCGGCGAACACGCGAGCCAGCAGCAGGCCAATGAATACACCGCTGCCCGCTGCGCCCACCACTCGCCCGCGCTCGTCGGGCGCGGCCGCCGCCGCCGCATAGGCGATCAAACCCTGCGTCATGGCCGTACCCAGCATGCCAACACCGAGCATGCCAGCCAGCAGCACCGCGACGGATCGCGCGAGACTGACCACGCACAGCGCGCCCGCCAGCGCCAGCAATTGCACGAGCATCAGGCGGCGGCGCTCCACCCTGTCGCCCAGCGGCACGAGCAGCAGCAACGCCAGCGCGCAACCGGCCTGCGTCGCCGTGACCACGCCGCCAACCGCGGCGCGGGTAATGCCGAAATCGCGCGCCAAAGCGTCCAGCAAAGGCTGCGCATAGTAGACGTTGGCAACGCTCAGGCCGCTCGCCACAGCGAACAGCAGTACACGGCCGCGCGGCATCGGCGCGCGCGACCGGACGAAAGCATCGCGGGCTGGCGATGCAAGCGCGATGGAATCCGCGTCCATGATTTGCAATCCAGTTTCAAAACAAAACTGGTTGAATGGTAGGGCAGCTAGTTTTAAAATGCAACTACGTGAGGCGAGCCCATTTCGTCGCTGCGTACCCGCAAATCAGGAAATCGCCATGGCAAGCCGCAAATCCGCGAAGAAGGAAACCTGTCCCGTTGCACGCTCGGTTGACGTGATCGGCGACCGGTGGTCGCTGATGATCCTGCGCGACGTCTTCGACGGTGTTTACCGCTTCGGTGACATTCAGCGCAATCTGGGCGTGGCGCGCAATATTCTCTCTGGCCGTTTGAGCCAGCTGGTCGAGGCCGGCATTCTCGAAACACGGCCGGCCTCCGACGGCACGGCCTATCAGGAGTACGTGCTAACGAAGAAAGGGGAAAGCCTCTTCCCCGTTATCGTCGCCCTTCAGCAGTGGGGCGAGCGCCATTTGTTCGAACGCAACGAGAAGCATTCGTGGTTGATCGACAAAGCAACGGGCAAGCCGTTGCTTTCCATGTTCCCGCAGACCCGCGAAGGGCACCCGCTCACGCCTCACGACACCGTGGTCAAGAAACCCGCGTGACGGCCCTTTCGTCAGGCGCAGCGCCTGCCCGGCTCACACGGCCGGGTCGATAGGCGAAGGCGGCGCGCCGCGTTCTTCGATCGCCTGGCCCGCCAGCAAACACAGGTCCTCGCGAAAGTGCCCGGCCACGATCTGCACGCCCACCGGCACGTCCTTCACCATGCCCGTCGAAACGACGAGTCCCGGCAAGCCCATTGCGGGCAACGCGCGCATGGTGAGTTGCGCATCCCATACGCGCTGGAAGCCCGCTGCGCCCTGCATGTCGAGGTTATCGGGGAACGGCAGTTCGCCCGAAACCGGCAGCAGCAGCACGGGATACTCCGCAAGGAACAAGCGCCATGCGCGCGTGAGCGTCGTGCGGCGCACCAGCGACGGCACCACCACGTTCTCGGGCATCGCCGCGACCTTGGCGCGCACGCCATCCACCACGGCCTGCGCACCCGGGTCGCCGTCGCGCGCCACGGCGTCGGCGAGCGCAGGGAAACCGTCGCCGAGCCACAGGCGCTCCTGCACTTCGCCGGCGTCGCGCAAGAGCGGCACGTCGTCGATCTGCTCGACCGTCCAGCCCGCGTCGGCGAGCCGGCGGCCGGCGTCGAGCAAGGCGTCCTCCACTTCCTTCGTAATGCTCATGCCGCCCGGGCGCAGGCACAGCGCCGCACGCCGCGGCACGTCGGGCCCGATGAGCGGCGCAGGCGCCCACCAGGGGTCGCGCAGGTCGGGCGCCGCCAGCGCCGCGAGCGCCACGCGCAGGTCCTCGACCGTGCGCGCCATCGGGCCCGCGCCCGACATCATCTGCGCGCCGATCGGCCGCTCGGGCGACGACGCGTTGAACGCCGGCACGCGCCCGATGCTGGGCCGCAAACCATGCACGCCGCACGCATACGCGGGGTAGCGCACCGAGCCGCCAATGTCGGTGCCGAGTGCGATATGGCCGATGCCGGCCGTCACCGCCGCCGCCGCGCCGCCGCTCGAGCCGCCCGGCGTGAGCGACGCATTGCGCGGGTTCTTCGTATGCCCGTGCACCTGGTTGCTCGTGAACCAGCGCAGCGCGAAAGTCGGCGAATTGGTGCGGCCGAGCAGCACTGCGCCCGCGCGCACGAGGTTCTCGACAGCGGGGCTGTTCACCTGCGCGATCAGATCCTTTTGCAGGCGCGTGCCGTTGGTCGTGGCAAAGCCCGCCTGGTCGATGTTGATCTTCGTGGTCACGGGCACGCCCGCGAGCGGCCCCGGGTCTTCGCCGCGCGCGAGCGCCGCATCGATCCTGTCGGCCTGCTGGAAGACCCATTCGGGCCGATAGTCGATCACCGCGTTGATGAGCGGATTGACGGCTTCGAGGCGCTCGAGCGCGGCCTTCGCGGCCTCGCGGGCGGACACCTCGCGCGCGCGAACCTGCTTTGCGAGTTCAGTTGCGGTTAAACGCCAAAGTTCAGTCACGATCCCTCCGGTTCGTTGGCAAATTGAGAATGAGTCGGTCAGGCGCTCGCCGATAACGTCTCGACACGCCGCCTGTCACGCAGGACGGCCAGCGCGAGCGCCGCCAGCCCGCACGCCGCGATGAGCGCGAGCAGCGCCGCGCGGCCGCCGTGCACCAGCACCCAGCCGCCCACAGTCGGAAACCCGAATGCGCCGACGAAGTACGCCGCGACGAACCACGTGAGCGCGGCGCGGCGGTGCGCGGCGACGGAGTCGTTGACGGCCTGAAGCTGGACGATCGGGTAAGCGAGCCCGTACCCGGTGCCGAGCAGCACCGCGGCGGCCGATTGAAACAGCACGTGAAACGGCACGACGAACATCGCCGCGCTGCCGAGCACCATCATCGTGAGCAGCACTTTCGTCGCCGTTTCGGAGCGCAGCTTGATGACCACGCGCGAGAGCAGCCAGCGCGTGGCGATGACGGTCACCGTGTAGACGCTGAAGAAGGTGGTCGCTTTCGCCTCGGTGCCCTGCACAAGCGACATCTGGAATGTCATGAGGCCCGAGAACACGCAGCCGCCGAGCGCGATGATGACGATGGGATACACCGCGCGCGTGCGGGCGATCACGCCGGCCTTCAGGAGCCACGGGTCCGGCGAGGCCGGCTCCTGCGTCACGGAAGCGGAGCGCACGTGCGGCGCAATGCGGCCGAATAGTTCGAGCAGCACGGCCGCCAGCACGCACAGGCCGCCGATCGCGTAGAGCACGCCGCCAAGCGGCATGCGCCAGAAGCGGATCGCAAAGCCCGCAATCGCCGGGCTGCCGCCGATGCCCGTCATCTGCATGGTGGCGAAGCGCAGGAACCAGAGCCCGCGTTCGGCGTCGTTCGTGCGCTCGGCGAGCGCCATGGGGGCGGCGAGACAAAACGCACCCCAGCCGAAGCCCACGAGGAAGCCTGGCACGACATCGAAGCTGCTCACGTGCTCGACGAGCGCGAAGCTCACCACGCCCGCGCCCACACAGAGCGCCGCCAGCGCCGCCATGCGCGCCGCGCCCACATGCTGGGCGACCCAGCCGGTGAGCGAGACGCCCACGAAGGTGCCGAGGGCCGCGCCTGCGAGCGCCACGCCGGTGTTGATGTCGTTCCCGCCGATGGCGTGCACGCGCATGGAGAACAGGAACGTCGCGCCATAACCTGCCGATGCGAGCAGGACGCCGACGAGCATGATGAGGGCACTGAATGGACGCACGGCAGGCCTTCCGGACGATGAGGCAAGCGTGCACATTATCAGTCCCTGTGCCCAGCGCTGCATTCGGGTGCTCCTCGGGGTGCGATGACGGTGGCATGCGGGCCGCCGGGCAGTGGAAGCGCTTCCACTGCCCGGCGGGTTACGGGCGGCGTGCGGGTTACTTTGCGTCCTGCTGCGCGTGCTCGGCAGCGTCGATGATCGCGTCGGCCACCGCCTTCGGCTGGCTCAGGATCGAGACGTGGCTGCCGTTCACGCGCGTCACCTTCGCGCCGATATGCTTCGCCATCGACTCCTGCAGCGCGGGGGCGATCATGCGGTCGCGCGCCGTCACGACGAAATACGAAGGCTTGTCATGCCACGCGGCCTGCGTGACCTTCTGCGAGAGCGCGCCGCTGAACCACGGGCCCTGAGTGGCCGCCACGACGCGTTGCTGCGCGGGCGGCAGGTCGGGTGCGAAGTCCTCGCGAATCGCCTTGTCGGAAAGCGTCAGGTAGCCCGCCGAGTCTTTGCGCAGTTCGCTCGCCCACGGTGCGTCCGGCTGGCCCTGCGTGATATCGGCGATCGACTGGCCGTTGTCGGGCGCGAAAGCCGCGACGTACACGAGCGACTTCACCTTCTCGTCGTTGCCCGCCTCGCTGATCACGACGCCCGCCCACGAATGGCCAACCAGCACCACCGGGCCCTTCTGCTGCTCGATCACGCGCTTCGTCGCGGCCGTGTCGTCGGCGAGCGAGCTGAGCGGGTTCTGCACGGCGACCACGTGCAGGCCGCGCGCTTCGAGCAGCGGGATCACGCGGCTCCAGCTCGAGCCGTCGGCGAACGCGCCGTGCACGAGCACGACGTTGGTGCCTTTCAGATCCTGCGGCGGCGCGGCGTGCGCCGCCTGCAGCGCGAAGAGGCCGCCGATGAGCGCCACGGAAGTGAAAATCTTTTTGATCGAAGCCATCGTCTTTCTCTCTTCTTTTATCGGGTCGTTCGGTGGGTCGGGACGGGCGTATTACGAATGCGCGTAGATCGGGCCGAGGCCGGGGACATCGTCCTGCGCAGCGCGTGCGGCGTTCGCGTCGCGATGCGCCGCGCCCGAAGCGGACGAGCCGTTCGCCACGCCGCCATACGACGGCGCGGTGGCTTGCTGCGCGGCCTGCGAGGCTTCCACGCGCGAGAGCGCTGCCTGGATGTTGCGCGGGTATTGGGTTTCGTCGGCGGCGGGGTTGTAGCCTGCCTTCTGCAACTGCACGAGTTCGGCGCGCACCTGCGCACGGGTAACGGGCTCGTTCGACTGCGCGAACGAAAGAACCGGGGCGGCGGCGAGAGCAGCAAGGGCGAGGAGCTTGAGGGCTTTCATGACGTTCTCCAAAGATGAGGTCGGGTTCGAATCGGGTTGCCGTTCAGCGCGAGGGGTGTATCGAGCTGGTGTAGGGGTATTTGAACGCCCGGATGTATCTGCCGTGTTTCCATTTGGGGCGCGGTTTGCGTATCAACGTGTCCGGATTGCGCGCAGATACATTGCGCTACAAAAAGCCCCCATGAGGCGCGGCGCGGGCCGCAACGCAAACGCCGCCGCGCCCGCGAGGGCACGGCGGCGTGGCGTGGGGTTAGCGCGTATCAGCCGAACGTGAAGCTGTAGACGTGCGCGCCCGGGTCGAGAAAGCGGATCTCGAAGGTGTGATCCCCGATGCGGCCGGACTGGCGCACGAGCTGATACAGGCTCGGGCTCGTGGCGACGCCCGTGCCGTCCGCTGCGACATCGGCGCCATGCGCGGCGCCCGGCGGCGCGCCGTCGATGCTGATGCGAAAGCGCACGGGCTTGCCGTCGGCGGCGGGCGCAAGCACCAGGTGCAGGTCGCGCGCATGGAAGCGATAGGCGATGCTCGCCTGCGGCGCCCCCGCCACGGCGGATTCGGCGCCCACGTTCCACTGCCCGCCGAACGCCCACTGGTTCAGGCCGAGCTGCCCGGGCAATGTGTAGGCCGCGGCCGTATCGCCCTGCACGCGCTGCGGGTTCGCATTGCCCTGCGCCTCGCGATAACCCACGTACGTTTCGCCCGAGCCGATGTCGCGCAGGTCCGCCGGCGCCAGCGCGCCGCTCGCCTGCGGCGCCTGCGGCGTGGCGGCGGGCGTGGCGCGGCCGTTGTCGGCGAGCAGTTGCTGGATCGCCTGCTCGGCCTGGGCGTAGTCCCCTTCGCCGAAGTGGTGATAACGCACGCGGCCCTGGGCATCGACGAGATAGAACGCCGGCCAGTACTGGTTGCCGAAGGCGTTCCAGATGCGGTAGTCGCTGTCCACGGCAACGGGATAGCGGATGTTCAGGTCGGCCAGTGCCCGCTTGACGTTGCCCGTGTCATGCTCGAAACCGAACTCGGGCGTGTGCACGCCGATCACGACGAGACCGTCGTTGCGGTAGCGCTCCGCCCACGTCTTCAGATACGGCAGGGCTCGCAGGGAGTTGATGCACGAGTAGGTCCAGAAGTTGACCAGCACGACCTTGCCGCGCAGCGCTTCGGGCGTGAGCGGCGCGGAATTGAGCCAGGTGATCGCGCCGTCGAGCGGCGGCAAACGGCCTTCGACCGGCAGATCGGCGGCCGCGTGAGCGGGCAGTGAGACGCGCACGATGTGCGCGGACAGATCGGCTGATTGAGAGGCGAACTGCGAGGTCAACCGCGGCGCCGGGCTCAACTGTGCCTCCCGTTCCAGATGCGGCGCCGGTTCCGCGCGCTTCGCGTGATTCGCGGCGGGCGACGCCAGCAAATCGACGAGGCGCGCTTCCACGCCATTAGTCGGCGCCCCTGGCAAGAGGACGAGCAAGCGCGTATCCAGACCCAGCGCGATCGCACCGACCGTGAGGACCACGAGCGCACCCATTGCGCGCCGCACATGCTCGCCCACGCCGAGCGAGCGCTTGAGCGCGGCCATCGCGCGATGACCCAGACCCGCCACTACCGCGAGCGAACTGGCGGCGCCCACGGCGTAGCCCGCGAGCGCGGCCCACGTCTGCCAGGTCACGCCGTGGCGGGCTGCACCGGTAATGATGAGACCGAGGATCGGCCCGGCGCACGGCGCCCAGAGCAGCCCCGTCGCCGCACCGAGCAACATGGCGGAGCCGATGCGGCGCGACGCGCCGTCGTCCTGCGAGCGCGCCATGAAGCGGTCGGCGAGCGCAGTAAGCGGCCCGGAGAGACGCGCAGCAAGCGCGGGAAAGAGCAGCGCCGCGCCGAACAGCGCGAAAAGCCCGAGCGCGATCCAGCGGCCGTACTCGCTCAACTGCGCCGCGCCGTTCAGACCCGCGGCGCCCAGACCCGTGAGCAGCGCGAACGTGAGCGCGAGGCCGAGAAGCATGGGCAGGCGGCCGCTCAGGAACGGCTCTTCGGAGCGCGCGAACACGAACGGCACGACCGGCAGGATGCAGGGGCTCAGGACGGTGAACGCACCGCCCACGAATGCGACGACGATGAGTAACATGAGTTCGGTCTCCAGACGAATGTCGGCGGACTTGCCATGTGGCGTATTTCAGCGCGAGCATGTATCCGGGGAATGTCTGGAACGCGTGCGTCGTGCATCGTCATGTATCGCGAAAGCGGTTTGATACATGCCGATACAAACGCGCAGCGGTGGACGCGCTGTGGATGCGCAGCGAGCGATTTGTATCGCTACGTATCGCGCCCCGGCGGCGACACACTACGTTTCAACAGTGCCGCGGCGGGGACACGCGCCAGATACGTGGGAGCGTTCCAATACGCTCGTCGTCCACACAAGGAGAACCCTCATGATCTCTCGTCTCAAGATTGCCGCTGTCGCCATCGGCCTCGCCGCTAGCGCCGGGCTCGCCGCCTACGCCTCCAGCGAGGAACCTTCGCTCGGCTCGGCCGCGCTGCAAACCGGCGCGCAGGCGCCCAACTTCACCGGCATCAACAACTGGCTCAACAGCCCGCCGCTCGACCTCAAGCAGTTGCACGGCAAGGTCGTGCTCGTCGACTTCTGGACCTTCGACTGCATCAACTGCGCGCACACCATCCCGCATATCAAGGAGCTGGATGCGCGCTATCGCGACAAGGGTCTGGTGGTGGTCGGCGTGCACACGCCCGAGTATTCGTTCGAGCGCGACACCGACAACCTGAAAAAGGCGATCAAGCGATACGGCATTACGTACCCGGTTGCGCAGGACAACGGTTACGCGACGTGGAATGCCTACGGCAACCAGTACTGGCCGGCGGTGTATCTGATCGACCAGAACGGCAAGCTCGTTTATACGCACTTCGGCGAAGGGGATTACGCGCAGACCGAGCAGAAGATTCGCGATCTGCTGGGCATTCAGGGCAAGCAAGGATGATCGACTGGCGCGCGCCGCTCCGGGTTCCGGGGCAGCGCGCGTACCATGCGATATTGGGCGCAAACCCGAAAAAGGAAAAAGGCCAATGTCGAATGCCTGGAAAGGCCGCTGCCTGTGTGGCGCGGTGCAATACCACGCGCGCGGCGCCGCGCTGACGCAACTCATTTGTCACTGCCGCGATTGCCAGCGCGCTTCAGGGTCGGGCGGCTTGCCTGTCGTCGTCGTGAGCGCGGGCGAGTTCTCGTTCGACGGCAAAATCCGGTCTTACACGATAACCGGCGGCAGCGGCATGCCGACCACGCGCAATTCGTGCGCACGTTGCGGCAGCCTGCTCTTTGGCACGCCCCAGCATGCGCCGGATATCGTGACGATCTACGCGGGAACGCTCGACGACCCTTCACGGTTCCATGCCGAATTCGTTCAGTTCACGTCCGAACGACATCAGCTCGATGCCCGCGAGCCCGGCATCGCTCAATATTCGGGACGCGCGCCCTGAGGCGATTCAAAGATGCCGCGTTTCCGGAGGCGGATTGCCCCAATCGTTCGCGAGACCATTGGCGTAGGAGATCGGTGCATTCAACGCTTCGTTCAGGTCGAAGTCGTCGATACACATGATATTCACGTTGATGTACGGATAGCCCGTGCCGTTGGGCATGTCGATGCGGTCGAATACGTGCACGCCGCAGTGTTTGCAAAACGGATGATGGGCGACCGGGTTTTTCCCTTCGTAGTGCGTGAGTTCGCTTGCGCCGGAAAGTAGAACAAAGTCTTCCGGGCGGACCTGCACCAGCCAGAGCCGGAGTTTTCCACAGAAGCTGCAGTTGCATTTTCCCGTGCCCTTGCTGAAATCGATCAGGGCTTCGAACTTTATCGACTGGCAATGGCAACTTCCACGGTATGTCCGCTGCATGAGGGCGCTCCCGATCGGTTTGGCGACAACTGCGGATTATGTCACCGAATGCGCGGCTAGCACCCGTGCCTCCCATCAAGGCGCAAAGCGCGTAAACACGTAGTCGCGATCCTTCACCTTCGAAGCGTGGCACGCAAAACAGGTTTGATGCTGCGCCAGGTCGGCAGGCACGCCGTTCACGAAACGCCCGTACCCCCAGCCGCCCGTGGACGCATAGCGGCGCGAGTCCTTCACCATGACCTGCACGGTCGTGGGCTGGCCCGGCACCGTGGCGGTTGCGAAATCATCGGACTGCTTACGCTTGTACGCAAGCTTCACGAGGATCGTGCCGTCCGGATATGGCAGCGTCGCATTCTCGATGGCCTTGATCGCCACCGGATTGCCGAGCACCACGCGCAGTTCGTCGAGCGGCGCGGCCTCCTCCGCCGGGGCGATCATTTCCCACTTGCGGTAGCCGGGTGGAATCGTCACGCCGTAGATCGGCGAAGCCGCGTGGCCCGGCGCCTGCGATCGTGCTTGCGGCTGCGCTTGCGCGCCTTGCTGCGCCCATGCGGCGTGACCTTGCGTCAGACTCGCGAGCAGCGCGCCCGCGAGGAGCGCGCGACGCCTGAAAAAACGTATTTGCATCGCGGCCTCCGATCACAGATGCGTGACTTGCAGAATGGCCTGCGCGAACTCCTTGGGCGCTTCCTGCGGGAGATTGTGGCCAATGCCGCCGTCGATCGTGCGGTGCAGGTACTTGCCCGTGAACTTCTTCGCATAGGCGGCCGGCGCGGGATGCGGCGCGCCGTTGGCGTCGCCTTCGAGCGTGATGGTCGGCACGGTAATGGCCGGTGCGGCGGCGAGACGCTGTTCGAGGCTGTCGTACTTCGCTTCGCCCTGCACGAGCCCGAGGCGCCAGCGGTAGTTGGAGATCACGATGGCCACGTGGTCGGGATTCTGGAACGACGCTGCACTGCGCTCGTAGGTCGCGTCGTCGAAGTTCCACTTCGGCGAGGCAAGTTGCCAGATCAACTTGTTGAACGCGTCGCGATTCGAGGCATAGCCCTGCGCGCCACGCTCGGTCGAGAAGTAGAACTGGTACCACCACTGCAGCTCGGCTTGCGGCGGCAGCGGCTTGCGGTTCGCCTCCTGGCTGCCGATCAGATAGCCGCTGACCGAGACGAGACCCTTCACGCGCTCTGGCCACAGCGCCGCGACGATGTTCGCCGTGCGCGCGCCCCAGTCGTAGCCGCCCAGAACGGCCTGATCGATCTTCAGGGCATCCATGAACGCAACAAGATCGACAGCGGTGACGGCCTGCTGGCCGTTGCGCGGCGTCTCGTCCGAGACAATGCGCGTGCTGCCGTAGCCGCGCAGATACGGCACGATCACGCGGTAGCCCGAAGCGGCCAGCATCGGCGCGACCTCGACATAGCTATGGATGTCGTACGGCCAGCCGTGCAGCAGGATCACCACCGGGCCGTTCTTCGGTCCCGCTTCGGCGTAGCCCACATTGAGCAGGCCCGCGTTGATCTGCTTGATCGGGCCGAACGACACGCCGTTGCCCGTGCGCGTGTTGCCTTCCGTACCGCCAGCCGACTGTGCGTGCGCGAGACCGCCGAATGCGAAGTCCGCGAGCGTGAGGCCGGCAAGCGACGTGCCGAGAAGACGACGGCGACGGACGTTGACGGGATCTGACATGACCACTTCTCCTTGATGTGCATGCATGCAGGCCGCGCCCGAACGGCTTGGCCTCGTTGATTGAGCCCGCGGCAGCAGATCGGTCGATCGCGCTCGCGGCGGCAGGCAAAACGCCCCGGTGAATTTATATCCGAGCAGGAAAAGCGCCATGTATCCCAATGTGTCTGTTGCGAGCGTGGACACACAACGAATCAAAAAATGTCGGCGTGGCGCGATCGGTCGCGGAGAGCGCGAGGTTGAACGAACGGCGGGTTTGTATCGCAATGTATAAGCGCCTGGACGAGATACATACCCTTGCAAAACGCGGCGTTCATGAAACACGGCAGATACGTCCGGCGGTTGTAATGCATCAACGCCGGAACTTGCTGATGACCGGACGGATTTCCCAACCCATCCCAGGAGAAAGTCATGAACGCATCGAAGCTCGCCCTCGCCTTTGCCGCCAGCGCCGCAGTCCTCGCCGCCACGCCGGTGTTCGCCGCCATGCCCGCTCAGTCGAGCGCAGCACAATTCACGGTTGCGCAAAGCCAGGCATGGACGCCCGCCAGCAATGCGGCGAACGCGAAGCTCACGCGTGCACAGGTTCGCCAAGAACTGATCCAGGCGCAGCACGACGGACAGCTCGCCGCCATCCAGCAGCTGTATCGCGGCAGCTAAATCACTGCCATCACGAAGCCAATTTCAGGAGATACACACCATGACTCAGGCAGAAAAAGTGCTGTACACCGGCAAGACCCACACCACCGGCGGCCGCGACGGCGCAGCCCGCAGCGAAGACGGACGTCTGGACGTGAAGCTCTCGCCGCCCGGTTCGAGCGCGCCGGGCACGAACCCGGAGCAGATGTTCGCGGCGGGCTGGTCGGCGTGCTTCATCGGCGCGATGGGCCGCGCCGCCACGAAGCTCGGCACGACGCTGCCGCGCGACGTGGCGGTCGACGCCGAGATCGACCTCATCAACGCCGACGACGCCTTCAAGCTGCGCGGCCGCCTGAACGTGACGCTGCCGGGCGTGGATCGCGAACTGGCGCAGCGTATCGTCGAAACGGCCCATCAGATCTGCCCGTATTCGAAGGCGACGCGCGGCAATATCGACGTTACGCTCGCAGTCGTCGAGGCGTGATCGCGTAGCGGTAGAAAACGGAGAAAGCAAAAAAGCGGGGCGGCTTGTGCGCGCCCCGCTTTTTTGCGTGTCGCTGTGTGCGTTGCGCTTTAGCCGTGCCGCGCGTCCACGAGATTGCCCGGCGTGCCGTTACGCCAGGCTTCCACGTTGCGCAGTGTCGTTTGCGCAATCTCGCTCATCGCCTCGCGCGTGAAGAACGCCTGATGCGACGTGACGATCACGTTCGGAAACATCAAGAGACGCGCGAGCACATCGTCCTGCAGCGGCGCGTCCGAATGGTCCTCGAAGAACAGGCCGCCTTCTTCCTCGTACACGTCGAGGCCGAGATGACCCAACTGGCCGCTCTTGAGCGCATCCACGAGCGCGCTGCTTTCCACGAGCCCGCCGCGCCCGGTGTTGATGAGCATGGCGCCGCGCTTCATCTTCGCGAGCGCGTGGCGGTCGATCAAATGACGCGTGGCTGGCACGAGCGGGCAATGCAGACTCACCACGTCCGACTGCGCAAGCAGCGTATCGAGCGGCACATAACGCACGCCGAGCGCGAGCAGGTCGGCGGCGGGCGTGCCCGGGTCATGGGCGAGCACCTGCATGCCGAAGCCCGCCATGATGCGCGCAAAACACCGGCCGATAATGCCCGTGCCGACCACGCCGGCCGTCTTCCCATGCAGATCGAAACCGAGCAGCCCCGCGAGCGAGAAGTCGCCTTCGCGCGTGCGCGACACGGCGCGCGGCAGCTTGCGGTTCAGCGCGAGGATCAGCCCGACGGCGTGCTCGGCCACCGCATGCGGCGAATACGCGGGCACTCTCGCGACGGTGATGCCAAGACGCTGCGCCGCTGCGAGATCGACGTGATTGAAGCCGGCCGAGCGCAGCGCCACGAGCCGCGTGCCGCCCTGATGAAGGCGCTCGAGCGTGGCGGCGTCGACCGTGTCGTTCACGAACGGACACACCACGTCGTAGCCGTCGGCGAGCACGGCGGTCTCGGCGTCGAGGTGCGATTCCTGGAAGTGCAACTCATACTGGAAAGCGGCGTTCGCCTCGGCAAACGTATCGACGTCGTACTGGCGCGCGCTGAACAGGATCATGCGTGGGCGAGCGGAAGTGGGGAGCTGGGTTCCCGGCATGTTGACCTCGTGCGAGCTTCGGGGGTAGGCGCGCATTGCGCGTTGACGCGCGGGGATGCGTCTTGAACTCGAACGCGTAACGTTCGCGCGTGCCGCGTGGGCACGCTGGCACATGGTATCAGCAGGAAGGCGAGCGATCAGGAACAAGCGGCAACAGGCGGGCGAGGCATGGACGCGGCAAAGCCGCGAAGCTTGCCGAAGTGCGGCGAACTTCGCGGCATGGTGCCGCGCGCATTACGAGTGAGCGTAGATCGGTTCGAGGCCAACGACATCCTGGTCCGCCGCATTCGCACCGGAGACCTTCGATACGGCGCGAGCGTGCGTGCTGCCTCCCGCGGACGCGCCCTCAACCACCCCGCCGAATGCCGACGCCGCTGCGCCATTTTCCGCGCTCAGGCGCGAGAGCGCGGCTTGCAGGTTCGCGGGGTATTGCGTGTCGTCGCTGGCAGGGTTGTAGCCCGCCTTCTGAAGTTGCACGAGTTCCGCCTTCACTTCGGCGCGGGTGACCGGCTGGCTCGACTGTGCGAACGAGAGCGCGGGAACGGCAACGAGGGCAGCAAGAGCGGCGGCGGCGAGCGATTGAGCGAGCTTCATGGTGTTTCTCCTGACGTTGGCTGAGTGGTTGCGCACTGTTGTGTATCAACCTTGCGTAGGAGACATTTGAACGCCGCGATGTATCTGGCTTGTTTGCGTGCGCGCCCGTTTTTGCAAGCGCGCTTGTCCCGCGGGCGGCCAGACACAGTGCGATACAAGAAGGCGCCCAGCCGCCCGCGCGCCGCCCGCTAACACGTCAATAAGGGGCGAATCAAAAGTGTTGCTGCACTGCACACTTAGCGCCCTTGAGCCTTGCATTCTGTCCCGAGATCTCTATAATAAGGGTTATCCCTTAGGCACTAACCCTAGCAAAGAGGAAATCATGGGTGTAATCGTCGAAAAGCTGGCTCAAGCCCTGGCTGCACTGCGTCGCCTGGGCGCCGAAGCGCTGGACCGTCACCTCGAATACTGCGAACTGCTCGCAGAAGCTCAGCGCCGCTGGTACTAATGCGCGCCTGACTGCGGCAAGCGTCCCTGCCCGTGCACACGGGGGACGAGTAGCAACACGCGACCGCACTGCGCGGTCGGGTTTATGCGGCGCCCAGCCATGCCTCGATTTCGGGGGCATCCGCGCGCGCCGCATCGGGCCGCCATCCTGGCGCCACCAGAAGTTCGCGAGCGCCGGCGTAGGCCTGCGCAAAGCCACGCAGTTCACGCGTAACCGGCCGGTCGTCCAGACGACGCCGGACTAGCGCCGCTTCCACGGTGCGCTCGATCAGCGCGACCTGGTTGTCGATATACGCGACGCAAAGCTCGCGGCAGCGCGCCGACACACGCGCCGCCGCCATGAGCGCCGGAACGAGCGAAACCGTGAGATGCCCGCCCGCGCCAAGCCGGGCCAGCGCGCCGCGCAGGTCCGCGGCTGCCTCGTGGAGCGAGGCGAACACAGCGTCGCGCCAAACGCCGCGCTCGAACACGAGCGCGCCGCGAAAGCGCGCCAGCGCCTCGGCATCCGCCACCCTCCCCTCGAGCACCAGCGGTGCGGCGCCCGCCGTCGCCGTCGTACGGATGCAATCCGCACCGAGCCATTGCGCACTTTCGCGCCTTCCTTCCAGCACCCGCGTTTGCAGACGATCCGGCAATAACGGATCGAGCGGCACCGCTGCGCACATTGCGGGCTTGCCGGTTTCGTGCAGCGTGCAACGCCCGTCGTCGGCCAGCGCCGCGCAGCGGCCAAGCGACGGGTAGTCGTAGCCCTGCAGCGTCAGCACGATCCAGTCGCTGCCGAATGCCGCGCTGCGGTGAAAAAGCGACTGCGAGAGTTCGTCGATCGCCACGGCGTCGGCGGCGGCAAGCCGGTGCTCGCGCGCGCGGCGCACCGGCTGACGCCCGATTGCAAGGCACCCGACAAAGCGCTCCCCATGCCGCAGCAGTTCCGCCAGCGACATCGACGGCGCGCTGTTGCAGCATTTCCCGCACGCCGTGCACGCGAGCGCGTAGTGCGGCATGCCGTGCCCTGCATCGTGACCTACCATGGCCGCCGCACCGAGTCCTGGTAGCGCGTGAGGATGAAATGCGCGACCTCATTCGAGTGGTACGCGTCCACCAGTTCGCGCGCCCAGGGCTGCGTCCGGTCCGCGTCGCGCACGGCGAGCACGTCGGCGTAAGGCGAGCGCGCGTCTTCAATGCCGATGCTGTCGCGCGCCGGCTGCAGCCCGGCGCGCGCCGCGTCATCGACTTCCATCGCCACGAAGGCCGCCGTGTCGAGCGCATGCGCAAGGCGTGCGTGCGGCACGCGGACGATCTTGAGTTTTAGCCGGTTGCCCGTGATATCCGCCGTCGTGGCGTGCAGCCCGGCGCTTTCGCGCAGCGTCACCAATGTGTAGTTCTGGAGCAGGATCAGCGCGCGGCCCATGCCGCGCGCGTCGTCGGGAATCGCGATTGTCGAGCCGGGGCGCAGTTGGCTGAGGCTCGGCAGTTTGCGCGAATACAGCGCCATCGGCAGCGCGACCGTGGGCGCAATGGCCGCGATCGCGTAGCCATGCACGTGGCGCGCGTCGGCCAGGTCCGCTTCGTCCTCGAAGCTCGCCGCGTCGATACGGCCCGCCGCCAGCGCGCCGTCGATCTTCGCGGCGTCGTCGAACACGACGACGTCGAGCGCCAGGCCGCGCGCCGCTGCCGTGCGTTGGACCTCGCCCATGATCTCGGCGTGCGTGCCGCGCGTCACACCCACGCGAACGGGATCAGGCGCCGCATGGGCCATGCCGCTCAGCGCCGCGCCAAGCACCCATGCGGCCAGCGGCCAGCGGCTTGCGTTCATGACGCGTCCCTCAAAATCGTGCGAAAGCCAATATGCGAAGCCGCGAGATCGGCCTCCTGCTGTTCCCGCGACGAGGCCCGATAGCGCACGCAATAGTCGCGCGCGCACAGGAACGAGCCGCCCTTGATGACCATGAGCGTGTCGTGACGCCGCCCCGCCGGCGCGACCGCCGCCGTGTCGCCATTCGTGTGCGACTGGTGCGAGCCCGTGTACGCATCGCGCGTCCATTCCCAGGCATTGCCGATCATGTCGTAGAGGCGAAACGCATTGGCCGCGTAGCAGCCCACGGGAGCGAGGCCGGCATGGCCGTCCTCGACGGTGTTGAGCACCGGAAATACGCCCTGCCAGTAGTTCGCCGTGGGCTTGCCGTTGGCGTCGGTGGGCGCGGTGTCGAGGTCCGCGCCCGCGCGGCCCGCCTTGCCCGCGTATTCCCACTCGGCTTCCGTCGGCAAATCGCGGCCCAGCCAGTGCGCGTACGCGAGCGCGTCGCGTAGCGTTACGAGCGTGACGGGCAGGTTGCCCCGGCCCTCCACGTCGCTGCCCGGCCCTTGCGGATGCCGCCACGACGCGCCCGGCACCCACGACCACCAGGCGAGATCGCGCGCATTCATCTGCTCGGCCGTGGGCACGCGAAACACCGCTGCGCCGCCCTGCTGCTCCGCTTCGCTCACGTAGTGCGTGGTTTCGACGAACGCGGCGAACTGCGCCACCGTCACGTCGGTCTGGTCGATCCAGAAACCCGCCACGCGCGTCTTGCCGCCGCCGGGCGCGGGGCGCTCGTCCGGGTAGCCCGCCGTGCTGCCGAGCACGAACGAGCCGCCTTGAAGATGCACCATGCCCGCCTTGCGGTCGCTGCCCCAGTTGTCAGGCAGACCCGAATAGCGTTCGCACTGACGCTCGTTGCCGAGCGGCGCGAGCGGCCGGCCGCGGTTGAGCGAATCGAAGCCGTCGCCGGGCGATGTGAGTGTCGAGGCGCTCGATGCCGCGAACGCCGCAGCGAACACCGTCACGGCCAGCGCCGCGAGTGTCAGTCGATACCGCATGGCCACGCCCTTAGTAATAACCTTGCGGACGCAACGGTTCGACACCGCCCACGTTGCTCATATACGTGTTCCACTGGTTCACGAGGCTTTGGATCACCGAGGGATTCTGCGTCGAGACGTCCGTGGTTTCGCCGCGGTCCTTCGTGAGGTCATAGAGCTGCCAGTGGCCGTCCGTGGGTCCGAGCGGCGGCTCCGTCCATAAGGCCTTCCAGCGGCCATCCGCGCTGCGCAGATACGCACGGCCGTAGGCTTCGTCGCCGAACGCTTCCGTGTGGGCTTCCGCAGTCGTCTTGCCATTCAGTTGCGCAAGCAACGACTTTCCGGTGACCGGATACACATAGCGGTTGTTGTAGACCACCTTGCCCTTGTTCTGGTCCACGCCCGTGAGCGCATTGATGAGCGCGGGCGCGGGCTGGCTCGGCGGCGTTACGCCGGCCACGTCGAGGAAGGTGGCCGTGTCGTCGGTAACGTGCGTGAAAATGCTGAGCGACGGCAACTGCGTAGCCTGCCCCGGCAAATGAACGATGGCCGGCACCGACACGCCGCCCTCCGCCGAATACCCCTTCGTGAGCCGCAGCGGCGTGGCGCTCACTTCGGCCCAGCGCAGGCCATACTGCAGGCGCTTCGCATTCTGCAAACCGTTGTCGGTCCCGAGCGACGAATACACGGGTTCCTGGGCGTTCGCCGTATCGGTGGCGGTGGGGTCGGCGCCCGAGTCGATCGGCCAGCCTTCCGCGCCGTTATCGGACTGGAACATGATGAACGTATTGTCGTATTCGCCGATGTCCTTCAAATGCTGGATCAGGAGTCCGATGTTGTAGTCGAGATTCTCGACCATGCCCGCGTAGATCTCCATGTAGCGCGCCTGCGCCTTGCGCTCGTCCGCGGAAAGGCTGGCCCACGCCTTGTCGACGTTGCCCTGGCCGTAATCGGCGTACCCATCCGACGCCGGATGCACGGCGCTGATGTACTTCGCGTTAGCCGTGCCGTTGTCTGTCGTGGCGGGCGAACGCGTGAGCGCTTCGGGCAAGCCTTCGAACGGCGTGAAGTCGGCGGGAATCAGGCCGAGCGCTTTTTGCCGCGCGATGCGCGCGTTGCGGATCGCGTCGTAGCCTGCGTCGTACACGCCCGCGTATTTGTGCAGCCACGGGTCCGGCACCTGGAGCGGCCAATGCGGCGACGTATAGGCCGCGTAGGCGAAGAACGGCTTGCCGTCGCCCTTGTTCGAGTCGATGTACGCGATGAGCTTCTGCGTGTAGAAGTTCGTGGAATAGAACACGGCAGGACTGCCGCCTGAGCCGCCGGGCTGCCCCGGTTGACCGGGCTGCACGTACTGGCCGTCTTCGGTGTAGTTCTTCGAGCCCGCGAGTTCGTGCGCGAAGTGATTGGTCGCGGCGCCGCCCAGCAGCGCGTAGCTGTGCTCGAAGCCCCATTGGTCGGGGGTTTGCCCGCTACCCGTAGCACTCCCAACGATACCGGAGCCGAGATGCCACTTGCCCGCCATATAAGTGTGATACCCGGCGTCCTTGAGCAGTTGCGCAACCGAAAGGGCGCGGTCGTTGAGATAGCCTTCATAGCCGGGCAGGCCGCGCCGCTCGTCGGTAGGCACGCCCATGGTGCCCTCGCCCACGAGGTGATGGTCGGTGCCCGAAATCAGCATGGAGCGCGTGATCGCGCACACCGTGCCCGCGTGATGGTTCGTGAGAATGCGGCCCGACTGCACGAGCGCGTCGAGGTTGGGCGTGTTGATCTCGCCGCCGAACGCATGAATGTCCGAGTAGCCCAGATCGTCCGCCATGATGTAGAGGATGTTGGGCTGCTTGTGCGTGACGGCGGCGCTCGCCACCGGCGAGCCGCTGCTGTTCGTGCCGCCGCACGAGGCAAGCGCGACGACGCTGGCGACCATGGCGCATGCGATGCGGATACGGGGAACCTGCGTCGACCGGTGAGCTTTTTTCATTGTTCTCGTGCGCTGCTTGTAAGGGAGTGCAATGGTAGCCACGAAGCCCGGTGCGCCAAATCTCGATTCCTCCATTGCTTTCGGAGCGGTGGAATAAGTGTGCGGCGCAACGTTCGGCGCGTGTAGCGGCCGTTCATGCCGACCATGCATTCCGGTCATTCGGGCCGGTTCGCGCTTTGCGCGGAAAGCGCCTAATCTTGAGGTATCGGCTCTTGCCCCATCTGTGAACCGGAACCTGCGCCAGCTGCGCCATGCTCCGGACGCCCGATGCGCGATCATCGCCCCTCGCATGTCGCGGTGCACGACGCGCCGCCTGCTCACCCGCACCATCCGCTCACGGCGCGGCTTGCCCGCGCCGTTGTGTTCGTCGCCTTGCTGCTCGCGTGGGCCGCTCTGGCGGCTGGGATCGCTTTGCCGGCGGCCTTCGCTGCAGCCAGTCCGCCCGTCGTCGTGATGACCGTGAACGGTGCGATCGGACCCGCCAGCGCCGATTTCATCGTCCGTTCGCTGGAGCGCGCCGCGAGCGAGCGCGCGCCGCTTGCGATCCTCGAACTGGATACGCCCGGCGGCCTCGACACCTCGATGCGGCAGATCATCAAGGCAATCCTGGCCTCCCCGGTGCCGGTCGCGGCATTCGTCGCGCCCGGCGGCGCACGCGCCGCGAGCGCGGGCACCTATATCGTCTACGCAAGCCATTTCGCGGCCATGGCGCCGGGCACCAATCTCGGCGCGGCTTCACCGGTGCAGCTTGGCGTGGGCGGCGGCGGTGGCCCCGCGGGTGGGCCCATGGGTGGTCCGGCAGGCTTTCCGGAAGCCGCCTCCGGCGCCTCGGCCCCGCGCGCCGACGACAACGCCTCGACGGAAGCCCGCAAGGTCATGCACGACTCCGCCGCCTATATTCGCGGCCTGGCGCAACTGCGCGGGCGCAACGCGGCGTGGGGCGAGCGCGCGGTGCGCGAGGCCGTGAGCCTCTCCGACGAAGAGGCGCGCGACCAGCACGTGATCGACCTGATCGCGCAGGACCCCGCCGATCTCGCGCGCCAGCTCGACGGCCGCACCGTCACGACCACGGCCGGCACGCTGCGCCTCGCCACCGCGCACGCGCCGCTGGAAGCCGTCGCGCCCGACTGGCGCAACCGCTTCCTTGCGATCATCGCCGACCCGAATGTCGCGCTGATCCTGCTGACCATCGGCGTGTATGGGCTCTTCTTCGAGTTCGCCAACCCTGGCTTCGTGCTGCCCGGCGTGGCCGGGGCAATCTGCCTGCTCGTGGGTCTGTTCGCCATGCAACTGCTGCCCGTGAACTACGCGGGCCTCGGGCTCGTGCTGCTCGGGCTTGCGTGCCTCATCGCGGAGGCTTTTTTGCCGACGTTTGGCGTGCTGGGCTTTGGCGGTATCGTGGCCTTCGCCATCGGCGCGCTCATGCTGATGGACACCAGCGCGCCCGGCTACGGCATCCCCTTGCCGCTCGTTGCGGGCCTGGCACTCGGCGGCGCGGCGTTCGTCGCCACCGTGTCCAGCGTGGCCCTGCGCGCGCGGCGGCGCCCCGTGGTGACCGGCGCGGAGGCCATGGTGGGCGCCGTTGGCGAAGTGATCGACGAGGGTTTGCATCCCGAATCGCGGCCCGGCCACGCGGCATTGTCCACGGGCTGGGCCCGCGTGCACGGCGAGCGCTGGCGCGTGGCCTGCGCCACGCCGCTCGCCGCCGGCAGCCGCGTGCGCGTCAGCTCGCGCAGCGGACTCACGCTCACCGTCACCCCGCTGCACGGCGCGGTGCACGACAACGCACACGACAAGGCACAAAACGAGGGAGAACGTTCATGATCGGCTTCACGTTCGGCTTCACAGGTCTACTGATCGCGCTCGTGGTGCTGATCGCGTTATCGTCCATCCGCATCTTCAAGGAGTACGAACGCGGCGTCGTGTTCATGCTCGGACGCTTCTGGAAGGTCAAGGGGCCGGGCCTCGTGCTCATCATTCCCGTCGTGCAGGTGGCCGTGCGTATCGACCTGCGCACCGTGGTGTTCGACGTGCCTTCGCAAGACGTCATCACGCGCGACAATGTTTCGGTGAAGGTGAACGCCGTGGTCTATTTTCGCGTGGTGGACCCGGAAAAAGCCGTGATTCAGGTCGCGCGCTACGTCGAGGCGACGAGCCAGCTCGCGCAAACCACGCTGCGCGCCGTGCTCGGCAAACACGAACTCGACGCCCTGCTCGCCGAGCGCGAGCAACTGAACGCGGACATCCAGAAAGTGCTCGATGCGCAAACGGACGCGTGGGGCATCAAGGTGTCGAACGTCGAGATCAAGCACGTCGACCTCAACGAAACGATGATCCGCGCGATCGCGCGCCAGGCCGAAGCTGAACGCGAGCGCCGCGCAAAGGTCATTCACGCGGAAGGCGAACTGCAGGCGTCCGAAAAATTACTGCAAGCCGCGCAATGTCTCGCACAGCAGCCGCAGGCCATGCAACTGCGGTATCTGCAGACGCTTACCACGATCGCCGCCGACAAGAATTCCACCATCGTCTTCCCGCTGCCGATCGAGTTGCTCAACGCGCTGATCGACCGAGCCGGGCCGCCGCGCGGGCCTTGAGTGATCCGTCCCCTCAGTTCAGGCATCCAGCGTCTTCTCCAGTTCACCTGAATATTGCAGCGCAGCGAAAATAGCCGGCCAGCGCGCTGCGCGCGTTCGTGCACGCTTCTTTTGCGCGTGGGATTGGCAGAGCGCGGAAATATCGCCAATAATTGCCGAACATCCACTAACGGACGACGGCGGCCATGGATTACAGTCCCGAAGCCATCCGCACGATCGCTCTGGTCGGCCATGCCGGCTGCGGCAAGACCTCGCTTGCCGAAGCGCTCCTGCACCAGGGCGGCGCGCTGCACGCGCCAGGCAGCGTGAATCGCGGCACCGCCCTCTGCGATTTCGATCCCCTCGAACGCAAATATCACCACTCCCTCAACTCCGCCATCGCCCACTTCGAACACGAAGACACGCGCATCTACCTGCTCGACACGCCCGGCTACCCCGACTTCGCCGGCATGTCGATGAGCGCGCTGCCCGCGGTGGAAACGGCGGCCATCGTCGTCAACGCGCGCACCGGCATCGAAATGACGACGACGCGCATGATGGCGTACGCGCAGCAACGCAAGCTGTGCCGGATGATCATCGTGAACGGCATCGACGCGGAGAAGGTCGATTTACCTGGACTGCTTGCGCAGATACAGGAGACCTTCGGCAAGACGTGTTTGCCGATCAATCTGCCTGCACAAGGCGGACGTGAAGTGGTGGACTGCTTTTTCAACCCCGCGGGCGAGGCCGATTTCTATTCGGTGGAAGCCGCGCACAATGCACTCATCGACCAGGTGATCGAACTCGATCCCGAGTTGATGGAGCTGTACCTCGAACAGGGCGAAGCCATCAGCCCCGAGCAACTGCACGCGCCGTTCGAACGTGCGTTGCGCGAAGGGCATCTCGTGCCGGTGTGCTTTACCTCTACGGCGACGGGCGCGGGCATCGCGCAGCTGCTCGACGTGTTCGTGAAGCTCTTGCCCAATGTCACCGAAGGCAATCCGCCGCTGTTTTACCGCGAGGTGGACGGCAAGGAAGGCAAGGAGCCCGTGCGCGCCGAACCGGACGCCGATAAACACGTGCTCGCGCATGTGTTCAAGATCGTGATGGACCCGTATATCGGCAAGGTGGCCGTGTTTCGCATTCATCAGGGCACGGTAACGCGCGACAGCCAGCTGTATATCGGCAACGCGCGGCAGCCGTTCAAGGTAGCGCATTTGCTCATGCTGCAGGGCAAGGAGCATACGGAGGTCCAACGCGCGGGGCCCGGCAATATCTGCGCGGTGGCGAAGGCCGACGATATCGGCTTCGACGCCGTACTGCACGACGCCCCCGAAGACGGCAACATCCACCTCACGCCACCGGCGTTTCCGAATCCGATCTACGGTCTCGCTATCGAACCGGCGCGCCCTGGCAACGAGCAGCGCGTGTGGGAAGTGCTGCAAAAGCTCGCGGCGGAAGATCCTTGCCTGCAGATCGATCACCCCGAGGGCACCAACGAGACCGTTGTACGTGGGCTCGGCGAACTGCATTTGCGCTACATGCTGGAGCGGCTAACCGATCAGTACAAACTCGAAGTCGTAACACGTCCGCCTACGATCGCATGGCGCGAGACGATAGGCGGCAAAGCCGAGGGACATTGCCGCCACAAGAAGCAGACCGGCGGCGCGGGCCAGTTCGGCGAGGTCATGCTGCGCGTCGAGCCCTTGCCGCGCGGTGCGGGCTTCGAGTTCGTGGATGCCGTGAAAGGCGGCGCGATTCCTTCGCAATTCATGCCAGCGGTGGAAAAAGGCATCTTGCAGGTGATCGACAGCGGGCCGCTCGCCGGTTTCCCCATGCAGGACGTGCGCGTGATCGTGTATGACGGCAAGCATCATCCGGTCGATTCGAAGGAAGTCGCGTTCGTTACCGCGGGGCGCAAGGCGTTTATCGATGCGGTCTTGAAGGCGCAGCCTATCGTGCTCGAACCGATTGTCGATATCGAGGTGATGACGCCCGAGGCCGCGATGGGCGACATCATCGGCGATCTTTCCTCGCGGCGCGGGCAGGTGCATGGCACGCGCACGATGGGCGGCCAGGCCATGGTCATTGCGGGGAAGGTGCCGCTGGCCGAACTCAACGACTATCAATCGCGGCTGAATTCGCTCGCGGGCGGGCATGGGAATTACAGCATTCAGCTGAGCCACTATGATCCGGTGCCGCCGACGCATCAGGAAAAGCTCGCGGCACAGCACAAGGGGCGGGGGGAGAGTGTGGAGTGAGGGTGTCTTGAATGAGGCAGTTGATTAGGAAATGAACATTTCCTATAATCCCCCCTCATGGCATCCGAGCACCCGTCCCAACCCGTGGCCCGCAGCCCAGGCCGCCCGCGCGAATTCGACATGGACACCGTCGTGGACGGCGCCGTGCGCGTGTTTCGCGAGCGCGGCTACCACGCCACGTCGGTCGGCGATCTCAGCGAAGCAACGGGCCTGACCGCAGGCAGCCTCTACAAAGCCTTCGGCGACAAGCGCGGCGTCTTTCTCGCGGCGTTCGATCACTACGTCACCACGCGCCACGCCGAATTGCGCCATCGCCTCGACAAGCAGTCCAAAGCAAGCGAGAAGATCCGCGTCATCTTCATTTTCTACGCCGAATCGTCGCATGGCAGCGAGGGCCGGCGCGGGTGTCTCGTCGTTTCAAGCGCCACGGCGCTCGCCACCTTCGACGACGAAATCGCCACGCGCATCGAAGCCGCCATGCGGCGCACCGAAGAGATGCTGCGCGAACTCCTCCAGCAAGGCCAGAAAGACGGCTCCGTTGCACCGGAAATTCATGTCCCGGCCATGGCGCGCACCTTGCTCGCCCTGCTCCACGGCTTTCGTTTGATCGGCAAATCCGGGCGCACACAGCGCGAGATGCTAGCCGCGGCTGAAGAAGCCATGCGTTTGCTGCGTTGAAATTTTTTTGGCCAATTTGGAAATGATTATTTCCAATTTATGTCTGCGTTTTTCTGCAACCACAGGAGCTTCACGTCATGAGCACGCCCTCCCGCATGATCGACCACGGTTCGGCCTCGCTGCCCGACCCCATCCTCCCCGGCTTCGCGCATCGCTTCGAAACCGTTGAAGGCACGCGCCTGCACTACGTCATCGGCGGAAAAGAGGAAGGCGAGACCGTGGTGCTGCTGGCCGGCTACCCAGAAAGCTGGTTCGCGTGGCGCAAGGTCATGCCGCTCCTCGCGCAAAACTACCGCGTGATCGTCCCCGACCTGCCCGGTCAGGGCGACTCGGACCGGCCGCAAGACGGCTACGACACACAATCGCTCGCCACTGCCCTGCATTCGTTGCTCGGCAAGCTCGAAGCGCGCCGCCACCATCTCGCCGCCCACGACGTCGGCGCATGGGTCGCTTATCCTTATGCGGCCCTATTCGGCGACGAAGTGTCGAAGCTCGCATTGCTCGACGCCGGCATTCCCGGCATCACACTGCCGGATGCGCTGCCCGTTGCGCCCGAGCGCGCGTGGCGCACCTGGCACTTCGCCTTCCATGCAGTTGCCGATCTGCCGGAGTTGCTGATAGCGGGCAAGGAGCGCGCGTACCTGGACTGGTTTCTGCGCCGCAAGACGGCCAATCCGCACACCTTCACGGAGGCTGATATCGACGAATATCTGCGCGTGTTCACGAAGGAAGGCGGATTGCGCGCGGGACTGGCCTACTACCGCGCGGCCCATATTTCAGCGCGCCAGAACCGCGAGTTGAGCAAGCGAGGCAAATTGCGGATGCCCGTTCTCGCGCTGAGCGCCGATCAGGGCTCGATTGCGGATATGGCGAGTCCGCTGCGCGATTACGCCGATGAGGTGCAAGGCGCGACGATCGCCCACTGCGGCCACTTCTTGCCGGAGGAACAGCCCGCAGCGGTTGCCGAAGCGCTGCTGCGTTTCTTCGCTCAACCCTGACGCTCGCCGTCCTTACTCCGGCGCCTCGACCGTGGTCACCGCCGAGGAAAACACATACCCCTCGCTGCGCAGCGTCTTGATGTAACGCGGCTCACGCGCCTCGTCGCGCAGGCGCTGGCGCAGCCGGCTCACGAGCAGGTCGATCGAGCGGTCGAACGCATCGGCCTGGCGGCCTTGCGTGAGGCTCAGCAGCTGGTCGCGCGTGAGCACGCGCTGCGGGTGGTCGAGGAACACGCGAAGCAGCCGGTATTCCGCGCCGCTAAGCGCGACGATCGTGCCTTCGGCGTCGAGCAGATGGCGCGCCGTGGTATCGAGCCGCCAGTCGCCGAACGCGAGCAGTTGCGCCGATTCGCTCACTTCCATGCCCGGCGGCAGCATGCGCGTGCGGCGCAGCACCGAGCGGATGCGCGCGAACAGTTCGCGCACGGCAAAGGGCTTGGGCAGATAGTCGTCGGCGCCCATTTCGAGGCCGACAATGCGATCCGTCTCCTCATTGCGCGCGGTGAGCATCACCACGGGCACGGCGCGGAACTTGCCCGCGCGCAGCTCGCGGCACAGCACGAGGCCGTCGTCGCCGGGCATCATGAGGTCGAGCACGATCAGGTCGGGCGCGCCGCTCTCGAGCACCGTGCGCATCTCGCGCCCGTTCGCGGCCAGCGACACGCGCATGCCGTTCTTTTCGAGGTAGGCCCCGACCAGTTCACGTATGCCGCGGTCGTCGTCGACGATCAGGACGTGATCGATCTTTTCCGTCATGGGTTCTTTTTCTCCTTGCGCGCGAGGCGTGAACGGGTTTCCGCGATGCACGAACAGTACACCGGATGGGCAATCTCCGCAGCCAGGCCGCTCGCCGCGAAGAACAGGATCGCGAACAGGCGTTTCATGCGTCCTCCAGGACCGAAAGGCTCGCACCGTCGGCAACCGACGCTTCGAGCGCGTAGACATCCACGCCTTCCAGGCAGCCGAGATTGACGCGCCAGCGCGCCGGGTCCCTTCGCGTCTGGTGAAACGGATAAATGCCGCAGTGCTTGCAGAAATAGTGCTTCGCCACGCGCGTATTGAACTGGTACAGCGTGAGCGCGTCTTCGCCCGCGAGGATCGTCAGTTCGCGAGCCTCGAACATCGGGCTCATCAGCGCGCCCTTGCGGCGGCACAGGCTGCAGTTGCAGCGCCCCGCCGGCTCGATGGCCGTGTGGACTTCGAACTTTACTGCACCGCAATGACAGGACCCCGTCCAGCGAGTCGTACCGGTCGACGTGCTCATATTGCCCTCCGCTCGATTGATTTCGTTGGCTGATTGATAACGCAGCGCGCGCGAGGCGCGGTATCACACCGTATCCACCGCGCCGCCAGACACAACACATTGCAATGCGCTCGCAAATTAGTTCAAAGCGCAGTGCAACAAGCAGTGCACATCGCAGTGCACAACGCGCGACACGGCGCGTACAACCCACAACCGCGCCACCCGATTCGGGACCACAATGTGCGCTAGCGCGTATCCGGCGCGCCGCCCATCGACCCGACATGACCTGAAGCGACCGGCAATGACCGCTGCCGGTCGAGCAACAAACCGGCATTGTTTATGCGCGTTTGCTGTAGCGAGCGAAACTCATAGAACGGCTCCAGGAGGTCTCCATGAAATGTCTGCGAATCTACGCCGACGCCCAGGGTGAGTCCCATTTCGAGGACATCGATATCCCGCTCACGCCGCTGGAGCTCTTTCCCAACATCCCGCCCATTTATCTTTCGACATGGGAGCAGGCGAAGGCGGTGCGCTTTGGCTGGGTGCCGGCCGGTCTCAAGGAGGCGGACTGGCACACCACGCCGGTTCGTCAGTTCGTGATCTGGATGACCGGCTGGGTCGAGTTCGAAACGAGCGACGGCGACACGCGCCACTGCGAACCGGGCACGGTCGTGCTGTGCGAAGACACCGTGGGCAAGGGCCATCGCTCGCGCCACCCCGAGGAAGGCCAGTTCAACGTGTTCATTCCGCTTGCGTGAGCGACATGGGCGCGCGCTCATGGCGCGCCGCCTTTCACGCATCCGCGCCGCCAAGCACGAGCCGTCCTTCCAGCCCGCCTTCGGGCCGGTTGCGCAGCGTAAGCTGCGCGCCCATCGCCACGGCAAGCTGGCGCGAGATCGCAAGGCCGAGACCCGTGCCGCCCGTGCCCCGGTTGCGCGAGGTTTCGAGCCGGTAGAACGGCTCGAACACCTTTTCGAGCGCTTCTTCGGGAATGCCGGGGCCGCTGTCGAGCACCGAGATCGTGACAGTCTTGTCGCGCGGCGACGCGCTCACTTCAATGGCCGCCGTGCTGCCGTACTTCAGCGCGTTATCCACAAGATTGCCGACGATGCGGCGCAGCGCCTGCACGCGCGTGACGATCGCCACGTTCAAACGCCGCTCGAAGGTCACGGGCGAGCCCGCATCCACGTAGTCGCACACGAGGCTGTCTAGCAGCGCGTCGAGATCGACGCGGGCGGGCGCTTCACCGGTGCCATGCAGCGTGCGCGCGTAGGCCACGCCCTCCTTCACGAGTTGCTCCATCTCGTGCAGGTCCTGCGCGAGCTTTTCCGCCTGCGTGCTGTCGTCCATCTGGTCCACGCGCAGGCGCATGCGCGTAATCGGCGTCTGCAAATCGTGCGAGATGGCCGCGAGTATCTGCATGCGCTCGGCCACGTGCGCCGAAATGCGCTCCTGCATGGCGTTGAACGCGCGCGCCGCGCGCGCCACTTCGGAAGGCCCTTCTTCCTCCAGCCGCTCCGCCTTCAGGTCCGGACCCAGTGCATCGGCCACGCGTGCGAGTTCGTGCAGCGGCCGCGTGGCCGTGCGCACCGCGAACCAGCAGCATGCCGCCAGCACGACGAGCTGGGCGACGAGCACGGCCGGCAGCCAGCCCGACAAGGGCAGCGCGGCGCCCGGGCGGTAATCGATGGTGAGCGGCGAGCCGTCGGAAAGCCGCAGATGGATCTGCAGACGTTCGCCGTCGCCGGGCACCGAATTGGTCGTGAGCGCGTACTTGTCGGCAATGCCCGCCGCAATGGCCGACGCCACGGTCTTCGAGCGGCTTGCGTCGGGCGCTTCGCCTGGGGTGCCGGGGCCGAGAATGAAGCTATAGGTGCGCCGCGCGAGCTGCGGCAGCCACGCCGCGCGTTCGGCCGCGGGCAGATGGTCGAGCAGCGCCACGGAGATGGCGACTTCACGCGAGATGTAATTGGTCATCATGTTCGCGGTGGCGTCGTTACGCTCGGTCATCGTGAGCTTGAACGACAGCAACTGCGCGAGCGCGAGGCCGACACAAAGGATCAGGGCGAGGCGCGCGAACAGCGTGCGCGGCCAGTGCAGCGCGCTCATCGCCGCCCCGCCCGCAAAACCAGCGGCTTGCATGTTCGGACTCCGTATGCAGGGAATGATGGGTTTATACCGCATGCCGCGCGCGGCTTTGTATCTCACTGTATCGGCGCAGGCGCGGGACACAATACATTGCAGCCCGGTTCATTTCAGCGCGTTTGCGTCTTGCGCTGCGGCGCGGCATCGGCCGTGCCGGCCGGGTCGGCCCATTCGCGCACGGCCTGCGCAAAGAGGCGCAGCGCCGCGGGCGGATGCCGGTTGGACGGATAGTAAAGGCAGAGCCCCGAAAACACCGGCCCCCATTCCGGCAGCAAGTGGACGAGCCGGCCGGCGGCCACATGCTCGGCCACAAGCGACTCCGGCACCCAGGCCACGCCGACCCCGGCGAGCGCGGCCTCGACCATCAGGTTCAGATTGCCGAGCGTAAGCGGCCCGTCCACGTCGATGCTGGCGCTCTTGCCGCGGTGCGCGAAATCCCAACGGAACAGCGCGCCGCTCTCGAAACGAAAGCGGATGCAGCGGTGCTGCTCCAGGTCGTGCGGCGCGCGCGGCGGCGCATGCTGCGCCAGATACGCGGGCGAGGCCACCGCGCCAAAACGCATGTCCTGCGTGAAGCGAATGGCGATCATGTCGCGCGGCACGTCTTCGAGCACGCGCACGCCGGCGTCGAATCCGCCGGCCACGATGTCCACGAGCCGCGAGTCGACCACGAACTCCACGCGTATGTCCGGATAGCGGGCGAGGAACGCCGGCAACACATGTCGAATGAGCGGGCGCGCCCCCGATTCCGAAGCGCTGATGCGGATCGACCCCGAAGGCCGGTTGCTCGCGGACGTGACGTCGTTCACGGCGTCTTCGAGATCGGCCATGGCGGGCCGCACGCGGCTGAGCAACTGCTCCCCCGCCTCGGTCAGCGCCACAGAGCGCGTGGTGCGGTTCAGGAGACGCACGCCGAGTTTCGCCTCCAGGTTGCGCACGGTGTGGCTGAGCGCGGACGGCGAGACGCCCAGCACACGCGCCGCGCCGCTGAAGCTGCGTTGCTCGGCGATCGTCACGAAAGCCGTCAGTTCGGATAAGCCGGTGCGCACCATTTGTGAATTTTCCTCAGTACCCCATGCAAGTCTAGCGGGATTGTTGAGCGGCATGCAGCAACCTACACTCGTTTGGGTAGAAGGCGGCTCGCGCGTGAACACGGGGGCCGTCCGTCCAATCGCTTTCAAGGAGCAAGACATGCAAAAGCGCACACTCGGCAAGAACGGCCTCGAAGTTTCGGCGTTGGGCCTCGGCTGCATGGGGCTCAGCTTCGGCTATGGGCCCGCCACCGAAAAGGCGGACGCGATCCGCCTGATCCGCACGGCGTTCGAGCGCGGCGTCACGTTCTTCGACACGGCCGAAGTCTACGGCCCCTTCGTCAACGAAGCGCTCGTGGGCGAGGCGCTCGCGCCGATTCGCGACCAGGTGGTGATCGCAACGAAGTTCGGCTTTCAGGACGGCGACTCGAAAAAGCCCATGGACAGCCGGCCCGAGCGCATCCGCGCGGTGGCCGAAGCGTCGCTCAAACGCCTGAAGACCGACCGCATCGACCTCTTCTACCAGCACCGCGTCGATCCGAACGTGCCCATGGAAGACGTGGCGGGCACGGTCAAGGATCTGATCCGCGAAGGCAAGGTGAAGCACTTCGGCCTTTCCGAAGCGGGCGAGCAGTCCATTCGCCGCGCCCACGCCGTGCAGCCCGTAGCCGCGCTGCAAAGCGAATATTCGCTCTGGTGGCGCGAGCCGGAGCACAAGGTGATGCCGGTTCTGGAGGAGCTGGGCATTGGCTTCGTGCCGTTCAGCCCGCTCGGCAAGGGCTTTCTGACCGGCGCGATCGATGAGCGCACGTCATTCGATCAAAGCGACTTCCGCACGATTGTGCCGCGCTTTTCCGAAGAGAACCGCAAGGCCAATGCCGGTCTCGTCGACGTGCTGGGCCGCATTGCCGAGGGCAAAGGCGCCACGCGCGCGCAGATCGCGCTGGCCTGGCTGCTCGCGCAGAAGCCGTGGATCGTGCCGATTCCTGGCACCACGAAGCTTTCGCGGCTCGACGAGAACATGGGCGCGGCCAGTCTCGAGTTGAGCGCAGGCGATCTCGCCGCCATCGAAGCGGCGCTCAAGGCGATCCAGGTGGTGGGCGACCGGTATCCGGCGCAGATGCAGCAGCGGGTGGACCGCTAGGTTCGCGCGCGCGGCCCGCTCATACCCACAACCGGTACATCCAGAACGACTCGTCCTCGACATAGCGCTGCGCGAAGTCGGTGGGCGAGAAGCCGGTCATGCGGCGGGTCGTGCGGCTCAGGTGCGCCTGATCAGCGAATCCTTCGTCGTGGGCGAACGCCGCCCAGTCGAAGGACTGACCGTTGGCGAGGCGCTCCGTTGCCGCGAAATACGCGCCCTCGGCCTTCACGAGCGAGTGCCACTCGCGCAGCGAGCGCCCGCTGTAAGCCTTGATGCGCCGCTCCACCTGCCGCGCGCTATGGGTGCGCCCCCATTCGCGCGCCTGCCAGGCAAGACGCCCTACCCAGCGGCGGCCCGCCTGGCGCAGCGTGGCAACGGAGGAGCGCTGGCCGCGAACAGCTTGCCAGCGTGGCGCGAGATGCGTTTCGAGCGTCGCGAGCGTCTGCGCATCTTCGGCAGTGCAAAGCAACGCGTCGAGGAGCGCGAGCCACTCGCGGCCCAGCGTTTCGCGCGCGCACAGAAAGCGGTCGTGGACCGCAGCCAGATTGAGATCGAACAAGGCCTTCGCTGCGTCGGCGTTGAAGCACACCATGCCGCCGAAGCCCGCGGTGGGCGCCCAACTCGTGGTGGGCTGCGACTGGCTGCCCGAGAGCGTGATCGCCGTGCCGAAGGGCCGCCACCGCGGCCCGTTCGCGGTCGATTCCACGAGCCCGGCATCCAGGTCCCGATACCACGAGAGGCACACGAGCGGCGAGGCCGGGAAATGCGAGAGGCGTTGCGCGTCGTTCAGGTCGAAGCCGCGCGTGTCGCGGCAGGCCACGGCCACAATGGCATCCGCCAACGCCGCAGGCGGCGGATAGAGCCGCGCGTGAGGACGCTCGGCGCCGCGCAATACGCGCGGGCCGCGTGCCCAACGGTCGGGGCAAGCAATCGAACTGGAAGGCGTAGCGGTGGACATGACCGCGCAGTATAGGCGAGCGCTGCAAGAGCGTCGATGTCGTTTGCGTTCAAGACGCGCGGCGGCCGTTGGTGTGCAATGCGTGGCATGAAAACGCCATCGACCGCTCAATGTCCGTTCCACGCGAAGCGCGACGGGACGCCGCCTTCGCCCCCGCCCACCGGCGCATGGCCGCCCGGCCCGCCAGCCGGCCTGACCGGCTGGGGCCTGTTGCGCCGCATGTCCCGCGACCTGCTCGGCACGCTCGGCGAGTGGCAGCGCAGCTACGGCGACGTCGTGCATGTGCGCTCCTTCCCCGAGCACGCGGTCATGGTGGCCGACCCACAGCTTGCGCGCGACCTGCTGGTCACGCATCACGACGCGCTGGTCCGCTGGGAACGCGGCACGAGCATATTCGCGCAGCTACACGGCCACAGCGTGCTGACATCCGAAGGCGATGCATGGCGCGTCAAACGTCATGCGATGCAGCCCGGCTTCGCGCCGAAGACCGTGCAGGCCTTCGTGCCGGGCGTGGCGGCGGCAACGGCGGCCGCGCTCGCGCAGTGGCCGCAGCAGTATGCGCGCTGGCCGGTGGAAAACGCGCTGACCTCGCTGACCATGGACGTGATCTTGCGGATGATGTTTTCCGCGCAAGTCGGCGCGCAGGCTCGCGAGGCCGAAGACGCCGTGCGGGTGGCGAGCGAAGCCGCCAATGCCGAATTCTATTGGCCTGCCAGCGCACCCGACTGGATGCCCTGGAAGCGCGCGAAGCGACGGGCCATACGCGTGCTGAAGGGTCTCATCGAGCAGCATCTGCAAGCACGCCTTGCGCTCTCCGCTAGCGCGTGGCCCGACGACCTGCTCTCGCGTCTCTTGCATCTTCATCGCGAAGACGCGGCTACATGGCCACTGCAGGCGGTGCGCGACGAATGCATGACGACGTTTCTCGCCGGTCACGAGACGACTGCGGCCACGCTCACATGGTGGGCATGGTGCATGGCCTCGAACCCATCGGCGCAAGCGGCCGCGCGTGCGGAGGTGAGCGAGGTGCTGCAAGGCCGCGCGCCGGGCGCCGATGTCCGCACCGCGCTGCCGTGGGTGACGCAAACCCTCGAGGAAACGCTGCGCCTCTACCCCGCCGCGCCGGTGCTCATCAGCCGCCGCGCGACGCGTGCGGTGGAACTCGGTGCGTGGCGGTTTCCGGCGCGCACGCTGTTCATGCTGCCCGTGCAGTTGATGCAGCACGACGCGCGCTGGTTCGCCGACCCGTCCGCATTCAAGCCCGAGCGCTTCGCCCGCGAAGCCGCGCCTGCCCAGCGCGGCGCGTGGTCGCCGTTCGGCATGGGTCCGCGTGTGTGCCTGGGGCAGCATCTGGCGATGACCGAGATGACGGTGATCGCCGCAATGGTCTTGCAGCGCTACACGCTCGCGGTGCCGAACGGCACGGCGGCCCCGCGCCCCGTGCTCAACGTGACGCTAAGGCCGCAGGCGCCGCTACATCTGGCGCTCGCACCGGCTTAGCCTTAGCGGTTCGGGGGGATCACGGCGCCCCGGCCAACGCCAGCGCATCCGCACCCGCGACGATGCGGGCCGGAGCCGCCGCATCGGTCGCCGCGCGCCAGACCGCCTCGGCCACGTCCTGCGAGCGCGTGATCGCCGTGGACTGCGCCCACTGCTCGAACACGCGCTGTCCCAGCTCGACATAAGGCTCGGGAATGCTGCCCTCCATGCGTTGCTGCGCGTTCTCGCCGAAGCGCGTGTCGGGCGCGCGGCCCGGCAGCACGACGCACGTGCGCACATTGAACGGCGCGAGTTCGTGCGCCAGCGACTCCGTGAACGCGTTGACCGCCGCCTTGCTCGCCGCATACACGGCGAGCAGCGGCAACGCGCGCAGCGTCACGCTCGACGTGACGTTCACGACGACACCGCTCTTACGCTGCCGAAACTGCGGCAGAACCGCCTGCGTGAGCGCAATGGTGCCGAGCGTATTCGTCTCGAACACGTCGCGCGCGGTCTCCATCGACATGCCTTCGAGCGCGCCCAGCACGCCAATGCCCGCGTTGTTCACGAGCACGTCGATCGGCCCGGCGGCCTCCACGGCCTCGCGTATGCTCTGCGCCTGCGTGACATCGAGCGCGAGCACGCGCAGGCGCGGCGACCGCGGCAGCACATCCTCGCGCGGCGTGCGCATCGTCGCGACGACGTTCCAGTCGCGGTCGAGAAAGTAGCGGGCGATTTCGAGGCCGAAACCGGACGAGCATCCAGTGATCAAGACGGTTTTCATCAACGCTCCTGCAGGTGGGTTGGCAGTACCGAGACGATAAGCCTCCGTAGCCGGACTTGCTACAATCAAACGTCCACGTTTCATTTGCAGGAGTCCGGTCATGATCGACCCACTCGCGGAAGTGGTCGCGCTGCTCCAGCCGGGCGCCTCGATCTCGAAACGAGTGAGCGGTGCGGGCGCCTGGCGTATCCGGCGCACGGATGCCGGGCAGCCCTTCTACTGCGCGATCCTCGAAGGTTCATGCCGCCTCGAGGTAGATGGCCAGGCGCCGCTCACGCTCGAACCCGACGATTTCGTCCTGATTCCGGAGGCCCACGGCTTCGCGATGTCGAGCCTCGACCCGGCGACGACGCAGACCACGGACACCACCCCCGTCGCGCAGCTCAGCGGCGAATACCGGCTTGGCGACCTGAGCGGCCCGCCCAATGTGCAGATGCTCGTGGGTTACTGCGTGTTCGGCTCGCCCGATGCGGCATTGCTCGTCTCGCTGCTGCCGCAGCGCATTCATGTGCGCGGCGAAAAGCGCCTCGCCACGCTCGTACAACTCGTGCGCGACGAGTCGCGTGCGCAGCGGCCCGCGCGTGAGGTCGTCCTCGCGCGCCTGCTGGAGGTGCTGCTGATCGAAGCGCTGCGCTCGACAGGGGATGCGTCGGCTACGCCGGGCCTGCTGCGTGGGCTCGGCGACCCACGCCTTGCGCCCGCGCTGCGGCGCATGCACGAAAGCCCGACCGTGCCCTGGACCGTCGCTCAGCTCGCGAAGGAAGCGGCGCTGTCGCGCTCGGCGTTTTTCGAGCGCTTCCGGCGAGCCGTGGGCGTCGCGCCGATGGAGTATCTGCTCGGCTGGCGCATGGCGATCGCGAGAAACCTGCTGCGCCGCGAGACGCAGGGCGTGGCCGAAGTTGCGCTGCGTGTTGGCTACAGTTCGGCCAGCACATTCAGCGTCGCGTTCACGCGACATGTGGGCGTGCCGCCTGCGCAATACGCACGGGAGCAGGCGGCGGGTTGAGGGCGCTCAGTGCGAAATGCTCTCCAGCGACTTGCCCAGCGTGCGCGGCCCCATCAGGCCGATGGCGACCATCACGAGCGCCATCGCGCCCGCGATGAAAACGAACACGCCAGTCACGCCGAACTCCTTGAGCGTGAAGGCGATGACGAAGGAACTGAACACGGCCGAGAGCCGGCTCCACGAATAGACGAAGCCCACGGCGCGCGCGCGGATGGCCGTGGGGTAAAGCTCCTGCTGATACGTGTGATAGGTGAACGAGATGACGTTGCCCGCGAGCGTCAACAGCACGCCAAGCGTGACGATCGCCACCGCCGCCGACGCCTGGCTGAACAACAAGCCGCTCACGATATTGATCGCCGCCATGCCGACGATCACATGCTTGCGCTCGAAACGGTCGGCAATCCAGTAGCCGAGCAGCGGACCCAGCGGCGCAGCGAGCCCGATCACCGTGGTGTACATGAGGCTCGACGTGACCGTGATGCCTTGCTTCACGAGCAGCGTGGGCACCCAGTTCGCGAAGCCATAAAAGCCCACCGTCTGGAAAACATGGAAGACGATGAGCATGACGGTGCGCTTGCCGTACGGCGGCTTCCACATGTCCGCGAATCCCGCCTTTCGCGGCACCGGGTCGGCGGGTCCTGGGGCAGGGAGCGGCGCTCCGTATTGCCGCGCCACCTTCTCTTCGAGATCCGCCAGCACCGCAGCGGCTTCTTCGGTGCGGCCTTTGCCCGCGAGCCAGCGCGGACTCTCGGGCAAATTGCGCCGGAAGTACCAGACAAAGAGCGCGCTAATGCCGCCAAGCAGCACGACCCAGCGCCATCCGTCGAGTCCCAGCAGCGCACGCGGCACGAGCAGCCACGAAAGAAACGCCACGACAGGCACAGCCGAAAAGCCGATCGCCTGGCACACCGCAAACGCTCTGCCGCGCAAATGTTTCGGCGCAAGCTCGGACAGGTACGTGCCGATGGTCACCAGTTCGACGCCTATGCCCACGCCCGAAACGAAGCGCCAGAAGTTCAGGCCGCTCGCCGTATCCTGGAAGGCCATGACCGTGTTCGCCGCGACATACCACAGCAGCGACCACGTGAAGATGGCGCGCCGGCCAAAGCGGTCCGCGAGAAAGCCACACGCGGCCGTGCCGATAAAGAGTCCGCAAAACAGCGCGGCGATGAAGCTCGCCACACCCGAGGTGCCGAAAAGGCCCGGTGTGGTCGAAGTGAGAATGCCGCTTTTGACGAGACCCGGCGCGACGTAGCCTGTGAAGAGCAGATCGTACAGTTCGAAGAAGAACCCGAGGCTCAGCAACAGAATCAGCTTCCATACCGCGCGCGTGGCTGGAAGCCTGTCGAGACGGGCCGATATCGACCCGTACTGCCCGCTGCCGTCGGCCAGCGCGTTCGCATCGCCGGGGGTTCCATGGTCAGCGGCGCGCAAGCTCGCCGTGCCCTCCAGAATGGCCATGTTTTGTCTCCAATGTAGTCATTCGAATGAATTGTTCTTGACGCTGCGCTCACGGATACCGCGCTTTCAGCTCGTCAAACGAAGCGATCTCTCCCGCAAGCGCGCTCGCCACGACCGTCGGCGGGCTCGCGAGCCAGACGCGGCCAGGACCCGAGCGTCCCGGAAAATTACGGTTGATCGCGCTGATCGTAACCTGGCCCGCGTCGACAGAGGCGCCAGGTCCGCAATTCGCGCACGCACCGCATGAGGGTTGCAGGAGAACCGCGCCCGCCTGTTCGAAAGCTTCGATGTAGCCGCGCTGCACGCAATAGTCGCGCACGTCGGACGTACCGAATTGCAGATAGAGCTTCACATCGGCGGGCACGCGTATGCCGCGCGCCGCCGCCCACGCCAGCACTTCGTGGTAGTGGTCGAAGTCTTCGCGCTTGCCCGCCGTACACGAGCCGCCGTAGGCGATGTCGACGCGCGGCCGCGCTTCAAGGTCATGCAGCGCAATGCCGTTGCCGGGGTCGCCCGGCGCGGCGAGCATGGGCGAGAGGCGCGTGCAGTCGATGTCGATCACTTCGGCGTAGGGCGCGCCGGGGTCACTGCACATCCACGGCTCGATGGCAAACTCGATACCGCGACGCTCCCGCAGAAAGCGCACGGTTTCTTCATCGGGCGCAACGATGCCCGTGAAGCCGCCCAGCTCCGCCGTCATGTTCGTGAGCGTCGTGCGCTCGTCGGTGCTCAACTGCGCGATCGCGGAACCGGCGAACTCGAACACTTTTCCTACGCCCGCGCCGGCGCGGATTCCTGGTTGCGCGAGCAGGTGCAGCACAAGGTCCTTTGCCGTCACGCCGGCGGGAATCGGGCCGTGGAAATTCACGCGCAAGGACTGCGGCACGGTCATGCGCACCGCTCCCGTCACGAATGCATTCGCCATGTCGGTCGTGCCCACGCCAAACGCGAGACACCCGAGCGCGCCGCTGTGCGGCGTATGCGAATCGGTCCCTGCCACGACCTGCCCCGGCAGCGCGTAACGCTCGGACATCATCGCGTGGGAAATGCCTTCTGAGCCTTCTTGTATGCCGCTTTCGAGTTCGCTCAAATAGCCGTGATTGCGCACCCCATAGTCGTGCGCGAATTGACGGTGTGCAGCCGAAAGCTCGCGTACGTCAGGCAGCAGGCCGTTACGCACATGCAGCTCGCTCTTGTGCGAATAGGAAAGGTGATCTTCGAACGCGAGCAGGGTTTCGGGCTCATGCAGTGAAAGCGGCTTGCCGAACGTGGCATGCAGCATGTGCGTGGCCATCCCCGTGTAGTACTCGTGGATGAAGCGCCAGTCCGCGCGAACGAAAACGCCCGCGCCCGGCGCGAGCGATTCGCCCGTGTGCTCCGTGCGTAACACATGCCGTTCGAGGATTTTCTGCGCGAACGTACGCGGCGCGTGATTGACGGACCGCGCGACAGGCTCGATCTGCCGCATGTATTGCGCGCCGTATTTCAACAGCCCGCCGCTGCGCAGAATCGACGCCGCCAGGCCGTCGCGGGAGGCGACCAGCTCCTCGATGTCGATCGGCTCGCCGCGCCGGATGCGCTCGATCAGGCCGAAATCCGTCGATGTGAACAAGCCGATGTTGTCCGCGTTCTGACGATAGATGCGCTCGAAGCTGCGCGCGATGACGAGCCGGATGCCCGCACGGTATTCCGCCAGCGGGCTGTGCTCGCGCGATGAGCCCTTGCCATAGCGACTCCCTGCCACGGTCACGCTGAAGCCGCCATTTCGTACGGAATCCATACCAATTGGATTGCGCCCGCCGGCCTGAAAGCCGACGTAGGGCACGCGGCCAAGACGGTCGTCGAAACGCGTGAGCACGCTCATGGGCGTGATCTCGTCGGTCGAAACGTCGTCTCTCAACGCGTCGGGCGTGACGCCGTCCAGATCGGCGCCTCGCATGTCTGCATGCAATTGCCGCTCGACCCGCTCCGGGTCATTGCAAAGAAACAGCACGCGGCCAGTCAATTCCAGTGTTGCCATCCATTTTCTCCTTGAGAGGAAATCTAGACGGCAGCAAGCGGCGCAATGAAGTGCTCGATCGGCAAAGGGGGCATCGCCGTTCGCGATGTCCTCGTTAACCCTCGCGCTGGACGAGCGTATCGATCAAGGCCTGCACGGCCCTCAGGCGCGGCGACTTGCGCAACGCGTGCAAGCGCAGGCTGCGGCTCGTCGCCCAGGGCTCATCGAGCGGCCGGCGCACGAACCCCTGCGAGCCCGCGAAGGCAGACGCCGCGCTGGTCGGGACGATGCCGATGCCAAGCCCGGCCTCGACCATGCGGCACTGCGCGTCGAAGCTGTTGACCGTCACCGGAATCTTGAGCGGCACGCGCGCAGCGGCGGCGCGCTCCTTGAGCATCTGGTCGAGCGAGCCGCCCGCCTGCAGCGCCACGAGCGGAAAACGCAGTACGTCGTGGAACGTGAGCGCCTGCATGGCGGCCAGTTCGTGTTCGGGCGGAAGCACGACCATGAGCGGGTCGGCGGCGAAATGCCATGAGTCGAGCGCGCCGGGAATCCTGCCGTTCGCGGAGATCCCCACGTCGGCGCGATCTTCCATGCAGGCCCGCACGACCTCGTCGCTGATCTGTTCGGTCAGCGCGATCTGCACGAGCGGAAAGCGCGCCTGAAAGGCCTTGAGCCGCTCCGGCAAAAAGCCGACGATCGCGGACGCGTTCGCGAACAGGCGTACGACGCCCGCCACCTCGCCGCTGAGCGACTGGACTTCGCGCGCGAGCGACTGCAACTGGTCGTGCACCGCCGCCGCACGAGAAAACGCGTGACGGCCCGCCTCGGTCAATTCGACGCCCGCAGGAGAACGGATGAGCAAAGGCAGCCCCATTGCCGCTTCCAGATCCGCCATGCGGCGGCTGAGTGCCGAAGGCGCAATGTGATTGCGGCTGGCCGCCCGGGCAATGGAACCTTCCTCCACGACCGAAATGAACAGCTCGAGGCTATAGGGATCGATTCGCATGCCCGCAATCATATCAGCAGAGTCAATTAAATTCCGACCCGATTTAAATCAGAAAGGCATTTAAAAGGGAGATATAGACAAAAGAATGAATGACATCTGCGCTCTTCAGATCGCCCCATAGTTGCCGATATAGCCGGAAATAGCGGGTGAAACACGCGATCGATGCAGCAAGCATTACCGTCTTCTTTTGAGGTAATTCATACCTTGCTATTGGCGGAAATTCACTAAGTTTCGGTAATTGAAACTGATGTGAATTCGTGTGACATTTTGTTACGTCTGATTTTCACATGTCAGGGGGAATTATCGGTAACATCCGCCGCGCGTCTGACTTCAAGCAGTGACTTAATACTTCTTCGTCCGAAAATATTGCGCACGTCTCCCCTCCTCCAGGGATCCAGCGCAGGGCCGAAATTCCCGACGGGCAGCCGTAGCGAGGGCGCAATATTTACCCCCGCGAAAGCAAAGGACAGATACGCACGTTCGCGCAGTAGCGCGAGCCGCGCGGCGCACGTAGCGGGCGCAGGGCTCATCGAGCCGTTGTGCGGCGTCTGCCAAAACTCATTCTTCAGACCTTAGCCAGCCTCTGAGCGCGCACCGCGCGCCGTCGCCGGCTGGGCGTCGCTTTGTCTTTTTCGAGCACGATGAAACTCTTTTATCTCTTGCTGTCCTCGTCGCTATTCCTCGCGGCGTGCGGCGGCGGCGGTTCCGGAAGCTCCGGCGATGCAACCAATGCCTCGGCCACGTCGCAAAACTCGAGTGGCGCCAATGGCGGCAGCAACGCGGCCGCAGCGAATGCGGGCACGACCGCGCTCAAGCCCGGAACGATGACCTGCGGCTCCGCCTCGACATCGAGTGCGAGTTCCGGCAGCGCGCTCGTTTCAGCCGATACGCCGACCACACAAAGCGGCCGCATCTTCGCCTCGGCCACAGCGTTCCCTGTGGCCTTGACGACCAACGCGCCCGCCGCCGACACGCTGATCTGGTCGATCGCCGACCAGTTCGGCAACGTGGCCGCGAGTGGCCGCCTGCCCGTGACGGCAGGCCCCCTGACGACCACGCTGTCCTGCTCGTCCACGCTCGCGGGCTACTTCGCCGTGTCCGCCACGCTCGCCAACGCCGGCGGTCAGCTGCCCTCGCTCGGCACCCGGCCCGCGGGCACCGCGACCTTCGGCGTGCTGCCCAATCTGGCCAACATCGTGCCGACGGTCACGTATGCGCATCAGGACCTGCATCGCTTCGGCATGCAAGGTGAGGACGACAACACCTCCGTGCTCTCCTCGCTCGGCATTTCGTGGACGTACGACCATCGCGAGCTGTACAACATGGAGCCGAACGGCCCCAACACCTTCAACCCGAACGCCAATAACCTCGATCCGTTCTACACCACGGGCCAGGTGATGCGGCTCGTGCGTCTGGACGGCATTCCCGCGTGGGCGAGCCCCACGGGCGCGTTCGAGGACGAAGCGCTTGCGCCTTCCGATCTCTCGTACTACCAGAACTACATGGCCCGGATCGGCACGGAGTCGAATCTCATTCGGACGACTTATTTTCCGAACCAGTCGGCCAACTACTACCAGCTCACCTGGGAACCGGATGCGCAATGGCAAGGCACGAACGCGCAGTTCGTGCAGCTCTATCAGACCGTTTATCAGGGCATCCATTCGACTGACCCGCACGCTGTCGTGATGGGTCCGACCGATACGGCGCCCTCCGGCACCGCCAGCCAGCTCAAGACGCTCGCGCCGCTCGGCTACGCGCAGTACATCGACGGCGTGACGACGCACGGCTACTACGACATCAATGGCACTTCGCCTTCGTATGCGCCGGAACGTCTCGCGACCGACCCCGCCAACGCATCCGGCTCGCTGATCGGGCAAATGCGCGCGCTGCGCAGCGAAATGGCCGCCGACTACAAGCCGGGCATGAAGCTGTTCAGCACGGAGCTAGGCATCAGCTATGACAACGGCTCGTCGTACGGCGCCAACTATCCGAGCGCCAACATCCTGTACGCACAAGGTGCACTGGTGGCGCGCAGCCACGTGATCATTCTGGGCGAAGGCGCCGATCAAACCTGGATCTTCTATGGCGCGGACTTCCCGGGCCTCGTGGGCTATGGCACGTTCTTCGATCTCGCCGACGCCCAGGGCCAATACGGTGCGCAGAACATCAGCCCCAAGCCGGCGGCGATGGCTGTCGCGGCGATGACGCGCATTCTCGACGGCACCAACACGCTCGGCCCGGTGAACGGCACGCCCTCGGGTGTCTACGCCTATGCGTTCCAGCAGTTGAACAACGGCGCGGTCATCACCGCGCTCTGGACGCACAACAACAGCGTGTGGAGCGCGAGCAGCGGTTACAGCTCGACCTATAGCGTGGCCTATAGCCTCGCAGTGGATGCGCCCGGCACGAGCGGCACGGTCACCGTGCTCGACGAGATGGGCAACCCGACCACGATGAGCTACACCAATGGCCAGCTCGCGCTGAATCTGACTGAATCGCCGGTATACGTGGTTTCGCAGAATGCCTCGGTGGCGAGCGCCAATGCGACGCTTCCCACGGGCTACATGGCGAACTAAGCGAACTGCGCGGCCACCTGACCGCGCGAAAAGCGGCACCCCGAAGCGCCCGGCCCGCGGACACGGTTCCGCGGGCCGGGCGCTTCGGCCGTTTACCGTCGACAGGCTTGCTCCCCTTGAGCCGCACATCGTTGCGGTTGGCAACGAATCGAAATATACGCGAGAATATAGCGCTACCGCCCCGGTCCCCTCCTCAATGGGCGGCAAGACAACTGGAGCGACATCAGGTGAACACTGGCAGCAAGGAAGCGGTGGGAGAAAAATTCTCGGCCGACGCCATGGAGCACGCACGCGTGATGACCTGGAAGGCAATCGAGCAGATTGCGGCGGCTATCCGGCCCGGCATGCGCGAATCGGAAGCCACGGCGCAAAGCAAGGCCATCCTCGAAGCGCTGGGCATGGACCGCATCTGGCATCCCGTGCTGATCCGCTTTGGCGAGAACACGCTGCGCATCTTCAAGGAGCGCTCCGAAGGCGACCCCGTTCTGGGCGCGGACGACATCTTCTTCATCGACCTTGGCGTCGTGTGGAACCAGCATGAAGGCGACGCGGGCGCGACTTTCGTCACGGGCAGCGACCTGGAAATGCGGCGCTGCGCGCGCGACGTCAAGATCATCTACGACGAGGTGGCCATCCACTGGCGCAGCACGGGCTGCAGCGGCAAGGCGCTCTACGAATTCGCCGCGGAACGCGCGAGCGCCTATGGCTGGCGCCTGAACGTCGATATCAAGGGCCATCGCGTGAGCGACTTCCCGCACGCCATCTACCGGGCCGGCGACCTCGGCGACTTCGAAACGGTGCCGGCCGCCGGGCTGTGGATCCTCGAAATTCAGATCGCTCACCCCACGCGTGCGTTCGGCGCGTTCTACGAGGACCTGCTCGCGTAGCGCCAGGCGTTGCGGGTAACGCAATCAGGCTGACGACGTCTGCGCCTCATAGCTGCGCTGAGCGCGGTCGTCCTGCAACACGCGCCGCCCCGTGCGCGTGAGCAGCACGAGCACGATGGCCATCAGACTCGTGCCGAACAGATAGCCCGGTGGAATGAATCTGGCGTCCGTGAATCGCGCCACGACCGAGATATAAAAAGGCGCCAGCCCGCCGAACAGCATCACCGCCGTGTTGTATGCGATCGCCACGCCGGTGGAGCGGCCTTGCACCGTAAAGATCTTCACGAGCATGCCGGGGTGGGCGGCGCCTTGCAGCGTCAGGAACAGCATGCCGACGACCTGCACGAACATCAGCCTGTTCTCGCTCGGCTGGGCGAGCAGGTACCAGAAGAGCGGAAAGACGCACACCATCCACCCCGCAATAAATAAGCAGAACAGACGATAGGCGCCAATGCGGTCGGCGAGCTTGCCGAACACGGGTGAAAGGATCGACATCACGAGGCTCGTCACGAACACGCCGCGCAGCGTCGAGCCCAGCGAAAGATGCAGCTGGAACTGCGCATAGTTCGGCAAATAGGCATTCCACACGTAATTGAGCGAGGTGCCCGCGATCATCACGCCCATCGCGCACACGAGCGCATCGCCGTTTTCGCGCACGAACTGGCGCGCACGCACGAGCGTGGGTGCCTGCGCGGCGGGGCGCGCCTGCATGCGCTGAAAGTCGTCCGACTCGCCGATATGATGCCGCAGATAAAAGCCGATGGGCCCGACGAGCGCGCCGACCAGGAACGGCACGCGCCATCCCCACGCGGCGAGCGCGTCGTGCGAAAGATGACTCGTCAACAGGTAGCTGCAACCCGAAGACAGCATGGCCGCGACACCGAGCGAGACCATGTTGAAGCTACCGTAGAACATCTTCTTGCCCGGCGGCGCCACCTCGTAGATCGTGACCGACGAAAGCGCGAACTGCGCGCCCACCGCAAAGCCCTGCACGAGGCGGCCGATCACCACCAGAATGGGCGCCGCGAGCCCGAGCGTGGCGTAGCCCGGCGTCAGCGCGAGCAGCAGCGAGGCCACGGACATTGCCACCATGATCCACGAGAGCGCCTTCACGCGCCCGGCGCGGTCGGCGTACATGCCCATCACGACGCCGCCTATCGGCCGCACGAGAAAGCCGACCGCGAACGTTGCGAACGTCAACAGCAAGGACTCGCCGCGATTCACGCCAGCGAAAAACGTCCGCGCAATCAAGCTCGAAAAATAGGCGTATACCGCGAAGTCGAACCATTCGAACGTGCCGCCCGCCACGGTCGTGATGATGACTTTGCGGATCTTTCTGGCTTCGCTGACCGTTTCCATCGGCTTAGGCTCCCGTGCGCATCGCGCGCAGGCTTTGCGCGAAGAAGTCCTGGACCACCTCGACCACCTGCAGGCCGCTGTGGGCGATGTTCTCGAGTTCGTCGAAGCGTACGTCGATACCGGCCGCCTCGAACGATGCCTTGAGCGCTCTAAGGCGCTCCGGGCGCGTTCTACCCGCATCGTTGATACCCGGCAGGTACATCGGGCTGTCGTCGCGCACGGTGATTTCCCACGTTTCGAGGTCCGCGCGGCCCACCACCATCTGCACCGGCACCCGGCGCAGCGCGGCGAGATCGAAAGGCTTGCCGAAATGCCGCTCGAAGCCGCCCACGCCCAGCCACCAGTCCTTCGACGCGTCCAGCAGCGTGACGTTGCCCGGCGCGCCGATGGTAGCCGCCCACAAGCGTTCGGGGTGAACATACGCGAAACGGTTGACGAACTGGCCGCCGCCCGAGTAGCCGAACAAGGCGAACTTCTCAAAGTGCTTGCCGTAACGTTCGCCGACTTCGCTCACCATGTCGAGCAGAACTTTGTCGTAGTGGATGTCGCCTTCCACGAGGCGCTTGAAGCCACTGCGATCGCCGTCGCCGCGCACGCCCACCGGAAAGAGCGGACAGAGCACGATGCAGCGGTTCCAGCGGCCGAAGCCCGCAAATGCATCGCGGTACTGAATGAATTGCCGGCCGGTGCCGTGCATCACGACAACCAGCTCGACGTCGTTGCCAGGCGTGGTCACTTCGGGCGGCACGTAAAGCGTGTAGGGGAACCGCGCATCGTGCCGGCTCGCGTACACCGTGGTCGAGCCCAGGTCATAGAGCGCTTCGGCTTTCGCTTTGTCCACCGTAAGCGGCCTTTCTGCAACTTCGGACATCGGTCTCTCCTCCCAATTCGTTTCGGGTATGGCGTTTATCAAGCTTCAAGCCGCTTCGGCAATCGGCTCGTGCTGGAGGCTGTAGCGAGTGAAAACGCGGTTCAGCGCAGGCATCGGCGCGACGTCCATCTCGCCGCTGGCCGGTTCCATGACGATCATCGCGACCGTTGCACTCAGCGTGTGGCGCGTGCCCGGGCGCGGCGGACGGCAAACCGAATGCGGCGTGCCGAACGCGTCGAACAGCGCGGCTTTCACCGCATTGCGGTCCACCTTCGGCGCGGCGTTGAGCAACTGACGCACGCGCCAGTCGCGGTAGTAGCTGTCGGGCGAGTTTTCGCAGCCGGTGTCGCGCAGCTTCGTGCGGGCGACCGGACTCATCCAGTGGTTCGCATGCACGATCAGTTGATCGTCGTTTGGCCAGATCGGAAACGCCTCATCCGGCGCGCATTCGAAATCGATGCCGAAGCCCTCGGCCATGCCCAGCATGATGTTGTTCGAGCACGACTTGGGCGTCGTGGCGATCGTGCGCATCGCGTTGGCGAAGACCGGCTCTTCGAGCACGCGGCGGCGCAGAAGCGAAAGCGGCACGCCCATCTGCGTGAAATCGCGATCCGATTCGAGGTAGTTCGCCGTGATCGACACGCCCGCCGCGTTCAGGCCGCTGCGCGCGAGGCCGCCCGCTTCGACGAAGGTCAGATAGTCGGGGCCCTCGTCGTTGCGCACGCGCAGCACGATGCCGGTATCCACGCAGTCGGCTTTCCAGTCCCAGTTCTGCGCGTGGATCAGCCGCCCGTTCGCGGAACGCGAAGGCAGCACGAGCACGCCCGTGCAGCCGTCCTCGTCTTCGGCATCCGCCGGTGTCGTCTTGTCGGCGCGCGCCTTGGCCAGCACCTCGGTGCGGGCATTGATCATGACGATGTCTTCGAACGGCACGTCCGCGCCCGCCGCAATGCCGCGCATTTCGTCCAGATACGCCGGCTGAAACTCGCCGATCGCCTGTTCGAGCGAGCGGATCAGCGCCGTTTGCGACGCTTCGCTATAGCCGATATTGCGCAGCGTCTGGCCGTAGCGCGACGCGCTCAAACGAACGCGGCCGGCCACGGCGCGGCCATATTGCACCCCGCGCTCATAGGGCTTGCCGGAGACGCTGACGAACGGAAACGGCTGGATTTGCGGCATCGAATCACTCCCACGCAAGAAACGAATGAACTTGATGAAACGATTCTCGGGCGAGAGAAATAAAATAAAAAGCGTTATTTTGTTTACTGAAAGGAAAGATTTTTTTGTGCTTCGTGCGATCATGCGGGCACGGCATGACATGCCAGAAACGGCCCGAGGAGGCGAAAGATGAGCGAAATCCGGATGCTCCGGACCTTTCTGGCGATCGAGAAGCACGGCACCATGGCCGCCGCCGCCGATCGCATGGCGCTGACCCACGCGGCGGTCGGCGCGCAAATGCGCACGCTGGAACGCGTGTGCCAACGCCAGCTGTTCGACCGCAGCGGCCGCAGCATCCAGCTCAACGACGCGGGCCGCTCGATCATCGAGCAGGCGCGCACGGTGGTGGCGGCCTACGACTCGCTGCTGCGCGGCGTGGCCGACACGCACAGCATCGAAGGCACGGTCACGATCGGCTCGACCGTGTCGTCCATGGGCTTTCTCGCCGCCAACGTCATCAAGCTCAAGGTGCCGTACCCCGCGCTGAACGTGCGCCTCACCCATGGCAGCAGCCCGGAACTGGAGCGCCAGGTGCGCGCGGGCGAGATCGACGCTGCGGTGCTCATCAGCGAACCGCGCAACACCACGCTGCCGGAATCGTGGGAGTCGCTCTATGAGGAGCCACTCGTGCTGCTGGCCAATCCGGCAGTCGGTCCCGCCGACGCGTCGGCGGCCTCGCTGCTCAAGCGCTTGCCGTTCATCGGCTTCGAAGCAGCATCGCTCACAGGCAGGCACGTGGCGAGCCTGCTGCGCCGTTTGCGCGTGGAGGTCAATCCGGTGCTGGAAATGAATTCGATCGCGGCTATTGCCGATCTGGTACGGCAGAACGTGGGGGTGTCGATCGTGCCGAGCCTGCGGCACGCCGCGTGGGCCGACGACCCGCAACTGTTCGTCAAGCCGATTCCCGGCGCCACATGGCGCCGGCACGTGGCCTGGTACGAGTTCGGCCGCCAGCCGCGGGCAACGGCGATCGTGAAGAATCAGCTGCTTGCGGCGCTCTCGAATTCGTAAGTCTTCCTGATTGATTTCATCGCGTGGCGAAGAAAGCCGGAATGGCGGATGCGACCAGCGACCCCGTCCAACGCGATCGCAGGATTCGACGCAGCGACCAAAATCAACGAAAATACCGCGAACCTACTGGAAAGAAACATGAAACGACTGTTACTCGCCGCGCTCACCGCCGCCTCGTTCGCCACCTGCGCTCATGCACAGAGCAACGCGGCCGGCTCGTTCGCCACCCCCGCAGGCACGGTGCAATTCGTGCGCGACGACCGCGACTTCGTGGCGGTCCTCGGCAAGGACATCTTCGACCGCTTCGACGCGAAAACGCTCGCGCATTTCGACGAAGTGGGCCACGACAACAGCACGATTACGCGCATGCTCGTGCAGACCGACTTCGGCCCGGTGCTGTACGACTTTCGCCGCAATCCGCCGCTCGTGCAGCACGTGAGCGCGCGCATGACGATCAAGCGCGTGTTCTGGCAACCCGACGAAGTCGTGATGCAAGGCTCGGAGGGTTGGTTCCGGCTCAAGAACGGCGCGCTCACCAAGCTGCAATCGTCGACGACCACCTACCGCACCAACTAGACCGCTCAGGCGTCTTTTTCGTCCTTCTCCTCGCCCTGCGAGTCGCGAGCCGCGATCTTCAGCTGACGCAGCTTGTGATAAAGCGTTTTCTTCGGCATGCCAAGCTCGTCGCTCGCCTGGGCGACGTTGCCGTGATGGCGCCGCAGGGTGTTCTCGATCAGCATGCGTTCGAAGTACGCAATCTGGTCCGCAAGCGTCTCCCCTTTCGCCGTCGCCGCGCCTGCGGAAAGCAGGCTGTCGCCGGTTAGTCCAAGCACGAAGCGGTCGGCGACATTCTGCAGCTCGCGCACGTTGCCGGGCCACGCATGCGTCATGAGCTCGGACACCTGCGCGGCGGTCACGACCGGCGCCGGCGTGCCGAAGCGGCGCGCGGCCGCGAGCACGAAATGTTCGAACAGCAGCGGGACGTCTTCGCGCCGCTCGCGCAGCGGCGGCAATTCGATCTGCGCAACGTTCAGCCGGTACAGCAGGTCCGCGCGGAAGTTGCCCTCGGCGGAGACTTCGGCGAGGTCCGCCTTCGAAGCGGCGACGATGCGGCAATCCACCGGAATCAGCTCGTTCGCGCCGAGGCGCTCGACCACGCGCTCCTGCAGCACGCGCAGCATCTTGATCTGCAGCGGCATCGACATCGTTTCGATTTCGTCGAGAAAGAGCGTGCCGCCGTTCGCCCATTCGATCTTCCCAACACGCTTCTTGATCGCGCCCGTGAACGCGCCCGCCTCGTGCCCGAACAGCTCGCTCTCGAACACCTGCTCGGGCAGGCCGCCGCAATTCAGCGCCACGAAATGCGCGTCGCGCCGCGCGCTGAAGTCGTGCAGGCTGCGTGCGATCAGTTCCTTGCCGGTGCCCGTTTCGCCGGTAATCAGCACCGACACGGACGTATCGGCGAGGCGCAGAATTTTCTTGCGGACTTCCGCCATGGCCGGCGACTTGCCGAGCACGAGCGCCTCGATCCCCTGCCAGTTGTGCAATGACGCGCGCAGCCCCTCGACTTCGAGTGTGAGCCGCCGTTTCTCGACCGCGCGGGCCACGCGGCCTGCGATCACGTCGGACGAGAACGGCTTTTCGATGAAGTCGTAGGCGCCCACGCGCATCGCGCTGACCGCCGTCGAAATGTCCGCGTGCCCGCTGATCAGCAACACCGGAATTTGCGGGTCAATCGCCATCACATGGTCGAGCAGCTGCAACCCGTCGATGCCGGGCATGCGCACGTCCGAGACGATCACGATCGGGGCGCCCGGGGCGATGTCGGCATAGGCATCGGCCGCCGACGCATACGCGCTCACTGGAAAGCCCGCGAGCGCCACCGCCTGCTCGACGCCGATGCGCACGTTCTCGTCATCCTCGACGACCAGCACGCGAATCTCATTTGCCCTGTCATCTGCCATGTTCTGTCCTTTGCGGCTCCGCGGCCGCGAATTCGATCGTGAAGCGGGCCCCGCCTTCGTCGCGATTCGTGGCCGTAATTTTCGCGCCAAAGCCTTCGACTATGCGCGACGTGATCGCGAGCCCCAGCCCGAGGCCTTGCCCGCGCGGCTTGGTCGTCACGAACGGCTCGAACAGGTGCGCCAGCACTTCCGGCGCGATGCCGGGGCCGCTATCGTCGATCGTAAAGCGCACGCGGCCGTGTGCGTCGGGCTCGCTCGCCTCCATCGCGATCACACGCTTGCTCGCGTCGCGCACCGCGTCGAGCGCGTTGCCAAGCAGGTTCACGATCACCTGCTGCAACTGGCTCGACTCCGCGTACACGGTGGTGCCCGGCGCGATCCGCACGTCGAGCTGAACCGCTTCGTCGCGAATGCGCGACTCGTAGATGAGCCTTGCATGCGCCACCGCTTCGCCTAGCGACACCGCTACACGCTCCACGTCCGGCTTGCGCGCGAACGCCTTCAGCTCGCTCGTGAGCACCGCCATGCTGTCCACGAGACGCCCGACGCGCTCGAGATTGGCGATCGCCTGCGCGGGTTGATTGCGTTCGAAGAAGGTGCGCGCATTGTCGCAGAGCGTGCGGATCGCGACGAGCGGCTGATTCAGCTCATGCGTGAGCGCGGCCGCCATCTGGCCGATCACGGCGAGCTTGCCGGCATGCACGACTTCCTGCTGTGTAGCACGCAGGCGCTGCTCGGTGCGTTCGCGCTCGGCGATCTCACGCTGCATCTGCGCATTGGCCTGAGTGAGCGCGGCGGTGCGCTGCGCGACGGTCGTTTCCAGCTGGTCGTTCGCGCGCCGCAAGGCTTCTTGCGCCTTGAGCTTTTCCACGATCACGCGGCGGCGCTGCACCGCATAGAGCGCATAGAGCGCGGCAATCACAAACAAGCCCGTCACGAACGCGAACGCAAGCCGCTGCTGCCGTCGCGCGCCCGCCGTGTCGAGCAGCACCATGATCGTGTCCTGGCCTTGCGGCGCGGGGCGCGACATCACGAGAAAGCGTGCGGTGCGGCCCGCGCGGCGCAGGTCGGGGAAGAGGCCGATCCACGCGTTGTCGTTCCAGTCGCCAACGCGCCGGTATTGCAGCGCCTCGACAATGCGGCCCGCGTATTGCCGCGACGCCTGAATGTCGCGCTGCTGCGGCTCGGTCATCGCCCGCATGGCGGTGAATTTCCATTCGGGCTGGGTCGAGATCACGATCACGCCGTTGCTGTCGACGACGACGGCCGCTTCGCCAGGCGTGCGCCATGCCGATTCGAGCGCGTCGACGCTGACCTTCACGGCCGCAGCTCCAATTGCCGCATTGCCAACATTGCCATCGTGAATCGCATTCGCGAAGTACAGCCCCGGCACGCCGGTGTTCGTGCCAATGCCGAAGAAGCGGCCGCGGCCCTGCGCGAGCGCGTCCTTGAAGTACGGCCGATACGACACGTTGGTGCCGACGAAGCTAACCGGCTGGTTCCAGTTGCTCGCGGCGATCACGGTGCCGTGCGCGTCGATCACGTCTACGGCGCCGCTGCCGACATCGTTGTTGACCGCTTCGAGGTAGGCATTGACTGCGGGCAACATGCCGCGCGCTTCATCGGGCGATGCCTTGAGCAACGCGCGCACGCTGTCCTGGCGCGCCACGAGCGCGGGGACCATCTCGAAGCGTCCCAGCTCGCTTTTCAGGCTCGCGGCGTAGAGATCGAGGCGATGCTCGCCCACGTCGGCGAGCGCGTCGATCGCGCGGTTCCATGCGAACTCCACCGCGGCGGCGGCCGCGCCGACATACAGCACGGCCGCCGCCGCCCATCCCCACCATGGAATGCCCTTGTAACGCATCTGCACGTTCACCCTCGTCGATTGGCTGCCGCCAGACGGCGGGTTCAGCGAACACCGCGCGCCGATTGGACCGGCGACGCTATCGCGAAGGCGCGTGCGAGGCTCGCTCGAGAGGCGCACGGCGGCGCGTCACGCGCCGAAATGCGCGAGCAGGATGAGCGTCACGGTCACGACGATGGCGCCGCCAATGCGCGTGGCGATCTGCGCAAACGGCATGAGCTGCATGCGGTTCGCGGCGGTAAGGATCGCCACGTCGCCGGTGCCGCCCTGGCCGCTGTGGCACGCGTTCACGATTGCGGTGTCGATAGGGTACATCTTCATCAGGCGGCCCACCACGAAGCCCGTGCCCATGAGCGTGACCACGGTCGCGGCAATCGTCACGACGTTGACGAGCGTGAACGCGGCCATGAGCTTGTCCCACGGCGTCATTGCCACGCCGATGGCGAACAGCAGCGGGTACGTAACCGCCGTCGAGAAGAACTTGTAGACGACGAACGCGCCTTCCTGCAGCGGCGGCGAAACCGCGCGCGCGAGCTTCACGAGCACGGCGAGGAACAGCATGGCCACCGGCGCGGGCAGGCCGAACAGCTTGTTCGCCATCAGGCCGATCAGGTACAGCGTGATCGCCGTAATACCGGCCGCAGCGATGTGGCTCACATCCACATGCCCGCGAATTTCGTCGTTCGACGACGACGCCAGTTCATCGGTTGCGCCGACTTGCAGGCGGCCGTTGCCGGTGAGATGCGGCATGCGCCGGCCCAGCATGTCGAGCATGCCCGAGAGGATGATGGCGATGAGGCTGCCGAGCATCACGGGCGGCAGCACCTGTGCGAACAGATCGCCTTGCGCCACATGCATGATTTCCGAGTAGCCCACCGAAAGCGGAATCGCGCCTTCGCCCACGCCGCCCGCCATGATCGGCACGACGATATACAGCAGCGTGTGTTTGACGCCGAGGCCGAGCGCAGCACCCACCGCCGTGCCCACGATAGTCGCCGCAACCGTGCCGGCCGCGAGCGGAATGAAGATCTTCAGGAAGCCTTGAATCAGCACGCGCCGGTCCATGCTCAGAATGCTGCCGACGATGATCGAGGCGATGAAGAGATACAGGAAATTGGTCTGCTTCGTGAACTCGACCGTGAGGTGCTGCACGGGTTGGGGCAGCACGTGGTAGTACACGAGCGCCGAAGGCACGAAGGTCGCGAGAATCGCCGCCGCGCCGATATTGCGCAGGAGCGGCAGGCGCTTGCCGAGTTCGGCGCACGTGAAGCCGCAGAACGCGAGCACGGCGATGGCCATCGAGATTTCGCCGGGCACCTTGCCGGTCACCGCGAAGCCAGCGATGAGCGCAAACAGGATCACGTAGATCGGCAGCGGAATGATGCCGATGCGGATTTCCATCAGCTTCCACCAGCCTTCGGGCCAGAAGCGGGTTGGAGTCGTGGAGGATGATTCGGGGACCGACTGGCTCACTTGCGAGGCGGTGGATGCGGATGCGCTGTTCTGCACGGGATGTCTCCTTCGTTTTCGCGACCGGACTGCGTCGCGTCTCCGGTGCTTGTTTAATAACGGGTGCGGACTATCGAGGAATAGGCCGCCGGGCGTCTATATAGCAGTAGCCGTGCCAGCGCGTTTCATCCTGCCGCGCCAACCATAACTTGTTGATTTTTTTATTATTTTCAAGAAACGCCTCCACTCCCGTCACCCCATCGCTCCGAAATTTCAGAATCGGCCCGAGCCGCAGGCTGAAATCTCGGCCTGCCTGCCGACCGCTTGCATCCGTCGCCAATAACAACGGCCCGACCCTTGAGCCCATCGCAAGAATCATTTTCAGAATTTGTTCTGGTACAGCACCGAACGTTGGCCGAAGATGAATCACCGCAACTTGAGGAGCGAGCCATGAAGATCGTCTTGCCAGGATGCGCCGCTGTTTGCGCCGCGGTGCTGTGGAGTACCGGCGCGCTGGCCGCGCCACCGGGTTCCGCTTACCAGACGCCGGTGCAGTTATCGAGCGGAAGAAACCTGCTTTGCAGCGTGAACGAATCACAGCCTGCCGGCGAAACCGCGGTGCTCACGCGCCGCGAGCAAGTGGAGGCCGATGTCCTCGCCACGCAGCGCTTGCGGCTCGTGAGCGGACCGGAGTCGCCTTATCCCTCTGCCTATACGGCGCCGAGCGTGGCCTGCGTGAACGCAGGTTGATGCCGCAACAAGACAACGGGCTCGATTCGCCTGACGAATCGAGCCCGTTTGTTTTGAACGCGGATCAGAAGCGCGTACGCACGCCCGTCGTCACTTCGACCTGATTGGTCGCCCCGAAGGTCGTGCCAACCGTGTAGCCGCCGTGCAGCTTCATGTAGTCGCCCGCCAGGTACACTTCGGTGCGCTTCGAGAGGTGATAGAAGACCGAGCCGTAGAGCGTTTCCTTGAAGCCGTTGTGCAGCCCGCTCGCAGGATCGAATGCGCCTACGTTGGCGTTCGGAATATCGCCATCGACGTTGTACGCAGCGTTGTGCGTGCGCATTTGCTGATAGCCCAGTTCGTAGTCGAACGCGCCCTTCGGCACGAGCTTGAACGACACCGTCCACGCGTTGTCCTGACGCTGCCCGAGCGCACCCTGATTGCCCCAGTAGCGGAAATAGCCCGCATTGGCGCGCACGATGCCGATCGTGTAGTTGCCGCCCACCGAGAACGCCTGGTTCGTGTTGCCGTTGTTGTTCACATGGTTGTAGAACGTCGAGGCCGTCCAGGTCGGCGCGTTGTAGCCGAGCGCGAACTGATAGTTTGCGTTATTGCCAAAGCTCGTTGAATTGCCGAACGCGTAGCCCGCTGCCGCGTAGATCCCGTTGTCGAACACCTTCTTCCATGCGACGCCATTGTTATAGCGGGTGCCCGTTGCGCTCGCAGCGTAGAAAATCATCTGCTTGAAGTTGTTCGCGTTGGTCCAGCCGCCCTCTTCCGTCGTGAGCTTCGCGTTGCCGTACGGGTCGCCGTAAATGGCCGCGGCGTCGCGCGCAATGGTGTTCTGGAAGCCCGCGGTGATCTTGCCGAAGCGGTCGTCCTCCAGGCCCACCCACGCATCGCGGTCGAAGATCTGGCCAGGGTCTTCCATCTGGCCGTCGCTCACGCGGTATTCGCTTTCGAGCCGGAAGATCACCTTCGTGCCGCCGCCAATGTCTTCAGCGCCCTTCAAGCCCCAGCGGCTGCCGCTGAACCACGGTTCACCGGCAATGCCCATGCCGATCACGTGATTGCCGTTGGCGTCGGCATGCGACTGATACGTGGGAACGCTCAGGTCGATAAGACCATAGAGTTGAACGCTCGACTGCGCGTGTGCGCCGCTCGCCGCCAGTGCGCCAACCGTCACGGTGAATGCAAGGTGCCTTCTCTTCAAGATCGTCTCCAGGGGTGCTGTGTTGAAGTTTTCATGGACCCGCTGGCATCACTCACCGGTTGCGGCGAGCCGTGTGAATCAGCGGGTGAGACGAATAGTAGAGAGGTGAATCCTTCGCGATTCTTTCACGACCGCTTGGTAATGCTAAGTAAAATCACTAATACCGGTAGAGAAGCGGACCTGTTCACGCCGGCATGGGCTCCTTCGCGCGAAGGATGTAGCCAAGGCCGCGCAGCGTGGTGATTTGCACGCTCGACTCCGCGAGATGTTTGCGCAGCCTGTGAATGTAGATGTCGATCGCGTCCACACTCGGGTCGTCGCTCAGGCTGCAGATGCGCTCGAGCAGCGCATGCTTGGGCACGGCCTTGCCCTGGCGCAGCATCAGTGCTTCGAGTATGGAATGCTCGCGCCTGCGTAGCGTGAGCGGCGCGTCCTTGTGACGGAATTCGCGCGTGTCGCAAACGTACCGCAGGTCGCCGCAGGTGAGCCAGCCCGACTTCTCGCCCGTCTGCCGCCGTATCAGCGCCTTGATGCGCGCCACCAGTTCGCGGCTGTCGAACGGCTTGACCACGTAATCGTCGGCGCCGGCGCCGAAACACGCCACCTTGTCGTCGATCGAGCCATGGGCGGTCAGCATGAGCACGGGCACGTTATTGCGCCTGCGCCGCAAGCGGTTGAGCACGTCCTTGCCGCTCAGGCGCGGCAGGCGCATGTCGAGAAGCACGAGATCGTAGCTCTGCGTAAGCAGCACGGAATCCGCGGCCTCTCCGTCGACCACGCAGTCCACCGTGAAATTCTCGGCGCGCAACAGGTTGACGATCCAGTGCGCGAGTTCGGCATTGTCTTCTACGAGCAGCAGCTTCATGGTCCTTCCTCACTTCCTCTCATCCGGGCCATACAGGCAAGCGCACCGTCGCAACAAGACCCACGCGCGCGGCCCCCGCGGCCACGCTCACCGAGCCGCCGTGCGAGCGCGCGACCTGGTGCACGATGGCAAGACCGAGGCCTGTGCCTTCGGTATCCGCCGCCACGCGATAGAAGCGCTCGAACACATGCGCGCGCGCCTCGGCGGGAATACCTGGGCCGTTGTCCACCACCTGCAGCATGACCTCGCTGCCTTCGCTGCGGCAGATGGCGGTCACGCGGCCGCCGGGCTGTGTATAGCGTATGGCGTTGTCGATCAGGTTCGACACGAGCGATGCAAGCAGGCCCGTGTTGCCCGCCACGTGCACGTCGTCGGCAAGTTCCGCGCCGAGATCGATGCCGCGCCGCTCGGCGGCCTGAACCATCTCCTCGAGCACCGAAGACACGACCTCAGTGAAATCGACACGTGTCTGGCTGCGCGACGACTGCGCCATCGACTCTGCCTGCGCGAGCAGAAGTAGTTGATTCGTCAACTCCGCCATTTTCTGGCTGGTGCGGCGCACGCCTTTGAGCGCGTCGTAAAGCGCGGGGTCGCGCGCGTCGCATTGACTCGCGAATTGCGTTTGCGTGGTGAGCAGCGTGAGCGGGGTGCGCAACTGGTGCGCCGCGTCGGCAATGAACTGACGCTGCATGGCGGCGTGCACCTTGAGCCGCGCGATGCACTGGTTGATCGCTTCGACGATGGGCCTCAGCTCCGAAGGCAGATGGTCCGGGCGGATCGGCTCCAGTTGCACGGGCTCGCGGTCGGCCACGTCGTCCTTGAGCTTCATGAGCGGCCGCAGTTCGAGCGTGAGCCCGAGCGGCACGAGCAGCGCGACGAGCGCGAGCATGAGCCACTGGCGTGCAAGCTGCGGCCTCCACAAGGCGCTGATCATCGCTTCGCGCGACGCGCTCGTCTTGCCGACGATCACCACGACGCGTTCGGCGCGGCCCGAGTCGTAGAGCATGCGCTCGTAAGCCACGGCGCGAATCGGCATACCCGCGTACGCGGTGTCGTAGAACACTGGCGCGTTGGCGGTATCCGCACGCGGCAGCGGCAAGTCCGGCGCGCCGCCCAGCAGGCGGCCATTGCCGGCCAGCACCTTGTAGAAAACGTGGTCCTGCCACGGCGATTCGAACAGCTCCAGCGCCGCAGGCGGAATCGACGCGCGGAGGGAACCGCTGTCCCAGTCGACGTCTTCGATGATCGTGCGCGCCGAATTCAGCAGCGAATGGTCCTGCACGAGATCCGCGGTCTGACGTGCGGCGTCATACGACACACCGCTCGTCACGACGACAAATACGGCGAGCGGCACCAGCAGCCACAACAGCAATCGCGCACGCAGGCTATGCACCATGTCACGCTCTCTCTGGTACGAGCCGCGAGACGGCGCGCGCAGAACGGCGCTCGGCGTGCTTCATTTCGCGCTGACGAATTCGTTCGTATACGTGCCAGACAAATCCACGTGCTTCCCCTTGACCGAAGGATTGAAACTCGAAAGCACCTTCAGCACGGTCGCCGGACCGTCGGCCGGCATCTTGCCGTCTGCGGTGTACATCGGCAGCGAGGCCTTGAGTGCGCTGACATACAGCGCCTTGTCCTTTTGATAATCGGCCGGCATTTGCGCGGCGATTTCCTCGGCGCTATGCGTGTGAATGAACTGCATGGTGCGCACGAACGCGTGCGCGAGCTTCGCCGCCTGCGCCTTGTGCGACTCGGCCCACGCGTTCTGCACGTAAAGGCTCGCGGCGGGATAGGTGCCGCCGAGCGCGGCGCGCGTGCCTTCCACCGAGCGCATGTCCACGAGCACCTTCGCGTCGCCGGCTTTCTGCAGCGCCGAAACGGTCGGCTCGGTCGTCATGCCCGCGTCGATGCGCCCTTGCTTGATGGCGGCAATGAAACTCGCGTCCGCACCCACCGGCAACATGGTGTATGCGCTGGACGCGACGCCGTGCTGGCTCGCGAGATACTGCGTGAGAAAGCTGGTCGAGGAGCCCAGGCCCGTCACGCCCAGCGTTTTGCCTTTGACGTCGCCCATGGACTTGATGGTGTCGGCCGCTTTAGACGACACCATCTCCACTTCGCCCGGCACCTGACCGAACACGACGATCGCCTTGACGTCCTTACCTTTGGTCTGCAAGTCGATGGTGTGATCGTAGAAGCCCACAACGCCCTGCACTGCGCCCGCGAGCAGTTCGTTCTCGGCATCCACGCCCGCGGGTTGCGAGAGCAACTCGACATTCAGCCCTTCGTCCCTGAAATAACCCAGTTGCTCGGTGAGGCGCGCGGGCAGGTAAATGAGCTTCGTAATTCCGCCCACCATGATGGTGATCTTGTCGCCGGCATCGTCGGCGGCATGAGCGCCGTGAAGCGCCATGGCAAACAGCAGGCCGCCAGCGAGTGCGACTTGACGCAGCGCGCCAGAACTGGGTTGCATTGAGTGTCTCCGTCAGAATGGGCCGGCGGCGCAAGGCTGGCCGCCTCGATCGTTTCGGGGATTTTAGTGATCCAAACCCTTCCCGAAGCTTTCGCGGGTCGCGCCGATTTATACGGGATTTCCATGAGCGGCGGCGTTATTTATACTTTTTATTTTTCTGAATAAAAATAGCTTTTATTCAGCGTGAATCGCTCGGCAATTCGATGCGTCGTGGCGCTGGAATCTGCTACTGGACCGAAGTCGAACGCCAGCGGCAGCATCGCTATGACTGACTTCTACAGGATTACTTATTGATTCACGGCACGGAACGCATCGACGTTCCGTGTTCATTCAGCAGGAGCCCGCTCCAGCCGTTACCTTCGATCGAGCGGCTATCCGGCCACCCGAAGCGCCAGTCAAATAGCGCGCTGAACGGCCCGTGCAGAGTCCGTAATGTCCTGCCCGAAACCGGCAATCGTATTGCAGCCCGCCAAGGCGGCCAGTACGCCAACCATCGATACCACCACCAGAAGCCGTCCCATCATTTTTACTACCCCGTAAGCTCATTTTTAGATTGATGCGCGTGCGGCGGCGCATAGCGCGAACCCACCGCGCATAGCGTCTTTGCATCCGCTGGAATGGCGTATTCTGCCTGTGGTCGGTCCGCGTGTGCAAATTGCCCCCGCTGCGGCCTGGAGGTTCTTGCGTCAATCGATGCACGCGCAACGTGTGCAGCTTACTGAGCCTGATGAATGGGCTCCGGGCGAGAACAGTCCAAAAACACGCTCATCGAACGGCAACGCTAGCATTCACGACAATCCTGCCATCGCCCCAATGTGGCGCAACCATGACCAAGCCATCGAGGACTGCCTTATTTTCCGCAGCCCGCATGTGGGACTGGAAGCCGGTGGCAGCGCTATGCGCAGCCGCGCCCGGGCAGGTCGAAGCAAGCGAGCCGAACGGCGCGAGAGTGTTGCACTTGCGAGGGAACGCAAGCTGCCCGCGGGTATCATTGAAAGGATGGCGTCGATGCAGCGCAAACTGCGCAAACGTCGGCTTTGATCCGCGAGCGTGAGGTCGATTCGACGACCTGGGACGACTCGCCATGCCTGAAGCAGAACCACGCACCGGCAACGCACCACAACGGACCCTCTCGCCAATGCGCATATTCGGAATCAGCCTTTACGTCATCATCGCCCTGCTCTTTGCAGTGCATGCCATCCGCAACCAGCAGAACATGTACTGGCTGCTGATCCTGTTTCTTTTCCCCGGCCTTGGCAGCCTCGTCTACTTCTTCGTGATTTATTTGCCGAGCCTGCGCCAGTCGCGCGGGGCGAGGGCGACTGGCCGGGCCATCTCGCAACTGGTCGATCCCAACCGCGCGGTGCGCGAGGCGCGCACGGACTTCGACCGCGCGCCGACCGTCGCGCACCGTATGCGGCTGGGCGCGGCGCTGCTCGACGCGGGCAATGCCGTCGAAGCGCTGGAGCATTACGAGGCGGCGGCAACCGGGCCGTTCGCCTCCGATCCCGCCCTGCTCGAAGGCCTCGCGCGCGCACAGTTTGCAAACGGCAATGCCGCTGCCACGCAAGAGACGCTCGAAAAGCTGTTCGCCGTGCAGCCTGTCGCCCGCCAGCAGCCGGACCCCACTTTGCTGTATGCACGGGCGCTCGCCGCCAATGGCGCAGCGGGCACGCGCGCCGCGTTCGACGCCGCGCTTTCTTGCGCAAGCGACGCCGCTCCGCGTTGCCTCTTCGCCGACTGGCTGGCCAAGCAGCCAAGCGACGCCGACCGCCAGCGCGCACGCGAGCTTTACGCCGATATCGTGCACGACGCAAAGCACTGGCCGCGCCATGCCCGCGAACACAATAGCGAATGGCTGCAACGGGCCCAGGCCGGGTTGAGCCGCTAGCGCAGCCGCAGACCTTTCCCGCGAGGCGCGCCCATGCGAAACGCCAATCGCGGAATTCGCCTAGTCGCGCCTCTCCTCGCACATGCGCCGGTAGGTGGCCGGCGTCATCCGGTACGCGCGGCGAAACCAGCGTCCCAAATGGCTCTGGTCCGCGAAGCCGACTTCCGCGGCAACCTGGGCCGGCGTGCGCCCCGCCGCCAGCAGTCTGCGAGCGGCGCGCAGACGCAAGCGCACCAGGTATGCATGGGGCGACGTTCCGAACTCGCGCTGGAACAGGCGCGTCAAACGAAACCGGTCGATGCCCGAGCTATCGACGAGTTCGTCGAGCCCGATGTTCGCGGCCATGTGCTCGTGCAGCAGGTCACGCACGCGAGCCAATGCGGGCGGCGCCGGGGCCGCTGCTGCGGCCGTATCGACCAGATGGCCGCCCAGGTGCTCCAGCAAGCGGTCGAGCGCCTCGTCGCGCGCGAGCCGGCCTTCCTCGCCGTATAGCGCGAGAAAGGCGCGGCGGATTGCGTCGGTCAGGCGCGGGTCGTCAACGAGCGTCTGGCCGAAAGCGGCCTCCACGGCGCCCAGACCCGCAATGTTCAGCCTGCGCGCCGCACGTTCGACCCACGGCTGCGGCAGATACAACATCGCGTAGGTGAAGCCGCCCGGTTCGGGCGCGTGGCCGTCGTGCAGCGCGCCCGGCTCGATCAGGATCGCGCGGCCCGGCACGCTCGTGTGCAAGGACCGGTGACACTGAAAACGCTGCACCCCCTGCTCCGTATAGCCGATCAGCATGTCGTCGTGATCGTGGGGGTCGTAGGCGTGGCCGCTGAAATGCGCGCGCAAACTCTCGATACCTGTTTGCGCGTCGCGCCGCGCGACGAGCCAGTGATCGTTCCGGCCCTCAGTCACCGTCGCGTTCGTCATGGCCAGCGTCGCTCCTCGTTCCCGGTTCCTTGCCCAAGGGCACGAGTGTACGCCAGCCCTGCGCGAAGCACGCCGCGCGCTCGCGGCGTTACCGGGTTCCCGGCGCCCGCTCGGCCTGGTTCAGTCGTCGAACTCGCCGGCCTGCAGCGCTTCGTCGAAATCCGTGATCCACGGGGCGAAGTGGTCGGTGTCGTAGGTGGCCGTCTTGCCATTGGCGATCCGTGTGACGGATACCTGCCGCATCGCCGCGCGCTCGCCCCCCGCAGGGCTTTTCTCGTTGTCCGAGATGCGGAACTCGCGCAGCTCGAGCCCCCGGCTGGCGAGCACAGCCTTCACGTCTTCCTGTTCGTCCCAGGAAAACTCGGCGAAGTCGTGGGCTGTCATGTTCGTCTCCTCCAGGGCGTCATCACGGACTGCACGGCGCGACGGGCAGTCCCTCGGCCTTCCAGCGCAACATGCCGCCGGCGAGATTGGCCACCTTGCCGAAGCCCGCCTTCGTGAGCAATACGCTTGCCTGCGCGGAGCGCACGCCGGAACGGCACACGGCCACGACCGGCCGGTCGCGATCGAGCTCGTCGATGCGGGCAATCAGTTGCGAGAGCGGCACGAGCTTCGCATCGGGCAGATGGCCGAGCTGGTCGATGAACTCGGGCGGCTCGCGCACATCGACGATCTGCATGGCCGCCACATGCTCCAGCAACGCCATGGGCTCGATTTCCCACACGCCGCTAAAACGCAGCGTGAGCGGGGCCCAGTCGGGCGTTTCCTGGATCGGCGCCTCGCCCTCGGGCTTGCCGCAGCGCAGGTTGGCGGGCACCGCGACGGCCATCTGCTTGGGGTGCGGCAAATTCAGGTTGTGCATGTAGCCCGCGAAGTCGCCGAGATCGACGTCGCCGCCCAGGCGCGGATTGAAGCGCCGCTCTTCGGCCACGCTCGTGACCGTAATGCCGCGATAGTCGTGCGCCGGGTAAAGCAGGCAGTCGCCGGGCAGCGTGAGAATCTGCTCGCGCACGGAAGCGAACAGCTGCTCCGCGCTCCCGCCCTGAAAATCGGTGCGGCCGCAGCCGCGAATCAACAGGCTGTCGCCGGTGAAGGCCATGCTTGCGTCGTCGAGCACGTAGGTCAGGCAGCCGCTGGTGTGGCCGGGCGTGGCGCGCACCTCCAGATACCGCTTGCCGAAAGCGATGCGGTCGCCATGCCGCAGCGGGCGGTTCACGCCCTCGGCGCCCACCGTTTCGGCAAGCGCGATCTGGCTGCCGCTGCGCTCGCGCAAGCGCCACGCGCCGGTCACATGGTCGGCGTGCACATGGGTGTCGAGCGTCGCCTGCAGACGCAGGCCCAGTTCCTGCAGCAGCGCGAGGTCGCGCGGCACCTGCTCGTAGACAGGGTCGATCAGCAGCGCCTCGCCGCTTTCGGGGTCGCCGAGCAGGTAGGTATAGGTAGACGATACCGGGTCGAAAAGCTGGCGAAAGATCATCGCGGCTCTCTGTAATGGCAAACGCGTGGTGCGCTTTGCAGTATGCCGCATCCGCCTTCGGCCCGGTGGCTCGACGTGCGCGATAGGCCCGCGTTTATCCGCCGTTTGTTCGCTGTGTGTTCGGCACCGAACGTAGGGCGCGCGGCGGCCATTTCACCTGCCCTCGAGAAAATGGATGTCACGCGCCGCGGAGCGCTTCCCAACGACGAACCGAAAATGGAAGAAAGCCAGCCGTCAGCCGTTTATCACGTATCCCAGCGGGTTTTTACAAGGACTGAAATCATGACCAAAATCTTGTTGTGCGCCGTGGTTTGCTTTCTACCCATTGCGGTGTTCGCGGAACCGCCGAAAGTGGCCAACGGCATGGTCGTCGACGACGACGGCATGACGCTCTATACGTTCGACAAGGACACCGAGCAGGGCAAAAGCGCGTGCGCCGGCGCATGCGCAACCATGTGGCCAGCCGCGCTCGCCGACCCTTACGACAAGGCCAGCGGCGACTGGGGGTTGATCGCTTCCGCAGACGGGAAGCATCAATGGACCTACAAGGGCCACCCCCTCTATCGCTACTCGAAAGACACACACGCTGGACAGATGACCGGCGACGGCTTCAAAGACATGTGGCACGTCGTGAAGCCCTGATATTCTTTCGGCACACTAAGCAATTTCCACCACCTGCCCCGCTCCAGCGCTTCGGAGCGGGGCATGGGTCATCACGTTGCGCGCTTGCTGATCAGTTGCCGGTGCGCAGCGTCCAGACCGTCGTCGTGTTGGTGGCGTCGTCTACGGCGGCAAACTGCGAGTGATGCTGGCTGTCCATGCCAAATGCCAGCCCGAATGCAGAACCCGCCGCGGGATCGACCGACATCTGAGCGACGAATTGCCCGTCCACCGTGAACTCGACGATTTCGCTAGGCTGTTTCGGGTCGGCGTTCACGGCGTCGCCGTTGGCCGTGACGAGATGCCCGTTGGGTGCGAGTGCAAGGGCAAGCGGTCCATGCAGATGGGTGTTGTCCTGATAGATCAGCCGCCCCATTCCGCCGCTATGGCTCGCGAGCGCCGCGCCGTAAATGGCGAACACCGCGTTGTCGCCGGTCGAGGCGACATAGAGCACGTCGCGCAGGCCGTCGTAGGCGAGCCCCGTGGGGCCGACAACCAGCGCCGCCGGATCGGTCCGATGCAGGTAGCCCGAGGCGACGATCGTCGAGGTCGGCAACTCGGTCACGCCGTTCTCGCCGATCAGGAGGTCGATTCTCGCGACGGTGCCGTTCAGCACGTCCGAGACGAATACCTTCACGAATGGCCCGCCGTCGATCACGGTGAGGTCCCAGGGGCCGTCGAGCAGGCGCGCATCTTTCAGTTCCTTGACGAGCCGGCCTTGCGGATTGATGACGAGCAGCGAGCCCGGCGCGATGACGTTCTTGCCGTCGGCGGTCGGCACGTTGCCCACCAGCACGAAGCCGCTTCTCAGCACGGCGAGCGCCGTTGTGAGACCGAGGTTGTGCCCCGCGAAGAAGGTCACTGGCTGGCTATTGGGAACGATCTTCACGATCGTCGTGCCGGTGCCTTGCAGATTCGATTGCGCATTGAAGTTGGACACCACCACGTCGCCGGGTTTGAGCGGACTCCACGACGGCACGCCGGCCGGTACGAATGCAATGCCGTACGGATTGACGTCGCCATTGGTCGGCACAGTCGATGAAGTCGCAAACGCCGGCGGCAGGATCGCTTGCTGGGCGTCCACGCTAACCGCGCCGAGTGAAAGGGCGAGGAGCCCGGCGCCCAACGCCAGGTGACGCAGTCGCGGCACGAACGCCGTGCGGTTCCTGCCGATGTATGAACGACATGCAGACAACGAGCGAGAAGCTTTCATCTGACACCTCCTTCTCGCGGGGACGGGCCGCCAATGCCATGACGACTCGCGCGGCCGGTGAACCCACCATGCTTCGCGCGCCCCGCGTCTTGCATAAACGCAGCAGCGGCGGGGCTATTCCCTGGCAAGCAATGAATTCAGGCCGTCGCCCGAGCCCTCATGTTGCACGCTTCGCACGCGGCGCAGGCGCCGCCAGTTGCTCCACCAGAAAATCCACAAAGGCCCGCACGCGCGACGTCAAATAACGCGCGTGCGGATACAGCAGAATGAAAGGCCGGGTACGCCCGCCCTCCTCGCGCAGCACCTCAACGAGCCTGCCTTCGCGCAGGTCGTCCGCCACCACGAAGCGATACGTCTGAAAGAGCCCCGCCCCCGCACGCGCGAGCGTCACGCCTGCGAGCGCGTCGCCGGAGGTTCCGTAACTTCCGCTCGTCGCCACATCGCCATCTTCATTGGCATTGCCGTCGAACGTCCAGACAACATGGCGCCCGCTACTTGGCAGTTCGAACTGTATGCATTCGTGCTTCTGCAGATCGGCCACGGTCTTCGGTGTACCCGCACGCTTCAGATAAGCGGGCGTGGCCACCACCACCATCTCCGCGTCTTCCAGCTTGCGGGCCACCAGGTTGGAATCGGCAGGCGCACGCCCGCGAATCGCCAGGTCGAAGCCTTCGTCGGCGAAGTCGATGTTGCGGTTGCTCAGGTGCGTGTCGACCTGCACCTGCGGATAGCGTTCGCGAAACGCCGGCAAAAGCGGCAGCACGCGATAGTGCCCGTAGGGCGTGGGCATGCTGATGCGCAGCACGCCGGCCGGCGTGGTCTGCTCGCCCGTGACCTCGCGCTCGGCGTCGACGAGTTGCGACAGCGCCTCGCGGCACTGCTCGAAGTAGCGTCGCCCCGCATCGGTCAGGCGGATCTGGCGCGTCGTGCGCACGAACAGGCGCACGCCAAGCCGCTCTTCGAGCCGCGCGACGGACCGGCTCACCGCAGCGGGCGTGACGCTCGCCGCATTGGCCGCCAGCGTGAAGCTGCCCAGTTCCGCCGCCTGGCAGAACAGCTCGATGCTGCCCAGCAGCAGATCGTCGAATTTGCGTTGCATGCCCGTTTTCTCCTGCCTGCTCCGATTCGCGCCCGCTGTTTTCGCTCTATTCTGAAGGCGCCAACATGAGGCGAATGCTCACCACCACTCAAGGAGAACATCGTGTCCGTCGAACAGAAACTTGCCGATCTCGGTCTCGCCCTGCCCGCCGCGCCGCAGCCGCTCGGCAACTACACGGCCGCTTCCGAGGCGGGCGATCTGCTCTTCATCTCCGGCCAGGGGCCGCTCGCCGACGGCAAGCTGCGCTGGACCGGACGCGTGGGCGCGGAGTTGACGCTCGAACAAGGCCGCGAGGCCGCGCAGCTCACCGCCTTGAACGTGCTCGCGCAAATCAAGCGCCACCTGGGCGGCTTCGAGCGTCTGCATCACATCGTGCGTATGGAAGGCCACGTGAGCAGCGCCGAAGGCTTTCTCGATCAGCCTGCCGTGCTCGACGCCGCATCGGATCTCTTCGCCGCCGCGCTCGGCGAGAAGGCCGGCCACGCGCGCTCGGCGTTCTCGCATTCGCAACTGCCGCTGAACTTGCCCGTCGAACTCGTGGTGATCGCGCAAATCGTGCCTGCCTGAGCGCGTCTTTTGCGGCGGGCGGCGAAACGTTGGCGGCAGTCAGACCCGGCTCAACCCCACACGGACTGCAAGCGCGCGATGCTTTCGCGCGTCTCGCGCTCCAGTTGCGCCACGAGTTCCGCCGCCGGCAACGCGCGAGCGAGCGGCGCGGCCTGGCCCGCCCATTGCGCGCCGTAGCCGGATTCGCCCTTGGCCTTCGCAGCCGCGATCAGGGATTTGCCCGCGTCGTAGGCGATCGGGTAGGACGGAATGCGCGGCGCCTTCGGGTCCTCGCCAAGTGCGGTGAACCGGTTGACGATGCTGCGCGCAAGGCGCCCCGAAATCGCCGAGGTGAAGGTGGTATGCCGCGCCGCGTCGCCAAGCAAGGCCGCGCGATAGCCCTCGTCGGCCGCGCTCTCCGGGCAGGCCACGAACGCGGTGCCCAGTTGCGCCGCCTGCGCGCCGAGCGCCAGCGCGGCGGCAATGCCCGCGCCGTCCATGATGCCGCCCGCCGCGATCACGGGTACGTCGAACTCGCTCACGAGCAGGCGCGTGAGCGCGAACGTGCCAAGGCCGTCGTCGCGGGCGTTCTGATCGAACACGCCGCGATGGCCGCCCGCCTCCACGCCCTGCGCGACGATGGCATCCACGCCCGCCTCCACGGCTGCGGCCGCTTCGTCGAGACTCGTTGCGCTCGCAAACAAACGGATGCCCGCGTGTTTAAGTTCGGCGATCACCGCATCGGGCGGCAGGCCGAAATGGAAGCTCACCACCGCGGGTTTTTCTTCGAGCAGCATGCGCTGCATGGCCTGATCCGCGACGAAGCTCGTGTAGATCTCCGAAAGCGATTGCGGCGGCGTGGCGCCGTATTGCTCGAACACCGGTGCGAGCCAGTCCAGCCACGCGCGCTCGACCGCCGCATCGGGCGTGGCCGGGCGATGGCAGAACACGTTGACGTTGAACGGCTTGGCCGTCAGTTCGCGCGTCTGGCGAATGGCGTTGCGCGCGTTCTCCGCGCTCATCGCGGCCACGCCCAGCGAGCCGAGCGCACCCGCGTTCGACACGGCGGCGGCCAGCGCGGGCGTGGTGGTGCCCGCCATGGGCGCCTGAATGATCGGCTTTTGAATGCCGAGCGAGCGCAACAACGCGCGTTCGTCCACTTGAGTGCTGCTCATGTTGCGTTACCTCCGGATGCGTTCCACTTTCAAGCGTGAGCGCGGCGCTGCGCCCAGTGCGCGAGTCCACCGCATGCGACCAGCAGTGCGCCGGTCGCGAAGAACACGGCGTGCAGGCCGAAGTGAACGCCGATCACGCCGCCGATCACCGGGCCCACCACCTGGCCGCTGAATTGCGCCGATTGCAGATAGCCGAGCATGCGGCCCGTTTTGCTTTCGTCTACCGATTGCCGCGCGAGCTTGCCGATGGAAGGCAGGAGCCCCGCGAGCGTCATGCCCATCACCACGCGCAGGCCCGCGAGCTGCCACCAGTGCGTGACGAACGCTTGCGGCACCATGGCGAGCCCCGTGAGCACGAGGCACGCGACGATCACGCGCCAGCTCCCGAAGCGGTCGGCGAGCGCGCCAAGGCGCGCCGCCGTAAGCATGCTGCCAAGCGCCGAGCATGCCATGACCACGCCCGCCACGCGCGCGAGATGCGCCGCGCCCACGCCCAGACTGCCGATAAAAACCGTGATGACGGGTTCGATCGACATGTTGGCGAGCAGCACCATCATCGCGGTCACGAGCAGCGCGGCTACGACCGCGTAATCGGGGCGGCGCGCGCCACTGCCTGAACCCGCTGCTGCATGGCGCGCGTGTGGCTTCGCGTCGCTTTCTGGATGAAACTCTTCCTTCACCACGAAGATGGTCAGGAGCGCCGCCACGGCGATCATCGCGCCGCCGGCGAAAAAGGTGCCGCGAATGCCGATCCAGCCAGGCAGCACGCCGCCCACCAGCGGCCCGACGAGATTGCCCGCCAGCGCGCCCGTGGAAAGGATGCCGAGGGCCCAGCCCGCGCGCTCGCGCGGCGCCTGGGTGCCGACCATCACGGTGGAAGCCGACGCATAGCCCCCCACGAGACCGGCGATCAGACGCAGCGCGACGAGCTCGTACACATTGTGCGCCACGCCGATCAACGACATCACCACGGCCATGCCGATCGCCGCGCGCACGAGCATGGGCTTGCGGCCATAGCGGTCGGCGAGACGCCCCCAGATCGGCGCGGTAAGCGCCGTGCCGAGGAAGGTCGCGCCGAATGCGACGCCCGACCACTGGATCACGGCGGACTGCGAGCTCACGCCGAGCTGCCGCACGTAGAGCGGCAGGAACGGCAGCAGCATGCTCAGGCTCACGAGCGTCGTGAACGAGCCGATCACGCACACCACGAGATTGCGCTGCCAGTACGGCGCATTGCGCTCCACATAGCCGCGCGGCGCAGGCGTGGCCTGCCGCAGCGCAGCGGCGGGGGAAGATGCGGTGGTATTCACCTGGCCCTCACTTGGCGCGCAGCGCGGAGCAGAGATCGACAAAGAGCGCGAGCACGAGAGCCGCAGCGCCGATGGCGAACAACACGAGGTAGTTGCCGCCGCTCGACGAGAACACGAACGACAGCCCGTAGGCGGCGGCCGCCTGCATCACGGCAAAGCTCGTCGTGGCGCGGCTCCACGCGCTTTTCACGGCGGACGGATGATGCGCGAGCAGCTCGTTCACGCGGCCGAGCACCAGCGGCACGATGGCCGGTGTAAAGGCGCCCACCAGCACGGCGGAGACCATGAGCCCCTGCGCGCCGAACATGCCAAGCGCCGGAATGGCGACCGCGACGGCCTGCAGCAGATACGCCGCGCGCAATGCCGGCGCGAAGCCCGAGCGGTCGGCGAGATGTCCCGCCGCGAGCGGGCCGACGATCGCGCCGATGCCGTACAGCACCCAGAATTCGGCGCCTGCATCGACGCCGCGACCGAGACCGCGCGCCACGTAGTCGACGAGGAAGATCATGTGCGGCACGAGCCCCACGGCGTTCAGCCCGTATTCGACGTAGAGCGCGCGCAGCTTCGCGCGGGGGTAGGCCTTGGCGTGTTCGAAGCGTGAAGGCGTATGAGCGGGCGCGCTCGCGCCGTGCTCGGGCCAGCCGTTCCACGCCACGGCCGTGAGCAGCGCCGAGACGACGGCGAGCCCGAGCCACGTGGCGCTCAGGCCCTGGCGCAGCAGGATCGGCACGATCGTGCCCGAGGCCGCAATGCCGAGCCCGATGCCCGTGAAGATGCCGCCGCTCGCAAAGCCCCTGCGCGCCGCAGGAACGTGCGCAAGGATCGTGGGCGCGGCGAGCACCATGAGCGCGCCGCCCGACAGGCCCGAGGCGAAGCGCCAGGCGAAGAACCAGAGGAACGAAACGGGCACCGCGCAGGCGGCGAAGGCGAGCGTCGCGAGCAGCATCATCGCGCGCAGCACGGTGGCGGGCCTCGCGGCGCGAGCCATTGCGCCCGCGAGCAGCGCACCGGCCAGATAGCCGCCCAGGTTCGCGGCGCCGAGGTAGGCGGCGGTCGAGGCGGGGAACCAGTGCGCGCCGATGATGGCGGGCAACAGCGGCGTGTAGGCAAAACGTGCAAGGCCAATGCCGATGAGGCTGGCGCTGGCCCCGGCGAGCGTGCCGCGCCACACGTTGTAGGCGGCAGGCGTGGACGGATTCGAAACGGCTTGATGCATGACGACTCCCGGCAAGCGAGGCAATGAAGCACCTGCTGAAGATGGGAGTCAGTCTAGGTTAGATCGAATGGCGGGAGAATCGCCGCAGTACGGAAGTCATTCTTCCGCGCCGCGAACGAATGCGCGTATGGCGGCCACGTCGAATATCGCTTAATCGGCGTCGGTAATGCGCCGGGCCTGCGCGAAGTACTCGCGCAGCCGGGGCGCGGCGAAATCGACGAAACTGCGCACCTTGGGCACCGAAAGACGCCCGTGCGGCGTGACGAGATTCGCGGGCAGCGGCGCATGCTCGCTGTCGCGCAGCACGATCTCGAGCCTGCCCGCCTCGACCTCCTCGGCCACGTGGTACGAAAAGAGCCGCGTGAGCCCATGCCCCGCCACGGCCGAAGCTCGCGCCGCGCGTATCGTGTTCACGATGAAGCGCGGCGAGAACTGCACGACCTGGGGCAGCGCCGTCTGGCGCGCGGCCGGGAAGCTCCACGAGTCGAGCCCGAAATGCGTCATCGAAATGATCGGGTGGCTCGCGAGATCGGCGGGCGCCTCGATGGCCGCATGCGTGGCGAGATAGCCGGGCGAAGCGACCACCACGCGCCGCACCTCGCCCACCGGAATGGCGACGAGCGTGGAGTCCTGCAAATGCGCAATGCGCAACGCCACGTCGATGCCCTCGTCGATCAGGCTTGCGGGCCTGTCGAGCAAGTGCAGGCGGATCGACACCTCGGGGTGGCGGTCGATGAACTCGTCGATCATCGGGCGCAGCACCTCTTCGCCCACCGCCACCGCCGCCGTGACGCCGAGCAGCCCGCGCGGCGCGGAGCGCTCGTCGGCGGCGAGCAAGTCCGCCTCCTCGAGGTCGGCCAGAATGCGCCGGCATGCGAGCGCATAGCGCTCGCCCGCCTCGCTCAGCCGAATCGTGCGCGTGGTGCGGTACAAGAGCGGCGTGCCGGTGTGCTCCTCCAGGAACGCAATGGCCCGGCTCACCGCCGCGGGCGAGCGGCCCAGGCGGCGGCCCGCGCCCGCGAGACTTCCCTCGTCGAGCGTGGCGACGAAAACCTTCATGGCGTCGATTCGGTCCATTGCGTATTTCTGGTTGGGTGGCCGCTTTGCGTTGTGACCTTGTATCACGAACGCGCATTCCGGTTGGCACGTCGTGCAGGCGCATTCAATCGAAAAGGCAATGGCGATTCGACCGGAGCGACCGGCTCTCGCTGAATAAAACCATTCAAAAAAACGGCATTGTCTGGTCATCGCGCGACAGCAAAACCGGATGTCGCTTCCAGCGCGTCACCATGTCGCCTTTGTTCTAGGAGCGCCATTTATGGTCGCATTTACTGTGCAAACCAATACCGTGCGACTTCAGCGTTAAACCGCTCGCCTCAAGTGGCTCTGCCATTCATGGTGATACGCACACCTTATTCAACGCATAAGGGACGGCCAGAACATGAAAGCGTATCAGCCAGACGTGGACCCAAAAACGCTTCGCAAGGTGATCATCGCCGCTGCGGTAGGCAATTTCGTCGAATGGTTCGACTTTGCCGTTTACGGATTTCTGGCAACCCTGCTGACTCGCCAATTCTTTCCGAACGGCGACCCCGCGATCGCGTTGATGAAAACCTTCGCGGTTTTCGCCGTCGCTTTTGCATTCAGACCGCTCGGCGGCATTTTCTTCGGCGTGGTGGGCGACAGGGTAGGCCGCAAGAAAACGCTCGCCATGACCATCCTGATCATGGCAGGTGCAACTACGGTTATCGGCTTGCTGCCGACCTACGCATCGGTCGGCATGCTCGCACCGTTGCTGCTCGCGATCGTGCGATGCGTGCAAGGCTTTTCCGCCGGCGGCGAGTACGCAGGCGCCTGCGCGTATCTGATGGAACATGCGCCGAAGCACCAGCGCGCGCGCTACGGCAGCTTCATTCCGGTCTCCACGTTCCTTTCGTTCGCGAGCGCCGCCGTGGTGGCATCCGGACTGGACGCCCTGCTGTCCGCAGAGGCAATGAGCAACTGGGGCTGGCGAGTCCCGTTCATCGCTGCTGCGCCTATCGGCCTCGTCGGACTGTATCTGCGCACGCGCCTTGGCGAAACGCCGTCGTTCGCCGCAGTCGAACACGATCACGACCTGGCCCACGCCCCGCTGCGTGAAACGCTCAAGACCCAAGCAAGCGCGATTGTGCGCCTTGGGGCCTTTGTTTCCGTCACTGCGCTCTCGTTCTATACCTTTACGACCTACTTCGCCACGTATCTGCAGGTAGTCGGTCATCTGAGCCGGGCCAGCGCGTTGTTGATCACGGTAATCGCGCTGGTCTTCGCCGCGGCACTCTGCCCGCTTGCCGGCCTCTACTCGGACGCAGTGGGAAGACGCAAAACCGTTTTCACGGTATGCGCCATCCTGATCGCCGCGGTCTACCCTTCTTTCGTGCTCGGTGGGTCAGGCGATTTCCGCTCCGCACTGCTTGGCGCAGCCATGCTCGCGGTCGGCGCGGTCTTGTCGGGCGTGGTCACGGCGGCCCTGCTGTCCGAAGTCTTTCCGACCCGAACGCGCTATACCGCTTCGGCGATCACGTACAACCTTGCCTATACGATCTTTGGCGGAACGGCGCCGCTCGTTGCCACCTGGCTGATCGAGACGACGGGCAACAACATCTCGCCCGCTTTCTACCTGATCGCCGTCTCGCTGCTGGCGCTGGTTGGCGGCATGTCCTTGCCGGAAACGTCGCGGATATCGCTCGACGATCACCTGCATGAAGAGGCCACTGAAGGCGTACGCGACTGGCAGGCTCCCACCGCTCAGTAGGCCGCGCGCAGAGCCTCCGTGGCGAGGGCGAGGCGCGACGCAATGACCTTCACCAGAAAGCGGTGAAACTGCTGGGCGGCTGCGGGGTCGTCCCGCTCCAGCGCAACGAGCGCGGCCAGCGACAACCTGCGCACCCGCGTCGGCACCTCGGCGAACACATCCGCGCTGCGCGGCCGCTGCGTATACACGGCCATTTCCCCGATGACCGTACCCGGAAGGCAGGCGCGCAACCGCACCGAGCGCCCGTTGCCGAGCGGCAGCGAAACGGCGACGCGCCCGCGCTCGATGATGTACAGCGCGTCGCCGGGATCTCCACGAAGAAACAGCGCCTGGCCCGCTTGCAGATCGTGCACTTCGAGCCGGGTGGAGAGCGTGATCAGCGCGCTGGCCGTGAAATGCAGCGCGAGCAATGCGTTCAGGTCGTCCCCGCGCTTCGGCGCGAACGCGCTTGACGCGAGCAACTGGTCTTCCACCCATTCCAGGCCCGCATCGAGCGTGTCGAATTCACGAATGCGCAGATTGAGCGTGCCGGTTTTGGTCAGCAGGTCGCGCGAGCGCGGCGGCAGCGCGGTCAGGATCAAGTCCGCGTTCAAGGCCGCGCAGAGCTGCCGCAGCTTGACGAAGCTGATCGAAACCGACGCGTCGATGCCTTGCGTCGACGCGAAATCGAGCACGACGAAATGAACCGGCACCGCGTCGCGCGCGGCTAGCCGCTCCCGTATGCGCTGGAGGATCGAATTGGCCGTGCCGAAAAAAAGAAATCCTTGCAGGCACATTCCGCACACCTGCGCGCCGAGTGCGCGCAATGCTTCGGTCTCCTCGATGTTGCGCTCGACATTCGATCTGCGGGTGCGAAGGTCGAACTCCATGCGTATGCAACTCACGCGGCCGTAGAGCAGCGTGAACATGATGCACGCGGCGATCACGCCCGCGCCTACGCCGACAATCACGCCCCAGGCCGCGATCGTGCCGAGAATGACGGGCACGAGCAGGTACTCGTACCAGGCGAGCTTCGTCCATGCGCCGACAACCCACTGCACGATGAGGCGCAGCCCCATGAACAGCTGGAGGCCGACGAGCACCGGCACGGGAAAGAGCGCGACAAAACCTGGCGACGACGCCAGCACGACGAGACACGCGAGCGATGCGAACACGCCCGCCATGCGGCTCGTCGCGCCAACGCGCGCATTGAGCATCGAGCGATTGAACGATTGATAACCCACCATGCCGCCCAACAGTCCGCTCGCGAGATTGGCGAGGCCCGCAGCCTTCATTTCGCGGTTCAGATCGACTTCCTCGCCCGTTGCCGCGCCGATCGCCGTCGAATTCATCAGGATTGTGACGGCCGAAACCGACGTGACCACGAGGCTTTCGGGGAGGTGAGAGGCAATCGCTGTCCAGTCGACGCCACCCTGCGCGAGCTGCGCCCGCAAGTGCAGCTCCGGTATGCCCGTGAGCCGCAGCGCCACGCGCGGCAGCAGCAGCCCCATGTCGCGCGCCTGATCGATCGACAAGCCAGCAGCATGTAGCAGAACGTAGAAAAGGACGATCCCGAAGGCGAGCGTGAGCGGCAGCGCCGCAACGTGTTTCCAGCTGCGCATGAGGACAGTGGCCAGCACGCCTACGATGAGCGCGGGCAGCCAGGCGAGCCAGTGAAGATGGGTCAACAGCGCGAGCGTGTGCCATTGCAGCGACTCGCCCGTCATGACGCGAAATGCGCCGGCGAGCAGCAGATAACCCGTGCCCGCGAGAAAACCGCCGAGGACCGGATAAGGCAGGAACTGCAGCGAGCGGCTGCGCTTCGAGGAGCCGATCGCGTAAAGCACGACGCCGGTCACGAGCGAACACAGCGCGATGGCGATCAGCACGGTGAGGAGGAGCGTCTGCGGGGAGCCGCCGTCCGCGCGCACGCTGCTCGCCACGCCCGCCGCCACCCCCGCGAGAAACGCAGCCGCATTGCTGTCGGGGCCGCCAATGTTCAGACGCATCGAGCTAGTCAAGGCAATCACAAGCGCCGTGACGACACAGCTGACGAGCGCGGTGGGCACGCCGAGCATCGCGTAGCGGGCGAGATCGGCGCTGAAGATCATCGTGCCGAGGCTCATTGCGTAGCACAGCATGACGAGCGCCGATACCGCGCCGGCCGCCAGATCGCCGGGCAGCGCCGCCATACGCGAGCGCGGCGGGGCGGCGGCGACGGTAGCGGTCTTGCCCGGCTTCACGTGAATGCTCAGTGGAATGCGCGAGGCGCGATTGGGGAGCGATGGGGTGCGATCCAGTATCCGTCCGCAATCGAAAGCCTGTCAAACGCCGGAAGCAGGCCATACGCGGCGCGTGGCGCGCGCCTACACTGAATATTCATCGGCACGAGTGCCCACAGGCTCGCGGCGGTTCGCATCGGGCGAGCGGCATGGGATCCAGACGGCGAACATGGATACTGAGCAATGGCTGCGCGCCCTCGGACTTGAGCAGTACGCACCCGCGTTCGCGGCAAACGATATCGATCTGTCGCTGCTCGCGCAGCTGACCGACGCGGACCTGAGGGAGCTCGGGGTGCAGTCGCTCGGCCATCGCAAACGCATCCTCGCTGCCGCCGCGCAGGGCCTGGCGCCGGCGTCCGGGCCGCAGGCGCAGACGCCGAACACACCCACCGCACCCGACGCTGGGGACATCCCCACGGACGAGCGCCGGCAGGTCACGATCCTCTTTGCCGATCTCTGCGGCTTCACCGCGCTCTCGCGCACGCTCGATCCGGAGGAACTGCGCGCGCTGATCGGCCGCTTCACGGCGCTCGTCGACGGTATCGTGCTCGCCTACGGCGGCACGACCGACAGGCACATCGGCGACGCGGTCATGGCGCTGTTCGGCGCGCCCCGCGCGCACGAGACGGACACGCTGCGCGCGGCGCGTGCGGCGCTCGACATCCATGAGGCGCTGACGCAGCTGAGCGCGCAGGCGGCGCGCACGCTGCAGGCGCATATCGGCATCGCGAGCGGCGAAGTCGTCGCGGGCGCGCTCGGCTGCGTCGACGCGCGGGACTACACTGTGACCGGCAATCCGGTGAACCTGGCCGCGCGGCTGCAGGTGGCGGCGGCGCCCGGGGAGACCTGGCTTTCCGATGACGTGGCGCGCGCGCTCGGCGACGCCGCCGTGTGCGACGCGCTCGGCGAGCAGCGCTTCAAAGGCATCGACACGCCGCTGCGCGCATGGCGGCTGCGCGCGATTTCGAACGACCCGGCGAGCGAGTCGGCCAAGGCGAGCCAGAGCCTTTTCGTCGGACGTCAGGCCGAGCTCGAGCAGTTTCACGGTATCGTCCACGCGTGCATGGCGAGGCGGGCCGGCCACATCGTCCATGTGCGCGGCGAAGCGGGCATCGGCAAGACGCGTCTTGTCGACGAGATGCGCCGCTACGCGCAGTCGCAGGGTTTCGAGATCCACCGCGGGCTCGTGCTCGATTTCGGCGTGGGCAAAGGGCAGGACCCCGTGCACACGATCGTCGCCAGCCTGCTCGGCCTGCCGGCCGGCGCTTCGGGCGACGCGCGCCAGGCCGCCGCCGATCGTCTCGCCGCTGAAGGCGTCGTCAAGGCCGAACAGCGCGCATTTGTCCACGACCTCCTCGACCTGCCGCTCGCGCACGAGTGGCGCGCCCTTTACGACGCGATGGACCACGGCGCGCGCAAGCGCGGCAAGCAGGCGCTCGCGGCGAGACTGACCGACGACGCCTGCCGGCGCGCGGCAACGCTAATCGTCGTAGAAGACCTGCATTGGGCCGACCCCGAAGTGCTCGACTATCTCTCGGCCTTCGCCTCGGGCATCGCGAACGGTCCGGGCCTGCTCGTGACGACTTCGCGCGTGGAAGGCGATCCGATCGATGCGACGTGGCGCGCGCGCTGCCGCGACACGCCGTTCGCGACGATCGATCTCGGGCCGCTGCGCAAGGATGAGGCGCTGAGCCTCGCGGGCAACTTCATCGACGCGACGCAGCGCGTGGCGCTCGCGTGCATCGAGCGCGCGGGCGGCAACCCGCTGTTCCTCGAGCAGCTGTTGCGCAACGTCGAGGAAGGCAGCGGCAGCGCCGTGCCCGCCTCGATCCGCAGCCTCGTGCTCGCGCGCATGGACCGGCTCGCGCGGCACGACCGCCTCGCCTTCCAGGCGGCCGCCGTGATCGGCCAGCGCTTCGACCTCGCCTTGTTGCGGCGGCTCATCGACGATCCCGGCTACGTCTGCGACGGTCTGCTCGCCAATGCGCTCGTGTTGCCGGAGGGCGAGGAGTTCCTGTTCGCCCATGCACTGATCCAGGAAAGCGCCTATTCGACGCTGCTGCGCGCGCGCAGGCGCGAGCTGCACCGCAGCGCGGCCGACTGGTTTGCGCACGGCGACCCCACGCTGCACGCCCAGCATCTCGACCGCGCCGAGGACGAACGCGCGCCGCAGGCCTACCTGGCCGCCGCGCTCGCACAGCGCGCGGCCCACCTGCTCGAAGCCGCGCTGCGCCTCGCCGAGCGCGGCCTCGAGATCGCGCAGACAGAGGCGGACCGCCACGCCCTGGCCTGTTGCAAGGGCGAACTCCAGCGCGACCTGGGTGACATTGCGGGATCGATCGAGACCTGGCGCGCGGCGCTCGCGGCCGCCCCCGACGACGCCAGTTTGTGCCGCTGCCAGCTCGGGCTCGCGGAAGGCTTGCGCGTGAGCGAAGGGCTCGACGAAGCGCTAGACCTGCTCGACGCTGCGCAGCGGATCGCGGAGCGCGACGACCGGGTGGCCGAACTCGCGAGCCTTCACTATTTGCGCGGCAACATCTACTTTCCGCTCGGAAAGATCGATGCCTGCAGCACCGAGCACGAACGCGGACTTGTTTATGCGCGTCGCCTCGGCCTGCCGGAGGCAGAGGCCCGCGCGCTGGGCGGCCTCGCCGATGCCGCGTACGCGCAAGGGCGCATGCGTACCGCGTTCCGCCATTTCAGCGATTGCGTGACGTTGAGCCGCGAGCACGGGTGCGGCCGGATCGAAGTCGCCAACCGGTCGATGCAGGGCTTCAGCCGCATTTATCTGAACGACCCGCGGCAGGCGCGCGAAGACGCTGTCGCCGCCGTGGGCGCCGCCGAGCTGGTCGGGCAGCCGCGCGCGCAATTGCTGGGCGAAACGCTCGGCGTATTCTCCTGTTACGAGCTGGGCGATATGCAGGCCATGCAGGTCCATCTGGACCTGGAGCGGCGCGTGATCCGGCAATTGGGCGCACGCCGGTTCGAGGCGCAGAACGTGGAAATGCAGGGGCGCGTCTGGCTCGCCAGTGGGCGCCGCAGCGAAGCGCTCGAAGCGCTGCGTGAGGCGATTGCGATCTCGCGCGAGGTGGGCACGCAGTTCAGCGCACCGAAGGCCCTGAGCGCGCTCGCCGGCGCAGTCGACGAGCATGACGAACGGCTGCGGCTCCTCGCAGAAGGTGAGGACCTTCTGCGCCGCGGCGCGGTTGGCCACAACCACCTCTGGTTCTATCGCGACGCGATCGAAGCGATGCTCGCGGCCCGCGATCCGGCCGGCGTGCTGCGCTATGTGAGCGCGCTGGAGAACTACACGCGGCGCGAACCGCTGCCCTGGGCCGACCTGTTCGCGGCGCGCGGACGCGCGCTCGCGAGCGCCCTGCATGAGCGCGCTGACGAAGCCGCGCGGTGCGAGCTTGCACGCGTGCAAAGCGTGCTGTTGCAGGCTGGCTTCCAGCAATACCAGGCCGCGGTCGATGCAGCGCTTGCCGCTTGAAGCGGGCGGACCACCGCCATGCGGTGCGTTTGGCCCGATAGCGAATTGCGCGCAAGCGTTAAAATCGCGCATTCCACTTTTGCGGCAATAGAACACCCATGAAGTGCCTCACCCTCTCGTGCGCCCTCGCTGCCATCGCTCTGGCCGCCGTTCCCGCCCTTGCCCAAACGTCGTCGGGCGATTCGAATTCGAAGCGCGATTGCGCGATCGGCTACGTCACAGGCGTTGCAGGCTCGGCGCAAAGCGTGCGCGACTATCTGGCTACGCCCGACCGCGACCGCATTCGCTACCTCAAGGAAAACGAGATCCAATGCAAGATCGCCGACGACGACAGCCACGCGTCCGGCTGCACGGGCGTCACGCTATTGAAGAACGAGAAGGTGAGCGTGTACGACGATAGCGACCCCGCTACCACCGCTGTCGTCGTACGCGTGGAACTCGATCGCGGCACCTACCCCGTGATCATCGTCGCGCCCAAGAGCGAGGTGAAGTGCGACGAGTGAGCGGCAGGTAGTTGGTGCGTCGCAGTTAGCCGGGTTGCTCGCACGCCGCGATTTCCGCATCCGTCACGCCCGCCATGCGCGCGGCATCGACAATCTGCGCCCAGCTCGTCGCATCCACAGGAATGCCGTGCGCCTCGCGCGCACGCCGTGTTGCGTCCTCGCGCTCGCCGGGCAGCAGGATCTCGTCGACACCCGCCGCGCGCCGCGTGGCCTTGAGCCATTCGACGAATGCGAGCGCCTCGTCCTCGCGCGAGGGCGCGTCGAACGCCGCCGGATCGACGATCACCGACATCATGCAATTGACGATCGCGTGCGTGGAGACGATGGTTTGCTCGCGCGTCGTGAAGCCGCCCGAGAGCGCACCGGCCAGAATCTCGCACATCGCGGCAAGCCCCGAACCCTTGTGCCCTGCCACCGCGCCGCCGAACGCGCGCAGCGCGCCATGCTGGGTATCGCTAAAGAGCGCGCCGGGGTCGCGCGTGGGGCGGCCGTCGCTGTCGATCAACGCGTCGGCGGGTACATCCACGCCTTTGTTGTAGGCCACGCGCACTTTGCCCGCGGCAATCGCGCTCGTGGCGAAGTCGAGCACCAGCGGCGAGCGGCCCTCGAGCGGAAACGCTGCGCAAAACGGATTGGTGCCGAAGCGCCGGTCGATGCCGCCGAACGGCGCGACAAGCGGGTCGCCCGCGACGTTGACGAAGTGGAACGACACGAGCCCGGCGCGCGCGCATTGCTCCGCCCAGTGCCCGATACGTCCGATGTGATGGGCATTGCGCAGACCGAGCGCGCACACGCCGAGCGACTTCGCACGCTCGATGCCGTGCTCCATCGCTTCGAACGCCGTGACTTGCCCGAAGCCGCGCCCGGCTTCGATGGTGAGCACCGCGCCCGCGTCGCGCGCGACTTGCGCGTGCGCGTTCAGTTTCAGCTCGCCTTCGCGGCACGCCAGCATATAGCGCGGGATCATGCCCACGCCGTGCGAGTCGTGCCCCGCGAGATTCGCTTCGACGAGATGATCGGCAACGAGCGTCGCCTCGCGCGCCTCGCTGCCGGCCGCGCGCCAGATGGCGACGACGAAAGCATGCAGCGCGCGAGCCTCGACAACGACTTCTGAACCTTTTGCAGCAGTGGAATTCGACATGTACGTGACCCTGTGTATGGCAGCGGAACAAGAGGCGGCGCTCAGGCGCGCGGCGCGTAGGCCGACTCGTCGACACCCTTGGCCTCGGGCGCCAGCAGCGGCTCCACACGCCCGACTATCACAAGATAGCTCACCGCGCCGAGCACGCAAAACCCGCCGGCGACAACAAGCGGAATCGTGAAAGAGCCGCGCGTGAGCTGCAACATCACGCCTGTAAACGTCGTAAGCGCGATGCCTGCGAGGTTCGACGCGAAGTTCTGGATGCCCGCCAGCGAGGCGACGTGCCGCGGCGTGGGCGCGACGTCGGCAGGCAGCGACCAGATGCTGGCTGCGGCGGCCGCGAGGCTCCCGTAAGCAACCGCGAAGAGTGCGAGCATTAGATAGACATCCTGAACAATGCCGGTGAGCGTGATCACGGACGAAAGCAGCATGCCGCCGACAATGCAGGTCTTGCGCGCGGCCGTCAGGCTCCAGCCGCGCTTGACCAGCGTGTCGGAAAGCCAGCCGCCCAGCCAGCCGCCGGGGATCGAGGCAATGGCGGGCAAGGTGCCGAGCGTGCCAAGCGACTTGAGCGAGAAGCCGCGCGCTTGCACGAGATAGCTCGGAAACCACGTAATGAAGAAGTAGATGACGAAGTTCAGGCAGAAGAAGCCCAGCATCATGCCCCACACGGTGCGGTAGCGGAACAACCCGCTCCAGCGGATCGAGGCGGCGGCCGGCACGGGGGCGCGCGGCTGATCGAGTGCGGCGCGTGCCTCAGGCTCCCGATACATCACGAGCCAGCCCACGATCCACACGAAACCGAGCGCGCCGGTAATCACAAATGAAGCCTTCCAGCCCCACGCGGCCATGATCGCGGCAACGAGCGGCAGCGACAGCGCGGAGCCCACGCGCGAGCCGCTATCGAAAATGCTCGTGGCAAGCGCGCGTTCTTCGCGCGAAAACCACTGGCTAACGAGTTTCGCGCACGACGGATACGCACCCGCCTCGCCCGCGCCGAGCATGAGCCGGCAGCCGAACATCGCCGCGAAGCCGCCCGCTACCGCGGTGGCCGCGGTAAACACCGACCACCAGCCCACGGCGAACGGCAACGCGATGCGCGCGCCGGCCCGGTCGACGAACCAGCCGTAGGGCAACTGCATCACGGCGTAAGTCCAGAAGAAGCCGCTCAGCAGCAGCCCCATGGCGGCAGGACCAATGCCGAGGTCCTTCATGATGTGGGGCGCGGCGACCGCGAGATTGGCGCGGTCGATGTAGTTCACTGCAATCGCCAGAAAACAGAAGAAAATGACCAGCCAGCGCGACTTTTCCTTCATGGAAAGCACTCCTTCTGAATGTGGCGTCGTGCCTCCATCGAGTTGCGGCGCCTGTCCGAATCGCTCCCGTGTTACATGACCGCCCCCAGATGCCAGGGCACGAATTCATTCTGGCCGTAGCCGTGCAGCTCGCTCTTCGTGCGCTGCCCGGAGGCCGTCGCGAGCATCAGCGCGAAGATCGCGGCGCCCGTCTCGTCCACGCTTTGCTCGCCGTCCAGAATGCGGCCGCAGTTCAGGTCGATGTCCTCTTCCTGGCGCCGCCACAGCGCGCTGTTCGTGCCGAGCTTGAGCGAAGGCGAAGGCGCGCAGCCGTAGGCCGAGCCGCGTCCCGTCGTGAAGCAGATCAGATTGGCGCCGCCCGCCACCTGGCCCGTGGCGGACACAGGGTCGTAGCCGGGCGTGTCCATGAACACGAGCCCCCGCGCATGCACGGGTTGCGCGTACTCGTAGGTTTCGACGAGCCGTGTCGTGCCGCCTTTCGCCACCGCGCCGAGCGACTTTTCGAGGATCGTCGTGAGGCCGCCCGCCTTGTTGCCGGCAGAAGGATTGTTGTTCATGTTCGCTTCCATGCGCGCGCAATACGCTTCCCACCAGCGGATGCGCGCCACGAGCTTTTCGCCCACTTCGCGCGACGCCGCACGCCGTGTGAGCAAATGTTCGGCGCCGTAGATCTCGGGCGTTTCGGAGAGAATGGCCGTGCCGCCGTGCATGACCAGTCTGTCTACCGCTGCGCCGAGCGCCGGATTCGCGGAAATGCCGGAGTAGCCGTCCGAGCCGCCGCACTGCAGGCCGACCATCAGATGACGCGCCTCCACCGGCTCGCGCGTCACGCGATTCGCATCGGGCAGCAGCGCGCGCACCTGGTCGATGCCCGCTGCAACCGTGCGCGCGGTGCCGCCCGTTTGCTGGATCGTCATGGTCGAGAGGCGCGCGCCGCGCTCCAGTTGCTCGGCTTCCACGAGACCGTCGATCTGGTTCGTCTCGCAGCCAAGACCAACGATCAGCACGGCATAGAAGTTGGCGTGACGCGCATAGCCCGCGAGCGTACGGCGCAGCACCGTAATGGGCTCGCCCTCTGCCGCGAGCGCACACCCTTCGCCGTGCGTGAGCGCCACCACGCCATCCACGTTAGGGAACGCTTCGAGCGCTTCGGGGTGGATATCGCGGCGGAAGTGGTCGGCTATCGCGCGCGCAACCGTGGCCGAGCAGTTCACGGACGTCAGGATGCCTATGTAATTGCGCGTGGCGACGCGGCCATCCGCGCGCCGGATGCCGAGGAACGTCGCAGGCTGCGCAGCGGCGGGCGTGTCGTGCGCATCCACGCCGAATGCGTAGTCGCGCTCGAAATCGCCCATCGAGAGATTCTGGGTATGCACGTGTTCGCCACGGCGGATCGGCCGGCTCGCGAAGCCGATGATCTGCCCATAGCGGCGCACCGGTTCGCCTTGCTCGATGTCGCGCAGCGCGACCTTGTGGCCCGGCGGAATCATGCCCGCGACCGTGTGGTCGCCATAGAGTACCGAGCCTGGCATCAACTGCCCGCGCGCGATGGCAACGTCGTCGCGCCGGTCGAGAAGAATGAGCGCGGCCGAAAGCTGAGCGGGGTCGAGAAGTGTCATAGCCGGTCTCCCTGGGAAGCGCCGCGCACGCCAACGTAAAGCGAATACAGCGAGGTGTTGGCCGCGATGAAAAGACGATTGCGGTTCGGGCCGCCGAACACGAGATTCGCGACCGTTTCCGGCACGAGGATCTTGCCGAGCAGCGTGGCATCGGGCGCATAGCAGTGGATGCCGTCTCCCGCGCTCGTCCACACGTTGCCGTGCTCGTCCACGCGCATGCCGTCCGGCACGCCCGGCGCAATGTCCGCGAACACCCGGCCGTTGTGCAACCTGCCTTGCGCGTCCACGTCGAATACGCGGATGTGATGCGGGCCGTTCTCGATATGCGACGCGCCCGAGTCGGCCACGTAAAGCCGCGCTTCATCCGGCGAGAATGCGAGGCCGTTGGGCTTCGTGAAGTCGTCGGCCATGCGCTGCACCACGCCCGTGTCGGGCGCCACGCGATACACGTGGCAGCCGCCGATCTCGCTCGGCGCGCGAAAGCCCTCGTAGTCGCCGAGAATGCCGTAGTCGGGGTCCGTGAACCAGATCGAGCCGTCCGACTGCACGATCACGTCGTTGGGCGAATTCAGCCGGTGGCCTTCAAAGCGATCGGCGATCACGGTGATGCGCCCGTCGTGCTCCGTGCGCGTGACACGGCGCGTACCGTGCTCGCACGTCACGAGCCGGCATTCCCGGTCGAGCGTATTGCCGTTGCTGAAATTCGAGTTCGCGCGGAACACGCCGGTGCCGATGCCGGGCACCCAGCGCATCATGCGGTTGTTGGGGATGTCGCTCCAGACAAGAAAGTCGCCGGCGGGAAACCACACCGGCCCTTCCGCCCACATGCAGCCGCCCGCGAGCTTCTCGAACTGCGCGTTGGGCTGCAGCAGCATGCGAAAACGCGCATCGTGGATTTCGTATTCGTGGGGATTCATCGTTCCGGCCTCGTACCGTCAGGGTCAGGTCACGGCGACGCGCGTGACCCGTCGCTCACTGCCGCGCCGGTTTATTAAATACTAGTTGAATAGGCCTGTGAAGATTTTCTTCAAGCGCCTGGAATGTGGTTTACCCGCGTTTGCTCATCGGCCCGCGCGGCGACAACCGTGCAGCGCGCCGGCGGCCGCCAGCCGCTTTGTACCGCCTCGCCTTCGAGCAGGTAGAAGAACTCGGGACCGGTATGGCGGTGCCTCGGAAATGTTGCGCCTGCAGCGAACCGCACCCGTTGCATGGCGCGGCCCGCTGTTGTGCGCCCGGTATGCGTTATCGTGTCTTTTCGTCGGCAGCGGCAAGCATGGCGTCGCCAATGCGGGACTCGCCGCTCGATACGAGCGCTTCGCCGGCGCCGCGAATATCGCGCTCTTCCTTGTTCTGGCTGAGCTTGCTCTTGCCGACCAGACGCGTGATCTCGATCTCCACGCCAACGATCAGCTTCACGAGCGTGTCCGTATAGTCCTTGGGCGCGTCGGCCATCTTCCAGGGCTTGGGCTGCGTGGCTTCGTGCGTGCGCGTCAAGCGGCCGACCACGCCGCGCACGTAGCGCTCGTCGTCGAGAATCCTGATGCGCCCATGCGCGTGAACGACCACGTAATTCCAGGTCGGCACCTGCTTGTGCGCCTCGTGCTTGCTCGGATACCAGTTCGGCGAGATATACGCGTCGCCCGCGCGGAAAATCACGAGCACGTCGTCGCCGTTGGCCACGTCCTGCCAAACCGGATTGGCCCGCGCGACGTGCGCGCGCAAGACACCCAGTTCGCCTTCGCCGGCCGCGAGTTCGAAGGGAATGTGATTGGCGTCGAGCCCGCTTTCTCCGTGCGTGACCAACGTGCCGAACGGATGTTGGGCAATGCAATCGTGCAGCACGTCCTTGCGGTTTTCGGCGAAATGGGCTGGTACGTACATGCGGGTGTCCCTGCTCGTAAGGTGAATGGATAGCGTGGCCGGCGCTGCCACACGCCCAAGTCTGCCCCAAAAGTGGTTTATTCTATAGATCCAGTTTATTTAAATTCCAGTGAACCAGTATCATGCCGAGAACAGCGCAGGCCGCGGAAATGCCATCGTTCGGCACGCTGGACCGTGAGGCCGGCAATCTCAGCCGCCAGGTGGCCGAGGCGCTGCGCGAAGCGGTGCGCAAAGGGGACTTGAGGCCCGCCGACGCGTTGCCTTCCACGCGCGCGCTCGCCGCTTCGCTCCAGATCGCGCGCGGCACGGTGGTCGAGGCGTACGAGCAATTGATCGCCGAAGGCTTCCTGGAATCGAAAGCGGGAGCCGGCACGCGCGTGGCGCTCGCGCTGTCCGAGCCGCCGCCCGCGCGCGAGCCTCGCGCAACTTCGCGCCACGCGGAAGCAGCCGGGCTGCCGGAACGCGCCGAAGCGTTCGCCAGAATCGGACGCGAGTTCAAGCCGCTTCCTCCCGTGCCGTTTGCCATTTCGGTGCCAACGGGCCTGACCGCGCCCGGCGATATCTGGCGCCGGCTCGGCAACCGCTTGCGCGCGCGCGGTCCGGCCTCGCCAACCGGTTACGCCGATCCGCTTGGCGCGCGGGCGCTGCGCGAAGCCATCGCCGACTATGTGCGCAAGTCCCGCTCGGTGCGATGCGATGCGGATCAGGTGATCGTCACGAGCGGCACCCAGCAGGGCCTCTTTCTCGCCAGCCAGGTGCTGCTCGGGCCGCGTGACCAGGCATGGGTCGAGAACCCGGCCTACCGTGGCGTCACCGCCATATTCGAAAGCCTGCCCTACCGCGACGCCATGGTCCGCGTGCCCGTAGATGCCGAAGGTCTCGACGTCGAGGCGGGCATACGCATGGCGCCGAAAGCGCGCGTGGCATTCGTCACGCCTTCGCATCAATATCCGCTCGGCATGCCGCTGAGCATGGCGCGGCGCGCGGCGTTGCTCGCGTGGGCGCGCTCGGCCCACGCGTGGATCGTCGAGGACGACTATGACAGCGAGTTGCGCTACGAGGGCTATCCGTTTCCGGCACTGCAGGGCCTCGCGCCGGATCGCGTGGTGTATCTCGGCACCTTCAGCAAGATCCTCTTTCCATCACTCCGGTTGGGCTATGTCGTCGTGCCACCCAATCTCGTCGATGCGTTCTGCGGCGCGCGCGTACTCGTAGACCGCCATCCGCCCACTGCCGATCAACACGTTCTGGCCGCCTTCATGACCGAGGGGCACCTGGAGCGGCACGTGCGCAAGGTTCGCAACGTCTATGCGGAGCAGCGGCTCAGCCTGATCGAGACCCTCGAAGCGCTATTGCCCCGGAATCTGGCGTGGATCGAGCCCGGCGATCAGGGCATGCATCTCGTGCTCTGGCTTGCAGCGGGACTCGACGATCACCGCGTAGTCCGGCTCGCCGCCGATGCGGGCGTCGCGGTGCGCGCGGCGTCGCCCATGTTCGCGGCGGGCACGGCGCGCCCGGGGCTGATCCTCGGCTTTGGCGGCTTTAGCAGCGCTCAAATGAAAGCGGCTGCGCATCGCCTTGCCGCCGTGATCGCCTCAGTGGCGAGATAAGGCGAGATCAAGTATTTCGGGCTACTGGATATCGCTGCGACTTGCTGAGTTCAATGGCGAGAAAGTCGACAAACGCCCGAATGCGCGTGGAAAGCTGATGCCGCTGCGCATACACGGCGTAGATGTCCGCGCCCGGCGTTTCATACTCGGGCAGCACGACCACGAGCCGCCCGTCCGCGAGATATTCGTTGATATCCCATTCCGCGCGCATCAGAATGCCGTGCCCGTCCAGCGCCCACTTCACCGCAATCTCGCCGTCATTGGTCGTGAGGTTGCCATTGATCCGGATGGCTTCCGATTTGCGCGTATTGCCGCGCTCGTTCGAAAGCCGCCACACGCCATACGCTTCGTCGCCCTGGCGAATGCTGATGCAATTGTGCTTCGCGAGGTCGTGCGGCGTAGCCGGCGTGCCCCGGTTCGCGAGATAGGCGGGCGAAGCGCAGAGCAAACGCCGGTTCGCCGCGAGACGCCGGGCGATCACGCGCGTATCCGGCGGCTCGCCAAAGCGGATGCAGACATCGTACGAATCCTCCGTGAGCGGCGGCGGCATGACCGAAAGCTGAAGCTGCACGGAAACCTGCGGATACTGCGCGACGAAACGCGAAAGCGCCGGCCCGATGTGGCTGCGCCCAAAGCCGAGCGTGGCGTTCACGCGCAGCAAGCCCTTGGGGTGCTTCTTCGAGCCACCGAGCAGTTCACCCAGTTCGTCGATCTCGTCGAGAATGCGCCGCGCATGCTCCAGGTACACCTCGCCTTCGGGCGTGAGCATCATGCGGCGCGTCGTGCGGTTCACGAGCGGCACGCCGGCGCGCTCTTCCATTTGCGCGAGCCGCTTGCTCACGGCAGCGGGCGTGAGGCCTAGTTCGCGTGCGGCGGCGCTCAGGCTGCCCGAGGAGGCGAGCGTGGAAAAAAAGCCGAGATCGGCGGGCAGAACGGTGTCGGTCACGGTCGCCACTTGTGAATTCAGGTTAAGGATGCTTTGAGTCTAGCACCGGTTTTTGAACCAGGAGTTGGGTAAAGTGCACCCACACTGGCCACATTCCAAAGGAACGAGACATGAAGACCTATCGCATCGCAACCATTCCCGGCGACGGCATCGGCAAGGAAGTCGTGCCCGCAGGCAAGGAGGTGCTGGAAGCGCTTGCGAAAACCACGCAGCGCTTTGCGTTCGAGTTCGAGAACTTCGACTGGGGCGCCGACTATTACCGCCAGCACGGCGTGATGATGCCCGCTGATGGCCTCGACGCCATTCGCAACAAGGACGCGATTCTGTTCGGCTCCGCGGGCGACCCCGACGTACCCGATCACATCACACTGTGGGGCCTGCGCCTGAAGATCTGCCAGGGCTTCGACCAGTATGCGAACGTGCGCCCCACGCGCATCCTGCCCGGCATCGACGCGCCTTTGAAGCGCTGCAAGCCCGAGGACCTCAACTGGGTGATCGTGCGCGAAAACTCCGAAGGCGAATACTCGGGCGTGGGCGGCCGCGTGCACCAGGGCCATCCGCTCGAAGCGGCAACCGATGTCTCGATCCTCACGCGCGCCGGCGTCGAACGCATCCTGCGTTTTGCGTTCCGGCTCGCGCAGTCGCGCCCCCGCAAGCTGCTCACGGTCATCACCAAGAGCAACGCGCAGCGCCACGCCATGGTCATGTGGGACGAGATTGCGCAGCAAGTCTCGAAGGAATTCCCGGACGTGAAGTGGGACAAGGAGCTGGTGGACGCCGCCACGGCGCGCATGGTCAACCGTCCCGCCTCGCTCGACACGATCGTCGCAACCAACCTGCACGCCGACATTCTCAGCGACCTCGCCGCCGCGCTCGCGGGCAGCCTGGGCATTGCGCCTACGGGCAACATCGATCCCGAGCGCCGCTACCCGTCGATGTTCGAGCCAATCCACGGCTCCGCCTTCGACATCATGGGCAAGGGGCTCGCCAATCCGATCGGCACGTTCTGGTCGGTCGTGATGCTGCTCGAACACCTCGGCGAAACCGAAGCCGCCGCTCATGTGATGCAGGCCATCGAGACCGTGACGGCCAACCCCGCGCTGCACACCGGCGATCTTGGCGGCAAGGCGACCACCGCGCAGGTCACGGCCGCGGTGTGCGAACTCGTCGAGAAGGCGGCCGTCGCTGCCTGAATGCAGGCCTGAGCGCTACCGCGCCGTCAAATCAAGCAGACACGGGGGCGTAACACAAAAAATACCCGCACGCCTCCGTCAACCCTCCAAGGAGGAGACACATGAATTCGGATACCGAAGCAATTGTCACGCGCAAACTCATGTGGCGCATCATCCCGTTCGTCATGCTGCTCTACTTCGTGAGCTTTCTCGACCGGGTCAACGTGGGCTTCGCGGCAATGACGATGAATAAGGCGATTGGCCTTTCGCCTACGGCCTTCGGTCTCGGCGGCGGGCTCTTCTTCATCGGCTACTTTCTGTTCGAAGTGCCTTCGAACCTGATCTTGCACCGCGTGGGCGCGCGCATCTGGATCGCGCGCGTCATGGTCACGTGGGGCATCGTCTCGGCGGCCTCCGCATTCGTGACCGGGCCCACGAGTTTTTATGTACTGCGCTTCTTGCTAGGCGTGGCGGAAGCCGGCTTCTTCCCCGGCATCATTCTCTATCTCAGCCTCTGGTTTCCGGGCAAGCAACGCGCGGCAGCCGCGGCATGGTTCATGGCAGCCGCGCCGATCTCGACTGCGCTCGGCTCGCCCATTTCAGGCGCGCTCATGCAATTGCCGCGCACGTTCGGGCTCGCCAACTGGCAACTGCTCTACGTGATCGAAGCAATTCCCGCCGTGCTGCTGGGTTTCGTGGTCCTGAAGGTTCTCACCGATGCGCCTGCCAAAGCGCGCTGGCTGAAGCCGCAAGAACGCGACTGGCTGATGGCGAAGCTCGCCGAGGAAGCGCGCGAGAGAGAGAACCACACCGGCCACACGGCAGGCGCGCTGAGCGCCCTGCGCGACCCGCGCGTGCTGGCGCTCGCGCTGATCTACTTCGGCACATCGGCAGGCCTTTACACGCTGGGGCTGTGGGCGCCGCTCATCATCCGGCAATATGGTTTCAGTGCGCTCGAAACCGGACTGCTCAATGCCATTCCGAGCATCGTGGCGGTCGTCGCGATGATTCTGTGGGCGCGGCACTCCGACCGCACGGCGGAGCGCACCTGGCACGTCGTCGTCCCTTGCGTGCTCGCTTGCGTGGGCTTCATCTTCGCGGGGCAAGCCAGCACCGCGCTGATGATCGTGCTGGCGCTCGTGGTGGTCAATATCGGCATCAGCGCCGCGAAGGCGCCGCTCTGGGCCATGCCCAGCATGTTTCTCTCTGGCGCTGGAGCAGCGGCGGGAATCGCCATGATCAATTCGATCGGCAATCTCGGCGGCTTCGTGGGGCCCGCCGTGATTGGCTGGCTGAAAACTCAGACGGGGGGTTATGCCGCCGGCTTGTACGTCGTTGGCGCGACGCTCGCGCTTTCCGCGGTGGTCACGTTGATGCTGAGCCGCAAAGCAAGCCAGCCGGTCATGGCGCAGGTGAGGCACGATCACTGAAGGGGCCGCGCGGAGCTTGTGGCAATCCAGGTGCATGCTGCCATGCTCCGCGCGAGCGCGATAAGCCGATAACAGGGTTGGCATTAGCGGCCGTGCGCGTTATCTCGGCCGACCCGCTGCGGCAGATTCTGTATCGCCGACGCGGGGCGTGGCCATGCGCACCGCAACCACACAAGCCGCCATCGATATCAACGAGACGATCAGCACGGCCCACTCCACCGGTACATAGCTGCCGCGTATCGCCCAGATCGCTGCGCCCGCGATAGGCGCAATGCCTTTGGCGATGTTCGCAGGCATCGAGAGCAGGCCGCTCACCGCGCCGTAGCCTTCGGTTCCCAGCAGCGTCTGCACGAGCATCCCGCGCAGGATCGTCATCATGCCGTTGGCGCCGCCGTAGACGATGGCGAACAGCATCAACCACGCAGCCGACTTCCCCGCACCCATCAGGATCACGACGGAGCACGGGAACGCAGTCGTCACCACAACGGCGACACGCCCCGGTGGCGCGCGCCTGCCGACGGCGAACCACAGGACCCGCGCAAGTACCTGTGCCGGCCCGATCGCCGCCATGGTGACAATGACCGTTGCGCCCGCAACGTCACGCTCGTGCATCAACGGGATCAGATGGAAGGTGAGTGCGACGAAGGTGGAGTAATACGCCGTGAAGCAAACGGCCAGCGCCCAGAATACCGGCGAGCGCAAGGCGTTGCGCGTCGAGGTGCGGCTCACTTCGCGGGCGCGTTGCTGCGTCGCGGTGTCCGCATCCGGCTCGCCGCGATGAATCGCAAATACGTGCACCGGCAAGCAGACAAGCAGATTGACGAGCGCAAGCGCGAGCAACGCGCCCCGCCAGCCGAACGCGACGATCAAGCCTTGCGTGAGCGGAATGAACACCGTGCTCGCGAAACCCGCCACAAGCGTGATGAGCGTGATTTTCCTTGCATAGCTGCGCGGGAAGTCGCGCGTCACGACTGCAAACACCGGGTCGTAGAGCGTCGCCGCAATGGCTACGCCCAACCCGCACCACACGGCAAAGAGGGCCGGCAGACTGCGCGCCTGCGCCCACAGCACGAGCATCGCCGATGCAAGCAGCGTACCGCCCGCCATGACGCGCCGCCCATAGCCGCGGTCGATCAGGGTGCCGACCGGGTAGGCCGCGAACCCCGAGACCAGCAAACCTGTTGAGAGCGCAGCGTTCGTCGCCGTGCGGCTCCAGCCCAACGCGCTTTCCATGGGCACGACGAAAAGCGAGAACGCGTAGTAGATCGTCCCCCACGAAACGAGTTGCGCCACCGCGAGCGCCCATGTCTGCGCTGCGGCGTGCGGTCGGTCCAGTCCGTGCGGTCTCGCGTGGGTCGGTGTCGGCATGGATGTGAGTGCCGGGGCGCGCTGTTCGTCGGGCGCGAGCCGGACCCGATTTGCCGATTCTGGCGCACCTTCAGCGCGATTGCACTATGTACGCTAGCGCACGGAACGGGCCGCGCTCGATCGCTATGCTCGCCAGGTGCCCGAGAGGCCCGGCGCTATCCCTCACGTTCGTTTCTCCAAACGGTATCGCCAGTGCGCAGCCAAGCCATCCAATATGCCTTGCTTCTCGCCTGCGGGTGCCCGCCAGCATTCGACGCGCACGCAGCCGATGCAATTGGCATAGTCAAGACGATCAAAGGCTCGGTGCAAATCGAGCGCGCAAGCCAACCGGTCAGCGTGGCGGTCGGCAGCGAGGTGTTCGCGAGCGACCGTGTCACGACCGGCCCCGCATCCGCCGTTGGGATCACGCTGCGCGACAACACACTGCTGACCGAGGGCGCCAATTCCATTCTCGATCTCAACAAGTTCGCATTCAACACGACCACCTACGACGGCGCGCTCGACGTGAGCATCAAGCGCGGTTCGCTCGCCGTGGTCGACGGCAAGCTCGCGAAGGCCAATCCGGAAGCCGTGCGCTACAGCACGCCCACCACCACGCTCGGCGTGCGGGGCACCGAATTCATCATCGAGGTAGGGGGAAGCGGGGAGAACGGTCATTGAAGACAATGAACGCCGGGCACTGGCTTGCGCGATACATGGCCCTTACGCTGTGCTTGTGCCTCTTTGCATGCAGCACGCCCGACAAGATCACGCTGCTGCCGAATCCGGACGGCAGCGTCGGCAACGTGATCGTGCATAGCGGCAGCAAGACGCAAGTCATCGACAAGGCCTACACACGCGCCGATGTTTCGAAAGGCGGCGCCATCGCGGAAACCGCCGATAACAAGGCCGCCGTGGAGGCGCAGTACGGCGATCTGCTGGCCGCCCAGCCGCCACGGCCCCGCACGTTCACGATCAACTTCGTTTTCGACTCCGCCACGCAACTTGCACCCGAGTCCGCGGCCACGGTTGCCGAGTTGAAGAAGGTGCTGGCAACGTGGCCGGCCCCTCACCTCACGGTGGTCGGCCATACCGACATGGCGGGCTCGCAGGCGTTCAACGACCAGCTCTCCATGCGCAGGGCGCAAAGCGTAGCGTCGTTTCTGGTCAAGTCCGGCATACCCGCGCAGCAGATCGAAATTGCCGGCCGGGGCAAACGCGAGCCACTCGTCCACACTGCAGACGGCGTGCCCAACCAGGCAAACCGGCGCGCGGTCATCACCGTTCAGTAATCCGTATCGATGCGCGGCGCTCATCGTCAGCCCCCATCCCCATGAAACGCTACCGCAACGCATGCATCGCATTCTTGAGACGCATGATGCGGGCGCGCAAAGGGCGCCCCTGGGCGCTCGCGGTGCTCGTGACGCTTTTGTTCATCAACCTGTGCAGCGAATGGCCCGGCGACGTGGTGCGCCCCGCCTTCCTCGACACACTCGACAATGTGTTGCCCGATACCTTCGGTTCGGCGCGCCAGCTGCTTTTCGACCACTATCAGCGCCGCTTTCCGCGCGTACCCGCCGCGCAGCCGGTGACCATCGTCGAGATCGACGACAAGACGCTCGAAGCCTTCGGCCAATGGCCCTGGCCGCGCAACCGCCTCGCCGGCCTCGTCGATGCGATCGAGGCGGGCAAACCGCTGGCGATCGGCCTTGATATCTACATGCCCGAACCCGACCAAACCTCGCCGGGCATCGTGGCCGACAACCTGCCCGCTTCCGAGGTCTCGCTCGCCACGCAACTGCGCGCGCTGCCCAGCCACGAGCGCATTCTTGAGACCGCGTTGCGCGCGTCGCCTTCCATTCTCGGTGCGGCCGCGTTCGACTACGCGACCTCCACCACGCGCACCGACATGCTGAGCGCCCCCGTGCTCGTGCACGGCCCGGACGCGCTCGCGAGCGTTCACCGCTTCAATTACGTGCTCGCAAGCCTGCCCGAACTGCAAGGCGCGGCCCACGGCCAGGCCATGCTCAACGTCGCGCAGGAGCAGGGCACGGTGCGGCGCATTCCGCTCGTGCTGGGTCTTGGCGACAAGCTCGTGCCGAGCCTGCCCATTGAAATGCTGCGCGTGGCGACCGGCTCGCCCGCCATCGAGGTGTTTGCGGGCCTGTCCGGCGTGCGCGCCGTGGGCGTGGCGGATGTGCGGGTGCCCACGCAACCCGACGGCGATATCTGGCTACATTTCGCCTCGATTGCGCGCACGCAGCAGCGCTATGTTTCCGCACGCGACGTGCTGCAAGGCAAGATCGAAGCGAGCCGCATCCACAACAAGCTGATTCTCGTCGGCCTCACCGGCACGGGCCTGACCGACATGCGCACGACGGCGCTAGGCGAGCTGGTGCCCGGCATCGAAATTCAGGCGCAAGTGATCGAGACGATCTTCGAGGGCCGTTTCCTGCAGCGCCCGGCCTGGCTGATCTGGTGCGAGAGCGCTTTCATCCTCGTGGTCGGGCTGTTCTTCATCTGGTACGTGCCGCGCAACGACTCGCGGCTCGCCGTCTTCATGCGCACCGTGCCGAAGGCCTCGGCCATCATTGGCCTTGTGCTCAACGTGTTGACGCTCTCGGTTTGCTTCCTCGTGTTCCGTTACTTCGGCTTCCTTGTCGATGCCGCATCGATCTTCATCATTCTTTCCGCTGTCATGGGCAGCTTCTTCACGATCTCCCTCATGGAGCCCGAAGCGCAAAACGCACCCAGCTCCGGCCGCGCGCACGTCAGCTGAGGTTGCCGAGTGCTACATTACGGTCCTGATCGCCCGGCAACGGGAAGCCATGCAAGGCACGGAGCGCGAATGACCCCATCGGAACGTATTGACCAGCTAATCGCGGACCTCACCGACTGGCGCCGCGACACCTTCACCGCCATGCGCGAGGCGATTCTCGAAGCCGACCCGGCGATCGTCGAGGAATGGAAATACATGGGCAGCCCCGTGTGGTATCGGGACGGCATGATCGCCGTGGGCAATGCGCACAAAGGCAAGGTCAAGCTCACGTTCCTGTACGGCGCGAGCCTGCCCGACCCGAGCAAGCTCTTCAACGCCGGGCTCGAGGGCAACGCGCGGCGCGCCATCGACTATCTCGAGGGCGACAAGGTCGACAAGCGCGCACTGAAGGCGCTCATTCGCGCGGCAATCGAATTCAACCAGGGCAAGGCGAAGAAAAAAGCGCCCGCGAAGCCGCGCGCCAGCAAAACCGCCTGACGCGAGCGCCTCACACTTCGCTCACCTCGCGAATGGGAATCACGGTGCGCTCGCCGCATTCGCGCAGCAGGTCGCGCAATTCGTTGATGACGGGAAAGACTTCGTGATTCCAGTCGGCGCCCTGGTTGTCGTGCGCCGCCTGTTCGAGTTCCACGATCGTGCGGTCTTCCTTGAAGATGCGCTCCGTGAACCAGACCAGCAGCGGCCACGCCGCGTCGAGCAGGAACGGCACGGCGGGACGCTTCACCGAAAGGAGTCCGAAGGTCCGGTTCGTGCGCTGCTGCGCGTCGAGCGGCACATACACGATCCACAGGTCCATGAGGAGCGACTCGTCGCCCGACCGGATCTTCAGCGTTTGATACGGATATTCCGTGCGCACAGTCATCACGCTCTGATCGCTCGGGTCCGCGCGGTTCTTGCTCGCGCCGAACACGAGCGCCTCGCCCGCGGGCTGCTTGCCCGCCATGCGCGCGAACGTGTAATCCACTTCGATGGACTTCTCGCCGCGCCGCCGGCCGAGCGAGCGCGCCCGCATCTGGCCCATCTGGCGGCGGTGGAGAAACTGGTGGTTCATGTCCATCAGATTCTCGTGCATGAACGAGTAGTGGCACTTCACTTCCTGGCCGAAGCGGCGCGTCTTGTAGGCCTTGTTCGTGACCGAATCCAGCACGGGCAGCGGATGCGCTTCGGCGAGCGTGGCATTGCCGGGAAAGACGAAGATCATGCCGTGCGCCTCGCGGCACGGATAGGCGCGCACGCCGTTGGGCAAGCGCTCCCTGCCGAGGTACGGCACGTCCACGCATTGGCCCGAACAATCGTAGGTCCAGCCGTGGTACCCGCAACGAAGCGACTCGCCGTCCACCACCCCCGCATGTAGCGGCACCTGGCGATGCGCGCAGCGGTCTTCGAGCGCGTACACCGCGCCTGACGCAGTGCGAAAGAGCACAATGGGCTCGCCGGCGAAATGCGTACCCAGCGTCTTGCCAGGCTTGAGTTCGCGCGACCAGGCAAGCGGATACCAGTAGTCGGGATGAATGGGCACCCGGCGCAAATCGCGCGGTTCCTGCAAATGTGACTCGATCGTATAACCATCTGGCAAAGGCACTGCGCGCATGCGGAGAATCTCCTTGTCGAGTCCGTTGTTATCGTCGTTCCGTTAAGAGACTGGCTGGAGGCAAATCTCGTGCCCGATCATTCAACGCGAATGCCGCCTGGGTGTCGATCAGTGTTTAGCCGGAAAGCACGCGATGATGGCGGCCTGAACCTTGACGACGGCAGCGTCGCGCAGCGAGCTGTTGCGCCACCCGAGTTCCACCGGATAGCGCGGCAGATCGATCGGGCAAGCAAGCAGCTTCAGGCCCGTCACGCGCGCGATCGCTTCGGCCGCATGGCGCGGAATCGTGGCGACGCTGCGCGTGCCCTTGAGCAGGAAAGGCAACGCGGCGAAATGCGTCGTGGAGGCCACGACATTGCGCTTCAGGCCGCGCGCGGCGAGCCCTTCGTCGACGATCCCGACCACGCCGCCCGACGACACCAGGATGTGCCCTCTCGACACGTAGTCGGCAAGCGTCAGGCGCCGTGGCGTGCGGGGAGCGTCGTCCACGAGGCACGCATAGCTGCCCTCGCCGAGCACCCGGTGGCTCAGCCCGCGCGAAGCGAAGCCGCCCGCCGCGACGGCGAGATCCATGTCCTGATTCGCGAGCGCGTCGGCGACGATCTGGCTGTGCGTCTGACGAAAGATGATGCGCAGGCCCGGCGCGCTCGCTTCGAGCGTTTCGATGATGCGCCGGCCAATGGCCACCTCGAAGTCGTCGGAAAGCCCGATCGACACCGCGCGCCCATGAAACGTGGTCGCGTCGGGCGAGGCAATCGCAAGGCTATGGCGGCAACGGTCGAGCGCCTCGCTAATCACAGGCTTGAGTTCCTGCGCGCGCGAGGTCGGCGCGAGCCCGCGCCCGGTACGCACGAAGAGCGTGTCCGCATAGAGCGCGCGCAAGCGCCTGAGCGCGGCGCTCACGGCGGACTGTGTCATGTCGAGGCGTATCGCGGCGCGGCTTGCCCCGCCCTCCTCGAACAGCGCCTCGAAGATCTTCAGCAGATTCAGGTCCACGACTGCGATATCAAACTGGTTCATATCACATAGTATCGATATACGTTCTCGCGATTTTATCGCCGTGGAAAGATGTGAGCTGTCCAAACCCCTGGGAGCACGCCATCATGGCCAAGTCGAAAGTCGCCGCGCTGCAGATCGGTTCATCCGCCGCCGGCAAAGCGCAGACGCTGGAACAGATTCTCTCGTTCGAAGCGCAGATCCGCGCCTCGGGCGCGAAGCTCGTGGTCATGCCCGAGGCGTTGCTCGGCGGTTACCCGAAGGGCGAAATATTCGGCACGCGCCTTGGCTACCGCCTGCCCGAAGGCCGCGAGGCATTCGCGCGCTATTACGAGAATGCGATCGACGTGCCGGGCGCGGAAACCGAAGCGCTCGCCGAGCTTTCCACGCGTTGCGGCGCGTCGCTCGTGCTCGGCGTGATCGAGCGCGATGGCAGCACGCTCTATTGCACCGCGCTGTTCTTCAATCCGGGTGAGGGGCTCGTGGCGAAGCACCGCAAGCTCATGCCCACCGGCACCGAACGGCTCATCTGGGGGCAAGGCGACGGCTCGACGCTGCCGGCCGTTCGTACGGAATCCGGCGTAGCGGGCGCTGCGATCTGCTGGGAAAACCACATGCCGCTGTTGCGCACGGCGATGTACGCGAAAGGCGTGCAGATCTGGTGTGCGCCCACCGTGGACGAGCGCGACATCTGGCAGTGCTCCATGCGCCATATCGCGCACGAAGGGCGCTGCTTCGTGATCAGCGCATGCCAGGTGCAGCCCTCGCCCGCGGCGCTTGGCGTCGAGGTGCCGGGCTGGGACGAGAACCGGCCGCTCATCAATGGCGGCAGCTTGATTGTCGGGCCGCTTGGCGATGTGCTGGCCGGGCCGTTGCGCGGCGAAACAGGCCTTATTGTCGCGGAGATCGACACCGAAGAACTCACGCGCGCCCGCTACGATTTCGATGTGGTGGGCCACTATGCGCGGCCCGATGTGTTCTCGCTTTCGGTCGATGAGCGGCGCAAGCGTACGGTCTCGTTTATCGCCGAGTGAGCGCGCGTAACGTTACGCCGCGCGACGTCACGCCGAATACAACCCTTCCGGCCCGTTGCGCAGCGTGCGCGCCAGCAACTCCAGCCCCTCGCGCAGCGCCTCGTGGCTGCGCGCGCCGCCCAGACTCAAACGCACCGCGTGCGGTGCAGAGCCGCGCCCGATCACGAAGCTGTCCGCTGTTTTCGCAAGCACGCCGGCCTGACGCAGCGCCGCCGAGAATTCGGCGGCACGCCACGGCTCGGCGAGCGGCAGCCAGAGATGCGGGCTTGCGGGGTCGGTGCGATACGTCCAGTCCGCCAGCACCTCGGCGGCGATCGCGTGGCGCGCGTCCACCTGCGCGCGCTGCTGCGCGATGAGGCGATCGATCTCGCCATCGACGATCCAGCGCGCCGCAATCTCCGCGGCGAGCGGCGACGTCATCCAGCAATCGCTGCGTATCACCGCGAGAATCTTGCCGACCCAGTCCTGCGGCGCCTGCACATAGCCAATGCGCAGGCCCGGCGCGACCGCCTTCGAAAGACTGCTGATCACGATGCCATGCTCGGGCAGGCGCGCCGCGAGCGGCGTGGGCGGGGCGTCGAGCAAGGCGGCTGGCACGAGATCCTCGATCACGACGAGGTGATGGCGCACGGCGATCTCGGCGATCATCGCGCGGCGCGCTTCGGAAAGCGTGGCCGTGGTCGGGTTGTGCAGCGTCGGCACGCAAAAGAGCGCGCGCGGCGCGAGCAGGCCGCACGCGCGCTCGAGCGCCGCGGGCACGATGCCCTCCTCGTCGATTTCGATGCCGACGAGATTGAGCCGCAGCTGCCGCGCGAGCGCGACGATACCGGGATAGCTCAAGGCCTCGGCGAAAATCGTGTCGCCTGGACGCAGCACTGCGCGCAACACACAGGCAAGTCCGTGCTGCGCGCCCTGCGTGACCAGCACGCGCTCGGCGGCCACCGTGCAGCCCATGCGCGCAAGCCAGCGCGCCCCCGCCTCGCGGTGCGAGCGGCGGCCGCCTTCGGGCTGGTACAGCAGCAGCTCGCCCGCCAGCCGCTCGTCGGCGGCCAGTTCGCGCAGGGTCTGCGTCAGCAGGAAGGCTTCGTCGGTCGGCATCGGCACGTTCTGGCCGAGATCGATCAGGCGCCCCGGTGCATAAGCGCCCGGTGCACCCGGCGTGGTCGCCGCAGCCCGCTCGGTGGATTCGGGTGCGGGGCGCGTACGGTCCTGCATACGCACGCCGTCGGCGTCGGGCTCGGCCACGTAGGTGCCGTCGCCCACGCGCGCCACCACCATCCCGCCGCGCTCCAGCTCCGCATACGCGCGGCTCACCGTGCCGGTCGTGACATTGAGCTTCTTCGCGAGCAGCCGGTGCGCAGGCAGCTTTTCTCCGGGCAGCATCTGGCCGCCATGAATGGCCTGCGCGTAGGCGTGAGCGATTGCGCGGTACTTGGGTTCGCTGCTGCGCGAGAGCGTGGGCATCCAGCCATTCATGGTTTTCCCGAAGGAGAAAAGCACGCCGCGGCACGGCGCGGCGGCTGCGCCATTATCGCGCCCAATTCGCGGAAATGAAGGCTGTCATTTACTTCAATTGACTTCATTGAGTGCGTGGAATTGACCCTCTAGGATGCCGTAACGCCTGACAAGGCCAAGGAGACAATGCCCGCCCCACGGCGCACTGCGTGCGTATCTTCATACGTAAGTTACGCAATGTTGCGCGCCACCGGGCGGCGCCCCACGCGCCATGACGAACCGCATCGCCCGCATCACCGTGAGCCAGCACCGGCTGCCGCTCGACCCGCCGTTCCCCGCCTCGTGGGACAGCCGCCCGCGGCGCGCCTTCCCGGCGACGATCGTGCGCGTGGAGGACGACGAAGGCCGCGTGGGCATCGGTTCCGGCGACGCCATGTATGGCTTCGACGACTACCGCGATCTCTTTATCGGCACAGATCCGCTCGATCTGGCGCGCCACTCGGCGGTGCTCGACAACCTCAGCTTCCACGCAGGCCGCCTTTGGCCGCTTGACGTCGCGCTCTGGGACCTCGCCGGCAAGATTCGCGGCGAGCCTTGCTGGCAGATGGCCGGCGGCCGTTCGAAGCGGGTGCGGGCGTATGCGTCCTCGGGCGTGCATCGCACACTCGAAGGCATGGCGCAGTGGGCCGAGCATGCCGTCGCGCGCGGCTTCCCGGCGCTCAAGGTGCGCTTCGGCCGCGCCACGCTCGCCGACGATATTGCCGCGCTCGCCGCCGTGCGCGAAGCCGCTGGCGACGCGATCGAACTCATGGTGGATTGCAACCAGGGCTGGCGCATGCCCTGGGACACCCAGGCGCCGTGGCGCGCCGACGAAGCACTCGCCGTGATCCGGCAGATCGAAAAGTATCGCGTGTACTGGGTGGAAGAGCCGCTGCATCGCGGCGACTACGCGGGCTACGCGCAGTTACGCAAACAAACGGCAGGACTCGGCATACGCATCGCAGGCGGCGAGATGACGCGCGACGCGCACGAATTCGCGGCGCTCCTTGCACACGACTGTCTGGACGTCTATCAGCCCGATGTCGTCTGCACGCTCGGCATGGAAGGCGCGCGGCGGCTCGCGGCGCAGATCGAAGCGCACGGCAAGGTGTTCACGCCGCACACGTGGGGCAACGGCATTGGCCTCGCCGCGAACCTGCATATCGTGGCGGGCGCGGCGCACGCGCCGTTCGTCGAGTTTCCGTACGACCCGCCCGAATGGACGCCTGCGCGGCGCGACTTTCCGATCAAGCACGTGATCGACATCGACGCGAACGGCTGGATCGAGCTGAGCGATGCGCCGGGCCTTGGCATCGAACTCGACGAAGCCATGCTCGCCACCACACGCGCACACGACAGCCGGTACGACTGAAGCAAAACGGGCATGGCATGAAGACGATGCCATCCTCTATATGAAGCATTCCGAAACAATTCAATAAAGTGGAGACATGCAATGAAAAGCTTGACGTCCCTCTTGCGCGCGGCCTGCCTCGCGGCGCCGCTCGCCCTTGCCGCGTTGCCGGCGCACGCCGCGGGCACCTGGTGCAGCAGCGGCAAACCCGTGCGCTTCGCGGGCATCACGTGGGAAAGCGGCAACTTCACGAGCGAAGTGCTGCGCTACATCCTCAAGAACGGCTATAGCTGCCAGACCGACAGCGTGCCCGGCAGCACCGCGGCCACCGAAACGGCGCTCTCGCGCAACGACCTGCAGATCTGGGCCGAGCAGTGGACGGGCCGGTCGGAAATCATCGCGGGCGCGGTCAAGGCGGGCTCGGTCAAGCTCGTGGGCGACACGCTGCCGGGCGGCACGAAGGAAGGCTGGTACGTGCCCGACTACGTGGTGCACGGCGACGCGAAGCGCGGCATCAAGGCCAGCGCGCCCGACCTTCAGTCCGTGAGCGATCTGCCCAAATACAAGGGCCTTTTCGTCGATGACGAGGAACCCGATCGCGGCCGCTTTCTCAACTGCCCCTCGGGCTGGGATTGCGAACGCGTGAATACGCGCTTGCTCAAGCTGCTCAAGCTCGACGACACCTACACGAACTTCCGCCCCGGCACGGGCGCGGCGCTCGATGCGGCCATCTCCTCGGCCTACGCGCGCGGCAAGCCGATTCTCACCTACTACTGGGAGCCGGCCGCGCTGATGGCGAAGTACAAGTTCGTTCAGCTCAAAATGCCGCCGTTCAACGAAGCCTGCTGGAAGACGCTGCGCGACGCCAACAGCGCGCAGCAATGCGCCTCGTCGTATCTGGTCTCGCAGTTGAAGATCGGCGTTTCGACACCGTTCTATCAGGCGGAGCCCGACGTGATGACCTTCTTCTCGAAGGTGAGCTTCCCTATCGACTTCCTGAACACGACGATCCTCGACATGACCGAGCACAAGGTCGATGCGCAGGACGAAGCGCTCAAGTTCCTCAAGCAGCACCCTGAAATGTGGAAGACCTGGGTGCCTGCGGATGTCGCGGCGAAGGTGCAGAAATCGCTTGGCGCGTAATACGAATCCGATACCGCGCGATACCAGCGCGATACCAGCGCGATACAAGCCTGATACCAACCAGAATGCCGAGCCGCGTTACGCGGCTCCATGATAAGGAGACTTAATTGAAGAAGAAGATTCTCGCGGCGCTGCCGCTGGCGCTCGCCGCAGCAGGCGCGCACGCGCAAAGCAGCGTGACGCTGTACGGCCTCATCGACCTCGGCGTGGACTACGCCAGCAATGTGGCGAACGGGGCGAACGGCCAGCTCGTGCCGGGCACGGGCAGCAAGCTCGTGCAGATGCAAAGCGGCGTGCCCGCAGGCAGCCGCTGGGGTCTGCGCGGCACCGAAGACCTGGGCGGCGGCTACGCCGCGATCTTCCGGCTCGAAAGCGGTTTTAACGCTGCGACGGGCGGACTTGGCGGCGGTCTCGCGTTTTCGCGTAATGCCTATGTCGGCTTCAAGTCGGATCAGTATGGCCAGATCACCTTCGGCAAGCAATGGGACGCCACCGTCGACCTGATCGAACCGTATTCGCTCAACGGCAACTACGGCGGCTGGTATTTCGCCCACCCGAACGACATGGACAACCTGGACAACGGCTTCCCTGTCAACAACGCCGTGAAATACGTGAGCCCCGTGCTCGCCGGCTTCCAGTTCGAAGGCCACTACTCGTTTGGCGGCCAGGCGGGCCAGTTCTCGAACAACGCCTCGTATAGCGCGGCGGCAGCCTACACGCTCGGCTCGTTCAGTGCGGGCGTGGGCTACCTGCGCGTGAACAACCCGATCACGGCGGTGGCCGGTTATGGCAGCGGCGGCAGCTTCGTGAATTCGGTGTTCGGCGACGCGCTCGCCAACGCGCGCTACCAGGGCATTCTCTCGGCCGGCGCGTCATACGTGATCGGCAGCCTCAAGCTGATGACGAACTACTCGAACGTGGACTTCTCCTCGGCCACCGGCAGCGGCGACCTGCACTTCCAGAACTTCGAAGTGGCCGGCACCTACGCCGTGACGCCCGCCTTCACGGTGGGCGCGGGCTACACCTACACGGTGGGCCAGGACCACGCCACCGACAACTCGCCGAAGTATCACCAGGTCAACCTGATCGGCCAGTACGCGCTCTCCAAGCGCACGTCGCTCTATGCGATGGGCGTGTACCAGCATGCGGCGGGCTCGGCGGAAAACGCGCAGATCACGGGCTTCAACCCCTCGGGCACCGACAACCAGGCCGTCGCCCGCGTGGGTATCACGCACGCGTTCTAACGTTCTTGACGTAGTCCTTATCAATGTCAATACGCCGGCGCGCATGACCATGCGCCGGCGTGCCTGCATCGCGAGGTTTGCATGCGCCGCCTTCCCTCTTTATCGGCACTGCGTTCATTCGAGGAGGCGAGCCGCACGCTCAGCTTCACCCGGGCAGCGCAAAACCTGCACGTGACCCAGGGGGCGATCAGCCGCCAGATTCGCCTGCTCGAAGACTATCTCGGCACGCCGCTCTTCATGCGGCATCATCACCGGCTCGAAATCACGGCAGCAGGCAAGCGTTTGCTGCCTACGCTCCAGGCCGCGTTCGACAGCATCGCCCACACGCTCGACACGATTCGCGCCGATCCGTCGAACAGCCTGCTCAGTCTGAACGCCGCGCCTACGCTCGCCACGCGCTGGCTCACGCCGCGCCTGCGCGACTTCCAGGTGCGCCACCCCGATCTGCGCATCTCCATCACCAACGAATACGGCCCGCTGCACGGCACGGAGCGCAACGAGGACTGCCAGATCCGCTTCGGCATGGAACCGCTGCCGGGCGGGCAGAGCACACTGCTCATGCGCGAGCGCCATGTACTCGTCGGCTCGGCGCGCGAGTTCTCCGAGGCCCCCGCCGATCCAGATGTGCTGCGCGAGATCCTCGCACGGCATCCGTGGCTCTATATCCTCGATATCGACCGGCGCCTGCTGGTCTGGGAAGCGTGGCTCGAAGCCGCGGCACTCGACGTGCCGATCGCCCCGCGCGGGGAGCTGGAGTTCAGCACGCTCGATCAGGTCATACACGCGGCGGTGGCCGGGCTTGGCATTGCCGTTGCCGACCGGCACATGATCGCGCCCGAACTGGCGAACGGCACGCTCGTCCAGCTGAGCGAGGTGGAAGTGGCGGGACCTTCGGGATACTGGCTCGACGTGCGCCCCGAAGTGCAGGACACACTACGCGTTCGCAACTTCAGCAACTGGCTGGTCGAGCGCCACAGCGAGCAACCGGCCAGGCAATGCGCGGCTAGCCCGGGCGCATGACTGGCGTCACCCACCCGGGCCTACGCTGCGCAATGCGTCAATTGGGATCGATTGGCGGGCCAGGCGGACCCGAGTCCACCTGCCTCATCGTGGGCGCGGCGGCCGCGCCCTGCGCCATGTTGCCCGCGCCCTGCGCCGCGATCGAACGCGAGAGGATCGCCCGCGCTTCGCCGCTCGACGAATCGACGGTCAAGGCATGCCCCGCGTTGTGCCAGGCGCATAGCCACCGCCCGTCGCGTGCGCACAGCCGTGCGTAGCCAAGCAACGAATCGCGCTGATCTTCACGCGAAGTCAATTCGGCCTGCATTTGCAGCGCGTTGCCGTTGCCCGGTTGCTCCGCAAGTGCGGCATTGATCGCACTACGCGCAGGCCCCAGGTTGTTCTTGTCGAGGCTCGCACGCGCGCTTGCCAGATTTCGCGCAACGTCGGCGCGCGCGTAGCTGGCCTTCGCGGCGTTGGCCTTCGCTTCGTTGGCCTTCTCCGCCTTGATCTTCGCGGCAGCGAGTGCGCGTTCATCAGCGCTGCTCTTTCGTGCAGCATTGCCCGGCGGCAGCGTCACCGTATGCACTGCAGCGGTACGCGGCTGCGCTTGCGGCGCTTGCGGCACTTGATGCGGCAGTGGCACCTGAGCGGTCATAGGCGGCGGCGCGCTCACGGCAGGAGGCGGCAACTGGGCGACGGCTACCGGCGGCGCGCTGCGCACCGGATGCAGCACCGATGGCGGCTTCGTGGCCGGCACAGCCGATGGGGTCTTCGGCCCGAGGATCGCTCCCTCGACGACCTGGGCACCCTGCGCCGGCTCCCGCTCGGCTCGATGCGAAACGATGTATGCGGTCAGCAGGAACGCGATCGACACCACGCTGCCAATGGCATAGAAAGGCAGCCACGAGCGTGGCGCGGCAGGCGCTTCATCGCGCGGTTCGTAATCACTATCGCGCGCCGCGCCGCCGAAACTGAACGCCGGAGCGTTCCACTCCGTGCGCGCATGGCGTGCGAAACCGTCGTGCCATTCGGGCGCGGCGGATTCGCTTGCCGGCGACATGCGCGGGCCAGAGGAAAGCTGCTTCGCGCCGCACTGAGGGCAAATCATCAGTGGCGCATTGAAGCGGGTCCCGCAGTATGGACATCCCCACGGACCAGACGTGGCTCGGCCAGGTTCGTTGAACATTGCAGGCATGGAAGCTTTGACAGGATAGGTTCGGGTTTGCTACCGGCGGCTGGTGCGCGTCACGTCACGGCGGAGGCATCCAGGCGGCACGGATTCGAAGTATTCGCTGTAATCCCTACTGTATTTCGCGGAGCGTGGGAGGGTTGTAACAAATAGTCGTTTTGAATATGAGCTACTTCGCGGCGAAGTTCAACCGGCTTAATCGGCCAGATGGCGGATTTGGACAGGCGGGATTTCGACCCCCGCAGAGGGCTGGAGGGCCATGCCATGATGGCTGCGCCACGCGGGCAAATCTGCCCGGTCGATGGGGACCTACGGCGTGACATCTTGATACAGAAAACGTGTGGCTCATACGTGAAACACAGGCGTTTTCGCAACGCCTCGCGCAAACAACCGACAAAAAGCGCCACGGCAAGCGGACTTACAACCTCCTTGCGCCAGATGACGCCCACCGACTCGAGCACGCTGCCTCGCGAAAGCGGCACGCCTCACAGCGTCACGCCTTCAACGCATCCTTGAAAATGCGGCCATCCTTCATGATCAGATTCAGGTTCTGATCGGGGTTGGCCAGCAGCGTCATATCCTGGAGCGGGTCACCGGCCACGAGCAGCAGGTCCGCATACGCGCCCTCTTCCAGCACGCCAAGCTTGTGAGGATAGGGATTGCGCTCGCCCGCCAGCGCAAGCAATTGCCCATTCGTGGCCGTGGCCATGCGCAATGCCTCGGCGTTCGAATACCAGCGCGTCATGTGCCCGAGCATCGTGCCCTGGCGCGTCGCCAGCGCCTGGGAGAAGATCAGATCCGTGCCGAACGCGACCTTGAGCCCGTGCTTGCGCGCGAGCTTGTACATGTTGTCGGTCCCGGCGGTCACTTCCAGAAACTTCTCGCGGCTCGACGGCGCCATTGGCGCCACATCCTCTTCGCTCGTAAACGGTTGCGTGCTCAACCATGTGCCGTTCTTCGCGATGACTTCGGCGGTCCGGTCGTCGATGAGGTGTCCGTGCTCGACGCATTGCGCGCCCGCCGCCACACTGCGCTTCACCGCTTCCGGCGTGTAAGCATGCACGAGCACGTAGGTGCCCCAGTCGGCTGCGGTTTCCACCGCCGCTTTCAGTTGCGCCTCGGTGAACGTGAGCATGTCGAGCGGGCTGCGCGGCGTGGAAACGCCGCCGCAACCCACGATCTTGATCTGCGTCGCACCCATCATGAACTGCTCGCGCACACGCAGGCGCACTTCGTCGGAAGAATCGGCGATCGCGGCGGCGCCGGTCCGCTCTATTTCGCTGATCTGGCCGGTCGTGCGCGGCACATCGGTCAGCAGACGAAAGTCGCCGTGCCCGCCCGTCGTGGTGATCATCGCGCCGCAGGGGTAAATACGCGGGCCGCTCAGCATGCCCGCGTCGATAGCCTGCTTCAGGGCGAACGCGGGCCCCCCCACATCGCGAATGGTCGTGAATCCGCGCAACAGCGTGCGCTGTGCCTCCGCGCCCGCGGCCAGGTACACGAAGCTCAGGTCGGATTGCATGATGGCCGCGATCGGGAGCGAGGCGAGCAGCGAATGCCAGTGCATGTCGATGAGGCCCGGCATCATCACCTTGCCGCCGCAGTCGATCACGCGGCCGCCCGACGCGTTCTGCGCGTCGGGCGAGCCCCGGCGCAACTGCGAGATGCGGTTGCCGTCGACCACGAGATACATGCCGTCCTGCAGCGCGGCCGACTTGCCGTCGAACAAGCGGAAGTTCGTGAATGTCGTGGGCTGCGCGGGGGCCGCGGCGCCGGGCTGCTGCGCGCTGCTGAACTCAGGCAAGACCGCGCTCAACAACGATGCGCCCATGCCGACCAAAAAGCCGCGCCTGGAAAGATCGGCGCTGATGCGGCGATTCGCGAACGCTGCGAGCGCCTTGTCGCACAGGCACGAGGACACCGGGCCGATTGCGTTGCCGCGGCGGTTGATTCTGGAAGCCATAGATCACCTGTGAGAGTAAGCCACGCATTTATTCTGCATGCCTGACGACATCGTCCTTCGTCAACAGCAACGCTAGCGGCCGTGTGGAGCTGAACGCGGAGAAGATGATCGTGAGCGCCACGGTCCCCGGCACGGCGAGAAAGGCGCCCGGAATGCCCCAGATCGCCGTCCATGCGGCGAGGCTCATGAGAATGACCGCGGGGCTCAGGTTCAACGAGCCCGCCATCAACCACGGGTCGAGCACGTTGCCCATCACGAAGTTGATCGCCGAAAGCGCAATGAGCAGTGTGATCGCTTCGTTCCACTGACCGAATTGAAGCGCGGCGAGCAAGGCGGGAAGCACCACGGAGATGAGCGAGCCCGCATACGGCACGAAGTTGAGCAACACGATGAGAATGGCCAGGAGCGGCGCGAACTCGAGCCCGACCAGATGCATGCAGATCCAGCTGAGAATGCCGAGCACCACGCCGAGCAGCGCTTTCAACGCCAGATACGTGCCGATCTTCGCGTTGATGGCGTCGATCACGGGCTCCATGTCGGCCTTGCCGCGCATGACCGCAGAGAGCTTGCGACGAAAGCGCCCCATCTCGATCATGAAGAACGCCGTGTATAGCAAGACGACGAGCGTCGTGGCCATGAGCGAAGAGAGCGAGCCAAGGAGCGAGGTGAGCAGCGACTGCACGTTGACGGTCGCGAGCAGTTCGCGCCGGAATGCTGCCCACGAAGCCTCGGTTTCCAGATGAAACAGCGCGGTGATCTTGGCGAGCAACGCGAGCAGCGTGGCTTCGTACTTGGGCGCCACGGCGACCATGCGGTCCGTGTCGGAAAGCAGCAGTTCGGTTGCGAGCCACGCGGCCGCGAGGATGAGCGCGGCGGCGCTCCAGTAGCGCACGCCCGCGCGAATGCGCTTGCCCACGTGGGGCACGCGCCGCAGGATGTCGGCGAGCCCGTAGATCACGTACGACGTGATGATCGCGAATGCAATGGGCACCAGCACCGGCCGCCCGATATACAGCACCCATCCCGTGATGACGGCGATGACGACCACGCAGGTGAACGTGACGAGATCCTGTTTCATGGAGATGCTTTGGATGACGAACCACGTTGCGTTGATGAGACGTTTGCAAGCCATCAACGTCCCGCTGTGTTTTATCCGGCCCCAAAAAAGCGGCTTCGGGGCGTGATCGGGCACGACTTCGAAAGACTAGCCGCTTTGCAGAAGACTTGCGCGCTAGCTGGCGAGGATTCCGAACCACGTTGAAACAAGCGCGCCCCAATTTCGTTGCGCGCACATCGACTCGTCGATCGGTCAAAAGATCCTTCTTTCCTTTAAGTCACGTTTAAGCAGCAAAAAGTACCTTACGCCCCACCTTCACCAACCTCTTCGAAGACCATAGCAATGAGTACCATCAAATATCGGCGCCGGGGCCTGATCGCCGGTGTAGCGGTGGCGCTTGCCGGCGCCTGGGTTGTTAGCCATGAGCACGCCAGCGCGGACGAACGCGGCATCATGAAAACGTCGTTGTCGACGCCTGTGCCCAAAACGGACGACGTCAAGGGCACGGCGCCGAACTTCTCGGCGATCGTCGCGCAGTACGGTCCGGCTGTGGTCCATGTCGAAGTCGTCAAGGAAAACCCCGACTCCGAAGACGGCCATTCGGGCGCCCTGGGATCGGGCTTCATCGTGAGCCAGGATGGCTACATCCTGACGAACAACCACGTTGTCGAAGGCGCGGACGACGTGACGGTCAAGCTCACCGACGGCCGCAAGTTCCCCGCACGCGTGATCGGCACCGACAAGGCGGGCGACGTGGCCGTGCTGAAAATCGCCGGTACGGGTTTCCCCACGGTGAAGATCGGCAATCCGGCGAACAGCAAGGTCGGCGACTGGGTCGTTGCAATCGGCTCGCCTTATGGTCTCGACAACACCGTGACCTCGGGCATCATCAGCGCGAAGTCGCGCCAGCTCTCGGAAGACAGCCCGACGCACCTCATCCAGACCGACGTGCCCGTCAATCCGGGCAATTCGGGCGGCCCGCTCTTCAACCTGAACGGCGAAGTCATCGGCATCAATTCGATGATCTATTCGCGCACGGGCGGCTTTCAGGGCCTCTCGTTCGCCATTCCCATCGACGAAGCCATGCACATCAAGGATCAGATCGTGCAAGGCGGCGGCAACGGCAACGGCGGCACGCTGGCCCACAATGCGCGTCCGCGCCTTGGCGTGGCCGTGCGCTCGCTCACCAGCGACGAAGCGCAGCAAGTCGGCGTGGACGGCGGCGTGCTCGTCGTGAAGTCGGGCGGTGCGGCCAAGGCGGCTGGCATCAGCGCCGGCGACGTGATCGTTGCGATCAACGGCATCGAGGTGGAGAACGTCGAGCAGCTGCAAAGCATGATCGCGCGGGCTCGCAGCAACGTGTCGATCGTCGTTGCGCGCGACGGCGAGCAGATGACCGCGAAGGTCGAACTCGCACCGCGCGCCTAAGCGAGGGCGGGCCGGGCGCGTGTTATTTGCGCGCTCACGGCCCATGACTCGCCAGAGCGTCGATGCGCTCGACGATGTACCCGTAGAAGGGGTTCCACGAGAGCCGCGTGAGGAACCCCGCCCCCACCATCAGCGCCCCGGTTTCGCCGCGTACGGATTGGGCGCCCAGGTGGATGCCCATGTCGTCGTCGGGGTCGGGGGTGCGGCCGTACAGCGAGTCGGTCACCGGAAACGGCAGGGCCACGTGTGAAAGCGAATAGACGTCAGGTGGATAGTCGAGCCCCGTGGGTTCGACTTTCGCCGTTGTTTCGTTCGGTGCCGTGCTCGCTTCGACCACTTGCGGCGAGGTGGCGGAGGCGTTGGTCAGCACGGTCAGCCGGTAGCGCAGCGGCGGCACGGGCAAGAGACGGCGCAGCGCGTCGCGCATCGAAGCGCGCAGCAGCGGGCTCCATTGCGCCGTGCGATTGATGTCGAACAGCACAAGCTCGCTGCCATTGGCCGGCAGTTGCGAGTACAACGAACTGATAATCGCGCTCGTGCTGACCGTGGAGTCGAGCACGGACTGGAATGCGAGCGTGGGCGGCAGCGACGCGAGTTTGCCGTTGCGCGCCGCGGCCGCCACTTCCTGCTGGATCTTGCGCGTGACCCGCCATGACTGGCGCGCGCCGTTCACCGGAAACGAGTTGTACTTGAACGGATTGAATTCCGGCACGATGTCGAGCCACGCGGCTTTTGCAAATGCAGGCAGGATCGCGGGCAAGGCCGCAAGCCCCGCAAAGCGCGCGAAGGCCGTAACGCCGATCATCGGCGAAAGCAGGATCAGGCGATCCGCTTTCGGCAGGCTCGAGTCGTCCAGCACTTCGAGCGAGTATTGCAGCGCGAGTGCGCCGCCGTTCGAATAACCCACGATATGCAGCGGCGCAGGCGCCGGCACGAGCCGCCGCGCTTCGCGCACGGCCAGACGCGTGGCCGCCTCCCAATCTTCCGCCGTCACCTCGGTCAGACCCGCTGGCACGGTGCCGTGCCCCGGCAAGCGCACCCCCACCACGGCGAAGCCATCTTGCTGATAACGCTGCGCGATGTGCCGCAGGCTGTATGGCGAATCGGTCAGCCCGTGCAGCATCACGGCCACGCCGCGCGGCGCGCCCTGAGGCATGAGCGTGAACGAACGGTTCCAGTCGGCGCGAAAGTGGCCCGGATAAATCGGGCTGCCCGAGAAATAGCGGTTAGCGGGAACGCGTTCGTCCGCCGGCAGTTTGTCGGTCACGTTCTTCCTGACCGAGTCGAACACGCGGTTCTCGTTCGCGATGTATTCCTCCCACGTCGCGTGATCGATCTCGTGCGCGTGCATGTCTTCCGGGACATACGTGTGCCACAGGCTCAACGGCGCCTTGCGCTGCGCGTCGTACAGGCGCACGCCGGCAATGCACACAAATGCGATCACCACGAACAGGAGAAGCCGCTTGATCCAGCGAAAAGCCCACGTTCTCGTCAAGAAGTTCGCCATGTCCGGTCAATGCCTCGCGAACGGGTGGCCGGCCGTTCTTCGCGCTAGCGCGGGTAAACCGGCCAGATGAGCGGTACCAGCAATACGGTGATCACGAGCGCCCCGAGGGCGGCGGGCGAGCCCACCTTGAAAAAATCCCGGAACCGATAGCCGCCCGCCGTGCTGACGAGCGCATTCACAGGGGTCGATATCGGCGACATATAGGCCGCGGACGCGGCAACGGCCGTCGTCATCGCGAACGGATACGGCGACGCATGCAGGTGCGCCGCCATCGCGAGCACCACGGGCGCCATCAGCACCGCGGTCGCCGTGCCGGAAATCACGGTGCCGATCACGAGCGTGAGCAGAAATACGGCGCCCAGCAGACCATGCGCCCCCCAGTTGCCGGCCACGCGCAGCACGGCGTCGGCGGCAATGTCGATGCCGCCCGTGCGTTGCAGCGCGATGGAAAACGGCAGCATGCCCACGATCAGCACGAGGCTGCGCCAGTGAATCGCGCGATACGCGCTGTCGAGGCTCACGCAGCCGAACGCGCCCATCAAGAGACACCCGATCAGGCCCGCGAGCACGTTCGGCACGCGCGGCGTGAGCATCATCGCGATGACGAGCGCCATGATGGCGAGCGCGTGCAGCGCCTTGTGCGGCACGGGCACGTAGGCGTCGCTTTCGACCGGCATGGCGAGACACACGATATCGCGCTCGACCGACTGCATCGAGAAGATATCGATCCACGGCCCCACCACCAGCAGCGTGTCGCCCACTTTCAGCCGCGTGGCCTGCAGATCCTGCTCGAGCGCGGCGTCGGCGCGGCGCAGGCCGACGACCGTCACGCCGTGGCGGCGCAGCGCGGCGGAACTGCGCGCGACGTTGCCCACGAGCGAGGAGTCCGGCGGCACGATGACCTCGGCCATGCCCACGTCGTGGGTCTGGTCCGTGAAGTACGCGCCCGACATGTGGCGCACCGCGAGCGCATAGCGCCCGCAAAACGCCTTGACGTCGAAGCTCGCGGACTCCACGTCGAGCAGCAGCACGTCGCCGGGCGCGATGCTGCTGTCCGCAGTCGCGGGCAGCACCGTTGCGCCCATGCGCGCGCGCCGCTCGATCGCGACGACGTGCGCCACGGGGTCGTCATCGAGCCCGGTGTGCCCGAGCGTTTGCCCCACGAGCGGGGACTCCGCACCCACCTCCAGGCGAAATGCGCGCCCTTCGAGCGAATAGCGCGCAACCCAGTCGTTCAGCGACGGGCGCGTACTCGCCTCCGCGCCGCCGGTGCCGTTCAGAAAGCGCCTTGCGAACAGCATCCAGGCAATGCTCGCCGCGAGAATCGGCAGGCCCAGCGGCGTGATGCCGAAAAAGCTGAAGCCCGGGTAGCCGTGATAGACAAGCGCGCTGTTGATGACGAGATTCGGCGTGGTGGCGACGAGCGTGAGCATGCCGCTCGTGAGCGCGGCCATGCTGACCGGCATGAGCATGCGTGCGCGCGACACGCGCGACTGCCGCGCAATGCGAATGACGATGGGAATGAAGATCGCCACGACGGCCGTCGAACTCATGACCGAGCCCATGACGCCCACCACGACCATGATCAGCACGACGAGGCGGCGCTCGTTGGAGCCGCCGCGCGCGATCAGGTAGTCGCCCACGCGCTGGGCGACGCCCGTGCGCGCGAGCCCGTCGCCGAGCACGAAAAGGGCCGCGATGAGCACGATGTTCGGATCGGAGAAACCGGCCAGCGCCTCGTTGACGGTCACGATGCCCGAGAGCGACAGCGCGACGATCATGATGAGCCCCACCGCGTCCGAGCGGGGCCGGCCGATCAGGAACATCGCGATCGCGCTGGCCAGACAGGCAACGGTCATCAAAAGGTCGGTAGACATGATTTCGGTTTGCCTGGTCGATGTACCGCTCAACGGGCCTTTGAAACCACTGCTACCGCAAATAGTGCCGGATTTTGAAAACTTACGTTTCAGCGCGGCCTTGGGTCATGCCCGGGGCGCGGCTGGTTTGATGGCATGTTTGTGAACGTTTTCGGCCTTCACGCTTCCAGCAGGGAAACGCGGTTGCGCCCCTGGTGCTTGGCCCGGTACATGGCCTGATCGGCCTGCTCCAGCAGCGAGCGCGCCAGCACCTCGGGGCTCGCGGCGAGCGCGTTCATCCGATACGCCGCCACGCCGATCGACACGCTGAGCGCAATGCGCTCGCCCTCGTCGTCGAGCACTTCGAGCGCCTCGACCGCATGCCGGATACGCTCCGCAACCGCCAGCGCGTCGGGCAACTCGCACATCAGCAGCGCGACGAACTCTTCGCCGCCGTAGCGCGATACCGTATCCCCCACGCGCACCTGCTGCTTCAGGCACGTGCCGATGGCGCCCAGCGCGAGATCGCCGGTTGCGTGGCCGTGCGTGTCGTTGATCTGCTTGAAATGATCGATGTCGATGAAGAGGCACGACATGGGCGCGGCGTGCGAGCTCGCGCGTCGAATCTCGTGATGCAGGCGCTCGTCGAAATAGCGGCGGTTCGAGAGGCCGGTGAGCGGGTCGGTCACGCCCGTCTTGCGCAGATGCTCACGGTGGGCGACGTTGTCGAGACTCGCCGCCGCCACGCTGCTGAAGCGCATGAGCAGGTCGGTGCCCATGCTGGCGTCGAAGCGCGCGGGGTCATCGCTTGCAAGGCACAAGTAACCGAGCACCTGGGTACGGTTCAGAAGCGGCAACACGATCGCGCTGCCGGTCGCTCTCTGTGCTGGCTGCGCCGCTCGCGCGCCGAAGAAGGTCTCGCTCACCGCAGGCTCGAGATCGCTCATTTCGCTCACGCGGCCCAGCCACGGCTGGTTGCCCGCGCACAGGCGCGACAGCGCGAGGCCGCCCTGAAACCCGGACCGCAGGTTCGCTTCGAGGTCGGCGCGCCCGCAGTCGGTTTCGAGCAGGTCGCGCAGGAGCGGCGTGCGGGCATCGAGCCAGATGCCGGACGAAGCCAGCCGGAACACCTCAGGCAGATAGACGAATATCCCTTCGAGAAAGGCGCACCAGTCGTGCGCGCCGATCAGGCGCAGTTCCACGTCCTGGAAGGACTTCGACGCGCGCTCGTTCCGCTGGACGGTTTCGATAAGCGCAGCAAGATCCAGTGAAGGCTGAGTCCCGGGATGTGTCACGATGCATCGAGAATATTCCGAAGCCTGCTATTACGGCAGCTTGGGGCCAGACTTGAGGCCGCATTTCACCTGCCGGACCAGGGAGAAAAAGAAAAGGCCGCTGCCCGTGAGGGCCGCGGCCTTGCTTACGGCGAGAGGCTGCTGTTATTTGGCGGCCGGCGACGCTGTGGTCGGGGTCGCCAGCGTATTGTTGTTAGGCCCGCCCGGGACCGCCGCCGCGCCATTGTTCGCGCTATTCGGCGACGCAGCGCTCATGCCGCTGTCCGAGCTGGTGGCGCCTGGGGTGCCGTAGCCGCTCGTTGCGTTGTTATTGGCGGCGGCGGGCGATACAACGCTCGGGGTTGCCAGCGTATTGTTGGCCTGTGCATACGCACCGGCCGACAGCGTGAGTGCGGCGACACCCGCGATGAATGTGCTGATTGTTCTGCTCATGACTCGCTCCTCCTATGATTGGACTGGAATTCCGGCACAAACGATCCACTCCTTTATCTCCTTGGCGGTCGTTATATGCGCGGCTCGCGGCGATCAAAATCGCGTAACTGTTCGCAGCGGTATGCGTATAACAAACCACTACCAGTTGATATCAAGTTTAGGAAAGCGATGGCAGATTATTAAGCGCATTGCACGCAACGATTTATTTCGCTTTTTGGCATTAGAGGTAATGGATTCGGGTCGCCAATCCTCTGGGCGCACGATTGCCGTATTAAGGGGAATTTCCTGTAAATCGGCTCGGAACGGATATTCGACGGGCCTCAACGCGTGCAAGGGTCCGTACATCCGCAATGATTCGCGTTTTGGCCAGTCAGGCAGGCATTGACAAGCAGCCCTTTGGCACGCTGATTGAAATCCGGTTCAGCGATAAATGCCGACTTTTGCGAAACGTTGTTTTCGCAACGGCGTTTCGAAAAATCGTTGCATACGCATCGAGGTCGTCTGTCGTTTCCGCATTGGCATGCGGTCCGCGGCGGGGCGGCAAAGCACAGCCAAAGCGCGGGAGAACCCACCGGGCGCGAGAAGAGCGCGTCTGGCGCGCTTCGCGATATGAAACCTTCAGCAGGAGCCCGGAGACTCGTCTCCGGGTATCGGCGCATGCGCCCGGGCGGGCGCATGGCGATGGCGAGGAACGATCAGGACTCGTTCGGGCGGATCGTCAGCGCGTTCTTGACCGACGTTACGCCTTGCACGCCCTTGGCGACTTCGGTGGCGTGGTCGATCTGCGCCGACTCGGGCACCGAGCCCTGCAGCACCACGGCGCCGTCACGCGCGCGCACGGTGATACGGGCAACGTCGATCTTCTTGTCCTTGGCCAGCGCCGTGCGAACCTTGCGGCTGAGCGCCCGGTTAGCGGCCTTCTCCTGCTTCGTTTGCGCGTGCGACGGGCTGGCCTGCTGGGCAGCGGCGGCCGCGCCGCTCGCTGCGTCGTCCTGCGCATAGGCGTGCAGGGACGCAGCCACGAGAGCCGTCGCCGCGGCCAGCTTGAATACTTGAAGAGCCTTCATGCAGTTTCTCCTGTTGTCACAGTCTTGTTGTGGGCCCACGAACGAGCCGGTGCACTACCCCATCCACTACTCAGCATTCGCGCGTCAAACGCGAGCACGCGCCAGATTATAGGAATGTAATGTGCGGTGCAGGGCGGGAAAATGCGGCTCCATCACTAGCTTGATATCGATCCCATCATGGAGTAGGCACACCGTTTGTAGCCATGAACTCATGGTCACATCGCCCCCAACTCCAATCGGGTCCGTCAACCATGAAATGGCTTCGACGCGCTGTTTTACGGATGTGGGAGAAATAGAGCGCCTATCCAGCAGCGCGTGCGCGAAAAAAGTCTGCCTGGCGTCGCATAATTGCGACGCCGGTTCTCGCGGCGCATCGGCACGACAGCAGGCTTTCTCTTGCATCGCGTGGCGCCCCGCTGCGTTCATGCAGCCATCCCCTCCCGCTCGAGCCACGCACGGAACAACGCGACCCATTCATCGCCGGACTTTTCGTGCGCAACGTAAGTGCAATAGCTGCGCGACGGCAGGCGCGGAGCCGCGAACGGCGCGACGAGCCGGCCAGCAGCGAGATCGTCGGCCACCAGCGCGGTCGGCCCCATCGCAATGCCGATTCCGTCGATCGCTGCCTGCAAAGTCAGATAGAAATGGTCGAACGTCAAAGCGGCCGCCGGCCTCAGTTCGGCAATCTGCGCGCTCGCCAGCCAGTCGGGCCAAAGCCGCGGAAGACTCGAGGTATGCAGCAACGTGTGGTCTCGCAAGTCGCGAGGCGTGCGCAGCGGCACGCGCTGCAAAAGCGCAGGACTACACACCGGAAGCCGCTCCTCACACAAGAAAGGCCGCATTGAATAGCCGTAGAACGTGTCGGGACCGCCGCGGATGACGACGTCGTAGTCATCGTTCAGACTCTCTAACGGCTCGTTCGACGTTTCCACCTTGACGTGCACGTCGGGGTGCCCGGCGCGGAACGTTGCCAGCCTCGGCACCAGCCAGCGCAACGTAAATGTCGCGGGCGCGTTCACGGACAGCGTGCGGGAGACCGTTCGCGGCACGCCGTATCGCGCGGTTGCCTGCGCGAGCCGTTCGAACAAGGGGCCGATTTCCTCCAGATACGCCTTTGCCGCCGCAGTGAGCGCCACACGCCGGTTGTGCCGTTCAAACAGCGACGCGCCAAGCCACTCCTCCAGCAGGCGTACCTGCTGGCTCACCGCGCCTGGCGTCACGTGCAACTCCGCGGCGGCTTCCTTGAAGCTGCCGAGCCGGCCTGCGGCCTCGAAGGCCCGCAGGGCATTTAGCGGGGGCAACATCGGTTTCATTCGCAATAGTTTATCTAACGTGAACGAGCAATTTATCTGGTTTGCCGGTCCATCACAAGATAGATATCCTGCCAGTGAAAATCACTCATGAAACCCGACCCGCGCACTCATGCTCAGCTATACCGGCGGTATCGTGCTCTTCGCAGCGCTGCTCCACGCAAGCTGGAACGCGATGCTTCACGGCAACCGCGACCGGTTTTTTTCCATGACGTGGATGAGCATCGCCATCGCGGCGGTCGCCACGCTCGTCGTCCTGTCCACGCCCTGGCCGGCTAGCGCCGCCTGGCCGTACATTGCCGCGTCGGGGCTCGTGCATATCTTCTACAACGTGAGCCTCGTGCGGTCGTATCGGCGCAGCGATCTGGCGTTGGCGTATCCGATTGCGCGAGGCTCGTCGCCGCTGCTCGTCACGCTCGGCGCGGCGCTCTTTGCACACGAAGCGATCGGCCTCTTGCACGTACTCGGGATCTTGATGATTTCGGGAGGCATCATCGCGATCGCGCTGCAGGGGCGCCGCGTGCCGCGCGCGGGTGCGCTGGCCGCGTTGACGACCGGCGCGACGATCGCGCTCTATACCGTAATCGACGGCATGGGCGTGCGCTTGTCCGACGGCCAGCCGCTCAGCTACACCGCATGGATGTTCCTGTTCTACTGGGCGATGCCGGTGCTGTTCGTCGCTGCGCGCGGGTTCGCGCCGTTGTGGACGCCGGTGCGTGACGAGCCATTGTCGATCGCCTCGTCGCTGGCCGGCGGCCTCGTGTCCATCGCGGCCTATGGCATCGTGATCTGGGCGCTGCAGTCAGGCGCGATGGGCGCGGTGTCGGCGTTGCGCGAGACCAGCGTGGTGTTCGCGGTGCTGATCGGGCGACTGTTTTTGCGGGAAACGGTGAGCGCAGCGCGCTGGCTCGCCTGCGTGGTCGTCGCGGCCGGTGCGGTTTGTCTTGGGCTTTGACGGGGCCGTGGGCGCGTTATTTTGGGGAAACGCCCCAACGAATCCTGCGCAACCGGAGCGGGCTGGAGCGGGTTACAGGGTAACAAGCGCAATGACCAGTTGATGCGCCATAGCGCTGGCCCGACAACCGTTTGGGTAGACGACTGCGTCCTCCGCGACTACAGAAAGCGATCCCCCGGCTTCGGCACACGCTTCCCCTAACTTGCCCGGATGGCGATGCGTTTCCTGGGTACCTGGGTCCCTGGAATCGTGCATAGCAAGGTGTCCATAGCTTCGGTCGCGTATTCGAGCACAACACGGCCATCGGCTTCCACCACAGGTAGCGGCCGCGCCGAAAAGTCGAGCCAACGCACATCCACACGCCCCTGGAGCGATCTCCGCTTCCGCCTGACATGCTCGTGAAGCGTGTTCCGCTGCGCCGGAGTCAGTCCATATTCGCCCTGCGTGCCAAAGCCGCTTCCACGCGGAATAAACGGAAGAATATTGAGTTGCCGTACGCGCTCGGCTACGCAGAAGTCTGCCATCCAGTCGACCACCCATTCGCCGTCAGCCACGATCGTCGTTTGTATCGCCGTCGGAATTCCCTCATCGAGCAGACGGCGCACATGTCCGATTGCCAGATCGAACGCCGCGCGCCCGACCAGTGCGTCGTGCCGCGCACGATCGCCATGCAGGCTCACCCTGACGCGCGTGCCTGCCATGCGCAAAGCAGGCAACAGCGCCTCAGGCAAGGCGATACCGTTTGTCGTGAGCCTCGAACCCGAGCCGCGCGCAGCGACATGCGCGACCAGTTCCGGCAGCGCCGGATGAATGGTCGGCTCGCCGCCGCAGAAGTGAATAACCCGCACGCCCTGTTCGGCCAGCCAGTCGAGACGCTGCATGAGCACCGATGAAGGCGGATGCGCGCCGTCGGGCGGAGCGAGGCAAAAGCCGCAACGCGCATTGCAGTAGCGCGTGACCCTGAAGCAGATCATGGACGGCAGGTGCAGGTTCATGGCGATGGATCACCGAGGCGGCGCTCAGCGCTCGCGGCTCTCTCTGAGCATGTTGCAAAACAGTGCGCCCTGCTCGAGCGCATCGTCAAGTGCAACATGGCGATGCGGCACGTCGTCAAACCAGCGCTTGGGCATCGCGCTCTTCGTGCTGCGGCGATACTCCCTGCGCAGAAGCATCATGGCCATGGTCTTGATGTCGAGCGCGGAAAAGCTGAAAGGACTTCGCCCCACAAACCGCATCATGTACCAGTACACGAACATAAAATCAAAGGCTGCCGGATATCCGACGAACACGGGTAGCCCCGGTAGCGACTCGAGCCACGCGACATACTCGGTCATCGCTGATTGCGGGGGCTGCTGATTCGTGCGCGATGCTTCCCAGGCCTCGGGATGTTCGCGCCACCACGCGAGCGTGTCGGGATGGCCGCTCGCACCTGGTAGCAATTCGAGGTTGGCAGAAAACGTGCCATGCAGCACCTTGTCGGCGCCGTATGCCGCCGACGCGAAACTCAACATCGAATGCGGCCCGGGAATTGGACCGTCGACCTCGACGTCGGTGCTGACATAGACTTCGGTTCTGGTTTTGCCGCTCATCGGATGCTTGTCTCATTGGTGTCTGCAACATGATCGCGCAACCAGCGCGCGACGGTAGCGCTCCCGCGCTTGGCGAGCGCGGTGTTCCAGTCTTTGCAGCGCGGCGGCGGCAATAAACGTGAGATGCTCGATTGAGCAAGCAACTGCGCATAGCGCGCCGCCTCACGATCGCCTGGCGCGTTCGCGTCGAAGCCCAGCCACACCGCACGCTGTGCGCAGACCTGCGGCAACCACGAAGCCCAGCGGCCGATGGTGGCGACGCTGGGCCATCCGCATGTGGCGAGCGAAAGCGCATCGAAGATGCCTTCGACCAGAATGAGGTGTCTCGCATGCCAGCCTTCGCCGACGTTGGCCACGCCGCCACCGCGACCGACCGTCAGCATCTTGTTTTGGCCGCGCAAGGCCGTAAGATAGCGGCCGTGAACCGCAGTGAGCGCTCCCTCGCAGTCATACAAGCCGATCAGGACCGCGGCGCGGCCGTCCCAGTCGGGATCAAAGCGCATGCCGGCCGCGTCGGCGACGGCGAGCGGAATGCCGCGACGCTCGACGTATGCCTCGCCCGGCGTGGCGGCGAGCGGCGCAGCTCGCGCAATGCGCTCGTCCGGTAAATCACCGGAGCGCGGCATCCGCAGGCTATCGACGAATCCAGACTGGGCCATGTGCGTTGGCGTGCCACTGCCCACGTGCAAACGGCTCCGGCCGCTCTCTTGATTGGGTCGCATACAGCGTTCGACCAAATGCACCACTATGCATTTAACGAATTCCGATACACGTCTTGCGTCTTCATGTATCAGTGTATGCGCACGAGGCTGCTCTTGCCACAAAGCCTTGTCGGATTGACCGCCTCACAGAGGCTGCCAAACATATGTTCGCATCGCCAACAAACGACCGTTCAACTCGCCGCTGGAGACGCGAATCCATCCTGGAGCGAGTCGGACTGGCTCGACAAGGTGCACGGAAGAACACCGATGCCACAGAAGGGCTGCTCCATCGCGGCGATGTGTGCGTCAGCTTGCAGCATGCGGATGATTGCGCCCGAACCCGTTGATCCAGGCGGTGAGGAAATCAACACAGCGCTTGACGCCCTGACCACCTGGCGCGAAATGACTGAACGTTCCAACACCATGCTCGATGAGGAACGCATCACGCTCGAGATGTGGTAGATCCGGCGCGGCGGGCAGCAATAGCGCGCAGAAGTCCGCACGCTGAAGATCGACACGAAGCGAGTCATGGTAGATGTGCGCGGATTCCATCGCTTCGAGCACGTTCTCGCGGTACCTTCGATATTTGGCGTCCAGCACCAGAAATGAACATGCGCCTTCTCCCCTGAGCACAAATACGATGTCAGGAATACGCGAACGCGACAAACTCCACCCCTGCCGGCCGGCCTCCGGGTAGCTCGACCGGAAGTTCGCCTGAAAGTGCGCCTCGAGCAACCTGCCGTCCGCAAGCGTCAACTCATAGGACTCGGCAGCACTCACGATACCTGAGCGCAAGATCCACCATGCAGACTGGCCTACTGATTGCGCGACCCTGCCAAGCAAATGGGCGAAGCACCATGTTTCATACACGCCCCAAGTCGGACTGACATACAGCGGGCTCTGATCGTTCGTGCCATCCACGCCTCGCAGCAAAGCCCGGTTGCCTTGTCGATACGCGCTGCTGTAGAGGGGCTGTGCCGAGATTTGCGTCAGGCTGGCGGCCGACGTTTCCAACCGCGAAGCGCTGGAAAACGGCTCCTGTGCCAATAGCGGCTTCAGTTCTCGTAACAATCCGGAAAGAAAGCGGACTCGTCGTGGCCGTCGAAGCTGTTGCTCTGCTATGTCACCCTCCAGCCGGCTATCCTGCACTGAGTCCAGAAGGTCGGTAATGCGCGTTTCCAGTCGAATGGCGAGCGCTTTCAGTGCGCGATTGGCGGGTGTGTCGAAAGTCTGCACGGCCGTTGGCGTGGCGACCTGCAGAGAATCGAGAGGCGCGGTGTCGACAGCTCGTCTCGCGACGACCGCGGCGATGCGCGGCTCGCGCAGCGCAAGTGGATGAAGACGTTTCGCGCGCGAAAGAGGAATCCGGTGCTCGCCATAAAGTATCGAGCGGTGCGGCATGCGACAAATCGCGCGAAGACTTCGGAGGAAACCGGGCGCATAGCGCTTCAGCCGGGCCAGTAGAACCAGCCGTTCGAATGCATGCGTGCCAAACTCGCTTCCAAATGTCGTCGTGGCACTCGAGATTCCGAGCAGGAGCGCCGCCCGGAACGCGCGAATCTCATCGATCATCGCATCGAACTGCTCATCAATCATCTTGCTGATCGACGGTCCGACAACGGCATGGAAAGCAATTTCATTGTCCTGATCAATCGCCACGACGATTTCGACGCGTCCCGCGAAGAATGTCGGCGTCCACGCGAACCGGCCGTGCTCGTCTTGCCGAACCTCCACGTCATCGATGAACAATCTCGCGTGCCGCGCATTCACAATTTCAATCTGACATGGTTCGCATTCCCGCAGTCCGACGATGAGAGACCCTGCTGCATAGGTCGCCGTGGGCGTCTGGTCGCCAGGCAAAGAAACTTTCAGGAGCACACCGTTGGACTGCGCATCTTCGAAGCTCATCGCCAGAATCTGGCCGTGCCAGTCTCTTTCAGATCGACCAACAGTGCAGCAACCTTGTTCGCACAACGCTTCAGATCCTTCTTGAGCAGCGCCGCTTGCGTCGACGTGAGGGCCTGATGAAATCTCTCGGTGCTCTCGCCTCGCAGCTTTGGCAGGACTCTCGCGTAGATGACCGCGTCGAGCGCATCGCGCTCCGCCGCACCGGCCTCGATAGCGAGCTTCATATAACTGAGCACGTCCTCGATGGTGCGCCAGCCAAAGTGCAGCCGGACAGGGGCGAGCGCTTCACTCAGCTCCGCAAGCAGTTCGCGCAAGGAGTTCTGCAAGCCCGAAGACAATTCGAATCGATTCCAGCCCGGAAAGGCATCGACACTGATGTTCCAGAATTCCAGTGTGAATGCACGGTCTAGCACTTTGTCCGATAGGCCATGCGTGGTCTCGTCCATGTTCAGCGTTCCGATAACCGCGAGATTGGCAGGATATTGGATACGTTGCGGCACATCCGTTGCATCCTCAGGCAATTCGTGCAGATCGATCCAACCACGTGTCTCCATGGCGGACAGAAGCGGCGCGAGGTACTGCTCCGGATGCGACAGATTCAATTCGTCGAGTATGACCACATAGGGCCGCTCAGGGTCCTGTGCGGCGCGCAGGAACAGTTCCAGAAAGGGGGCCGAACAGTACTGTTGGCTCAGGGGGCTAACGTAGCCGAAAAGTGGCGTTGGATCGAACCAGCCCGGTTGAACCGGGATGACACGGACGCGCTCCGATTGCGCGTCTTCGCCTCCGCATAGTGCCGCACCATAGTTCAATGCGAGCTGGGTTTTTCCGGAGCCGGAGATTCCAGTTAGTACCGCGAAGTGCCGTACGGGATGAGACCAAAGCCCGACGTGAAGTTGACGAACGAGATCGTTCGGAAACAGAAACTTCCCACCGTTGATCGTTTCCAGCGTCAGTGCGATCTCGGCAAAAGCTGGGACTTTCACTACGGCGCCAGTAGTCTCGAGCATCGGCGTTACCGGCGCTGAAGCGAGCGACAGCGATTCGAGGGGCCAAGTGATCTTGCCAGCCCACACGTTCCCTCGTTCCGTCAGCACACACCTGTTCGAAGCATCCTGCGCGACGACATCGAGGCTGACAAGCCAGGCGATGATCGAGCGCGGCATAAAGTCCGAAGTCCAGCCCGGATTGACGTGCTTGACGGTCTTGACCAGATCCACGAGTGGCAAGGGACCTTCCTGAAGCGCCTTGATAGCATGGTCTATGCCGAGAATACGCGTGAGCAGATGATCGACGAACTCGTCGGGGTCGCGCGTGTCGAGCAGATTGAAACCACGCCGGTTCAGGCGGTATTCGTTCCCCTCACGGACACAAAGATCAAATTCCCGGGTAATCGTGCTGATGGTCGTACTGACGCTGCTTTCCGATAAGTTGGCATTGCTGCGCCTGACTTCGTCGGCCAGTTCCTCTCTGGTCAGGCCGTCCTTCAAGATCTGGACGAATTCGAGCAACGTGCCAAAGTAGCCCTTGAGCGCAGTCAGTCCCTTGCGCCGCAGTGGTGCCGGCAGCGGCCGCAGACTGGTCGAAGTCGGAGTGGAATCTCCCGAAGAAGCATTCGTCTCGGTTTGCGCATCGTCGGCTATGTGTTGATACAAGTACCACGGCAATGACAAGCGCTCGAGATCGCCATCGGTCTTGTTGGGATCGATCGGACCGAGCACTTCGTCTATGCGCCGTCTGATGGTGAGATGCGCGTGAATGGCATGATCGCTCGACGCTCCGCCCATCGAACGATGAAGGACCTTGAGGGCCCCCGTATCCGCGACTGTTGTTAAATGCTGCGGGAAACGTGCGCACAACACTCGATTGAGTTTGAGACGGGCGACGCGACCGCACTTCTCGCCCAAGCGTTGCTCCAGTTCCCCGTACAACGCGGTCAGATGCGTCTCGATCTGAGCGTCGTCCGAGGGGAGCGCAGCGCTGTAGGCGTGGCTGAACCATTCGCGAAACGCTGAATCCTCGAGCGCGGGCCCCACTTTGACACTACCCATGCCCGTCGCCGAAACGGACTCGTCGCTCCAGAGGGCTTCGAGAAAATCTTTATCGGAAAAGTCAGCCGTCGTCGCCGCGGCGACTCTTGCCAGGTGCGCGCGAAGGCGCGGATACCACGCCTTCGCCTCGCTCGCCGACTCCGCCAGCGTTGCGGCAATTGCTTCTGTCAGCGCCTCGTCGGAACTTAGGTCCTGTGTTTTTTCTCTCATATCGAAAGCCTGCAATCTTGCGTTGGGCTGACGTGCTCGAAGGCACCGGGGTCGAAGTGTGCATGCTATCCCGAAGAGGGCGGTCGCGCGCGGCACCTCGCTGTCATATCTACCCTGATACCAGAATCGATGTTGCGGTGATAGGCCGATCAGACGGCAGCCGGTCATGAGCGGTCATCGGAAAGTATTTGCCGAAGCAGTCATTCGGCAGTGTTGACCTGCGCAAACAATAGACGCTAGGATTAACGCTATGCCTATTCTCAGCCACTTCCTCTCTTTGCTGGTTCACGCATGTTGTCAGGACATGCCAGGAGGGCGCTGCGTCTAGCGATCTAGCGACACGTTGAATCAATCGCCTTCTGGCCGCCCGTTGAGAAACCGGCGGCCTTTTGTTTTGTCCCAATCCTTTCTGGACGGAGAATTCGATGCCGCTCGTGCTATATGACACCTGGTCGCGCACGGTGCGCCCGTTCAAATCAATCCATGCCGGCACAGTTGGTATGTATTGCTGCGGCCCCACCGTCTATGACTATGCCCATATCGGCAATCTGAGAACCTATGTGTTCGAGGACCTCCTGCGCCGCACGCTGATTCGCAACGGATATGAGGTTCGGCATGTCGTCAATATCACCGACGTCGGGCATTTGACTTCGGATGCTGACGAAGGCGAAGACAAAATGGAAAAAGGCAGCCGGCGTGCCGGAGAGTCTGCGTGGGTCATCGCGCGGCGCTACACCGACGCCTTCGTCACGGACTGGCGAGCGCTTCACCTGTTGGAGCCGACTGTTTGGTGCCGCGCGACCGATCACATCGCGGAACAGATCGAGTTCATCGGCGAACTCGAACGGGCGGGCTACGTGTATCGGACCGGTGACGGTTTGTATTTCGACACCAGCAAGCAGGACGATTATGGCTTCCTGGCCCGGCTCGATCGCACCGGCCTTCAGGCAGGCAAGCGCGTCGCAGTGGGCAGCAAGAAGAGCAATACGGATTTCGCATTGTGGAAGTTTGCTCCGGCTGGCACCACGCGCCAGATGGAATGGGATAGCCCATGGGGCCGGGGATTTCCAGGCTGGCATATCGAGTGCTCGGCCATGGCGGCGAAATACCTTGGCAACTGGTTCGATCTTCACTGCGGCGGTGAAGACCATATTGCAGTCCATCATAGCAATGAGATTGCGCAGACTCAGGCGGCACGCGGTACGCGGCTCGCGAACTTCTGGATGCACGGACACTTTCTGACGCTTGATGCCAACGCAAAGATGTCCAAGTCGAGCGGCGACTTCATTCGTCTCCAGACCCTGCGTAGCGGCAATATTGATCCGGTCGCGTTTCGTTACCTGTGCCTGACAGCCCACTACCGAAGCAAGCTGCATTTCAGCTGGGCGTCGCTTGATGCGGCGCAGACGGCTTTGAACCGGCTGAGGCACCTCTATTCGAGCTGGCCGGAAGGGGGGCGTGTCGACCCTGACTTCGCCGCACGCTTCGACGCTGAAGTGAACGAAGACCTGAATCTGCCGCGGGCGCTGGCCGTGCTGTGGCAACTCGTCAAGCGTCCTCTGCCCCCCGCGATCTTGCGAGCCACCGTGGACAGCTTCGATTCGGTGCTAGGTCTCGGGCTTCGCAACTGGAAGCCGCTTGTGTCTGATATTCCGGAAGACGTCCGGGCCTTGCTTGGCGAGCGCGAGCAGGCCAGAGCGGTAAGGGACTGGGCAAAATCCGATGCAATGCGGGACGCGTTGAACGCGCGGGGCTGGCGAGTCGAGGACAGCAAAGAAGGGCAGCGCCTAATCGGAATCCCCGCAGACTCGGCAGATATCAGGCACGATTGATGACTGAATTGGCGTCATCTGAGCGTCTGGTCTGCATAGGGATCGGCTGACCGCCTGAGGTCGAACAGAGCCTCCGCTGAAGCCCGCAAAAGAAAACCGCCGCGCAATCGCGCGGCGGCCTCCGCCAAAAACCTGCCAGACGTGGCAACGGCGCAGAAAATCAGCCAAGCCCGCCCATCATCAGGTACTTCGTTTCAAGGTACTCATCGAGCCCGTACTTCGAGCCTTCGCGCCCGAGCCCCGACTCCTTCACGCCGCCAAACGGCGCGACTTCCGTCGAGAGAATGCCTTCGTTGATGCCCACCATGCCGCTTTCCAGCGCGCCCGCGACGCGCCACACGCGCCCAATATCGCGCGCATAGAAGTACGCGGAAAGCCCGAACTCCGTATCGTTCGCCGCCTGGATCGCTTCCTCTTCGGTCTCGAAGCGGAACACCGCCGCCACGGGCCCGAACGTCTCCTCATGCGCGAGCATCATGCCGCCGTGCGCGCCCGTAATGACCGTGGGCTCGTAAAACGTGCCGCCCAGCGCATGCGCGCGGCCGCCGCACACAATGGCGCCGCCCTTCTCGAGCGCGTCGCTCACGTGCGCCTCGACCTTGCGCAGCGCGGCGCCGTTGATGAGCGGCCCTTGTGTGGCGCCGGGCTCCATGCCGCCCGCCACACGCAGCGCGCGCACCGCCTTCACGAGTTTCTCGACAAACGCGTCGTGCACGCCGGCCTGCACGTAGAAGCGGTTCACGCATACGCAGGTCTGCCCCGTGTTGCGGAATTTCGAGGCCATCGCGCCTTCCACGGCAGCGTCGAGATCGGCGTCGTCGAATACGATGAAAGGCGCATTGCCGCCCAGTTCGAGCGAGACCTTCTTCACCGTATCGGCGGCGGCGCGCATGAGCAGCTTGCCCACGCGCGTCGACCCCGTGAACGAGATCTTGCGCACGGCCTTCGAGGCCATGAGCGTGTCGCCAATGGCCGGTGCATCGCCCGACACGACGTTGAACACACCGCGCGGAATGCCCGCCTCGAGCGCCAGTTCGGCGAGCGCGAACGCCGAAAGCGGCGTCTCCTCCGAAGGCTTGAGCACCATCGTGCAACCTGCAGCGAGCGCGGGGCCAGCCTTGCGCGTGACCATCGCGAGCGGGAAATTCCACGGCGTGATCGCACCGACCACACCCACGGCCTCCTTCGTCACGACGATGCGCGCGCCCTTCTTCGGCGCGGGAATCACATCGCCGTAGGCACGGCGCGCTTCCTCCGCGAACCACGTGAGAAAGCTCGCCGCGTAGGCCACTTCACCCAGCGCTTCCGCATAGGGCTTGCCCTGCTCGGCCGTCATGATGCGCGCGAGGTCTTCGCGATGCACCTGCATCAGCTCGCCCCAGCGGCGCACCTTCGCGCTGCGCTCCGCCGCCGTGGCGTCGCGCCATGCGGGGAACGCGTGCGAAGCCGCCGCCACGGCCTGCAGCGCTTCGCGCGCACCGGCGCGGGCCACTTGCGCGAGCGGTGCGCCCGTTGCCGGGTCGACGACCGGATAGGTCGCTTCGCTTGCGACCCACTCGCCGTCGATGAAGCTCGACGTGCGCCACAGGCGCGTTTCCTTGAGGCCTTGGATCATGCTGCGATCTCCAGGCGTCGCGCCGCGCGCGGCACGCGCGGAATGCGCGCGCTCACGTAGTCGTTGATCACGTCGCACGGCGTATAGTTGCGCTCGAGTTCGTAAAGCTCGTCGGCGCTCAGTTGCGTGTCGAGCGCGGCGAGCGCGCTCTCGAACTGCGCGACGGTGTCCGCGCCCACGAGCATCGACGAAATACCCGCGCGCCCCAGCACCCACGCCTGCGCGATCTGCGCGCTCGACACGCCGCGCGCCGAAGCGACCTCCGCCACCGAACGCGCGATATTGCGCGAGGCTTCGTCGTCGTACATTTGCACGGTGAAGAAGTCGGTCTGGTTGCGCACCGACTTCGCGTCGCCGGAAAGCAGGCCGCGTGCGAGCGGGCTGAACACCGAAACGCCTACGCCCTGGTCCTGGCAGAACGGAATCATCTCGCGCTCTTCTTCGCGATACGCGCAGTTCAGCTGCAACTGCATATTGATTGGTCGTGCGAAGTTATAGCGCTCGCACGCCTGCAGAATCTTGGCGAACTGCCACGTGAACATCGTCGAAACGCCGATATAGCGCGCCTTGCCCGCGCGCACGATGTCGTTGAGCGCATCCATGGTTTCCTCGACAGGCGTGTTCACGTCGAAGTAATGCAGCATGTAGATGTCAACGTAGTCGGTTTGCAGCCGGCGCAGCGACCCGTCTATGCCTTCCATGATGTGCTTGCGCGAATGCCCCTGGTTATTCACGCCATTGCCGATCGGATAGCCGACCTTGGTCGTAAGCACGAGTTCGTCGCGCTTCGCGAGGCGCCGCACGATGCGCCCCACCACTTCCTCGCCCACGCCCGTCGAATAAAAGTCCGCGAGGTCGATGAAGTTCACGCCCGCTTCGAGCGCGCGGCGCACGATCGGCTCGCTCTGCTCTTCGTTGTAAATCCACGGCTTCCAGTCGGGCGTGCCCATGTTCATCGTGCCGAGGCACAGGCGCGACACCTTCAGGCCGGAGCGGCCAAGTTGCACGTATTGCATCGTAGTCACCTGTAACGATTTGCGCGGCTCAGGCCGCCTTGGCCTTCGGCGTGTAGAACGGATTGCTGATCTGATCCTTGATCTTCGCAATGTCGTCGAGCTTGGGCAGGCCGTTCATCGCGGCGCGGATGGCTGTTTTGCAGGCCACGTAGTTGTTCTCGTACACGGCGTCGAGGTCGTCGCACGACCAGTTCACCCAGTTCGCCGTGACGACGCACCATTCGTTCTCCGCTTGCGGCGGCAGCGTGCCGTCGAGCATCGCTTCCGTCACGGCCTTCGCAATGGCCGCTTGCGACGCGCCCCACGTGGCGTTGCCGTGCAGGTCGCCGCGAATGTCGGCCTTGTTCACGTAGAGCGTGGCGGGCTTGACCGGCACGTTGGGCTGCGCCACCACCATGAACGGCACGTGGCCTTGCGAAGGCGACGACAAGCTGTTCGTAAACGCCTGCCCCACGGGGCCGTTGCGCGGGCCGATCATGATGTTGATGTGAGCAGCGTTTACGCCTGGTCCAGCGAAACCTTCGCCGATATAGACTTGCAGGTCTTTCATGTTTGACTCCGTCTCCTGTGTCGTGAGTTCGAATTGGCCAGACGCATTCCAGCACACGCCGCAAGCGCTCAAAAGCTATGAAATCTCATGGGGGCATGACGCGCAGTCATCGCTCGTACCTGAGTCATTCGCGCGCTGAAAGTGGCATGAGATCAGGTAATGCATCGATGACTATTCGTGGCTTTCGCAACCCGAAATGCCACGGCTAGACTCTGGTCGGATCGATTCGAAAAGCACGGCCCATCGTGCCTATAAAACTGGAGACGACATGAGACGTATCACGCTGGCAGGCGTACGTATTGCCGCCGCCCTCGCGCTGACCAGCGCGGCCACGAGCAGCTTTGCCGCCCCCGGCTGGTGCGAGGCAGGCAAAACCGTGAAGCTCGCGCAAATCACCTGGGAAAGCGGCGCACTGATGACCGAAATGGTGCGCACGGTGCTGGAGAAGGGTTACGGCTGCAAGACCGAAGTCGTGCCCGGCGCCACGGCCGCCACCGAAACGGCGCTCACGAAAAACGACCTGCAGGTGTGGGCCGAGCACTGGACCGGCCGCAGCCCCATCGTCGCGCGCGGTTTGCAGGACGGCAGCGTGAAGCTCGTGGGCGAACTGATTCCCGGCGGCGACAAGGAAGGCTGGTACGTCCCCGACTACGTGATCAACGGCGACCCGAAGCGCGGCATCAAGCCCATGGCGCCGCAACTGCGCTCCGTCGCGCAACTGCCGCAGTACAAATCCCTCTTCACCGACGACGAAGAACCCGGCAAGGGCCGCTTCTACAACTGCCCGGCGGGCTGGGACTGCGAGCGCTTCAACAATCGCCTGCTCACGGCCTACAAGCTCGGCGACGACTACACGAACTTCCGCCCCGGCACCGGCGGCGCGCTCGACGCGGCCATCGCCTCCGCCTACGAGCGCGGCAAGCCCATTCTCTTCTACTACTGGCAGCCCGCCGGCCTGATGGCGAAGTACCGCTTCGTGCAACTGGAGAGTGCGCCGTATTCCGACGCCTGCTGGAACACCATCGCCGACCCGAAGGGCACGCCGTGCGCTTCCGCATTCAAGGTGTCGCATCTGAAGGTCGCGGTCTCCACCCCGTTCTACGATGCGCAGCCCGACGCGGTGGCGTTCTTCGGCAAGGTCAGCTTGCCGCTCGCGCTCGACGAGCAACTGGTCCAGCAAATGCACGACAAGAAGCTCGACGCCTCCACGGTCGCGCGCACGTTCTTCGAGCAGCATCCGGAAATCTGGAAGCAATGGGTCACGCCGGAAGTCGCGGCGCGCGTGCAGGCCGGCCTGCGCACGTAAGCCACGATACCGACCGCAAGACGGCACGCATCACATGACACACGCAGAATGAGGCTCACCATGGGATCTCCCTTTCTTCACCTCTCGATCGCCGACTGGGTCAACGACCAGGTCGCCGCGTTCGTCCAGCGCTACGGCGACGCGTTCCACAACTTCAGCGTGCTCATGCTGCGCGACATACTCGTGCCGCTCGAAAGCCTGTTGCGCGCCACGCCGCCTGTCGTCGTGCTCGCCGCAGTGGGCCTGCTCGGCTGGCATGCGTCGCGGCGCGTTGGCGTGGCGCTGCTGTTTGTCGTCCTGCTCTGGCTGATCGGCTGCTTCGGGCTGTGGGACAAGCTCATGCAGACCTTCGCGCTGATGGTGGTCGCCACGCTCATCTCGGTCATGCTCGGCGTGCCGCTCGGCATTCTCGCGGCTTCGAGCAGCGGGCTGCGCCGCGTGCTGCTGCCGGTGCTCGACGTGATGCAAACGCTGCCGAGCTTCGTGTACCTCATCCCGGTGCTCATGCTGTTCGGCCTCGGCAAGGTGCCCGCCATTCTCGCCACGGTCGTCTATGCGCTGCCGCCGCTCATTCGCTTGACCGATCTCGGCATTCGCCACGTGGATGGGGAAATCGTCGAGGCCGCGCGCGCGTTCGGCACCACGCGCATGCAATTGCTGTTTGGCGTGCAGTTGCCGCTCGCGCGGCCCAGCATCATGGCCGGTATCAACCAGACCACGATGATGGCGCTTTCCATGGTCGTGATCGCCTCGATGATCGGTTCGCGCGGTCTTGGCGAAGACGTGCTCGCGGGCATTCAAACGCTCGATGTGGGCAAGGGCACGCAGGCGGGCGTCGCGATCGTGATTCTCGCGATCGTGATCGACCGCATCAGCCAGGGCTATGGCCAGGGCCGGCGCACACGCGGCCTCGCGCGCAAGCAGAAGCAGCCCTCGCGCATTCCGTTTCGCCGCGTTCGGGAGCAGGAAAGCGACAGCGCGCAAGCAGCCAAGGCCAGCGACCTGGCGAGCCAGCCGGCCAAATAACGAACGCGAAGGCACAAGCGCCGGCACAATGGAAGCGATCCGGCCGGCGCATCCCGCATACGCAATGAGCATGGAATGAGGTAACGATCATGAGCGGCATCGAAGTCAAGAATGTCTACAAGATCTTCGGCACGCGCGACGCAAGCCAGCGCGCGCTCGACCTGCTGCGCGGCGGCGCGGGCAAGGCCGAGGTCCTCGAAAAGACGCGCTGCAACGTGGGCCTGAACGACGTGAGCCTGTCGATCGGCTCTGGCCAGATCTTCGTGATCATGGGCCTTTCGGGCTCGGGCAAGTCCACGCTGGTGCGCCACTTCAACCGGCTCATCGAGCCGACCGTGGGCGAGATCCTGATCGACGGCAAGGACGTGCTCAAACTCTCCGACAACGGCCTGCGCGATCTGCGCCGTTACGGCGTGAGCATGGTGTTCCAGAGCTTCGGACTCCTGCCTCACCAGACGGTGCTCAACAATGCCGCGTATGCGCTCGCCACGCGCGGCGAAAAGAAGGCAGCAGCGCAGGCAAGCGCCCGCGAATGGCTCGGCAAGGTCGGTCTTTCGGGTTATGCCGACCACTACCCCGACGAGCTTTCTGGCGGCATGCGCCAGCGCGTGGGCCTCGCCCGCGCACTCGCCGCGAACACCGACGTGCTGCTCATGGACGAAGCGTTCTCGGCGCTCGACCCGCTCATCCGCACCGAGATGCAGGATCAGCTGCTCGAACTCCAGGCCACGCTCAAGAAAACGATCGTGTTCATCACGCACGATCTCGACGAAGCGCTGCGCATTGGCAACCAGATCGCCATTCTGCGCGACGGGCGCCTCATCCAGTGCGGCACCCCCGACGACATCCTGCATCGCCCCGCCGACGACTACGTGCGGCGCTTCGTCGAGCGCCGCGCCGGGACCACGCACTAAGCCGTAGATGCGGGCGCTCATCGGCCTGCTGGGCGGCTATACGATCCTCGTTTGCGGGAACAGCCTTCTCACGACGCTGATCTCGCTGCGCATGCTGCACGGCGAGCAAACCGCGCTCGCCGTCGGCCTCGTGCAATCGTGCTACTACGTCGGCTTTATCGTCGGCGCGCTGGGGCTTGGGCCCATCGTCGGGCGCATCGGACCGCAGCGCGCCTTCATCGGCTTCGGCGCGCTCGCCGCGCTGGCGGCGCTCGGCTATCTCTCCTTCGATTCCCCTGACGTTTGGGCCGTGCTGCGGCTCATTACCGGCTTCAGCATGGTGGGCGTGTTCACGTCGATCGAAAGCGGCGTGAACGGCGCCGTGCCGAACGAGCGGCGCGGGCGCGCGTTCGCGCTCTATCTCGTGCTCACGTATCTCGGTGTGAGCGCCGGGCAGTTCCTGCTGGGGCTCGGCGCGCCCGGCGGCATTTTCGAGCACGCGCTGGTGAACGGCCTGTTCGTGGTCGCGCTCATTCCCGTGGCGTTGATCGGCGAATGGCAATCGGCCGAAGGCACCCTGCCCGCGGCCGCAGCCAGGCCGCCGGACTCCGCGCTCGCCACGCCCAAGCGCCCCACGCTGCTGCTCGACGGCCTGCGCGAGTTGCATCGCGCCGCGCCGCGCAGCGTGCCGGCCTGCATTGGCGCGGGGCTGCTTTCCAGTGCGTTCTATGCGCTCACGCCGGTGTATCTCGCGCGCATCGGCTATCCGCCTGGCAGTATTTCGCGCGCCATGGGTGTCGTGCTGATCGGCGCCCTGCTTTCGCAGTGGCCCGTGGGACGGCTCTCCGACCGCCTCGGGCGGCGCGCCACGCTCGGCGTGATCTCGCTCGTCTCCGCGTGCGCGGCCGCGGCGCTCGCCGTCCTGCGCGCGCCGGCTTTCGTCGATACGCTGCTCTTTCTCTATGTCGCGCTCACCTTCACGCTGTACGGCGTGATCGTCTCCGACGTGAACGACCGCGTCGATCAGGCGCGGCGCGTGCAAACGAGCGCGACGCTGCTGCTCGTCTTCTCGCTCGGCGGCGCGGCCGGTCCGACCGTCGCTTCGTTGTTCATGCGTCTTTTGGGGGCGGGCGGGCTTTACGTGTTCGCGCTCGTCGTCACGCTTGCGCTGGCCGCACTCTCACGCGCGCGGGGCGCCTGATTGGCGGTGCGGGCCGGTATACTGCGTCGTTTGCATGAGGCGTCATTTCGAGATGGCGCCTGGAGCGAGGAGACGACCTTGAAGCGAAAGATGCCGGCGCTGAACGCCCTGAAGGCGTTCGAGGCGGCAGGCACGAGCGGCAGCTTCACCCGCGCCGCCGAGCAGCTGAACGTGACGCAGAGCGCGGTGAGCCGCCAGGTGCGCCAGTTGGAGGAACAGCTTGGCGAGGCGCTGCTCGAGCGCCATCACCACCGGCTCGAACTGACCGATGCCGGGCGCGCGCTGCTGCGCACGCTCCAGCAGTCGTTCGACCGCATCGAGTTGACGGTGCGCACGATCCAGCAGAAAAGCGACCTGAACCGCCTGCGCGTGAACGCGCCGCCCACCTTCGCGAGCCGCTGGCTCGTGCCGCGCCTCACGCGGCTGCGCGCGCGCCATCCCGAACTGGAGCTGAGCCTCACCACGCATCTGCAGGACAGTCTGGCCGATTCCACGGCGCTAGACTGCGCGATCCGCTTTGGCGATGGCGAATGGGAAGGCCTCGACAGCTCGCTGCTGATGCACGAGTCGCACATTGCCGTGTGCTCGCCCGCGCTGCTCGCTCATGGGCCCGTCGACCTCACGCAGCAAACTTTGTTGCACGTGCTCGCGGGCGACAACCAGCGCTATCTCACGTGGCGGCACTGGCTCGACGCAGCGCGTATCGAGGACGTGGACACCTCGGGCGGCTACGAATTCGACCTGCTCGATCACGCGATCCGCGCGGCCATCGAAGGGCTCGGCGTGACGATGGCCGACCGCCACATGATCGAGCACGAGCTGGCCCAAGGCCTGCTCGCGCCCGTGCGCGACATCCACGTGGACGGCCGCCAGTCATACTGGTTCGTCGTGCGGCCCGAACAAAAGGCTTCGAAGCCGCTCAAGCTTTTCCGGCAGTGGCTTCAGGACGAAATCGCCGCCATGCGCTGACGGCCCTGCGCGACGGCCTTCGCGGCAATCGCCTGATCCGCGTCTTCCAGAATCAGATCCGCGCCCTTTTCCGCGACCATCATCGTGGGCGCGTTCGTGTTGCCCGATGTGATATTTGGAAAGATTGATGCATCGACCACGCGCAAGCCTTCGATGCCATGCACGCGCAGGCGCGCGTCCACGACCGCCGTGCGCGGGTCCGGCCCCATCGCGCAGGTGCCGCACAGGTGATAGATCGAGCCGCTTTGCTCGCGGAAGAACTTGAGCATGCTCGCGTCGTCGGTCACTTCGCCTGCGGGCGTCACCTCGGCAACGGTAATGTCCTGCAACGCGCGCGCCGTCATCAGCTTGCGCACGAGGCGGCTGCCTGCAATCGCCTCGTCGCGGTCCTTCTGCGTCGAGAGGTAGTTGCCGCGAATTTTCGGCGCGTCTTCCACGTTCGCCGAAGCGATCTCCACCGAGCCGCGGCTCGTGGGCCGACACGGATTGAAGCAGACGAGAAAGCCCGAGTATGGCTCCGGCGTGAGCTGCGCCCGATTTGACTTAGGAATCCGATACGACAACGGATTGAAATACAGCTGCATGTTCGGGTGCGCCTCAGCTTCGCTGGTGCGGAAGAAGCCGCCCGACTGGTTCACGCTCATCGAGAACGGTCCCTTGCGCTGGAACACATACTGCAGGCCGAACTTGAGCTTGCCCGCCCAGCTGCTGAACGAGTCGTTGAGCGTCTTCACGCGCGAGCGATAGTAGAAGCTCACACACAGGTGATCCTGCAGGTTCTGCCCCACTGCAGGCAACTCGTGCACCACGTTAATGCCGTGCTTCGCAAGCAGCGCGCGCGGGCCCACGCCCGAAAGCTGCAGCAGCTTCGGCGAATCGACCGCGCCCGCCGCGACGATCACTTCGCGGTTCGCGTGGAACGTGCGCTTTACGCCCTGCTGAACGATCTCCACACCAACCGCGCGTTGCTTGCTCTCGTCGAACAGCACACGCGTGGCGCGCGCATGATGCTCGATCTTCAGGTTCGAGCGGTGCCCCGCGCGATGCAGATACGCCACGCTGCTCGAATCGCGCTTGCCGTCGCGCGTATTCACGTCGTAGATACCCACGCCTTCGAGCCGTGCGCCGTTGAAGTCGTCGTTGCGCTCGTAGCCCAGTTGCGTGCAGCCTTCGACAAACGTGCGGCAGACCGGATGCGCACCGTCCTTCATCGGCGTGATGCGCACCGGGCCGTTCGCGCCGTGCCACGGCGTATCGCCAAGCGGATGCGACTCGAGCTTGCGGAAGTACGGCAGCACTTCCTGGTACGACCAGCCCGCATTGCCCGCAGCAGCCCAGTCATCGTAGTCGCGCGCGGCGCCGCGCACGTAGATCATCGCGTTGATCGCGCCCGAGCCGCCCTGCACCTTGCCGCGCGGCGCATAGATCTGCCGGTTGGCAAGCTCCGGCTCCGGCTCGCTGTAATACATCCAGTTGTACTGCTTGTTGTAGTACAGCTTGGCGAAGCCGATCGGGATCTTGAACCAGAACGAATCGTCAGGTCCGCCCGCTTCGAGCAGCAGCACCGAATGCCGGCCGGAAGCGGAAAGCCGCTCCGCGAGAATGCAGCCCGCCGAACCGGCGCCGACGATGATGTAGTCGTAGTTCATCTGTGTGCTCCGGCAGATCAGCCGCGTGCAGGCGAGGTGTCGCGCACGTCGGCGGGCTGGCTCGCCATCTGCAAATGCAGACGCTTGCCCGTATAGGGCGAGTGCGCACGCACAACGTCCATGTTGAGTTCGACGCCAAGGCCCGGCGCCTTCGACGGAATGATGTAGCCGTCTTCCCACTGAATGGGCTGCTTGAGCACTTGCGCGTGGAAACCGTCCCACGTGCCAATGCTTTCCTGAATCAGGAAGTTCGGCGTGCAGGCCGCCAGTTGGATGCTCGCCGCCGCGCCGATGGGCCCGTTGTACAGATGCGGCGCGATCTGCGCGTAGTGCACCTCAGCCAGCGTGGCGATCTTCTTCGCTTCGAGCAAGCCGCCCACGCGCGCCACGTTCAATTGCAGGATCGACGCGCCGCCCGCCTGCAAGAGCTTGTGGAATTCGTATTTCGTGGTGAGGCGCTCGCCCGTGGCAATGGGAATCGACGTACGCTTCGCAACATTGGCGATGGCCTCTTCCTGCCCCGGCGGCACCGGCTCTTCGAACCACAGCGGGTCGTACTTTTCGAGCCGCTTCGCCAGCCGGATTGCCGAAGAAGGCACCATCTGGCCATGCGTGCCAAACAGCAGGTCGGCCTTGCTGCCAACCGCTTCACGCACCTTGCGGCAGAACGTTTCGCAGCGGTCGAGCACTTCGAGCGAGAGCTGGTGCCCCGAGTAGGCCGTGTACGGACCCGCCGGGTCGAACTTGACCGCGGTGAAGCCACGCTTCACGTTCTCGGCCGCGCATTGTGCAGCGAGGTCCGGGTCGTCGTAATCGTATTCGCCTTTCGCGTTCTTCGGGTACAGGTAGGTGTACGAACGAAGACGCTCGTTCACCATGCCGCCGAGCAGCGCGTGCACGGGCTGGTCCGCCGCCTTGCCGATGATGTCCCAGCACGCCATTTCGAGGCCGCTCACGATGCCCATCATCGTGAGGTCCGGGCGCTGCGTGAAGCCGCTCGAATACGCCTCGCGGAACAGGCGCTCGACACGATGCGGGTCGTGGTCGAGCAGATAGCGCGTGAAGACGTCTTCGATCGCGCGCACCATCACGTCGGGGTGGAACGTGGCGGAGTAGATTTCGCCCACGCCCTCGATGCCGCAATCCGTTTTCAACGTGACGAAGATCCAGTACATGCCGCCGAGATGCGGAGGGGGCACCGCAACGATGTGCGTTTCAATTGCAACGACTTTCATGGTTCAGGCTGTTTCAGGCAGGTTTGGAGTGGGTCATGCGCTTGAGCACGAGCGCAGCGATGCCGCCGAGCGTGCCGATGGCGGCCACATAGGCGAAATAGATCTGGTAGCCGAGCATGCCCGCATAGTGCTCGGTGATATAGCCGTTCACGAGCGGCAGGAAGATGTCCGACGAATAGCCGATCAGCGAAACGAGACCGATGGCGAGGCCCGTTATGCGCATGGGAATGGCGCAGTAGTCGAGCAGCGTCCAGTAGAGGCCGCGAATCGCATACGTCATGAGCCCGATGAACAGCACGACCGCGCCGAGCAGCGCCATGTTGCGCAGCGCAGGCAACAGGATCAGGCCGATCAGCCCCGCGACGGCGAGGAACAGCGCCCAGATCAGCACGCGCAGGTTCGAGAGACGGTCGCCGAGAAAGCCGCCGCCAATGCCGCCGATGGGACGCATCCAGAGTTTCGCGGTGGTCACCATGCCGGCAGCCACGACGCTCATATGCATCTCGCCTTGCTGGAGATACGCGGAAAAGCTGTAGGTCGCCCAGAAGATCTGATAGCCGCAGAACACGACGGCCGCCATGAGCCAGAGTTGGGGAATCGAGGCGAGCGTCGCAAGATCGCGCCAAAGCGAACCCTTGGCATTCGCTTCGTCCGACTTGCTTTCAGCCTGCGCGGGCGCGGGATCCTTGAAGAAGCTCATCAACGCGCCAAGGCCGATACACGTGAACGAATACAGATAGATCACGTGGCGCAGGCCCGTTGCTTCACCGCGTCCCGAACCGGTCGCAGCCGCGAAGAGCGCGAGCGCGGCGGTGGCGAGCAGCGCCTCGACGAGCCCGCGTCCACCGTCGAGCAGTCCGAAGAACCGGCCTTGCTCATTCGCCGCTGCGATCATGCGCACGCGCTTGAGCACCGAGGCCCAGAACGTGAGGCCGGTGGTGATGCCCCAGCAGCAAAAGATCACGAGCAGGACATTGAACGAGGGCGCCGTGGAGTACCAAAGGCCCAACGCCCCGGTGCCGATGAGAGAGAAGCAGATCAACAGACGCGGCGCGACGCGGTCGGCGAGCCAGCCGCTTGGCAGATAGCACACGAAGAACACGATGCCGAGCACCGAGTAGAGATAGCCGAGCTGAGCGTTATCGATATGGAAAACGTCGAGCATCGTGGTCTGATAGACCTGACGCAGATACAGCAGCGGGTAGATGCCGCCCGCGGCAAGCACGAGCAGCAGCAATTGCACGTAGCGCTGCGTGGACCCTGATGCGGCGATCGCGTGCGATGAGGTTTCGGCGCGCGGCAAACCAGCCGCCGAATTGGGCTTTCCGATGGACTTCTGCAAGATTGTCTCCTGTCGACCGGAGCCAGCGATTCAACGCTTACTCTGGTCCCATGCAAGGCTGACGCCTTCGAGCGGGCGGTTGCCCGCGCGAGGCGCTATTTCTTCATTTGTGGCACCCGTTGCAAGGGGCGCCGTTGTTGCAACGATTAATCAGTAACTCGAATGATCAGAACGGCATCACGACAAGGCGTGTTTGCGTGAATTCGAGCATGCCGTGCTTGCCGTCGTCGCCGCCGAGTCCCGAGCGCTTCCAGCCAGCGTGATAACCCTGGTAGGGATCGGCGGGCGTGCGGTTCACGTACAGTTCACCGGCTTCGATCTCGTTCGCCACACGCATGGTCGAGCGGTAGCGCTCCGTAAAGAGCACCGACGAAAGGCCGAACTGGTGATCGTTGGCCATGCGCAGCGCGTCGTCGAGCGTCTCGTACGACAGCACCGGCAGCACCGGACCGAAGATCTCCTCCTGCACGATCTCCATGTCCTGGCGGCAATGCGTGAGCAGCGTGGGTGGGTAGAAATGCCCTTTGCCTTCAGGCACGTAACCGCCCGTTTCGAGCTTCGCGCCTTCCGCCACCGCGCGTTCGACCATCGCGTGGATCGCCGATCGAGCGCTGGCGCTCACGAGCGGACCCATACGGGTTGCGTCTTCGGCGCGGTCGCCGAAGCGCACGGCGCTCATCTTCTCGCGCAGCAGCGCGACAAAGCGGTCATGCACGCTGGCGTGCACGTACACACGCTCGATCGCCGTGCAAAGCTGGCCGCAATGCGTGGTTTTCGAGCGCACGATGGCCGTTGCGGCCGCTTCGAGATCGGCGTCGTCTTCGATGATCGCGGGTGTCTTGCCGCCCAGCTCCAGCGACGGCTTGGCGATGTTTTCCTTGCAGTAATCGAGCACCTTGCGGCCCGCGCTCACGCTGCCCGTGAGCGTGATCATGCCGACGTCCGCGTGCGTGCAGAGCACGGCCGCCGTGTCGTGGTCCATGGCCAGCACGTTGAAAATGCCCGGCGGCAGTTCTGCTTCCTGCGCTGCGCGCGCCACTTCGAACGCCGAAGACGGCGTGTTGTTGCTCGGCCGCACGACCACCGCGTTGCCCGTGATGAGCGCCGGCGCGATCTTGCGCAGCAGTGTGTACACGGGGAAGTTGAACGGAATCAGGCAGGCGGCCACGCCGATCGGCTCGCGCATGAGAATGAGGTTTTCGTTTGCGCTGTCGCTCGGAATCACCTCGCCTTCGATGCGGCGCGCCCATTGGGCGTGGTAGCGCAGGATTTCGGCGGCGTATTGCGCTTCGGCAGTTGCGTCGGCGACGCTCTTGCCCGACTCGGCGGCCAGCGCCGCGCCGATCTTCGGCGCGCGCGCGACGATCGCGTCCGCAAAACGGTTCAGGATCACGCCCCGTTCGGCGGCGGGCAACTTGCGCCAGCCACGCTGGGCGGCCTTCGCCGCCTCGACCGCACGAATGGCATCGGCGGCGCTCGCCGCGCTCACCTGACCGATCGCGTCGCCGGTTGCGGGGTTATGGACAGCGATGCGCGGCCCTTCGGCGCCGACGAACTGCCCATTGATGAAATTGAGGTCTGATCGCATGGATTGCTGCCGGTTTGGCGTTGCCGCCGCTTCTTGAGAGAGGGCAGTATCCGTGCGGCATCGGGACGCGACAAACGATTAATTGTCGAGCGAAGCATGCGAAAAACGCATGCTCGCCGAAGGCCGCGCGGCAGCCGCGCGCAGCAAAGCGCGTGGCCTTCGCACGCCGTGCTTGTTATAATTCGATCACGCGGACGAAACAAATCTAACGCTCGCCGGAAGGCAGCCCATTCCGGCGCGCAGCACCCACTCCATGGCCAAAACCGACCGGCTGCGCGCCCTTGCCGACGCGCTCGCCAAACACAACGTCATGCATCTGCGCGATGCCGCCAGCGTGCTTGGTGTCTCCGAAATGACCGTGCGGCGTGACATCGCCGCGAATCCCGAGCGTTTCACGTATCTGGGCGGCTATATCGTGAGCGCGCAGGACGTGCCCAACACCGCCGGCTACTCGCTCGAGCACGAAAAGGACCACTTCGCGCAGGCCAAGGCGCAAGCGTCGGCGCACGCGGCACGGCTCATCGCGCAGAACGACACCGTGTTCATCGACTGCGGCACGACGCTCGCGGCGCTCGCGCGCCTGATCCCTTCGCAGTTGCAAATCACGGCGGTGTGCTATTCGCTCAACGTGGCCGAGATTCTGCGGCGCATGCCCAATGTGCGCATGATCTTGCTGGGGGGCGTATATGTGCCGTCGTCGGACTCGTTTTCCGGCGAGGAGAGCCTTGAAACGCTGCGCCGCATGGGCATCAACAAGGCGTTTATTTCGGCGGGAGGTGTGGACGCCGCGCGCGGCGTGACATGCTGGAACTTCCACGAAGTGGCGCTCAAGCAGGCCGCCATGGCCAGCGCCGTAGAAAGCCATCTCGTTGTGGACGCAAGCAAATACGGCGTCGTGAAAGCGTGGCGCTTTTCGCAGATGGACGACTTCAGTTCCATCATCACCGAAAAAGGCCAAACGCTGCGCGCGCACGGCGCTTAAGCGCCGACCGGCCACGAAGGCCGGTCGCTCTGAGTGCCTGCTGGCTTAGCCACGCCGGCGCAGCGCGAACAGCGTGCCCGCCACCAGAATGAACGCGCCGACAATCACCTTCTGCCAGGTGCTCGGCACGCCCACGAGAATGAGCACGTTGTTGATGAGCGTAACGAGCGCGACGCCGAGCAGCGTGCCCACGACCGTGCCGCTGCCGCCCGTAATGCGTGCGCCGCCCAGGATCACCGCCGCGATCACGTCGAGTTCCGAGCCCACGAGGTCGAACGGATTGGCGAGGCGGTTGTTCGAAACGTGCAAAATGCCCGCTACGCCAGCGAGAAACCCGGTATAGCCGAACACGAACAGCCGGATCGCGCGCAGGTTGAAACCGAGCCGCTCCGCAATGGCCGTGCTGCCGCCCATGGCGTACACGCCACGCCCCATCATCGTGCGGTTGAGCAGCCACCACGTGAGAATCGCGCCCGCCACGAGCGCGATCGCGGAAACGGGCAGTACCGCGTTGAGCCCGTCGGCGGTCTTGTACGCAATGAGCGGAATGCGGCCGAAGTGGTCCATGCTGTGCGGAATGTTCATGAAGAACGTCGTGCCCACGAAGGTGAGCAGCAGGCCGCGATATAGGTATTGCGTACCGATCGTTACGATCAGCGACGGCGCTTGCAGCCGGTGCACGAGCATGCCGTTGATCACGCCGAGCACGATGCCGCCCACCGCGCCCGTGAGCAGAATGAGCGCGAACGGCGCGTCGGGCCACCACGCGAACACGGCCTTCGTGATCGCGTACATCGTGAGCGCGCCGATGGCCGTGAACGACACATCGATGCCGCCCGAAGCCAGCACGACAAGCGTGCCGAGCGCGAACAACGACGTGGTCGTCGCCGAGTGCAGCAGGTCGAACAGCGTCGCCCACTGGAAAAAGCGCGGGTTGATGGAGGCCACGATCACGCAGGTCATGACGATCAGCGTGGCCGTGAACCACTCGGGATTGCGGGCGAGCTTCGCGCGCCAGTTGAGCGGCACGCGCTGGCGCGCGACTTCGACGGTGTTGGACGACGTGCTCATTATCTGATTCATGCTCATGCGGTGTCCGGCAAAACGTTACGCGAAATTCAGGCCGCTTCGGCAAGCAGCGCGCGGTACAGCTCGGCCTCGGTCAGGCCAACGGCGTGGTGCTCTTCGGCGAGGCGGCCTTTACGCATCATCAGCACGCGGTCGCAGTTCTGCAGCAGTTCGGGCAAGTCGTCGCTCACGAGCAGAATGCCGATGCCACGCTGCGAGAGCCGCTGCATGATGCGATAGATGATGTCCTTCGAGCCGACGTCCACGCCCACGGTCGGCCCGTGCAGAATCAGCACGTGCGGGTCGATGGCGAGCCAGCGGCCTATCAATACGCGCTGCTGGTTGCCGCCCGAAAGCGACTGCACGGCCTTATCCACATCGGGCGTGGCGATCTGCAGTTCCTTCACGGTGTTCTCGGCCAATGCGCGCGCACGCGTGCGGTCGATCTGGCCGAAGCGGTCACGCAGGCTCGCGATCATCGCCGTGATCACGTTGTCGCGAATCGGCTTGTCGAGGAAAAGGCCTTCGTTCAGGCGGTCTTCCGGCACATAGCCAATGCGCGCGCGTCGCGCGTCGCCGGGCGTGGCAAGCTTGATCGCACGGCCCTCGAGCACGATCTCGCCCGCGTCGGCCGGCGCAACGCCCGCAAGCGCACGCGCGAGTTCGTTGCGGCCCGAATCGAGCAGGCCCGTCACGCCGAGAATCTCGCCGCGATGCAGCGTGAACGACACGTCGCGAAAGAGGCCCGAGCGGCCAAGGCCGCGAACGTCGAGCAGCACGTCGGCTTCGGCCGCGACGTTGCGGTACCGTTCGGTGGAGAGCGCGCGGCCAGTCATCAGTTCGCTCAACTGCGCCTTGGTGTAATTCGTAATCGGGCCTTGCGTCACTTTCTGGCCATCGCGCAGCACGATCACTTCGCCGCCAATCGCGTAGCACTCGTCGAGCTTGTGGCTCACGAACAGCACGGTCACGCCCTGCGCGCGCAAGTGCGCGAGCACGGCGATCAGGTTGGTGACTTCCTTTTGCGTGAGCGAGGTCGTGGGCTCGTCCATGATGACGAACTTCGCTTCGCTCGCAATGGCGCGCGCGATCGCCACGAGCTGGCGTGTGGCGAGCGGCAGTTGCTCGATGAGCGTCGCCTGAAAGTCGGCGTCGCCTGGCAGCCCCACGGCCTTCAGCGCGCGCTCGGCCGTGCGGGCGAGTTCGCGGCGGTCGAACGTGCGAGCAAGGCGCCCCGCATGTTCCGCGAGTTCGGTCGTGAGCCCCACATTCTCCGCCACGCTCATGTTGGGCAGCAGCGAAAGATCCTGATAGACGGTCTCTATGCCCGCCGCAAGCGATTCGAGCGGCGAGAGCCGCGCATGGCGCGCGCCGTCGATCACGAGTTCGCCTTCGTCGGGCGGTTGCGCACCGGAGATGATCTTGATGAGCGTGCTCTTGCCGCACCCGTTCTCGCCGAGCAGGTGATAGATCTGCCCGCGCTCGAACGCGAGCGTCACGCCTCGCAAGGCGTGCACGCCCGTAAAGCGCTTGTGCACGCCGAGCACCTGCAATAACGGTTCTGAAGCCATGTCGTCTCTTCGTGACGTTACGACCAGGCGCGCGCTTGGGCCTCACGACCGTTGCGCGCGCCACCTTCTGCCGATCAGAAGTTGTATTGCTTGTAGTTCGACTTGTCGACGCTCACCCAACCCTGGCCGCGCACGATGATGCCCTTGCCCGGACCCTTCGACACCGTGACCTTCTCATAGCCCGGCAAGCCGAGATTCGCGCCGTTTTCGACCGTCTTGCCGTCGATCAGCATCATCGCGATCTTGTTCATCGCCATGCCCGCCAGCTTCGGATCCCAGAACGCAATACCGTTGATCGCGCCGCTTTCGAGGTACTTGCCGGCTTCGGTCGGCAGGCCCGTGCCATACACGCAGATCTTGCCCTGCAGGCCCGCTTCCTCGACCGCGCGGCCAATGCCGATCACGTCGAGCGACGACGAGCCCTGGAAGCCCTTGATGTCCGGATGCTTGCGCAGCACTTCCTTGGCCACTTCATAGGCGTGCTCACCGTCGTTGTTGGTCTCGAGGTTCGTTTCGACGAGCTGCATCTTCGGGAACTTCTTCTTCGCGTTGTCGATGCCGCCGTCGGCCCACTGCACCTGCGAGCGGCTGCCGAGCGATCCGACCATCGTCGCCCACTTGCCGTCGTTGTGCATGCACGAGGCGAGGCGGTCGTTGAGCGCGGCGCCGTAGGCGGAGTTGTCGAACGCCTCGACGTCGACCATGGTGTTCTTCTCGTTGTCGGCCTCATGCGTAACCACCTTGATGCCGCGGTCCATCGCCTTCTTGAGCGCCGGCTCGAGCGTGGGCGGATCGTACGGCACGACGGCGATCGCGCTCACTTTCTTCGCGATCAGGTCGTCGATGATCTTCAGTTGCTGCGCGGCGTCCGCGCGGCCCGGCCCCGTCTGGTAGACCGAAACCTTCGGGTTGTCCTTGCCGAACTCCTTGATGCCGTCGTCCATGCGGTTGAACCAGCTGATGCCGGTCACCTTCACCACCGTGACGATGGTCGGGTTTTCCGCCGCATACGCCACGGCCGCCATGCCAGCGGCAAGTGCACATGCTGTGATTGCCACGCTGAGTCGCTTGATCTTCATGTCATGTCTCCGTTTCTTTTGTGTCGATCCGCAGTTTGTGCGTCGGCACTTACTGCGGTCCCATGCAACGCAAGCTCTCGCCCCGAATTAGATGGCGGCGGACCTCCGAGGCTCGAGGCCCGCCTGTTGCACGGTTCAGCCGGTCAGCCCGAGGTCCGCCCTTTGCCCGCAGACGGGGAGCCCCCGAAACCGAAAATCGCGCGTACCCGCTCACCGCCCGCAAAGGCGAGCGAAAGCAACAGCAGGAAGCCCCAGGCGCAGTCGCCGAAAAACTGCGAAACGCCCATCAAATTGAAGAGGCTCGAAAGGAATTGCAGCACCGTCGCGGCAAAAAACACGCAGATGATGCGTCCATAGCCGCCCGCCGGATTTACGCCGCCCATCACCGCGATGAGAATGGCGATCAGCAGATAGGAATTGCCGTAGTCCCATTTCGCGCTGAGCGTGTGCGAAACGCTCACGAGCCCCGCAAGCGAAGCGAGCACGCCGCACATCGCATAGGTCATGATCAGCATGCGCGCACGCGGAATACCTGCATAGAACGCCGCGCGCTGGTTCGTGCCCATGAGGTAGAGGCGCAGCCCGAACGGCGTGCGCCTGAGCAGCCAGCCCAGCAGCACGACCACGGCCACGAATAGCAGGAATGAGATCGGCACCTGGAAGAACGTGCCGTTGCTGATGTCGGCCAGCGGTTCGACATAATCCACGTGCACCGAGGCGCCGTTGGAAAGCGCCACCGCGAAGCCCGTGAAAAGCAGTTGCGTGCCGAGCGTGCAGAGAATGGGCGTGAGCCCGAGGCGCGCGATCAGCACGCCGTTGAGCAGGCCGCCAATGAGCCCCATGCACAGGACGATCACGCAAAAGAGCGTCGTATAGAGCACGGGTGAGTCGTCGCCGCTCACGAGGCGCGGCACCACCAGCGCGGCGATCATGCCCGAAAGATTCGCGAGCCCGACGCCTGAAAGGTCGATGCCGCCGTTGCCCGAAAGCATGGAGAGCATGATGCCAAGCGCGAGCAGCGCGACTTCGGGCAGTTGCGCGCCCATCGACTGCAGGTTGTCGATGCCGACGAACTGCCCGCGCGATACCCAGACCGCGACCAGCACGACCAGCAGGTTCACCGCCAGCAGGAAGTTCAACTGCCGGTCGCCGAACCATTTGGCAAAGAGTGCAGACTTCATGGACCTCATCCTTTGCGGTGTGTTGTCACCTGGCAATGCTTAACGTGCTGCGCTCAATGCGCGTCGGCGCTCGCCGTGCGCGCAAGCATCGCGTCGACTTCTTCCTTTCGCGGCATGGAAGGCGCGGTGCCCGCGCGCGTGACGGAAATGCCCGCCAGCGCACAGCCAAAGCGCGTGGCCGTGAGCGCGTCGTCGCCGCGTGCGAGCGCCGCCGCGAAGCCGCCCGTGAAGCCATCGCCCGCGCCCGCCGTTTCCACGACCGGGCCGCAATTGAACGCGGGCAGCAAGACCGAGTCATCGCGCGTATGCAACAGCGCACCGGCTTCGCCCAGCGTCACGATGACCGCGCCCGCGCCCTTGGCGAGCAGCACGTCGGCGGCGCGGCGCGCGTCGTCGGCGTTGCGGATCTCGATGCCGGTGAGCGCCTGCGCCTCGGTCTCATTCGGCGTGACGTAGTCGCACAGCGGGAAGATGTCGTCGGGTAGCGCGATGGCGGGCGCCGGATTGAACACGGTCTTCACGCCATGCCGGCGCGCGAGTTCGAGGCCGCGCCGCGCCGCCGCGAGCGGCTGTTCGAGCTGCGTGACGAATACCTGGGAGGCCGCAATATCGGCTTCGATTGCTTCCGCGTCGCCGGGCTCCATCGTGGCCGCCGCGCCCGCCGCGACGATGATCGCGTTCATGCCGGTCGTGTCGTCCACGAAGATGTGCGCCGCGCCCGTGGCCAGGCCTTCCACGGCCCGGGTGCGCGCCGTGATGCCTTCGGCGGCCCACGTCGCCCGCGCGATATCGCCGAACGCGTCGTTGCCCACGCGCGTGCAGAACACCACCTGCGCGCCCGCGCGGGCGGCCGCCACCGCCTGATTCGAGCCCTTGCCGCCGGGCCCCATCGCGAATGCCGAGCCGGCGAGCGTCTCGCCGATCATCGGCATGCGGCTCGCACGGAACGCGAGGTCGGTCACATAGATGCCGAGGATGACGACGCGTCCGCTCATTGGCCTGGCTCCTTCGCACGCGGCGCGTCGGGCGCAAGCAGCACGCCTTTGGTGAACACGAAGCAGCCGTAGCCACGCGTTTCCCCCGTGGCGATCACGCAGTAGGCCTTGCGGGCGCGCGCGTAGAACGCATGACGCTCGATGGGCGCGAACGGCACGGAGCGGCCTTCCGCGGCATCGACTTCGGCCTGCACTTCGTGCTGCACCGTGGGGATCGTGTTGGGCTCGCCCACCACTTCCATGCGCATGGCCGGGGATTCGACGAACGTGTCGAGCGGCAGCACGGAGAGAATTGCGCGCACGGCGCGAGGCGCATCGGCGCCGTCGATGCGCAGCAGCTTGCCGAGCACCGTTGCGCGTGCAACCGAGTCGGCGGGAAAGTTGGCGTCGCAAACGACGAGTTCGTCGCCGTGACCCATTGCGCGCAGCGCCTGGAGGACATCGGCATTCAGAAGCGGGTCGAGATTCTTCAGCATTTTTTGTCTCCTGTCGACGGCACTTAGCGCTTTAGCGCTTAGTGCCGTCCCATGCAAAGCTGTCGACCGGAGTTAGTGCTTCAGCACTTACTCCGGTCCCATGCAAAGCTGTCGGCAGCACTTGGCGCTTCAGCGCTTAGTGATGCCCTTTGGCGTTCTCTTGTTCGAAACGCTCAGTCGCCGTACGGTATCCAGATGTTCTTCACCTGCACGGCCTGGCGCAGGAACGGCAATCCTGCGCTCGTCCGGTCGAACCAGTCAACCTCGCGGCCATGATCGACGAAGGTGCGCTTCAGGTTGCCGACCGATTCGCGCTCCACAAGGGACGAATCGGCCGCCGTGCCGAAGCACCAGAGCGCGTCCACATCGTCGTGCTTCGCCAGCGCCGGCAGCAGCGCCGCTCGCTCGCCGGTCAGAATGTTGAGCGCACCCGCGGGCACATCCGAAGTCTCCACGACCTGATAAAAATCCGTTGCCGCCAGCGGGCATGCCTCGCTCGCCAGCGCCACCACGCGGTTGCCCATTGCGAGCGCCGGCGCGATGAGCGAAACGAAGCCAAGCAGCGGCGCTTCGTCGGGGCAGGCGATGCCGACCACGCCTAGCGCCTCGTGCATCGCGAGCGCAACGCCGCGCAACGGCGGCGTATGCACCGCGCCATCGAACTTGTCGGCCCACGCCGCGTAGCTGAATAGCCGGTCGATGGCCATTTCCACTTCACGCTCGGCCGCGCGCGCGTCATGTCCCGCGCGGCGCGAAAGTTGCCGCGCGAATTCTTCGGCGCGCGCGCTCAGATTTTCCGCGAGGTAGTACAGCACCTGGGCGCGAGCGTGCGTGCTCATCTGCGTCCATTTGCTCGCACCACGCGCGGCGGCAACGGCGTCGCGCACGTCCTTGCGGCTACCCGCGGCAACTTCGCCCACCCACTCGCCATTGGGCGCGTACACGGCGTGCGAATAACCGCTATCGGGCCGCACCTGCTTGCCGCCGATGAAAAGCTTCGCAGTGCGATCGAGACCTGTGCCTGCATGCGCAAAGTCTTGTGCGGGCGAGCGCGCCTTGCGTTGCGCGCGCATCGGCAGCGTGCTCCAGGCTGCGGGCTTCAGATATTCGAACACGCCTTCGCGGCCGCCTTCGCGCCCGAAGCCCGATTCGCGGTAGCCGCCAAAGCCCACGCTCGCGTCGAAGAGGTTTGTCGCGTTGATCCACACCACGCCGCATTGCAGGCGCGGCGCGATGTCGAGCGCGCGACCGATGGTTTCGCTCCACACGCTCGCGGCGAGTCCGTAGCGCGAATTGTTCGCGAGCGCCACGGCCTCTTCCGGCGTGCGAAAGCTCATAGCCGCGAGCACCGGCCCGAAGATTTCTTCCTGCGCGAGCGTCGACGCCGGTCCCACGCCCGTAACTAGCGTGGGCGGATAGAAACAGCCGCCCGACGGCAGCTCGACTTCGCGCGGCTGCCACACGTTGCAGCCTTCGCGCCGCCCGGCTTCCACGAGCGACTCGATGCGTTCGAGCTGCACCGGATCGACGATCGCGCCAATGTCGATGCCCTTGTCGAGCGAAGGCCCCACGCGCAGCGTCGCCATGCGGCGCTTGAGCTTTTCGATGAAGCGCGCTTCCACGCCTTCCTGCACGAGCAGGCGCGAACCCGCGCAGCACACCTGGCCCTGGTTGAACCAGATGGCGTCCACCACGCCTTCCACCGCGCCGTCGAGGTCGGCGTCGTCGAAGACGATGAACGGCGACTTGCCGCCCAGTTCGAGCGTGAGCGACTTGCCCGTGCCGGCCGTCGCGGTACGGATGAGTCGGCCCACTTCGGTCGAGCCGGTAAAGGCGATCTTGTCGACGCCCGGATGCTCGACGAGCGCCGCGCCCGTGCTGCCGTCGCCCGTCACCACGTTGAGCACGCCCTTGGGCAGCCCCGCGCGATGCGCCAGTTCGGCGAACAGGAGCGCGGTGAGCGGCGTGTATTCGGCGGGCTTGAGCACCACGCAGTTGCCGAGCGCGATAGCGGGCGCCACTTTCCACGCGAGCATCAGTAGCGGAAAGTTCCACGGCACGATCTGACCGATCACACCAAGCGGCGACCAGCCAGGCAGTTCGTTCTCCTGAAGCTGCGCCCAGCCAGCGTGATGGAGGAAATGGCGCGCCACGAGCGGAATGTCGATATCGCGCGCCTCGCGAATCGGCTTGCCGTTGTCGAGCGCTTCGAGCACGGCAAAGAGGCGGCTGTGCCGCTGCACCATGCGCGAAAGCGCGTAAAGATGACGTGCCCGCGCCGCGCCGCCCATGGCGTACCACTCGGGCTGCGACGCGCGCGCTGCCGCCACGGCCGCCGCCACATCGGCCGCGCCGCCTTGCGCCACGGCGGCGAGCGCCTCGCCGGTGGCCGGCGCGCGCACTTCGAAGCGCGCACCATCGCCACTCTCGCGCCATGCGCCATCAATGAAATGCCCGAACGTGGCTTCGTGCTGCGCAAGCCAGGCGCGCACGGGCTGATCGTCCTCGGGGGCGGGACCGTAATCCATCGTTCGGAAGTACTCGGCTACGCTCATCGGTATGGTCTGCTCAGGCTACGGGGTGGCGGTGGAAGGCGGAATAGCGGCCGCTCACGTGGTGTTCGAGCTGGCGCTCGATGTCGGCAAGCAGGCTCGACGCGCCGAAGCGGAACAGCTCGGGCTCGAGCCAGGGCCGCCCCAGCTCTTCCTTCATGAGGATCTGGTACGCAAGCGCGGTTTTGGCGTTCGAGACGCCGCCCGCGGGCTTGAAGCCCACCAGCGCGCCGGTGCGCTCGCGGTATTCGCGGATCATGCGCACCATGACGAGCGAAACGTCGAGCGTGGCATTGGTGCCTTCCTTGCCCGTGGACGTCTTGATGAAGTCCGCGCCCGCCATCATGCAGACCATCGAAGCGCGGGCAATGTTCGACAGCACGCGAATGTCGCCGGTGGCGAGAATCGCCTTCAGGTGCGCGTGGCCGCACGCCGCGCGGAAATCGCGCACTTCGTCGTAAAGCGCGCGCCAGTTGCCGGTTAGCACGTACTCGCGCGTCACGACGATGTCGATTTCCTCGGCGCCGTCCTTAACGGAGGCCTCGATTTCCTTGAGCTTGAGCGCGTGCGGATTGAGGCCGGCCGGAAAGCCGGTGGACACCGCCGCAACGGGTATGCCGCTGCCCGCCAGCGAGTCCACGGCCGCCGCGACGAAGCGGTGGTACACGCACACCGCGCCCGTGGTGATGGCCTCGGGCGCGAAGCCGAGCGCGGCCAGCAGGTCGGCGCGCACGGGGTGGCGCGCCTTCGTGCACAGGCGCCGCACGCGGCCCTCGGTGTCGTCGCCGTTGAGCGTGGTGAGATCGATGCAGGTGATGGCCTTCAGGAGCCACGCGGCCTGCGCGTCCTTCTTGACCGCGCGGCGCGTGCCGAGCGTGGCCGTGCGCCGCTCGACGGCGGACTGGTTGACGCGCAAGGCGTCGAGCCACGCCGCGTCGAACGCCACGCCGGCGTTGCGCGCGCCATGCGCAGCGTGCTGGGCGGGCGCGCCGCGCAGCACGACGAGCGAGTTCGTTGAGGCTTCTGACATAGGCTGGGAGGCGAATTTGTGCAATGCACATCAAACCGTGGTGGTTTATTCGCACTCATCCTATACCGATGAAACGATCGTGACAATACTCGTTACAATCCTATCTATCACACTCGGGACGTGAGAACGCCGGCGCGCGCGTTCAAGCCTCCGCGCGAAGCCGCCGTTTGCGCGTATCCGCGCGCCGGGTTCAGAACTGCAATCGATAACGCACGAAATCGTCGGCTTGCGCGAATTCGTCGTAGAGCTTGCGCGCGGGGTTGTCCTCGCGCGTGTGCCAGTAAAGACGCGACCATGCGCGCGAACGCGCCAGCGCGATGAGGTCTTCGATAAGCCGCCTGCCTATGCCCTGGCCGCGGCAGCCGGGATCGACGAAGAGGTCTTCCAGATAGCAGATCGGCGCGTCCACCCATGTGCCTTCATGCAGCACGCAGAGGCTGAATCCCGCCAGCTTTCCCTCGACTTCAGCCACGCGCGCGAACAGCGGCGCGTTCGCATCGAGCATGCGCTGCCATGTTCGCTCGCTGATGTGCGGCGCGACGCGCGTTTCGTAGAACGCGTTGTAGCCGGCCCAAAGGTGGAACCACGCGTCGCGGTCGGCGGGCGCGACATCGCGGATCAGGATCGCCGCAGACATTCAGGACGCCGCCGGGTCTCTCAAGCTGGCAAGCGAGGCGCGTTGCTGGCCGTGCGCGTCGAAGTTCTCTTTCGAGAGCCACTTCTCGAACGCGGCTTTCACGAGCGGCCAGTCCTGGTCGATGATGGCGAACCACGCGGTGTCGCGGTTGCGGCCCTTGTACACGATCGCCTGGCGGAAAATGCCCTCGAACTGGAAGCCAAGACGCAGCGCCGTCTTGCGCGAAGGCGCGTTCAGGCTGTCGCATTTCCATTCGTAGCGCCGGTAGCCGAGGTCGTCGAACGCGTAGCGCATCAGCAGGTACTGCGCCTCGGTCGAAACCGGCGTTTGCTTCAGGCGCGGCGAAAACGTCACGCTGCCCACTTCGATCACGCCATGCACCGGCTCGATGCGCATGAGCGCGAACGTGCCCACGGCCTTGCCGCTCGCGCGGTCGATCACAGCGTAATGGAACGGGTCGCTCGATGCGGCCGCTTTCGCGAGGTACTCGCGAAACGCCGCGAAGTCGGTGAACGGCTCGGCGAACAGATAGGTCCAGTCGCGCCCGTCGGCCGCCGTGCCGTACGCTTCGAAGAGATCGGCGGCATGCCGGTCGAGGTCGATGGGCTCGATGCGGCAGAACCGACCTTCGATCGTCACGCGCGCGGGCCGCTCGCGCGGCTGCCAGCCGGTTACCGGGTCGCCTATGGGCTGCTGGAATTCGTTCAGTCTTGCTGACATGCGTGACAAGCTCCTCTTGCGCGAGACAGATAGGGTATCCGCACAAAGGTAACGTAGCCGTGGCTCCGTGAAAAGGTCCACGGTTTATGGCTGCGGTGGAGCCACAACCGGACTTGAACTCCACCGGTTCTCGCGGCGTCGCGGCGGGCGTGTCCTGAGAGATGCATGCGCGCGCAACGATTCGCGAGTTTTCGCTTTGATTGACCGTATCAGCGCACGGCACGTGCTGACTCGATCCTCAACGCCGCCCGCCCGCCAGCCTCACCGCGTCGGGATGACGGCGCAAGCGCAGCATCGCGACGCAACCAAGCGCCGGCCCCACGGCCAGCATGCCGAAGCCGCCCCGCCATCCGAGCCACGCCACCGCGTAAGGCACGAGATGAATGCTCACCAGCGTGAGCAAAAAGCCCGCGCAGGTTTGCGCGGTCAGCAGCGTGCCGACCGAGTCCGGATCGGCCAGTTCGGCCACGCTCGCCGAAAACTGCGCGGAATCGGCGATCACCGAGACGCCCCACACGAGCGCGACGGCCCCCATTACGGCAAGCGGCGCGTTGGCCAGCCAGCCCATGAGCGCCGCGCACGTTGCGCTCGTCGCCATGGCGCCCACCGTGACGGCCGTGCGCCCCACGCGGTCCGCCAGCACGCCGCCTAGCCACGCGCCTGCCGCGCCGATCGCGATCACGCTGAAGGTCATCCATTCCGCGCGCGTGCGGGCGTTGGCCATGCCACGTGCGATAAAGGTTTGCTGAAGAAACAGCGCGAGCCACGCCCACATCGCGTAAAGCTCCCACATGTGGCCGAGATAGCCGAGATTGGCGAGCCGCAAGGCGGGCTTACGCCACGCCTGCGTGACCTTCGCGAAGTCGATGCGCGTGGCGCGCCGGATATTCGGCCCGATGCCCGCAAAGCCGATCAGCACTGCGGCGCACGCCGCGCATGCGGCGGCGACGCCATAGATCGTGCGCCAGTCGAGCCCGCCCGTCGCGGCCAGCAAATGCGGGCTCGCCGAGCCGAGCGTGAGCGCGCCGACGAGGAGGCCAACGAGCAGGCCGAGATCGCCCTTCGCCCAGGTGGCCGCGAGCCGCATGCCGACCGGATACACGCCCGCCATGCACATGCCGGTGACGAAGCGCAGCGCGACGACCGCGCCGCCAACCGGCGGCAGGAACGCGAGCGAGGCGGTAGCGACGGCCGCCACGAGCGCGGAGCCCGCGAGCAGCCTGCGTAGATCGTAGCGGTCGGGCAGCGAAAGCAGCGCCGAAGTGATGGTGCCCGCTACGAAGCCGCACTGCACGGCGCTCGTGAGCAGCGCCTCATCGAACGCCGCAATGGCGTGTGCCTGCTTGATGAGGGCCACCACCGTGCTCGACGAAAACCACACGCCCATCGCCGCCACCTGCGCGAGCAGCAGCAACGCCAGCGATGCGGCCTTGCCGCGTTGCGCCGCGCCTTGCCCAGGCGACCCCGTTTCGTCAGGAGAACGGGAACCGCCAGCCCCTTGAGAAGGCGTGCGCGCCACGCTCAGACCGCCGCCGCTGCGTGCGCCTGCGCAAGCACGCGATGAAACGCGCGGCCGAACCAGATCAGCCCGTCACGCCCGCCCACCATGCGTGCCGCCTTGATCTCGCAGAAAAACACCGTGTGCGTGCCGACTTCGGTCGTGCGCGTAATGTGGCAATCGAATGAACTCACCGCGCCGCGCAGTGCAGGCGCCCCCGTTTCGAGCCGATACCAGTCGGCGAGCGCGAAACGCTCGTCCATGTCGATGTCTTTCGTGGCGAAGCGCGTGGCCACCTCGCGCTGGTCGGCCGCCAGCACGTTCACGCAAAGCCGGCCGTTCTCGCGCAGGATCGCGTTGTTGCGGCTCGTGCGGTTGATGCAGACGAGCAGCGTGGGCGGCTCGTCCGTCACGCCGCATACGGCGGACGCCGTGCACCCGGCGCGCCCGGCGTCGCCATCGGTCGTGACGATGTTCACGGCGGCCCCAAGACCTGCCATGGCGTCACGAAAGAGGGATTTGTCTACCATGTTCTTGCCCGCTTGCCGCGGTCTCCTCGTAGCGGGAATTCAGTGTCCGATGCTCATGCGTCGTTGGCGCGCGCGCCGCGATAGCGTGCCGCCGCGTGCGAGGCCGGCAGACGCGCGCCGCCGGAGAGCTTTTCGCGCAGCGTGCCCTCACGATACGCGCTCTTGTACGCGCCGCGCGTTTGCAGTTCCGGCACCAGCAGTTCGACCACGTCGTCGAAGCACTCCGGCACCACCGTGCGCGAAAGATTGAAGCCATCCACGCCGGCCGTTTCGCTCCACTCGATCAGCGTATCCGCAATGCGCTGCGCCGAGCCCACCCACGGCGCCTGGCGGCTGCCGAGCACCATTTGCTCGAGCAGCTTGCGGCGCGTCCATTGCGGCCCGGCGCTGCGCGTCATGGCTTCGACGTTCGAAACAATCGCCTGGCTCTGGCCTGTTTCGATCGGCTCGTCGAGATCGTAGCGCGCGAAGTCGATGCCAAGCGAAGCCGCCGCGTGTGCGAGCGCCGCTTCGGAGCTCACGTAGCGCCGGTAGTCTTCGAACTTCTCGCGCGCTTCGTTATCCGTGCGTCCGACGATCAGCGTGGCGCCAAGAAAGACCTTCACGTCGTCGGCCGCGCGTCCGAGTTGCACCGCCTGGCGCCGAATGTCTCCGACGATCTCCTTCACGCCGTCCATCTTCTGACCATTGATGAACACGCACTCGGCGTGCGTCGCCGCAAAGCGCCTTCCGCGCGTGGACGATCCCGCCTGGTACAGCACGGGCGTGCGCTGCGGCGACGGTGCGCACAGGTGCATTGCATCCACCTTGTACTGCGGCCCGCGATGATGAATCATGCGCACGCGCGCCGGGTCGGCGTAAATACCGCCCGCGCGGTCGTTGATCACCGCATTGTCGTCCCAGCTGCCCTCCCAGAGCTTGTACACGAGCGACATGTATTCGTCGGCCAGATCGTAACGGTCGTCGTGGGCGTTCTGCCCGTCCATGCCGATCGCGCGCGCGGCGCTATCGAGATAGCCTGTGACGATGTTCCAGCCGATGCGCCCGCCCGTGAGATGGTCGAGCGTGGACATGCGCCGCGCAAACAGAAACGGCTGCTCATAGGTGAGATTGGCCGTCACGCCAAAGCCCAGATGCTGTGTAACCGCGGCCATGGCGGGAATGACGAGCGTAGGGTCGTTCACCGGCACCTGCACCGCGCCGCGCAGCGCGGCATCCGCGTTGCCGCCGTAGACGTCGTACACGCCCACGACATCCGCGAAAAAAATGCCGTCGAACAGGCCCCGTTCGAGCTTCTTCGCGTAGTCGGTCCAGTACTGCAGCTCCGTATAGCGGCTCGACTGGTCGCGCGGATGCGTCCACAAGCCTTGCTGAATGTGGCCCACGCAGTTCATGTCAAAAGCGTTCAGACGGATTTCACGCGGCATGTCGGCTCCTTTTCGGCGCACTCGATGCCATCTACTATAGTAGACGAACGGATACTAATGAAACCGGGATTTGATCCGGGTTAACTCGGATGCCGTTCGATCTGCTAAACAGCGCGCCGCGACTGGCCCCGTATAATCGACTCGCTCGCGCCCCAACGCCAACCTTCCAGGTATGAACCGACCGCTCACCGATCCCACCTCCGCCATTTCCACGCGCGTGCGTATCGAGCGCGAATCGCGCGGCTGGTCGCTCGCGGACATGGCCGAGCGCTCGGGTGTTTCCAAGGCCATGATCAGCAAGATCGAGCGCGGCGAAGCAAGTCCCACGGCGACGGTGCTCGGCCGGCTTTCGGGCGCCTTTGGCCTGCAGCTTTCCATGCTCCTCGCGCTCGCCGAGCAAACTGGCGAGCGCTTGAGCCGCGCCGCCGATCAGCAGCTCTGGCAAGACCCCGAAACCGGCTATACGCGCCGCGCCGTCTCGCCGCGCAACGGCGGCATGCTCGAACTCGTGGAAATCGCGTTGCCGGGCGGGGTTCGTGTTGCGTATCCAGCGTCGGCGTTTGCGTTCCAGCATCAGCAGATCTGGGTGCGCAGCGGCACGCTGGTATTCGAGGAAGGCGAGCAGGTTCATACGCTCGAAGCCGGCGACTGCCTCCAGCTCGGGCCGCCTGCCGCCTGCGCGTTCTTCAATCCGGGCAAGGGCCCGTGCGTCTACGTCGTGGCGCTCGTGCGCCGCTGAATGCGAGCACGCGTTGGCGCGGCCGCTGTCTTTCATCGTTGAATCGGCTATGGCGCAGGGGTTTTGCGCGCATGGCGCGTGCGCACCCAATGCGAGTAGCCGAATGTGAGCATTTGCTTATATTCTGAAGTCCTCAGGCGGTAACGGCACAGGGCCGCCGCCACACCATGAGAGACCGACGATGAATGACGTGATTCAAGCCATGAAGCTCAATCACCTGAGCTTCCCCTCCTCCGACACCGCCGCAACGGCGGCCTTCTTCGAACGCCACCTGGGATTCACGATAGCGGGAGCGTGGGACCAGTCGTTTATCCTCAAGCGCCCCGGCTACGACGTTGTGATCGACCACGCAAGCGGCGACGCGCCGGCGTGGCCCGAGAACTTCCACGTGGGCTTCGAGCTGCCGAGCCTCGACGCCGTGCGCGACCTGTATGAGCGCTTCGCGGCGGAGGGCGTCCACATGGAAACCGGCATCTTCAACAATGGCCGCGGGTCACGCTTTTTCTGCCGCGCGCCGGGCGGCGTGATGTTCGAAATGAACACTCGAGCGGACGCCGCTCCCGAATATCGCGGCACGTTTGACAACTGACTGGTGTGATTGCCAATCTCGATCAAGCCGTTTTTTAATGTTTAGTCATGCTATGCAGTTACGCGCCGTTTCTGCATTAGCGAAAGGAGAATTCCATGAACACATTGACCTCGCCTCAACTCGCGCCGTTGCTGGATCGCCTGTTCGACGAAGCCGATGCCATTTCCCCGGCGTCCATTTCCGCAGTGGCCGCACTCGCACCCGAGGAACGCACACGGCTGATGCACAGCAAGACGGACTATCTCGACTTCTACGGCCGCCTGAAGGACATTGCCCTTCCCGTTTCGCGAGAAACGGGCATGCTGCTCTACATGCTGGCGCGCGGCGGTCGTGCGCGGACCATCGTCGAATTCGGTACGTCGTTTGGCATTTCCACGCTGCAGCTCGCGGCGGCGCTGCGGGACAACGGCGGCGGCCGGTTGATTACGTGTGAATTCGAGCCGTCCAAGATCGCGCGAGCCCGCGAAAACCTCATGAGCGGCGCACTATTCGATCTCGTGGAAATTCGCGAAGGCGATGCCTTGCAGACGCTGAGTGTGGACCTGCCCGATTCGATCGAGCTTCTGCTGCTCGATGGCGCGAAGGCGCTTTACGGCGACGTGCTGAGCCTCGTTGAGTCGCGCCTTGCGCAGGGCGCGTTCGTCGTCGCGGACAATGCCGATGAGAGCCCCGACTATCTCGCGCGCGTGCGTGCACCGGGGAATGGGTATCTCTCGATTCCGTTCGGCGGGGATGTGGAGGTTTCGATGCGGGTGGGTGTTGGCAAACCCTCGTGAAAAAACACCCCAAAGGTTGGATCAATGTCCAACTTTTGGGGTGCGATTCACAAGCGGAGCGCTTCTTTAACTGGGTAACGTGTCTGCTACCCCGCGCTTCCGAACCTGCGATTAGAACCGATGGTACATGCCAATGTTGGCTTGAACCTGGTTGCCGCCCGATGCGGTGTTGCCGAAGTCAGCAGCCGAAGCCTGAGCGCCCTGAGCATGAACGTAGGCACCCATTGCGTAGACCGACGTGAGCTTCGACAGCGCGTACGTCGCACCCAGCGAGACCTGGTTGATCGAAGCCATGGTGCGGCCCTCAGCGGCTTGCGCAGGCGTGGCTTGCGAACCGTAGACGTACGTGTATCCCGCAGCCAGCGACAGCGCCGGGGTTGCCTGGTACTGCAGAAGGCCGCCCAGCACGTTGAAGTGAATCGACTGTTGGCCGTCGTTGCCCTGGTACTGCGCGTTCGAGTAACGCAGGCCGGCCGTGTACGGACCAAACTGGTATTGACCGGCGATCTGAGCGATGCCCGCGCTCTTGAACGCATTGCCGCCGTAGTAACCCGAGCTCGGATAGCCCAGCGCACCACCGAAGGACGGTTGTGCCGTTGCGTTCTGCCAGCCGGCCTCACCCTGGTTTGCGGCGTGGAAGTAGCCGCCAGCGACCGTCAGACCACCCTGATCGTAGTCCGCAGCCACCGACCACGACTGACCCGAGCCCATAGCACCGGCAACGCCGCCGAACGAGTACGCGCCTTCAGCCTGGAAGCCGTGGAAAACCGGCGAGATGTACTTCACCGCGTTGTTCTGGTTCGTCGTGTTGTCGTTGTTGTCCACGTCGCCCGGGGTCGAGAACGTCGACGCCGAAATGGCGTCGCCCGTGAGGCCTTGAACCATTTCCGTCACGGCGTCGATCTGGCGACCCAAACGCACGGTACCGTACTGGTCCGAAGTGAGGCCTACGAACGCCTGGCGGTTGAACAGCGAACGCGAGGAGCCAATCGGGCCCTGGCCGCCAATGCCACCGGTGGCAATGTTGAAGCCATTTTCGAGCTTGAAGACTGCCTTGAAGCCGCCGCCGAGGTCTTCCTGACCCTGCATGCCCCACTTGTTCGAACCTGAGGCGCCGCCGTCGAGGCTGACCTTCGAGTGGCCGCCGACGTTGGAGGTGTAGCCGATACCGGCGTCGAGCATGCCGTACAGGGTGACCGACGACTGTGCCATTGCTGCCGAGGATGCTGCGAAAGCGGCAACCGCGATAACGCTTGCCTTGATGTTGGTGTTCTTCATCTGTAATTCAGTAACCAGTAGTCTCTTTTGGATTGATGTACTTTTTTGTTGCGCGCCGGAGAATACGGTACCGCCCTGCAACTCAAGAAACGAAAAAAAATGACTGTCGCGAAAACGTAACAGTAGGCGCAATGTCTTGTGGAGCGGGCGATCGACGGATTGCGCCACATTATCGACGCCGGATTGCCCCCTTCAATTATTACGAGATTTGATACAATTGGGGTCGCATTCACTTAAATGGTGCATGCGCGGGTGCCGCGCGAGCCGGTCTGAGTTGGGTGCCGCGCCAGGTGGCGGCGTGCGGCAACTGCAGTCATGGCAATCGCCGCGACCGCTTTCAGCAGCACTGAACGCTATGGATGACGCTTGACGAAACGGGCGACGGCCACGACCGTGACCATGTGGCGGCTGGAGATGATCAACGTATACCCGGGTGGCGCAGATTAGGTATTTCGCACCGCGATTTATGCGCCGTTGCGGTCGACGATCCAGTCATCTGGAAGGTCGCAAAATGGGCAGTGAAGGGGCATGCCGCGCTCGCACGCCGTAAAACGAGCGGCTGCGCCTTCACGCCGCTCGTCGCGTCTCCAGATATTGGCTCGGCGCTTCCCCCAGCACGCGACGAAAGGCGAATGAGAACGCGCCAGGACTCGCGTACCCAAGGTCCAATGCAACCCGAGTCACGGGCTCCCCTCCACTCAAACGCTCGATGGCAGAAAGCAGGCAGACCTGCTGGCGCCACTCCGCAAAACTCACGCCGGTCTCTACACGAAAAAGCCGCGTAAGCGTTCGCCGGCTCATTCCGACTTCGGCGGCCATCATGTCCAGCCCGACGGCGATCGATGGCGCGTCAAGCAGCATCCGGCACGCGCGAACGAGACGAGGATCACTCGGCAACGGCGCATGGAGTGAGAGTCGCGGCATTGACGCTATCTCCGCCACGAGCAGGCTCATCAGCTTGCCTGCACGCCCACCAACGTCGTACATGGCCGGCAAATCGATGGCCTCTTCGAGCAATTGTTTGAGAAGGGCCGAAACGCCGTAGACGTAACAATGGGCCGGCAGTTGCGCATCGCGCGCTTCTTCCAGCGACACGAAAGCGTTGAGCATGGTGACGGGCCCGCGCATCGTCATTTCGTGCGCTACACCGGCGGGCACCCAGCACGCTCGCTGCGGCGGCACGAGCCACCGGCCTTCCGGAGTCGCCACGCTGATCGTGCCGCGAGAGGCAAACGCGAACTGACCGCGTCGATGCGCATGCACGGGAAATGATGAGCCGGCCGCGTATTCGTTCGCGGTCACGACCACGCTGCGAGGAATGTCTTCGAAGGGATCGACCAAGGTATTTCGCATGGCCCGAATTCTACAGTGATTGACCCGTTTTAGAAGGCGGGCCTCGGTCATCCGACTTACGATCTGCCCATCCCATTCATTTCGGAGTCGATATGCCCAATACGTTTCATCGCGTGGGACATGGCCCTCACCCCGTCCTCGTTCTGCACGGCTGGTTCGGTGACGCTCATTCGTTCGAGCAGATTGAACCCTGGCTGTCTGGCCACGCCTTCAGTTACGTATTCATGGACTATCGCGGCTACGGAAAAATGCGGGAAGCGCGCGGAGACTACACGGTCGATGAGATCGCCTCCGATGCGCTGGTGCTTGCCGATGCGCTCGGCTTTCACACCTTCAGCCTGATGGGTCATTCAATGGGCGGCATGGCGATCGAACGGATTGCGACACGTGCTCCCGAGCGGGTCAGGGCACTGGTTGCAGTCGCGCCGGTTCCATGCGGCGGCATTGCATACGATGCGGCAACGCGGCGCCTGCTCGAAGACGCCGCCGGGTCCATCGACAATCGCAGAACCATCATCGATCGCAGCACCGGCGGACGGTTACCCTCGTCCTGGGTCGACTGGAAAGCCGCCTGGTCGGCAACGCATTCCTGCCCGCATGCGTTCGCCGCGTACTTCCGTGCGTGGGCCGATACCGACTTCAGCGACGCGATCACCGGCAGGCATCCGGTGAAGGTGCTGGTGGGCGAGCACGATCCCACCTTCAACGCCGCATTGATGGCCAAAACCTACCTCCTCCGCTATCCCCGGGCCACGGTTGAGATACTGAGGAACGCCGGCCACTATCCGATGAATGAAACACCCCTCGCGCTTGCCGCGGCCATCGAATCCTTCCTTATCGAAACGGCCGTGGCCGCGAGTCCGTCCCAAAACGGCGCCGATGCTCCTCCGGATCGCCCCGCTTGCGCGGAAAATTGATTCATGCCCGAGGGCGATCAGCCCTCCACTCGCGCCTTCACAATCTTCCCCCGCTGCAGCACATACTCGATCCGCTCGCCCTCACCGGCCACGACGCCAATGTCGTCGAGCGGATTCCCGTCGAGCACCACCACATCGGCAATGGCGCCCGCCGCGATCACGCCCAGTTCGCCCTTCATGTTCACGATCTCCGCAGCCACGCTCGTAGCCGAACGCAACGCCTCCAGATTACCGAGCACTTCCGCGCGGATGCGGAATTCGCCGGTCTGGAACGCGTGCATCTCGCCGAGCAGGTCGGAGCCGAAGCCCATCTGCACGCCGGCCTTTGCATAGATTTCCAGCGATTCGCGCCCCTTCTGCTGCACGGAAGCCACCTTCGCCACCGAATCCGGCGGCAGTCCGAACTGCGCGCCGTGTGTGGCCAGTGCGTCGTAGGTCACGAGCGTCGGCACCACGAAAGCACCGAACTCGCGCATCACCTGCGCGGCCGCTTCGTCCACGAGATTGCCGTGCTCGATCGTGCGCACGCCGCAGCGCACCGCGCGCGCAATTGCGCGACCCGTGTACGCATGCGCCATCACATAGGTGTTCGCCGCTTGCGCCTCCGCCACGATGGCGCGAATTTCATCTTCGGAGTACTGGGTATTGTTGATGGGGTCCGTAGGCGAAGCCACACCGCCCGACGCCATGATCTTGATCTGCGTGGCGCCCTTCTGGATCTCCTCGCGCACGGCGAGGCGCACGGCATCCACGCCATCCACCACGCGCGCAATCGCGCCCGTGCGAAAGCAGCACGAGCACGGTTCGAGCAGGTCGCCTCGCGGGCGGAAATCGCCGTGACCGCCCGTTTGCGAGAGCGCCTTGCCCGAGGGGAAGATGCGCGGCCCGGGCACGAGGCCCGTTTCCACGGCCTGCCTCAAGCTCCAGTCGGCGCCGCCCGCGTCGCGCACGCTAGTGAAGCCGCGCGAGAGCATGGCGTCGAGAATCGGCAGCGAGCGGATGGCCGCGAGAATATTGGGCTGCATGGCGTTCGCGCCGAGATTCGCGTTCGAGGCGAGCACGTGCACGTGACAGTCGATAAAGCCCGGCATGACGGTCTTGCCGCGCACGTTGACCACGTTTGCATTCGGCAGATCGATGGGGCGATCGGTCACTTCCACGATGCGCTCGTCTTCGATCACGACGTGATGGTGTTCGAGCAGCACGCCGCGTTCGAGATCGAGTACGTTGCCGCCTTTGAGAACCGTAATGGCCATTGTCTGGATTCCTTATAGAGTCGTTCAGTTCGCGCGCCGCATGTCCTTCACGAAGAAGGTGCCAACCAGGCTGATGGCGGCCGCAACGATCACATAGAGCGCGGGCGCCATGTTGCTGCCCGTGCGGGCGATGAGCCACGTGATCAGGAACGGCGCGAAGCCGCCGAAGATCGTGACCGCGAAGTTGTAGGCCACCGAAAGGCCGGTCGAGAGCACCTTGGTCGGGAACAACTCGGAGAAGGCCGCGAGGATCGGCCCGGTGTAGGCGGCGATCAGCACGCCGAACACGGCCTGAAACACGATGAGCGAAGCGAAGCCGGGCGCGTGGTTGATCCACGTGAACATGGGCCATGCGAGCACGAGAATCAGGAACGCGGCGCCGCTCAGGAACACGCGCCGGCCCCACGCATCCGCCAGCTTGCCCACAATGGGCGCGCCGCACATGATCATCAGGCCGCCTACCATGCCCGCGGAAAAGCCCGTCGACTGCGGCAAGTGCAGCGTGCGCACCGAATAGGTCGGCATGTAGAACAGCAGCACGTAGGTGCAGACCGTCCAGAGAATGACCATGGAAAAGCTCGCGAACGTCTCGCGCGGGTAGCGCTCGAACACTTCCTTGAGCGGCGAATTGTCTTTTGCCTGCGCTTCCACGGCGCTGAACGCGGGCGTTTCGTCGATATGGCTGCGGATGTAATAGCCGACCGGCCCCACGAGAATGCCGATCAGGAACGGCAGGCGCCAGCCCCAGCTATGCAGCGACTGCGCGTCGAGCGACGAGGTCACGAAGGTGCCCGTGGCCGCGCCCAGCAGCACGGCAAAGCCGATGCTCGACTGAATCCAGCTCGAATAGTAGGCACGCTTGCCCGGCGGCGCGTACTCGGTAAGGAACGCCGTGGCGCCGCCCATCTCGCCGCCTGCGGAGAAACCCTGCAGCAGGCGCGCAAGCACGATCAGCAGCGGCGCGGCGATACCGGCTTGCTCGTAGGTGGGCGCGAGCCCGATGAGCGCGGTGCCGAACGCCATCAGCAAGATGGTGAGCGAGAGCGCGGCTTTGCGGCCCACCTTGTCGGCATAGATGCCGAGCACGATGCCGCCTACGGGCCGCATGAAAAAGCCCACGCCGAAGGTCGCCACCGTGAGCAGGACGGAGGTCAGCTCGTTGCCGGTTGGAAAGAACAGCTTCGCGATGATGACAGCGAAGAAGCTGTACACCGTGAAGTCGAACCACTCGAGGCCGTTGCCCAGTACCGTCGCGATGATCGCGCGGCGGCGCTGCTGCGCGGTTGTCGCGACGGCGTCATGCGCGACGCGAGGTGAAAGCGTTCCTTGCATGGTGTCTTCCTGATCAGATTAATCGTAGCTGCGCGCCAACTGCCACGCGCCCGGAGCCCCAACATGCTCCCCATGCTAATGACAGCACGATTAATTTCTGAAACGAAAGATACGCATGCATGCATGCGCTGGGCGCATGCATGGCCCCTGAACGCTGCTTACACCGCCGTCTGCGCCTCCGCCTGCTCGAAGAGCCAACGTGTGAACAAACGCGCCGCCTGGTTCTGCGCGCGGTCGTTGGGCGAGATCACGTAATAGCCGCCGCCGTGGCTCGCCGAACTCTCGCCCACACGCACGAGCAAACCGTCGTCAATACAGGCGTCGATCATGTAGCGCCAGCCTAGCGCCACGCCCTGGCCGAGTATGGCCAGCTGCACAAGCTGCGGATAGTGGTTGATCGTGAGGCCCTGTGGTGTTTTCGGCATCGTCACGCCATTCAGGTCGAACCATTCGGGCCACGACATCCATTGGCGCTGGCCGTCTTCGAGCAGCAGCAGCGTTTCGTTCGCGAGGTCGGCGGGCGCAAGCAAGCGGCCCGCGAGATAGCCCGGCGAGCACACGGGAAACACTTCTTCGTTAAAGAGGCGGCGCGCGGTGAAATGCGCGGGCGCCTGCTGGCGCACGTAATACACGCCAACGTCGAACTCCGCGGGCGACATCGAGGCGAGCCCGTCGCGCACGATCAGGCGCAGCTTGATGTTGGGATACGCCTTGCGAAATGCCGGCAGGCGCGGCGTGAGCCATAGCACCGCCACGCCCGACGAGCAGGCAATGGTTAGTTCGAGGTCGCCATAGTGCTTCATCACGTCGAAGGTGGCTTCGGCGCATTGCGTGAGAAGCCGCTGCACCTGCGCCGCATATTGTTCACCCGCTATCGTGAGCCGCAGCGAACGGTGCTCGCGCACGAACAGCGAGCGGCCAAGAAAATCTTCGAGCTGCTGGATCTGGCGGCTGATTGCGCTTTGCGTAAGGTGCAGTTCGGCGGCCGCGCGCGTGAAGCTGGCGTGCCGCACGGCGGCTTCGAACGCGACGAGGCAGGGCAGCGGAGGCAGTGGCGTGATGCGCATGGAATGACTCGGGCGGGTCGTGGCAAGGAGATGTTGCCATACATCCCGCCGCGGCTCGCTCCAACGGATGTTGCGCGCACCAGGTTGCGCGTGCCTGCCGCGAAAAAAACTTACTATTGCGTTGAATCTCTGTGCAACCGGAGGGCGAAGATGAGTTCTGGGGAGAAAGCGGCAACAGGCGCAAGCGCAGGCGCGGCGCAGTGGCACGCCATGCCTGCCGACGAGATCGAGCGCCAGCTCAAGGTGAAGCCGTCGCAAGGGCTCGATGGGGCGGAGGCCGCCCAGCGCCTCGGTACCTATGGGCCGAACGTGCTGCCCCAGGGGAAGAAAAGCGGCCCCCTCGTGCGCTTCCTGGCACAGTTCAACAATGTGCTCATCTACGTGCTGCTCGCGGCCGGCTTCATCAAGCTGATGTTGAGCCTGTGGCTCGACGCCTCGATCATCTTCGCGGTGGTGATCCTCAACTCGTTGCTCGGCTTCCTGCAGGAAGGGCGCGCCGAGAAAGCGCTCGACTCGATTCGCAACATGCTTTCCGCCGAAGCGCGCGTGCTGCGCGCGGGCGAGGTGCGCCTGATCCCCGCCGACGAGGTCGTGCCCGGCGACATCGTGTTGCTGGAGTCGGGCGACAAGATCCCCGCGGACATCCGGCTCGTCGAAGCGAGAAACCTGCGCACGGAAGAGGCGGCGCTCACAGGCGAGTCGGTGCCTGCGGAGAAGAACACCGGCGCGGTGCCGGCGCAAGCCACCGTGGGCGACCGCGAAAACATGGCGTTTTCCGGCACGATGGTCCTTTCGGGCCGCGCAACCGGCATCGTCGTCGCAACGGGCAGCCAGACGGAGCTTGGCCGCATCAACCAGATGCTCGCCGAGGTCAGCGCGCTCGAAACGCCGCTCCTTCGCCAGATCAAGAAGTTTGGATACGTCATTACGATCGCCATCGGCATTCTCAGTGTGCTGCTCTTCGCGTGGGGCCACTGGCTCGGCCACATGACCTTCATCCAGTTGTTCCAGGCGGTGGTGGGCATTGCGGTGTCGGTGATCCCCGAGGGCCTGCCAGCGCTCATCACCATCACGCTCGCCATCGGCGTGCAGCGCATGGCGAAGCGCAACGCCATCATCCGCCGCCTGCCCGCCGTGGAAACGCTCGGCTCCGTCTCGCGCATCTGCTCGGATAAAACCGGCACGCTCACCCTCATGGAAATGATGGTGACGTCGGTCGTGACGGCGGACGCGCCCTATGAAGTGACCGGCGACGGCTATGCCCCCGAAGGCGAAGTCCGCGCGGGCGGCAAGGCGCTCGACGCCGCGCCGCCGGAAGTCCTCACGCTCATGGGCCGCGTATCGATCCTGTGCAACGACGCCGGACTCTTCGAGGAGGACGGCAAATGGAAGGTGGAAGGCGACCCGACCGAGGGCGCGCTCTATCCGTTCGCCGGCAAGCTCGGCATGGACCGCGGCGCGGAAGCCGCCGCCGCACCCCGCATCGACGGCATTCCCTTCGAGTCCGAGCACAAGTTCATGGCCACGCTGAACCGGTCGGCGCAAGGCGAGATGCTGCTCGTGAAGGGCGCGCCGGAAGTGATCATCGAGAACTGCGACCGCCAGCAAACGGCTAGCGGCCCCGCGCCGCTCGACCGCGAGCGCTTCGCACGCGAAGGCGAACGTCTCGCCTCGCAAGGCGAGCGCGTACTGGCGTTGGCGTGGCTGCCAGATCCCGGCCTCCAGGTTGGCAACCTCGGCCCGCAGGACCTGCCGAAGACGCTCGTGCTGCTCGGCCTCGTGGGCCTCATGGACCCGCCGCGCAAAGAAGCAATCGACGCCGTGCGCGAATGCCACGGCGGCGGTATTCGCGTGACGATGATCACGGGCGACCACAAGGTCACGGCGGCGGCAATAGCGGGCATGCTCGGCATCGGCGACGGCAAGACGGCCGTGGCCGGCACCGAGATCGAGGCGATGAACGACGCCGCGCTGCAGGAATGCGTGCGCGACGTGGACGTGTTCGCGCGCGCGAGTCCCGAGCACAAGCTGCGGCTCGTGAAGGCGATCCAGGCCAACCGCCAGGTGGTCGCCATGACGGGCGACGGCGTGAACGACGCGCCTGCGCTCAAGAAGGCCGATATCGGCGTGGCAATGGGCATCAAGGGCACGGAAGTGACGAAGGAAGCGGCGGGCATGATCCTCGCCGACGACAATTTCGCCTCGATCTCCGCGGCGGTGAAGGAAGGGCGCACGGTCTACAACAACATCGAAAAGGCCATGCTCTTCATGCTGCCGACGAATATCGCCCAGGGCGCGGTGATTGCCATCGCGATCCTGTTCGGCTTCACGCTGCCGATCACTGCGCCGCAGGTGCTGTGGGTGAACATGGTCACCTCCGTTGCGCTCGGCCTCGTCATTTCCTTCGAGCCGCACGAGGACGACGTGATGCAGCGCCCGCCGCGTTCGATCGACCGGCCTATCGTCACACCATTCGGCGTGTGGCGCATTCTCTTCGTCGGCGCCGCGCTCGTGCTCTATACGCTCGCGGCATTCTTCTGGATGAAGTCGCAGGGCGCATCGGACTTCATGGCGCGCACGGCCGCCGTCAACGCCATCACGATGGGACAGGTCTTCTATCTGCTCAACAGCCGCTCGCTGATCAATTCGGCGCTATCGGTGCGCGCGCACATGGGCAACGCGTATCTCTGGTACGGCATTGGCGCGGTCGTGGTGCTGCAGATCCTCTTCACCTATACGCTGCCCTTTCACGCCATCTTCGAAACCGAGTCGCTGCCGCTCGCGGCCTGGCTTTGGCTCGTGGCGGGCGCGATCCTGTTCTTCCTCGTGGTGGAGCTCGAGAAGCTCGTCATTCGCTCGATACCGGCGCTCAAGCGGTCCGTGAGCCCGCCATCGCGCGCCGCGGCCACAAGGCAGTACCATGACGCGTAGAATCGTTTCGTCCCGACTCGAGAGCGAGGGCCCATAGCCATGCTGCCTGGTGCGAATCTGAATCTGGTCGAGGTGATTGGTCTGCTCGTCGGCGGCCTCGCCCTGTTCCTCTTCGGGCTGGACCTCATGACGGGGGCGCTCAAGACGCTTGCCGGCGCGCGCCTGCAATCGCTGCTGGGTTCGCTTACCGCCAACCGCTTTCGCGGCGTGCTAGCGGGCGCGGGCATCACGGCGCTGCTCAATTCGTCGACCATCACCACGGTGCTGCTGGTGGGCTTCGTTTCCGCGCGGCTCATGACGCTGCGGCAGTCCATTCCGATGATCATGGGCGCCAACATCGGCTCGACGCTCACCGCGCAGATCATCGCGTTCAATATCTCCGCACTCGTGCCGTTCATGCTCGCCGGCGGCTTCCTGCTCTACGGTTTTGCGAAGCGCGACACGCTGCGCGAACTGGGCGGCGCGCTGCTCGGCCTCGGCCTGCTGTTCCTCGGCATCGAGATGATGGGCAACGCCACGCGGCCCTTGCGCGACTACCAGCCGTTCATCGACGCGATGCAGGACATGCGCAATCCGCTCGTCGGCATTGTGATCGGCGCGGTGTTCACGGCCATCGTGCAAAGCTCGGCAGCCACGCTCGCCATCGTCATCGCGCTCGGCAGCCAGGGGCTGATTCCGCTCGAATCGGGCATTGCGCTGATACTCGGCGCCAACGTGGGGACCTGCGGGACGGCACTGCTCGCCTCGATCGGCAAGTCGGCGGAAGCGGCGCAGGTCGGTATCGTTCACCTGCTTTTCAACGTGCTTGGCGTGCTGTTCTTCGCCTTTGCGATTCCACAGTTCGCCGACTTCATACGCATGATCTCGCCTTCCGCGCCCGACTTGAGCGGCACTGCGCGTCTCGCGGCGGAAACACCGCGTCAGGCCGCCAATGCGCACACGGTGTTCAGCGTGTTCAGCACCTTCGTGCTGATCTGGTTCACCGGGCCGATTGCGAAGCTCGCCGAACGCCTGGCCCCGGTGCGACGCGAAGCCTGGCAGGACCCAGGCGTGCCGCGCTACCTCGACGAAACGCTGGTCGAAATGCCGGCGCTCGCCATTGCCCGCGTGCAACTGGAACTGGCTTCGCTCGGCAAGCTCGTGCAGCTTCTGGTCGAGCAAAGCGCCAAGCTCCTGGCCGAGAGTTCCTCGCAGGCGCTTTCCACGGTGGCAAACGAGGACAAGGCGGCGGACTCGCTAGCCACCGCCATTCTTACCTATATCGGCAAGCTCTCCGACGCCGTGCATAGCGACGACGAAGGGCGGCAACTGGTCGACCTCGCGCGCATTGCGACGTGCCTCGACGCTATCCGCGAAGTGGCCACGACGAGCATGCTCGCGCTGAGCCAAAGGCGTGCCGCGCAAAGCGCAGACGTGAGCGTGTTGGCGAGCAACGCCGAATTGCTGCAATTCGGCCGGTCCGTGATCGAGCATTTCACGCTGGCCGTGCAGATGATCGCGCACCCCGAGGCCGACGTCGTGACGCGCATCGTCAACGCCAAGCCGGAAATCGAAGCGCTGTCCGACTCGGCGCGGCAACGCATCCTGTCCGCGCTGCAGTTGCGCAACGAGGGCGCGGCGTTCATTTTCCGCTTCGCCAACGACGTGATCGAGCAGCTCAACGAAGTGGCGCGGCTCTCGCGCGCCATCGCCAAGGCCACGCGGTGGCTGCACGACGTGAAAGTGCTGGAACCTCAAGGCACCGAGGCCGTGGCCGAAGCTGAGGCCGAAGCCCAGGTGTAATGCCCGCGCGCTGGGTTGGTCCTCAACGCGCAGCGCCCGAGGTCAGTGCCTGAGGATCGCTCGTGGGCACGGCTTCGAGAAAACCGCGGCCCATCTCCGCTTCGAAACGCGAAGCGCTGCCCTCCCAGATAATGCGCGCGTGCTCCAGCACATAAACGCGGTCCGCGTGCGGCAGGGCGAAGCGAACGTTCTGCTCGCCTAACAACACGGTAATGGGCGTGGACTGCTGCAGCGCATCGAGCGCCTTCGACAACTGTTCGAGGATCACGGGCGCAAGCCCGAGCGTCGGCTCGTCGAGAATCAGCAGCTTGGGCTGGGGCATGAGCGCACGCGCAATGGCCAGCATTTGCTGCTCGCCGCCCGAGAGCGTGCGCGCGGTTTGCCCCTGGCGCGACTTGAGAATGGGAAAAAGGTCGAAGAGCCAGGTGAGCTGCTGTTTGCGCACTTCGTCCGAAAGATGATAGCCGCCGAGTTCGAGATTCTCGCGCACCGTCATGTCGCCGAACAGCTCGCGCGTTTCCGGGCATTGCACGAGGCCCGCGCGTGAGACGGCCGCCCCGCTCATGCCCTTCAGGTCGCGCCCGTCGAAGCGGATCGCCCCTTTGTACGGCAGGAGGCCCGAGAGCGCGTTGAACAGCGTGGTCTTGCCCGCGCCGTTGAGGCCGACCACCGAGACGAACTCGCCCTCGCGAACGTGGAGGCTCACACCGTCGAGCGCACATGCCTTGCCGTACAGCACGCGCACGTCCGAGACCTCGAGAATGGCGCGCTTCGCCTCGCCCGCGACGCTCGCACGCTGGCGCAATTCGAGCTTGCCGCCCAGATACACGCGGCGCACCGTTTCGTTTTGCATCACCGCTTCGGCCGTGCCTTCGGCGACGTGCTCGCCCAGGTACATGGCGAGCACGCGGTCGGCCAGCGCGGAGAGGCTCTTCACATTGTGATCGACCAGCAGCACCGCGCGGCCCTCCGCGCGAAAACCGCGTATCAGCTCGGAGAAGGCCTCCGACTCCGCGACCGTGAGTCCTGCGAACGGCTCGTCGACGAGCACGACCTTCGGGTCGCGCGCAATCGCTTTCGCCATTTCCATGCGGCGCAGGTCGGCGAAAGGCAGCGTGGCGGGATGCCGGTGCATGACGGCGGCAAGGCCCACGCGCGCGGCAATTTCCTGCGCGCGCTGATGCACGTGCGGTTCTGCCGCCAGCTTCACCAGCGAATCGGGCAGCAGCGCGAGCTTGATGTGCTCCAGCACCGTTTGCCGATGCAGCGGCCGTGAATGCTGGAACACGATGCCCACGCCCGCACGCGCGATGCGGTGCGGCGCCCAGCCGGCCATCTCCACGCCGTTCACCTTGACCGAGCCCGCGTTGGGCCGCTCGATGCCCATGATGAGCTTCATCACGGTCGACTTGCCGGAGCCGTTGGGTCCGATCAGGCCCAGTATCTCGCCGGGCCGGATGTCGAAGCCAATGTCCTTCACCGCGACGAGACCGCCGAAGCGCTTGGTCAACCCGCGAACTGAGAGCAGCGGCGTGTCGTTCATTGGCGTTCCCTCGCGCGCAGCAGGTTGCCGAGCAAGCCGTCCGGAAAGAACAGCAGCGCGGCGAGCGCGACTGCCGCGACGACGAACGTATTGAGCTGACCGAGCGGGCGCAGAAATTCGCCGGCCACGATCAGGAAGATCGATCCGAGCACCGCGCCGAGTATCGTGCGCCGGCCGCCGAGCACGGCCGCGATGATGATCTGCACGCCCACACTCAAATCCACCACCGTGCTCACGGAAGCCGTGCCTTGATAGAACACCAGCATCGCGCCGGCCACACCCGAAAACACGGCACTGATGCAAAAGGCCACGAGCTTGTGCCGCGTAACGTTGAAGCCCAGCGCCTGCGCGCCGGTGGCGTCCTGGCCGCTCGCCTGCAAGATGAGGCCGATTGCCGAGCGCGAGAGGCCGAACAGCAGGATCGCGCACACCACCAGAAACGCCAGCGCGATCCAGTAGTTGTGGTTGGCGTCGACGGACATCACGTCGGGCACCATCATGCCGATCTCGCCGCCCGTCACGCCCGCGAAGATCACAATGGCGTTCTGCAGCAGCAGCACCGCCACGAGCGTGACGAGACCGAAGTACGGACCGCGCAGCCGCAGCGCGGGCACCGCGAGCAGCAGCCCGCCCACCAGCGCGACGAGGCCGCCCGCGATCACGCAAACGGGTATCGGCATGCCCCAATGAGCGTCGATGATCGCCGCGGAATAGGCGCCGAGGCCGATCAGAAACGTGGGGCCGAAATTCACCTCGCCGGCAAAACCGAACAGCAGGTCCCACGACATGGCAAACACGCCGAAGTAATACGCGACCGTGAGCACGCCGAGGATATAGCCCGACATCCACCACGGCAGCGTGGCCGCCGCAACGGCGAGCAACACGGCCACCCAGATCCCACGCGAACGAAGAAGACCGGACATGTCGATGCTCCCTGCGTTCGGTTAGCGGCGGCCCAGGAAACCCTGGGGCCGCACATACACGACGAGCACCAGCAGCAGCAGCGCGGGCAGCGGCCGCAGCGTCGGCGCAACGAGGTACGCGGTGACGGTCTCCAGATAGCCCACGACATATGCGGCCATCAGCGACCCGGAAACGCTGCCGAGGCCACCCAGCACGACGATGGAGAACGCGCTCGCGGTGAGCTGCCCGGCGTTGTTCGTGCTCACGCCGAGGAACGAAGCGAGCAGCACGCCCGCAATGCCCGCCAGCACGCCGTAAATGGTCCACGCGAGCAGATAGATGCGCGAGAGTTCGAAGCCGAGCAGCGTGAGGCCGCGCGGATTCATCGAGGCCGCGAGCAGCGCCTTGCCCGCGCGCGTGCGGTTCACGAACAGCCACAACAGGCCGATCACGGCCCAGCAGACCACGGCGATCATGATCTCGTTGAACGGCACGCGCACGCTGCCTATCATCGCCACGCCGCTGATGAGCGGTCGCATCGTCACAGGATTGTCGGTGAAGAGCCAGGCCATGCCCTGCTGGATCATGATGCCCCACAGCAGCGTGCCGGTGAGCACGAAGATTTCCTTCTCTTCGTTCGGAATGGCGGCGGAGCGCTGAATGGGCCGCACCACCATCAGGTAGGTGACGTAGGCCGCGACGAGTCCGGCGACCACGCCGAGCAGCGTGCCGAGGTAGGTGCCGAGGCCGGCTTCGCCCGCAAGCATCCAGCCCATCAACGCCGCGACGAGCATCACGCCGCCGTGTGCGAGATTCAATATGCCCGAGACGCCGAAAATCAGCGTAAAGCCGATGGCGCCGAGCGCGTAGAGCGAGCTGATGGCAAAGCCGTCGATGAGAATCTGCAGGAGCAGCATGACCGGCCTTTCATTTGGGTGGGTCGCTGGATGCGCAGCGCGGCCCGACGCCTGGGCGTTGGACCGCACTACGCGACGCACTACGAAGCTAGTTCGCGCTGGCCTGCTGGATCTTGATGAAGGTCGGGAACTTGACCTTGCCGTTCGCGACGGACTTCGGCCAGATCGCAATCTGCTTGCCGTCCTGCCACTGCAGGTTGATGCCGGTGATATAGCCCGGGCCGTACTTGAGCGCGTGCGTGAACTGGTCGTTCTTGCCGTAGAACTGCCAGCGCCCGATCGTGCCTACATAGTCGGTTTTCTCGAGCGCGGCGACCATCTGGTCCGGATCGGTCGAGCCTTTGTTGCGCTTGATCGCATCCGCAATGATGTGGACGAGGTCATACGTCGAGAAGCCGCAATACGCTGGCGAGACGCCGAACTTCTTCTGATACGCATCCGCGAAGGGCACCGTCTTCGGCGTAATTGCCACGCCCGGAGCCGCAGCGGAAGCCGTGATCACGCCTTCGGTCGCGCCGTTCGTGTCCTTCCAGAAGCTCGTGGTCGTGGCCTGCGAGCTTTGACCCGACATCGGGATCGGCACCTGCTGGTCGTGCCATTGCACGGTTGGCTGCACACCCACATGGCTGATGCCCGTGGTGATCGTGTCGGGGTGCTTCGCCTCGATCTGGTTGAAGATTGGTGTGAAGTCCGAAGTATCCGGATTGAAGCGGATATGATCGAGCACCTGGAGACCGGCCTTGGGCAGGCATTCCATGAAGCGCTCATCGAGCGGCTTGGTCCACGCCGCGTCCTCGCTCATCACGACCGTCGACTTCATCTTGAACTGGCCGACGAGAATATCGTGCGAAAAGTCGCAGATCGACTGCGCAATGAAAGCCGACGTCATCCAGCCATGGAACGTGTACTTGTAGTTGTCGTAGTCGTCGTGAACGTGCTTCGAAATGTCGTTGCTCGCGGCGCCCGGCGTAACAAAGGGCATTTTCAGCCGCGCCGACCACGGCTCCATGGCGAGCGCCACTTCGCTGATATAGCTGCCGATCACGGCGACCACCTTGTCCTGGGTCGCTGCGCGCTGGAATGCGCGCACGCCGTCGGAGGCCGACGAGTGGTCGTCATACGCGATGATCTGGATAGGGCGGCCATCCACGCCGCCGCTCGCGTTGATCTCGTCCGCGGCGAGTTGTGCCGCCTTGCTGATCGAGGCGCCCGCCACTGCGGACTCCTCACTGATCACACCGATCTTGATCGGGTCGCCCGCGGCATGCGCGCCGGCCGCGAGGCCCAGCCCTGCTGCCACCATACCCGTCGCCGCTACGCGATAAAGGTTTCGCCACACGCCGTTATTGGACATCCTGCATCTCCGATTCGCCTGGATCGTTGAGGAACATCTGCCCGCCACATTGCAGCTTTGAAGAATGCGCCCACAACAGTATCACCAGCCTTTGCGCGCTCAATCGGTAAAAACGATGACAGGTAACGTGCAGCTTTCATGGTGCAAAGCGGCAAAAAAATGCGCCGCCCCGCGCGGCTGCGAACGCGACGCGCAACACCTCGCGCATGCCTCACGTCGATGATTGCGATCTTCACGTATACGACAGTTGAACGTGCCGTCTATTCGACCTTCACCCACGCCAGCTCTGAAATGCATTCCTTGCCCGTGACCGGATTGCGGGCGGGCGGCGTCGTGAGGTACAGGTTGTTGCCGTCGATTCTGAAACGGCGCAACTGAATCGTCCCCGTCCATGATTCATTCCACGAAGTGTCGACATGGTGACTCACGAGGTCGCCCTCGATGCTCCACGTCCCCGCGTAAGCGCATAAGCCGTTGAACAGCGCAATGCGATCGGCGTCGGTGGGCACGAGGTCGGCGGGCGCGTTGCGGTGCTTGTCGACCACAATCGCGTACATCCGCTTGTCGGCGCTGTAGTTGAGATAGCCGCCTGGGTGTGAGCCGAACAACTCGGTCTTTTCTCCGGTGTCCAGATCTTCGGTCGTGAAAGATTGCAGCTTCCATGTGCCCAGCAGCGCAGCGCTGCCGGTTTGCTGTGCTTGTGCCATTGCGTTCCCCTTCAGCACAACCTGGGCAGCGCGCTAGCGCTGCTTGCCCCACCGCCAGCGAGGCGGCTCGCCCTTGAACCAGCACACCGCGCAAAGCGCGAGCGAGGCGAGTATCACGAGCCCCGCGAACGCGAACGCATGCCGGTGCGGTTCAAAAAAAACAGCAATCAAACAGATCGACAGCACATACACAGCTAGCGCCGCCCAACCCTGCCAGGTGAGCGGAAGTCCCCACCCCCAGCCATAGCGTTTGGCGCGAAACCAGTATTTTCCCGTGCCTGACATTTTCCCTTCTCCTACGAATCGCGTTTGCGCCGCTGCGTCAATGATCGGCGTTTGGAAGGGCGTTTGGCAACCGCATTGCGGCCTCGCCTCGTTCCGGGTCAACCCGGATCGAGAAGGATTGCGAAGTTTCAATGACGGTGGATTTGCGCATATAGCGCGTTACGAAACGTCAGGCGGGTGCCAAATGGCACACCGCCTCGACGCGGTTGCCGGCCGGATCGACAAGAAAGGCAGCGTAATAGTCGGCGTGATAGTGCGGCCGCAAGCCCGGCTCGCCATCGGAGCGGCCGCCCGCCGCGCAACCGGCTGCATGGAACGCATCGACCTGAGCGCGCGAAGCGGCCTTGAAGCACCAGTGCCGCTTGTTCGGCACGATGGCACTGGAGTCCAGATAGACGGAAAGATAGGACGATTGCGTTTCGGCGGCGTCGCACCGCTCGCCGTAGCCAAGCGCGCCAGGGCGGTCATAGACCTTGAGCGCGCCCAGCGCGTTCATGATCGCGTCGTAAAAGTGGCGCGCTGCATCGAGATCGGGAACGCCGATCGAAACGTGATCGAGAAGCTGCATGGTGTCCGAGGTCCGCAGTCGTCAATGCATGACTATAACCGGCGATTCACACCATGCAGCGTGCGCGTTCGTGCGCGTTCGTGCGCCTTCGTGCGTGTTACCCCGTGCGCCCGGTGCGGAACACCGAAACCGCGGCATTGAGCCGGTGCGCTTCGTTTTCGAGCGACGAAGCCGCGGCCGTTGCCTGCTCAACGAGTGCCGCGTTCTGCTGGGTCACGAGGTCCATCTGGCCAACGGCGATGTTGACCTGATCGATGCCCGTGCTCTGCTCCGCCGCCGCCGATGCGATCTCGTTCATGATCGCGCTCACGCGCGCGATCGCCTCGACGATCTCGCTCATCGTCGAGCCCGAGCGCTCGACGAGGCCCGCGCCGGTTTCCACGCGCGACGTCGACGACTCGATCAGCTCCTTGATCTCCTTGGCCGCCGCGGCGCTGCGCTGCGCGAGCGAGCGCACTTCGCTCGCCACCACCGCGAAGCCGCGCCCTTCCTCGCCCGCGCGCGCCGCTTCCACGGCCGCGTTCAGCGCGAGAATGTTGGTCTGGAACGCAATGGCCTCGATCACACCGACGATCTCGCCCACGCGCCGCGAGTCGCCCACGATGTCCTGCATCGTGCCGACCACTTCGCGCGAGAGCGCACCGCCCTGTGCCGCGAGACCGGAAGCGCCCTCGGCGAGCGTGCTGGCCTGGCGGGCGTTTTCGGCGGTCTGCTTGACGGTGGAGGTCAGTTCCTCGATGCTCGCAGCCGTTTGTTCGAGCGAGGCGGCCTGCTCCTCGGTGCGCTGCGAAAGATCCGTGTTGCCCGCGGCAATCTCGCTCACGCCCTTGTCGATCGACAGCGCGCCTTCGCGCACGCTGCTGACCGTCTTGATGAGCGCATCCTGCATCTGCCGCAATGCAGCCTGCAGGCGGCCCATTTCGTTGTTGCTCGTCGCCTCGACCGTGCCGCTCAGATCGCCCGCGGCGATACGCTGGAACTGCGCGATAGCGGCGTCGACGGGATGCACGATCGCGCGCATGAGCGCGGCGCGGCCAATCCATGCGAGCAGCAACGAGAGCACCATGCCCACGGCCACGGCGATGCTCACTGCATTGAAACGGTCCTGCGCTTCCTGGTAGCGCTGCGCGCCGAGGTCGATCTGGCGCTTCTCGAGCACGAGCATCGCCTTTTCGTAGCTGCCGTAGAGCGACGGCAGCTTGTGGCCCTGCATTTCCTGGAACGCGGTCTTGTCGCCGGCCTTGAGCGCCGCGAGCGCCGGTTCGACGCCGTCGCGCAGGAAGCTGTTGCGCTTGGCCTGCATGTCGGCGATGAGATCCTGCGCCTCGCCTTCGCCGCTCGCAATCGACAGATAGTGGTCAAGACGCTCGTTCGAGTTCTTCAGGTACTGGTCGTAGCGTTTGAGCACCGCGTCGGCGGCGTCGTGGTCGCCGAGTTCGGAAAGCGAGGCGTTGGTGGCGAGCGCGAGGCGCAAACGCAGCAGCTGGCCGGCACTGCCTTCGAGGTCCGCGACGGCCGGCGTATCGACGGTGTACATCGTGCGCAGCGACTCGTTGCCCGCTCGCATCGACAGCAGTCCTGTGGCGGCCCCGCCAATCAGGACGATGCCGAAGAAGGCGATCATCAGCGTCAGGCTGGCGCGTATTGACAGCTTGTGAAGCATTCCTGGTCTCTCTCCGTGGGGCGCGCAGCACTGGAGGCCACGCGTGTCCCAGTCGTTTTCATCGAATGTTCCGGCGCGCTTACCCAGTGCAGCCCGGTCGTGCGGGCTGTTTAAGCGTCCAGTACATAACAACGGCAGGAGAGGTTGCGAACTTTATGGTTCGCCGCAAAGAAGTACGACCGTTAGCAACACTTCGTATTACAGACCGAAATACGGGATGCCTGCGAGTCAATGCGCATCACGCGCTGACCGCTTCCCCGCCCGCCTCGCCCTCGTCCATCGGCACGAGATAGCGCAGCACGTCGCGCCAGCTCACGATGCCCACGGGCCGGAATTCGGCATCGACGATGGGAATGCACGAAATCTTGTTGGCGAGAAAGAGGGCCACAGCTTCGGAAAGGGTCGACTCGGGCCGCAGCGTAAGCGGCTTCCGGCTCATGATCTGGTGCACGCGCTTGTTAAGCGTGCCGAGGTCGCGCGCGGATTCGACCACGCTGTCGATGAACGGGCTGATTGCGCGCAGCAGGTCGCGGTCGGAGACGACGCCTTGCAGCTTGCCGTCTTCGACCACGAGCAGATGGTGAAAGCTCGCCTCCGTGAAGATCTCGCGCACCGTTGCGAGCGTCTCGTCGAAACCGACGGTGACGACACGGCTCGTCATGAATTTCTCTACTTGCATACCTTCCAGACCTGAGTGGGTTCGACGTCCCGAGCCAGTCTATGCCCTGCGCAATGGACTGCGGATTCCGGCGGCGGCTCGGGGCTTCAGCCCGTTATATCGACCGCGCGCGCGGAAATCTTCAGTCTGGAAAGGGGCGCGCCCCACAGGTTTCACGCGTTTGTCATGCTTCGAGCGCGAGCGTCGCGAAGGTGGCGAGCCAGTGCTCACCCATATAGTCGCCGGCCACGTGGTCGAGCGCGCTGGCCAGATGCACTTGCGCGGCATCGTTGAGCACAGCAACGCGAGCGTCGCCGGCGGGCAGTGCGCGTGCGAGCGAGCGCTGGCACCACGCGCGGCTCAGGTTGAGCCCGTCGAGGTGGGCGATCTTGCCGTCGCTGCGGTCCGTCACGGTCGCCGGCGTAAAGAGCGTGGCGGGATCTTGCGCCGCGAGATTGGGCAAGAAGCGCGTGAACCACGGCTCGAACTGCGGCGCGCGCAGTACGCGGCTCATCAGCAAGGCGACGCTCAGTGCGGGCGAGAGGAATTCATCGCCGCCCGGTTCCCACGCCTGGCAGCCCGCGTCGTTCGCGTGCCAGCGCGTAGCCGTGTCTTCAATCAGCGTCACCAACGCCGGGCGCGACGTGGCCTTCGCGAAGTCATACGCGAGCGTGAGCGCGAACGCCGTGTTGAAGTGCGTGCCCACGCGCAGCGGATACGTCGCCTTCGGCAGAAACTCCTCGAAGCGCTCGACGAACCACTCGGTGAGCGGCGCCAGCGCCGCCTTCCAGCGCGCGGCCTGCGGCAGTTTCAGCGCGTCGACCTGCGCCGCGAGCGCCAGCAGCCACGCCCAGCCATAAGGCCGCTCGAAGCCGCGGTTGTGCGCGAGCGTGAGGTAGGCCATTTCGCCCGCCATTTTCTCCGGCGTGAAGTGCTCGTCGACCACGGCGACGATCTGCGCCGCCTCGGGCAAGTCGGGAAAGCGCTCCAGCAGATGCAGCACGAGCCAGTAGCCGTGCACGCACGAATGCCAGTCGTAGCTGCCATAAAACACCGGGTGCAGCGCGCGCGGGCCCTGCACGTCCTGCGGGCCTTCGAGCGAGTGCGTCAGCTTGTTCGGATACTCGCGCGTGAGGTGGGCGAGCGCGAGCGAGGCGAACTTCGAGGCGTGGGCGGCGGTGAGGTGTGGGGTCATCGTGAACTCGTCAGAACCGGAAAACGAAGGCGTACATCAGCAGCGTGTTGACGACGAGAAGCAGCACGGCGGTCGGCCATTGCGCCTTGATCACGCCGTTCTTGTCGCTCAATTCGAGCAGCGCTGCCGGGACGATGTTGAAGTTCGCGGCCATGGGCGTCATGAGCGTGCCGCAGAAGCCCGAGAGCATGCCGATCGCGCCGAGAATCGCGGGGTTGCCGTGGAACTGATGCACGATCAACGGCAGGCCGATGCCCGCGGTCATCACCGGAAAGGCCGCAAAGGCGTTGCCCATGATCATCGTGAAGAGGGCCATGCCGAAAGTGTAGGCGGCCACGACCGCGAACGCCGAGTTTTGCGGAATCCAGTTCGTGACGAGTTCGGACACCACGTGGCCCACGCCCGCCGCCGCGAACAGCGCGCCGAGCGCCGCGAGCATCTGCGGCAGGATGGCGGCCCAGCCCACGGCGTCCATGGTGTGCCGTGCGCCCTTGAGCGCGTGCACGGGCGAATCGCGCAACATGACGAGCGCCGCGCCGAAGGCCACGAGCGTGGCGATTACGAGCGAGATCAGCGTGACGTTCTTCGCCTCGACGAAGGGCGCGTACTTGAGCGTGAGCGTGCCGACGAGCGTGATCACGGGAATCAGCAGCGCGGGAATGAAGAGCCGGCTGCCGAAGCGCCCCGCCCCTTGTTCGCGGCGCGCCTGGGCCGTGGCGTTGTCATTGCCCGCGGGGCTGCGGCCGAGCTTGCCGGAGCCCGCGATCAAGGCGAGCGCGATGGCAAGGCAGCCCATCACGAAATGCGGCAGCACGCCGCCGAACAGGAACGTCACGGCATAGACGCCCCAGAACACGAAGTTGACGACACGGCGCGGGTTCGCGCGGTCGAGCAGGTTAAAGAGGGCGAACGACGCGAACATCAGACCCGCGACGATATAAAGCGATTCGAGCTTGATCACGATGCGGCTCCCTGGCGGCTTGCTGCGCCCGGCGCATTGGCCGCGCCGAGGCGCCGCGAGAGATTGTGATCGAGCAGCTTCAGGCGCACGCAGTGAATGAGGAGCGCCGCGAACGCGGTGGGAATCGCCCAGACCGAGACTTGCAGCGGCTGAACGATGATGCCGTTCTGCTCCAGAAAGCCCTTGATGAGCAGGATCGACTGGATCGCGATGAAGATGTCTTCGCCGAAGAACACGGCGATGTTGTCAACGGCCGAGGCGTTCGCGCGGATCTGTTGGCGCACCGCGTCGGGTACGTCGCCGTAACGCTGCGTGGCGGCACCTTCGGCCATGGGCGCGATGAGCGGACGCACCATCTGCGCGTGGCCGCCCAGCGACGTGAGGCCGAGTGCGGCCGTGATCTGGCGGATCACGAAGTAGAGCATCAGCACGCGGCCGGTGGTGGCGGCGTGCACGCGCGAAATGAGGTTTTTTGCCTGCTCGCGCAGGCCGTTGCGCTCGAGCAGCGCGATCACGGGCAACGTGAGCCAGACAAGGCCCATGTAGCGGTTATCGGCAAACGCCTTGCCGAAAGCGCTGACGATCTCGACCGTATGCAGGCCGCCCGCAAGCCCCGTTGCAATACCCGCCGCGGTCACGACGAGCAGCGCGTTCAGGCGCAATGCAAAGCCGATCACCACGATCGGCACCCCTATCAGAACCAGCATCTCTCCTCCGCCTTGTGTCTTTGCGCCGGACTCGTGACGCCGGCCGCGCGGGCGCGCTTCCCCGTTGCGCCCGATTCAGGCCAGGAATCTATCACGACAATTTATCGACAAATAGTCGATAAAGTCTTTTTAGGGGAAGTCCCTGGGCCAAATGCGCTATCTGGAAGCGGAGTGAGGCCGCCGCAGGGCGGCGCTGGTCCGGGGCGGGCGGACTAGGCGGTTAGTTGCATCTGCATATGATGGATCGGAGTGCCTGTGCGCGTCTCAGCGCGACCGCATGGGATGCGTCAGGTATCCAGATCGAAGGCGTGTTGACCGTTTGCCGCTTGCGGCGCGTCGTGGAACGACAACTCAAAGCCGATGCGCTCGCCGCTGCGCACCCGGCTGATGGCGTGCCGAAGGTTCACACGGTAGTAACCGCTGCTGCCTTTGAATGGCCGCTGGGCCGTGGCGATGATCGCCGCGTCGCCCAGGCCAAGCGGAACGACTGTCGGGCGCGACTGCATGCGCGGGCGCTGCTCCGTCAACACCAGTTCGCCGCCCGTGAAGTCTTTCCCCGGCGCCGCGAGCAAGGCGACCACTTGCAGCGGAAAGACATGCTCTCCTTCGCTGCGTTGATGCAGCGCCAGATAGTCGTCGGCGCGCAGTTGATTCAAATGCGATTGCGACTGCGTTTGCCCTGCTCGCCGGTTGTGCTCGAGAAATGCAGTCAGTTCAATCGGAAATCGATAAGGCATGCCAAGGATCTCGTTCCAGCGATTCGCGAGAGGCGCTAGTTGGCGATAGAGGTCCGCACGCCAATGCGCCCAAGGCTGCGGCAAAGCGGCGTCGAAATACAGCAGATCGCCGCAACCGAGATCGAGCGAATCGAGCGACACGCGGCGCAATGCGCTCGATGCGCTGGCCTCGCGCGCAAGCACACGGGCTTCGTCCGCGCCAAAGAGTCGAGGCAGTGCCGCATAACCTTCGCTATCCAGTTGCGCGGCGATCGCACGCCAATCCATTGCGTCGATCATGTCAAAACCCCGGGAGTGTTGCCGTTCGCGGAACTTCGCGCGTAGCGGGAATCGCCTTCTCGTGTTCGAGCAGCCAACGCTTGCGATGAAGGCCCCACGCGTAGCCTTTCAACTCGCCGTTGCTGGCAATCACGCGATGGCACGGCACGACGATCGCGATGGGATTCGCGCCATTCGCCGCACCGATGTCGATTGCCGCGCGCGGATCGTCGAATCCCAGCGCTTTCGCGAGCTTGCCGTAGCTCGTGGTCGTGCCAGCCGGAATGCGACGCAACGCGGCCCAGACCTTTTCTTCCAGATCCGAACCCGCCATGACGACCGGTAGCGCATCGAGCGCGCCCAATTCGCCGGAGAAATAGCGCGCCATGGCGTCCGTTATCAAAGACGGCGCGGCAGCGTCGATCAATTCGGCGCTGCCGTAACGTTCGCGCAAACCACGATGCAGGCGCGAGCGGTGATCGGAGAATTCGAGCGCGTGCAACCGGTGCTGCGCATCGCTCACCAGCATGAGATCGCCAGGCGGCGACTCGATATGGCCAAGAAACAATTGCATGATGCAGTCCTTCGCGTTCTGCGCGCACTAACGTGAATCGTGAAAAATCAGGCCGACGGTATGACGCTTCCCACTGCGCACCACGCTCACGCCGTGGCGCATGGCGACCTTGCGCGTACCGCCGCGCCGGTTCGCCGCCGGCCGCTGGTTGACGGTGAACAGCACCGCGTCGCCCTGCTCAAGCGATATCACTTCCGCACATTGGCCGTTCGAAGCGCTCTGCGTCATCACGAACTCGCCGCCCTCGAAGTCAACGCCGGGCCGCGAGAGCAGCATCGCCATCTGCAGCGGAAACACATGTTCGCCGTAGAGATCCTGGTGCAGGCAGTTGTAGTCGCCTGGGCCGTATTCGAGGATGAGCGGCGTTGGGCGTGTCTGGCCTGCGCGGTGGCATTGGTCGAGAAACGTATCGAGGTTGGCCGGATACTGCGTGTCGATCCCCAGTCGCTTGTTCCATCGATTGGCGATAGGCGCGAGGTGCGGATAGATCGCCTGCCGCAACCGCTGCAACAACGACGGCAGTGGATACGAAAAATACTTGTATTCCCCGCGCCCGAAGTTGTGACGCGCCATCACGATGCGCGAGCGGAAGCCATCGTCGCTCGGGTATAGCGCGGCGAGTTGCGTGCACTGCACGGGCCTGAGCACACGGGGCAAAACGGCGTAACCGTGCGCATCGAGCGATCGCTCGATCTCGACCCAATCGTAAGTGCCGGATTCCGGCTTGTCCGCCCTCATGGCTGCGGTTTTCATCGCTCCGTTTCCTCATGTCGCGACGGCTATTCTCGCCGACATCGTATACGGGCCTACGATACGCCGACGCAACACGTGTTCCGATCCGAATGTTGCGCTCTAATTCCGCGCGCGCCGCCACGTGAATCGCGCTCGAACGTCACGGCAAGAAACGGGTATCTGCTCGGGTTGCTGCTCGATATTGTGCGTTTCAGGCGAAGCAATCCCGCTTCACCATGAATCGAAATCAGCAAGGAGTCGAACATGTCGATGCAAGAGGACAACAAGGCGATCGTTGGCCGCTGGTTCACGAGTTTCTGGGGCGAAACCTGCCACCTGGATATCGTCGACGAACTGGCCGCGCCGGACATGCTGCTCAAGTATTCGCTGCACGAGCCGCGCCGCGGCCGCGAGGACATCAAGGCGTTCATGAGCGGCTTTCGCACGGCGTTCCCCAATCTGAACTTCTGGGGTGCAGCCGACCTCATCGCCGAGGGCGAATTCGTCGTGGGTCAGTGGGAAGGCGGCGGCACGCATTCGGGCCCGGCGTTCGGGGACTTTCTCGCGGGAGCGTTGCCGGCGGCGAGCGGCCGCAAGATGCATTTCACCGGCACGACGGTGTTGCGCCTGAAGAACGGAAAGATCGTGGAAGAGATCGGACTGGACGACGGCGTAACGGCGCTCACACAGCTCGGGCTCATCAAGCCGGCCTGACTGCGCCGCTAACGGCGCGTACCTGGGCGGCTCATGCGCACTGCGTCACGACGTTGGAGTGCGCATCGAGCCACACGGGAATCGCATCGAGCTTCGCGCCTGCGCACGGACCTTCGATGCACTGCCCGTCTTCAAAGCGAAACAACGCACTATGATGCGCGCACATGATCACTTGCGCGCGATACGTTGGCACACGGCCTGGCTCGTAGTCGAGCGGCACCGAGAAGTGCGGGCAGCGGTTTGCGTACGCCCACACTTCGCCGGCACGCCGCACGACGACGACCGGCCGCCCTGCCAGCGCGGCGTCGATCACGCGCGCGCCGCCATCGGGCACATCGTCGAGGCAACACAGGCTCACCGTCTGCATGACTCACACTCGTTGCTCAGGATTGCCAAGATTCCAGTCCCACGGGCGAATCTCGACACGTTCGAACAAACCCGCCAGCGTATAGGGATCGTCGCGCACGAAGCGCACTACGTCGTCGTATCCTTCCGCCTCGATCACGAGCAGCGTGCCGTTGAGCGCGTTGCAATGCGGCGCGAGCGTCGAACCGCCCAGCCTCACGAACACGCCGCGCTGCGCGGCGGCGCGCAGATACGTGCGATGCCCCGCGCGCTCGCGCTCGCGCACTTCGCGCATGCCGGGCTTGTCGGTGGCGAATACCGCGTAGTAGCGCGTGTGTGGTCTCATGCGCGCTCCAGCACGAAGTCGTAGCGCGCCTCGCGAAAGCCGCGCTCGAAGCCAAACTGCTGCGCGGTCGCGTCGCCCACCACGTGCTCGCGATAGTCCACGAGCAGCGAGGGCTTCACGCCGAACACGGCATCCGAGTCCAGATACGGGTCGTTCTGGTTGAACAGGTGTGTCACGAGCGTGCTGTGGTCCGGCGCCGTAATCATGAAGTGCAGATGCGCGGGTCGCCACGGATGCCGCCCGGTGGCGTTGAGCATGCGGCCCACCGGACCGTCGGTCGGAATCGGGTAGCACACCGGCACGATGGTGCGGATCGCGTAGCGGCCTTCGGCGTCGGTGCGATAACGGCCGCGCAGGTTGCCGTGCGGCTGCGCGGTGTCCTGCCCCGAGTACATGCCGTTGTCCGCCGTCTGCCACACGTCGAGCAGCGCGTTCGCCACGGGCTTGCCGTCGGTCGTCAGCACGCGGCCATGCACGAGCGCCGGCGTGCCCGGGGTGAACGCCATGTTCTCGCCATAGGCGCGTTCCGGCATGCCGTCGATATAGAACGGGCCGAACACGGTCGTATCAGTCGCACCGGAAGCGTAGCGGTGATTGATCGCGTCGACGAGCATCGACACGCCAAGCGTGTCGGAAAGCAGGATGAATTCCTGGCGCACGACGTCGTCGCACATCTGGCCGGTTTCGGTCAGGAAGCGGATCGCGGCAAACCACTCCGCCTCGGTCGGCTCGACTTCACGCACGTAAGCATGCAAATGCCGCACGAGGCTTTGCATCAGCGTGCGCAGGCGCCCGTCGGGTGTGTTCGCGAACCGGGCCACGACCTGTTCGGTCAAGGCGCGTTCGGCCTCGGTGCCATGCATCGACATGGTTGTCTCCTTTCCTCTGTTTTGTGCGCCACGCGCGCGGCTAGCGCGGCGCCGCGCCTTCCCACGCCCGTTGCAGCAGCGCGCGGATCGCCTCGCGCTCCAGCGGACGCGGATTGGGATAGGCATTCGTACATGCGAGATCGGCGGCTTCGTCGAGGCCTGCTTCGGGCATGCCGATTTCCTTGAGCGACAGTGCAATGCCAAGCGATTCGTTCAATGCGTAGAGCCGCGGACCGGCTTCGTCCGCATGCGCGCCGCCGAGCGCCCGCGCCACGCGCTCGATGGCCTGTGGCGCAGCCGCGTGGTTGTAGTGCGCCGTATGCGGCAGCATGACCGCGTGCGTTTGCGCGTGCGGCAGGTTGAAGGTGCCGCCTAGCGTGTGGCAGAGCTTGTGATGCAGCGCCATGCCCACCGCGCCGAGACAAGTGCCCGCGAGCCACGCGCCGTAGAGCGCGCGACTGCGCATCGGCGCGTCGTCCGGGCGACGCACGACAACCGGCAGCGCTTCACCCAGCGCGCGAATCGATTCCTCGGCCATCAGGCTGATTACCGGGTTCGCGTCCTCGGCATAGAGCGCTTCTACCGCATGCGCCATGGCGTTCACACCCGAGGCCGCCGAAATACCGGCCGGCAGCGAGACCGTGAGCGACGGGTCGTAGATCACCGTGCGCGGCAGGACGCGCAGGTCGCGCCCGGTCTTTTTCAGGCGCCCTTCGGTGAGGCCGTAGATGGGTGTCATCTCCGAGCCCGCATAGGTAGTGGGCACAGCGACGATCGGCAGCGACGATTCGAGCGCGATGGCCTTGCCAAGGCCGATGGTCGAGCCGCCGCCCACGGCCACGCAGCACTGCGCGTCCAGCGCCGCCGCCTGTTCGCGTGCGGCCCGCGCGACTTCCACCGGCACGTGCATGACCGCTTGCGCGTGGACGCCGGCGGCGCGCTCGCCAAGCAGGCGCGCGACTTCTTCCGCGAGCGGACGCTGCTCGGGCGTCGAGAGGATCAACGCGCGGCGCGCGCCTAGCCGGTCCACTTCCTCGGGCAAGCGCGCGAGGTTGCCCCAGCCGAACACCACGCGCGACGGCAAGCCCTGATAGACGAAGCGATCCATACGTGCCTCAACGCTTGAAGTGCGGGGGCACCTGCGCGTCCACGTTGACCCACACCGAGCGGGCCTCCGTGTAGTCGTGCATCGCCTCGAAGCCCATTTCGCGGCCGTAGCCCGATTGACCGACGCCGCCGAACGGGCTGCCCGGATTCACGCGCTTGTAGCAGTTCACCCAGCACATCCCCGCGTGAATCTTGCCCGCCATGCTGTGCGCGCGCGACAGGTCGCGCGTCCACAGGCCGCTGCCAAGCCCGTACTCGGTTCCGTTGGCAATGGCGAGCGCCTCCTCGTCGGACTTGAAGCGCAGCACGGTCACGAACGGGCCGAACACCTCTTCCTGTGCGATACGATCGTCCGCCGTCTTCGCCTCGATCACCGTCGGGCGCACGTAGTAGCCGTTGGCGAGTGCGGGGTCCTGCGGCGAGGTTCCGCCCGTGAGCACGCGCCCGCCCTGCTCGCGCGCCACATCCACGAATGCCTTCACACGCTCCAGGTGTTGCAGCGAGGTGAGCGGCCCCATTTCTGTTTCGGAATCCAAAGGATTTCCCACACGAATCGAGGTGGCGAGCGCCACGAAGCGTTCGAGAAATTCGTCGGCGATACGCTCGTGCAGCACCAAACGCGAACCGGCAATGCACGCCTGGCCCTGGTTGTGGAAGATCGCCCAGGCGGCGCCGTTGATGGCGGCGTCGAGATTGGCGTCGTCGAACACGATATTGGCGCCCTTGCCGCCGAGTTCGAGCTGGACGCGCTTCAGGTTCCCCTTCGAGGCCTCCACAATGCGCCGCCCCGTAGCCGTCGATCCGGTGAAAGCGATCTTGCCCACGCCCTCGTGCTCCGCGAGCCGCTGCCCGGCCGTATGGCCATAGCCCGGCACGATGTTGACGACACCCGCGGGAAAGCCGACTTCCGCCATCAGTTCGACAATGCGCAGCGTGGAAAGCGGCGTGATTTCCGAGGGCTTCAGCACGACCGTGTTGCCGGCTGCGAGCGCCGGGCCCATCTTCCAGCTCGTGAACATGAGCGGAAAATTCCACGGCACGATTTGACCCACCACGCCAATGGGCGCGCGCTGCACGTAGTTGAGAAAGCCTGTTTCAACGGGAATGACCGAGCCCTGGAGCTTGTCGGCCATGCCGCCGAAATAGCGGAAGCACGCCGCCGTGCGCGGCACGTCGAGCGCGCGCGAATCGCGAATCGGGTGCCCCGTGTCGAGCGATTCCAGTTGCGCAAGCTCTTCACCGTTCGCTTCGATGGCGTCGGCCAGACGCAGCAGCAGCCGGCCACGCTCGGCGGCGGGTATCGCGGCCCACTGGGGGAAAGCGCGCGTGGCGGCGGCCACAGCCAGATCGATATCAGCGGCGGTGGCGGCGGCGATCTTCGTGATCAACGAGCCGTCGTGCGGGTTCAGCACGTCGATCGTGCCGCCTTCGACGGCGTCAACGAATCGGCCGTCGATGAACAATTGCGTTTGCATGAGTCAATCCTCGATTAATGCTTAGGCATGCTGCATAACTTCGCGGCGCTTTCAGAAGTCGACCGGATACGGCTTGAGATCGCCGCTCTCGTAGCGCTTGGGCAGGTCCGCGGTCGCGTTCTCCCACACGAGCAGCATCGAGCGCTTGGTCGAATAGCCCTGATGGCGGATATCGGCGGGCATGGCGCAGATGTCGCCCGCGCGCATGGTGATACGGGCGCGCGGCGCGCCGGTGTTCTTGTCGCCGATGTCCCAGACGATTTCGTCGGAAAGCTGCAGGAACCATTCCACGCGGTCGTTGCCGTGGAAAACCGGCAGGATGTATTCCTCCGTGGTCGGGCAAAACAGGCTCTGCCCGCATACCGAAGTGACCGAGGGGTTCCACGTCACGTCCGAGCGCGAGAGGTACTTGAAGAGGTTGAACGCGTGCAACTCGCCTTCGAAGCCGGGCTCGGCGTGCACTTCGGGGTTGTCCTGAGGCACGTCGGCGAAGGCGCGGTTCACCGGCAGGTCGTCGCGCAGCGGCGAGTCGCCTTCGAGGCCCGGCATGCGGCGCGTGGCGATGCGCGTGCGCTCGATTGCGGCGTCGTTCTCGCCATGCTTGCGGCCGAATGCGGTGCCGGTTTCCTCGGGCGCGGCGAACGGGTCGAAGCCTTCGTTGGTCCAGTCGTGCAGGATCGCCTTGAAGGTCGCCATGATGGTGGGCGTTTCGAAGGTCTCGATATAGTCCACGCCGGCTTCCTTCATGATGCCGTTGAACGAACCGGCGTAGACGTCCACCTTGCCGTAGTGATTGCGCGTGCCGAACACGTGATCGAAATTCACCCAGCCGTAGAAGAAGCCCCACGCCACGTCGCGCATCATCGCGCGCAGGAAGGCGTCGGCGGGAATGGCGTGCGTGCGGGTCTGCCCTTTCGCAGGCCACAGTACCTTCACGAAGTATTCGTCGCGTGTGAATTCGAACGCGCCAAGCGTGTAGCGGCGATAGCCGGTCACGGCGTCGGGCTCGCTCGCGCGTACGGTGTCGGCGGCAAAACCTGCGGAGTGGTCGAGGGTTTCGAGGGTGGCCATTTGTGTCTCCAGTCGTCTCTAGTGATGGGTTGGCGCGTGTTTTCAGTGCAGGCAGATATCTGCCCACTTCTGCACGGACAGTTCACCGACCATGGTCTGCACGAGCGCCACGCCAGCCTTCTGCGCGCTGAAGCGATACGCGCAGCCCGCCGGCAGCAGCGCCTGGTGTCCGCGGCGCAGCACCACGTGGCCCATCTTGCGGCCTGCGGGTTGCTCGCCCGCGTCGACCGTGCCCGTAGCGCCCTTGGGCGGCGTATCGAGCTTGATGAAGTCGATGCGCACTTCACCATCCATCAGAATCACGAACTCGTCGTGTGCGCAGGCGAACCAGCGCGACTGTCCCTGCGTGCGCAGCACCTCGATCACGTATTCGAGGTTCTTGCCGACCACGACCTTTTCAAAGGGCGCCGAGTTTGCAGCGACTTCGAAGACGTTCGAGAAAACATAGTGGCGGGCGTCGCCGCTCGTGATTTCGATCTCGCCCTTGCGGTACTGCTCGAGCGAGCCGAAGAGGGTGTGGAACGACGAATCGGTCATGGCTGTCTCCTGTTTTGGAAGGTGTCGTTGGAAACAACTTTAGGAGCGCTGCACGGCGGCCACAACCGGCGGCCAGGCGACTACGGCATTCGCGTTTCGCAAATAATCGCGGCAGGCAAATCCAGCGGCCCGCCGCGAGCGCTAGCGCACCCAGCCGCGCTCGATCAACGGCACGTCCCATGCGGGCTCGGGGCCCAGATATTCGGCGAGAAATTCGACAAGCGCCTTCACTTTCAGGGCCTGGCGCTGCGTGGAGGGATACACGGCGGCGAAGCTCAACGCCGAGAGGTGGTAGTCGGTGAGGATCGGCACGAGCGAGCCGTTCAGGAGCGCCTCGCTCGCCACGAGCGTAGGCAGGCACACCACGCCGCCGCCCGTGAGCGCGTAGTCGCGCAGCAAATGCACGGAGTTCGAGCGGATCATGCCGGGCAATTCCATCTCCACGACTTCGTCGCCGCGCGTCATCGTCCAGCGGTTGCGCGAGGGATAACCCGAATAGAGCGCCGTGGTGTGCTGCAGCAATTCGCGGGGATGCTGCGGCGCGCCATGCTCCTCCACATAAGCGGGCGTGGCGCAGAAGAGCCGCCGCACGGAAAAGAGCCGCCGCTCGATCAGCGAATCGGAAATAGGCGGGAAGATCTGGAAAGCGACGTCGAAGCCTTCTTCGATCGGATCGACCACGCGGTCATTGACGATCACATCGAGCTGAATGCCGGGATAGCGGCGATTGAACTCGGCAAGCGGCGCGCCGAAATGGCCCAGCGCGAAGCCCGGCAGTATCTGGATGCGCAGCCTGCCCGTTGGCGTGGCGCGCAGTTCGCGCATCTGGTCGGTCAGCTCGTTCACGCGCCCCACCACCTCGGCGCATTCACGATAAAACGCCTCCCCGACTTCGGAGAGGCGCACGTGCCGCGTGCTGCGATGAAAGAGCGGTGCGTTGACGAACTTCTCCAGTTGCTGGATGCGGTTCGTCACGACCGAACTGGTAACGCCGAGTTGCCGGGCCGCTTCCGCGAAACTGCTCGTTTCCGCGACGCGCACAAAAGCCTCGATGCTCAGGAATCGATCCATGCTCCTCTCTTCTTTATGGGTTCGCGCCCTCCCAGTATAGGGCCCGCTTCCCGTCGGCCATGCCGCTGCTTCACGAGCGGCATGGCAAGAGTGGGCGAAGTGGACGGCGCGCTTCGCCTACTCGGCCTGCCCCGCCGCGGGCAATGGCGCGGCGGCGGCAACCGTCTCGCTGCGCCGCAGCTTCGCGGGCGCGGTTTCCTTGAGCAAGAGGCTCACCAGGACACCGAGCAAAACTGCGCCAATCGGCAGCCACAAAATATTCTGGATACCGAAATGCGCGGCAACGAATCCTGCAAGCGCGGGCGCCACGCCACCTCCGAATATTTCGCCCGCGCCTACCACGAGGCCAATCGAAGTCGACACCATGCCGGCCGGCGCGGCTTCGGTGGCAACGGGTCCCGAGAGCAGCGAAACGAGGCCCAGCGTGAAGAAGGAAGCCGCGAACAGCACCGCGAAGAGTTCGAGCGGCTGTGCACCGAGACCACGAAACACGATCAGCATGACAGCGGTGCCCACGAAGCCGAGAATGCTCGCCATGCGCCGGCCCAGCAGATCCGAAAGACCCGGCAAGCCGAACTGTCCGACGAAACCGCCAAAGCCGATCGCCGAGGCCACGATGCCCATGCGCTGCGTGTCGAGCGACAGATACTGCGTGAGGTAGAGCGGCAGCATGGCGCCAAGCACGAACACGCCCGTCATGGCGCAGAAGAGCGCGACCATGGCCACGGGAATGTTGCGGCTGCGGATCACGTCGCGCCAGTGGCCGCGTTCGGCCTTTGCCGCGTGCGCGCCTGCGCCGGGCGACGAGGCGCCTTGCGGTTCCCGGATCACGCGATACATCAGCAGGCCGAGAATGAGGCCCGGCACCGAGACGAGCGCGAACACCCAGCGCCAGCTCATCACCCCCAGCAACTGCGTGGCGATGATCGGCGCGAGCGCAAGCCCGAACAGCGCGAAGCCGCTTTGCTGGAGCCCGAGATTGAAGCCGCGGCGCTTCGGGTGCGAGGCATCGGCCGTGGCGGCGAAGCTCGTTGGGCAAAACGAGCCTTCGGCCACGCCCATCAGTGCGCGCACGGCCAGGAGGCTGGCAAAACCGCCTGCGATGCCGGAGAAGCCCGAAAGCAACGAGAACGCGATGATCGCCGGAATCAGCACCTTGCGCCGCCCGACCTTGTCGGACAGGCCGCCCATGACCGCCGCGAACAAGCCCCACGACAGGCCGAGTATGCCGATGCAGTTGCCGACATCCTGCGCATTGAGGTTGAGGTCTTTCATGATGGACGGGAACAGCGGCGCGATCAGCCAGCGGTCGAGGCCCACGAGGCCAAAGCCCAGTGCCAGCAGCGTCACGGCCTTCCATTCGTAGGCCGTATCCCATGTGTTCGGTTTCATCTCTGTCTCCTTGGGCCGGCCGGATGCCGCGCCACACGCTCATGTTCGAAAACGGTGTGCGACGCGAGGTGTCACGCTGCAGGCTTGCAGGACGCCATCGACATCGACGCCGCAAAGATAGTCGCAAGCGAGGCGTAATCAGTACCGGATAACGCCCGAATACGTCATTTGCGAATCGCGAACAATCGGGCGCGCAAGGCCGGCGGCCAAGGCTGAAGGGAGGCTGCGACAGGAACGCGCCACGCGTGGTAGCGCGGCGCGCCCACCCCAGGAGAAGTACGGGTAGACGCTCGCGCCTGCGCCGGGCGGTATGCCAGTGCAGACGCCCAATACGTCTAAGGCATAGCCGCGCTCACGCCTTGCGCAAGTGCTCGGTATGCATGTCGCTCAAGCGGTTGAGCAGAATGCCGTAGCCGGTCAAATGCCCGAGATAGACGCTCGTAAACACACCCGTGGCGGGGAGCGTCTCGACCAGCGCATGTAGTTCCTCGCGCGCGAGCGGCGCCACGAGAAGACCCGGGCGTTCCACCCGCAGGTCGGCCTGTGAAGCCAGTTGCCGGTGCACGTCCACCAGGCGCGCGAGCCCACGCCGGTACGCGTCCTTCCATTGCGCGTCCAGCGCCTCGTATTGCGCGTTGAACGTGTCGAGCGTTTCGAGAAAGCCGACGATCGAATCGAATAGCTCGTGGTAGCACGAGAACAGCGGCAGCCGATCGCGGTTGCGCTTCAGATGCGGCGACACCCACGACTGCTCCAGGTCCGACTTGAGCAGATCGTGCGCCTGCTTCAGATTGCTGCTCGACACCCGCAGTGCGGCCGTCGCTGATTTCAGCTTTGCACGGTCCAGCGTTTTCGTTGCGACCTCGGTGAGCAACGCTTCGGCCTGCGCGTTGCCGTCGTTGACGAGCGTATTCGCCCAGAAGCCGTGATCGGGCGGAAACGCAATCTGCTGGATGATGAAACCGAGCAGCATGCCGAGCACCACGCCAATCAAACGCTGCTCCAGCAACGGTATGTGCTCGCCCGTGTACAGCACGAGCGTCATGGGCACGGTAACGCTCGTCATCTGGAACACCGAAGGCCTGATGCGCACGATCGTGAAGATCACGAGCGGCAGCAGGATCACCCCGAGCCACAAATGCGGCGCGGTCAGCCAGATCAGCAGCGTGCCGATCGGCATTGCCACGAGGTTCGACATCACGCGCTTGTAGAAGTAGCCGCGCGCCGCCGAGATGGAACTGCCGAGCGCGAGCGTGAGCATGGCCGAACCCGAGAGCGCGACCGCCGCTTCGGGATATCCGCACGCGTACGGAACGCCGAAGCCGATCCACATGCCGAGCGTGAGCTTCGTGTATTTCGCGAGTTCGGAGAGGGAAAAGCGGGCGAGCGCACGGCGAAACGGCGTGAGCGGTTTGTGGGCGTAGGAGATCGAAGCCATGGATGCCAGCGGTCGTGTCAGGCGGAGCGCCAATGTTAACGCGATTGACGCGAGTGTTCCGGCACTCAGTGCATTGACCAATCAATCCGGATTATTTTGCCGCCCGGATTTTCTTTCCGATTTGTCAGATAAAAGATCGGCGCCTTGCGCGGATGGCCGCCGCAAAAGGCTCTGCGGGCCGCCGTGCGCAAGTCGCATTCCTTCCGAATTATTTCCCATTTCTTTCGAGTTTTTTTCATTTACCGTCATGTCCAACGGATGAAGTTCGCATTACGAACCCGCTTTTTGCGAACGTCTCCGCATCCCTCAAGCACTGGGGTCTGCCCATGACGACAACAACGAAGGTCTCCATTTGCCTGCCGACGTACAACCGGCCTGAACTGCTCGTTCGCTGCATCGAATCGTGCCTCATGCAAACGCATGCGAACATCGAGATCGTGATCGGCGACGACTCGAGCGACGACCGCACGGCGCAACTGGTCGCCTCGCGTTACGGCAACGACCCGCGCATCGCCTACCGGCGCAACGTGCCCGCGCTCGGCCAGGCGCCCAACGTGGCCAGCCTCTTCGAGCGCGCGAGCGGAGACAAGATCCTCCTGATCCACGACGACGACTACCTGCTCGTGCACTGCATCGAGAAGCTGCTTGCGCAGTGGGAGCGCTACCCGGATCTCGAAGTCGCGTTCGGCGATCAATACGAAACCGACCATGACGGGCGCATCATGCACGCGGCCAGCGAGCGCATGAACATCGCTTATCACCGTACGGCCAGCGCGGCGGGCCTGCAAAACCCGCCGGGCCGCGTGGGCATCGTGCAGATGTTCCCCAACAACGGCTGGCTCGCGAATGCGGCACTCGTCAAGCGCATCGGCTACGATGACCGCTACGGCACCTGCTGCGACTACGTGTTCGGCACGCAGCTTTGTCTCGCCGCAAAACGTGTGTGCTACGTGAACGAATACGTCTCGTGCTATCGCATCACCGATGTTTCGGTTTCCCAGGCAACACGCACGAGCATCAATGCGTCGTCGATCTCGGCGTGGCGCTTTCTCAACGGCCTCGCGCTGCCGCGCGAACTCGAACCGGCCCGCAAGCTCGCCATGCGCCGGCTCGTGCCGATCGTGGTCTCGCTGCTCGCGCGCAATCGCGAAGCGCGCGCCGGGCTGCAGCTCGCGCTCGGCAATCTCTACGCGTACCGCTTCGGCTTCAGCCCGCGCCTTTACTACCATCTGCTGATGATCTGGAAGGCCACGCGGCGGCCCGGCACTGAGTCCGTCGCCCTGTTGGCCATCAAGGACGAGCCAGGCGTGGATACTTCCCGAACGCGCATGCCGTAACGCGCGTTTCACGCCGTGAACAGCGGCCGCAGGTCGGCGACGTTCGCGACGTGCTCCAGCGCGTTGATCCGCTCGATCAGTTGCGCGGTTTTTTGCTGGCCGAGCACCGGCTCCATGAGATCGCGCGCCTTCTCGTTCACCTGCGCGACGCTCAGTGGGTTCTCTTTCGTGCCGGGCGGAAAGCGCGTGTAGTGGCTCACGGTGCGCCCGTCCGTCAACGTCACTTCGACGATGCCGCCGCGCGGCGCGGCCGGGTCGCTCAGCTTCGGGTCCGCAGCGACACTCACCTTCGCGCGCTGCGCCAGGATCTGCGGGTCGCGCATGAGCGCGGCGTCGTGGCTGTCCGCGAACGACACCGCGCCCTTCACGAGCGCCAGCGCCACCATGTGCTGGCAGTTGACGTCGGGCATCGCGCTGTCACCGACAATGCCGATGGCGTCGGGCGGCACCTTCACCGCCACTGTTCGCACGTTGTCCGGCGTGAGCTGATATTGCCGCCGCAGCGTGAGCAATGCGTCGAGCGGGGATTGAATCGGATAGCCCACCGAATACGTCTTGATCGCCGTTTCGGTCACGAAGAAGCGGCTGCCGAGCTGGTCGATCATCGCCGGGGGCTGCGGCTTCGTGGAGAGCGCAATGAAGAGATTGTGCGTGCCGTCGAGCACGTCGGCCACGCCGGTCATGCCCGACTGCACCATGGTTGCCGCCATCACGCCATTGCGCGCGCCCATACCCGCGAAATCGAACGCCTTTTCGATGTGATCGCGGTCCTTCACCCAACTCCACAGCCCAGAAACCTGTTGCGCCGCGTAAGAGATCGCGTAACGCGTCTGGCGTTCGTCGAGCCGTGCAAGCGCAGCGGCCGCACCAAGCGCGCCGAACGTCGAGGCCGTGCCTTCCGCACTGCGATGTGTCGCGCGCACGAGGTCCGGGCCGAGCGCCATGAGAAGCCGGCACGCGGTGTCGTAACCCAGCGCGACGGCACGCACGAACGCCGCGCCCGATGCGCCCTGTGCTTCGCCTAGCGCGAGCGCGGCGGGCACCGTGGAGCAGCCGGGGTGCGCCTTCGTGACGGGCTCGAAGTCGTCGGTCTCGTCGGAGTGCGCGCACATGGCGTTGGCGAGCGCGGCGTTCACGGCGCTCGTGCGCAGGTCCGAGCCAACGACCGAAGCCTGGGGTGCGCCGCCAAGCGAACGGACGTATTGCGTCGCCAGCATGCCGGGTCGCATGCGGGAACCCGACACCATCGCGCCGATGGTATCGAGTATGTGGTTCTTGCATTCGATCAGCACGGCGTCGGGTAACGGCTTGTCGAGCGCGGCGACGATGTAGCGCGCGAGTTGCGCGGTGATGCCGGTGTCGTCGGGCGATGACGAAGGCGATACGTCGGCGGCAAATGCGTGCTTTGCGCCGAGGACAGGCAGCATGCTGTACGCCGCGGCGCACTGAAGCATGCGGCGGCGCGATGGCGAAGGCGTTATTGGCATCTTTATCCGTTCGGAATCCGTATTGATATCGTTCTGCTAGCTGCGGCTCATGCCGTAATGGCGCCCGCGTCGAAACGATAGGCCATGAGCGCGGCCAGCCCGCGCCGTCCGTCTATCGAAGCCGCCGCGCTCGTAAAGCCGTGCTTCGCGAGCAAGGCCGCTTCGATGGCGTCGGCGGCCGCCTTGCCGGTCTCCAGCGCGCCCATGACTTCGCCCACGTTGCGTGCAAGCCCTGCGGCCTGCGTGGCGGCAATGCCGAGCGCGTGGCGCGTGCGCAGCGCGTCGAGCCCGAGAAGACGCGCTGCCGCGAGCGTCGCCCCCACAATCCCGAGCGACGCGGCCACGTTCCAGCGCGCGCGAAACGCTTCGTCGTCCAAGGCGGCCCCCAGCCGCGCCGAAGCGCGCGTACCGACCGCGACGGCAGCGGCGATGTCCTCATCGGCGGCCTCGAGAGACTCGCCCAGCGCAAGCGCTGCCGCAATGACGGGCGTGGCGGTCGAACCGGCATCCAGCGGGGCGAGCGCAGCGCCGAACTGCCACGCGCGCGAGCGCGCGTCGGCGGCCTGGCCAAGCATTTCGCTCAGCGGACTGGCATTGCGGGGCTGCGCAGCGCAGCGGCGCGCGTTGGCCACCGCGCTGCGCGCGGCCTCGAGTTCGCGTGCGCCGGGCCGCGCGACGGCAAGCGCCACGAATGCGTCGGCAACGGCGGAGTGAGCGGCGGGGTTATGCATGAACCAGATCCTTGTTAGGCGTGCACAGGGCGAAGAACGCATCGAGACCGGCGGCGCGCTCCACGTTCTCAACGGCAGCGGCAATACGATCCGCCGCGCCTGCGCCAAGTCGCGGGTCGATCAGCAAGCGCACCTTGTCGCGCAGTTCCTCGTCAGTCAGGGGTCGCGCGAGACTGCCGCGCGCGTGCTCGACGTGATGCGCGACAACGCTGCCGTCGTGAAGCCGCGCCTCGATATACACCTCGTCGCGGTTCACGGCGGCGTCGGGCACAAGCGTTGTTTTCGCGCGCAGCGTCTTCACGTCGTCGCGCGTCACGCGGCTGTCCTCGTACTGCGCGAGCCCCACCTGGCCGTCGCACAGCGCGGCGGCCACGCCATGGATCGCGCTGAAACGTGCCTGCAGGCCGTCATGCGGCTGCGGATTGCCCATCAGCTCGGGCACGAGCGGATGGCAGCGCAACACGATCGCGTCGACTGAAGCGGCATCCGCAATGCGGCCCGCAATCGCGAGGCCCGCGTCGATGGCCGGATGCGCGACGATCCCGCACGGATAGGGCTTATAGGTGTTGAACAGCAGTTCCCAGCGCTCGCCGAACTCGCCGTTCATGCGCTCGAAGTCCACCTTCGTCGAGAGCGATCGCGCGTAGCCTCCCGGCGCTTCGAAAATATCCGCAGCCGCCTGCTGTCCGTACTTCGCGAGCCTTGCTGCGTCGATGCCGTTGGCAGCCGCTTTGCCGGGATGAAACGGCTTGGTCATGGTGCCGAAGGCCTCGCGCTGCCCGATGAACATCGAAGCCGCAATCGATACGGCCTCCTTAAGTTTGGCTTCGTCTAGCCCGAGCAACAGCGCCGCCGTGACTGCGCAGCCAATCACGCCGCACGTGCCCGTGATATGCCAGCCCCGGTCGTAGTGCTCCGGCGAGATTGCCACGCCCACGCGTAATTGCGCCTCGCATCCCAGCGCGAAAGCCGTGAGCGCCTGTGCGCCGGTGGGCCGCATTTGCGGCGCGAGCGCGGTGAGCACCGCGAGCGTGGACGCGGCGGGATGGATGACGGTGGCGAGATGCGTATCGTCGAAATCGTCCAGATGACCGGCGAAGCCGTTCGCCAGCGCGGCGAAATGCACGTCGGTGCGCTCAGTCCGGCCCAGCACGCACGCCTCGAGCGCAGCGCCCAGATCGCGCGCAGCGGCGAGTATCGCCTCCACGCCCGGATGCATGCACGCGCCTATTGTTGTGCCCACAACGTTGATGAACGAACGCTTCGCTTCCTTCAAAACGCCGGCGGGCAACGGACGTTGTGCCAGCCCATACAAGCCCTGCGCGAACGCCGCGGCGATGGAACCCCTCATTGCGACAACTCCTCTAGACGGACACCGTTGGTTTTCGGACCCCACACGCCCACCGCCACGACGATCACGACCATGGCCGACGAAATCAGCAGGAACACGGCGGGCACGCCGTAGTGCTTGAGCAGCGCCGCCACCCAGAAGCCGACAAAGATCGAACTCACGCGGCTCCAGCTGAAGACGAAGCCCACGGCGCGCGCGCGGATGCGCGTGGGATACAGCTCGGCCTGATAGGTGTGGAAAATGCCGATGAGCCAGTTGTTCGCGATCGTGACCGCGCTGCCGAAAAGCAGGATCGGCACCGGGTCGCGCACCTGGCCGAACATCACGCCCGCCACGGCCACGACGATGGCGCAGCCGACCAGCTGCCACTTGCGCTGAAAGCGCTCCGCGCACGCCATGGCGCCAATCGCGCCGAGCGGCGTCGTAATGGCGATCACCATGGTGTAGAGCAGCGAATGCGTGATCGTGATGCCCTTCGAATACAACAGCACCGGCACCCACGCGCCGAAGCCGTACACACCGAAGGTCTGGCAGAAGTTGAAGAGCGAGAGCATCACCGTGCGCTTGAAGTAGCGTCCCTGCCACATCTCGATCCACGCGCCGCGTGCCTGCAGTTGGCTCGCGTCCGGGCCATCGGGCGGTTCGGCGAGCGGCTTGCCGGTTTCGGCGACCACCTTGCGCTCGATCTCGTCGACGATCTGGCGCGCCTCGCTCACGCGCCCTTTGCTCTCCAGCCAGCGCGGCGACTCCGGCAAGCCGTGGCGAATGAACCAGATAAAAACCGCGCCGGCCACGCCGATGATCATCACCCAGCGCCAGCCTTCCATGCCGAGGAAGGTGCGCGGCACGAGCACATAGGAAATCACGGCGACCACGGGCACCGAAGTGAGAATGACGAGGATGCTGAACGCCGTGTAGCGCCCGCGCGCGTCGCGCGGCGTGAGTTCGGAAATGTAAGTGTCGACAGTGATGAGCTGCATGCCGATGCCCACGCCCGCCACGAAGCGCCAGGCGTCCATGCCCAGCGGCGAATGCTGGAAGGCGGCGATGAAGCTCGCCACGGAGTACGTCAGCATGGCAAACGTGAACACCACGCGCCGGCCAAAGCGGTCGGTAATCCCGCCCAGCGCCACGGTGCCGACGAACATGCCCGCGAAGAACGAACCGAGGAAGCTGGCGAAGCCGTTGACGTCGAAGAGGCCGGCGGTGGTGGCGCGGTACAGCCCGCTGTGGATCAGGCCCAGCGAGATATAGGCCGCCATGAACATCTCGTAGAACTCGAACCAGCCGCCCACCGCGATGCGGGCGACGAGCCCGCGAAAGTACCGCGTAGGCGGCAGCCGGTCGAGCCGCGCCGAGACGCTCGCCTCGACGTGCGTTGACCCGGCAATCTCAGTTCCCATGTACATGGCGTCTCCTTGCCTGACGGGCAGCCGATCGGACTTTGTTTTAGTGTCGACAGTATGAGGCAGTATATGGCGACATTTCGCGTTTTACCGAGATATTCTCGTCTTAGTGTATACACTTAAACAACCAGCCTGTGACTTCGAAAGCGAAGCCGACTCTGGATTTGTTACAATCGGCGGCGCTGCGGCCGGTCGCGGCGCCTCGGGGGAAAGCGCATGGATGAAGATGTCGACGTAATGGCCGCCCCGGAAACGGGCGACCCGTCGAGCGTGGCCGAGATCGTCGACTGGGTGGCGCGCGGCATCATCGAAGGCCGGCTGCGTCCCGGCGACGACCTGAATTCAGTCGATCTCGCCAAACGCTTCGGCGTGAGCCGCACGCCAGTGCGCGAGGCGCTTTTCGCGCTCACGCGCGAGGGACTCGTCGACTGGTCGCCGCGCCGCCGCCCGCGCGTGGCCGCCATGCAGCTCAAAGAAGTGCGCGAAATCTATGCGCTGCGCGCCCTGCTCTACGGCCAGGTGTCGCTCGCGATCGTCGAGCACGCCACGGACGAGGACATCGCGGCGCTCTGGCGCGCGCATGGCAAGCTGGCCGAAGTCGCGGCCAAGGGCGACGTGGACGGCTACTTCTGGGCAAACGTCGCGTTTCGCGACGAGGAACTGCGCGTGAGCCGCAATGGCATCTTCAAGGAAGTGCTGGACTCCATGCGCATGCGCACGAACCGCCTGCGCCACCTGAGCACGTCGCTGCCGGGGCGCTTGCAGCGGTCGTGCACCGACCACCAGCGGCTGTGCGAGGCCTACGCCGAGCGCGACGGCGTGCTGGCCGCCGCGCTGAACCGCTCGATCGTGATGGGCGCACTACATGCGATTGAAGCCGCGTGGGACAGGCTGCGCTGAGCACGCACCCTCGCTGCGCCCCTTTTTTATTTACGCGGATGCCGCGTCGAACGGGGCCTGCCGCCCTACCCGCCAGGCTTGCCGAAAGGCCAGGGATACAACATACTTGACGATTCGACCGAATTCCCTCCGCATTCTCGTTCTACCGGGTTCTTTCTGATCATGAGCACAATTCTTGAAAGCCTTCCGACCGGCCAAAAGGTCGGTATCGCCTTCTCCGGCGGCCTCGACACCAGCGCCGCGCTGCACTGGATGAAGCTCAAGGGCGCCGTGCCTTACGCCTATACGGCGAACCTGGGCCAGCCCGACGAAGACGACTACGATTCGATCCCGCGCCGCGCGACCGAATACGGCGCTGCCGGTGCACGCCTGATCGACTGCCGCGCGCAGCTCGTGGCGGAAGGCATCGCCGCCCTGCAATGCGGCGCGTTCCACATCTCGACGGCCGGCGTCACGTACTTCAATACGACCCCGATCGGCCGCGCCGTGACGGGCACGATGCTCGTGGCCGCGATGAAGGAAGACGGCGTCAACATCTGGGGCGACGGTTCGACCTACAAGGGCAACGACATCGAGCGCTTCTACCGTTATGGCCTGCTCGTCAATCCGGACCTGAAGATCTACAAGCCGTGGCTCGACCAGCAGTTCATCGACGAACTCGGCGGCCGCTCGGAAATGTCCGAGTTCATGCGCCAGTCGGGCTTCGAGTACAAGATGTCGGCTGAAAAGGCTTACTCGACCGACTCGAACCTGCTCGGCGCCACGCACGAAGCGAAGGACCTCGAGAGCCTCGAAAGCGGCATCAAGATCGTGAACCCGATCATGGGCGTGGCGTTCTGGCGCGACGACGTCAAGATCGACCGCGAAGAAGTGACGATCCGCTTCGAGGAAGGCCAGCCGGTCGCGCTAAACGGCCAGACTTTCCCGAACGCCGTGGAACTGCTGCTCGAAGCGAATCGCATCGGCGGCCGTCATGGTCTGGGCATGAGCGACCAGATCGAGAACCGCATCATCGAGGCGAAGAGCCGCGGCATCTATGAAGCCCCGGGCCTGGCGCTGCTCTACATCGCGTACGAGCGCCTCGTGACGGGCATCCACAACGAAGACACCATCGAGCAGTACCGCGAGAACGGCCGCCGTCTGGGCCGCCTGCTGTACCAGGGCCGCTGGTTCGACCCGCAAGCCATCATGCTGCGTGAAACGGCCCAGCACTGGGTGGCGCGCGCCATCACCGGCGAAGTGAAGATCGAACTGCGCCGCGGCAACGACTACTCGATCCTCAGCACGAAGTCGGACAACCTCACGTATCAGCCGGAGCGTCTGTCGATGGAGAAGGTCGCCTCGACGTTCTCGCCGCGCGACCGTATCGGCCAGCTCACGATGCGCAACCTCGACATCACCGACACGCGCGAGAAACTGCGCGTGTACTCGAAGGTCGGCCTGCTCGCGCCGGGTGCGGCTTATACGCTGCCGCAACTGAACGACGAGAAGAAGTAAGGGGTCGTCGCTTGATGAAGAAAGGGAAGGCACTGCGCCTTCCCTTTTTTTATGGCTTCGCGGGGTGGTATCTGGCGTTCGAGTTACCCACAGATTGTGGTGACAAAGCAGCTCCACGTCACAACGGCTAGCGCCACCTCGCCATGAAACCGTCGCCGGACGAGTTGCCCCTCTACCAACGCGCCACGATTCAGCATGAACGCCATCCCCTGGTGATAGGGCTAGACATCAAACGGCTTACTCTTCCGGTCCGCCAGCACCGGGGCAGCGAAAAGCGAACAGGTCAGTATTCGCACGCCCTCCAGCGGTTGTGGCCGGGCAGCATCCTTGAGGTCAATCATCAGCAGCGAGCGGAATGCAGGAAGAGCGCCGCGAGCTTGCAGCGATGCTCCCCGATGTAGCCCTCGATGCCGGCCGCAATCCGCTGCCACGTAGTATGGATTTGCTCTTCGTTTTCATGGAAATCACACCCTGTGATTTTTCCATTCGCATACTCGCAAACTGCCAATCAATTTTTTAATAGATCGTCTAGTTCCTTCACACGACTGTTCGTGATATTCGCCATACATTCCCAAAAGAATATCTCGCGTTCGGCCGCTTCACCCATGGCGTAGGTTTCGCTATAGCATTCGTTATCACGATACGTATACCACGCGTTTTGCGCTTTCTCGAAGTAAGGCGATGCCGCTGGGTCGCCGGTAGTTTTAAGTGACTTATCGCCTTTCTCGTTCATCAGGCGTACCGTTTTAAGCCTTTTGTCTAGTTGGTTGCTCGACTTGTTGAACTTTAAGTGGGAACACTGTCCCAGATCCTCGTTACTCGCATGCTCGCCTGAGTCGCACATATGTGCGACCTCGGCGGCGGATCGTCCCGAAAAGTAGGCTTCAGGCGATTTGAAGTAGTGGTAGTCAAATTCCCCAGAATAGACAGTCTTCGCACTCGCAAAGATCGGGAGAATCGCCAGAGCACATAGAATGTCAGTGTGACGAATCATAAACTCCCGCCTCGAACATTTCCGCCTCACGATGGCGACGCCTGAGTAAGCCCTTCACAGGATGACCTTTCGATGTCGCATACGTCCTCATCTTGTCGCCGACTTTGTTGTATTGTCCGGTATTGACAAAATCTAGCATCCCGTTTCCGTGTCGCTGCAAGTTATACATGAAACATACCAAGGCATCATACTCAAACTGAAACAGCGGCACCTTAACGGTGTCGTTGATTATCCCCTCAGCCCATCCGATATCTTGTCGAAGAAGTGCCTCCGCTTGCGGCTCCGTAATGCGCTTAAGAAAGGGCTTCTCGGACACAGCGCCGGAGATTTTTCCTAAGTGGACCAGATGGCCGTATCCGACCGTAGCGTTCCCGTCCTTACTTCCGTCTTTGTCATACATCGTTGCACTATACGCTTCCCAACCCTCAAGAAATCTAATGCCGTCTTCCGACATTTTCCACGGTTTACACAAACGCTGCGTATACGCTGTGACGTTTGAGTTCGGATCGGTGTTCGTTTTTACCGTACAAAGTGCGTCAGACATTTACGCCTCCTGTCTGTGACCAAGATAGAGTTTGATGGATTGAACGCCGTCCGTTTCGTAGCGCTCGGTGTGTCCGCGTGAATCAGTTACGCCGTGTCGTAGTTCGCGCGAAGACATGCGAACGGTGTAGTACGTGTCTGCGAGCGGTGAACCCTTCGCGTCGCGAAGCGTGAACTGTTCGTCATACCTGCCGGGATTTCCGCCAGCCATCAATTGGCCTGCGCCTGTTGCTTCCCCCAACTCATGCGCCTCGAACACATGCCAGGCGCTCTTCTGCGACGCAAGAAGCACAGGCGGCGGATCGCACTTGCACAAGCAGATATCGCCCTCCAGGGCCTGCTGCTTGCCCATCATCGTCGCTGTTCGATGTGGCCCCTTCCAACCAATCACGCCTTCCGAGTTGCATGCGCAACACCATATCTTCGCGCCGATGAACGTCATTGGCGTACCGTGGTGTGTACAGGTTTCGATGCCTTCGAGCACGACGCCGCCAGCCGTTGTTTTGTCACCCTTCTTCAGAATGGCTCGCCTCATTCGACACCTCCGTGAAATAGAAGAACAACCTGCCCGGTGACGCGACCGATGATGTTTGTTCATGCTCCGTTGACCAACTGGTCGCCTGCAACCGGACAAATCCGAAATTGATTCGCAGTCCGATACGTAACGCATGAAACAAATGAGAAATGGTGTAGAGGCTGATCGGTATCAGCCAGTGACGAGTAAGTCGGGGTAGTTGGTCGCAGCCTGCTTCGCCACCTCAATGAAGCGCGAAATGCGCTCGAGGCGCTTGCGGTCGTTGCGCGAACGCAGCTGCCTGTGCCAGGTCAGACATGCGTTCGATGACGGCATACTGGTCATCCAGCTCCACCGCAAGACCGGCGATTTCACTGACCAACTCTTTGCGCCGCCTTTAAATTGACGTTGCACGGCATCCGTACCGGCTCAGGAAACGGCACGCTCGGGAAGACGGCATGAGGATGAGCGGGCACTAAACAAAGTTGGCAGATCGGAGGCACTGACAGACGCTCGCGCGTCTCCCTGTCCGCGTGCCCGTAGAAGTCTGTGGGCGCAAAGGGACAGCCGCGCGGACTCAGATCCGGCAGGTGAACGCCTGGATTGTTGAACCTAAACCGTGCAGACGTTCGTGTGACCTGCGCGCCGTGGACCAAACTTCTCCACAGATTGTGGTGACAAACTTGTGGAGAACGCCTGGGACGAGTGCCCTAACCCATTGATCGGCTGGAGATTTTTCACCGCGTGAACGCGATAGGCAGTGACGGGCTGCCAGGCGTTGCCTCAATACGCCCACCGGCCTATCAGCCGTCAAGCGTATTGAAGACACTCACTGCACGGCAAGCTGCTTCATCTTCCCGTAGACGAATTGCCCGAAGTACCACGACAAATCGGAGTGGTTGAGGATGTTCGCGTCGGAGAGGGCCCCCGCCTCGAGCTTCAGGCGGCGCAGCATGAGCTTGCCGGCCTGCGAGGCAATGTAGAGCCGCACCAGCTCCTTGCGGGTCTTTTCGTCGGCCGATTCGAAGTGCTCGCGGCCTTGCTTGACCTCCTCGTTGCGCTGCGACCTCGCCTCTTCGTCGCGCGCCGCGATGCTCTGCTTCACCGCCGTGGTCGCGACCGTCCTGGCGCTCTCCTGAGCGGTCGCTGCCACGGCCAGCTCGCTCTGGATCGCCACCATCTTCCGCTCGGCCTCCGAGACCTGCCAGTTGTGGCTCAGCGCCTTCATCAGATAGCCCGCGGGGCTCTTGGTCACCTTGCCCTGGTTGAGCCGGAAACGCGTGTATTCGATGGCCTGCTGGATGCGCTCGTCGGTCCAGCTCATGCGGTGCTCCGCAATCACGTCGAACTGCTTGTTGCTCAGGCCGAACTCCTCCTTGAGCGTGAGCAACAGGTCGTGCGCGTCGGGCTGCCGGGAGAGCAGCGCCGCGACCGTGTCCTTGCGCTTCATCCGAAAGCGGATCTTGTTGATTTTGCGCGAGGTTTCCGAGTCGGCCCGGGTTTCGTAGCTCAGGTCGATGTCGGATAGCTCGTTGATCTGGCGCACCGCGGGGTCGAGGTACTTGGGCCGGAAGTGCTTGAACTCCGACGCGCTCGTACCGAGTTTGCCGGGCCAGCGCCGCATGACGTCGAGCTCGATCCAGTCGGTCAGGCCCGCTGCCACGTAGGGCAGCACGTAGTCGTAGATCGCGCGGGCGTAGGTTTGCGAGAACGACGCCGTGATGCACAGGTTCAGCCAGTGATGCTTGTCGGGCCCGGTGATGTGGCGCAGCATGAGCGGCGGAATACGGAACTGGATGCGCCCCTTGCCGATCTTGACGCTGCCCATCAGCTGCTCGGATATCCACTGGTCGTCTTCGTTGGGCGCGCGGTCGGGCGGCGTGTCGGTCACCTCGATCAGCACGCGCTGTGCTTCCTTGATGACGCTCTGCAAATGGCGCACGTTGCGGCTCTCATAGCGCATGAGCCACTTGAAGTAGTTCAGGTCGACGTCGTAGGTATCGCGCGGTGCGGGCTCCTGGGCGGCAATGAAATAGGCGGCGTCGATGAAACGGCGCGACGACAGCCCAAGCCCGTTGATGGCGACGAACACGTTGTTGCGCTGAAAGCCGATCTCGCGCGTGCTCTCATTGATCGGCTGGCCGGACATCTCCTCAAAGAGACCCAGCGACATCTGCAGTGTTGTTGTCCTTCGCCCGCTCTCCTCCGACATACGCACGCTCTCCCCGTCGACATTGGCGGGCACTCTATCACTACGCAAACACAAGTCAACACAATAAACGTTACCTCAAACAGGCGCCCGATTTGACTCGCGCACAATAAACGTACCTGAGTGCACAAATTTCTCTACACCTGCAGCACATAAAACGGAACTTCGCTGCACATAAAACGGTGCAGCGAGCACAGAGAACGGTGCTTTTGACGAACAAGCCCTTGAAATCAAAGGAAACGCATGCGTACGTTAGTTGGTTGGTGGGTTTTTATCTTTAAGTAAACAAACAAACCGCGCTCAAAAAAGATGCTCTGCGCGAAATTTGACGTGCTGTGTCTCGCAAACTGGTCAAAATATTTACGCAAAAGTGCCCGCAAAGGCCCATTTGACAAGGCTTTCAGCGATCAGGACTCAGGACGCGCGCCGCCTTCGGACCGGTGGAACACATCGACGGGTAACGATTTCTGTGCAGAACGGCTGATTCAAGGAAGCGGTTTATGTGCAGAAGATCTAATGAGCGGCCGAGATCGGGGTGAACCGGGCAACGGTTGTCGGTGAGACTCGACTCAGGGTGACTTTTCGACAGGAATTGCCGAAGGCAACGGATTTTGTGCAAGCCTGAGACAGGCCGCGATAGCAACGTTTTTTGTGCAGACCAAGTACAGCGCTCCGGGAGGTAACGTTAATTGTGCCGTTGAGGCGTCGCGGTTCACTGGTTCGCCATAGGCGAGCGGTAACGGAATTTGTGCAGCTAGAGCGCGGGAAGGCTTTTTGGGGAATTTGACCACCAGGATGCCCGGATTCGCAGCCATGAGGCACATGGCGAGGCAACGGGGTAACGGTTTTTGTGCAATGCAGGGTGGGGCGTACGCGGCAGAGCCCTTTTCCAGACGCACGCGGTAACGGTTTTTGTGCAGTCGTGGCTGGCTAAGCGCGGTAGCAGAAATCAGGAAGCACAAAAATCGTTACCCGGCGCCGTCATCTTCGCGCGCCGTCGTAATCGCCGACGGAAGTGCACAAAAACCGTGACCGCAAGGGGTATCTGCAAGCGATGCAGTTAGTGTGGATCCGATTGGTAACTGCATTTGCACAAAAACCTCGACCGTGAGCGCTGCGACGAATCGTTCCGACCCTGGGTGATTGCGCAAAAAATAGGCATATCGGACAGAGCAGGCCTATACGGGCGCTGGTGGCTTTGCCGGTTCTATTAGTACGTTGGCCTTGGAAATGTCTCGCGAGGGCCATACGGGCCGTTTTGAAGGGTCATTTTTTTCATATCGCCCTCAATTAGTGTGTTTTCACACACTTTTCCTGTATTCTACGCTTTATCCAAATTCTGATAAAAAGCGTATTAATGGCGAAAACTATCGAATTGCCGTCGATCGATCGACGTGTGGATCTTTCCGCGATCACTGAGTTTGCCGAAGAGGCTGGCCGTCTGTCTGAAGAGCTTCGGGAGATGATGCTGGCGCCGCGGCCGCGAAAGATGGCGCCCACCTTTACGTCGGCTCAGGTCGCAGAGATGTGCGGCATTGACCGCATCAAACTAAACAATCTGCTTGCCACCCGCGAGGGCCTCCCGCAAGGCGTGGCACAAGGGTCCGGGCGAAGCCGGGTCTTCACGCTGCCGGAAGCGAGAACCTGGGTCCAGCAGGTTTCCGATATTTATCAGACGCCGCTCCATACCGGCGTACGCGACGCTGACGGCAAGGTAATTCTCGTTGCCAACTTCAAGGGCGGCTCGACGAAAACGACCACGACCATGTGTCTCGCTCAAGGCCTGACCTTGCGCGGCCGCAAGGTCCTGCTGATCGACCTGGATCCGCAGGCGTCGCTGACGGAACTCTGTGGTCTGTATGCCGAAAAGGAAGTGACCGAGGATAGCACGGTCCTGCCGTTCATCTACGACCCGCATATGGAAGGCGGCCTGCTGAACTTCGTGCAGGAGACCTACTGGGATGGGCTCGATGTGATTCCGGCGCACCCCACGCTTTTTTCCGCAGAGTTCCATATTCCGGGCACGGTGATCAAGAACCCGGGATTCAAGTTCTGGGACCTGCTGCGCCAGGGCGTGGAAGTGCTGCGCAAGCAATACGACTACATCATTCTGGATACGGCGCCGTCGCTGTCCTATCTCACAATCAATGCGCTCATGGCCGCCGACGCGATGGTCATGCCGCTCGTGCCCGAGAGCCTGGATTTCATCAGCTCGGTGTCGTTCTGGAGCCTGTTTTCCGACCTCGCGCACACGATCATGGAACGCGGTGACGAGAAGACGTACGACTTCGTCTCCGTTCTGCTTTCGAAGGTGGACTACGGCAAAACGTCGTCGGCACCGGTCGTGCGCTCCTGGGTGCAGCGGACCTACAAGGATTGGGTGAACGCGCTCGAGGTGCCGGCCAGCTCCGCGATGAGCAACGGCGCACTGGCCATGGCCACCGTGTTCGATATCAGCAAGGGCGACCTCGCAGACAAGACGGTGGCGCGCGTGCGTCAGCCGCTGACGGATTACGTACAGTGGATTGACGATCTTTACGTAGAACAATGGAGGGCCGGCAAGTGAGTTCATTCCGCGACAAGATGGCGGCGAAGACCGCTGAACTCGGCTCGTCTTCGGAGCGGCCCGCTGCCGAACGCCCGGCTGCCGTGGCTCCGGCGGAGCCGCGCCGCAGCAGCGCGTTCAAGACCGGACCGGGCATGCTCGGCGCGTTGGCGGTGGCGCAGCAGCGCATCCAGGAACTGGAGAACACGAGCGACAAGCTCATGCTTCCGGTGAACGCCATTCAGCCGAACCCGTGGCAGCCGCGCAAGATTTTCAGCGACGAGGGCCTGGCATCGCTCGCCGAATCGATCCGCGAAGTCGGGCTTGTGGAGCCGGTCGTCGTTCGCCGCGCGGAGAACGGCTATCAGCTGATCGCCGGCGAACGACGTCTGCGTGCGCACGCCCTGATTCAGGCGCAGGACATTCGTGCCTCGGTGATCGAGTGTTCCGATCAGGACATGGCCGTGCTCGCGCTGGTCGAAAACGTCGGTCGCGAAGACCTCACTGATTATGAGATTGGGCAATCGCTGCGCCGCGCCGAACGGGAGTTTCCGACTCGCAAGCGCATGGCCGAGGCGCTGGGTATGTCGCGCAAGGGCTTGTACCGGTTTTTGGCCTTTGAAAATCTGCCGGATTTCATTCGACGCGATCTTGATTTGAATCCCCGACTGCTCGGCGGATCGGCTGCAGACGAGGTTGTTTCGGCGATCAAGAAGTATGGGGTGGCAGGGCTTTCGGCGGCGCGCGAGTTGTGGCCGGCCGTAGTCGGCCGGACGCTGGATCAAGGTAAGCTGGCTGCGGCGATCGGTGCACAAGCTAGCCGGGGTGAGTCGACTGAAAGCGTTTCCGAGCGCAGCATCGAGAAGATTTTTTCGGGCAAGAGCCACGCCGGGAGCATCACCAAAGATACCAACAGCTTTACGGTGAAGCTCAAGACGGGCGTGCTTTCGGATGCTCAGGAAACGCAAATCCGGGAGCTGATTAGTCAGCTGTTCAACGTAAAGCCAGGCTGATCGAGTCTTGGGATTGTTGGTGTGGAGGGAAGCCCGCTTCGGCGGGCTTTTTCTTTTTGTGGCTTGGATTGTGTGTCAAGTCGACACAACCCGCACCTGCGGCTGCAGACGGCGCATCAAGGATCCGCGCCGGACAGCTGCTCGCCGGTCGGTGGAACGCGACGGACCGCGTCGTGTGTCGAGTCGACACACGACGGGGCGGAGTGCGCCTGGCTAGCGTAGAGCTGTCGAGCGGAAACATCGGAAATGCCTGTACCACGCCGTTGAGCGCTCGTGTGTCGACTCGACACACGACGACCACGCCCGTTGAGAGCCTGAGAATATGGCGTCTCGAGTACGACGCAGAAGGGGCTCTGCCTACCGGTTGCTGTCGGTGCTCGGCGTACAGGAAGTCAGAAAACCTGGGTACTCGAATTCGGCTGATCGGGGCGATGTGTCGAGTCGACACACGCTGCGGATGGCCACAAACCGGAGGGAGTCGGCGGAGGCACAAGAGCAAGCACGCGGGATTCTCAACCGTTGCTCTATCTATTGTGTTGCGTGAGAAATTGGCCCAGCGCGTACACGCCAACTTGCACTCGGGCGCGGTGTGTCGACTCGACACACCGCGCCGCATCTTCGCCGTGGCTGACTGATGGGATTGCGAACTGCGATACGTCGCATCGGTGGCGGGACGAGAACCAGACTTGATGTCGCGTTCCCGACGACTCCATCGTACTGTGCGCGCGGGCGGGACTCCCGTCTAAGGGGACTCGCTGGGTGAAACAGTGTGTCGAGTCGACACACTATCGCTGCTTCGGCGCCTTGGCGGCCTGACACGATTATGGTCCGAGACGCGTCGCTTTGGGCGGCAGACATGGACGCTCCATTTGCGCGGTGGCGTGCATCCAATGGGCGCGTCAGTAGCGTCTGCGTGCAACTCGTCGATCGGGTGGCCATGGTTCATTGTGCTGACCAACCACGGTTGGAGTCGACGGATGCGCTATGTTTGTCGGCTCGCGCATCTTGGTGTGTCAAGTCGACACACTGACTGTGTTTCACGACGCTCTGTGATCGGCTCGTCAATCTTCATTGCGCAGCCCGCCACGGTTGGAAGCGGCGTAGCCGGCGTGCGTGTGATCTGGCGCGCCACGGTGTGTCGAGTCGACACACCGACCGCGTATCTCGACTCCTCTGTAATCGGGGCGCCAATCTTCATTGCGCTGGCCGCCACAGTTGGAACCGGTGTAGCCGGCGTGCGTGTCGTCTCGCGCGCCAGGTAAGCAGCGCTCGCGAGCCAACGGAAAGCGCCAACGTTCCGGCGGCTGGACTCGAGATCACGCTCCCTCAAAAGGCCGGCCGAGTTCCATGCTGGATTAGTTTCCCAAAGAGCAGGTACCGGAGCCAATTCGACGCCCCTAAGCGTCGTTCGATAACTAGGGGTTGCGTGCGGCGGGAGTCGTCTACTTCGGTCCCCTTGTTGCGGTTAATTTCCTGATTGACCTACGAGCCGCAGAGTGGGGCATCGTCCACGTAGCCTGGAGCCTCTGCCTTCCTCCCAACACCGACGTTTTCTCACAGCAGATACCCCCACCGCGATAAGCTCCTTCGACGACTAGCCGCATCGAATCTCACGCCGCAAGTTCGTGCCGACGGGTCTAACTCACCAGCGTGCGAGCGCAGCCCGCTTGCTCGCCTGACATCTGACGGCGACACCCAACGCCATGCGATTACTCTCGTTCTTTGCACTCTGAGCTAGGACTCCCCCAGAAGGTGGCCGCGTGCACGGTCGAACAAACACTGCCCAGCAACTCTCGATTGACGCGTGTCTTGAAGGAGGACTGGCAGGCCAGCGCGCGACAGATCGGATAGCCAGTGTCAGCGGCGTGCTCGGAACACGCTGTGCGCGAGCAGGGGAGGACCGTTCGATACGATAGCGGCCCACGGCACTCGACCTTCGTGTTCCGCAGCTCGGGGCTGTTCGGCTCGTTACTCTTCTGGCAAGTCGCGACCGCATTGCCACTCATCACCGAATAACTCGCTTTCGTCTCGCCCGCGAAATTCACCATAAATGCAACTAACCGACAATCTTCTTCGGCACCACAGAGCACCCTAACCGTCAATGCGCAATACGCACGCTAGTGCCTCGGCTATCACAACCAACAAACCACCAACCAACCAACGGAGCGATCGACGTGTCGACCGTCAACAAACACGAAATGAGGGGGGAGCAACTTCGGGAAGCGAGCCGTCCACACATCGACCTAAAAGGGAACGCCACGGATGCTTTGCCGCGTAAATCACCGGCGCTTGCGCTTACCCTGTTTCAAACAGCGTTCAATTCAGCGTGAAACATTTCTCTCCAAACCGCTAAATCGGCGAAACCTACGCCCCTTGGGGCTTTCACGCCCAAAACAAACCAAATTCTAGTACTTGTTTCACGATCATAACGGCTCTCCGACCCTGAAACACTGCCAGATTGGTCGTTACCGAGGTAAAGCGCACCTCATCGGAGTTGGTCGTATATTTCAATACGTATTTTGTAGTTTTCGACAATGTCGCGACGCCAATCGAAAACAACCCTCGGAGGCACGCCTGCAAGCAATTCGCGTCGACACAAGATTGCTCACGGCATTCGACAGCATGAAGAGCAAACCGGTTCGTGTTTGCGGGCGATACGCGCAACGCCACCCCCTGGCTCTAATCATCGCAGCGTCATGTTCTGCAATTCATTCGGCCATCACAATCCACAGCGCTCACTTCGCGCCTGATTGACGTGCCATCTATATAGAACAGTCTCGCGCAACGATACACTCCACAGTCGATGAATTGACAGCGCGCGGCGCATGCCAACAGATGCCGGGTCCTTCATCGCACAACGCTAGCCAAAACAGACCCACACGCGTCGATTAAAATTGGCCCGCATTCGCGAGCCACATGCCCGGGCTTCAACCCGGGCTCATGTTCGTGCTGAAAGCGCTAGCCCGCATCCCGCTCGCGCGATACCGCAGCAATCGCCCTTTCTCCATTCAGCGCCCGCAAACACAATAGAGGACACGTCGTGAAGTTTATCCACGCGGCAGACCTGCACCTCGACAGCCCGCTACACGGTCTGAGCGCCTATCCCGATGCGCCGGCCAGCCAATTGCGCAATGCCACGCGCGAGGCATTGCGCCTGCTCGTCGATCGCGCCATTGAAGAAGAGGTCGCGTTCGTCGTCATTGCCGGCGATCTCTACGACGGTGACTGGAAGGACCACAACACCGGCATTTTCTTCGGCCAGCAGATGGGTCGTCTGCGCAAGGCCGGTATTCGCGTTTTCGCCCTTTGGGGCAATCACGACGCGGAAAGCGAAATGACCAGGAAACTCACGCTGCCCGACAACGTGGTGGTGTTCAGTCATCGCAAACCCGAAACGCACATGCTGGACGACATCAAGGTCGCGCTGCACGGTCAAAGTTTCAAGGACAAGGCGGTAGTCGAAAATCTCGCGGTGGGCTACCCGTCGCCGGTTTCCGGTTACTACAACATCGGTGTGCTCCATACCGCGCTCGAAGGCTATACCGCCCATGCGACCTACGCGCCATGCACGCGTGCCGAATTGCACGCGAAGGGCTACGACTACTGGGCGCTTGGCCACGTACATGAATTTCAGCAGTGGTCGGAACAATCGACCATCGTATTCCCCGGCAATCTCCAGGGGCGGCACATCCGCGAAACCGGGCGCCGCGGCGCCGTGCTCGTGAATGTCGAGGGCAGCCGCACGGAGGTCGAGCGTCTCTACCTCGACGTGCTGCGCTGGGAATCGGTGCGCGTCGATGCGAGCGACTGCGAAAGCGTTGCGGGTCTCGCGCGCAAGATTGGCGCTGCGCTCGAAGCGCTGCTGTCAGTCGATGCCCATGTGCCGCGCGCGGTGCGCGTAACGGTGACGGGCAGGTCGCCGGCGCATGGGCTGTTTTTCGGGCGCGCCACGCAATTGCGCGCCGAAGTGCTCAACCAGATCGGCATTATCGGCAATGACAAGCTGTGGCTGGAAAAGGTCAAGCTCGAAACAAGCCCAGCCGACACGGCCGCCGCGCAAAACGAACAGATCGAAGCGCTCGCGGATCTCAAACAGATACTCGACGCCGCCACACAAGACCCCGAATTCCTCGCGCTGCTCGAACGCGATTTGCGTGCGTTCGTCGGCAAGGTGCGCAGCGAAGTGAAAGAAGACGCGCCACTGCTCGAACTCGCCCGCGACGGCAAACTCGCGGCGCTGGTGGAGCAGGTCGGTCCCGCGCTGCTCGCGCGCCTTTCCACGGGAGAATGACCAGTGCGTCTCAAGCAACTCGATTTAATCAAATACGGTAAGTTCACCGATACGACCTTGCCGTTTCCCCACGCGGCGTACGATTTTCACGTGATTGTGGGACCGAACGAGGCGGGCAAGTCCACGGTGCGCACGGCCGTGTCGGAGTTGTTGTTCGGCATGCGCCTGCAAACGCCGCTCGATTTCCTCCATGGCACGCCGGAACTGCGTCTTGGCGGCGTGCTGGAAAACGGCGCGGCCGAGCAGCGTTTTCATCGCGCGCGCGGGCGCAACTCGCTGCGCACCCCGCAGGACGACAAGCTGCCCGACGATTTTCTCGCCGCATTTCTCGACGGCGCGAGCAAGGAGTTTTTCGAGCAGATGTTCGGCCTCGATCATGCGCGGCTCGTTGAAGGCGGCCGCACCATTCTCGACGCATCGGACAAGCTCGGTCAGGTGTTGTTCGAATCGGCAGCGGGCGTGGGGAGCCTCGGGCCCGTGCGCGAGGAACTGGAGAATCGCGCGGCCGAACTCTGGGCTCCGCGGCGCAGCGGCAGTGCGTATGCACAGGCGGAAACGTCGTTCGCCGAGGCAACGAGCGAACTGAAGGCGGCGCAAGTGCGCACGCGCGACTGGGTCGAGAAAAAGGACGCGCTTGAAGCGGTCGAGCAGGCTATCGAGCGTTTGCGTGCCGAACAGCGCAGTCTCGAATCGCAGCGCTCGAAGCTCGAGCGCGTGCGTCGCCTCGCTCCCTATATAGAAGAGCTTTCGCTCAAGCAGAGCGAGTTGGCCGCATTGGGCGAGGTCGTCGAATTACCGCCGACCGCGTATGCCGATCTGTTGAAGGCGCAAGCCGACATCGCCGCCGAGCGCAAAGTACAGGAAGCGCGCCAGCTCGATCTCGCCAGCAAGCAGGCGTCACATGATGCGATCGAGCCCGATCGCGCGGCACTCGCGCTGGCCGCCGAAATCGACGCGCTCGACGCGCTGCGCGGCGAATGCGTCAATCATCCGCGCGAATTGCTGGTGCGTGAAACGGAAATCCGTAACCATCTCGACGCCGCATTCGCCGCTGCGGCGCAGCTTGGCTGGCCGGTCGAAGAAGCCGCGTTGCGCGCCGCGCTGCCCGGTGCACTGGCGTTGAAGACGGTGACGAACCTGCTGCGCGATCACGGTCTGCGTGAGCAAGCGCTCACGACGGCGCGCGAGGCGCACGGCGAACAAACGCGCAAGCTCGCCCAATTGCAGGAGCAGCTTTCGCGCTTGCCCGGCATCGACGTGCCGCATGCGTTGCGCGCCGCGCTCGACGATGCGCGTGAATGGCGCAACAGCGTGACGAAGGAAAGCGCGCTCGAGCGCGAACTGGCGGATGCGCAGCGCACGGTCGAAGAAAAGCGCCAACTGTTGGGCCAATGGAGCCAGCCGGTGCAAGCGCTGCGCGCGCTCGACCTGCCATCGGCTACGCGCCTGGCGGCGCTGCAAAAGGAAGAAAGCGAGCGCGTGAGCGCGGTCGCCGCCGCGCGAGAAGCGGCGGCGGCTGCGCAAGAGGATATCGAGCGCTTCGCGTTGCAGGAGACGCAGTTCACGCAGGGCAACAAGGTTGTCACGACGGCTGAAGTACAGGCGGCGCGCCTGCGCCGCGATAGCGCGTGGGGCGAGGTCAAGGAGGCGCGCGTCAGTCTCGCGCAAGGCGCGCCCGCCGTCGACGACGCGATGCGTCTGGCCGACGAACTCGTCGACGCGCAACTCGGCACTTCGCAGGCGGCGGCCACCTTGCAGAATCTGCGTCAGCAAGTCGAAACCGCGCGCGCGAATGCGCAGCGCAAGCTTGCTGCGCTAAGCGACCGCGAGCGCGAACTCGAAGCCTTTCGCAATGGCTGGACGCAGATTGCGAATGACGCACGCCTGCCAGGCATGCCGCTAGCGGACATGGGCGCGTGGCTGGCGAATCGCGAAGCGGCGCTCAATGCGCAGAGCGAAAGCGACCGCCGCGCGAGCGAGCTGGAAGCGCGTCGAGCGGCGCGCATCGCGGCCCATGCAGCGCTGCTCGAAACGTTGCGCCCGGTGGCGAAGGCAAACGAAGACGATGCGCTGACGACATTGATTGGCGTGGCCGAAACCGTGGTGCAGTCGGCTCAAAAGAGCGCGGTGCAGCGCGAAGGTCTGGAGGCCCAGATTCGCGACGCTGAACGCGCGAGCGAATCCGCGCAATCCAGATTGACGATTGAGCAGGACGCCTACGCAAAGTGGCAGATGCAATGGCGCGAGGCGCTCGCGCAGGCGAATCTCGGCACGCGCGCCGCGACGCTCGCGGCGGCGGAAGGCGCCGTCGAACTTGCCAATGTCATTTCGGCTGCTTTTTCGGATGCCGAAGTACCCCGCAACCGCATTCGCGCAATTCGCGCGCAATTGGAGACGCTGGAAACCGACGCGCGACGCCTGGCCCAGACGCTCGCGCCCGAAGGGCCTGCGTCGAGCGATGGCATCGACGTGGCGCGCCAACTCGCGGCGCGACTCGCAACCGCGCGCGAAATGGCGAAATCGCTCGCCCAGGCCGAAGCCGAGGTGCAGGGCGCCCGCACGCGCGTTGCCGATGCCGCCGCGGCGGTGGCGGGCGCACAGGCGCGCATCGAGCCCATCCTGAAGCTCGCGGGCGTGAATGAAATCGACATGGCATTGCCGCTCGCCGAGCGCTCCGATGCTCGCCGCGCGTTGTCGAATGCGATTGCGGCAGCGCGGGACAGGCTCGTGCGCGAAGGCGACGGGCTAGCGCAGGAAACCATCGCCGCGGAAATTGCGGAGCAACCCATCATCGAGGTGCCCGCACTGCTCGCAACCGTGAACCAGCAACGCGAAGCAGGCAGCCGCGCGTTGAGCGAATGCCTGCAGCAACAGGTGAGCGCGAGGCAGGCATTCGACGCGATCAACGGCCAGGCCAATGCCGCGCTTGCGGAGGCAAAGCGCCAGGAAGCCTTGAGCGCCATGGGGGAAGCCGCGGAACAGTACCTCGAAGCCGCGACCGCGAGCCGCCTGCTCAAATGGGCAACCGACCGTTATCGCGACCAGAAGCAAGGGCCGATGCTGCGTCGCGCGGGGGAAATATTCAATGGACTCACGCTCGGTGAATTCGCGCGGCTAGTTGTCGATAACGAACGCAATCCGCCCGCGTTGCATGCGCGGCGCAGCAACGGCAAAACCGTGGAAGTGAGCGGAATGAGCGAAGGTACGCGCGACCAGCTTTTTCTCGCGCTGCGTATCGCAGCGCTCGAATTGCAACTGGCGAGCAAGGCGGCGTTGCCCTTCGTTGCCGACGACCTGTTCATCAATTTCGACGACGAACGCGCAAAGGCCGGGTTCGCGGCGTTACGGAATCTATCGGCGAAAACGCAGGTGCTGTTTCTCACGCACCACGATCACCTTTTGCCGTTGATTCGCGAGCTATTTGGCGATCAGGTCAATGTGGTCGAATTGCAGCGCGCACCCGCCGTCGCGTAGCGGCGCGAATGTTGCGTAATGAGAATTCATGGGGACCTGGTTTGCGAAACAATCAATAGTCTGATCAGGAAACATGTTTTTCACTACAAAATATTCGTCTAAAATTGCCAGCATGCGTGATTTGACTTCATAATCACGCTGTCTTTCGCGACGCCCCGGCCGACAAGATCGCAATTCGATCGGCCAGTGATGGTTGAAGGGTGTCCGTAAAAACCGTGAATAAGGAGGCGTGAATGGTCACCCTGGATGCAATTCAATCGAAGATCGCAAAGCTGCAAAAGCAGGCCGAATCGATCGTGGAAAAGCAAACGTCGCTCGGTCTCACGAAAATTCGCGATCTGATGGCCAGGCACGGTCTGAGCGTGGCCGACATCGAACAATTCATCGGCAAGAGGCGTGGCCGCAAACCCGGCAAAGGCGCCAAAGCCGTTAAAGCCGCTGGACCGAAGCGCACCGTTGCGGCCAAATATGCCGATCCGAAAACCGGCGCAACATGGACCGGCCGCGGCCGTGCACCGGTATGGATTCGCGACGTGAAAGACCGTTCGAAATTCCTGATCAATGGCAGCGCAGCAAAACCGGCTGCCAAAGTCGCACGGAAACCGCGTGCCAATGCGGCAGCGGTGAAAAAGACCGTTGCGAAGCGCGCCAAGGCAGCAACCGCGAAAAAAGCTGCACAGAAGACCGCATAAGCGACAATCGCTTTGTGCACCCGGTGGCCGCTCCGGCGTTTCGACGCCCGCGGCCATTTTCACATGAGTAGCGCGAAACGACGCGCGCCCCTTGCCATCTTTGTCACCGATGTCCGGCCTATCTTTTTCCTCGGGCCTTCTCGCGCCCCATCTGCAGTCGCTCGACGTGCTTCAATTGCTCGGCATTGTGATTGCGCTCGTGCTGGGCGGCATGGTGAAGGGCGTGACGGGCATTGGCGTGCCGCTCGTGGCCATGCCCATCGTCACGCATTTCTTGCCGGTCAAGGAAGCGGTGCTGCTACTGTCCATGCCGATCATTCTCGGCAATATTCCGCAGGCGCTGGAGGGGGGCGAAATGCTGCCTACCTTGCGCAATATCGCGGCGCCATTAATTGGCACCGTGATCGGCAATGTGATCGGAGTGTCGGTGCTGATCGCGCTCGAGCCGCATCACGCGCAGGCGGCTTCGGGCGTGGCGTTGATCGTGGCGGCTGTGCTTCTGCTTGTCTCGCCGCGCTTCAAACTCGCGCCTGCGCTCGCGAGGCCAGTGGGCTTCGCGCTCGGCTTCGGAGCGGCGCTCATGGAGAGCATTGCCGCCGTGCCGGGGCCCTTGCTCGCCATGTATCTGATCGCGTCGGGCGCCACGGGCCGTGCCTTCACGAAGCAGATCGCGATTATTCTCGTGGTTTCGGTCATCACGCTCATCACGACGTTCAGCCATGGCGGGCACGCCAATCTCGTCGATCTCGCGATTTCGGCGGCGGCCAGCGTCCCCGCCATCGCGGGCATGCTGCTGATTCGACCGTTGCGCGACAACCTGCATCCGCTCGCGTTTCGGGTTGTCGTGCTCGTGTGCGTGCTGGCCGCGGCCGCGCAAATGATCGTCAAATCACACGTGCTGTTTTGACGATCGCACTCGTTAATGGCTGATCGCTTCGAGTGAGAGCCCGCGCGTCACCGGCCCAAGAAAAATCATCACGATACCCACAAGCATCGAAGCGCCGATAAACACCGCCACGCCTGGCACACCGTAATGATGGAGCAGGATACCGATGGCGAGGCCCGCGAACGCGGCGGCAATGCGGCTCCACGAATACACGAAGCCGACGGCGCGCGCACGGATACGCGTAGGGTAAAGCTCGGCCTGATAGCCGTGATAGGCGTAGGACATCACGTTCGAAGCGAGCGTGAAGAGCACGCCCAGCACGATCAAGACCGCCGGTTGCGTGGCTTGCGCGAATAACGTAATCACAACCGCCATAATCAGCAGGCCGCCGACGATTTGCGTCTTGCGCTCGAGTTTGTCCGCGAACCACACGCCGATCAACGGTCCGAACGGATTGGCGATGGCAATCACAAAGGCGTACGCGAGACTCTGCGTGATGTGAACGCCACGGGCGATCAGCAGCGTGGGCACCCAGGCGGCAAAGCCGTAAAAGCCGATTACCTGCGCCATGTTGAAAATCGACAAAATGACCGTGCGCCGCAAATACGGCGCACGCAGCACTTCGCCAAGCGAGCCGCGCCCGGCCTTTTCCAGTGAGATCGGCCCGAGCGGCGGCAAAGCTGTGCCCGTTTCGGCGCTTACGCGGCGCTCGATGTCGGCCACGATCCGTTCGGCTTCGTCCTCGCGGCCATTGCGCGCGAGCCAGCGCGGGCTTTCGGGAATGTGACGGCGCAGGAACCACACCACCACGGCGCCGACCGAGCCGATCAGGATCACCACGCGCCAGTAGTCGAGACCAATCGGATGGGAGTCCTTGAGGATGTAGGCGAGAAACGCGACCACGGGCACCACGCTGAACGTGATGAACTGGTTGACCGCATAGGCGCGGCCGCGCTCGCCGCTCGGGATCAGCTCGGAAATGTACGTGTCGATGGTCACCAGTTCGATGCCGATGCCGATGCCGGCAATGAAGCGCCAGATATTGAGCGCCTGACCGCTCGTCTGGAACGCCATGATGGCCGTACAGACGATGTACCAGATCAGCGACCATGTGAAGATGATGCGCCGCCCGAAGCGGTCGGCCACCTGACCGAACGCGAGCGCACCGACCCACAGCCCCGCGAAAGTCGAGAACACAAAGGTGCCGAAGCCTGCCACCTTGAGCGGCCCGAGTGCGGAAAAGAAGCCGAGCGACTCCGGCGTGAAAAGACCCGAATGCACCATGCCGGGCGCGACATAGCCGGTGAAGAAGAGGTCGTAAAACTCGAATACACCGCCAAGCGACAGCAGAATCACCATCGTCCAGACTGTGCGCGATGGCGGCAGCCGGTCGAAGCGGGCGGCAATTTCCGCCGATTTTTCAATGGACATCCCGATTCCTCATTACATTTTGAAAGCGTGTAGGGAGCAAAATGGGCATGCATCGAGGGATTTGCATGGGTTGCGCGCAAAGTATGCAAATGCCGAAACAGGCCATAGCACGCACTTTATTGATGCCGCGACGTGGAAGCACCTGGTTGAAACCCAAATGCGTTGTGCTTATCGCAACGGTGTTTCAGGCAATGGCACTAACGCCAACGCAGCAGGCAATGTTTCAGGCGACGCTCGCGCCTGCGTGGCTCACGCGGTTGCGGCCGGCGTGTTTGGCGGCATATAGCGCGGCATCGGCGGCTTCGATGAGCGCATTGGGGGACGACGCAACGATCGCGTCGCGGGTGGCACAGCCCGCGCTCACCGTGACGAGGCCGTCTGCGGCGGGAGAGGGGATGCCGAGCTGCTCGACGGCGGCGCGAGCGCGTTCAGCAAGCGCCGCGGCTTCATCTGCGCCGGTATCGGGCAGCACCAGCGCGAATTCTTCGCCGCCATAGCGCGCGACGAAGCCGCCCGGCTCGCGCAGTGTGCTGGCAAGCGTGCTTGCGAGCGCGCCCGCTACGGCGCCGAGGCAGGCGTCGCCGTGCAGATGGCCGAAAGCGTCGTTGTAGTGCTTGAAGTGATCGACGTCGAGCATCACGAGCGAGAGCGGCCGGCCGCTGCGCGCGGCGCGCTCGAACGCTTCGCGGAACTGCTCGTCGAAATAGCTGCGGTTGTAGACGCGCGTGAGTGCATCGCGCGCGGAAGCGCGGATCAGCGTAGCGTGTTCTTCGGAGAGCTGGCGATAGAGCGCCGTCACTTCCCATACCAGCACGCACACGAGCACGCCAGGCGCGAACATGCTGAACACGCGCGCGACATACCAGCCCACCGTGAAGCGCTCGATGCTGAGCGTATTGAGCGCGGCGTCGACGAGTGAGGCGAGCAACGCCACCACGATCCACAAATCGAGTACGAGGCGCAGCCGGCCTTTGAGCAACACGATCGCAATGGCGGCCAGGTTGAGCGCGCAGATCGCGAGGCCCGCGAGATTGTTCGCGATGGCCGATGCCGGCGCGGCGCTCGCATCGTCGTAAAACGGCGATGCGAGATCGACGTGCGTGACGAGCACGCCCAGCAGGGCGGCGACCGCTGCGGGCGCGGCGATCAGCAGCCAGCCGCGGGCATCGAGACGTTCGCGGGCGAACGGCGGGGCGGGCAGGCGCTTGCGCACGAGTTCGGCCACGATGACAAGCGCGGGAAAGCCGGCGTGCCAGAACACCCACATCCATGCGGCGCTATACGGCAGCGCGCCGAGCAGGCCCGTGCGTGCGAACACGCCAGGAAACATCAGCAACTGCAGCGCGACGGTAATAGCCGTGAACGCATAAGCGCCGCCCAGCGCGGCGAGCATGGCCACGCGCGTAGCCGCGAAACGGGCGCCCAGCAGGAAAGCCGCGATGCTCGACGTGGTGAACACCGTGAGCGCGCACATCGGCATGAACGGGGCGATGCCGGGCAAGGCTTCGCGCGCACGCGGCGCCGCGAGCGCGAGCGTGAGGAGAATCGCCAATGCGCATACGCTGGCGAAGAGCGCCTGCCTGCGTGTTGCCGGTCCGATCAGCAAGCCGTCCATGTGATGACTTTCGGGTTGATGCGCCGCTCGAGCATGGTGGTCGTAGCGTGACAGCGTTTGGGGCCGGGTGTGGGGCCGGTCGCGTTCCAGAAAGCAGACAAATTCGACTGAAGCTATTGTGCGCCGATTCGGCTAAACAGTGCGGCACGCATGCGCGAGCCCAGTGATATCGGATTCTGGCTTTGGGCGTATCGTGCCGGTATATTTCGTGTAATTTTTATGTAAGGATTGCTGATGATGCATTGCGTGTCGCGCGATCACCGCGCAGCGGCAATCCCGTTTGAGGACACCGATCAGACTCAGTGCGACGCAACGTAAGTCGCGCCGGCGAACGGCGCCGGAATGGCAAAGCTTGCGCGCATGCGCTTTGCTTCGGCTGCCGGCGTCAAACCAAAAAGCCGCTTGAACTCCCTGCTGAACTGCGACGCGCTCGTGTAGCCCACGGCGTGGCCCGCTGCCTCCGCGCTCAGGTCCTGGCGGACCATCAGCAGGCGAGCCTGATGCAGCCGCGTGGATTTCACGTACTGCATGGGCGAGACCTGGGTGATCGCCTTGAAGTGGCTGTGAAAACTCGGCACGCTCATCCCCGCTTCCTCGGCCAGTTGCGTGACGTCCAATGGCCGCGCGTAGCCGGCATGAATGAGGCGCAACGACTTCCCTATTCGGCCGAACTGACCTTTCATCGCCAAAGCCTCGCGCAGGGAGCTTCCCTGCGCGCCCGTGAGCACGCGGAAATACAGTTCGCGCAGCAAGCCCTGGCCCAGCACAGCGGCTTCGAGAGGCCGATGCATCGCCTCGAGCAGGCGCAGCACGGACATCTGCATCGTGTCATCCATCGGCGTCGACATCATGCTTTGCGGCGCTTGCACGGGTTCCTTGATGCCTTCGCGATCGATCTGCGCCGCCAGTTCGGCGGCGAGGGCGAAATCGAGGTGGAGGTACAGCGCGAGCAGCGGGTGTTCCTCAGTTGATTCGGTCTCCATACTGAATGGAACGGGCACGGATACAGCGAGGTAATGATGCTCGTCGTAGAGATAGAGCTGGTCGCCGAAATAGCCTCGCTTGCGCCCCTGACACACGATCACGACGCCGGGGTCGTAGAGCACCGGCGTGCGTGAGAGCGGCCGGTTCGAGCGCAGAATGCGCACGCTCGGCAGCGCCGTGAGGTTGTAGCCCTCGTCGGGCGCCAGCGCGTGAAGCAACGCGATCATGCGCTTCTGGCTTCGTGACGAGCGCACGGAATGGTCGGATGAGTCCCGCTTCGTGTTCATAGTTTTAGGCAAGAAAATTACCGAAATTGGGCTGATTATGCCTCCCGGTTCAGACTAGTATGAACTTTTCAGACACCGTTCGGGAGCACCTTCAATGGCATCCACCAAAATTCTGCTGATTACGGGCGTGAGCAGCGGCTTTGGCCGCGCGCTGGCGCAAGAAGCACTGGCGGCCGGTCACACTGTTGTGGGTACGGTGAGGAGCGAGCAGGCGAAGCGCGATGTCGAATCGCTTTCGGCGTCTCGCGTCTTCGCGCGCGTGCTCGACGTGACCGGGTTCGATGCCATCGACGGCGTCGTGGCGGAAATCGAGGAGAGCGTGGGCCCCGTGGACGTTCTGGTCAACAACGCCGGATACGGTCACGAAGGCGTCATGGAGGAGTCGCCGTTATCGGAAATGCGCAGGCAGTTCGACGTGAATGTGTTCGGCGCGGTGGCCATGATGAAGGCGGTCCTGCCTTTCATGCGCGAGCGCGGGCGCGGCCACATTCTGAATATCACGTCGATGGGCGGCTATATCACCATGCCGGGCATTAGTTACTACTGCGGCAGCAAATTCGCGCTAGAGGGCATTTCGGAAGCGCTCGGCAAAGAGATCGAGCCATTCGGCATTGCGGTGACGGCCGTTGCGCCTGGCTCGTTTCGCACCGACTGGGCCGGGCGCTCGATGAGGCGCACCCCGCGCTCGATCGCGGCTTACGATGCGATTTTCGACCCGGTCCGCCAGGCGCGCGAGGAAAAGAGCGGCAAGCAGCTAGGGGACCCGCAGAAAGCGGCGCGCGCGATGCTCGCCGCCATCGAAGCGGACCACCCTCCCAGGCATCTCCTGCTCGGCAGCGATGCACTGGGGCTTGTCAGGTCCAAATTGGCGGCGCTGGAAGACGAAATCCGCACCTGGGAAAGTGTGACGGTTTCGACCGACGGTTGAAGCTTGATGGTTGAAGGGCGGGCCCGCCCGGAAGCGGCGGACCCGCGTGGGCGATCAGAGGCCGCTGACCGTCTTGACCGTCACCCACTGGCCGTTCTTCACCTGATACACGGTAGACGAACCGTTCTTGAGCGAGCCATTCGGGTTGAACTCGATATGGCCGGTAATGCCGTCGAAGCTGATGCTTTGCAGCTTCGGGCGATAGTCGTCCGGCTTCGTCGAATTCGCCGCCTGCATCGCCTTGATAGCGGCCCAGGCCGCGTCGTAGCCGAACGGCGCGTACGAGAGCACGTCCACGCCATACTTCTGCTTGAAGCGGTCGGCGAACTTCGCGCCGACCGGCGTGCTGTCGAGCGGACGGCCATATTCCCACGCCATGGCGCCTTCCGACACGTCGCCCGCGAGCTTCACGAAGTCCACATCCTTCACGCCGCCGCCGCCCACGTACTGCGCCTTGATGCCGAGCTGGGCCATCTGCTTCATGATGCCGGCCGCCTGCGGATTGAGGGCGCCGACGAAAATCAGATCGGGGTTTTTGCTCTTGATGTTCGTGAGTTGCGTCTTGAAGTCCGTCGCCTGGTTCGTCGTGTACTCGCGGTCGACGATGTCGCCGCCGTGCGCTTTCACGGCCTTCACGAATTCGTCCGCTTCGCCCTGGCCGAAGGCCGTGCGGTCGTCGATCACGGCGATGCGCTTGGCCTTGGTCGTCGTGACCGCATAGGCGCCCGCCGTGCCCGCGTTTTGCGCGTCGCTCGAAATCACCATGAAGATGTTCTTGAAGCCGCGGCCGCTGATGACCGGGTTCGTGGCGGCCGGATCGATGTCGGGCAGGCCCGCCTTTTCGTACAGCTCGGAAGCGGGAATGGTCGTGCCCGAGTTGAAGTGGCCGACAACGACCGAAACGCCTTCATCCACGAGCTTTTGCGCGACTTGCACGCCCACACGCGGGTCGGCCTGATCGTCTTCGGCGACAAGCTCGAACGAGACGGGCTGGCCGTTGATTTTGACGCCTTGTGCCTTGGCGTCGTCGAGGGCCATTTTCACGCCGTTTTCCAGGTCTTTGCCGTAACTGGCGTTCGGCCCGGTGAGCGGCGCGGCAAAGCCGATTTTGACAACGGTATCCGCGCGCGAGGCGAGCGGTGCAACAGCGAGAAGTGCTCCAACGGCAACTGCGATAGGGGTAAGAGTCTTCGCAAAACGCATGTTATTTCCTTTGTCGGCAAGCATGGGTTCACTGCTGTGGCGTGCATACCGGCCGGGCTCCCCCGCTTTTCGCGCCTTGCGCGGTCGGGGCGGCGGCCGGTTCACGACTCTCTTGTTCGCGTCGACTACGGGTTGGGCTCCTCCAGAAAGGCGTGGTATCGATCGAACCGCCCCGCACGACGAGCGCCGGGGCGAAACGCTGAAAGCGACTATAGGAAGCCAATATCGCTTCGTCTTGACCATTCGCGACGGTTTCCATGCGCATTTCTGCACAGCCGGTTAAATTGGGGCAATCAGGACAAATACGCCTGCCGGCGCGAAATAAGGCGTAATAGAAATGTAATCGTCATGCGCGCCGGGTCGGGTAGAGTCCCGCCATCACGCGCAATGCAGCACATCAATGACATCACGCCTGTCACGCCGGGAATTCATCAAACTGACGATCGCGCTCGGCACGAGCGCCGCGACGCTCGAAGCGAGCCCCGCCGCTTTGGCGAGCGCCCAGCCTTGCCGCCTCACGCCGGAGCAGGAAGTCGGCCCCTATTGGATCGACGGAGATCTTGAGCGCACGGACGTCCGGGAGGGCAAGCCGGGTGTGCCGTTGACGCTCGACATCGTGCTCACCGACGCAAGAACGTGCGCGCCGCTCGTGGGCGCCGCGGTCGACATATGGCAATGCGACGCAATGGGCGCTTACTCGGGCTACACGAAAATGGCGCTCTCGCCGCCGCCCGATTTCGATCCGAAGGCACCCGGCCGCCCACCCGCGGACTGGCGCGCCGGTCCGCCACCCGCGCCGCGGCCCACTGACCGCGAGACCTTTCTGCGCGGCATTCAGCACACCGATCGCGCGGGCGTTGTCACGTTCCAGACTATCGTGCCGGGCAACTATCCTGGGCGCACCAATCACATTCATTTCAAGGTCCGCATGGCAAGCGCGTCGCATGTTTCGCATGTCGGCCAGGTGTTCTTTCCCGAGCCGCTGATGGTGTCGTTGATGCAACTCGATCCGTATCGCGAGCACGCGATCCAGCGCACCACGCAGGGTGAAGACCCGGTTTTCGTCAACCAGTCCGGCGCAGCGATGATCGCTAGTGCGAGCCCATTTGCCTTTGAGAGTCGCGTCAATGGTTTTCGCGCACGCGTGAATGCCGTGGTCGATCCCGACGCCCAGCCGCAGGCGGTCGAACCGTTTCCGGGGCCGCCGCCGGGCTGAATGCCCGGGCGCGCTCATCCCGTAACGACGGCTTCGAACTCCTTCCGATACCGCCGCACGAGCGCCGATGCGGTTTCGCGCAATGCGTCGCAATCGCTCGCCAGCGCATGGGCAACCGCATCGGCCAGGTTCCCCGGGTGTACAACGCCGGGGATGCCCGCTGCTTCCCATGTCTGCACGTAAGCCACATGCTTGCTTCGGCCAAAAGAATAATCAGGATGACTGATATTGACGCGCGGAAGCGCATAGGCCATGGCAACGATACGACCGTGCAGGCTGCTGCCGCAATAAATCCGGCTACCAGCGATCAACGCGCAAATGTCCCAGACGTTCAGCGAAGCGAACACGCGAACGTGAGCGGCGCGCAGTCGAACCGCAAGCCGCTCATACACTTCCAGGTCATCGTGCCAGGGAGCGGCGCCTGCGCGAAATAGCACAACACCCAGGTTGTGCGCCTGCGCCACGCGTCCGAGCTGGGCGGCTAGCGTATCGAGCGTTGCATCGTCGCCGAAGTCGGCGCTGAATTGCACGGCGGCATAGCCGCGCGGGAGCGCTTCGCGTAGCGCGAGGTTTGCGGCGTGCCGGCGTATCGTCGCGCCGAACAAAACAGCCGTCATCGTGGCAGGGTCAGGTATCAGGCGGGCACCTTCGATGCCCCGTTGCGCGAGCAACGCCTGAGTTCGAGAGTCGCGCACGCTCACCGTGTCAGCGGATTGCAGCGCGGCGAGCACGTCGGCGCCCAACTGCGCGTAGCGTGCGTCGAGATCGACACCGCCTACTGCGTTGAACGAGAGATGATCCACGCGCACGCCGGGCAACGCCAACTTTGAAAGTGCGTACGGCGCGAGTGACGCCACGCCAACATGCCTTTGCGTCCACGCGCGAGCGTCGCGCAGCCATTCGCCTTCAGCGGCAATGAGCGCTGGCACGCGTTGCGGCGGCGCGAGCATCACAGCGGCTTCCCACGCATTGCAGGTCAGCAGCTCGCCGCCCGCGTGAATCACGTTCACGGCGCGGCCGCGCGCAAATGCGGCGACACGCGAGAGCGCGACGGTGTGCGGGCCGCCATCCCCATGCGGGTCTCGCGCGGCGAGCCCGGCGAACAGCCGTTCGCGCCGAGGCAGCATGCGCGCCACCACCTGCGCGATCAGCAGATCGCCGAAGTTGTGCCGGTCGAACGCGCCGAAGATCACCGTGGGTGTGGCAGCCATGAGGGCCTCGTACGTGCGTCTGTCCAATGATCGCCAAGAGCATGCTTTTCCATCTATACGGTGCCATAGCATAAAGCGGCGTGAAAGGAAGTTGCGGCGTGCCGCCCACGCCACCGACATAAGGAAGCCTTAAGCATTCCCGGGGGACACTGTCGGCCTTGCCGACGTGGTTTCCATCGTATGAGAACGGTCTACTCCGAACTGAAGAGCGCGCGCCTGCGCCCTACGTCCAGCCGCGTGGCCGTGCTGAAGGTGTTTCATGATGCGCCGCACGAGCATCTGACCGCCGACCAGGTCTTTCGCCGCATTGCAAAAGACGTGGAGCAATGCAGTCTCGCGAGCGTGTATCGCGCGCTTGCCCAGCTGATGGAATCGTCCCTGCTCCACAGCACGTGGGTTGGCGAAACGCGCGTGGTGTACGAGCTTGGGCGTGGTGCGCCGCACGCGCACCTCGTGTGCGAGAGCTGCAAGACCGTGGTCGACATCGACGAGCCCACGCTGCAGGAGCAGCACGCCGCCATTGCCGCGGCGCAGCGCTTTCGCTATACACATTCGAGCCTCGTCGTTTTCGGGCTCTGCGCCCAGTGTGCCGCGACTACATCGTGAACTGGCGCGTTACCGGCGCCAGGCTCAGAGCGTAACGACGACCTTTCCGAACGGCTCGTTCGATTTCAGATAGCAGTGCGCCAGGGCGATTTGCTCGAAGGAAAACGTCGTGGCAATCACGGGCGTCAGTGCGCCCGCTTCCACGCCGTCCAGAATAAACGCTTTGGTGCGATCCAACCAATCAGGATTGCCAATTACCTCGTGTACGAGGTAGCCGCATATCCGCCGCTTGCGCGCAACGAACTTGTCCAGCGCGTGAAGGCCGCGGTGCGCGGTCGCCCCGTGACGGTCGAAGCGATGACCGAGGCCATTGCGGCGGCCGCCGTTGCGGGAGAGTACCCCCCACACCTGAAGCTCGACAAGCATCGGCGCAGCCTCGCGCTGCACGGGCTCGTCGCGCAGCGGTTGCGGGGTAATCCGGAGCTAGCTGGGGCTCGATGAAAAACACTGGGTGAGTACCTATGTGCGGTCGCGCACATACGCAAGCGGACGCCGTTTGAGTTTCGTGCCGCCCGTGCTTTAAATGATCTGACGAGACGAGCGTCGACGCCGTGTGGCAAGGCAGCAGGATTGCAAAGGGAGTCACAGCACCATTCGCTCCAGGAATGTGCACGCTCATTCGCCGCCGCTCTGATAAAGAAGGTGAGGCTAGTGCGCGAGGTGACACCTGCGCGACAGCTAACCGCCTGCTTGAAGAAGGTTCATTTCACATTCGAGGCGGAAATGGCTAATCAAAATTCTCCGTTCCATCCCATCATCTACGTCAGAGGCTACGCCATGACGCAGGGGGACATCGACCAAACCGCGGCCGACCCGTTTTGCGGTTACAACGTCGGCTCCACGATATATCGTGCGGTGTCGGATTCAAACAGTGCGCCACGACGGTTCGTATTCGAATCGCCGGTAGTGCGGTTGACAGCGGATTTTCAGTACGGCACCGTCTACTCAGATGGCTACGATATTGTGGACCCCGACTGGATGCCAAACCGCGTTCGAGGTCTACCGCCACGATGCATAGTGATATTTCGCTACTACGATGACGCGTCCCAACTGCTGGGAACAGGCGTAGTACCCAGCATAGAAACATCGGCGAAACAGCTCGCGGAGCTTATTCGGAAGGTTAGGGAGAAGCTACTGGAGTCCGGCGGGGTGGCCAATATCAATGACTTCAGATGCTACCTTGTCGCTCACTCGATGGGTGGACTCGTTTGCCGCGCATTTCTGCAAAACGATCCAGATGACATAAACGACGATCCGCGGCGCCATGTCGCCAAGTTCTTCACCTATGCGACACCACACAACGGCATCGACCTACTCGGATTAAACGTTCCACGGTGGCTTTCGAAGGACGACATAAACAATTTCAACCGCGAGAGAATGGCGGAATACCTCAATGTGAAAAGTGCTTACGCAGCGACAGGACGCGTCGACTGGCTCCCTTCCGGAAGTATCAACCCTGACAACGTGTTTTGTATGGTCGGCACCAATCGTACGGACTATGAGGTCGCGATGGGGGCTTCGCGGACTTTCGCTGGCCATGGAAGCGACGGTCTTGTGCGTATCGAGAACGCTACCCTGCGCAGCTTGAATGCCAAAGGCGAGCCAGGCAGGCCCTGCGCCAAAGCCTTCACTTACCGGTCACATTCAGGAAATTTCGGAATTGTGAATGGGGAGGAATCCTATCAAAATCTGACAAGATTTCTTTTCGGTGATTTTCGTGTTGATATCTGGGCGGATATAACAAATCTTCAATTGCCGTCCGACGTTGTCGCAACGAACAAGCCCGTCAAGGCGCTTTATCAGTTTGAACTGCTTGCGTCGCCTCGCGGGAAACCGTGGTATCTCACGAGGCGAGTGGCCGAGGAGGATTCGGTTGCCTGCCTGACTCACGAAGAATGGCTGAACTCGGGCGGGAATACCTCTGTTTACCTGTCTACAGTATTCCTTGCAAATCTCGCCAAACTGAACCCGAACGACCCGACGTTAGCCTATTCTGTGACCGTCGGCATCAAGGTTCCTGACTACGAAGTCGATGGCCGCATGTGGCTGGCTCAGCATTTCGAGGGCGGATATCTATTCCGCAAGACACTGATCCTCCACATAGTGCCGCCAACCGCAGTCACTTCGGGTTGGACAGTTCAATACGAGTGGGCAGCAGAACCGACGATGTCCGGCGGTACCGTTCCAATACCGCCGCTCGTGCCGAATTCGACGAGCCAAGTGACGATCCCGTTTTCTAATCCGGCCAAACCTGGTGTCTCCGGTAACATCCGTTTCGTCCTGAGTCTATGGAACATAGACAGGCAGCAAGAGAAGTAGGTGTTGCAATGGCCGATTCTGTGCGTAGTTCCTTCGCGGTCCGTAAAGCGTGGCGAGGATTGTCGCGTCAACGAGCGAAAGCAGCCATCCGGCCGCGGTCAAATCGGTGCTTTTGATTGTCAGGGCTCTTTGCTTTCTTTGCCTGGCAAGTCGTATGTTCTGGCTATCGAAGTCTTATTCTCGGGCTTCCGGCCTGACGAATCCCTGTGTACGGATTCAGGACCGTAGCGCCCCAATCGGCAGCCGATTCTGGCCGACTAATGCGCGACACGGTGCGCACGGCGACACGAACTGGCTACGTAGTTTTGCGCCAGGGCACGCCGCGCTCAGAGGAAGTTCCTGATCAGCATCGTCACCCACCGCCAGGCACCGCCGCAGCCGGCGGCCCGGCAGCGCGCATCGGGATCCGCCAGAAGGCGGCTATTGGCGTCGCTCACCGAACCTGAGTTGCGCAGGTAGTACGCCACGCTGTCCTGCAAGGGATCGAGCCCGTCCTCAGGGATATCGATCCACAGGCCGTTTTCGGTATTCAAGCGGGCCGACAGCGAATCGAAATTAAAGCTGCCGAGGTAGTAGCGATGGCTGTCGATGAGGACCAGCTTGGCGTGCATCATGCGGCTGTCACGGTCGGAATACTCGCGCACCTCGATCCCGGCATTCACCAAGCCGGGCAGATCGTCGGCATAGGCGCGACCGACTGCGGGGAATTCCTGCGTGATGCTCGCCAGCGAAGCGCTCACCAGGATCACGTGGACACCTTCGCGCTGCTTGCGCTCAAGCGCCTCGCGCAGTTCCGGCACCAGGATCAGGTAGGGGTTGATGATCAGAATCTCGCGCTGCGCCATATCGAACGCTTGCAGCATGTCCTGCAGCGTGCCTGGCGAGCGCTTGTCGGGCCAGTCGTGGACATAGCGCAGGCGCTCGCAGGCGATCGGCATCCAGGCAGGATCAAAATCCGCCCCGGAAGCGGGCGCGGCGGCGGGATCATCGGGCGTATCGGAAGCCGTTGGTGTATCGGTAGCGGCCAGGTCCGTCGCCTGGGCTGCACCGTCGAGCGGTGCCAGCAGCCATTCGCGCCAATAGTGGATGCGCGCCGGGTCCAGCGTCGCGTAACCCTGCGAGGTGCGATAAGGACTGGCGATTTCGAGGAATTTTTCCGGCTCGGGGCGAACCGCTTCCGGGCTATCCCAGAACAAGGCGAAATGCTGATACATGGCGTGCAGGGACGAAGTGTCCTGGCCGGCATTGCCCGACACGATCAGATCGCGCTCGCTGAGCCAGTTGCGGAAGCTCGCATCCCAGATCGAGGTACTGCCGATCACTGCCGTGTCGCCAACCAGGAACAGCTTGTCGTGCATGCGATGCGAAATCTCGATGAGATCTGATCGTGGATGGAAGATGCGCAGTTCGATGCCGGGAGCCACCTCGTGCAGGGCGACGATGAGCTCGTTCTCGAACGCGAAGTGCGGCTCGGGGCCGATGCCGTCGATCAGCAGCTTGACGGACACACCGCGGCGCGCGGCCTCGACCAGATGACGCAACAGCAGGCCACCGGTCTGATCGATTTCGAAGATGTAGGCGAGAACGCGGATCGGCTCGGTCGGCGTGGCACGGTCGACCAGCGCGATTCGCGACTGCATCAACTGACCGTCGTCAAGACTGGCGACCAGGTCGACACATTGCGCATGGCCGTGCAGAGAAGTGGCAAGCACGCATGCCGGAATGAGCGCCAGGCTTCTTCTTGCGGTCATGATGTGGCGAACTGGTTCGATGTGTCTCGCGAATCTGGCTGCACTTGAAGCACTCAGTGGACAGGACGTCAACGCAGTTGAAAAATGGCTTTCCAGAAGGTCCGATTGTCGCCGATCTGTGAGCACTGTTCCAACGACCGCACATGGCCGGTTTCGCCCGCTGAGCTATGGCGCCGCAAATATGCCGTTGATTGACTGCGGTCTGGAACGGTCCGCCCGGAGGGGGGCGGGCAACGCACTTCGTGATTGGTCGCTCATCAATGAAGGCAGACAAACAGCTGCGACTTCAGGTAAATGCCGGCTGACTTTTGACGCTCGGGCGTTCGCGCATTCTCGCGTACCAGGCGAGAAGGGATTCGCACTCTGCGGGCACCGGCAGCTTCACGATCGACGCAAAGACCAGGCCGCCGATGACGGTGATGTCGGCCATCGAGAACGCATCCCCAGCAACAAACGGCTGCTTTCTCAGGACGTCATTGAAGTACCGCATGCCCCTCAGGGCTTTGTCGCGCTGACGAAACCCCCATTCGGCGTTTTGATAGCGCTCGACTTCGGGCCCAAGTCCAGGCGTGGCGTGGTGGAAATAGACACTGATGGCGTCGAGTAACTCCAGTTCGGCGCGCTTGCTCATCATGTGGATCACGCCCTTCTCGAGCGGTGTTTTGCCGGTCAGCGTGGGTGCACCATCGAGCGTATCGAGGTATTCGGTAATCGCGGTGCATTCGGCGATGCAGGTTCCGTCATTGAGTTCGAGGACCGGCAGCGTGCCTGAGTAGTTCTTCCCTGAGATGAATTCGGGCCGTTTGTGCTCCCCTCTGTAGAGATCGACCATGACGAACTCGACACACGATTGCAGATTCTTTTCGGCCAAAGCGATACGCACGCGTGTTGGGTAGGGTCCGGTGGGGAAATCGTAAATCGTCATGATCGGGAGTTTGGTTGAATCGGAATGAACGATGCCTGATGTCATGCTTACCTCTGCGGGTGGCGGGTACTCAAGATCGAAGGAAATGGGGGAGTATGCCCAGTTGCCCTACCTAACGTTCGTTAGGTTTACCATAAGGGGTATAATTCGCGATGTCAACAGTCACCCCAGTTTGCGGAGGCGGTCGTAGTGAAGAACGATTCAGGTTTGAGCTCGAGGGAACGAATCCTGGTGGCCGCCACAAAGATTGCGCAAGCGCACGGCTACAACGGCCTGAATTTTCGTGATCTTGCTGAAGCTGTCGGCATCAAGGCGGCGAGCATCTACCATCACTTCGCAAGCAAGTCCGATCTCGGAGCAGCGGTGGCGAGGCGTTATTGGGAGGACTCGCAAGCCACGCTGAATGCACTTTTGGCCGAATCCGCAGACCCGGTCGACTGTCTGCGCCGCTACCCAGAAACGTTTCGCAACGCGCTGAAGAGCGGTAATCGCATCTGCCTCTGCAGTTTCATGGCTGCCGAATCTGATGACTTGCCGGAAGCGGTGACGAAAGAGGTCCGAGCCTTTGCAGATGTGAATGTTGCGTGGTTGAGCAAGGTGTTATCCGCCACGGCCATTGCCAGCGCCGAGGAGCGCGAGGGACGCGCGCGAGCGATCTTCGCAGCCGTCGCCGGCGCTCAACTCATCGCCAGAAGTCGCGGGGATATCGCCGTCTATGACGGGTTAATTGAAAGCTACCGTATTGCTGGTCTTTTGCCGGCATAGCAGTAGAAAAAAGTCGATATGGCGCCTGGTGGCCTCCAAGGCGCAGGGGCCGGATGGGCGAAGCGGGCGATATCGTCGCAGCGGTGCTATTTCCGCCGACTGACGATTCGCGATATATGTTGGGAGCGGCGCAGGTGGCCGACGGCAGCGTCGCGCTGCTCTTATGTCCTGGCCCACGAGCCCCTATTGGTGATCGCACATGTACAGCTATCAAATCGAACAGTCTGATCTGCCGCCGGCCTCGCAGTTGAGTTCGTCGTACGGCCGGGCCGATTTCGCGGACGCGTTCTCCGTGGATCTGCCAGAAAGAGCATGCTACGACGTAGAGGCGCTGGCACGACACGTCTTTGCCAACCAGCCCGCATGGATTGCGATGCTGCTGGGAATCCGGGACACGCTCGTGCGGCCTCTCGGCTTGAAGACAACCGTTGACTTCAAGGAGAAAGGAGGGGACAGGATCAGCCTGTTTCACGTATTCGAACGATCGGATAACGAGATCGTTCTCGGCGAGGATGACACGCATCTGGATTTCCGCGTGTCGGTCCTCGTGCAGCCGTCATCGCACAGTCGATCCCGCCTCACAGTGACGACGCTCGTTTTCTACAATCGTCCGCTGGGCCGAGCCTACATTACGCTCATCGCACCTTTTCATCGGGCAGTCGTCCGAGCCTCGCTTCATCGAGCGCAGCAGCTAGGTTGGCCCAATGCATAACAGTGGTCCGCGATGCTTTCGCCGCATCCGGCACCGACTGCCGTCGCTGTTGATTTGGACTGCTTGAATTCCGAAGTATCGAAGAGGGCATCAACGGCCGAAACATGCGTAACCGACGTTTGAGCGACCCCCGCCATTCAGCCATGCAAGCCTTACCGGCTGCTTTGCGAATTAGACCGGCCTTCGGCTTTTCGTTTGCACGAATAACATACTCCAGACCGGTTGCGTGTCCTGTTTGAAGCGGCTGTTATTTGTCTGGCCAGCTCCGGGGAGGAAGGCCGCACACCAGCTCATTTCGAGCAAATCCTGATAGAAGTTTTCGAATGCCAGTCCACGCGCATGAAGCACATTACTCAGGTCGCACGGCAATTCGCAGGCCGCTCAATAAGCGTCTCCCTCACGTGCATGCAGCCTGCCAGGCACCTTCATCCTGTTCGATGCCGGCATTCAGCGGGGATGGGACCAAAGACCTATGGATTGGATGACGTGCTTGTGCCAAGCTGGATTCTGGCGTCCTCCGAGTGCAGGTTTGACGCTCTGTCGGCAACCCTTCGAGGATTGCGAAAAGCCTGGAGTTGACTGCAACCAACACGCTCTCAAGAACGTCAACAAGCGCTCAAGGAAGACATGGTCATGCATACGATTGCTCGACTATCGAGCGTCCTGCCGTGGCTATCTTTGGCATCTGCGGCAGCAGCTCAGCAACCGATCTTCTATCCCTCCGTTTCTCAATGAAGTCACCAGCGACGGCACAGTTACCTTGCGCGTTACCGCCTGGCACCTGATTTCAATCGCAGAAGACAACGGATCGAATTTGGAATCGCACTAGACTCTCCGATACAAAAAGCGAGTTGCAATGGAGTCGGTGCATTGGTGGGTTGTTAATTTGAATTGGAGTACGTCATGTCAAAAATTGTACCAGCGCTGACCGCAATTTCCGGATTGGCGATCCTCGTGGCATGCACGACTGATGGTTCCATGAGCAACAGCGCCGCGCCGACATCAACCGCGGCTCAAACGTCGGACGCCGTGCCGCAGATGCAGGGCAACAGCGCGACACGTGTCCTGGATGCGGACTCCCGGGCGGCTTTGTCTAGCCTCGCCTCAACCCACCCAAAGATGGACTCCCTGGCGCACAAGGCGAAAGCAGTTTTGATATTTCCGAGTGTGGTAAGGGCAGGATTTCTTGCCGGCGTTTCGCATGGAAGCGGCGAATTAATCGAGAGTGGCAAGGTCACGGGGTATTACGCTACGACCTCGGTGTCTTACGGCTTCCAGGCAGGCGCACAGCAATACGCGTACGTCATGCTTTTCATGACCGATGCCGCACTGAATAGCCTGAAGACAAGCGGTGAATTCGAGGTCGGTGTTGGACCAACGGTAGTCGTGGTCGATGAGGGAACCGCCAAGAATCTCAACACCGAGACAGCGAAGTCGGACGTCTATGCAATGATTTTCAATCAGCAAGGCTTGATGGCCGGAACAGCGCTACGCGGAACCAAGATTTCTCGTGTCAGTCCGTGACAGATTGGCAGGCGAAGAGTTCGCCAAGATCGTTGGTCAGCATGCGGGGAGGCACGGTGTTGATCAGGTGCTTGAATATCGGACCAAAGTCCGATTGTGCTTCACCCCGGTGGTGTGCAGACTTGACCAAAGGTGGCCACGGCGGCGTGTGGACTCGCAATCCGCTGACAACCGGCAAGAGCGAGCCGGCGCCAATTTCCGCACCGCTCGCGACCTGTTGACCCCCGCTCCCGTTGACATGAACGCGGACCTCGGTGCCTCAAAGCTGGAGGCCTGCCGTAGAGAGATCTACTCGTTTGGAATTCGTAAGGAATCGTAGCGGATCGAATCAAACCCGGATTGCCTGCTCGCAGTGCTGTGCAAACGTATTATCTGCGAAAACGTCGGAATGTCATCGCCCGAACAAAACGTCGATTGTCAGGTTCAAGCGATCTATCGACGGTATGAATTTCGCGGTGCCGCAAGTTGTGAGTCCAAATATTGATTCGTATTACGAAGTATGTGGACGAAGGGGCCACAATGACTCACGGGAAACTCGTGGCCTGTCACGAATGCGATCTCCTGCAGCGCGAGGTGGCCGTGCCGGAGGGGGGCGCCTTGCGCTGCAAGCGTTGCCGGGCCCAGCTGTACCGCGAGGTTCCCAACAGCCTCGACCGCGCACTCGCGTTTTCTCTTGCCGCCGTTGTGCTTTTCGCGGTTTCGAACGTGTACCCGATAGTCGGTCTGTCGGTGAGCGGGACGGTCGTTGAGACAACGTTGCTGGGCTCAGTGAACGTGCTGTACCACGACGGAAAATGGCCAATTGCGGGCCTCGTGTTTGCGACCACGGTCCTGATGCCGATTTTGCAGACCGTGAGCATGCTGTGGCTACTGATACCCTTGAAGTTTGACCGTGCGCCGTGGGGCGGCCCAGCCATATTCCGGTTGTGCCACCTTTGCCAGCCGTGGGGAATGACCGAAGTGCTGATCCTCGGCTTGCTGGTCGCGCTCGTGAAGCTGTCTGCGATCGCAGGCGTGGTCGTGGGTCCGGCGCTGTGGTCGTTCGGAACCCTGATGTTCGTACTGGCGGCGGCTGGCTCGGCTTTCGATACGCGCAACCTGTGGTCGCGCGTCGCCGTCGTCGAGCACAGGAACGCGGAGCCGGATCTCGACGAAGCGCCGCTGCAAGGGGCGGTGACTGCGGCTCGGTGTGGTCTCGCCCTCTGTCACGACTGCGGACTGCTCGCACGCGCACGGGTCGACGCCCACACGCTCCATTGTCCGCGCTGTGGCGCTGCGATGCACCTGCGCAAGCCTGCAAGCCTGTCGCGCACATGGGCCTACCTGATCGCTGCGATGGTGATGTACATCCCGGCGAACGTACTGCCCGTGATGTACACGAACTCGCTCTTCGGGACCGAGAACGACACGATCCTGTCCGGTGTTGTCTACCTGTGGACATCGGGGTCGTGGCCGCTTGCTATCGTTGTGTTCATCGCGAGCATCGCTGTGCCAATGCTCAAGATCCTGGCGCTTGTCTACCTGACGATCTCCACACAGATGCACTCGCGCTGGTACGCCGCCGAGCGCACACGGATCTACAGGATGGTCGAGTTCGTGGGGCGCTGGTCGATGCTCGACATCTACGTGATCACGATGCTTGTCGCGCTCGTGCAGTTCCAGGCGCTTGCGACGATTCAGGCCGGTAATGCGGCAATCGCATTCGGTGCTGTTGTGGTGCTCACGATGTTTGCGGCGATGGCGTTCGATCCACGTCTGATCTGGGACGAAGTGGAGTGAGATCATGCCCGGGCCGGAGAAAAAGCCTGATTTTCCCAACGCGGATGCGGCGCCGCGGTCGCGCTGGCGTCTGCAGGTCGTATGGCTCGTCCCCATACTCGCGGTCCTGATTGGCGGGTGGCTTGCCGCCAAGGCAGTGATCGAAAAGGGCCCGGCGATTACGATCAGCTTCATTACGGCAGATGGTCTCGAAGCGGGAAAAACGAAGATCAAGTTCAAGAACGTCGACATTGGACTCATTAAGACCGTCACGCTCACGCCCGACCACGAGCGTATTGTCGCGACCGCCGACATCAATAAGAACGCGACTGACATGCTGGTCGACAGCACGCGTTTCTGGGTGGTGCGCCCGCGCATATCGGGCGGAACGGTGTCCGGAATCGGGACACTCCTGTCCGGCTCTTACGTTGAAATGGACGTCGGGAAATCGAAAAAAGGGCGTCGCGACTTCGTCGGCCTGGAGGTGCCGCCCGCGATCGCGAGTAATGCGCCGGGGAGCGAATTCATCCTCAAAAGCACGAATATGGGATCGCTCGACGTCGGTACACCGGTTTATTTCCGGCGGCTGCAGGTCGGGCAGATATCCGGCTTCAAGCTCGACCCTGATGGACACGGTGTGACGCTTCGGGTTTTCATCAACGCGCCGTACGACAAGTTTGTTCTTTCGGACACGCGCTTCTGGCATGCGAGCGGTGTCGACGTGGCAGTCAGCTCGAGCGGCATCCAGGTCAATACGCAGTCGCTCGTGTCGATCATGATTGGCGGCGTGGCATTCGAGTCGCCGCCGAGCGCGCTCGATGGGCCCGCCGCTGCGAACGAATCGACCTTCACGCTGTTTCCGGATCGGGCTGATGCGATGAAGGCGCACTATCATATCGTCGTGAAGTACGTTGCCGACTTCACTGAGTCGGTCAGGGGATTGATCGTGGGGGCGCCGGTAGACTTCCGCGGCATTGTCGTGGGCGAAGTGACAGCGATCTATACACGTTTTGATCCCAAGACCGAGAAGTTCAGCATTCCGGTGGAAATAGATCTCTATCCGGAACTGTTCACGTCCCGCTATGAGACGAACGGCGGGGGCCGCGTGAGCAACGATCCGCACGCACTGGCGGATCGCCTCGTTGCGAAGGGACTGCGTCTTCAGCTTAGAACGGGCAATTTGCTGACCGGGCAGCTATACATGGCCGCCGACTTCTTCCCGGACGCGCCAAAAGCCACCGTCGACTGGACGTCATCGCCACCGACACTCCCAACGATCCCCGGCAACCTGCAGAGGTTGCAGGAGAACATCACGCAACTCGTCGCGAAGCTAAACACGATCCCAATGCAAGCGATTGGCAACAACACGCGAGCGACACTGGCGAGCGCGAAGACGCTGCTCGACGATCTCGACACCATGATCGTCCCGCAGGCTCAGGGCACGCTCGCCGCGGCGCACACCGCGCTCGACTCCGCCAACAACGCATTGCAGCCGGATTCCGCCCTTCAGCAGAACGCGACGGACATGATTCAGGAGTTGTCGCGCACAGCTGCGGCCTTCCGCACGCTCGCCGATTATCTGGAGCGGCATCCGGAGGCTTTGATTCGCGGCAAGCAGCAGGAGCACCGCCCGTGACACGCGCACCAGCATCCCTCATTGTCGCCTTGTTGGCCATCTTGCTGGGCGGTTGCAGCAGTTCGCCGGTGTCCAGTTTCTACCGGTTGAAGCCGGACGCGAATCTCACCGTCTTGAGCACTGCGGTGCCGCTCTTTGTTGTGGTCAACCCGGTCACGATTCCGGCGCTGGTTGACCGACCGCAGATCGTCATCAGTCTCGCCGACAACCAGGTGTGGCCTGACGAGTTTCAACGCTGGGCGGAGCCGCTCAAAGGCAACATCCAGCGGACGATCGCCGCAGACCTCGCGGTGCTGCTTGGCTCTGAGCATGTGAGCGTGTATGCATCGGATTCGGGTGGCTTGCCTGCGTGGCGCGTGCGCGTCGACATCATGCAGTTCGATTCGGTGCTGTCGGGCATGGCAACTGTCGATGCTCAGTGGACAATCTGGTCTCCTGGTAATGCGGCGCCCATCGTCGGGCACACGGTCGCGCGCGAGCCTGTGCGAGGGCCGGCTTACGACGCGCTTGTCGCCGCCCATGATCGTGCGTTGGGCTTAGTCAGCCGGGACGTTGCAGCGGCAATCCTGAAGAACCTGCCGGCGTCAGGCAGCAGTGCTCACAATTGATACACGGCGCCGCATTGGATCGAGGCCGCTGCTTGCCCTGGCATGAACGCTGTGCCAACTCAGATTACGGCAGGGTATGAAGGACGCTGAACATGAAACCCTCAAAGAAGGCATGGCGACTTCAGGGGATTGACCCGAGCAGGAGTCTGAGAGCCCCCCGCGCTGCTGCCGTCGCCGGCATCCTGTTTTCTGTCTTACTGATTACCGGCCTTCTGCTGTTGCGGCGTTCTGTTCCGGTTGGTCCCATGGAAGCGGGCCAGTGGCTTCGAGAAAGTTCAGGTCAGGTGGCTGTTGCGCTCAACATGGTGCCGTTTGCTGGCATTGCCTTTCTCTGGTTCATTGGCGTGCTGCGGGATCGCCTCGGCGATCGCGAGGATCGCTTCTTTGCTACGGTGTTCATGGGGAGCGGCCTCCTGTTCCTGGCCATGCTGTTCGCCGCTGCCGCGTTCGTCGGTGGAATTGTGGCCACGTATCGCATCGGGTTCGATCGGCTTCCCGGCTCGGCCACGTTCACTGTCGCGCGCGAGTTTGCCAACGAAACCATGAATATTTACGCGGTCCGAATGGCCGCAGTATTTACGGCGAGCACCAGTACACTTGCCCTTCGCACTGGCTTTGTTTCGCGCTGGATTGCGTTTGCTGGATACGCCACCGCGTTCGCGCTGCTCGTTGCCGGCCACTATATCGATTGGATCGTGCTTGTTTTCCCGATCTGGATTCTCCTTCTCAGTCTCCACATCCTGGTCGACAATTTCGGCGTATCACAGAAGGTCGGCGCAAGTGGTCCTGACACGAAGGTCGACGATTGATTTGTTGATCCGCCGGAACACTCGCGGTGGACTTCGGCAACTGACCCGGGCGCATGGAATGGCCGAACTGTAGCCGAAGGCAGCGTGGTGAAGGGAGCCTGGGAAGGGTCACACTCTCCGCTTCCGGCTCTGCGCTTCCTCTAGCAGGGTGGCAGGATGCGCGAGATCGATATCGGCAGTACTGCTTATAAAGAGAGGTTGTGGAATTGATCGGCGGCGGCCAGATCGGCTCGCCGAGCAAACGTAATCTGTCCTCTTACGATCGTATGAATCAGTTCGATGACCACCCTATGCAACCGGAAATTGCCAGTCTTCTGTTCGCTAACCTCCTGCACCGGTCGCTTCATTGGCCTTCGTTGACCATACGACCTAAACTCCTTTAGGGGCCGGCGTGCGTTTTGGCAGAGTCTTTGGAGACCGCCATGAAGATGGTTTTGCTAGTGGTTTGCTTAATGATCAGTTCAAGCGCATTTGCGGAGTGCGCGACGAATTCGCGTGGCGAAACCGCCTGTGGCAACGGGGCAACAGCGGGCGGCTATAACCGGAGCACAGGCACCGCCTGGACATCCCAAACCAACCAGAACGGTGTCCGGACGACCCAAACCAATCGTGGTGGCGAGGCGAAGACGGAAAACGGAAAAGGCGTGGTGCGCGGGCCCGGTGGCAAGACCTGTTATCGGACAGCGAACAGCCACGGTTGTAACTGACAGCACTTGTCTCATCAATGAGTGCACAGGGGGTACTTCTACCTTGACTCGCACGGCGCCAAGGCGCCAACCCATCGGCAGCGACGAATCACTTCAACTTCACACCTCACGCATCGCGCGTACATCTGCCTTTGTCCTCAACAAACCTGGAGCGGCCGATGAGGAACAAAAATTCCGCTATGGGTGTGAAAGACTACATGCTTCGCTATGCGCGCGAGTTGGCCGACTCTGGTCGATACGCCGACTGGCGAGCGATTGAAGAGCCACTGCGGCACAGGTACGGCGTTGAGCAGGCTGACCGCCTGCTCAACGATGCCTCACTCCGAGGCGAACTCGACCAGCGCTGTCAATGTGCAGCACATACCGGCGATGGCGCCCAGCAGATCCGGCATTGAAGTGCATGACGCCCGGTGCGCTCACTCTCGCTGAATTTGCCGACAACAGATACCCACCCACGTACCAACCGCGCGGCGATGTGCTACTGGACGCGCGTCCGAAGCTTTCGATTGTGTGTGCGTTCGGCACAGCGTCCTCGCCGCGAATGGCCGAGGCGTGCGAAGCGGGCTATCAGACCAAAGTCTCATTGTTTTTGCCCTGGACGGCTAGCAGACTTGTCGAGGACGGGCGCCCTGACCATGCGGCGACGAACCATGGGCGACGCCGGCGGCTCTTTCGAGCACGCCACATGAGCAAGAATTCCGCCAGCGCATAAAAGGCATTCTGGTCCTTGCGCAACTCATTGGGGCGGGATTCATCGCGGGTGTGACACCCGGTGTGGGCATTGTGTGCCGGAACGGCGGGTCTGCCGGGCCCGTATTATCCCGGCCGGCGCCTCTTCAAGTGGTCCGGAAGAATCCTTATTGATTCGGATCGCGAACGGTATGCGGGCAACGAAGAAGTGACCATGGCGCGCGCGCACCGAGGCGATGCGCGGGTCCGGCGCATTGCGGGAGGCCATTCATGAGTGGACCGTTCTTTCTCGGGCATCGACCGTTACCTCTGGTTTCCGCACGCCGAAACCGCTTCCCACTGGTCCTCGTCGCTGTTGCGCTGATTCTCCTCGCTGGTTGCAAGAAGGCATCCGGGCCTCCGGCACTCGGTGCGCCTGAAGTCACGGTGATGACGGTTGTGGCGCAAGACACGCCGGTCGACCTCGAGTTCACCGCGCAAACACAGAGTTCGCGTGAAGTCGAGATTCGTGCGCGTGTGGACGGCTTTCTCGACCGGCGCATGTACACCGAGGGCGATAAGGTGAGGGCCGGTCAGGTTTTGTTTCTGATGGACCCGAAGCCGTTTCAGGCCTCGCTGCAGACGGCGCGGGGCGAACTTGCGCAGCAGGAGGCGCGGCTCACGGTCGCGCAGCAGAATCTCGCGCGGGTCAAGCCGCTCGCGGCGCAGCAGGCATTGAGCCAGAAGGATCTCGACGACGCAATCGGCAACGAGAAGCAGGCGCGAGCAGCGGTGATCTCAGCGCAAGGGCAGGTGGAGACGGCGGAGCTCAATCTCGGCTACACGACGATCAAGTCGCCTCTGGATGGCCTCGCGAGCTATGCAAGGCAGCAGGATGGCAGCTATCTGATCGCGAATTCATCGGGTCTCCTCACCTTCGTCTATCAGCTCGACCCGATCTGGGTGAACTTCAGCATTTCCGAAAACGAAATGCTCAAATTTCAGGACCAGATTTCGGCAGGCAAGCTGCTTTTTCCGCCCCACAGTGAGTTCGTCGTGGCAGTGGAACTCGCCGATGGCACGGAATTTCCGCAGCACGGCACCATCAGCTTTGCGAATCCGGCGTTCAGCACCGACACGGGCACTTTCCTCGTGCGCGCCTCGCTAGCGAACCCGAAGGGTACATTGCGGCCGGGTCAGTTCGTGCGTGCGCGCGTGTCGGGCGCCGTGCGGCCGAACGCAATTCTCGTGCCGCAACGGGCAGTGCTGCAGGGCGCGAAGAGCCACTTCGTGTGGGTCGTCGACAATCAGTCGAAGGCCCGTCAGCGTGTGGTCGAAGTCGGCGACTGGAACGGCGATAACTGGTTCATCAACGATGGCCTGAAGGCTGGTGAGCGCATTGTGGTGGACGGTGCAATTCGCGTCGTGCCCGAGGTGCCGCTCAAGATTGCCGGAACGCTCCCCTCGACGCAGAGCGGCGGAAAAACGATCGTCGAGAAGGGCGGTGCGTCGGCGCCGCAGGTGAGCGCAGGCGCGCGCGCGATAGCGCCGTCGGCAGCCAGCGGCGCGTCGCAGTAAGGGGCGACTCGATGAACATCTCGCACTTCTGCATCGAGCGGCCCATCTTCGCGTCCGTCATCTCGATCGTGATCACGCTCGGTGGTGCATTGACGTTGTTCTCGCTGCCCATCGCGCAGTATCCGGACGTCACACCGCCGCAGATCACCGTCTCCGCGACCTACCCGGGCGCCAGCGCGGACGTCGTGGCGAACAACGTCGCAGCGCCGATCGAGCAACAGGTCAACGGCGCGGACAACATGATCTACATGTATTCGTCCGGGTCGTCGACCGGCAACTACACGCTCAATGTCTTCTTCGGGATCGGCACCAATCCGGAGTTGGCCCAGGTCGACGTGCAGAACCGCGTGAACCTCGCACTCCCGCAGTTGCCGCAGCAGGTGCAGTCGCAGGGCGTGCAGGTCCAGAAGAAGTCGAACGCCTTCATGATGGTGATCGCAATCTATTCGCCGGACGAGCGTTTCGATCCGACCTATATTGCGAACTACGCGAACGTCTACGTGCTCGACACGATCAAGCGCATTCCCGGTGCGAACCAGTCGTCAATATTTGGCACTCCAGATTACGCGATGCGGATCTGGCTGAAGCCCGATCGCATGGCGCAACTCGGGATCACCGCCGGGGACGTGCAGAATGCCGTGCGCGCCCAGAACCAGCAATTCGCGGTCGGCACCGTCGGCCAGGCGCCAACCGGCAACCCGGTCGAGCAGTCATTCGCGGTGACGACCACCGGGCGGCTCGCCACGCCCGCCGAGTTCGACAACGTCATCATCCGCGCAGCGAGCACCGGCGCGGCGATCGTCCGCTTGAAAGACATCGGCCGGGCCGAGCTGGGCCAGAAGAGCTATTCGAACCGCACCACATACCAGGGCAAGCCTGCGACGATCATCGCGGTTTACCAGCAGCCGGGTGCGAATGCACTCGACGTCTCGAAGCAGGTACGCGAGACGCTCGCGGACCTCAAGACGGCATTTCCGGAGGGGCTCGACTATCAGGTCGCGATGGACACGACGGAATTCACGCGTGCGTCGATCGCCGACGTGATCCACACGTTCTTCGAGGCGCTTGTGCTGGTGGTGATCGTCGTGTTCGTGTTTCTGCAGAGCCTGCGCGCGACGCTCATTCCGGTGCTGGCCGTACCGGTGTCGATCGTCGGCACCGCAATGGGCATGGCGGCACTGGGCTTTTCGATCAACATGCTGACGTTGTTCGGCATGGTGCTCGCCATCGGCATCGTCGTGGACGATGCGATCGTCGTGATCGAAAACGTCGAACGCAACATGACCGTTTTCAAGCTCAGTCCGAAAGACGCGGCCAAGCGAGCGATGGACGAGGTGTCGGGTCCGGTCATCGCGATCGTGCTCGTCATGTGCGCCGTGTTCGTGCCGGTTGCGTTCCTCGGCGGGATCACGGGGCAGTTGTACAAACAGTTCGCTATTACGATCGCGATTTCGGTGGTGTTCTCGGGTATCGTTGCGCTCACGCTGTCCCCGGCGCTTGCCGCCATTCTGCTCAAGCCCACGCATCATGAGAAAAAGGGCTTCTTCAAGTGGTTCGACCATCAGTTCGAGCGGATGACGGCCGGCTACGGGCGCGCCGTGCAGTTCATCATCCGGCGATACGTGTTGGGGCTCATCGTTTTCGGCGTCGTGATCGCGCTCGCGGTCCTGATGGGCAAGTCGATCCCGGGCGCCTTTCTGCCGCCCGAGGACCAGGGCTATCTGCTTGGCGCGATCATCATGCCCGACGCGGCGAGCCTCGACCGTACCGCGGACGTGGGCGACAAGGTCACCGACTATTTCATGAAGCAGGCCGCGGTCAGCAGCATCACGATCGTGAACGGCTACAGCTTGCTCGATAGTCAGAACAAGAATAACGCGGGCACGTTCTTCGTCGGCCTGAGGGGTTTCGACGAGCGATACAAGTTTTCGAACATCAGGGAGCAAAACGCGCGCGCCGTGCTGATCAAGGCTTACGAGACGCTCTCGAAGATTCAGGAGGGCATCGTCGTGCCGGTGAATCCACCGTCGATTCCAGGCCTCGGTACGACGGGCGGCAGCGAGATGTGGATCGAAAGCCACGGAGAGGGCTCTATTCAGCAGCTCGCGGGTGTCGTGCAGGACTTCATTGCGAAGGCGAAGGCGCGCCCCGAACTGACCGGCGTGACCACGACGTTCAATGCGAGTTCGCAGCAGTTGCTCGTGAACGTCGATCGCGACCAGGCGGAGACGCTCGGCGTGCCGGTCGAAGAGGTGTACAGCGCGATGCAGACGATGTTCGGCTCGCTCTACGTGTCGCAGTTCAACAAGGACGCGCGGCTCTGGCAGGTGATTGTTCAGGCCGATCCGCGCTACCGCCTCACGCCCGCCGACCTCGACCAGATCTACGTACGCAGCCGCTCGAACAATATGGTGCCGATCAAGGCGGTGATGACCTACAAGTACGTCACGGGTCCCGACCTGATCACGCGCTTCAACAACTTCCCGGCGGTGAAGATCACGGCGAACGCGGCGCCCGGTTACAGCTCTGGCCAGGTGATCGGGACCTTGAAGGAACTCGCCGCGCAGATGCCGCCGGGTTACGCCGTTGGGTGGAGCGGCGAGGCGTTCGAGGAGATCAAGTCGGGCTCGACAGGCGGGCTCGTGTTCGTGTTCGGGATCATCATGGTGTTCCTGATTCTCGCCGCGCAATACGAGAAGTGGTCGCTGCCGGTCGGCGTGCTCATGGCGGTGCCGTTTGCCCTTTTCGGCGCGCTGCTCGCGATCCTGCTGCGCGGCCTGAACAACGACGTGTACTTCCAGATCGGGCTGACCATGCTGATCGCGCTCGCCGCGAAGAACGCGATCCTGATCTTCGAGTTCGCGGTCTTGAACCGCGAGCAAGGCAAGTCGCCGTACGACGCTGCGCTGACCGCCGCGGAAGAGCGCCTGCGGCCGATCGTGATGACTTCGCTGGCGTTCATCCTCGGGTGTGTGCCGCTCGCCATTGCGCTGGGCGCCTCGCAAAACAGCCGCCATTCGATCGGCACTGGCGTGATCGGCGGGATGCTGGGTGCGACCGCGATCGCCGTGTTCTTCATTCCGATGTTCTACTGGGGCATCGAGTCGCTCGGCTCGCGCAAGGGCGGCGGCAAGGACACACCCGTGCCTGGCGGCGGAACGCCGCCGCCCGCGTCCGGTGGCTCCGGCTCACCGACCGTCACGCCGTCCGCGCGGCATGAGGACGACTGACATGCGCGCCGCAGCCTTCGTGCGCTTTGCCGCGCCAGTCCTGCTCATCGGCTTGCTGAACGGCTGTCTGCTCGGCCCCAACTACGAACGGCCGAAAGTGGACGTGCCGGCAACGTACCGGTTTGCGTACCCGGACGTGGCCGATGTCGTCAACACCACGTGGTGGGAACAGTTCGAAGATCCGGTGCTGAACGACCTCGTGAAGACCGCGCTGGAAAACAACCTCAACGTGAAGCAGGCGGCCGCGCGAGTCGACGAGTTCATGGGCCAGTTCGTGAGCACGCGCTCGGCACTCTTCCCGCAGGCGAGCGTCGGTTTCAGCGCGGCGCGAGAGCGCGCTTCGCAGGACGGGCCGACGCCGATACCGGCGGGCGTTTCGCCAGTATTCAACGAGTTCCAGCCGAGCGTGTCGGCCTTCTGGACCATCGACCTGTTCGGCCAGGTGCGGCGCGAAACCGAGGCGGCGCGCGCCAACGTGAACGCGGCCGAACAGAGCCGCCGCGCGACGATCCTGACGCTCGTCGCATCGGTCGCGACGTCCTATATCACGCTGCGCAGCCTCGACATGCAGCTCGAGATCGCACAGAGCACAACCGCGAGCCGGGCCGATTCCGTGCACGTATTCACGTTGCGTCAGCAGTTCGGGCAGACCTCGGATATGGAGCTTGCCCAGAGCCAGTCCGACTACGAGGCGACGGCGGCGACCATTCCGCAACTCGAGCAGCAGATCGGGCAGCAGGAAGACGCGCTCTCGGTACTGCTTGGCAGCAATCCGGAGCCGATCCTGCGCGGCCGCACGCTCGTGGATCTCTCGACGCCCGCCGTGCCTGAGGGCTTGCCGTCGGACCTGCTCGAACGCCGGCCCGACCTGCTGCAGGCCGAGCAGAATCTGGTCGCGCAGAATGCACTGATCGGTGCGGCGCGCGCGCTGTATTTCCCGCAAATCTCGCTCACGGGGCTGTTCGGCTCGGTGAGCACGCAGTTCTCCAACCTCTTCACCGGACCTGCGCGGGTATGGACGTTTGCCGGATCGGCAGTGATGCCGATCTTCACGGGTGGCAACATCTATGGGCAGAACAAGCAGGCCGAGGCGCGTCAGCAAGAGGCGCTGTTCGCCTACGAAAACGCGATTCGGGTTGCATTCCAGCAGGTCAACGACGCGCTGATCGGGGTGCAAAAGTCACGCGAACAGTTTGTGATTCAGAGCCGGCAGGTCGGATCGCTGCGCAAGTATCTGCGGCTAGCGCGGCTGCGTTACGAGGGCGGCTATACGAGCTATCTGGAGGTGCTGGACGCCGAGCGCAATCTGTTCAGCGCGGAACTGCAGCAAACGCAGACTCGGGCCGCGACACTGACGAACCTCGTCAATCTCTACATGGCAATGGGCGGCGGTTGGGTCGTTCAGGCGGAACAGATGAGCGTGCCGGTACCGGCGAGCGGACCACTGCCGGCGCAGCCTGCTACGCCGGAACCCGTTGCGCAGGTGCCGCAATGACCTGCGGGGACGTCATGCGTGCCGTGTCCAGGCTCTTGGCCGTCGAGCAAGGCGGGCGCAAATCGACATGATCTTGACCACAAGTCCGGTGTCTGGGGCGGACCGGCCGTTCCAATGTCGGCGTGAGAAGCTCGTTGAATGTCTCTTGGTGGCCGAACCCGGAAGCAGGACGCTGATCATCCGGGTCTCGGAGGCGCTGCGGCCATCTCGTCAAGTGCCACGCCGCACGACCGGGACGATCGGCGCGAGGCCTCAACGAGACGTTGATCAGGCGGCAGCAGGAGTATGGTGCTTCCGCTTGCTGGCGTCGTGCGTGACGGTCTGGCGGTGCGCGTTGGCGGTCGAACCTGTCCGGTACGATGCGAACTGCACCCTGACGCGATGAGAATGCGCCAGCACCGAATGGTGATGACGCAGCCGGGTGCTAGCGTAATAGGGCGGCTTGACGACCGGCGTTTCGTCTCCGTCCAGCCATCGGCGTATCGTCGTGAGATCGGTGTAGCGCCCCCACGACGTTGGCGAGCCGAGCAGCGCAATCACCACCTGGCCATTCGGCATGTTCGCATCGACGACGATGCAGCGTCCGGCCTCGCGGATATAGCCGGTCTTGGCGACGAGTATGTCCCAATCGGCTGCGCTGACTATCGGGTCGGTGTTGTGATAGAACCTCGTTCTCGTACCGATCTTCTCTTCATAGCGGGGAAGCGTGGTGTACTCGCCGATCAATGGATAGTGCGCGGCGGCTTGCGCCAGCTTCACGACGTCGCGTGCCGTCGAGAGATTGTCCGGCGAGAGCCCGGTTGGATCATTGAAGTGCGTGTCGGCCATATGGAGCGCGCGCGCCTTTTCGTTCATCTTCCGTATGAACGCAGGCTGGCCGCCCGGGAACGCTCGCGACAGCGCGGACGCCGCACGGTTCTCGGATGACATGAGCGCCAGGCGCAGCATCTCTCCGCGTTCGAGCGACGCACCAATCGGGATGCGGGACCCCGAGCGCTTGAGCCGATCGATGTCGCCTTCGTCAACGGACACCGTGTCCCCCAGCGGCTGCGCGCCGTCCAGCAAGACCATCGCCGTCATCAGCTTGGTGAGTGACGCGATCGGCTGGGCGTCGTCGGCGTTCTTTTCCAGCAGGACTTCGCCGCGTCCGACGTCGTACACGATTGCGCTACGTGAATAGAGGAATGGCGTTTCGGCACACGCGACGAACGGCGCAGTGGCGAGTAGTAGCGCGCTGAGGAAGTTCTTCATGGCGTTCACACCTTGGGACGGCGATCAGGCGATGGCGGGTCCGACGTGCTGAATTGCCCACAACAACTAAACTGTAGTGCTCATGGCAGGAATCAGCGTGTGAAAGAAGGTGGAATATGTGTCTTTGGACGCGTTCCTGAGCGAAGTGACAGAGACTGATCGACCCGAAGCGGTCTGTGGTGCACGGAAGCGGTCAACGGCTGCTTCCAGGTTTCCATCATCTCGAAGCGATGGATCTTCTGAACCGCGACGAGATGATCTGCGTACAGGCAACAGGTCCGGTCGCGCAGCGGAGCATGTTGAGCGCAATGAAAGCGCGCGCGAATCACACAACGCTCATTGGCGATCCCGCACGCCTTGCGCCGAACTCATGAAGTTCACGCTGATACGTGCCTCCACGATGCCCGGTTCCTTGGGCACACAATGCACCCAGTCCTGTTGGGATCGTCCCCCCATCACGACCAGGTCGCCGGAGGCGGGTTTAAAGGTCATGGAGCTACCGCCTTTTATCGGCTTGACCAGGAACCGTCGGGTCGTTCCGAGCGTCAGGACGGGTACGATGCACTCCAATTTTCTGCATGAGCGATGGTCGCGGTGCCAACCGGTGCTGTCCTGTCCATTGCGATAGAGGTTCATCCACAAGCCGTCGTAAGCCACGCCGTAGTGACTTGAGAGCGCACGAACGGCCTGCAGCAGGCCTTGCTGCGGCACGTCGCCAAGATTTTGATAAACCGCCGTCATGCGCGGCTCGCGAAATACCTTGTTGAACATTCGCCGATCGTGTTCGAGCCAGGGAACGCTGTTGCGCATCTGCTCGTAGAGCAGGGAAGCTCCCGAAATCCAGCCGGGCACGATTTCAACCCAGGAATGAGCGTCGAGAGCGAAACGCCTTGCCGTTCCGAAGGATGTGTCTATTGAGAAGTGGGTGTCGCCGCCTCCGAATAGATCGCTCTGGGCATGTATTGGGTTCGGGGTGGGTGTGAGTGTATTCATCACGCGAATCGACCGCTTGCGGCGGCGGGCAGGTACACACGACCGAGAGGCGTGTCGATAAGGGTAGTCTTCATGTTGATGTGCTGTGCTCCATGGCATGCCAGACCCGCAGCACCGAGTAGCCGCGCCAGGGCCGCCATCTTTCGGCAGCTTGTGCCGCGGCGCGGGCGTTGCTCACGCCCAGGGCTTTTTGCAGCGCTACGTCACCGGCAGGAAAGGCGTCGGGCCAGCGCAGTGCGCGCAGAGCGATGTACTGCGCCGTCCAGTCGCCGATGCCAGGCAGGGCGCGCAAATCGGCACAGGTTGTCGCGACGTCCACGCCGGGATGCAGGGCGATGCGGCCTTCCAGCACGGCGTGAGCCAGAGCATGCAGCGCGGCCTGACGCTGGCGCGTGACGCCCAGTTGGCCCAGCGCGTCACCGCTGGCGGCGGCCAGAGCGGCAGGGGTGGGAAAAAGACGATCCAGGCCCGCGACGGGCGTCCCGATGGGCTCGCCAAAGGCCGCAACCAGGCGTGCGCCCAGCGTACGAGCGGCGGCCACGGTGATCTGCTGACCGAGCACGGCACGCACAGCCAGTTCAAAACCATCCAGTGTGCCCGGCACGCGCACGCCATCGCTCGATGGGAACGCGGTGTGCAGGGCGGCGTGGATGGCGATTGGATCGGCATCCAGATCGAGCGCGGCGCGCACGCGGTTGATCAGCGTCGGCAGCGCGGCAGCCAGCGAATCGCTGGCCGTCAGCACGGCTTGGGCGCGATCCTCGTCGAAGCGTACCCGCAACCAGCCGGTGCGGCCCCGCGCGCCTTGCATGAGGCGCAGCGTGCGCGTGAATTCCCGATCCCTCACCTGCTCCACGCCGGGCAACGCACGCAGGCGCAAAAAACCGAGCATCGCCTGCACGTCATAGGGCGGGCGCCAGCCCAATCGGACACTCACGCCCTGACTATCCGGCGCTGACCTGGCGCGACGCAGGGCGCTGGGGTTCAGGCCATAGTGACGCGAGAAGGCGTCGTTGAAGCGCCGTACGCTGGCAAAGCCGCTGGATAACGCCACCTGGGCCATCGGTAGTTGCGTGTCGGCGATCAGTTGCTTGGCCGCCAGTAGCCGCCGCGTTTGCAGATACTGGAGGGGCGAGACACCGAAATGTGACTCAAAAATGCGGCGCAAATGGCGATCGCTGACGCCCAGCTTCTGCGCAATCTGGGTCATCAGGCCGCCGCCGGATTGCTCCACAGCTGATTCCGTGGGGGCGACGTGTCTCCAGGCATCGGGCTCGTCCATCAATCGCGCAGCTTGCAGGGCCAGAATGCGTGAGGCGTCTTCCGTGCTCCACGATGCCGCGCGCGGGGCCAACTCGGGGCGACAGCGCAAACAAGGCCTGAAACCCGCAGCCTCGGCCTCTGCCGCGTGGTGGTAAAAGCGGAGGTTCTCGCGACGAGGCATTTTTACGCGACACACCGGACGGCAATAAATGCCGGTGCTGGTGACGGCCGCGAAAAAGGAGCCATCGAAGCGCGCGTCGTGCGCCTTCAGTGCCAGATAACAGGCGTCGCTTTCGGGGATGTCGATGATGGTAGCCATGAGGGACATCGTACATTTCGATTGCCCGTGAAGCTCGCCATTTTCGGACATGTGGTTAGCCGCTTCGGTATCCACTACTGCGGGCCGCGCGACCTGAAAACAAAGCCCGGGGCGCTGCGAGGCGACGCAATTGCCATGTCGGAGGACGCGCTCGGCGGTATCGCGCAGCGGCCGCTGCCGGTCTACCAGAATTGGCCGCCGGAGGTGCTCGTATCAATCTGCAGCAAGAACGTATCGAAGGCCACGGCTAGCGCCTGCAACCCGAAGGGCTCATGCAGCGCTTCGCTGTCCCCATACGGCAATATTGCCGCCGCCGAAGGCCCATAGATCAGGAGATTTCAGGAGCTGCAGCGCCTGCTCGAGCCGAGGCAGAGGCAATGCAGACGTCGCGAGCAGTTGTTCACGCATCTGCACGGCAGTCAGCTCGAAGAATTCCGCGGCGGGCGAACCGCCCCGGATCACGGGAAACTCTCCCTCGCCACCCACCTGCTCCAGTCCCATGCCCGCCACGGTCTCCGGAAGAATGCGAGCCCAGAAGCAGTCCCGACCCGACGCTTTCACAACTGTGTTGACGAGTGCCACCATGAATTCACGGAATACGGCTGACGATGACGCGTGTACCGGGAAAAAGTCGACCTCCTCCAGTAACAGCCACCCGGACGGGCGAAGTGCATCGACCATCCGGCGAATCGCGCGCTCGGGTTCGCGCAGGTGGTGGAGTATCCATCGCGCGTGGACAAAATCGAATGCGGAGTCTGGAAGCTCAGACTTGACGATGTCATGGTGCTGAACTTCAAGGTTCGGAAGACGGATCTCGTCGAGCAAGGTGGTGTTGATATCGGTTGCCATGACGCTGCCGGTTTGCCCGACCTGCTCGCACAGCCACTTCGCGATCGAGCCGCTTCCGGCCGCCACTTCAAGGCAACGCGCCCCCTGACCGACGCCAAGCATCTTGATACGACGCTGGGTCATCGGGTCGAGCATATGCTCGAGCAGCGCCAGACGACGATTCGCATGCTCCCAGGAGTTATCCAACGCATAGCCAGACATGAGTGCCTCGCACGTCGATTAAAGCGTTGTCACATCGGGCACGCAACGGTAACGCCCCGGTGCTCCGGACGCACTTGTGGTGAGGTGATATGAAACTCAACCAACGCTGCCGTATTGGGCCGTGCGATCAAATTCATCCGGAATCCTCAATAAGGATGATCGGCAACGTCGCTATGGACTGTTCGAACCGGGTGAGTTGGCTGCTAGCCGAGGAGGAAGCGCTATTGAGTATAGATTGCCTGTGGATGAGTATCGAAAAAAATCGTAAGCGCTGTGACAGATTCTGCCAACACTTACTTCGGAAAGCGTCCGCGATTTTCAGCGCCAGCTCGTGCGGCTCCGGTTGATACCAGCCGGGATTCTCGTTGCCTTTAGGGAGTCGAGCAGGCGAAAGCGTCTACGCGATTGAGCGCGGCGGATCGCGATACGGATGGCCAACAGCGAAACAACGACCATTGGAGAGCCGATTGGATCGCCCGAGTAGCTAAATACGCGACGCCAGAAGGCGGATGCCGGCAATCCCGAATATTACGGCCAGGCATCCTTCCATGGCGCGGCGGGTCCGCACGTACATCCTGCGAGCCGAGTCTGTCGAAAACAGTACCGCGTATCCGCCGAATACCAGACATCCAATGGCCGCACAGCCTGCAATCAGAGCGCTATGGGCAGATCCCGTGCTGCTCGACGACAGAGCAACAATTGAAACCCACACAAGGATCGCTTTGGGATTGGTGAGATGGAGCATCAGTCCGCGGGAGTAGACGTTTGTCAATGTCGGCGTTCGCTCCGCATTCAGTGCGGATGCCGCTGCTGTCGCAAGCGCGCTGCGTCCGGATTTGAAGGCCAGCCACAAGAGATAAAGGCCGCCAAAAATCTTGACTGCAATAATGAATTGAGAATAAGCAATTAGCGCAGCCGAGACGCCCAGCGTAGCCACCGTCGCCCAGATCATCGATCCAGAGATGACACCGAGTGCGAACATCACGGCCGCTTTCCGCCCGTGACTGGCAGCTATGGACATAATCGCCAGGTTGCTTGGCCCGGGACTCGCGGTGCCAACGAAATACGCTGCGTAGGCAAGCAGCAGGTTTGTCGAGAAGTGGGCGTTTGCTGTCATGTTTTCGTTCCGGCAACGGAAGGTCCCTGATCATCGGGCTTTGACGAAACAGGCGGAAGTGGCAATGTTGCCATCTTTCGCGGGATATCGGACACGCCATCAATGCGAGCATCATCGCATGGGCCCGTCTGGCTCGATGACAGCGAGGCGTACTCCGGCGCATGAGCGTCGGAGCGCTTCGCACTTCAGGCGCGCAAAGGCCTTAGCCCCTTGCGCACTTCGTTCGCGAAGATCATCGGTTCTTCCCACGCCGCGAAGTGACCGCCAGTTTCGGGTTTGTTGAAATAAATCAGGTTGTGATAGGCCTTTTCAGTCCAGCTCTTCGGCGCCTGGTAGTTTTCACCCGGAAACGCGCTCACAGCAGCCGGCACATCGACGTCGGCCGCGAGGAAGAAGTTCGCGTGCGACTCCCAATAGAAGCGCGCGGCCGAGACGCCGGTGTTCGTCAGCCAGTAAAGCGTGAAGTCGTCGAGTATGTCGTCTCGGGTCAACGCGCCTGCTGAATGACCGTTGACGGGATGACCGAGTACGGCCGCGCTCAACGCCGCCGCGGGCTGGCCGTAGCCGTCGCCGTGATCGAGCAGCCAGGAAGCGAGCGCGACGGGCGAGTCGGCGAGTCCGTACAGCGTCTGTGGGCGCGTGCCCATTTCGAAAGCGTAGCCGCGCTTCTTCTTGAAGTTGGCGCTCAACTGGTCATACGCGTGCTGCTCCTCTGCCGATAAACCGGCAGGCATCGGCTCGCCGGCCGCCAGTGACTTCAGAATGTCCGCAGGAACGGTGGCCGGGAAGTTCACGTGAATACCGATCAATTCGGGCGGCGCCTGTTTGGCCATGATGTTCGTGACAATCCCGCCGAGATCGCCGCCCTGTGATGCAAAACGCTCGTAGCCGAGGCGCTTCATCAATGTGACCCACGCACGTGCGGTGCGCTCCGGTCCCCAGCCGGTTGTGGTCGGTCTCGCAGAAAAGCCGTAACCGGGCAACGAGGGAATCACGAGATGAAAGGCGTCCGATGCCGGTGCGCCGTACGCAGTCGGATTGACGAGCGGGTCGATGATCTTGAACTGCTCGATGATCGAGCCGGGCCAGCCGTGGGTCACGATCAACGGCATCGCATTGTCGTGCTTCGAGCGCACGTGGATGAAATGGATATCGAGTCCGTCGATTTCGGTGATGAACTGCGGATACGAATTGAGCCGCGCTTCGCATTTGCGCCAGTCGTAGCCGGTCGCCCAGTATTGCGCGAGACCCTGAATGGTGGCGAGTTGAATGCCCTGTGATTCGTCGGGCACCGTCTCGCGATCGGGCCAGCGCGTGGCCTTGATGCGCCGCCGCATGTCGACGAGATGCGACTCGGGCACGTGAACGCGGAAGGGCCGGATCGCCGCCTTGTCGCCGTTCGCGGGTTCGGTGGTCGTGCCGATTCCGGGGCTTGTGTCCGCGAAGGCGAGCCGGCTCAGCGAGCCCGCCGCAAGCGCCGCCGCGGCCACGCCGACAAAGTGCCGGCGCGTTGAGGATTGGGGAGCGGTATTTGACATGGAATCGTCCTCCGGCCTCGATCAGCTTGTCGCGCTGCGCGTGAAATCAGCAATGTGCAGCTTGACGAAGTCATACATGCTCATGGGCTTGCGGCCCGTGAGTTCGAACAGATCGTTCGTCATGCGGTCGTACCGCCCCTGAGCATGGAGGTCGGCCATCACGGCCAGATGATCGACGACGTGAGCGGGAATGCCGAGTTCGCGCAATTTGTCCGACCACGGCGCGACAGGCACATTCCGGTAATGGATAGGCCGGCCGAGCGCTTCCGAAAAGACGCGCGCGGCCTGCTCGAGATCCGTCGACTCGAGACCTGTCAGGTTATAAATCTTGCCAATATGCGGCGCCGGGTTCTCGAGAATCACCGATACCGCATTCGCAACGTCAACCGCAGAAATGGGCGACGTCTTGCTAGCGCCGAGCGGCAGTGCGAGTTCGTCGTTGTCGCGTACGCCGGCGGCGCCAAGGGTCAGGAAGAAGCTCTCGAGAAAAGCCGTCGGCCGTACCGTGACGACGGGCAGCCCCGACCATTGCAATACCTGTTCGGCAAGCCAGTGCAGCTTGTGCTGCGGGCTGTCGGTTGTCTCCGTGATGCTCATTTCCGTGACCGTCATTTGCGACATGTTCACGATGGCTTCGACGCCGTGATGACGCGCCACCGCAGCAAAATTGACGGTTGCTTCGAGATAGGCCTCGGAGACGGACATGCCGAAATAGACTCGCGAACAGCCTTCGATCGCGCGGTGCATCGAGGCGAGATCGGTCAGATCGCCTACCACCACTTCGGCGCCCAGGCGGCGCAACTCGTTCGCGCGCTCGTCTTCCTTGCGGACCAGTGAGCGCACTTTGTAGCCCTTCGCGAGCAATGACGTCGTAACGTTGCGGCCGATTCCACCAATCGCGCCTCCGGCGCCTGTCACGAGAATGGGCCGATCATGGGCAGGGTTCGTTGTCATATCAGATACCTTTCAGGAAAAAATCGTGCATTTTATGTATGCATATACACACGTTTGAACGAAAAACGCGCGTGCATACGTTGATTGTCATGCAGCCAGGGGGCGCAGATCGTCGCCATTCTGGTCGCTGACGATAATCGGGTGCGAAGCAGCACGTTCGTGAACATGCGCGGTTGGCGTGCGATCGATCATCAGACTCAGCAATTCGGGGCGGTTGTAATGGCCGGCTGCGTCCATCAGCATCTTGCGGCGATCGATTTGCGTGAAGTCGAGGTCGACGATCACTTCGCCTTCGCCTGAGCGAAGCGGCTCGGCCATCAGCGTGCCGTCAGGAGCAACGATCGTGGTGAAACAGCCGCCCGAAATCGGACCGATTGCACAACCGGTGTCTTTCATGATTTGCGCCTGCTGGTCCGCGTCCAGCCACGCCGTCGCGTTGACGACGAACGCGCCGGATTCGAGCGCATGCTGGCGGATGTTGATTTCCATACGTTGGGCAAAGCCCTCGCCAAAGGCGGAACCAGGGTACATCGCCGAATGGATCTGCTCGCCGTCGGCAATCATCGCGTAGCGGGCAAGCGGGTTGTTGTGCTCGAAGCATGCAAGCTGCCCGATGCGACCGACTGCGCTGTCGACTGCGCGCAATCCCGAGCCGTCTCCCTGACCCCAGATCATGCGCTCGAAATGCGTCGGCGTGATCTTGCGGCGGCGCTGGATCAGCGTGCCGTCGGCATCGAAGAGCAATTGTGTGTTGTACAGCGTGCCGCCATCACGCTCATTGACGCCGATGGATACGACCATGCCTGCCTTTCGCGCGGCCTCGCCGATCGCGTCGGTCGCAGCGGACGGCACCGTCACCGCCTGTTCGAGCAGGCGCAGATGTTCGGTGCCCGAAAGTAGCTCGATGCCCGTCTGGACGGCCGCAAAGTAAGGGTAATAAGGCACGACCGTTTCAGGGAAAGTGGCGAACTGTACGCCTTTCTGGCCGAGTTCGTGGATCTTCTGCACGACCTTGGCGACGGTTGCTTCACGGCTATAGAGCACCGGGCTGAACTGGACGGCAGCGGCTTTGACTACTTTCATGAAAAACTCCTTAACGATGAGTAGGGGTACCAGGCATTGGTCGATCTTGCATATGCAACATCGACCGAAAAACTTCAGACCATACGCAGCGGCAATTTCCCCGCGATATTCATAAGCTCATGGGCGCCGTCTTCGCCAAGGAGGCGCGTCGTGTAGTGCTGTGCCGCCGACCACGCGCTCGCGGCGTTCTTGAGCAGCGCCCGGCCTTCGTGTGTGAGCGAGAGGGGGCGGCTTCGACCATCGCTTGCTGGAATGCCCTCGGCAACCCAGCCCTGCGCGATCAGCGGCTGCAGATTTCTTGTCAGCGTCGAGCGCTCGTGATGATTGCGGCGGCCCAGATCCGAGCGGCTAATCGGCCCGAACTCCCCGATCAGCACGAGCAATGAGAATTGCGGCGCCTCGATGCCGAACGGACGCAACGCTTCGTCATAGACCGAAGTCAGGACGCGGGAGACCTGCCGGGCGCGCGTCAGCAGACAATTGCGCGCGATCTGGCTGCTCAGCGGTTCATCCGCAGTGCGGTCCGGTTCAGCGGTTCCATTCGACTCGTGTTGCATATGCACTATCTCGGTTGCCCCAGTTTTGCGGTGCGGTGTTTTGCTCGCGATGGGCGTATTGGAGCGGATGAATGTATCTCGCTTGTGTCCGAAAACCGGCTGCGTGTATGTGTGCGTATCGTTGGCTGTCGCAGATACGTTGAGATACAAAAAAAGAATAGGGCGAGGAATGAGGGCGGGAGGTGACGAGGCCGCGGCGCGATGAGCTCGCGAGTCCTCAGCGGCCGTTGCGGCCTGACCCGGCTTCTATACTCTTCGCCGTGGCACGCGAGAACCGCATTTGATATTCACTTGGCGACAACCCGGTCTTGCGCTTGAACAATTGCCGAAATGTACTGATATCGCCATAACCAACTCGCTGACTCACTGCCTCAAGCCCAATCGGGCGCGTTTCAAGCAATTTCTTCGCAACTTCGATGCGCAGATTTTGCAGCCAGGTCAACGGCGCGAGCCCGACGGCCTCCTTGAAACGGCGATTGAGCGTGCGTTCGCTAACAGCAAGCGAAGCCGCCAGATCGCTCAACCGGAAGCCTTGCTGCAACGTCGCCTCCATTTGCTGCTGGGCGCGCGCGACGAGCGTGTCGGTATGCCCATGCTCGTCGAGTAGCTTTGCAAAGGAAGCCTGCGAAGTCCGGTTCATGTCGATCAACAGCGCTTTCGCGGTCATCGTAGCGAGTGCTTCGCCGGCGAATGTTTCGACGATCCGCACCGCGAGATTCAGATACGACGTTACGGAACCGCCCGAAATAATGCCGTCTTGCGCGATCAGCACTTCTTGTGCGCGAACTTCGATACGCGGATAGCGGCGTGCGAAATCCGCGGCTCTCGCCCAGTGCGTTGTTGCAGCGCGGCCATCCAGCAGACCCGCCTCGGCGAGCAGGTAATTAGCCGTGCAATATGCCGCCAGCACGGCGCCCGCCTTGCGCTGACGCCGCAGTGCGCAAGACAACGCATTCAACTGCTCGCGGCGCCCGAGGAATTCGTCGACATTCGAAAAAAACGGTGCGGTAAGCAGAACGGCGTCCGCGCGTTTGCGCGGGTCGATCTTGCCGTCGACGTGAATGGTCTGGCCAGACGCGGCGGTGACGGGTTGGCCGTCGAGTGATTCCACGCGCCATGCAAACGCGGGCGCGGATGTCGCACCCGATGCAGCCTTGCGCGCGTGGAACTGATTGGCCGCGCTGAAGACGTCAACCGGGCCCGCGACGCCGGACGCGAGAATTCCGTCATAGACCCAGATGCGGACGATGGTCATGGTGTGTCTGAAATTCCTTGAATAATGGCGATGCTGCCACTCCCGGCCAATCGAGTAAACCCCGATCATGGCCGCATCCAATGACCGGAAGCAGGAGTGGAACCATGCCAATGATCGATGCACTATGGCCCGAAGGCGCCTTGACGCCCGAGGCCGAAGCGCGCCTCGTCAAGGATCTGACCGATATCCTCATCAAGGCGGAAGGGTACGATCCTGCCAATCCGGTCGCACGGCGTGTGACCGTGCTCCATCTTCATCGGCCCGCTGCGATCTACGTCGGCGGCGAACGTACGAACACAATCCGCTACCGGATCGTTCCGTCCGTACCTGAAGGGCAATACACCGCCGAATCGCGTCGCTCGCTCGTCAGAGACGTCACGGAAGCGGTGGCGCGCGCGGAGAACCGGCCGTTCGACGACGTCGCGCCGCGCGTCTGGGTCTTTCCGACCGAAATTCCGGATGGCGCCTGGGGAACGCGCGGCGCGATCTGGACGCTGCCCGATATTCATGCGCTGCTGGCGGGCGAGTCTGAGCGCAGCGCGGGCGTCGAACGTCTCGCACGCCGCCGCCTGGAAAAGGCGCGCATCACGCTCGAAGCGGCGCTCGATGCGGCTAGCGCAGGTACGACGAGAAAATCGCAAGTGGAGCGCCCGGCATGAAATTCAACGATACAGCCCCCGTGCTGGCGTCCGCAGGCACACCGCCGCTCTGGCTGGCGAGGCTCGCTGAAAATGCAACGCTCGAAGCCACCGTCCTGAAGCGGCCGATAGACGGCCGAGCCGATATTCTCTCCGTGATCAAGCACGCGGTCGCGCTCTACGAATTTCAGCATCACAGCTACAAGGGCGAAATCGGCAACGATTTGTATATGGAATCCTATCGATCGCAAATCCAGGGCGTGCCGATCGAAACGGTGGTCGTCGCGCATCTGAACCAACGGGGCGAGACGGATTCAGTGGTCATCAATCATCGCCCGCTCAACGCAGCGCTGCTGTTCTCGAAACGGATGTGGGAAAGCGTCGATGAGCGCTTCCGTGATTACTATCTGACGGGACCAGAAGCCGCTGCGCTGGATAAGGAATCTGGTGTTGCCTCATGCCAGCCTTCGGGCTGATGCGGCAAGAGCAGACGCGATGAAACATCTTCTTTTCGATTTGATAGCAGCCTCCGTGCTGATCGCTTCCACTGGAGTTTCCATGGCTCAAACCACTCCGATGCCAATCACGCCGACTACGAAGATATTGGCAATTGGCACCTTTGCACCGGGCACGGACATGCAACGTGTCCACCACATTCTTCCGACCGAAGTTCGCGCGACGGCACAGCTCTACCTGGAGGGCAAGATTGACCAGTGGTACTCACTTCAAGACCGGGCTGGGGTAGCGTTCATCCTGAACGTGACGGACGTGAATCAAGCCCATGAATTGCTTGAGGCACTTCCTTTGGGGAAAGCGCATTTAATGACATTTTCGCTCCTCCCAATAGGCCCGCTAAAGCCGTTGAGCAAGCTTTTGAATCCGCCGTCCCCCTGATAGCAAGCGCCGGAGGGCTGCTATCGGTGGGACTTGCTATGGCCACGCGCCATTCGGGAATGTCAGCCTGGCGGCGATCGAGCATGCCTTGGAGAGAGTCGCGAAGGCGATTAACGATCAGACATACTAACGACTGACGCGGAATGAAATTGCTCGCCTCGATTCGAAACCACTTCATTCAGCGAGGGAAGAAAGCGGCTTGGCAACGGTGGCCTGAGCAGCGAGAGCCAGAAGGCGTTGATGTCGAAGCACGGCCTGCCGAGCTCAATGGGATTCTCAGTCGATACAGAGCCGTTTGACGAAGCGCGGGTCCGAAGCTACGCACCCGTGAACCGGGGCGCTGGCGCCGCCCGTCCGGACGAACGCGGATTCGACGCAACGGCTTCGATGGAAATCGCGGAAAGGCGCTCGCTGACATAGCGCGCATGCCGCTCAAAAATCGCACAGATCTCGCCTTCGGCAAGCAGTTTTTCGCGGCCGTAGGCACGAGCCGGTGCGGATAGATGGTATTTCACCTCCGCGCCTTCGAATTGAATCTCGATGAGCGATTTGTCGACCAGTTCGCCGACACAGTCCATGACGGCTTCGTCGGAGAGCGTGGCGTCGTGTGCGATCCCGCACGCCGCCTGCGGGCTGAAGGCGCGGCTGAACACGCTCAGACGCCTGAACACTGTCTGCTCGGCTGCGTCGAGCAGCTCGAAGCTCCAGTCGATTGCGGCCCGCAGCGTCCGATGTCTGGGCTGCGCGGTGCGATAACCGCCGGCAAGATAGAGCAGAGGCTCGTCGAGCCCCTCGCAGATGCCTTCGAGGCCCAGTACGGACGCTCGTCCGGCCGCCAGTTCGAGTGCGAGCGGTATGCCCTCGAGGCGCCGGCATATCTCTTCGACGACGCGCAGACGTTCATCGCTCATGTTGGCGCTCATGTCGGCGTTGATGCCGTTCGAGGACAGCCGCCTCAAGAAGAGACCGACCGCAGGGGAGCACAGCATCGCTTCGCGGCAGTCGCCTGCTTCAGGAAGAGCGAGCGGGCCGACACGATAGACGACTTCGTGGGACACCCGCAGACGGAACCGGCTGGTGGCGAGAATCCGCACCTGGGGATTGGCATGGCTGATCAGCCCGACGAGTTCGGCGACGTGCTCCACGACATGCTCGGCGTTGTCGATGACGAGCACGCCGCGCATGCTGGCCAGCCCGCGCGCCACGCTGCGCAGATCGGCACCTTCCTCGGCGTTGGCAAGGCCGCAGACGTCTGCGAACGCGCGGACGACAGCCGCCCGTGTGCTGTGCGCAGCGAGTTCGACGAGGCGGACATCGACAGCCTGTTCTGCGGCGAGCCGGTGCGCGATTTCCCGGGCGATTCTCGTCTTGCCGATGCCGCCCGCGCCGACGAGCGTCACGACGCGCGCCGAGGCGATCAGCGAGCGCACTTCAGCGATCGCGGTTTCACGTCCGAGCAACGTATCGCGTGCGGGCAGCCGATCGGGCCCGGTTGCGCATCCGTGGTACGGCAATGGCGCGATTCGGGCTTCGGGCGCCGCCGCAATCAGCTGATAGCCACGCCCCGGCACAGTGAGGATCAGTTTGCGGTCCGTGCCCAGTGCCTTGCGGATCGCCGAAAGCTGCACATGGATGTTGTTTTCCTCGACGACCGTATCCGGCCAGACCGCCTCCATGAGTTCGTCCTTGGAGACAATGCGTCCCCCCGCCAGGGCAATGGTGGCGAGCACATCGAAGGCGCGGGACCCGAGATCCACCACATTGCCGCCGCGGCGTAGCGTCCGTACGCCGAGGTCCAGCTCACATTCGCCGACCTGAATGACGGGCGCACGGGGGGCGAATGTTGGAGAGTCTGCTATCGCGTGATTCATGTCTGTTTCGTCCGGCATGGCTCGGGCAAGGGACTGAGGGCGCGGCAACCCGCCTCGCCGCGGGTGGCCCGATGTCGTGCGGGCTGACTGCGCGCGGCGCGTATTGAGACGGATGATAGGCGAAGCGCCTTTTCCTCGCCGTTACCCATAAATTAACTTTTGTTAATCTACGGCTTCCGCAGCACTCGTTCAAGCGCATGGGGCCATCGGGAGCCAGTGTCGCGCAACGCCGGTGCCGAAAGCCGGACAGAACATTAACTTAATTTAATGCGGCGCCGAAAAACGGATTATCGGCTCTGGACGGATAATTAGAGGCAGGGTGGCGGAGGCAAGGAGGATCGGGCTTCGCACGAGCAGCGGCGCCGCGCCGCGACCGTTTTGGCGGCTGTCTGGAACCGCGAGTGGCTGGAATGAAGATCTTGTTAGTGGAAGACAATGTGCAGGTGGCCGGCTTTCTGAGGAAGGGCCTTGCGGAAGCAGGCCATGTGGTCGACTTCGCCGACAACGGCCGGGACGGCATGTTTCTAGCCATGGGCGGCGCATACGACGCGATTATTCTGGATCGCATGCTGCCGGGCGGCGTCGACGGCCTCAGCATTGTGTCGGCGCTGAGAGCGACGGGGAGCAAGACGCCGGTGCTGATCCTGAGCGCGCTCGATGCTGTCGACGAGCGCATTCGCGGGCTGAAGGCCGGCGGCGACGACTACGTGGTCAAGCCCTTCGCTTTCGGAGAGGTGCTCGCGAGGCTCGAGGTGCTCATGCGCCGTTCGCAGAGCGACGTGCTCGAAACGACGCTCAAGGTGGGCGACCTGAGCATCGATCTGCTTTCCCGAAGGGTGATGCGTGCGGGCAAGGCGATCAGCCTGAAGCCACGCGAGTTCAAGCTGCTCGAGTACATGATGCGGCATGCCGATCAGGTCGTGACGCGCACCATGCTGCTGGAGAATATCTGGGAGTATCACTTCGATCCGCAGACCAACGTGATCGACGTGCATGTCAGCAAGCTCCGGCAAAAGATCGATGCGGGCTTCGAGCGTTCGCTTCTGCGCACCGTACGAAACTCCGGGTACATGCTTTCGGCCGACACATGACCGACGCGCCAGCCTTCACGAATCCAGAAGACGCGAACGTCCAAACGTTGTGGGACGACGGCACGCTCGTCCTTTCGCGCATCAAGGCGCGGGGCGCGGCGAAAACCCGGCTCGCCGTGCGTCCGTCTGCCAGCCAGCCATCGGCGGAAGCCCTGTCGTTGCTCGAGCACGCCAACCGGCTGCGCTCGCGGCTCGATAGTCCGCGCTTCGCGCAGCCGCAGGCGCTTGTGCGGGAGAGCCGGCGCACTACGCTCTTTCTCGACGATCCGGGCGGCAGTGTTCTCTCGTCCATGCAGACGCATCGTCTGCCGCACAGCCAGGTTCTTTCGATCGCGGCCAGCGCGGCGGCGGCGCTCGACGCTTTGCATGTACGCGGTTTGATCCATCACGACATCCGGACTGCTCACCTGCTCGTCAACGCGAAAACTGGCGGGGTGGCGTTGACCGGATTCGGGTTGACCGCCGCGGCCGAAGCCGAAACTTCCACCGAGGGCGAGAGCAGTCGCCCGCCGGTTCTGTTCACCGACGCGCTTCCCTTCGTTGCGCCGGAGCGAACCGGACTGCTCAACCGGCGGCCCGATGCGCGCTCCGACCTGTACTCGCTGGGTGTCGTGATCTTCTGGATGTTCACGGGCCGCTTCCCCTGGCTGGCCAGTTCCGCGGCGGAGTGGCTGCACTGCCATACGGCGAGAAAGCCCATTTCGCTCAAGGAGTGCGCGCCCGAGATTCCCGAACCCGTCGCCGCCATCGTCGACCGGCTGCTGGCGAAGGCTGCAGAGGACAGGTACCAGACCGCCCGAGGCGTGGAGCACGACTTGCGGCTGTGCGCCGTGCAGAGCCTGCGCGGGGCGCCTATCGAACCTTTTGAGCTGGGCGCGGCCGACGTGGCTGACCGCTTGCTCATGCCCGGGCGCCTGTACGGGCGCGAGATGCAAGTGCGGGCGCTGACCGACGCGTTCGAGCGTGTCGTTCGCGACGGCTTGCCGGAATGCGTTCTGGTGTCCGGCTACTCGGGCATCGGGAAATCGTCGCTGGTCGAGGCCTTTCATCGCTCGATGTCCTGCTCGGGCAGCCTGTTCGCTGCCGGTAAGTTCGATCAGTACAAGCGGGATATTCCGTACGCAACGATTGCACAATGCATGGCGGCGCTCGTGCAGCAGATTCTCGACGAAGACGAGCGCGAAATCGGGGCATGGCGGGCGCGCATTCAGGAAGCGCTCGGTTCTCATGGACAACTGATCATTGCTTTGATCCCCGCGCTCGAGCGTCTCGTCGGTGCGCAACCGCCGGTCGCCGAACTCCCGCCGCAGGACGCCCAGACGCGGTTCGTCGCTGTGCTGACGCGATTCATCGGCGCTTTCGCTTTTCCGGGGCGACCCCTGGTGCTTTTTCTGGACGATCTCCAATGGCTGGACGCCGGCACGATCTCGGTCCTCGAAGCTTTGGGGAAAGGGCAGGAGATCAGGGATCTGCTGCTCATCGGCGCGTTTCGCGACAACGAAGTCGGGCCCGCGCACCCGTTGGCGCGCGTAGTGGGTGCGATGCGCGCGGGGCGGGTTCGCGTTCATGACGTGCTGCTGGCCCCGCTCGCCGTGAGCGACGTGGCAGGCCTCGTGCGAGACGCGACACACGGCGACGCACAACGCACCGCGCCACTCTCGCAGGTCATGTTCGACAAGACGGGCGGGAACCCGTTCTTTGTCGTTCAGTTCCTTCAGGTTCTGGCCGACGAAGGCTTTCTCACATTCGACAAGGCGCGTCACGAGTGGGCATGCAACGCGGATCGGATTGCACAGAGCGCATTCCCCGACAGCGTTGTGGATCTGATGGTCGACAAGCTCGGCCGCCTGCCTGATTCGACGCGCCGTGCGCTGGTGGATTTCGCGTGCCTGGGCGCCTCGGTTTCGACCACGGTGCTTGCGCGCGTGAGCGGTCAGTCGAGCGAAGCGATCGATGCGGCGCTCGCGGAAGCCGCCGCCCAAGGCATTGTGTATCGGCAGCAAGATGGCTACGCATTCGTTCATGACCGGATCCAGGAGGCCGCGTATGCGTTGATGGACGAAGCCGATCGCGCGCCGGCGCATTTGCGCATCGGCACCCTGCTGGACGGCGGCGACGGGGATCCGGAGGTCGAGCGCAATATCTTCGAGATCGTCAACCAGTTCAACCGCGCGATCCACGTCATTGAGGACGTCGATGTACGTATGCGCGTGGCGAGCCTCAACTTGCGCGCGGGCCGCCGTGCGAGGGCTTCGGCAGCCTATGGTTCCGCGCTTGCGTATCTGACGCTAGGAAGCGACATGATCGGCAGCGAAGCATGGCAGACGCACTACCCGGAGAAGTTCTCGTTCGAACTGCTGCGTGCCGAGTGCGAATTCCTCACGGGAAACGCCGCGTTGGCCGAGGAACGTCTGCGAGGTCTGGCAGCGAGCGCTTCGAACTTGCCGCACAAGGCCGCGGTGGCGTTTCTTCGCGTCACGCTGCATACGGCGCTCGATCAGATGCAGGACGCCGTCGAGATCTGTCTCGGCTATCTGCGTGAGGTCGGGATCGACTGGGTTGCACATCCCGAGCGCGCGGCAGCCGTGGCGGAGTACGCGACGCTGCACGACCGGATCGGCGAAAGAACGATCGCCTCCCTCATCGACCTGCCGTTGCTCCAGGACGAAACGCTGGAGGCGACGCTCAATGTGCTGACCGCGGTGTTGCCACCGGCGTTTTTCACCGACGAAAACCTGGTGTGCCTCGTGTTGTCCCGCATGGCGAACCTGAGCATTCGACATGGCAACGCCGACGCGTCGTCTCTCGGCTTTGCCTACCTCGGCATGGTGGCCGGCCCGATCTTCGGCGACTATCGCGCCGGTTTCGAGTTCGGCAGGTTGGGACTGGCACTGGTGGACGAGCGCGGCCTCGCGCGCTTCAGGGCGCGTGTGTACATGTGTTTCGCCTATCACGTGATGCCGTGGACACAGCCCATGCGCACGGGACTGCCGCTGTTGCGCCGGGCGTTCGAAGCGGCGACGCTAAGCGGCGACCTCACCTATATCGGCTTCAGCAGTTGTTGCCTCGTGACGAGTCTGCTTGCCGCCGGCCATTCGCTTGCCGAGGTCGAGGACGAGGCGGTCGAGCGCCTGCGTATCGTTCGCGCCGCGGGTTTCGGGCTGATCGTCGACATCATGACCGCCCAGTTGTCGCTGATTCGCGGGCTGCGGGGGCTGCCGCCGTGGCTCGGTTCCGCCGATGCGGACTATGCAGACGAGGCTTCTCTCGAGCGCCATCTCGAAGGCAATCCCGCGCTCGCCATCGCGGCGTGCTGGTACTGGATACGCCAGATGCAGGCGCACTATTTCGCCGGCGACATCGGGCGCGCGCTGGAGGCGCAAACGCGCGCAGCGCCCTTGTTGTGGACCACGTCGGGACACTTCGAGCTGGCCGAATATCACTTCTTTGGCGCACTGGCGCGTTTGCATTGGCATGACACCCTTGCGCCCGCCGAACAGGCCGCCAACATGACGGCGCTGGCGGAGCATGTCGAGAGACTGCGCGGCTGGTCCCGGCATGCCCCCGCGAACTTTGCTTCGCGTACTGCGTTGGTCGAGGCCGAACTCGCACGCGTAGGCAAGCGCGAGTTCGAAGCGATGCGCTTCTACGAGCAGGCGATCGAGCACGCGCGCTTGCAGCGTCTGCTGCATGTCGAGGGTCTCGCCAACGAGATTGCCGGCCGGTTCTATGCGGCCCATGGGTTTGCAACCATCAGTGTCGTGTACCTGCGCAACGCGCGCCTCGCCTGGTTGAACTGGGGGGCGATGGCGAAGGTCAAGTCGCTCGACGCGCGCTTTCCGGGACTGGTGTCGGAAGACTCGTCGGGAGCGTTGGGCGGGCCGGTAGCGAATCAACTGGAGGTGGAGACGGTTGTTAAGGCATCCCAGGCGATTTCCAGCGAGCGGGTGCTTGAGCGGCTCATGCACACGCTGATGACGATTGTGCTCGAGCACGCCGGCGCCCGGCGTGCCTTACTGATTTTGCCGCACGCGGAACAACTCTGGATCGAGGCGGAGGCCGATGCGATCCACGAGGGCACCACGGTCCATGTAGGCCGCCGCGCCGCCGCGACGGACGCGGTACCGCTCGCCATGCTCCATCACAGCTTGCGCACGCACGAACCGGTGCGGGTGGACGACGCTTCGATGGAGAATCCGTTCGCAGCGGACGAATACTTCAACGGCAGGAATGCGCGCTCGGTGCTGTCATTGCCGCTCGTCAAGCAAGACCGGGTGGTCGGCGTGCTGTACCTCGAGAACGAACTGGCGCCGGGCGTGTTCACGTTCTCGCGGATGGCGGTGCTCAGTCTGCTCGCATCGCAGGCTGCGATATCGATCGAAAATGCCAGCCTGGAAGAGGTCGAGGCGCTCCTCGAGGAAAAGGAAGCCTTGCTGCAAGAAGTGCATCACCGGGTCAAGAACAATCTGCAGTTGATCAGCAGCCTGCTGAATCTCCAGGCCGCGCGCGTCGAAGACAAGGCGACGGCGGAGCGCTTTCTCGACAGCCGGAACCGGGTGCGCTCGATGGCGATGGTTCATGAGAATCTGTACCGCGCCGGGAATTTTGCGCGCATCGACATGGCGTCCCATATCCGGAATCTGTGCGCGCACCTTTCGCGCGTGTATGAATTGAGTCAACTGAACGTGTCCCTCGACGTGCGGGTGGACGACGTGCAGCTCGACATGAACCGGGCGGTGGCGTGCGGCATGATCGTGAACGAACTCGTCTCGAATGCGCTAAAGCACGCATTTCCGGAGGGCCGGCGCGGGCACTTGCGTGTCGAACTGGTGTCGGACGACGAGCGCGGATGCAAGCTCAGCGTATCGGACGATGGCATTGGATTGCCGCCCGATTTTTCCATTGATGAGGCCGAATCGCTCGGCCTGCAGCTCGTTTCCGACCTCGCCCGCCAACTCCATGCTGCGGTTCGGCAGGACCGCGACGCGGGGACAAGCTTTGTCATTCACTTCAAACTCTAGGGACCCAACGGGCTTCGTCATGGCATCCGCGCGCATACTTATCGTGGAAGACGATCGCGTGGTCGCACGCGATATCGGTCAACAGCTCGTGCGCTGCGGGCATACCGTTGCGGCCAGTGTCGCGAGCGGCGAGGAGGCGCTCGTCGTGGCTGCGCGCTCGCCGCTCGACCTCGTCCTCATGGATGTGCGCCTGGAGGGCGAGCTGGACGGTATCGACGCCGCGCGGCGGCTGCGCGAAGCGCATGGACTGCCCATCGTATTTCTCACCGCCTATGCGGACGAGGAGACGGTCCAGCGCGCGACGGTCACCGAGCCGTTCGGGTACGTCCTGAAACCCTTTGAAGATCAGCAGCTGCGCACGGTCGTGGAGATGGCGCTATACAAGCATGCCGCCGAGCGCCGTCTGCGCGAGAGCGAGCAGCGCTATGCGGCCACGCTGGCCAGCATTGGCGACGGGGTGATTGCGACGGACTGCGAATCGCGCATCACGTTGATCAACCCCGTAGCCGAAACATTGACGGGATGGTCCCGGGAGGAGGCCGCCTGCCAGCCGCTCGCGAATGTGCTCGTGCTGATCGACGAGGACACGAACATGCCGCTGGTCGATGTGGGCGCTGCGGTCCTGCGCGAACAGGCTCCCGTTGACTTGCCACCCAAGACCCGGCTGGTTGGCAGGCAGGGGCGCGAAGTACCGGTCGAAACCCGGGTCACGCGGATTGTCGACGATGTTGGGCAGGTTGTCGGTATCGTGCTTGCGATTCGCGACGCGACGGAAACGCGCCGTGCCGCGCAAGCGGAGATCCTGCGTGAGACCAATGAGCGCCTCGGCGCGGCAATGTGGGGGTCGAATGTCGGCGTATGGGAGCTTGAATGCGACGGCGACGACGAACAACATTGGGTGCTGCGATGCTGGAACGTGCGCGAGTGGCTCGGCTACGGCGAGCATGCCGGCGCTCCCAGCTTCGGCCGGTTCATGGCGCTGGTTCATCCCGACGACCGGAAGCGCTTTGAAGAGGCCATCAGAAACCAGTTGCGCAGCGGCGCAGCGCTTGCGGTCGAGCACCGCTTGCTGCACAGCGACGGGGCGTACCGCTGGGTCCTCACGCGCGGCACATCGCGCAAGCATGCCGGCAGCACACCTGTGTGCCTGAGCGGCACGTTGATCGACATTACCGAACTCAAGCGTGCTGAACTGGCATTGCGCGTGAGCGAGGAGCGCTTTCGGGGTACGTTTGAAAATGCCGCAGTCGGGATTGCGCATTGCGGCGCGGACGGGCGATTCCTGCGTGTCAATCAACGCTACTGCGAGATTGTCGGCTATACCCGCGACGAATTGCTCAAGATGACGTTCAGGGACGTCACGGACGCATCGTATCTGCCTGAGAGCGAATCCCGGTTCGGACTGCTGTTCGAGAAGAAGATCCCTCATTATGTCGAAGACAAGCTGCTCATTCGCGGCGACGGAACGCGCGTGTGGGTCAATGTCTGCGTCGCGATGCAATGGGAACCCGGCGAGCAGATCTATCACACAATCGCGGTATTGCAGGACATTACCGAGCGCAGGGCGCTCGAAGCAACGGTGCGCGTGGCGCGAGACGAGGCGCAGGCCGCGAACAAGGCAAAGGATCAATTTCTCGCCAATATCAGCCACGAGTTGCGCACACCGCTGAACGGCATCCTCGGCTATGCACAGATCCTGCGCCATGACGACGGGCTCGGGGCGCGCCAACGATCGCAAGTCGCGGTCATCGAGCAAAGCGGGACGCATCTGCTGACGCTGATAAACGACTTGCTGGAGTTCGCTCGCGCCGGCGCGGGCCGGATCGAACTGCAACCGGCCGATGTGCCGCTCACGCCGTTTCTGGAAATGCTCGCGGAGATGGTCGGCGTGCGCGCGCGGGAGAAAGGACTGACGCAAACCTGCGCGATTGCGCCTTGCTTGCCGGCCGTAATTCGAGTTGACGAAAAGCGCTTGCGCCAGGTGCTGCTCAACCTGCTTTCGAACGCCGTGAAATTCACCGACGAAGGTGCAGTCACATTTACGGTAAGACAGGCCAGCACGGGGGTCCTGCGTTTCGAGGTGTCGGACACGGGCGTGGGTATCCGACCCGACCAGATCGGGCGCGTTTTCCAGCCGTTCGAGCAGGCGGGCGATACCGAGCGACGCAGCGCAGGCGTGGGCCTGGGCCTTTCCATCAGTCAGCATCTCGTCTGGCTCATGGGCAGCGAGATTCATGTGGAGAGCGAACACGGGCGAGGGAGCAGGTTCTGGTTCGATCTCGCGCTAACGGCTCCAGGCGATGGAGGGTGCGCGGCGGATGACGCGGATTGCGCGACGAAGCAGGCTATCGACGGGTCGGCTGACGATCCATCGGGAGAGCCTGACGCGCCCGCGCCACTGGCCGTTCCCTCACACGAGAACATGGAGATCCTGCATCGCCTGGCATTGCGAGGGCAGATGCGAGACGTCATGCGTCACGCCGACGCGCTGCTGGAAAGCGACGGGCGTTACCAGGCATTCGCGCGGCGCATACGCCGGCTCGCGGAAAACTTCGAATCGCGGGAGCTGCTCTCATTCATCGAACGGCATTGGAACGGAAGAGAGCAGGCATGACAGAGAAACTTGAACGCCTTGAGCCGCTCGTTCTGGTTGTCGACGACACGGCTTCGAATCTCGGCCTCGTGGTCGATTTTCTCGAAGGCAACGACCTGCGCGTATCGATTGCCCGTGACGGCGAAGAAGCGCTCAGGCGTGCGGATCTCGTGCATCCGGACCTGATCCTGCTTGACGTGATGATGCCGGGCATGGACGGGTTCGAGGTGTGCCGCAGGCTGAAGGACAATCCGCGAACTCGCGCAGTCCCCGTCATTTTCATGACCTCGCTTTCACAGACGGAAGAGAAGACGACCGGCTTCGAGGTTGGGGCGGTCGATTATGTGACCAAGCCGCTGCAGATGGAGGAACTGCTTGCGCGCGTGAAGACGCATCTGAAACTGGGGCGGCTGCAGAAGGCCCTCACGGAACAGAACGCGCGTCTTCAGGAAGAGGTGCGCAGCCGGGAGGCCGCGCAGAACGCGCTGATCGAAATGATCAATAGCGTGCGCAACACGTCGAATGCGATTGCTCACGATCTTCGAACACCGTTGACCGAACTGCGCTTCAGGATGGAGGCGATGATCCTCGATCTCAAGAAAAAGGTTGATGGCGATACGCTGGAGCGGCTGGACGGCGCGCTGAGCGACATCGACCGTGTCATCGGCATTTTCAACGCGCTCCTGCGCCTCGCGGAGATCGACGCGGGCGTACGCAGGTCGGGTTTTCTGCAGAGCGATGTCGCGCACATCGTCGCCGAGGCCGTGGAGTTTTATCAACCGCTCGCGGAACTGCGTGGGCTCGCGCTGACCCTGAGTGGTCCGGATAGCTTGCCGGCGCTGGTCGATCCATTGTTGCTCGCTCAGGCGATCGGCAATCTCATCGACAACGCGCTGAAGTTTGCGAGCACGCAGGTGCAGGTTTATCTGAGCGGCGCCGACGGCTCGATCGAGGTCGCGGTGATCGACGACGGCCCAGGCGTTCCGGATGCGGAAAAAGCCCGCGTGACCGAGCGCTTTTACCGCAGCGATGCGAGTCGCGGAACGCCCGGAGTCGGACTCGGGCTCGCGCTCGTCAAAGGGGTGGCGACATTGCATCGCGGCACGCTGCAGCTCGAGGACAACGAACCAGGGCTCATCGTGAAGCTGGCGCTGTCGTGCTAGTCGGTGCGGGACAGGTGAGACGGCCGTTGATGCGGTGACGGGCGTGCCGCTACGTGCTTAGCGCTCACCTGAGCACCCGGAGCGCCCGCTGCGCACAGCTTGTGGCGGAGTTGGCCAAGACGCTGGATATCGGGTGCCGGCGAGTTCAGGTCGATAAGGGCATCGAACTGTGCAAGAAGCGCCAGGGCTTGCGCGGCCTCATCTCTTTCGAGGTGATGCGTGGCGAGGTCGAGCGCGGCGCGCAATTTCCAGATCACCGCGCCGTGTTCGCTCGCTAGCGTCATCGCAGCGTTCAGGAAATGGCGTGCTTGCGCTTCGCAACGCGCGCGTTCCTCACGCGCAGAGCCGTCCAGGGCGCGCGCGTGCTGAAGCTCAACCCAGCCTCGGGCGCGCAGCAGTTCGGGCAAAAAGTAATAGTCGCCCTGGGTCTCGCTGCGCGCGATCGCGTCGTCCAGCCTCGCACGAGCCTCCACGAAACGGCGAGCGTTCGCGAGCGTCTCGGCGCTCAACACGATGAACGGGGCAATCACGCGCCGGAAGCCGCGCTTAATGAGCCGCTGCAGGGCAGGCTCGAGCCGCTCGAGCGCGGACACTTTATCGTTCGACTGACGATCGATCTGAACGGACAGACACTCCGCGTAGTCTTCCCAGACCGCGAAGCGGTGAGTCGCCACCTGCGAGCGCAACAGGGCGAGATAGCGCAATGCGGCCTGCGAGTCGCCGCATTGAAGCGCGAGCGGCACAGCCACGGTGGCCAGCAGATGGCTGAGCGTTGGCTCCAGCGTGTCCCGCCGCGCTGGGTTCAGCGAGGCTTGCACATGTTGCATGGCGTGCGCCGGCTTGCCCTGAAGCCAGGCAATGCGAGCGAGCGTGCCGTTGCAGAAGATGAGCGGGTCCACGCCTGGCGTGCCACAGGGCGGCTCCTCCGAGCCGGGTTCGCCGAGCGCCGCAACGGCGAACTCGAGGCGTTCCCGGGCTTGCTCATGCTCGCCGAAGCAGTGGAGCGAAATGGCCAGCATTGCGCTGGCCAGCAGGCGCGTGCTGCGCGATTCGCCATGCTCCGCTATCTGCTGGATGCGGGTGGCGTAACGAATCGATGCGTGAATGTCGGCGATCGACAGTGCGGTGTTCCAGAGGCCCCACAGGGCGCGCATCACGAACGCGTCGTCGCGCGCTGCCTGCGCGAGCCGCAGCACGCGCTGCCAAAGCGATACTGCAGTCTCGACATTTTCGCCCACGTACACGAGCGTGCAAGCGTAGGCTGCGCACAGCCGCATTTCGCAGACAACATCGACAGAGCCTGCCGGCAGGGTGTCGAGGACATCCAGCGCGCGCCGCGCCCGTTCGCAGCATTCATGGACGAGCGCTGCATCGAGCAGCGTGCCGACCAGCGCCCCCGCGAGCGCGACGCCCTGGGCCGGGTCGCCGTTCTCGGAGAAAGCCCAATCGTAGGCGGTGCGCGCGTCGTCGAGAGAAAGACGTGCGTTGAGATCCGCGCCGTGCCGGCTGCCTTGCGCGTGGATAGGGCCGCTCTCCTCAATGCGCTTTTTCATGTAGCGCATGTGCCGCGAAGCGATGACATGCACTTCGCCTTCGTCGCGCAATTTCTCCATCGCGTAGGCACGAGTGCTCTTGGTGAGCCGGTACGTTGCGATTGGACCGTGAAACTCCACGTTCAAAAGCGACTTGGTCGCGAGTTCTCCAAGACTCGATACGACCACTGCAATCGACATGCCGGGCTCCGTGGCGACGGCGCAGACCGCATCGAACGCAAATGCGTCCGTAAAGCAACCGAGGCGGCGAAAGAGAATGCGCGACGGCGCATCGAGCAGCGCGTAGCTCCACTCGAACGTCGCGCGCAAGGTCTGGTGCCGCGGCAGTGCCGAGCGCAGGCCTCCGGTGAGAAGGTCGAGCTGGTGGTCGAGCCGCGAAGCCACGCCTTCGACGCCGAGCGTCGCCACGCGAGCCGCGGCGAGTTCAATGGCGAGTGGCAGGCCGTCGAGTCGCCGGCAGATGTCGGCGGCCAGTGCAATGCTTCTTTCGTCCGCGGCGCAGTCCATGGCGAGTGAGCGGGCACGGCTCAGAAACAGTTCGACCGCTGAATACGCGAGCATTTCCTGCGTTGCCAGCCCGGTCTCGGGTACGGCAAGCGGTTCGAGGCGCAGCACGGATTCAGCGCGAATGTGCAGGGCTTCGCGGCTCGTCACGAGCACGCGTACCGAGGCATTGCGCACGAGCAGCGCCTCCACGAGCCCGGCCGCGACGTCGATCACATGCTCGGCGTTGTCGAGCACGAGCAGACATCCGGATTCGGCGAGGACATCGTATAGCGCGTCCGCGCGGTGCTGCCCATCGCACATGGGCAGCTTCAGCGTGTCAGCCAGGATCGCGAGCACCGCCTCGCTGGAGGACGCTCTGGCAAGCTCCACGAAGCATATTGTCCGACCGCTGCGGCGATGGACTTCGTTGGCGACGTGAAGCGCGAGCGCGGTCTTGCCGATGCCGCCCGCGCCGACGACCGTCGTGACCGGTCCCCGTTCGAGGTGATCGAGCAGTTGTTCGATCTCCGCGGCGCGTCCGATCAGGGGCGTGACGAGCGCAGGGAGTGAGGGAAGCTGAAGTGCGGTTGCGATTGGCGGACGAGTCTCGCCCGTCTCGGCCGCCTCGGACGTTTGGGCGCCCCTGGCAACGAGCAGATAACCTCGCCCCGGTACGGTCTTGATCAGGTCGCGGTCGACGCCGAGCAGCTTGCGCAACGCCGCAATATGCACCTGAAGTCGATTCTCTTCGACGATCTGGCCCGGCCAGACCGCGTCCATGATGTCGTCTTTCGACAGAATGGCGCCATTGGCACGATAGAGGACTTCGAGAATGTCGAAAGCGCGCGCGCCAATTCGCAGCGAAACGCCATTGCGTTGAATGTTTCGCTGATCGAAACTGACCTGCAACGATCCGATCTGAATCATGGTCGTCTCCGGCTGGCGAGATCGTGATTATCTCGATGGCACATCTGATCGGGCGTGGGCAATGAAACGGCGTGGGGTCCTGAATAGCGGGCCAGGTTGGCGCTCCGGATTTGCCGGGACGCGAATGAGCGATGCTCGACATCTTTCGATGCTATGAATCCGCACACATCGAAGTGTAAACAAAGACTAGCGCGACGTCTTGAACAATAGTGCGCAGTGCATGGCTAATAGAGTGTTCTCAAACGCGAGAACGAGCCGATATCGTCCGCTTTGCTGAGAGTCGTGCAGCGCGGCACGCGGCGTTGGTACGCCACTCATTAACCAGGATGGGTGAATGTCCCGCGAAAAAACAGGGGTTCTCGTTACTTGGTGCCATATAACTCGTTTGCTATACGCCAATAATGTTTCACACGCACGAACGATCGAATTGAAGCATGGTGGAATGTGATGTGAGACCGCGCCGCACCCGCTCGGCTTCCGCGCGCAGGGACGGCCACGCCTTTGACGTCTACGGGGCCGTAAGGCCATTCAGAAGCATTAAGAACAATTAAGTCGCATTCCGGTTCGCCCGGTGGGTCATGCGTGCATGATCCGCACGGGAGGTTCACGACTGCAGGTTCGCCGCACCGCTGACCAGTTCGATGAAGGCGCCGATGCGTCTCGATCCGCGCTGGTTCGGCAGATAAAGCGCGGTCACCGCGGACCGGGCGTTGTTCGGGTTGACTTCGTAGTCTTCGAAGAGCTTGGTCAGGCGTCCGCTTTGCACGTCGGCGGCGACGAGCCAGCTCGGGAGCAACGCAATGCCAGCGCCGTTCAGCGCCGCTTCGCGCAGAATTGCCGAGTTGTTGGTCTTCAATCGTCCTGTCACCACGACTTCGGACTGCAAGCCATCATTGCAGAACGTCCATACCTGCCGGTCGGCGCCATAAGAAAAGCGCAGGCACTGGTGCGCGGGTAACTCATCGGGTTTCATTGGTGTGCCGAACTCGCTCAGGTAAGCGTGACTCGCCACGACAAACCGGCTGAAATTTCCGATGTGCCGGCTGATCACGCTGGCGTCTGGCGGCGGCGTGCCGAGGCGAATGGCAAGGTCTATGCGCTCGGACACCAGATCGGCAACCGTGTCGGTCAGTGTGATGTCCAGATCGAGTTTAGGGTAGCGCGACAGAAACGCGCCGAGATGCGGGCTGATGCACTGGCGCGCAAACTCGACAGGCACCGATACCCGCAGCGGACCGGAGGGATCGTCGCCGCGGTCGGTGACGGCGGCGTCGGCTTCGGCGATGTCTTCGAGAATGCGCGCGGCGCGCGAATAATACGTCTTGCCCGCATCGGATAGTGTGACCTGGCGCGTCGTTCTGTTGTGCAGCGCGGTGCCGAGCGTCTCTTCGAGTGCGTCGACGGCACGCGTGACAGACGACGTTGCAAGTTCCAGCTTTCGCGCCGCGCTCGAGAAACCGCCGCTCTGCGCTACCTCGACGAACGCGCGTAGCGCCTGAAGTTTGTCCATCGCTTTGTCTCCGGTGCAACGAAGCGTTGCATGCTGTTCCTATTCTAGCTTTCGACACGCGGCCCTATCTTGTATGCAGCCACATTTGAAGGAGAAACGCGATGGAGCCGCTTGAAATTCGCATCACACACGATTTCATTTGCCCGTGGTGCTGGATTGGTGAAAAGAAGCTCGAGGAAGCCATAACGGCGGAAGGCGCAAGCAAGAACGTCAAGTACGTGTTCATGCCATATGAACTGAATCCGGACATGCCGGAAGAGGGGCGAGACCGGAAGGCCTATCGCACGGCCAAATTTGGCAGTTGGGCCCGCTCGCAGGCCATGGACACGCACGTGAAGGAAGAAGGCCGGCAACATGGGCTGACATTCGACTACGACAAGGTGAAACGCACGCCGAACACGCTGGCGGCGCACCGGCTGGTGTGGTTCGTCCAGTACGAGGGCGGTGACGCGCGCGCATTGGTCAATGCGATTTTCCGCGCCTACTTCACCGAGGGACGTGATATCGGCGATACGGGAGTATTGACGGATATCGCCGAATCAGTGGGGCTCGACAGGGTGCGTGTGAACGACCTGTTCGCATCACAAGACGGCTATGCGCAGGTGTGCAAGCTCGAAGCCGCTTCCGCTCTCGAATCGGTCACCGTCGTGCCGTACGTGAAGCTGGGGCGTGAAGTGGTGAGCGGTGCGCAGCCGGTGCCTGTGTTTCGTCGCGCGTTGCGCGCAGCCGCGGATAGCGAGGTCGGAGCCGGCCTAAGCGCTTCGTAGCGCGTCATGCAGAGCGCACGGGTTTCCCCGCGCGCTCGACTCAACTGCCGCGTGCTTCCGGTTTCGCGAACGCGCGCGGCGTCGAGGACCTCGGCGGCAATACCGCTTAGTGATCCAGTTCGAATCGACGCCCCGCCGCCAGGCCCATATCGAGCCCCTCGGAGGATTCCAGCACGCAGGCGAGAATCGAGTGGTTCGCGTTGGCCGGCCGGATACCTCGCCGATAAGGGCGGTAGATGGCGTCGCCACGGTTGACGGTCATGCCCGTCACGGTGCAAACCGTCTTGCGGCGCGCATGGGTGCGTCTCCAGAGTTGATCCGCGTAATGGCCGCACGTGGCGTCATACCAGCAGAGCGAGACGGCTGTGCTCGAAAGGCGTTCGAGCAGGCGGATATAGCCGGAAAACGGAACGTCGGATGCCGATCGAGTTGTTCCCTGTTGCGTACGCCCGTGTTCCCGCCTGCGCGTTGGGTTTGCCTGATGCATCGCCTCGATGTCGGCGGGCGAGCGAGTGGCGCGTTCGAGCGAGAGGATGGTTTGCTTCCACGGTTCGTCGTTTGCGCAGGGGTCCATTGGGCGGCTCCGTTTCGTCGGCATGCGAGCGGGTCCAGGCAAGGCCGCCCGGCCACGTTGCCGGTCCGGGCGCCGCGCGGGACGACATCGCGTTGAGGCCGGACAGGCAACGCTATTGTGGATCGCGACTGCTAAAAGGTCCTGAGCCGGAAGGTAAAAACTCCTGAAAAATGGGAAGGCGCAACAAGTACGCCCGCCGGCCGCTGTGCTGTCAGTCCGCGGTGGACACAAAGGCCGGATAGTCGATATAGCCTCGCTCGTCGCCGCCGAAGAACGTGCCCGGGTCGGCCGCATTGAGTGGCCGCGCGTCACGTAACCGTGCGGGCAGGTCCGGGTTGGCGATGAACGGACGGCCGAACGCGATGAGATCCGCACGGCCGCTTTCGATCGCGCGCGTTGCGGTTTCGAGCGTATAGCCGCCCGCAAGCATCAACACGCCCTTAAATTGCCGACGCATGAGCGCGATGATGGCGTCCCAGCGGGGATCGTACTTCTCGTCCTTCACCGTGCCGACAATAGCCGGTTCGACGAGATGCAGGTAAGCCAGATCCCGTCCGTCCAGACGCTCTGCGATATGGCCAAAGGTCGCTTCGGGCGTGTTGTCGCCCATACCCATGAAGCGGCCCATGGGCGTGAGCCGTACGCCGACGTTTTGCGCGCCGACTTCGTCGCTGACGGCTTCCACGATCTCGAACAGCAGGCGCGTGCGATTCTCGATGCTGCCGCCATACGCATCGGTGCGGCGATTGCTGTCGCTATTGATGAACTGATCAATAAGATAGCCGTTGCCGGCGTGAATCTCGACGCCGTCCATACCGGCTTGCATGGCGTGGCGCGCGGCGACGCGGAAATCCTGCACGATCTGAGCGATGCCATCGAGCGTCAATGCCTGAGGCACCGGCACATCGGCCCAGGCGCCATTGCCGTCGCTGTCGACGATGAACGTTTTGCCCGGCACGGGCATGGCCGTCGGCGCGACGGGCAGGCCGCCGCCTGGCTGGAAGATCGGATGGGAAACGCGCCCCACGTGCCAGAGTTGCAGGAAGATCTTGCCGCCTTCGGCGTGGACGGCAGCGCTCACGGCACGCCAGCCTTCGATCTGCTCTGCCGTATGGATACCGGGGGTCCAGGCGTAGCCTTGCCCCTGCTGCGAAACTTGCGTGGCCTCGGTGACGATCAGCGCCGCGCCAGCGCGCTGCCGGTAATACTCGACGTTCATCGGGGTCGGCACATTGCCCGGCTGGCCCGCGCGCGAACGCGTGAGCGGCGCCATGGCGACGCGATGGGCGAGTGAGTGACGGCCGAGGCGAATCGGTTGGAAGAGAGCGTCAGACATGGGATTCTCCGTGCATGGAAAGGGGAGCGGGATGTCTGTAACGTTATCGACGAACGGGACTGCGGAGAATCCATCGCGCGCGCTATGCAGTTTTGCGCCGGACGCTAGTGATCGCAGTGAGATGACTGGCGCGCATACGCGCGGCCCGAAACGCGTGGCGGCGCGCTCACGCCTTTCGAGGACTTCAAAGCGGCTCGCCGAGTCCGAACGATGCGGCAAGCTGCGGCCCTTTTTCGAGTAGAGAGGTGACTTCGGCGCGCCGCTGTGCCGACCAGTGCGCAAGGCGCTGCACGACATCGGGCGCATCTGGCGTAAGCGCTTGCGCGAGCGAGACGGCGTCGGCCGCCGCCTTCGACGTGCCGGATGCCGTATGCGGGCGCACCGTGCATGCCGCGTCGCCTACGAGCGCGACGCGGCCCTGTGCGAAGGCGGGGCTCAGTGCGTCGAAGATGGCCTGAACGAAGGGCGCCCGCGTGGCCAGCACGAGTTGTGCGAATACGGCGGGAAGCCGTTCGCCAGCAAGCCGTCTGAGCGTCGTGCCGGAGTCGTCCGAAAGCTGGCCCGCGTGGATCGACGCGTGATGAACGGTGCCTGCGCGGTCGGTCAAGTGGCGGCGTAATGCTTCGGGGTCCGTCTCGTTGCGATACCAGAGCCAGTTGAAACGCCGCGACCCCGGTGCGAGCGATCCGTCCAGCGCGGGAATCAGGAATGCCATGAAGAGTTCGCCGGGCGCCTTATGCAGCGTCATGTTCTCGACCAGTTTGGCGATGGCGTCGGCCCCGAAGTCCGCTTCGTCGACAATGCCGCGCCAGGCGATATAGCCCGCGAACGATGGGGCGTAGCCGGGAAAGAGCTGCGTTCGCAGAGTCGAGCCGGTTCCGTCTGCGGCGATCAGCACGTCGGCACGCTCAATGCGATTGTCGATTTGAACATCGACTCCTTCGGCATCCTGATGAAATCCCGCGATCGTCTGACCGTACCGGATGCGCTCGCGCGGCAACATGCTGCAAAGCGAACGGTAGACCATATCCCACGACGAGAACGGCAGCATCTCCGGCTCGTCGCGCGTGAGCACGCCGTCCCGGTCGATCCAGCGTCGGCGGCGCGTGGGCACGCTGATCATCGCGCGGCAGTGATGTCCGTGCTGTTCGAGGAAAGCCATCATGCGCCGCAGGACGGCCACGCCGCCGCCCTGGCCGCGCAGGGCTGTTGCGGACCGCTCGTAGATTGCTACATCGTGGCCGGTGCAATCGAGTGTCAGGGCGGCCGCGAGACCGGCGATCGAGCCTCCGGCAATGATGACTTTCATGCTTGCTGACTCCCAGATTCGACGTCAGGCGCAGGGCGTCATGCGCTGAGGCTGAAAACGGCGCGGTACGCCGCCCCGGACACGTTGCCACTGCTCGCAAAGCATAGCGTCAAAGCGCCCGGTGCGCCGGTATTGAGTCCTTCCTGGCCGGTTCGAAGCCGTTATTTCAGAACTATTCAGGGTTTCAGCCGCGCATTCGCACGCTATATGTGAAGAAGCTTACCCGCATTGCCGCCGAGTATCATCGCGCGCTGCTCCGCGCTCAGGTCGAGACGGTCCAGAAAGCGAACAGGCTGCTCATACCCCATGTCGAAGCAATAGTCGCTTCCGAGCACGAGCTGGTCGATGCCTATGTTCTGTATCAGGTAGTCGAGCACCGGGCCGGAGTGCGATACCGTGTCGTAGCTGAAGCGCCGCAGGTAGCTGCTCGGCCGTTGCGCGAGCCGCCGCGTTTCGGGCCGCACGGTCCAGCCGGCGTCCAGGCGTCCGATCAGGATCGGCAGTGCGCCGCCCGCATGGGGCAACGTCACGCGCAGGTCCGGATAACGGTCGAGCACGCCGCCGAGAATCAGATGCGAACCGGCGATTGCCGTATCGAATGGATTGCCGAGCAGGTTGCTCAGGTAGAAGTCGCCGAGCCGCGAGCCGCCCACGGTCTGCTGGGGATGCAGAAAGACCGGTAGATTCAGTTGCTCGATACGCGCGAAGATCGGCGAAAACCTGGGGTCGTCGAGATCGATACCGTTGATGTTCGTCCCCATATACACGCCGCGAACGCCTGGTAACTGCGAGGCCCGTTCGAGTTCGTCGATGGCGTCGGTGGCGTTGAGCATCGGCAGCGTTGCGAGTACGACGAATCGGGAAGGATGCTGCTGATAGATGCGCGACGCGGCCGTGTTCCACTCGCGTGCGAGCTTCGCGTTGAATGCCCGGTCGCCCCAATACGCCATCGGCACGCTCAGCGAAAGCGCCTGCACGTCCACGCCCGAGGCATCCATGTCCTTCAGGCGCTCGTCGACGTTGATGAATTTCATCGGAAGGGGGCCGAGACCGCCGGCAGGCGAACCAAATGTGAAAGACGTGTCGTCGCAAACGAACGATCCGCCGAACGGCTTCCCTTCGCCGCCGACAAGGTCGCACCAGGTTTCGGAGTAGTAGTGCGCATGAATGTCGATCGATCTGACCTTGACCGCCGCCACACGCGGTGCTGCAATTTGCGGCTCGGCCGCGCTGGCGGTACGCCCCGCCACGACGGCGCTGGCCAGGGCGGTGAGCGCGCCTGGCACGCGTCGCCGACCGGGTGAGATGCAGCAAAGGCAATTCACTGTGTTGTCTCCTGAAGCTTTGAGTTTTTGGTTGGGCGGGCTTGCATGCAGTTAGCCGCGCCGCGCCATGCCCAACTCGCACTCGACGAGCTGCGTGTCGAAGCGTGCGCGTTCGCGTGTAGCGCGCGCGGATCTGTCGGTCAGCGAGAACACGACAATCGCGACGAACGCGGCGGCCATGGAAAAGAGCGCGGGATACTCGTACGGGTACAGCGCGTGAGCGTGCCCGAGGACCTGCACCCAGACGGTCGGGCTCAATACCGTGAGCGTGACGGCGGTGATGAGGCCGACGAGGCCACCCAGAACCGCACCGCGCGTAGTGAGGCCGCACCAATAGATGGAAAGCAGAAGCACGGGGAAGTTCGAGCTGGCTGCAATCGAGAATGTCAGGCTGACAATGAACGCGATGTTCTGCTTTTCGAATGCGATGCCGAGCAGCATCGCCAGCACGCCCAGCACGAGGGTGGTCATGCGCGCCACGCGCATTTCCTCGCGGTCTGAAGCTTTGCCGCGCCGCAGGACGTTCGCGTACAGATCGTGCGAGATTGCCGAGGAGCCTGCCAGCGTGAGACCGGCGACCACGGCGAGAATGGTCGAGAACGCCACGGCGCAGATGAACCCGAGAAACACGTTGCCGCCGACCGCATGCGCGAGGTGAATGGCGACCATGTTCGCACCGCCTATCACGGTGCCCGAGGCAGTGTGATACTGCGGGTCTGTTGCGACGAGTGCGATCGTTCCGAAGCCGATCACGATGATGAGTGCGTAACCGACGCCGACAATGCCCGTAGCGTAAAGGATGCTCTTGCGCGCGGCTTTGACGTCGGCGACCGTGAAAAATCGCATCAGGATGTGAGGGAGGCCGGCCGTGCCGAAGATCAGCGCGAGACCGAGCGAGACCGCGGAAACCGGATCGGAAACGAGGCCGCCCGGACGCATGATGGCGGCGTGCTTCGGATGCGCGAGGACCGCCTGGGCGAACAGTGCGTTGAGGCTGAAGCCGAAATGCACGAGAACCATCAACGCCATGAAGGCCGCTCCAGCAAGCAGGAGTACCGCCTTGATGATCTGGATCCACGTTGTCGCGAGCATGCCACCGAAGAATACGTAGACGACCATGAGCAGTCCTACGATGACAACCGCGAACATATAGTTCAGGCCGAACAGCAGTTCGACGAGCTTGCCCGCTCCTACCATCTGCGAGACAAGGTACAGCAGGACGATGACGATGGAGCTGGACGCTGCGAAGGCCCGTATGGGCCGCTGCTGAAGGCGGTAGGAGACCACGTCCGCCAGCGTGTATTTGCCGAGGTTGCGCAGCGGCTCGGCGATCAGGAAAAGAATGATCGGCCAGCTCGCGAGAAAGCCGATCGAGTAGATCAGGCCGTCATAGCCGCTCGTGAAAACCAGCGCGGAGATGCCGAGCAGCGACGCCGCCGACATATAGTCGCCTGCGATCGCCCAGCCGTTCTGGAACGCGGTGATCTTGCCACCGGCGGCGTAGTGGTCGGCCACGCTGTGATTCTTGCGGGCGGCCCAGCGGGTAATGAACAGCGTCGAGGCCACAAAGAGGAGGAACATGGCGATTGCGATCGGATTGTGTCCGCGCGCGAGCGACGAGGGGCTCGCCGCGAGTGTGGGCAATGCTTCGACGGCGAGGACCGCCGCCAACAAGAGGCGCTTCATCGATCATCTCCTTCGCGGATCGCTGCCGCCATGCCGTCATGTACCGAATTGGCCTGGTGGACGTACACGGCGACGAGCACGAATGTGAGAACGAACATGCCGAAACCGATCGGGATACCCCACGTGGTCGGTTCACCGGCCATGATCGGCGTGCCGAGCAAGCTGGGCGAGAAAGCGAGGGTCAGGATGAAGGCGAAATAGATCGCCAGCATCAGGAAGGTCAGCGACCACGAGAGTGTCCGGCGCTTTCTGACCAGCTCGCGAAAGCGCGAGTCGTCGAGCAGCGGATGCGCTGCGAGGGCGGGGGCGGCCATGCTTTCCATGGCGGCGCCCGCGACTGCCGGGATGGGATGTTCCACGTTGTCTCCTCGATGTCGGGTGCGGCGTGGCTGACCCGCCAGGTCAGCCGCTGCTTGCGCTCAGAAATGCGCTGGAACGGCGGTTTCCCGCATCACGGCTTCGGGTGTGCGATACCGCTCGGCCATTTCGCGTTCGGTTTCGTCCTTGAGTTGCGCCTGCATATAGGCGCCGAGATGGCGGGCGTGCTGAACGATCGCAACACCGAACTGCGTGCGTTCGTCGCTATAGTCGGCCAGCGCATCGAGCGTGTCAGCGTTGCGATTGAGCGCTGCAACCAGCGCCATTGCGTCACCGGCGGCCTTCGTGACACCCATGCCGCAATGCGGCCGTGCGACGAAGGCAGCATCGCCTAGTAGCGCGACCCGGCCGAACGCCATCCTGGGAACTTCGAGATCGAAGATTGGCTGGAAAAGGGGCTGCGTAGCCCGTGTGACGACTTCGGCGAACTGAGGCGCGAGCAGGGCGAATGCGGCATCCTCCATGTCGGCGAGCACGTCGCGCCGGATGTGTGTCGGTGGAATGCCGCCCGACCAAACCTTGCCCGTGGCGTCGGTCAGCAGGTTGGGCAAATCGGTGTCTTCGCGGGTGGCGCGATACCAGACGAAGTTGTACCGCCGCTCGCCGGACTTCGTGCTATTGCCTTGCCCGGCGACCGGATAGCCGATGATCTGTTCGCGCTGAGGCAGGCAGAACGCGAATTTTTCGAAGAGCGCAGCATGGGTGTCGCAGGACAGCGCGGTCTCGTCCACGAGACCACGCCACGCCACGTAACCGGCGTACTTGAGCTGCGCTTCGGGCAGGAATTTTGCGCGTACTGCGGAGCGGAATCCGTCGGCGGCGATCACGAGGTCGGCGTGCACGCAAGAGCCGTCGGAAAGCGTGACGATGGCGCGTTGCGGCCCGTCGGCAATGTCCGTCACGCTCGCGCCACAGTGATAGTGCTGATCCGGCAATGCGGCGCGCAGCGCATGGTACATCTTGCTCCATGCCGTCAGCGTTTGCGGGAGTTCGCGTTCGGAAACGATCGAGCCGTCCTGCGCGAAGGTCACGCGCGATTGCACCTTCACACCGATCGATTCGTCGATGCGCACGCCCGCGGCATGCATCACCTCGAACAATTCCGGATGCGTCACGATGCCCGCGCCGCGGCCGGACAGTTCTTCCGGCACCCGCTCGAAGACGTCGACGTCCCAGCCGTTGCGCAGCAGGAGATTCGCGGCGAAAAGACCGCCAAGCGAGCCGCCGATGATGGCGGCTTTGCGGTTCGTGGAAGTGGGGTTCATGTCAGGCTCCGTGGGCGACTTGCACGACTGCATGCTGCGATTGGGCTGCGCCGTGCGTGCTCAGATGAGCGACTTCGGCAGCGGGGAAGTTGAGTTCGATGGTGACGCCCGACGGGTCTTCGATGAAAACCTGGTGGAGTCCGAGGCTGGGAACCGTACGGTCGCGCCATGCGATGTTTTCGGCGCGCAGCGTATTCCACATGGCTTCAACGCCGGTGGCGAGGAACGCAATATGGTCGACCGTGCCCGTTCCGGTTGCCGGCAATGCCTTGTCGCCGAGGTAGACAAGGAGTCCTTCCGGATTGTCGGGATCGACGCCGATGATGTGAACCGTGCCGTAGTCGCCTTCGTCGCCGCCCTTGTACAACCACGCGCCGGGGAAGTCGAACGGAGGGCGGTAGCCCTGCTTGAAGCCGAGCACGCGTTCATAGAACCGGCACGATTTATCGAGGTCGAGTGTGCGAATCGAATAGTGCGCGAGTTGGATAACGGGCATGATGCTCTCCTGTTATTTATCAGTCGATCATTGATCGGTTGATAAATTCTAGTGCAAATACGCTGTTGGGCAAGACGGGCTTGGAACGGTGTTAACCCTGGACGGGCCTGCGCGAGGGCAGCTGCAGGAGCCGATGCTGACCGCGAAAGGCCGCGAATCCTGAGTGGGAGGCCTTGCTTGCGGGCCACGCAATGCTGCATTGCGTCCAGCCTGGATTCTGGATCGCGGCTGTTACGCCTACGCTAATGGCCTGGCTTCAATGCCGAACTGAAGGAGCAACGACATGACAGATCGAACATCGCGTCGCGCAGTGATCATTGGCGGTTCGCTGGGCGGGCTCTTTACCGCTGCGTCTTTGCGGGCCGTCGGCTGGACCGTCGATGTCTACGAGCGCTCGGTTAGCGAACTGGACAGCCGGGGCGGCGGGCTCGTCATGCAGCCCGATCTGCTCGAAGCCTTCCGGTTCGCGGGCATCGCCCACGCGCCGCAGCTTGGCGTGCCGTCGCGGGACCGGCAGTATCTCGACGCGAGCGGTGCGGTGCTGTTGCGCCAGCGTATGCCGCAGGCGCAGACCGCCTGGAGCGTGCTGTACAACACCTTGCGGGCCGGTCTTCCCGATGACGTGATTCATTCGGGTGTTGCGCTCACCGCCTTCGAACAGGACAGCGATGGCGTCGATGTGATCCTCTCAAACGGACAGCGTGTTCGCGCCGATCTGCTCATAGGCGCGGACGGCCCGCATTCGACCATGCGCTCGCTGCTGTTGCCGGGCGATTTTCCCGACTACGCGGGATATGTGGCGTGGCGCGGTCTTTTGCCGGAAACGGCCCTCGACCCGACGAGCGCGGCCCGGCTCGTCGATGCGTTCACGTTCCAGAGCGGCGATGCGCACCAGTTGCTGACCTATCTCATTCCCGGAGAGGACGGTTCTACGCGTGTGGGCGAGCGGCGCTGGAACTGGGTCTGGTACCGGCCGCTGGCAGAGGGCGCGCCGCTCGACGCCGCGCTGACCGACCGGCAGCGCGTGCAGCGCGCCCTGTCCGTGCCGCCAGGCGCCCTCAGCGACGAGATCGGCGCCCGCCTGCGGGCGGACGCCCGTGAGCAGCTCGCGCCCGCTCTGGCCGCACTCGTTCACGCGACCGAAGCGCCGTTTCTGCAGATTATCCAGAACTATCGTGCGCCGAGGCTCGTGTTCGGCCGGGCGGTGCTGCTGGGCGACGCGGCCTTTGTCGCGCGGCCGCACACCGGCGCGGGCGCCGCGAAGGCCGCGGCCAACGCAGTCGCCCTTGCACAGCGGCTGCGCGACCCCGTAAGACCCATCGACGAGGCCCTGAAGCAGTGGGAAGCGGTCGAGTGGCGCAACGGCGTGAGGCTGTCCGAGTTTGGCATAGCGCTCGGCAAGCAGATCATGGGCGACCTCAGCCTGCAACCGGCGTCATGACGCGCGCCTGAAAACGGTATCACGCCGTCCGGCGTCGCCATGCGCCCGGAGACACGCCGACGATCCTGAGGAATACGCGGCTCAGGTGGCTTTGATCCGCGAAGCCGCAGGACGCCGCGATCTGCGCGAGCGTCATGTCCGTGGCGTCCATGAGCGCTCGCGCCTGCTCCGTGCGCTTTTCCAGCACCCATTGATGCGGCGTTTGTCCCGTTTCCTTCGCGAATGCGCGAATGAAATAGCCGCGCGACAGGTTGCATTCGCGTGCGACGTCGGCAATCGAGAGTCCGTAGCGCGAACAGTCGAGCAGCATTTCCTTCGCGCGGGCCGCGCAGGCGCGCGACAGGGCGCCCTTGGCGCGTTCGTCGGTGGGCCGCAGGTTGCCGTATTGACGCGAGAGATGCGTGCCGATAGCCACGCCGATCTGTTCGATGAGCAACGTGTTGATCGCGCCGGACGTGTCGAGGCTGGCGGCGAGCGCACGCGCGTGATGACCGAGCACGAGATCTTCCTGCTCGACCGCGCAGGTCAGCCCGTGAACAGGACGCACGTTGTGCTCGTCGGTCAGGTTATTCAAGAAAGCGTGGGACAACTCGACCAGCAGAAAGTCGAAATTGCCGTATAGATCGGCCCGGTAGTGCTCGGAGAAGTCGCGGATATAGATCGAGTTGTCACGAAAACGCCGATCGATTGTCTGCGCGCCGCGGAAGATCTTGCGCCGGTGACCGCTGCGCAGCGAGACGCCGATGAGAAAGCCGCGCTCGCATCCGGGCATGGCGATGCATTCCAGCTCCGGCTTGTCCATACACTTGCGAAAGAACGTGATGCCGCCGTTCTCGATTTGCATGTCCCGGCGCAGCTTGGTGGAAACGCACCCGAGCGAGTCTTTCGAGCCGGTTGATGGATTTGGCATGAGCGGTGATGAAATCATCGGGGTGGTCCGTACGCGTGGTAATGCCTGGTAATGGCCGGTAATGCTTTGCAATTATGGCTCAGAAAGAAAGCCTGCGTTGGCCGCGATTGGGGCTGATTGGGGCTATAGGTGAGCGCGACGTCGGGGCATCGAATCGTCTTATTGTTCAGCGTCCAGTTGGCGCCTTGCCGCCACCTGAACGCGCCATTAAGCATATTTAAGCGTCGGAAAAGGACCTTTTAATTCTGCGCCGTTAAGCTGGGTTCCCGATGCGGGGCATGGCCTGCTTGCATCGTGGACAACAGCTACACGCAGACTCATCTCGCGATAGCCCGCGTATGGGTCGGCAACGACGGAGAACAACGATGAACTTGCAAGAACACGCGAGCGCGCCGTCGCCGGCGCGACGCAGACTGCTTTCGGCCAGCGCAGGCGTGGCCGGCGCGGTCGCCATGTCGGGTCTGCCCACGGCGGCTTCGGCTGCCGGCGGCACGGGCGCGCACAACGCCAGCGAGCATATGCGCAACGGCAGCTTTGTGAAGGCCAAGGACGGCACCGAGATCTACTTCAAGGACTGGGGCACCGGCACACCGGTGGTCTTCTCGCACGGCTGGCCGCTTTCGGCGGACGCGTGGGACCCGCAAATGCTCTTTCTGGTGAATCAGGGCTACCGGGTGATCGCGCACGACCGTCGCGGGCACGGGCGCTCGGGCCAGCCGTCCGCCGGTAACGATATGGACACCTATGCAGACGACCTGGCAGCGGTGCTCGATGCGCTCGATGTGCGCAATGCGATGCTCGTCGGCCACTCGACGGGCGGTGGCGAGGTCGCGCACTACATCGGCCGGCACGGCTCGAAGCGGGTGGCAAAGGCGGTGCTGATCGGCGCAGTGCCGCCGCAGATGGTGAAGTCGGCGACCAACCCCGGCGGCCTGCCCATGTCGGTGTTCGACGGCATTCGCGACGGCGTGGCAGCCAACCGCTCGCAGTTCTATCTCGATCTCGCAACGCCGTTCTATGGCTTTAACCGCCCGAACGCGAAGGTCTCGCAAGGTCTCGTTCAGGACTTCTGGCGGCAGGGCATGCAAGGCTCGATCAAAGGCCAGTACGAGTGCATCAAGCAGTTCTCCGAGGTCGACTACACGGAAGACCTGAGGAAGATGGACATGCCGACGCTCATCCTCCACGGCGACGATGACCAGATCGTGCCGATCGACGATTCGGCACGCCTGTCGGCGAAGCTCGTCAAGCACGCTACGCTCAAGGTCTATCCCGGCGCGCCGCATGGCATGTGCAGCACGCATGTCGCCCAGGTGAACGCGGATCTGCTGGCGTTCCTGAAGGGATAAGTCCGGCTGCCGGTGTTCGCCCGCGCCGTGACAGGCGCGAGCATGGAGCGCGTCATGAAACCTGAACTTGCGGCAAAGCCGATTGAAGTCGCGGGCGTGCGTATTCCGCGCACCGCGCTCGCGGCGCTCGCACTCGAGAACGCCTGCGCGGCGCTCGATCCGCTTCTGGTCGGACACGCGCATCGTGTGTTCGTGTTCGCGGCGCTCGCCGCCCGTCGCGAGCGTCATGCATGCGACGCGGAAACGCTCTATGTGAGTGCGATGTACGCGAACATGGGCCTGAGCCCGGCCTATGCGCACTCGAACTTGCGTTACGAGGTGGACAGCGCCGATGCGGCGCGCGCGCTGCTTGCGGGTGTTTCACCCTGCGTGGCCGAGGACGTGTGGCGGGCGATCGCCCTGCACACCACGCCGGGCATTCCGGAGCATGTTTCGCCGCTTGCGCGCCTGCTGGCGCAAGCGGCGGGCACTGACCTCACCGGTGCGAACTACGACGCGTATACGTGCGCCGAACACACGGCCATTCTCGCGGCGTATCCGCGCGAAGCCACGTTCTGCGAAGACGTGATCCAGGCGATAGGCAGAGGCGTCGCCCATCGTCCGCACACGACGAGCGGCACGTGGAGCGCGGACATTCTTGCGCGGCTCGATCCCGATTACTGCCGGCTGAATTTTTGCGGGCTCATTCTCGGCTCGCGCTGGACTCAGCCGGACAAGCACTTTCTTTCTCACTCAAGAAGACAAAAACCATGAAGCAGCGTTTGATTCCGATGTTGGCCGCCCTCGCATTGACGAGCGTTCACGCCCTGGCCGCCGATGCGGCAACGTCCTATTCGCCGCCTGTCGTGACGCACGCACCGACCGACGCGTCGGGCGCAGCACAGGAGAAAGCGACGCGCAAAGCGGCTCACAAAGCCGAAAAAGCCGCCGACCGCAAGCTGGCGGCAACCGTGCGCAAGGCGGTGACGAAGGAGGGCGATGTGCCGATGGCAAACGTCGTCGTGCTGGCGAAATCGGGTGTGGTCACGCTCACCGGAACGGTGCCCGATACCACCCAGATCGCGGCCGCGCAGCAGCACGCGCAAGACGTGGAAGGCGTGAGCCAGGTCGTCAACCGGTTGACCGTGCGCACGCCAGGCAACTAAGCGGCCGCAAGCCGGTGTAACGCCAGCGATATGCAGGCTTTATGCCGGCTTGCGCGGCTTGCGACGCGACTGCTTGAGCGTATGGGGCACGCCATTGAGGAAGGCGTCGATTTGCTGGGCAATTTGGGCGTCGATATCTTCGGGCACCGGCAGCGCGTAAATCCACTTGCGCACACCGATATAGAAAATACTGGCGTGCAGGCTCCAGATCAGTTCGAGGTCGGACGCCCGCTCCGCGGCGGTCGTGGCGGCGTTTGCGCCGTACGCCGCCCGGATCTCGCGCATCATCGGCAGGAACACGCGCTCGCGCAGCCGCCCCAGATAGCGCGAGTTGATGCCTTCCTTGGTGAGCCCGGCGAAGATGAAGATACGGATCCACTCCCGGCGCAGAATCACTTTCGAATAAGCCGTGTAGAAGCGCACCATGCGCTCCTGGATGGGAATCGTGCGGTCCGTTATCAGCTTTTCCCACGCCGTGTTCCACTCGTAGACTTCGTCGTACACACGGTCGATGAGCGCTTCCTTGCTCGGGAAATACCGGTAAAGCAGTGGCTGGGTCACGCCAAGCTGACGCGCCAGCTCGCGCGTGCTTCCCGAAAATCCATGCGTGGCGAAATGATCGATGGCCTTGACGACGATTTGCCGCTCGCGCACCTCGGGCGGCAGGCGCCGCGCGGCGCCGGGCTGGCCGTCGTTCGTGGCGTCGTCGGGCAGCTCGGCCGGCGCGGCTTTTTTACGGGGCATGCTGGATCCACTCCTTGATCGGTGGAGTGGATCATACAAACTTTTGCGCTGGCGTGGCTAGCGGCGACCAGCCTGCAACGCGGCCCCTACACCTCGATGAGCTTCCTCAGCGTGTCGCCGGCCAGCGGCATTTCGCGCACGCGCTTGCCGGTCGCGTCGAACAGCGCATTGGCGAGCGCGCCTGCCGTCGGGCCCATCGAGGCCTCCGCCGTACCGAGGAACGGCGCGCCGGGGCGGTCGATCAGGTGCACGTCGATGCGCCTGGGCACCGAATCGAAGCGCAGAATCGGGTACGTTCCCCAGTCGAAGCTGCGAATGCGGCTCGTGTCGTAGCGCAGTGCCTCGTGCAATGTCCAGCTGGCCGATTGCACGATGCCGCCTTCGATCTGGTTGCGCGCGCCGTCGGGATTCACGACCTGGCCGCAATCCACGGCGGCCTGCGCTTCTTCGAGCCTCACGATACCCGTTTCGGGCTCGACGGAGATTTCCACGGCGATCGCGACATAGGCCATCAGATTCTTGTACTTCGCGAACGCGAAGCCCACGCCGCGATTGCGCGCGCGCGGTGGCCGCGGCCACCCGAACTGCTTCGCCGCAAGCCGGATCACCTCGCGCGCGCGTGGATCGTCCATGTGATGCAGACGGAACTCGACGGGATCGATGCCGGCCATGTGCGCGAGATCGTCCATCGTGCTCTCGATCGCGAACACGTTGGTGTGCGCGCCGAGCGAGCGCATCGCCGATGTCTGCAGCGGCATGGTCGGCGAGAAGTTGTTCATCACCTCGATGTTGGGCAGCGTGTAGAGCGGAATGCCGTTGCGGTCGCCGCCGCCCTCGGGTTGCAGCATCGGCGTCGAGGGTGCGGAAACGAAGGGCTTTTCCAGCATGCGCGCGGGCAGCAGCCGCCCGGCGTTGACGATGCGCTCGTTGTGCGAGCTGCTCCAGAGCGCGTATTGCCAGTCGACGATGCGCCCTCTCGCGTCGATCGACGCCTTCACTTGCGTCACCATCGCAGGCGTGAAGTGGTCCCACGTGTGCTCCTGTTCGCGCATCCACTGCACGCGCACCGGATGCCCCGGCATGGCTGTGGCGATCAGCGCGGCGTGCGCGGCAGCATCGTCGGCGCCGTTGTGGCCGTAGCAGCCGGAGCCCTCGGTGTGGACGCAGCGCACGCTCTCCTTCGGCATGGAGAGCATTTCGGCCAGCGCGTCGCGCAGCGGATAGACCCCTTGCGAGTGGGTCCAGACGGTGAGCTCGCCCTCGTCGAGCTGCGCGACGGCGCACGAAGGCCCGATCGAGCCGTGCAGCAAATACCGTTTGATGAAGCGCGCTTCCAGCGTTTTCACGGCAGGCGCGCACGGAGCATGATGGTCCACAATCTTGATCTGCTGCGTGCAGAGCGGCTTGAGGTCGCGATGCACGGTCGCGGGATCGGGCAGGGCGCGTCCCGGCGACCATTGGCAGCTGGCCGCCAGGGCGCGTTGCGCCGTCACCGCTTGCCATTCGCCGTGCGCCACCACGGCGAGCATGCTGCCGTTGCGCACGATCTTCACGACGCCGGGCATTTTCATGATCGCGGCCTCGTCGAACGCAAGAAGCTTCGCGTCATACACAGGTGGCATGACGACGCGTGCGTGCAGCATGCCCGGCAACTGCATATCCTGGACATAGCTCACGCCGCCCGTGACCTTCGACGGAATATCGAGGCGCGGGAACGGTGTGCCGATCACACGAAACGTCTTCGGGTCCTTGAGCGGCGAAGTGGGCGTTGCGTTGCGATGCAGGTCCACGAGGCCGACGGCTTCGCCGTAGCTCATCGTTCGGCCGTCCTGTGCGCGGATGACGCCGTCGCTCGCACTGAGCGCGCCGCCATCGACGCCAAAGCGCTTCGCGGCAGCGTCGACGAGCAGGCCGCGCACCTGTGCGGCGGCATTGAGCAGCGCACTGCCGCTGTCGGCCATCGTGTGGCTGCCCGCCGTGAGGCCCTCGTCGGGCGAGGCGCCCGTGTCGGCGGTGAGGAACGTGATGAGCGAGGGCGCCATATCCAGCTCTTCGGCGGCGACCTGAAGCAGCGCCGTGCGCACGCCCGTGCCGAGTTCGACCTTGCCCGTAAAGACCGTGACTTTGCCCGCAGGCGTGATCTTGATCCACGCATCGAGCAGCGGATTGGTCTTGAGGCTGCCGGCCAGCGCCTGGGTTTCCTTCGCAACGTGCACGGCCGCGCCTTCGTCGGCGATGACTTCCTGGGCGAGGACGTCCGCGCCCTTGACCAGGCTGAACGCGACGAAGAGCGCGCCGGAAATCATGAAGTGCCGGCGGCTTTCGTCGATGGGGGCGTCGATGGAGTCGTCGTCGTGGTGGCTCATGATGCGGTCTTCGCGGCAGTGACGGGATGCGTGGCCGGGGTGCTCGCCTGCGGCGGGGGCAGGCCCGCGACATCGCGGATGGCGGCGAGGATGCGCATGTGCGTACCGCAGCGGCACAGGTTCGGGTCCATGTGCGCACGTAGCTCCTGCTCCGTGGGATGCGGGTTGCGATCGAGCAGCGCTTGCGCGCGCATGATCATGCCCGCGATGCAGTAGCCGCACTGCGCCGCCTGATGCTTGATGAACGACTGCTGCAGCGGGCCCGGATGCGCCGCGCTGCCGAGGCTTTCGAGCGTGCGAACCGGCCGCGTGCCGATTGCGGTTACGGGCACGAGGCAGGAGAAGGTCGCCTCGCCGTCCACGATGACCGTGCACGCGCCGCATTGGCCGAGTCCACAGCCGAATTTCGCGCCATGCAGCTTGAGATCGTTGCGCAGCACATACAGCAGCGGCGTGGAGGGATCGATGTCGAGCGCGTGCTGCACGCCGTTTACGTTCAGTGAAATCATCGCGCACTGTCCTCCTTTCTGAGCTGGGCGACGAGGGGTTCGGCGTCGGGCCACGCGGGTCGTGTCGAGTAGGCGCCGCGCACGTAGGCGACGAGGTCGGCGATTTGCCTGTCGTCGTAGACGTCCATGAACGCAGGCATGTAGTTCATCGCGTCAGCGCCGTGCCAGGTGATGCCATTGAGGATCATCTGCACCGCGTTGCGCGGCGTGGCCGAGGTGACCGCCGTGCCGAACGCGAGCGTCGGACGCTCGCCGATCGTTTGCATGGGAGAGCCCGGGCCGTGGCATTGCTTGCACGAGGCGTTGAAGAGCACCGCGCCGCGCTGTTCGGCGGGCGTGGCCTCGCGTGCCGCGACGCGCACGGCAGGCGAGGCCGGTTTGACTTCCGGCGGCGAACGCTTCTGCAGCGAGAGGATGTAGGTGGCGATCGCCTCGACGTCCTCCACCGGCACGGTCGCGAGGTCGCGCGTGACCGGCAGCATCGGGCCCGCGGCGGCGCCGTGTTCCGAGGCGCGTCCGGCGCGCAGGTAGGCGACGAGCTGCGACTTCGTCCACGGCTTTGCCGCGCTGTCGAGCGCATTGAGAGGGGGCGCTTCCCAGCCGTCCACCACGCCGCCGCCGAAGGCGCGGCCGGCCTTCTCGCCGCCGATGGCGTTCAGCGGCGAATGGCACGAGGCGCAATGGCCGAGACCATCGACGAGCAGCTTGCCGCGGTTCCACTGCGCGTCCTGCGAAGCGTCCGACTCGCGGGGGCCTGCGCGCAGGAACAGCAGGTTCCAGAACGCCACCGGCGGTCTGAAGTTCAGCGGAAAGATCAACGCATTGGCCGGCGCGCTCGCCTGAACCGGTTCGCGGCTCATGAGGTAGGCATAGGCCGCGGCAATGTCGTGGTCGGACATGCGGGTGAAATGCACATACGGAAACGCGGGATAGAGCAGATGCCCGTCCCGCGAGATCCCGTGCCGCACGGCGCGTGCAAACGCGGCCTCGGACCATGCGCCGATGCCCGTTTGCGGGTCCGGCGTGATGTTGGTCGCGTAGATCGTGCCGAACGGCGTGGCGAGCGGCAAGCCGCCCGCGAACGGACGGCCCTCTTTCGCCGTGTGGCAGACGATACAGTCGCCGAGCGCGACCACGCGCGCACCCTCGCGCTTGAGCTGCGCATCGAAGCTGTCCGGCGACGGCGGCGTGATGGCTGCGATGGGCGGTCGGTACATGATGACCACGGCGGCCGCGAGTCCCACGACGACGATTGCCGCCGCACCGATCCAGAGTCGTCTGCGGTTCATGAACGCTCCCGCTGCTTGGTGGCACGCGCGGCCCGGGTCATCGTGCTCCCTACCGCACGCCGCATGAGAGCGGGGGCTGATGACTCGGGATGACTCAGCAAGTAGGACATGGTCAGGAATCCTGAAACGGATGAGAAGACCGGGCACCAGTCAACAGCGTGCCGCGCATCGGGCGAGGCGCGCGGCAGACCGGTCAAAGCGTGCTTGCGCTCGCGCGCGCATGCGCGCGGCCGACGAGCAGAAAATGGACGAACGAAACAAGCGGGAAAGCCAGGGCGACACCGGCAACGAGCGTCCAGCCGCCGTGTTCATACAGCGTGCTCGCCAGCGCCGAGCCGAACGCACCGCCGACGAAGATGCTCGTCATGTAGAGCGCGTTGAGGCGGCCGCGGCTCGCCGCGTGAAGCGCATAGATTTCCCGCTGCCCCAGGACCATGTTCATCTGTACGGCGAAGTCGAGCACGATGCCCGTGACGACGAGGCCGTAGACGCCGAATGCCGGATGAATCAGCGCGGGCGCGTAGGCCAGCGCGGCTGCGATCAGGGCGATGAACGTGGCCCGCACGGAGTGGCCCGCGTCGGCGAGACGGCCGGCGAGTGGCGCGGACGTCGCGCCGATGGCGCCGACCAGCGCGAAGACGGCGATGGCGGACTGCGAGAGGCCGTAGTGGCGCGTGAGTTCGATGGGCACGGCGGTCCAGAACAGGCTGAACGAGGCGAACATCAGCCCTTGATAGAGGGCGCGGTGACGCAGCACCGGCATCGTGCGCACCAGATGCAGCAGCGAACCGATCAGCTCGAAATAGGACGCCTGGTGCTCGGGCTGGCGGCGCGGAATGGTCAGCGCGAGGATGGCGGTGACGAGCGCCATGAGCACGGCGGCGGCGGCGAACACGAAGCGCCAGCCGAAATGGTCGGCGACCACGCTCGAGAGCGGGCGCGCGAGCAGGATGCCGAGCAGCAGGCCGCTCATGATCGTCCCGACAATGCGGCCGCGCGCGTGATCGGGCGCGAGGTGCGCAGCGAGCGGAATGAGGATCTGGACGGCGACGGAGCTGAAACCGATCAGCAGCGAAAGGGCCAGGAACCAGCCTGGAGAGTGCGCGAGCGAGGCTGCCGCGAGGCTCGCGATCGACACGAGCGCCGTTGTGATCATGAGCTTGCGGTTTTCGAGCAGATCGCCGAGCGGCACGATGAAGAACAGGCCGAATGCGTAGCCGATCTGCGTGAGCGAGACGATCAGGCTCGCCGAACCGGCCGACATGTGCAGCGACGGGCCGATCAGTTCGGTGATCGGCTGCGCGTAGTACAGGTTGGCGACGATCGCGCCGCAACTGAACGCGAACAGCGCAATGAGTCCCTGGGTGAGCTTGATTGCCGGCGTCTTGTGGCCAAGCGTGCTCGAGGGCGTGGGCATGATGGTTCCTTGAACGAAGAAGTCACTGTGGCGGGGGCGATGTGATACTCGAGCGCAGCAGTCCCCGTCGTCGCGACACCGTAAGGGCGGAGGCGATGTCGGTTGCGTCAAGATTAGGCAATGGTCGGCGGCACCGGAATATGCTCGCGGCGCAACCGCCCGTTGCATCCTGCGCAACATAAAGGCTGAGACCCGTGCCGCATGGCGCCCCGTGGCCTCGTGATGCTGCAAGCGTGTCACGATGCGTCTGAAAAGTCTTGAAACTGCCTGTTAATTGTTGCGCGCGCCCACAGTTCAGCGGCGCTGAAAGCCGCGCGAAATGATCGGACGATAAAAAGGGAGGCATGCTGCCGTCTTTCGCCGGATGCGTCGGTAATCGCGCTGGCATAATCGCCGTCATGGACAAACTACTCGCGCTCAATACCCTGCTCGAAGTCGTCGATGCGGGCGGCTTCGCCAAGGCCGCCCAGCGTCTTGGCGTGGCGACGTCTTCGGTCACGCGCCTGATGGACGCCCTCGAAGCCGCGCTCGGCACGGCGTTGTTGACGCGAACGCCGCGCCGCGTCAGCTTGACCGAAGCGGGTACGGCATACGTGGAGCAGGTTTCCAGGATCCTCGACGACCTCGCCGAGGCCGACGAGAGCGTGCTCGACAGCGGCGCCGCGCCGGCCGGCGCGCTGCGCATCACCGTGCCGTCCGTCTACAACCGCGTCGTGCTCGCGCCGCATCTCACGGCGTATCTGCGCGAGTATCCGCGCGTCGCCCTCGACGTCGTGGTCGCCGATCATTTCGTAGACCTTGCTGTCGAGCGCATCGATGTCGCGGTGAGAATCGGGTTGCCGTCGGGTGACCCCAATCTCATCGTGAAGAAGCTGGCCGCAAACCCGCGCATTGTCGTCGCCAGCCACGAGTACCTCGAACGCGCGGGCTTGCCCCGGCATCCCGGCGAAATCACGGAGCACGAATGCCTTCGCATTGCGTATGGCGGCAGTTATCGCGCGCACCAGGCCTGGACGTTCGCACGCGGTGAGGTGGAGGAAAAGGCGAATGTGCGCGGGCGGCTCATCTCCAACAACCTCGACATGCTGCTGGAAGCGGCGCTGGCCGGCCAGGGACTGGCGCTCTTGCCCGCGTGGCTCGTGAACGAGCATGTGCGCGCGGGCCGTCTGATGCACTGCCTGGCTGACTGGAGCGTGACGCCGCACAACGGCGACGCCGTGGTGTACGCCGCGTATCTTCCGAACCGGCGTCACTCGACCAAGGTGCGCGCCTTGCTGCAGTTTCTCGAGGCACGGGTGGGGCAGGAGGCGGTTTAACGCGCGGCGTGGACCGTGGGCATGGCGAGAACGGCATGGTTGCCGGCTCGCCGCGTCGCTTACACGTTCAGAACGTTTCAGTCCGGCTTAATGTCCGCCGGTGCGAAAGCTGCCACGATGAACGGACACGATACAGAACGAATGTCCGACCGGCAGACAAGACGCATATGATCGACGCAGACGATACGAGCACAAGAACGAGCACGAATACACCCGAGTCCGAACACCCGTTTTCGTCGCTGGAACATCGCAGGCATCAGATGTTTCCCCGCCTTTCCAGCACGGAGATCCATAGCGCGAGTCGGTTCGCACGACGCAAGGCGTTCAAGGCCGGCGAGCTGATATTCGAGACCGGACGCGTGGCCGAAGGGTTGCATATCCTGCTGAGCGGCCGCGTGCGCATCGATTCGCGCGATGCGCAGGGCCGCACCACGCTCGTCACCGAACACCACGACGGGCATTTCATGGGCGAGATGGTGCAGCTCACCGGCAAGCCGTCCCTCGTCGACGCCATCGCGCTTACCGACTGCGACACGCTGGTGCTCAAGCCGGAGCAATTGCGCGCGCTCATCGTCGCGGATGCCCAGCTCGGCGAGCACATCATGCGGGCGTTGATCCTAAGGCGTCTCGGGCTCATCGAGCAGGGACTCGGGCCCATTATCGTCGGCTATGGCGACGACACGCGCGTTGTCCGGCTGCAGGGTTTCCTGCGACGAAACGCGTATCCCGCCGCCGTGATCGATGCGCGAAACGATTCGGAGGCCGTGCGGTTTCTTGCCGGACTCACTTCGAATCCCGAGGACTTTCCACTCGTCTTTTGCCCGGACGGAACGGTCCTGCGCGCGCCGGACGAAGTGGAACTCGCCACGCGGCTTGGCCTCGTGCCCACGTTTTGTGCTTCGCAGTGCTACGACATCGCGATTGTCGGAGCCGGCCCGGCAGGCCTCGCGGCGGCAGTCTACGCGGCATCGGAAGGGCTCTCGGTGGTGGTGTTCGACCGGCGTGCGCCGGGTGGGCAGGCTGGCGCGAGTGCCCGCATCGAGAACTACCTGGGCTTTCCGACGGGTATCACGGGGCAGGCGCTCGCCGCGCGTGCATTCCAGCAGGCGCTGAAGTTCGGCGCTCACGTTGCCATTCCGACCGCGGTCGAGTGCATCGAACGTACTTCCGGCAAGTTCGCGCTGGCACTTTCCGACGGACAGTGCGTTCGGGCGCGAGCGGTCGTGGTGGCAAGCGGTGCGGCGTACCGCAGGCCTTGCGTCCCGGGCTTCGAGCACTTCGAAGGCAGAGGCGTCTACTTCTGGGCGTCCCCCATCGAGGCGCGTCTCGTGAGAGGCCAGGACATCGTGCTGATCGGCGGCGGCAATTCGGCGGGGCAGGCTATCGTGTTTCTCGCCAACTTCGCAAGAAGCATACGCGTGCTGATTCGGCGGGAGAGTCTCGAAGCCACCATGTCGCGCTATCTGATCGAGCGAATCGGCGCCCTGCAAAACGTCTTGATCTGCGCGGGTTGCGCTCTCGAATCGCTGGACGCGAGCCATGGCAGTCTCGAGCGCATTCAGGTCCGGCATCAGGACGGGGGCAGCGAGACCATCGAGACCCGACACCTTTTCCTGTTCATCGGCGCCGACCCGAAAACCGACTGGTTGACATCGACAGGAGTACAGCTGGACGAGCACGGATTTGTCGTGACCGGGCCGTCCGACGCGGGCAACGGCTCGGGCTGCCTGCCGCTCGAGACGAACGTGCCAGGCCTCTTCGCCATTGGCGATGTGCGCTCGGGCGCGGCGAAGCGCGTGGCCTCGGCGGTAGGCGATGGCGCGGCGGTGGTCGCGCAGATTCATGCGTGGCTCGCTCGGTCCGCGGCGCAAAGCAGCGATTCTTGAGGCGGGCTTGCGGGGCCGGCGTCAAGCGCAGCGGCCGGCGCCACGCCTTACGGTTCGAGCAGGCGCTGCAGGCGCAATTCCTCGAGATCGAGTTCGGACTCGATGCGATGCAAGACCGCATCGTCCACCTTGCCGACACGGTGCAGGTCGAGCAGCGTCGCGCGAGACACGCCGACGAGTTCGAGTTCGACGCGCAGAAAGCGCGCCCGGTCCGCGACCCGCTCGATGCCTGAAGTGTGCGCGTTCTGATTCGCGCTCACGCGGATCCGGTATTCGGCAAGCAGACGCTCGAGCGTGGCGCGTTCGATACCGGAAGCACGCTTGCCGATATCCTCGAGTGCAGCAAGGGACGCACCGAAGGTTTGCGCGCGGGCCTCGTGCTCGGACATGGTGTGACGTGCGGCCGGGCGCAGCTTCAGCAACCGGATAAGCGGCGCAAGGCTGCCGCCCTGCACGACGAGCGTCGCGATGATCAGCAAGAAGGTGCTGAACACGATCAGGTCGCGGCCGGGGAAATTGCCCGGCAACGCAATCGCGGCCGCAAGACTCACGACGCCTCGCATGCCGGCCCATCCCAGCACGACGGCCTCCGCGAACGACCATGACTGACCGCCCGCGCGCCTTGCTCGCAACCGGCTCGGGAGCCAGACCGCGGCGAACACCCACACGACGCGCGCGACGATTGCCGCCGCAGTCGCGGGCAACGCGACGCGCAACCCGGCCACGAGCACGGCGCTTTCGTGATGCACGCCCGCGAGAATGCCATGTAGCGCGAGGCCGATCAGGATGAAGACGAGCGCATCGAGGACGAACACGATCGCTTCCCAGGTCGCCTTGGCCTTGATGCGCAGGTCGGCGTCGAAGACGCGGTGCTGGCGCACGCCGAGCACGAGACCGCAGGTCACCACCGACAGGACGCCCGAGCCGTGCACGGCCTCGGCGATGCCATAGCTCGCCCATGCCATCACGAAGGTCACGACGATGCCGAGCATCGGGTCGCGCAAACGCGGCAGCACCCAGCACATGGCGTGGCCGCAGGCGAGGCCAACGGCGACACCGATCAGCGTCAGCGCGAAGAACAGCCCCGTGGCGCTCGCAACGGTGATCGTGGCTGCGAGCGCGGCGGAAACCGCCATCTGATAGAGCAGCAGCCCCGATGCATCGTTCACGAGGCTTTCGCCTTCGAGCACGGCCACGAGTCGCCCGGGTAGCGGATGGCGCTGGAGGATCGCCTTCGCGGCGACCGCATCCGGCGGAGAGACGATTGCGCCGAGCGTGAAACACGCAGCCCACGGCAGGTCCGGATTGAACGCGCGCACCGCGACAGCAACGGCGACGGTCGTGAATGTGACCGCACCGAGCACGAGCGAGGTGATGGTGCCGAGTTCCTGCCTGAATTCCTTCCAAGCCGTATAGAACGAACTCGACATCAGCAGCGGTGGCAGCACGGCCGCGAGCAGCAAGTCGGGATCCATGTCGGGAGCGCGTTTGCCAGCTACCGCGATGACGCAGCCGCCCAGCAAAAGCACAACGGCAGGCGGGATCGAGACGCGCTCGGCGAGCCAGGTCAGCGCGCCCGCGCCGCAGATCAGCAGCAGGAGGTAGTGAAACAGCTCGACGTTATTCATTCCTGTGCCTGCAGTTCATGCAGTGCACAAGCGGGTGCATGGCGACGCATCATGATGATTGATGGTCTTTTGCCGCGGCGTCGGGTACTCGAGCGCCCGGCAGCGAGCCGAACATATGCTGGCCGCATTTTGCGTCTCGCCATGCTGCGCGCGGCTTGTCGCCCGAGAGCATGCGGCGCGCGAGCGGAAGGATCTGCTCGCCGGCCAGCATGCCTAGCAGCCCCATTAGCGCGATGATGGGCGGCGCGGGCGACTGCACGTTAATTGTGTAATAGACGACACCGATCAGCATGCCGGCCAGCAGCGAAAGAATATAGGGTTTCATGATACGAATCTCGTTGATGACCGGCTCACGGAGAAGCCTTGCTCGGCAATCTGTGCGAAAGGGTAACGGGTTTTCAAAAGCGGGAAAAGGCGCTTTCAGATTAATTAAGGGTAAATTTTCTGGAATTAGATTAATTCCATTTTTTAGTTGTTGAAGCGCTGCTTTAGCGTGTCAAATAAGCGCAGCTGGCCCACGATCCCGCCAGTGCAATACACCCCGGTCACCTCCCGGTCATGCCCGCGAGGTAGCGTCTCCTCTCCCGGTTCAAAGGAAACTTGTGTCATGAGCAATCCTAAACTTGAAGTCCTGACCCCGCAGAATAGCCAGCTGATCATCATCGATCAACAACCGCAGATGGCCTTCGGCGTGCAGTCGATCGACCGCCAGGTGTTGAAGAACAACGTCGTGGCGCTTGCCAAGGCGGCCAAGGTGTTCAATGTCCCGACCACGATCACGACGGTCGAAACGGAAAGCTTCTCGGGCTATACGTACCCCGAAGTGCTCGACGTGTTTCCGGACCACAAGCTGCTGGAGCGCACGTCCATGAATTCGTGGGACGACCAGAAGGTTCGCGACGCGCTCAAGGCGAACGGCCGCAAGAAGGTGATCGTGGCGGGCCTGTGGACGGAAGTCTGCAACACGACATTTGCGCTGTGCGCCATGCTCGAAGGCGGCTACGAAATTTATATGGTGGCCGACGCGTCGGGCGGTACGTCGAAGGATGCGCACGACTTCGCGATGCAGCGCATGGTTCAAGCGGGCGTTGTGCCCGTCACGTGGCAGCAGGTCATGCTCGAGTGGCAGCGCGACTGGGCGCATCGCGAAACGTACGACGCGGTCATGGCAATTGCGAAGGAGCATTCGGGCGCCTACGGCATGGGCATCGACTACGCCTACACGATGGTCCACAAGGCCGGGCAACGCACGGCTGAGCCGCACCAACTGCTGGCGGCGGTACCGGCGAAGTAATGGCCTGCGTCGCGGCAGCGCACGCTGGCGCGACGCGTTCAACACGATGGGTGTTGGCTGACTGAATTGATAGATAAGGATGTCTAAGTACATACCGAATCTTGATCCTTCGAAGAGTCTGACCGTATGGAATCGTATCTCGTGTCGCTCGGTGCCGGCGTGCTCGCCGGTGTGATCTACAGCGTCGTCAAGGTTCGCTCGCCGGCGCCGCCGCTGGTCGCCCTCGTCGGTTTGCTGGGTATGGTTATCGGCGCTCAGGCCATTCCCACCCTCAAGCCGTTGTTCGGCTTCTAATCGCAGTACGTTTTGAAGCGAGGAAACGCACATGTGTGCAACCGCTACCCATCCCGATCTCATTCTGCACAACGGACGGTTCACTACGCTCGACCGTTCGAACCCGCGCGCCACCGCCGTGGCGATCGCGGATGGCCGCTTCGTGGCGGTGGGCAGCGATGCGGAGGTCATGCCGCTCGCGGACAGCGCGACCCGGGTCGTCGATCTCGGCGGCAGGGCGGCACTGCCTGGGTTGATCGACAATCACCTGCATTTGATTCGTGGCGGCCTCAACTACAACATGGAATTGCGCTGGGACGGCGTTCGCTCGCTCGCCATTGCCATGGAAATGCTCAAGCAGCAGGTCGCGATCACGCCCGCGCCGCAATGGGTGCGTGTGGTCGGCGGCTTCACCGAGCACCAGTTCGAAGAGAAGCGCCTGCCGACCATCGAAGAGCTCAACGCCGTGGCGCCCGACACGCCCGTCTTCATACTGCATCTGTATGACCGCGCGCTGCTCAACGCAGCGGCCCTGCGCGTGGTGGGCTATACGAAGGAAACACCCGAGCCGCCCGGCGGCACAATCCTGCGCGACAGTGCGGGCAACCCAACCGGGCTGTTGCTCGCCAATCCCAATGCGTCGATTCTCTACGCGACGCTGGCAAAAGGCCCGAAGCTGCCGCCCGAGTATCAATACAATTCGACGCGCCATTTCATGCGCGAGCTCAATCGCCTTGGCGTGACCGGCGCAATCGACGCGGGTGGTGGCTCGCAGAATTATCCCGACGATTACGAAGTCATCCGCAAGCTCCACGAGGCGGGCGAGATGACGGTGCGCATCGCGTACAACCTCTTCACGCAGAAGCCGAACGCCGAAAAGGAAGATTTCGTGAACTGGACCCGCACGGTCAAGTATCACGATGGTTCGGACTACTTCCGGCATAACGGTGCGGGCGAAATGCTGGTGTTCTCGGCGGCCGACTTCGAGGACTTCCGTGTCGCGCGTCCCGAACTGCCGCCTGGCATGGAGGGCGAACTCGAAGGCGTGGTGCGCGTGCTGGCGCAGAACCGCTGGCCGTGGCGGCTGCACGCCACCTACGACGAAACCATCAGCCGTGCGCTCGACGTGTTCGAGCGGGTCAACCAGGATATTCCGCTCGAGGGCCTCAACTGGTTTTTCGATCATGCGGAAACCGTTTCCGAGCGCTCGATGGACCGCATCGCCGCGCTGGGCGGCGGCATCGCCGTGCAGCATCGCATGGCCTACCAGGGCGAGTATTTCGTCGAGCGCTACGGCGCACAGGCAGCGGAAGCGACGCCGCCAGTTGCGAAGATGCTCGCCAAGGGTATCAAGGTCTCGGCTGGCACCGACGCCACGCGCGTGGCGTCGTACAACCCGTGGGTGTCGCTCGCGTGGCTCGTGACCGGCAAGACGGTCGGCGGCCTGCGGATGTACCCGCAGCGCAATCTGCTCGATCGCGAAACAGCGCTGCGCATGTGGACGGAATACGTCACCTGGTTCTCGAATGAAGAAGGCCGCAAAGGCCGCATCGCGGTCGGGCAACTCGCCGACCTCATGGTGCCGGACCGCGACTTCTTTGCGTGCGCCGAAGACGATATCGCCACGACGACGGCATTGCTCACGGTAGTCGGCGGCAGGATCGTCTGGGGCGCGGGCCCGTTCTCGCAATACGATGCGCCGATTCCGCCCGCCATGCCGGACTGGTCGCCGGTACGCCAGTACGGCGGCTATGGCGGCTGGGGCGCGACTCAGCGCGAGGGTTCGCCGTTGCAGCGTGCGGCGGCCGCAGCAATGTGCGCTTGCGCGAACGCCTGCGATTTGCATGGCCACGGCCACGCGAGCGCATGGGCCAGCACGTTGCCGACTTCTGACACCAAGGGCTTCTGGGGCGCGTTCGGATGCTCCTGCTGGGCGATCTGACATGATGGCGCGGAGCGGCACTCGCAACCCCGCATGGGTCCGTGCGCTGCTTTCCCAGTGGTGGGTGGCGCCGCTCATGCGCGTCGCGCTGGTGTCCGCGTATTTGATCGGCGGCGTCAACAAGGCGCTGCACTTTGACAGCGCTATCGCGGAGCAGGCGCATTTCGGCCTGCATCCGCCCGCACTTTGGGCGGGGCTCGCGATCGTGGTCGAAATAGGCGGATCGTTGTGCGTGGTGCTGCGCCGTTTTACCTGGATTGGCGCGGGCGGCCTCGGCATGCTCACCGTCGTGGCGATGCTGGTTGCCAACGACTTCTGGAACCAGAGCGGCACGGCGCGTTTCATCGCACTCAACAGCTTTTTCGAGCATTTGGGTCTGATCGCGGCGCTTGTGCTCGCAACCATGCTCGGCGATGCGCAACCCGCATCCGGCGACAGCCGAGCATGATTGACCGGCAAAATGAAACATCAAGGAAATCCCGTTATGAAAGCTATTCGCTCTGTACTCGTTGCCCTGATGATCGCGGGCGGCCTCGTCGCCGCGCCCGTGTCGTTCGCGAAGCCGCCGGTGTTGCCGGCACAGGCGCCGTGGGTCGCGGTCGGTCCGCAATACGACACGACCCATGTGTATGTAGCTCCCGAAGATTTCGACCGTTTCACAGACAGCTTCGTGGCGACATTCGGCGGCAGCAAGTCGAAGCAGGGTGTGTTCCAGGTCACGCCGACACCGAGCCAGACGATGTCGCAACTCGTCTTCACGCCGGCGGGCACGATCTCCGTGTTCGGCTTCAAGACGCCTGTTCCCTGGCCGTTCGGCGCTGAACGTACGGGCTACCTCGTGACCGACATGGACGCGGCGATGAAGTCGGCGCGTGCGCTAGGCGCGGATGTGATCGTCGATACGTTCCCCGATCCGATCGGCCGCGACGCGGTTCTCACGTGGCCGGGCGGCGTCAATATGCAGATCTACTGGCATACCCAGGCACCGCATTACGATCCGCTGCAGACCGTGCCCGAGAATCGCGTGTACGTATCGCCGCAAAGCCTGCACAAGCTGGTTCATGCCTATGTCAACTTCTCGCACGGCAAAGTGGTGTCCGACGAAGCCAACGCGCCGGGCGTCGAAATCGGGCGCCCGAACGATACCTATCGCCGTGTCCGCATCGAATCGGGCTTCGGCAAGATGACCGTGCTCGTGACCGACGGCCATCTGCCTTACCCCTTCGGGCGGGAAATGACGGGCTACGAAGTGGCGAATCTTGCCCAGACGCTGGAGAAAGCAAAGGCCGCGGGCGTGACCGTGCTCGTTGCGCCATTCACGTCCGAAGGGCGCGACGCCGCGATCGTCCAGTTCCCGGGTGGCTATATCGCTGAGATCCACGCCAACGCCGCGAAATGAAGCACGAGGACTCGATCCTTGCCGCCATCGCCGGATTCGTCGACACGCTGAGCTTCGTGGCGCTGTTCGGGCTCTTCACCGCGCACGTCACAGGCAACTTCGTGCTGATCGGCGCAGGCGTTGCAGGCTACGGCCAGGGCATTTTGCTCAAGCTGATCGTGTTTCCCGCATTCGTCGGCGGGGTTGTTCTCAGCAGCCTGCTGGTGCGCTCGCTCTCCGAGGCGCATGCACGTCAGGGCGCGCGCGTGCTCCATGCGGTGCAGGCCGTGCTCATGGCCGGCTTTTGCCTCGCGGGCGTGTGGGCGACGCCGGTCGGCCAGCCCGACAGCCTGCCGGTCATCGCGGCCGGTGTGGTCGGTGCGTTCGCGATGGGCGTGCAGAATGCGCATCCGCGCCTGATCCAGCGTCCCGCCGTGCCGAATACGGTGATGACAGGCAACGTCACGCAAGCCATCCTGGACGTAGTCGACATGCTGTCCGCGAGTACGCCCGCAAGCTCACGCGACACAGCGCGTGCGCGCTTCGGGAAGATGATGCCGGCCATCGTGGCATTTGCAATCGGCGCCACGGCTGGCGCGCTGGGGTTGCGATACGTGGGCTTCTGGGCGCTGCTCGCGCCGGCGTGCGCGCTTGCAGGGCTCGCGTTGACCACGGGCGAACACGAGCGTACGGCCACGCCGGGGCACACATGAAGCAACGCGGCGAATGATGTCGCCGCGAGTGCACGCGTCGCATGAGGCGGTCGGATACATTCAACTACAAGCCGGGAACGGCCAGGGAAATTCATGGTATCGAGCACGATGCGCGGGCGGCGCTTCGAAAAAGCCGCCGGCGCGACGGCCATTGCTGGGCTGTTGCTGACGGGCGCCGATGCGGCGTTCGCGCAAAACGCGGCACAACCCGCCGCAGGAACGAGCGTCGCGGCCGACCCGGCGGATACGGCCGATACGGGAAATACGGCTGGCAACGCGGCGGCGCAAACGGGTAGCATCGCGGCGGCCGCGTGCGACGTCAAACGTCCTGTCGTGATGTTCAATCGCTGGCAGGAAGACTGGTCGGTGCTCGCCAATCCCTGTGTTCCGCGCAAGCCGCTCGACGGACTCAAGTACATCCCGCTCGGCGGCGACCCGTCATCGTATCTTTCGCTCGGCGCGAATCTGCGCGAGCGGATCGAAAGCAACAACGCGCCGCTCTTTGGCATCGGGTCCGCGCAGTCGGACACGTACCTGATCCAGCGCGTGGAAGTGCATGCCGATGCGCGTCTCGCACAGCACTGGCAGTTCTTCGTGCAGCTCGAGGACGCGCGTCCGTTCGGCAAGAACTCGGTTACGCCTGTGGACAAGAATCCGCTCGATGTCGAGCAGGCATTTGTGACCTATACCGGCGCGCTTGGCGGCGGCACGGTCAAGGTTCGCGTTGGGCGCCAGGAAATGGCGTTCGACTTGCAGCGTTTCATTTCCGTGCGCGATGGTCCGAACGTGCGCCAGGCGTTCGACGCGGTCTGGGCCGACTACGAGTATCAGAAGTGGCGCTTCATTGCGTACGCAACGCAGCCCGTGCAGTATCGCGACGCGACCGTGTTCGACGACGTGTCGAACCGCAATCTCACCTTCAGCGGCGTGCGTTTCGAGCGCCAGTCTGTGGGTCCCGGCGATCTGTCCGGCTACTGGTCCCGCTATAACCGCAGCAACGCGCGATATCTCGATGCGAGCGGCGCTGAGCGCCGTGACGTATGGGACTTGCGATACACGGGCACGCAAGGGCGCTTCGACTGGGACGCTGAAGGCATGTTGCAGTCGGGAACGGTCGGCAACAGCACGATCGGCGCGTGGGCAATCGGCACGATTGCCGGTTACAAGCTCGACATGCCCTGGTCGCCGCGCATCGGGCTGCAAGTCGATGCAGCTTCGGGCGACCGGCATCCGAACGACGGCCGGATCGGGACCTTCAATCCACTGTTTCCTAACGGCTATTACTTCACGCTTGCCGGCTATACCGGCTATTCGAACCTGATTCACGTGAAGCCTTCCATCACGCTCAAACCGACCGCGAATCTTGCGCTGCTCGGCGCGCTCGGTTTCCAGTGGCGCGAGACAACCGGCGACGCTGTGTATCAGCAGGGCAGTCAGGTCGTGCCCGGCACAGCGGGCAAGGGCACGCTGTGGACCGGCATGTATGTGCAGTTGCGCGCGGACTGGACGATTGCGGCGAACCTCATTGGTTCGATCGAAGCCGTGCACTTCCAGGTGGGGAACACGATACGCCAGGCGGGTGGACATAATGCCGACTACGCTGGTATCGAGCTCAAGTATGGCTGGTAGGACAGCCCCGCCGAAAGCATCGAACCAATATCGTTCGCAGCAGTGACTGATTGAGCTATGACGAAATCGTAGCTAAACAGCTGATTTATATTGGTAAGTCCGTTCAACTTAGACGTCTGCCGACAGCAGCGCGCCGGCCTCGACTCACGGAAAACAATCGTTAGCAAACAAGCGTCGCGTTTCAATCGATTTTTCTGTCCAGCTTGAAAATCATTCAAGAACGGGACTCATTATCAAACGGCACGGTATTAAGCAAAATGGTTGCACTTCCACAGCGGTTCCACCGCTTTCTGGAGACAACCAAGCGGCTTCCCATTCTGGTTGTGCTCCCGCGCATGATACGCAGTACGAATTACATTGTTTCCAACCGATTCAGTGAATTTGACCATCACGCATTCAAGGAGTCTCACATGAACACGCAAACCGCTTTCTCTGCTGTCTTCCGCGCCTCTGTCGCCACGCTGTCCGCCGCCACCGCTTTGCTCGGTATCGCGTTGCCGGCCGCAGCGGCGACGAACGACAGCCTGGTGCAGCCGCAACAACTCATCGTCGACAAGAGCCTGCCGAAGCATCAGGCACAACAGCAGATTCGCGCCGCGCGCCTCTACGACACGTTCTGGAGCACGGGCGACGAAGCCCAGGCCCGCGAAGCGCTGGCCGCCGACTTCACGGACCGCACGCTGCCCGCCGGCCGCCCGCAAGGCGTGGCCGGGCCGCTCGCGGCATCGAAGGTGTTCCACGGCGCGGTGCCCGACGTGCATGCCGACGTCGAGCAGATGATCGTGACGGGCGACCGCGTGGTAACCCATCTGCACTTCACGGGCCATTTCACGGGGACCTTCAACGGCGTGCAGGGCAAGGGCCAGCCGGTGGATTTCATTGCCACGGACATCTACCGCATCCGCGACGGCAAGATCACCGACAACTGGCACCTCGAAGACAACCTCACGTTCCTGCAGCAACTGGGCGTAGTCGCCAAATAAGCGCGCACTGTGCATGCCAGTGGCGGTCCGCACGCTTCGCGGGCCGCGCAGGCGTATCGCGCTACCATCGCTGTCACCTTCATCGCAATGCGCAGCCATGGACAATCTCGGAGACATTCGCCTTTTCGTCGAAGCGGCCAGTCTTGGCAGCCTGTCGGCTGCCGGCAGAAAGCTTGGGCTCTCGCCCGCCGCGGCGAGTGCGAGGCTCGTGAAGCTGGAAGGCGTGCTCCACACGCAGTTGTTCGAGCGCTCCACACGCAAGCTGCGCCTGACCGACGAAGGCCGCATGTATCTCGCGCATTGCCAGCACGCGCTGCAAACGCTCGACGACGCGCGCGCCGCGCTGCAAGCCGGGCGCACTTCGGTGAGCGGCGCGCTGCGTGTGTCGGCCACGTCCGACTTCGGGCGCGCCGTGCTGCGCCACTGGCTCGACGAATTCAACGAGCGGCATCCACAGGTCACGCTCACGCTCGTGCTCTCCGATTCGCTCTCGCACCTGCTTCAAGACGATATCGATCTCGCGATTCGCTTTGGCGTGCCCGCCGATAGTGGGATGGTCGCGAGGCGCATGGCCGACAATCGCCGCGCGCTGTGCGCGTCGCCCGACTATCTTGCCGCCCATGGTGCGCCGAGCCACCCCGACGAGTTGCACGAGCACGACTTCATCCTGCTTGCCTCGACGGCGGGTGTGGCGAACCACTGGCGCTTCGCGCGCGGCGAAGAAGCCGCGCTTTTTTCGGCGCCGCTCGAGCGCTCGCGCCAGACCAACGACGGCGCGCTGGCGCGCGAGTGGGCGATCGAAGGGCGCGGCGTGGTGATGAAGTCGATCTGGGACATAGGCGCCGATTTGCAGGCTGGGCGGCTCAAGCTGCTCTTGCCGGAGTGGCGCAGCCCGGACGTGCCTGTAAACGCGCTCTTTCAGCGCACGCCCTATATGGCGCCGCGCGTACGCACGCTGCTCGACTTTCTCGAGCAGCGCTTCGCCGAGGCTTCCGTAGGGCTGGCGGCGTTTTTGCGTCAGGCGTCCCTTTAGTTGCTTTCGCGCAAACAGCTTGAGCGCAGCGCCTCGCCATACCGGCTACCATACACTCCGCCCGCAGTCTCGCAGTGACTCGCAACGACCTGCGCGGCGAAATAACCGGAATACAGGAGCGAAACAAGATGCTTTTCCGCAAGACGATGTTGGCCGTAGCTGTATTCGGCGCCGTGGTGGCCAGTGCCAGCGCGAATGCCCAGATCGCGGGCGCGCAGCCCTTGAGCGTGTCGATCGAGCAGTCGCAGGCACTGCTCGAAGGCTGGAGCGTGAAGAAGAGCGTGCTCGGCAAGCCCGTTTATAACGACGACAACGCGAAAATCGGCACCGTGCGCGACCTGATCGTCGCACCGGACGGCTCGGTTTCCGCGGCCATCGTTGCGGCGGGCGGTTTCCTCGGCGTCGGTTCGCATGACGTGGCCGTACCCATCGCGTCGCTCGACGTGCGCCAGGGCAATCTCTATCTGCCCGGCGCAACCAAGGAAGCGCTGAAGGCCACGCCCGCGTTCCAGTACGCGAAGGTCGAAACGCCGCCGAAGCCGAAGAAGGTCGAGAAGCAGCAGTAAGCCGCAACCGCTGTACACCGTCGGGCCATGCGAACACTTGGGTGGGCGCATGGCCCGACGGCTTTTGCGCGATGATTTTTTGTCTGGCGCGAGGAGCTGCACCGGCTGCGCGCGCTCGGGCGACTCAGCAACCGCACTTCCAGTCGGGCTGCTGCAAAGCCATGCCGTGCAGGCCGCGATATTCGGCAACAGGCGGCGAAGACCAGCCTTCCAGTAGCGCGGGCGCGAGCCGATAGATCTCGATGCCGAGCGGCCGGCAGACTTCCAGCGGGTCGCGCGCGTCCGGTCCCCACATCGGCAGCGAAAGGTCGCCGCCGGGGCAGGTCGAAAGCGCGCACAACAGGTCGATTTCGGCGAAAAACTCGAGGTAGTCGCCCTTCTTCGCCGGGCAGGCCTTCATGAAGTATTTGTCCTCCAGATTCAGGCCCGTGCACTGGAACACGTTGAGCACATCGTGCACGTCGTATTCGGTGAGCCCGTAGGGCGCGATGGCGCGCGTGAGATTCGAGTGGCAATGGAAATGGAAGTCTTCGCCAGTCAGCATGCGGTTCACGTAGGGGTCGCAGCGCGTTCCGAGCAGGTCGTGAACGCGCCCGCCGTGCTCGTCCACACCGTAGCCGGCGAGGCTGTCGTCCGTGATGGTGACGAGCGGGCGCAGGAAGGGCAGCGTGGACCACAGGCGGTCGAAGGTGCTCACGTGCGCCTGCTGGAGTTGGCGCGTGCGCGAAGCCCACATGCGTTCGCGCGGATCGTGCCGGTTCCATAGATTGAGGTCGGCCACTTGCGGGCCTTCGATCGTCACGATGCGAAACACGTGCCCGGCGGGGACGCTCCAGGCCTGACCCGAGCGTATCGGCACGACAATGGATTCGATCAGCTCGCGCTGACCTTGCTCTTCAGCGATGCGGCGGTAAAAGGGCTTGTTCACGTCGAGCGCGGAGCCCTTGGTCGACTGGTAGGCGGCGGGATAGTTCAGCATTGCCTCGTACTCCTGTATGAACGATCTGCGTTTCCAACTGGGAAGTATAGAACCGCCGCCCATTTCGCTGATCCGCGCACGAGGCCCGCGCGCGGCGGCTTCCTGTACAGTTCGCATACTCCATGACTGCCGCGCCGGCTTGCGGGGCGAGCGCAGCCCAACGAGACGCGACGGAACATGATCAGACTGGAAGACCTCGTCATTTTTATCAGTGCGGCGGACAACGGCAGCCTCTCGGCCGCCGCGCGTCAGCTCGATCTCACGCCCGCCGTGGCGAGCGCGGGCCTCAAGCGCCTCGAAACCGAACTCGGCACGCGCCTGCTCGCACGCTCCACGCGCAGCCTGCGCCTCACGCCGGACGGCGAGCGCTACCTGGACTACGCGCGCGGTGTCATGGAGCAGGTGGAGGCCGGCCAGAACGCCGTGGCGCATGGGCGCAAGATGATCGGCGGCAGCGTTTCGCTGTCGATTCCTTCCGATCTCGGGCGCAACGTGCTCGCGCCCTGGCTCGACGACTTCCAGACGCAGCATCCGGCGGTGTCGTTCCAGGTGCACATTGGCGACAGCGTGACCGACATGTTCCGCTCCGCGGTGGCCGTGGCGGTTCGCTATGGCGTGCCCGAAGACTCCTCTCTCGTCGCGCTGCCGCTCGCGCCCGAAAACCGGCGCGTGCTGTGCGCCGCGCCCGGCTATTTCGCGCGTCACGGCAAACCTGCCTCGCCCGCCGATCTCTCGCGCCACAACTGCCTGCGCTTCGCGCTGAGCGACACACTGCACGACCGCTGGACCTTCTATCGCGGCGACGATGCCAGCGTCGTAACCGTGCAAGGCAACCGCAGCAGCGACGACGGCGAACTCGTGCGCCGCTGGGCCGTGGCGGGGCATGGCCTCGCATACAAGTCGCGTCTGGACGTGCTTGCCGATATCAAGGCGGGCCGCCTCGAAACCGCGCTCGACGCGTATCAAGGCGAAGGCGCGCCGCTGCATCTCGTGTGCGCCCACCGCACGATGCTCTCACCAACCGTCAACGCATTGCGCGACGTGCTGCGCGATCGTATTGCCGCGTTTCTTGCCTGACGTGTCATTGCGCAGTCAGCCCGCTACGGACCTGACACCTGGCCCGCTGGCTCCGGCCTTTCCGCCGCTCCCGCCGCTCGATCCCGCGCGCGATTTTCAAAGCAGCTTTGAAGCTGAATTCGCCGATTGCCGCTATGCGCGCGGCTCGCGCTGGCCGATTATTCGTACCAACACGAACGGCACGGAGTCCTCGATGATCGTCGCGATAGGCCGCTTTTACCTGAGAGCCGACAAGATTTCGCATTTCGAGGCGGCCTGGCTGCGCGTCTGCCCGCTGCTCACGAGCAAGCCGGGTTATCGCGGTCATCGCCTGGGTCCGCAGTGCGAAGACGAAGGCTGCTATGTGCTGGAAGTGGAATGGGACAGCCTCGACGCGCAGAGCGCGTTCATGATGCACGGCGATTTCCGGACCTTCCTGCACGCGCTATGGCCGTACTTCTCGGCGGACCCGGACCTGTATCACTTCGAGCCGCTCGCCCAACCGAGCCGGTTTCCTGCAATTTGACTGTCTGGAGGTATTCACGATGAAAGCGATTGGTTACTACCGCAATCTCCCCATCAGCGACCCCGAATCGTTGATCGATCTCGAACTGCCCGATCCGCAGCCGGGCCCGCGCGATCTGCTCGTCGAAGTGCACGCGGTGTCGGTCAACCCGGTCGATGTGAAGGTGCGCGCGAATATGGCGCCCGAAAACGGCGAGGCGAAAGTGATCGGCTGGGACGCGAGCGGCATTGTGCGTGCCGTGGGCCGCGACGTGACACTCTTCAAGCCGGGCGATCGCGTGTGGTACGCGGGCTCGCTGCTGCGCCCCGGCACCAACAGCGAACTGCACGTGGTGGACGAGCGCATTGTGGGCAGCATGCCGCAAAGCCTGAATTTCGCCGAGGCGGCCGCGTTGCCGCTCACCTCCATCACGGCGTGGGAACTGCTGTTCGATCGGCTCAAGGTGGCCGAGGGCACGGCGCAGTCCGGCGAATCGCTGCTCGTGATCGGTGCGGCGGGCGGCGTGGGCTCGGTGCTCCTGCAGCTGGCGCGCAAGCTCACGGGCCTCACGGTGATCGGCACGGCTTCGCGGCCCGAAACGTCGAAGTGGGTGAGCGAGCTGGGCGCGCATCACGTCATCGACCATACGAAGCCGCTTTCGCAGGAGCTCAAGCGCATCGGCATGGAAGGCGTGGACTATATCGCGAGCCTGAACCAGACCGATCATCACTTCGACGAGATCGTCGCCTCGATCAATCCGCAGGGGCATCTTGCGCTGATCGACGACCCCGAGCTGGTCGACTTCCGCAAGCTCAAGAGGAAGAGCGTGGCGCTGCACTGGGAGTTCATGTTCACGCGCTCGATGTTCGGCACGAAAGACCAGATTCGCCAGCACCAACTGCTGAACCGTATGGCCTCGCTCATCGACGAAGGCGTGCTGCGCACGACGCTCAACGAGAGCTTTGGGACCATCAATGCGGCGAACCTGCGCCGGGCGCACGAACTCGTGGAGACGAACCGCTCGCGCGGCAAGCTCGTGCTCGAGGGGTTCTAAACCACGGACTGCTGACGAAAGCTGCCACGACCAGGCATTCGATCGCACGCGCACCATGGGCTGCGGATGCGATCGAACACCTGCGCGCGCGCCGTAGCTCACTCAAACGCACAATCCGCCGTGCTAACGAGCTTGACGAACGGACCGCTCAACGTGCGGTTATGGTGCTCGATAATCGACGCGGCGCTGAGCACGGGCGTATCCATGGTCGTGTGGGCGTCTGCGACGAGCAGCGCCTTGAAGCCCAGGTCGCCCGCGGCGCGGCAGGTCGAATCCACGCAATACTCCGTCTGCATTCCCGCGATGACGAGCTCGCCCACGTTGGCGTGCGCGAGCCGCTGCGCGAGATCGGTGCCGGTGAAGCAATTGGGGCGGCGCTTCTCGAACACGCTGTCGATATCCGGGTCGATGGCGAGCGCCGGCAGCAAGCGCGTGAGCGGGCTGCCCGGCTCGATGGGCGAACCCGGCGGCCCGACGTGGCGTGCGGCGAAGACCGGCGCGCGGGCCTTGCGGGCTTTCGTGATCAACTGCTCGATATTGGCGAGTACGCGCTGCCCGTCGAACGGTGCATTGGGGCCGTTGAACAGGCCTTCTTGCATATCGATGACGAGAAGGGCGCGAGCGAGGCTGGGCATGGTGGCTCTCCGGTGGTTGTGCCCGCAACGCACGGAGAAACGACAAGGCCCCGTCCATTGCTGGCGGGGCCTTGTGATCGATACGAAATCTAATGTGCGCGCACCGAACTCACGACCCGCCGGAAGCGGTCGTGGTAGTCGTCGTGGTGAGCAGGTGCGCGTTCATGAGGACGATCATGCAGGAGGCGGCATGAGGCGTCAATCGTGTTGCACGCGTCAGCGCGAACTCTCGGGGCGCTGCCAATGTGCGTTGGCTTGCTTGTCCGTAATGCGGACCTTGGCCAGCAGCGGCTTGTAGCCCCGCAGGACGATCTCGCTGATCGCGAGATGCTCCGAGCGGAAGATGTTGTCGGCGAACTTGCTGCCGTCCGCGAATTCCAGGGCGTAGCCATCGATTGGCCCCCATTGGCCCCTCGGCAACGGTTCGATATACACGTCCATGATGAGTCTCCATTGAATAACAAGCGAATAAGAAGCGTCGTTCGTTTCAGTCTATCGCAGTGAAAGACGACTTCCCTGCCGCTTTGTTGCGCTGCAATTTCCTTGTTGTTCAATGGCTTACGTGATGTCTTTCACGATAAGAGAAGGTGTCCTTCCATGTGCAATTGCCGGCCCGCATCCGGGACTGCGTCATTTGCACACACCGGGCGCGCATTGCACGATATGAAAGCGAGAGGGGGCATTCACTCCGGCTCGCGCTGCGCCTGTGCGCCCAGATCGATCTCGTCCATGCCTTTGTTCAGCTGATTCAGGAAATGCACGAGCGAAACCTTGTCGTCGAAGCGAAAGCTCGCAAGCGCCTGCCGATAGAACTCGTAGATCTTCGGCTGCAGGCTCTCCCAGAACACTTTGCCTTGTTCGGTGAGCACGACTTTTTTCGCGCGCCGGTCCACGGTGTCGGCCACGCGCAGCACGTGCTCGTCGCGCTCCAGACGCTTGAGCACACCGTCGAGACTCTGGCGGCTCACCACGAGATAGTCGGCCAGCTCGGAAAACGACATGCCCTGCGCCACCTGTGGGCGCGACAGCGCGCCCAGCACCGACCACTGCACGGTCGTGATGCCGAGCGCCTTGGTCGTTTGCCGGTCTAGCGTGTTGCCCGCCTGGAACAGCCGAAAGAACAAACGGTTGTGAATGGACGAGACGGACTGGTCGTACGAAGGGTCGTTCTGGGTCATGGGCGCCTTTCGCTACCCGCGCGGGTGCGCAGGCAATGAGACAAATACCTGATACGAAAATAGTGAAGGGAAGTGGGCGTGCCGTCCATTTGGGCAATCCCCCTCCTCATGCCCTCGATATATATCATGATGTTGACGTAATTTAAGCGCTCGCCTAGAGTGTGAGAACGACGCACGAGAATATCAAGAGACAACCCCCATGGCGAACTACGACCGGCTTTTGACCCCGCTTCGCGTTGGCGCGACGCTGCTCCCCAACCGCATGGTGATGGGCGCGATGCACACGCGGCTCGAAACACTCGACCGTCCGCACGAGCGCCTCGCCGCGTTCTATGCGGCGCGCGCAGCCGGGGAGGTCGGCCTGATCCTGAGCGGCGGGTTCGCGCCGAACCCCGAGGGCGTGATGGAGGCGGGCGGCCCGCTCTTCAATTGCGCCGAACAGCTAGGAGAGCATCGTGTCGTGACTCGCGCGGTTCATGAGGCCGGGGGAAAGATTGTGCTGCAGATCCTGCACGCGGGCCGCTATGCGAAAGTGCCCGAATGCGTGGGGCCCACGGCCGCCAAGGCACGAATCAACCCGTACGCACCGCGCGCGCTCAGCACTGAGGCGGTGCGCGCCACGATCGCCGATTTCGCCCGCACGGCTGCGCTGGCGGTTCAGGCCGGCTACGACGGCGTGGAGATCATGGGCTCGGAAGGCTATCTGATCAACGAGTTCACGGCGGCCGTCACCAACGGGCGCGACGACGAATTCGGCGGCAGCTTCGCAGGCCGCATCCGCTTCGCGCTCGATATCGTGCGTGCCGTGCGCGCGGAAATGGGCCGCGAGCCCATGCTGATCTACCGCATCTCTTCCATCGACCTCGTGGAAGGCGGCATGGGCGGCGCCGAAATCGCGGCATTCGCGCAGGAGATCGAAGCGGCCGGTGCGGATCTCATCAACACGGGCGTGGGCTGGCACGAATCGGCAGTGCCGACCATTGCGGCGTGCGTACCGCGCGCGGCCTGGCGCGACGCGATTCGCAACGTCAAAGAGGCGGTATCGATTCCGGTGATGGCGTCGAACCGCATCAACATGCCCGAGGTTGCTGAAGAACTGATTGCCTCCGGCGTGGCCGATCTCGTTTCGATGGCGCGCCCGCTGCTTGCCGACCCGGACTTTGCGAAGAAAACGCGGCTTGGCATGGCCGACGAAATCAACACCTGCATCGGCTGCAATCAGGCGTGCCTCGACCGCATCTTCACGGATCGTACGGCGACATGCCTCGTCAATCCGCGGGCCGGGCGCGAGATCGAATTCGCGGCGGGCAAGGCCACGCAACCCAAACGCATTGCGGTGGTGGGCGGCGGACCCGCCGGCATGGCGTTCGCGACCAACGCGGCTGAACGCGGCCACCGGGTGACGTTGTTCGAGGCCCATGCGCGGCTGGGCGGTCAGTTGAATCTGGCGAAGGTCGTGCCCGGCAAAGCCGAGTTTCACGAGATGCTGCGCTATTTCGACGTGCGTTTGAAGCGCCTCGGCGTGACTGTACGGCTCGGTGAGCCTGCAACGGCCGATGGGCTCGCGAGCGAGGCCTTCGACGATATCGTCATCGCCACGGGCGTTGCGCCGCGCGTGCCCGATATCGTTGGCGTCGATCATCCGAAGGCGGTCTCGTATATCGACGTGCTCACGGGCAAGGTCGAAGTGGGCGCGCGCGTGGCGATCATCGGCGCGGGCGGCATAGGCTTCGACGTGGCCGAGTATCTGTTGGGCGACGCGCAGGAATCGCTGGACCGTGGCGCATTTTTCCGTGCATGGGGCGTCGATCTCGCCAATACGCGCGGAGGCGGCGTCACGCGCGTCGACGCGCATGGCGCGCCGCGCCGCAGCGTCCATATGTTCCAGCGTAAGGCGGAGCCGCTTGGCAAGGGGCTCGGCAAATCGACGGGATGGATCTTGAAGGCACGCCTGCGCAAGGCGAACGTGATGATGACGTCAGGCGTGACGTACGACGCAATCGACGATGAAGGCCTGCGCTACAGCGTCGACGGCAAGCCGCAGGCGCTGGCCGTCGATCATGTCGTGCTATGTGCGGGCCAGCATTCGAATCGCACGCTCTACGATGAACTCGTCGCGCGCGGCGCAACACCGAAGGTGATAGGCGGCGCCGATGTTGCCGCCGAACTCGACGCGCTGCGCGCCATCGATCAGGCGACGCGCCTCGCGATGGCAATGTGATGTTTCACGATTTCGGCGCGTAGAATGCGAAGGATTCGTGCAATCCGAACGTATCCCGCATGCTCCACCGAATACTCGTTAGCGCTTGTCTGCTCGGCAACCCGGTCCGTTACAACGGCTCGGCAAAAACCGTTGCGCATGCACTGATCGAACAGTGGCAGCGCGAGGGGCGCCTCGTTCCCGTTTGCCCTGAAGTGGCAGGCGGGTTCGGCGTGCCAAGGCCGCCTGCGGAAATCGCGCATGGCGCTTTGGGAACTGCGGTGCTGGCTGGACACGCGCACGTAATCGACGTGCGCGGCGCGGACGTTACCGCGCTGTTCGTAGATGGCGCGCATGTGGCGCTAGAACTCGCGCTCGCGCGCGACTGCCGCTTCGCATTGCTCGTGGACGGCAGTCCCTCCTGCGGCAGCCGCGTTATCTACGACGGCAGCTTCACGGGCCGCAAACAAGCGGGCGCGGGTGTGACAACCGCATTGCTGCGCCAGCACGGCATCGAGGTTTTCGCGGAAACGGAAATCGATGCGCTTCACACGCGGCTCCTGCAAGCCGGCGCGTAACACACCATTCACGCGTTCTCGCCGCTACCCGCTTCCTTCGCGATCCATTGATTGAACGCGCGCATGGCAGGCGTCGCCGTTTTCCCCTTCTGCGACGTGAGCCAGTAGCTGCCCGCGTGCACCTCGATATCGAAGGGCCGCACGAGCCGGCCCGCCGCGAGATCGCGCTCGAACATCGAAACAGGCGCGAGCGCGATGCCCGCGCCCTGCATGGCCGCTTCCACCATGAGCCGCGACGAATCGAACACGGGTCCGCGCACCGGGCGCGGCGCGAGTCCGGCGGCTTCGAACCAGAGCGTCCAGTCGTCGGCGCGATACGAGCGCAGCAGTTTTTCGTTGGCGAGATCGGCGGGCCGCTGCAGGCGTTGCGCGATATCGGGTGTGCAGAGCGCGGCGAGCGGCGCGTCGAACAGCTTCACGGCACGCGAACCCGGCCACGTGCCGTCGCCGAACCGAATGGCGAAGTCGAGCCCTTCGCCCGCGAGATCGACGAGATTGTTGTTCGTCATGATGCGCAACTCGACGAACGGATGCGCGTCGTGAAACGACTTCAGGCGCGGCATCAACCATCCCACCGCGAACGTCCCCACGGCGCCCACGGTCAGCACCTCGTGAAAGTGGCCGCCCTCGAACTGTCGCAACACGGCTTCGATGCGATCGAACGCATCCGTGAGCACGGGGCGCAGCGCGAGACCTTCGTCGGTGATCGCAAGACCGCGCGGCAGGCGCTTGAAGAGCGTCGCGCCCAGCCGCTCCTCGAGCATGCGGACTTGCTGGCTCACGGCCGCCTGGGTGACGTTCAGCTCGCTCGCCGCGCGCGTGAAGCTCAGGTGCCGCGCCGACGATTCGAAGGCGCGCAAGGCATTGAGGGGCAGATTCGGTCGCATGATCGAGCCATAAGTTTTTCTGGGGCGTGGCGCAATTTATCATCGTTTGTCACCTCACGGAGAACACGCGATAGTGGCGGCTCTTTAGGGAGAAGCCATGATCACACGACGTAGATTCACGATGACGGTAGTAGGCGGAGCGATAGCTGGTGTTGCATCTCAGGCGTTCGGCGCGACAGGTGCGAGCGCGGCGAAGCCCGCCCAAACGGGCGCGCTGGAAAAGCAGCTCGCCGCCATCGAGGCGCAGGTGGGCGGGCGGCTCGGCGTCGCGATGCTCGACACGGCGAGTGGCCGCGTGCGCGGCTGGCGGCTGCACGAGCGCTTTCCGATGTGCAGCACGTTCAAGGTTTTGCTCGCGTCGGCCGTGTTGACGCGCAAGGATCAAGGCAAGGAAGATCTCGCGCGCAAGGTCGCGTATTCGCATGCGCAAGTCGTGTCGTATTCGCCGGTGAGCGGCCCGCGCGCGGGCGGCGAGGGCATGACGGTCGCCGAGCTGTGCGAAGCGGCGCTCACGCGCAGCGACAACACGGCGGCGAACCTGTTGCTGGAGAGCATTGGCGGGCCGCCCGCGATTACGGCCTTCGCGCGCAGCCTTGGCGACCCGGTCACGCGCCTCGACCGCAATGAGACCACGCTCAACGAAGCAATACCCGGCGACCCGCGCGATACGACCACGCCCGCCGCCATGGTCGCGAACCTGCGCGAATTGCTGCTGGGCGAGCGTCTTTCCGCGGCTTCGCGCGAGCAACTCGTTGCGTGGCTCGTCGCCAACAAGACGGGCGACGCGCGTTTGCGCGCGGGCTTGCCGAAGGACTGGCGCGTGGGCGACAAGACCGGCACGGGCGAGCGCGGCACGGCGAACGATGTGGCGATTGTCTGGCCCGCCGGGCGCGCGCCCATCCTTGTCACGACCTATCTCACCGGCGCGACGCGTGCGAGTTCGGCACAGCGCGATGCGGCGATCGCACAGGTCGGAGTTTGCGTGGCGCATGGCTGATTCAATTGATACGGTATCCTAATCGTATGAAAAGAGATCGATCGTTCGCTTGCCTCGTGCTTTCCTTACGCGCTGTTATATTTGCAACAGTGACTTAATTTTTTGGCGTCGTGGTCGTCAATACACATGACCTCTCACTACGGCGTCCCCATGTCATTCCTTACCAGAATCAAAATCGGCCCGCGTCTCGGCGCGGGCTTTGCCATTGTGTTGCTCCTGCTCGGCGCAGTGGGCGGGACCGGGCTCCTTCAAGCATCGCGCATATTCGACGGCACGCAGCAAATCGGCATGAACTGGCTGCCTAGCATCGAGACGCTAGGCAATCTGCGTAATCAGGCGCAGGACGTGCGCCGCACGTCGCTGCGCATGCTGATCTCCGGCGACGCTAGCGAGAAGGCCGCGCTGCACGATCAGCACGCCCAGATGGTCAGCCAGTTCGGCTCGACGTTCGACGGCTATTCGAAGCTGGTCTCCTCGGCCGAAGAGCGCCGCGTGGCCGATTCGATCGGCACCGCGTGGTCGCAGTATCTCGACGACGACAAGAAGATCGATGCCCTCGCCATGTCCGCCGACGGCGGAGCGGCCGACGCGCGCGCCGCGGTTTCGACTACATCGGCGAAATCGTTCCAGGCGCTGATGGACCTCATCAACCAGGACGTGACCCTCAATCACAATGGCTCGACCGCCGAAGTCGCCATGGCGAAGGACGCATACCACAGTGCGTTCGCCTGGACCATCGTGCTGATCGTGATCGCCATTGGCTTTGGCGCCACGATTGCGCTCTTCATCACGCGTTCGATCACGGGCCCGATTGCGCGGGCCGTGGAAGTGGCCGAGACGGTGGCGCGTGGCGACCTGACCGCGCGCATCCAGGTGGACGGCAGCGACGAGGCCGCTCAGTTGCTCGGCGCGCTGCGTCACATGAACGAGCGCCTGGTCGACCTGGTGGGCCGTGTGCGCACCGGCAGCGAAGGCATTGCGACGGCTTCCGCCCAGATCGCGGCGGGCAACACCGACCTGAGCCAGCGCACCGAAGAACAGGCCGCTTCGCTCGAAGAAACGGCGGCGAGCATGGAAGAGCTCACGGCAACGGTCAAGCAGAACGCCGACAACGCGACGCAGGGCAACACGCTGGCGGGTCAGGCCTCGCAAACGGCCACGCGCGGCGGCGAAGTGGTAGGCCGCGTGGTCGATACGATGCGCGATATCGCGAACAGCTCCGAACAGGTCGCGCAGATCATCTCGGTGATCGAAGGCATTGCGTTCCAGACCAACATCCTGGCGCTCAACGCCGCCGTGGAAGCGGCGCGAGCCGGTGAACAGGGCCGCGGCTTCGCGGTCGTGGCGGGCGAGGTGCGCACGCTCGCGCAGCGCAGCGCGACGGCGGCGCGCGAAATCAAGGAACTCATTAGCGTGTCGGTCGAGCGCGTGAACAACGGCACGGCGCTCGTGGACGACGCGGGCCGCACGATGGGCGAGATCGTGCAATCGGTCAAGCGTGTAGCCGACCTCATGAACGAGATTTCGGCCGCATCGGGCGAGCAGCGCACCGGCATCGAGCAGGTCAACCAGGCCGTCACGCAGATGGACGAAGTCACGCAGCAGAATGCGGCGCTCGTCGAGGAAGCGTCGGCGGCGGCGCAGTCGATGTCCTCGCAGGCCACGGCGTTGCGCGAGATGGTTTCGGTGTTCAACATCGGCTCGGCGGGGCGTACTGCAACGGCGAGCCTCGCGCCGGCGGCGAATGTCGTTGCGAGTGTCGCGGTCAAGCGATCCGCACCTTCGAGGCCCGCGCCCGCGCGTGCCCCCGCTGCGCCCGCTCCGAAGGCGGACCGCCGCGAGCCGGCAACGGCCACGGCCGACGACGACTGGCAGACCTTCTGATGTAGCGCGCTAAAGCGCAGTTCAAAACGCCCCGGTTAGCAGCACAACCGGGGCGTTTGCATTTTTGCGCGGCTAGCGGCGCATCAAAGCACGCCGAGCGTGGACTTCGGCTCCAGAAACGCTTCGATCCCGAAAGTGCCGTACTCGCGCCCGATTCCCGACTGCTTGAAGCCGCCGAACGGCGCGGCCGGTTCATGCGCGAGCGTGTTGACGAGCACGCGGCCGGCTTCGATCTGCGCGGCCACGCCGCGCGCACGCTCGATATCGGGCGAGAGCACGTAGGCTTGCAGGCCATACGGCGTATCGTTCGCGATTTCGATGGCCTGATCGGTGTCGCGATACGCGATGATCGAAAGCACCGGCCCGAAAATCTCCTCGCGCGCAATCGTCATGTCGTTCGTCACGCCGCTGAACACTGTGGGACGCACGAACCAGCCCGACTCCACGCCGTCGGGCCGCTGCGGGCCGCCCGCAATAAGGCGTGCGCCTTCGTCGATGCCGATGCGGATATACCGCTGCACGCGCTCCCATTGCTTCTGGCTCACCATCGGGCCGACGCTCGTGCGCGTGTCGCGCGGATCGCCCGATTGAATCTGCGCCACGGCCTTCGCAACGCTGGCTTCGAACTCGACGAGCCGCGACTGCGGCACCAGAATGCGCGTGCCCGCTATGCACGCCTGTCCGCTGTTCATGAAGCCGGCCTGCAGCGCGAGCGGCACGGCTTCGTCGAAATTCGCGTCGTCGAGCACGATGACGGGCGACTTGCCGCCCAGTTCGAGCGTCACGCGCTTGAGCGTTTCAGCCGCCGTGCGCAAGATCGTCTTGCCGACCGCAGTCGAGCCCGTGAACGAAATCTTGGCGACGTCGGGATGCTCCGCGATGCGCGCGCCCACGGTGTCGCCGCGGCCCGTGACGATGTTGAAAAGGCCCGCAGGCAGGCCCGCCGAATGCAGCGCCTCGGTCACGATGCGCGTCTGGATCGCGCTCATCTCGCTTGGCTTGATGACGGCCGTGCAGCCCGCGGCGAGTGCGGCGGCGAGCTTGCCGCAGATGAAGCCCGCGTCGCTGTTCCAGGGCGTAATCAGCCCGGCTACGCCCAGCGGCTGCATGGTGACCTCGGCCGTGCCCGCGCGCCGCGTGAACGCATAGTTTTCCAGCGTCTTCGCGGCGTCGCTGAGCACATTGGAGGCGTGCTGGGCCATCCACCGGCCGCGCGAGACCGGCGCGCCGTACTCTTGCACGATCGCTTCGAAGAGCGCGTCTTCGCGCGCGACGACGGCCTCGTGCAGCGCCATGAGCATCTCGATGCGCTGCGCCTTCGTGGTGCGCGAAAACGCCGGGAACGCGCGTTTCGCGGCGGCGACGGCCGCGTCCGCATCCGCGGCGTCGGCCAGACGCACGCGGCCAATCACGGCCTCGGTTGCGGGGTTGAAGAGGTCGAAATACGCCTCGCCGTGTGGCGTGACGAACGCGCCGTCGATATAGATCTTGTCGATGATCTGCATGGCTGCTCCAGAAAACGTGAGTCGATGGGAGCAAGATAGACGCTCGGCATTGCGTTGACTAGCCGTACAATGGCGCATGACCTGTTGAGCGATTTGGGATAATGAAAACATCGGGCCTGGTGGAACTCGAAGCCGTGCTGGCCGTGGCGCGCCATCGCAGCTTTCGTGCGGCGGCGGACGAACTGAGCGTGTCGACCTCGGCGCTCAGTCACGCGGTGGCGGCGCTCGAAGCGCGCATTGGCGTGCGCCTCTTCAATCGCACCACGCGCAGCGTGGCGTTGACCGAAGCGGGCACGCAGTTCGTGGGCAGCGTCGCGCCCGCGTTGTCCACGATCCGCGAGGCGCTCGACCAGGCGGGCAGCTTTCGCGATACGCCCTCGGGCACGTTGCGCATCAATGCTTCGGTTGGCGCGGCGAAGCAGGTCATGCCCGTTCTCATCGCCTACCTGCAGCGCTATCCGGAGATGAAGCTCGATCTCGTCACGGAAGGGCGGCTCATCGACATCGTGGTCGAAGGCTACGACGCCGGCATACGTCTGGCCGAAATCGTGCCGCAGGACATGATCGCCGTGCCGTTCGGCGACCGTCAGCGATTCGCTGTGGTTGGCAGTCCGGACTATTTTGCGAAACATAAGGCGCCACGCACGCCCGCCGATCTGAAGTCGCACCGTTGCATACGCAGCCGCATGCCCAGCGGGCAAATCTACCAATGGGAGTTCGAGCGGCGCGCTCAGGCCGTGCGCGTGGACGTGGAGGGCGCGTTGACGCTCGACGAGCCGGGTCTCATGCTCGCGGCCGCGCGCAACGGACTCGGCCTCGCGTATCTGACCGAATGGAACGTAAGCGCCGACCTGGCGGCAGGCACGCTCGTGCGCGTGCTGGAAGACTGGACGCCGCCGCTTGACGGCCTCTGCCTCTACTACCCCGGCCGGCGGCACGCGCCAGCGGGACTGCGGGCGCTGATCGAAACGATCCGCGAACACGCCGACGCCATGCGCGCGCCCGCAAAAAAGAGCCGGCGCGGGCCTGTTGCCGGGCGCTAAGCGCGCTTACGCCGTCCACAGCGCTGGTTGAACGCAAAGAAGAAGGGAAAGCATGGCTTCGGGGAAGCGCGCATCGCGCACGCGCACGCAACAATGGCGCAGGATCTGCGCACACGCGCTCATCAACACCACGCTCGCGGCGGGCATGGCCGGCATTGCGCACGCGGCGCACGCAGCCGACGCCAACACCGACACGGCAAGCGCAACAGCACATTCGACCGCGGCTACTGACGGCGCCACCCAGCTCGCGCCCGTCAAGATCACGAGCAGCAAGACCCAGGGCTACGCGCCGCAAACGGTCGAGACCGGGCAATACCGTGGCATGGACGCGCTCGATGTGCCGGCCACGGTGAACGTCGTCACGCGCTCGGTCATGGACGCCCAGGGCGACACCGGCCTCTACGACGCGCTGCGCAACGTCGCAGGCGTAACGCGCCAGCCGCTCAACGGACTCGCGTACGACAATCTCTCGGTGCGCGGCATCCCGCTCGACAACCGCTCGAGCTTCTATCTCGACGGCCTGCTGCCCATCGACAACAACATCTCAAATTCTTCGGCTCTTGCCTGTTAAAAAAGAAATCCCCGCAATGCGGGGATTTCTTTTGCTGGCTGGCGCTTCACCGGTTTAGTGGCGCCTGGCCTGAACAAGGACGCTCATTTACGCTCAGCACCGACAGGGAAGCGCTGCAAATCCTCCGACAACGTGACCGGTCCCTTGAACACTTTTTGTGTTTGTTGTTTGATCCTGGCTAGCGATGCACGTTCAGCCGCCGCATCATTGGGTGTCAGGATACTGGCGACAATACTGATATGTGTATAAACCAGATGCCTGGCGCCTGCCTTTGCCGCAATGGTGCCGGCAGCTTCCGGGCTAAGATGCTGGGTATCAAAATGCTCGGTCATTTCTTTTTTGGCCTTGTCAGACATCTGTTTGTTGGCCTGTAATTCTGCGACCATGGCATCCCGGTCAATCACTTCACTGACCAGTAAATCGGTACCTTTGGCAAGCGTTGCAATTGCATCTGCCGGGCCGGTATCTCCGGTATAGGTGACCGACTTGCCGTTGCTGTCAAAGCGCAGAGCCAGGCTTTGCGTCCCATCCGGCAGGTGATGCCCCAGCGGCATATCAAAATGGGAATTGCGTACTGCCCGCACACGGACCCCATCGACCTGCATGTCTGCACCGTCCTCCACAATCACGACCTTGATCATTTGGTCCAGCGGCATACCATGCATGGGTTCAAATTTGGCAATGTTCGCTGAGGGCCCCAGCGCTTTTACAATGCCGTCCACCAGTTCCTGAGTGCCCGGCGGGCCGTAGATGGTCATCGGCGTCATGGCGCCCAGCATCCAGCGCAAGCCGATCAACCCCTGCACGCCACCAATATGATCCATATGCAGGTGACTAAGCCAGACCGTAGATAAATCCCTGGCCTGATAGCCCACGGCCGCCAGACGTTCCATGGCGCCATCACCACAATCAATCAACCATGGCTTGCCGTTGACCATCAACAGGTTGGCGGGCTCGGAACGTTCCTTGAAAATGACGGGCCCGCCATTTGTGCCCAGGGTAATCCATTCCATGGCGCTATCTGCCGTGGCCGGCGTAGCTGCCGCATGCGACAGGGATACCGCCAGCCCCAGTGACAATGCGATGACTGTCGGAAGGATGCCGCGAAAGTGGCGCGTTGCCGCAGAATTGTTTTTTTTCATGCTGTTCTCTTTGCGATGAATGTGTGCCACCGCTGACTGGCTAGCCAGCAATTGAAAAAATGACACATCACCGCCGGAAAATAGGCGTAATTCCTTCGACTAACCTGGATCAGGCGCAAACAACCTCTACCCACGCGTGCTTTTCTTGCAGAACAAGCATTTTTCGCAATAACCGGGGCCAGGAAGCCGGCCTGACTGGCCTTGTCTGATTCCAGCCAGGACAAGCCCTGCTTGTCCGCAAAAATACGGTTTGCCCTATCGACGCCAGGCTTGCCATCTGGATGCCGATGCAGAACAAGGAGCGCGTGGAAGTGCTCAAGGGGGCGTCTGCGCTGTACTACGGCTTTGGCGCGCCGGCGGGCATCGTCAACATGGTGCTCAAGCGCGCGGGCAGCGAGCCTGTCACGAGCATGTCGGTGCTCGGCGACTCGAACGGATCGATCGGCGCCGCCGCCGACATCGCGCGCCGCTTCGGCCCGAGCGACCAGTTCGGCATACGCGTGAACGCAATGGATGAGCACGTCGAAACACCCATTGACGGCGACCGTGGCTACCGCAAGTTCGCGAGCGCGGCGCTCGACTGGCGCGTGAACGACAAGCTCAAGCTGCAATACGATCTCGAGCACATCGAAACGAGCATTGTCGAGCAGGCCGGCATTGCGCCGCTTACCGCCGTGAACGGCAAGATCACGCTGCCGGCCATGCCCGACCCCTCGAAGCTGCTCGTGCCGAACGACCGGCCGACCAAGGCGAGCGCGACGTCGCAACTCGTGCGCGCCGACTATGCGTTCAACGACCACTGGAGCGCGATGCTCTCGCTCGGCCAGTCGATCACGCGGCGCGACCGCTGGGCCTGGGTGTTCCAGAAGTACGACGTCGCGACCGGCGCGGGCACGCTGCAAGGCAGCCAGCAGTTCGGGCAGATGTACGAGAACAAGAACGTGCGCCTCGAAGTGAACGGGGACTTCAAAACCGGGCCTTTCACGCATACGGTCACCACAGGTGTCGTGCAGAACTGGCTGTTTCAGCCGGACTTCACGACGTACACGTACACGGCGGCGCAGAACCTCTACGATCCCATCGACATCACGACGCTCAAGCAAAGCGGCAGCGCGCGGCAGTTCTACGCGCAGCATGTGCGCAACAGCGGCATCTATGTGTTCGACCAGATCGACATCACGCCGCGTTTGCAGGTCGTGGCCGGCGTGCGCCGCTCCGGGTACATGACCTCGCAAGCCGGTACGCCAAGCTCCGACATCAACCACACCTCGCCTTCGGGGAGCATTACCTACCGCATTACGCCGCAGACAAGCGTCTACGCGAGCTATGTCGAAGCGCTCGAATCGGCGGGCAGCGCGCCGGCCACGGCGGTCAACGCAAACCAGATCCTGCCCGCTGCGGTGAGCCGGCAGCAGGAAGTGGGCGTGCGCACGCGCCTCGCCGGCAACACGCTCGTATCGCTTGCGCTTTTCAACCTCAAGCAGGCCAGCGCGGAAACGAATGCCGACAACGTCTATGTGATGGACGGCAACGCGCGTTATCGCGGCGTGGAGTTTTCGGTGCAGGGCGATGTGACGAAGGACGTCTCGGTCACCGCATCGGCCGTTTATCTCGACGCGAAGCAGATCGATTCCTCCGACCCGACGCTCGTCGGCAAGACGCCCGAGAATACGCCGCACGTCACGGCGAGTCTGTTCGCTGAATATCGTGTGCCGGTGCTGGCGGGTCTTTCGGTGAACGGCGGCATCTACTATGTGGGGCCGCGCCAGGTGAACAACGCGAATCAGGCGCAGATTGGCGGCTATACGCTGTTGACCGCGGGCGTGCGCTACGCGACGCGCGTGTACGGCAAACGCGTTTCGGTGCAGGCGAATCTGGAGAATGCGGCCAACCGGCGCTACTGGAGTGCAGCAGGGTCGAATCAGTTGGGCGTGGGACTCGGACGCACACTCGAACTGACTTCAACGCTGGAGTTTTAAGCATGGGTGCAGCGCTTTAAAAAAACTTCGCGCAGGGTCTTCAAAAATGCGCGACGAGTCGATACAATGGCGACCCTTCGAGCCCAAGAGGCAAGAGGAAACGGGATCGAAAGTCCCGGGTTGTATTGGAATGCCGACGTGGTGAAATTGGTAGACACGCTATCTTGAGGGGGTAGTGGCGAAAGCTGTGCGAGTTCGAGTCTCGCCGTCGGCACCAGAATTTGCATTCGCGCGCATGCGCTGCGAATCAGGCGAGAGAGCCGGCTAATAAGCCGGCTTTTTGCTTTGGTGCGGAATTGATAAGGAGTCCAATGCAACGGGCTTGTCGGCGGACAAAGGGTGGCGATCGAGATTCCATCGCGCCTCGCACGGTATTCATCGGAGTGCTTGCGAGGTTGCACGGGCGGCGTATATAATCGCCGCTCTTCGGGCAGGTCCATTAGCTGACCGTGTTCGATTCTGCGTCATCCCACTGGCGCAGAAGCCGTTCTGAATGGGGGTATAGCTCAGCTGGGAGAGCGCTTGCATGGCATGCAAGAGGTCAGCGGTTCGATCCCGCTTACCTCCACCAACAGAACGCGTGGCCTTCGGTCACATTGCAGCAGGCAGGTTGCTGCATCATCCTGATTCACATCCCCCACGTTGCACCGAGAATCACGCATCCTTTGCACTGGATCGCATTCGCGCGTCCGCCGTCATAGCGGCAATGCATGCGTCGAAAGAATCTCCTTGAGCACCATGAAGCTGCGGACCTGCCGCACGCCCGGCAAGTACAACAACTGCTCCGCGTGCAACTGGTTGAAGCTTTCGTTATCGCGCGTGCGCACCAGCATGAAGTAGTCGAATTCGCCGGTCACGACGTGGCATTCCACACAGCCTGAAACCTTCTGCGCCGCTTTCTCGAATGCGGCGAACGCTTCGGGCGTCGAGCGGTCGAGCACGAAGCCGATCACGACCAGCATGCCCGCGCCGAGCGCCTTGGGATCGAGCAGTGCGACGATCCCGCGTATCAGTCCCAACTCCTTGAGTCGTTCCACACGCCGCAGGCACGCGGGCGCACTGAGCTTCACCTTGGCTGCGAGGCTGACGTTCGAAATGGATGCGTCCTGCTGCAAATGCCTGAGGATCGCGCGATCGATGCGATCGAGGGCGGGCGGGCTATCGGGCGTAGCGGGAGACTGCCGGGTTAATTTCATTGCGTCCTTCGATGGTTCTACAAACTAAAAATGCCCAGGAACCGGGGAGATCGCCTTAAACGTAGGTCAACGATATTTTTTTAGCAAGCTCATTTCGTGGCAACGCGCCTAACATTTCTCCATCGGATGGCCCACGCGATGGCCTGTTCCGACCGTTGACCCCGTTTCGCATGAGCCGACCTTCCGGAGAGAGTCGATGAACCTCCAGCGCTTCCCCCGTTATCCACTGACGTTCGGACCCACACCCATCCAGCCGCTCAAGCGCCTGAGCCAGCATCTCGGCGGCAAGGTGGAGCTATACGCGAAGCGCGAGGACTGCAATAGCGGACTCGCCTTCGGCGGCAACAAGACGCGCAAGCTCGAATACCTGATTCCCGACGCGCTCGCGCAAGGCTGCGACACACTGGTTTCGATTGGCGGCATCCAGTCGAACCAGACGCGTCAGGTTGCGGCCGTCGCCGCGCATCTCGGCATGAAGTGCGTGCTGGTCCAGGAGAACTGGGTCAACTATTCCGACGCCGTTTACGACCGGGTTGGCAACATCCAGATGTCGCGCATGATGGGCGCGGACGTGCGGCTCGTGCCGGACGGCTTCGACATCGGTATTCGACCGAGTTGGGAGGAAGCGCTCGAGAGCGTGCGCGCGGCGGGCGGCAAGCCGTATGCGATACCGGCGGGCTGCTCGGAGCATCCGCTCGGCGGACTCGGCTTCGTGGGCTTTGCCGAGGAAGTGCGGGCGCAGGAGGCTGAACTGGGCTTCAAGTTCGACTACATCGTCGTGTGTTCGGTGACAGGCAGCACGCAGGCCGGCATGGTGGTCGGCTTCGCGGCAGATGGCCGCGCAGATCGTGTGATTGGCATCGACGCTTCGGCTACGCCGGAGAAGACTCACGCGCAAATCACGCGTATTGCGCGTCATACGGCTGGGCTCGTCGATCTCAACCGCGACATCGGCGAAAAAGACGTGATTCTCGACACGCGTTTTGCGGGCCCGGAATACGGCTTGCCGAACGAAGGGACGCTGGAGGCGATTCGTTTGTGCGCGCGGCTGGAGGGCGTGCTCACCGATCCCGTGTACGAGGGCAAGTCGATGCACGGCATGATCGACAAGGTGCGCCGCGGCGAATTCGAGCCGGGGTCGAAGGTGCTGTATGCGCATCTGGGCGGCGTGCCGGCTTTGAGCGCGTACAGCTTTATCTTCCGCGACGGCTAACGCGGCGTGGCGGTGCCACGGTCTTTGACTTTGGTCACGGCGCGCCGGGCCAATCGCAACGACAATGGGCGCCCTACACGTCGTGGGAGCGCCGGGCCCTCTTGCCTCTCCTGCGAACTTCGCGCCGGGCTTTTAGCCCGGCGTTTTTTTCAGGGGAGGGCTTCGCGCATTGCCGCATCAACGCGCGAAGCTGATCGGCGTGCCGCCGTCCGGATGCGCAACGGTGCCCATCGGAATGCCGTAGATCGCGCTCAGTATGTCGGCTCGCATCAGCTCGGCGGACGGCCCATGGGTGAGCAGGCTGCCGCCCTTGAGTGCGATGAGTTCGTCACAGAAGCGGCCCGCCATGTTGATGTCGTGCAGCACCACGATCACGCCGATGCCGCGCTCCTCGCTCAGCCGCCGCACGAGCGCCAGCACCTCGATCTGGTGCGCGATGTCGAGCGCGGAAATCGGTTCGTCGAGCAGCAGACAATCGCTGTCCTGCGCGACCAGCATCGCAAGCCACGCGCGCTGGCGCTCGCCGCCTGAAAGGCTGTCCACGGCGCGATCGGCGAATCGCACCATGTCGGTCTGCTCCATGGCTTCCAGCACTTTCTGCGCATCGGTGCGCGAAAAGCGGCCGAGCGCGCCGTGCCACGGATATCGTCCGAGAGCGACGAGTTCGCGAACGGTCATGCCGTCTGCGGCGGGCAGTTGTTGCGGCAGATAAGCGACCTTGCGCGCGAACGCACGGCTTTCCCACTGCGCGAGCGGCCGGCCCGCGAACGTGAGCGTGCCCGCGCCGGGCTGCTGCTGACGCGCGAGCAGCTTCACAAGCGTCGATTTGCCCGAGCCGTTGTGGCCGATCAGACCATACATCCGACGCTTCACGAGCGTGAGCGACAAGGGCTTGAGCAGCGTGCGGCCACCCACGTCGAACGAGACGTCTTCCAGGGTGAAAAGCGCCTGCGCCTCGCAATCGTGCGCACGCGCGGCACGGTGAACGGGTTGCGCTTCGTGCAGCGCCTTCTCGTGCGAAAGCTTCATGGGCGAATTCGTCGGCAAAGGCGTTGGAGAATTCATTGGCAAGATACTCGATAGCGATTGTTCACTGGTATTAATTGGCATGACTGATCAACGAGCGGCGAGCGGTACATCCGTGTCTTTTCCTGCTCCCGTGTAGCGCGTGCTCAAATCCGCACCCGCGCCAGTTTCCACGATCTGGCCATAGTCGAGCTTGATATAGCGATCGGCGAGATGGAAATATCGGTCGTCGTGCGTGATGACCAAAACGGTCTTGCCCTTCGCCCTCAACTCGGGCAACAGCTTGCGATAGAACACGTCCTTGAAGAGCGGGTCCTGATCGGCGGCCCATTCGTCGAACAGGTAGAACGGCCGGTCCTCCAGATACGCCACCAGCAGCGCGAGCCGCTTGCGCTGGCCTTGCGAAAGTTCGAGCGTGGAGAACGCGCCGTCCTCGACGCTGACCTTGTGATCGAGTTGCAGATGCACGAGCAGGTCTCGCGCCGTTTGATCGAGCCCGTCAAAGCGGATGCCAAGCAGGCTGTCGAACAGGAAAAAGTCGCTGAACACCACCGAAAACAGCTGTCGATAACTGTCGCGATCGGCGTCGTTCACGCTCGCGCCGTTGAGCACGATGCGTCCGCTTTCGGGCGTGTAAAGCCCCACGATCATCTTCGCGAGCGTGGTCTTGCCGCTGCCGTTGCCGCCGATCAGATAGACCAGTTCGCCCGGTTTGAACGCGAGGTTGACCGGTCCGAGCGTGAACACTTCATTCTCTTTTTCGCGGAAGTAGCGGTGCGTGATGCCGTCGAGCACGATGCTTTCGAATGCGCCTTTTACCGGCGCATCGAGTCCGTTTTCGAGCGGCAGTTCGGCGTTCACAGCCTCGATACGCTCCAGCGCCACACGCGCGGTGCTGATGTTCGGAATCGCCGAGAGCAGCGACTCGATCGGCATGATCATGTAGAGAAACACCATCGCGTAACCCGACATCACGTGCGTATTCACGGGCAAAACGCGTACGACCACGAATAGCGTCATGCCGATGAACGCAAACAGGATGAAGCTGCCCCAGCTCGCCGCCGCCGCGTAGAGCACGTAGCCGCGCGTGCGCTGCACGCGCACGGCTTCGACGTTGGTGAACAGTGTGTCGTTGATGAAAGCGGCGCGACGCGGACGATGCAGCTTGAGTTCCTTGGCGCCGTCGAACAGCGCGCGAAAGTGGCGCACCAGATCGTCCTCGCGCTGGCGCGACGCGCGCAGGTGAAAGAGCGCGCGGCCGTTGGCAACGCGAAAGCCCGCCGCACCGATGCCGATCGTCACGATCGCCACCAGCAGAATCTGCCACGACAGCACGCTCAGATAGGCGAGACAGCCGATGATGACCGCGCTCTGCATGGCGAGTGCAGGCATGCGCACGAACAGCATGACGATGGCGTCGAGGTCCTGCGTGAGTACGGCGAGCGAGCGCGCCGCGCCTTGCTGCTCCAGATGGCGAAACGAGGCGTCGCCGAGCCGCCGGATCGTCTGCATGCGCAGGCTCGCCTTGGCGCGCTGGCCGAGGTCCATGAAGAGCGTCTGCGAGAGCGTGCGCGTGGCGAGCACGATCACGCCGAGCACGACGAATTGCCAGCCGAGGTGCGCGAGCTGCGCGACGGACGCCGACAGCGCCTGGTTGATGAGCGCGACGAGGCCCGCATTGCCAAAGCCGCTGACGAGACTGGTAGCGAGCGCAACGAACAAGGTCGAGCGTGAATTGCGCGCGAGCTTCAAGAGCATGGACATGAGTTTCCCTGAGACAGTGCGTCAGGAACCGGACCGGTCTTGCGCCGGGTGCCGGAACATTGTGAGGATCAAATAGAGTCCGCCGAGCAGCGTGGCCATCACGCCAGCCGGCATTTCTTGTGGAAACAGCACCCAGCGGCCGAGCCAGTCCGAACCGATCATCAGCGTCGCGCCGAACACCGCGCTGAGATACAGCAAGGGCATGGCGCGGCGAATGCCGAGCATGCGCGCCATGTGAGGCGCCATCAGGCCGATAAACGAGAGCGGTCCGATCACGAGCGTCGCGACCGCGCTCAAGAGAGCGCTCAGCATCAAGAGACCGAAACGCGCCCCGGCAATGCGCACGCCGAGTCCTGCCGAAACCGCATCGCCGAGCGGCAGGATTTCGAGCCAGCGGCGGCACAGCGGCACGGCCGCGAGCGCGAGCAGCGCGCACGCCGCCACCAGCGAGGCCATCCACGGCCCGACGTTGTAAGTCGAGCCCGCCAGCAGGTTGTAGAGGATGATGACGCGCGGATCGCCGCTCGAAATGGCGATGACGGAGACGGCCTGGAACGCTGCGCTCAGCGTCATGCCCGCGAGAATCAGCGTGTCGGGAGAAAACGACGAGGCCCGCGAGATCAGCACGAGCGCGCACAGGGTGAGCATCGAGCCGGCCGCGCACCACGCGAGGAAGGTCGGCAGCCCCGGATGCGCGGTGAGAAAGAGCGCGCCCGTCAAGCCGAGCGCCCCGCCCGCCGAGATGCCGAGCAAGTCGGGACTCGCCATCGGATTGCCGGTCATGCGCTGCACGATGCCGCCCGAGAGCGCGAGCAGCACGCCCACGCCCGCCGCCGCCGCGACATGCGGCAGGCGCAGAAACAACAGCGCCGCGGCTTCATGTGCATGGCTCAGATGCCAGCCCGCGAGGCCGCGCCCGAGCGTGAGCGAAAGCACGGCCGCGCACGTCAAGGCCAACGCGCTCGCGCACGCGACGCGCCGCAGGCCGCGCGGCGAGAGCGGGGCTCCAGGTTGTGTGGGCGTTTGCGCGAGATCCGGGCGGCCGCGCAGGCGGCGCAGCATCGCGAGCAGAAGCGGCGCGCCGATCAGCGTGGTGATCGCGCCGGTAGGTATCGCCATGCCGAAACGTGCCGCGCACAGTTGCGCGAGTTGATCGGCGAGCCATAGCAGCGCCGCGCCGATCAGCGGCGACCACATCACACGCTCGCGCAGGCGGCGCGCGCCGGCGAGCCGCGCAACGGCGGGCGCCGCAAGCCCGACGAAGCCGATCACGCCCACGGCGCTCACCACGAAGGCGGCGATCAGCAGCGTGAGCCCGAGCGTGACGCCGCGCGTGGCCTGCAGCGAGACGCCGAGGCTCGACGCCACCGTCTCGCCGAGATCGAACACGGCCATTGGCCGCAACAACAGCAGCAAGAGCAGCGCGCACGGCGCGAAGCGCGCCGCGAGCGCCAGCGCCACGCGCCAGTCGTGCTGCGCGAACGAGCCGCCACCCCACACCAGCAGGCCGCTCAGCAGATCGTAGTGCGAGATCGCCAGCGCCAGACAGAACGCGCCGCCGCAAAGATTCACGATCATGCCCGCGAGGATCAGCGCGAGCGGCGACATGCCGCGCTGCGCCGCCAGCACGAACACCGCGGCGAGTGCCGCCGCTGCGCCCGCTAGCGCAACCGCATCGCGGCCACCCGCGAGCAGGAAAGGCGCGTAGACCGTGGCGAGCGCGAGCGCGAGCCACGCGCCCGAGAAGATGCCGAGCGTCATGGGTTCGGCGAGCGGATTGCGCAAAACCTGCTGCGTCGCGACGCCCGCGAGGCCGAGCGCCGCGCCGCATAGCAGCGTGACGGCAACGCGTGGAAAATCGCTGTAGTGCGCGAGCAGTTGCGCCACGTTCGTGTTTTCGGGCGCGACGAGCGCCTGCCACCAGAGCGCGGGCGAGAGCCGGGCGTCAAGGCGCAGCGCGAACAACAGCGCCGCGAGCGCGAACAGCGCGCAAACGGGCAATAGCGGCGTGCGGCGCAGCGGCACGAAGGGCGTAGTCATGGCGTCCCTCATGCTGCCTCCGGTGCTTGCGCGGCAGCCAGCGCGTCGACGAGCGCATGCGCGAAATACGCCGCGCTCAGAATGCCACCCTCGGGCGGCACCTCGGCCATGCCCGTCATGCGGCCCGTGCGCGCGAACGGCATGGCCTGCCAGACGCGGCTCGTCTGCATCATCGTCGCGGTCATGGCGGGCAACGGCTTCACGTACACGAGCGTCGCGCGCGTATTAGCGTCGAGCGCATCGAAGCCGATCATGGCCGCAGCCGCCGCGCCGCCCCACGCGTTGCGCAGGCCCAGTTGCGCGAGCAACTCGCCGAACAGGCTATGCGTGCCGAACACGCGCAGACGCGATTCGTCGATAAAGCGCGCTATGTAGAGAGGCGCGCCGCCGCGTGCGTTCGCATACGCGGGCAGCGCATCGAGCCGCGCGCGCGCCTGCGCGATCGCTCGCCGCGATTGCGCCACGGCGGCTTCGCCTTGCGCTTCGCGGCCAAACAGATGCGCGAGGCGCATCGTCTCCCCGCAGGCGTCCGAATACGGAGTCGGGCTCGCGCGGAACTGGCCGAGCGTGACGGTAGGCGCGAGGCGCTCGAGCGAGCCGCGCAGCGAAGCATGCGCGGGCGTGATGACAATGAGATCGGGCTTGAGCGCCAGCATCAGTTCCATGTTGGGCTGGAACATCAGCCCCAGATCGACCACGGAATCGGGCAGCGGACATGCCGTGAAATTGCGCCGGAAGCCCGGCGTGTTCGCCATGCCCACAGGCACCACGTCGAGCGCGAGCGTCAGCTCCGCCAGGCCCCAGTCGAGCACGACCACGCGGCGCGGCACGGTGGTCCGCGCGCGCGCGCCGAGGCTGACGACGTTCAGACAAGCGCCGCCCAACAGCGCGGCGAGCAAGGTCCTGCGTTTCATTGCATCGGATCGGAAAAGAGGAAGGGCTGAGTTACCACTGGTACTTCGCTCCCGCCGTGAGCAGACGGCCTTGCCCCCAGTAGCAGTAGTTCGCGCCCGTGCAGGAGGCGAAGTACTTGCGGTCGAGCAGGTTCGACACGTTCAGCCACGTAGTCCAGCCTTGCAGGCTCGAGAAGCGGCGGCCAAGGTCGTAGCGCAGCGAGAGGTCCACGAGCGTGGCCGACGAGGTCATGAACGAGTTCGCCGTATCGCCATACGAGCCGCCGATATAGCGCACGCCGCCGCCGAACAGCAGCCCCGCGAGCGGTCCGGCGGAGACCGTGTAATCGGCCCACAGCGAAGCCGTGTTGCGCGGAATGCCCACCGGCACCTTGTCGAGTGCGGTGTTGCTTTTCGTGTTGAGCAGGTTCGTGTAGGTGTAGCTCGCGATCAGCTGCAGGTTGTTCGAGAGGCTCGCGTGGCCTTCCACTTCGAAGCCCTGCGAACGCACCTGGCCCGTCAGCACGCTGGCGCCGCTGTGGAGCGGGTCGCTGGTCTGCACGTTGTTCTGGGTGATATGGAACGCCGACACCGTGACGAAGCTGTTATAGCCCTTCGGCTGCAGCTTCACGCCCACTTCGTACTGCTCGGCCGTGAGCGGTGCGAACGCCTCGCCGCTGTACGTGGTGCCGACCTGCGGCTGGAACGAGCGCGAATAGCTGACGTACGGGGCGACGCCGCTGTCGAACTGGTACACGCCACCCGCGCGCCACGTGAACGCGCGGTTGAACTGCGTGGTCGTCGCGCCCGTCTTGTACGAGGTCACGTCTTCGTTGGCCCAGTCCTCGCGGATGCCGAGCAGGAACGACCACTTGCCGATGTCCAGCTGATCCTGCGCATACGCGCCGAGCTGTTTGATCGACGTGGCGTTCGACGTCGAGAACATGAAGTTCGGATACGGAATGGTTTGGCCGTAGATCGGGTTGCTTTCCTGCAGACCCGGCGTGGAAGTCAGGTTGCCATAGAAGTAATGGTCGAACTGCATGTTCTGGTAATCGAGGCCGACCGTGACGTTCTGCTTGACCGGCCCCGTATTGAACTTCGCGTTCAGCTGATTATCGACAGTGTGCGAATTGACGCTGCCGTAGTTCAGATACGCGGTGCGCGCGAGCGTGTCGGTGCCCGACTTGAAGCCGTCGTTGCCCACGTACTGGATCGTCTGCGTGTTGCGCAGGAAGCGATAGCTCTGCTTGAACGACCACACGTCGTCGATGCGGTGCTCCAGTTGATAGCCGATCGACATCTGCGTTTTGCGGAAGCTGTCCCACGTCGGCTCGCCCGGATTGAGGCTGCGGCTTTGCCACGTGTACGGCACCGAGTTGTAGATGCCCGCTTCCGGGTCCGCCTGATAGTTCGCGAAGACGGTGAACGTCGTGTCCTTCGACGGGCGGAACTGGATGGTTGGCGCAATCGAGAAGCGCTGCTGGTTCACGTAGTCGGTTTGCGTGCCGGTGTTGAAGCCGTCGGCGGTCAGGCGGTAGAGCACGGTGCCGTCCTTGTCGACCGGGCCGCTGAAATCGAAGAAGCCCTGGATGCGGCCATAGCTGCCGGTTTCCAGGCCGACTTCGTGATACGGCGTGTCGGTCGGCATCTTGCTCACGAGATTGACCGTGCCGCCGGGCGAGCCCTGGCCGTACAACACCGAAGCCGGACCGTGCAGCAGCTCGATGCGCTCGAACATGTACGGATCGAAGCTCGTGACGTTGAAGCCGAAGCCGCCGTTCGGGCCCGGCGTGCGCAGGCCGTTCCAGAATTCGTCCACGAGGAAACCGCGTGCGTAGAGGTATTCGAGCGAATCGGTATTGGTGCCGCGTTGTTCGGGGTTGATGCCCGAGGTGTAGCGCAGCGCCTGCGCCACGCTTTGTGCGCCCTGCACGTCCATCTGGTCACGCGTGACGACCGAAATGGCCTGCGGCACCTTGATGATCGGCGTGTCGGTCTTGGTGCCGGTCTCGCTGCGCTTCGCCACATAGCCCACCACCGGACCCGTGGCCGTTTCGCTTTGACGCGCGCCCTGCACGACGACGGCCGGCAGTTGCTGGCCCGGCTGCGCAGCGGCGTCCGACGCCGCCACGGGCGCCACCGCTGTTTGCGCACTGGCGATCTTCGCGATCGCGAGCGCCACGACCGCCGTGATCGTGCGCATCTTGATCCGCTTCGCCTCGCATGCCTCGATGTTGCTGTTGTTCGACGACTTTCCGATCCATCCCCGATTCATCCCACGTACCCCGTTCAAGATTTAAGACTCGCCAAATTACGAATGCGAATCATTTCGATTGTCATTTATAAATCAGCAGGCGGACGATAGAATACGGTCGGAACTGCGCAGACGTCCTGTCAATTCGTTACGCGAAACCGTCGAAATTTGACGGTTTTGCCGTATATCCTCAAAAGACTCACAAATGACCGATATCTGGCAACGCATCACCGGTACGCAGCGGCGATATCTCAAGCGTCCCGTCATCGCCAGGCGGTGCGATTTCGAAGCCGGCGACAGCGAAAGCTGGCACTCGCACACGCAACCGCAGTTCGTCTACACGACGCGCGGCGTGCTGCGCGTCATCACGCCCGACGGCGCGTGGACACTTGGCCCGTACCGCGGCTTGTGGATCGCGCCGCTCGTTGCGCACGAGTTGCAGGCGGTTAGCCAGGTGGAGATGTACACGGTCTATTTCGAAGTCGACGTCGCGCCGCGCGAGGAGCCGAGCTGCCACGTGCTGATGATTTCGACGCTGCTCCATGCGCTGGTGAGCGCGCTCGCGCTCGATCATCAGAACGGCCATCCCGAGCGCCGCTCCGGGTTGATCGACCCGCTTCTGCTGCAGGAGATGCGCGAGGCGCAGCTGGCTTCCGAAGGGCTGCTGCCGCTACCGAAGGACCGCCGCCTGCAACAGATTTGCGGCCAGCTGATGGACGCGCCCGCCGACAATACCCCGCTCAACGACTGGGGCATGCGCGTGGGCGCGAGCGAAAGCACGCTGGAGCGCGCTTTCAAGGACGAGACTGGCCTCACGTTCGGCCAATGGCGCCAGCGCTTGCGGCTGGTGGAATCGATCTCGCGGCTCGCCAAGGGCATGGCGGTTTCCACCATCGCCACCGAACTCGGCTACCGCAACTCCAGCGCCTTCATTACGATGTTCCGGCGCGCGATGGGGGAAACGCCCCAACGTTTCCTGCGCAACCGTAGCGGGCTGGAGCAGGTGACAGTGCATCAGGCGCAATAGCCGAACGCGCGCCGGATACAGCTGAACCGAGCGGCGGCGCAAGCAAAACGCTTGCGGTTCAGCGCATGTTTCGACCCGCGGGCTGCACCCTCATCGTCACGCCGCTAGCGCGCCTTCAATTCTGCGCTGAAACGCCTTCCCTTCACCGTCGAACAGATGGCAATGCTCGGGCTTCGCGCCGAGCTTTTGCGCATGGCCCTTCTCGTGCCGCTCGAGCGGTGCAATGCGTGCGATCAGGCCGTCTGGAGCAACGCGCGACTCCGCATACAGATACGCGGCGTCGCCGAGCGACTCGATGGTCATCGTGCGCGCCTGGGTGCCGTCCCCGGTGGTGCTCGCATGCAGGTGTTCGGCACGAATGCCGACTGTCACCTTGTCGCCTTCCTTCGCCGCGCCCGGTTCGACCGACACGCGCTGGGTTTCGCCCGTCTCGTAACGTACGGTCACGCCGTCGCGCGACACAGCCTGCACGGCGCCTTCCAGGAAGTTCATCTTCGGCGAGCCGATGAAGCCGGCAACGAAGCGGTTCGCCGGCGCGTGATACAGCGTCGTCGGGCTGCCGACCTGCTCGAGGTTGCCCGCCGACAGCACGACGATCTTGTCGGCCAGCGTCATCGCCTCGACCTGGTCGTGCGTCACGTAGATCATCGTGGTCTTCAGTTCGTCGTGCAGACGCGCGAATTCGAGGCGCATCTTCACGCGCAGCGCGGCGTCGAGATTCGAAAGCGGTTCGTCGAACAGGAACACCTTCGGCTTGCGCGTGATCGCGCGGCCGATCGCGACGCGCTGGCGCTGCCCGCCGGATAACTGCTTCGGCTTACGGTCGAGCAGATGGTCGATGTGCAGGATCTTCGCCGCATTGCGCACGGCCGAGTCGATTTCCGGCTTCTTCGCGCCGGAAATCTTCAGGCCGAACGCCATGTTGTCGTAGAGCGTCATGTGCGGATACAGCGCGTACGACTGGAACACCATCGCGATGCCGCGCTTCGCGGGAGGCACGTCGTTCATGAGTGCGCCGTCGATCGTCAGGTCGCCGCCGCTGATATCCTCGAGGCCCGCGATCATCCGCATCAAGGTCGATTTCCCGCAGCCGCTCGGGCCCACGAAGACGACGAACTCGCCGTCCGCTATGTCGAGACTCAGGTTGCCGATGACTTCGTGGTGATCGTATTGCTTCCTGACGTTGTGCAGTTGTACCCGTCCCATGTCGCTTCATTCCCCTCGATAGTTCAACCAGACCTTCATCGGTCCGCTTTCGCGGTTGTGCCACGCAAAATAAGGAATCGCGATCAGGGTGGCATGGTCGTTCGGCGCGGTATCGGCGGCCTCGGTCAGCGGCCGGTAAAGCGCGCCTGTCCAGTCCGCACCGATTTCGCGTTTGTACGCGCTGCCCTCGAGCACGACCACGCCCCCGAGTTGCGCTTCCCGCCATTGCGCTTCGAGTAATGGCGGGTCGACGTATAGCTCGTCGAGATCGACGCCCGGCATGTCGGCGCGTTCGACGCAATACAGCACCGGCCCGCGACTCAGCGCGATCCGGCCGCGATTGTCGGGCACCTTCGGGTGACTTTGCCAGGCGCGCAGGGCCATGGGCAGCGTCAGGCGGACCACATCGCCGGGTTGCCACAGGCGCTGGATCACGATGTAGCCGTGCGCGTGCGCAGTGGCTTCGATCGCAACGCTGTTCACGCTAAGACCGATCGAGGGATTCGGCGGCGTGGCGGCCGCAGCGCCTTCGCGAGTGGTCACGAAACCGGACGCGCCATTGAGCCACGCCGGAACACGCAACTTCAGCGCGAACTCGCCTTGACCATCGACGGCGATTTCAACGGCGCCGTCCCACGGATACCGCGTGCGCTGACGCAGTTCCACCGTGCGCCCGTTGAAGTCGATTCGCGCGTCGTTTTCCATATACAGGTGCACGTAAATGGAGTCAGCATCGGTCCCATAGACATAACCGGGCAGCGACGCAATCGTGCGCGCGACGTTTGGCGGACAGCATGCGCAGTAGTACCAGGGTTGCCGGCGATGGCCGCCGTCGTCCTCCAGCGGATTCACGTAGTAATACGCGTCTCCAGCGAGCGACCAGCCCGGCAGCATGCCGTTGTACAGCGTCCATTCGAACAGGTCGGCATAGCGGGCCTCGCCCGTTGCGGCGAGCATGCGGTGGCACCACATCATGCTGCCGATCGCCGCGCAGGTTTCGGTATAGGCCTGGCTGTTCGGCAACTCGAAGTCCGCGCCGATCGACTCGCCGTCATGCCGCGCGCCAACGCCGCCAGTGATATACATGCGATGCGCGACGAGCCGGTCCCACAGCGTTTCGAGCCTTGGCAGCAGGCCGGCTTCGCCGGTCTCGAGGTAGAGATCGGTTACGCCGCAGGCCATGTACAAGGCGCGCACCGCATGCCCGGCCAGGGTCTCCATCTGCTCGAACGGCACGTCGTCCTGGAAATAGGCGTCGCCGAACCGGCCGCCCGCGAGCAGGCCGTGACCGCGCGCCTTGATGAAGAAACGCGCCAGCGCGAGATACTGGTCGTTGCCCGTTTCGCGCGCGAGTTCGATGAGCGCCATTTCGATCTCTTCGTGCCCGTCGATGGCTTCGATCTTGCCTTCTGTTTCCGGGCCGAAGCGATCGCACAGCAGGTTGGCGAAGCGGATCGCCACGTTCAGCAAGCGGCGCTTTCCGGTTGCCCGGTGGTGCGCCACCGCGGCCTGAATCAGATGGCCCGCGCAATACATCTCGTGCAGGTCGCGCAGGTTGCTCCAGCGTTCCGCCTTGCGCTCCACGCTGAAATAGCTGTCGATATAGCCGTCGTCGTCCTGCGCGCGTTCGATCAGGGCGATGCCTTCGTCGATACGTTTTTCAAGCAGCGCGCTCGGTCCGCGCGCCACGACCCACGACGCGGCTTCGAGCCACTTGTACAGGTCGGAGTCGTTGAAGAATATGCCTTCGAATGGGCCATCGTAGTCGCCGGACACGCGGCGGAAATTGTTCAGCCGCCCCGTGCTTTCAAGGAGGTCCCATTGGCTCGGCAACGTCTTGTCGATGTTCGTCGCAAAGCGTCGCCCCCAGAAGTCGCCGAGCAGCTCGACCGCCGTGACGGCAACCGGTTTGATGCGCGCGTAGCGCGTGGAAGCGGAATCGACTACTACAGGCTGTCGCAAGGTTCTGGTGTCGTTCATGATGTATGGGAAAGGTTATGCCTTGACCGCGCCAGCAATCAGACCGTTGATGTAAAAGCGCTGCAGCAGCAGAAAGAGAAGCGCGCACGGCAGGATAGAAATCGTGATGCCGGCCTGCATGAGCCCCCAGTCGATCGCCCCGAGTTGTCCGCTTTGCGCGTTCAGGAGCATGACGGGGAGGGTGTAGTGCCTGGCGTCGCCGAGCAGGATCAGCGCGGCCAGCAGTTCGTTCCAGGAACCGAAGAAAGCGAACAGCCCAGCCGTCACGAGCCCCGGCAGCACCAGCGGCAGCATGATCATGCGCAGCGACTGGAGCGAGCTGCATCCGTCGATTAGCGAAGCGTCCTCGATTTCCAGCGGAACCGAGTCGAACGAGTTGCGCATCATGAACACGGCGAACGGCAACTGGAACGTCGTGTAGACGAGCGCGAGCCCGAATAGCGTGCCTTGCAGATGCATCCAGCGCAGCAGCACGAAGAGCGGGTTGAGGATCGACTGGAACGGAATCATCAGCGTCGCCAGGATGACGACGAAGATGACATTGCGCCCCCGGAAGCGGAATCGCGAGAACCCATAGCCGCCGAGCGTCGAGAGCACGAGCGTCATGGCAACCGTCATCAGCGCCACAGACGCGCTGTTGCCGAGATAACGCCAGATCCCTTCACCGTAGCCCGCGAGGTTCTGGTAGTTCTCGAACGACAGACGCGACGGAATCCAGCGCGGCGGCGATGCGCTCGCATCGGCGGGCGAATAGAACGAAGTCAGCGCGGACCAGGCGATCGGAAACAGAAAGATCAGGGTGAGCACGCCGCAAATCAGGTAGTAAAGCACTACCGAAAGCCGCGCCTTTAGCCGGCTCGCGTGGCCCGCATAGTCCACGGCGGGCACGCTGGACGTCAGTGGAGTCGGCGGCATGGGAACGAAGCCGGTATCGGCGGAACGTAGCTTGTTACTCATCGTCGTCTCGCAGAAGAATCATCTGGATCACGCTGAGCGCGAGCAACACGATCAGCAGCACCACCGACATTGCCGCGCCGTAGCCGAGCTTGAAATACGTGAACGACGCGCGATAGATCCAGTGGACCACGGTGATCGTGCTGTTCATTGGCCCGCCTCGCGTCATCACGTAGAACTGCTCGAACGCGAGGTAGGAACCGATCACGGCCATGATCAGCGCGAGCGCGAAGGTGCGCCGCATCATCGGCAGCGTGATATAGCGTTGTTGCGCCCACCAGCGCGCGCCGTCGATGCGCGCCGCCTCGTACAGATCGCGCGGAATGGCCTGCATGCCGACCAGCAGGATCACCATGGTGAAGCCGCACGCTTTCCACACCACCATGACGATCAGCGAGGCGAGCGCGGAGTGGGTGTCGCCGAGCCACTGGACCGGCTCGCTGACAATACCCAGTTGCATGAGGATCGCGCTGAAGATGCCGACCTGATCGTTGAACAGCCAGACCCAAAGCAGGCTCGCCGTCGTCATGCCGATGACGACCGGCAGAAAGAACGCCGTCCTGAAGATGCCGACGAAGCGGCTTGCCTGATTCACGAGCAACGCCAGCAGGAACGCCACCACGAAGATGGCAGGCGTCACGAGCAGCGTGTACTCGGTCGTAAACCACAGCGCGCCCCAGAACGACGCGTCGTGCAGCAGTTCCAGATAGTTGCGCAGTCCCGCGAACGAGGGGACGCCCATCAGCGGCCAGCGGTAAAACGACATGCCGATCGTCATCGCCAGCGGCAGCAGGAAAAACACCACCGTGAAGGCGAGGCATGGCAGCACGAACCAGTACCCCGCGCCGCGCCGGCCGACGCCTCCACGTTGCTTGCGAGCGTTGGCCGGCAGCGCGAAGCGGCTGCCGCCGGGCGGTGCATCGTTGAGGACGTCCATCGTCTTCGCGCCTCCTGTTGGGCGTGATTGCTCAGTGATCAGGCGTGATCACGCGCTATTGGGCGTTCAGGATCTCGGTGAAGCGTGCCTGCGCAGTCGTGACGGCTGCGTTGACGCCCTTGCCGAAGACCGCCTCCTGAATCATCGCGAGCCAGGGGCCGTTGGGATCGTTGATTAACTGATTGAACTTCGTGCTGTACGGCGTGCGGCCTTTGCTCATCGCCGTGGCCGCCAGCAGATAGCGGCTGTCGAGCTTGCTATAGGCGTTGTCGGCGAGGTCGACGCGCACGGGAATGCTGCCGTTCTTCGCGAACTGATCGACCTGGACCTGCTCGCCAAGGCTCCACTTGATGAACTCGAGCGCGTCCTGCTTGTGCTGCGAGCCCACCGGAATCGCGATCGAATCGCCGCCGGCGAAGCTCGCCCAGCCGCCATTTTGTCCGGGCAGATAGGCGAGCCCAAAGTCGATCTCAGGATGCGTTTTCTTCAGGATGCCGATTGAAAATGCGCCGGAGCCGACCATGCCGATCTTGCCGGTGAGGAATGCATTGATGAAGTTCGCGCCGCTGTCGGTTTTCGCGCTCGCCGGAATATCGCCCGCTTCCCACATGCGCCGATACATGGCGAGCGTGCCTTCGAGCGCGGGGTTAGTCAACGTGGCGGTCTTGCCGTCCGCCGAGAGCAGGTCGCCGCCTGAAGCCCACACGTAGGGCGTCATCGTGAAGATGTTGCAGCCGCCGCACGCGCCGGAAAAATAGAAACCCTTGATGCCGTTGCCGAGCGCGGTGATCTTTTTGGCGTCGGCTTCGAGTTCGGCCCACGTCTTCGGCGGCTGATCGGGATTCAAACCCGCGCGCTTGAAGAGGCTCTTGTTGTACAGCAGCATCGAACTTTCCGCGCTGAAAGGCAGCGCGTATTGTTTGCCCTGGTAATTACCGAGCCGCAGATGAGAGGGACTGAGGCTCTGGTAGAAGGGCAGTTTTTTAGCCTGGTCGCCGATATCGGTCAGCTGACCTGCGCGCGCAAACTCGGGCACGAAAATCAGGTCGATGGCGATCACATCCGGCGCGGCGCCCCCGGCCGAAGCGGTGCCGAACTTGGTGACGAAGTCGTCGTTCGGAATGACGGTCAAATTGACTTTGGTCGGATGACCTTGATTCCAGGTGGCGACCAGCGGTGTGACGAACGCCGCATCCGACGCGCGTACCCAAAAGGAAATGCCGTCATCGGCCTGTGCGTGGGTCGCGGCGAACCATGCCACGCATGCCAACCGTCCAAGCCACCGCTTGTATCGAATCATGGATGTCTCCTCTTGTCATCGACACGCGCTTTGCGACGTTTTGCTGGCCGTCATGCTGGCATCGCCGCTTGGTACGTGCCGCCAAACTTTGGGAAATGTGCTTTTTTCTACCTTTGTGCGTTGCAGCGGCCTTTTCCGGCTCTCCGCGAACGCCCGGTGCGCAAAGATTGACACGCTACGTTTGGACTCGCAAGATGAAGAATCCGCAGTAAAACAGGACAATTCCGACTTTTCTACCCATGACAGATTCCGCACTCCGCCTGGCCTGGTTGCCGCCTCTCGAAGCGAGTAATGGCGGTCTGTTTGTCTCGCGCGGCGTGGGCGTGCATCCGTCGCGAAGAATCCAGTCTCACGAACTGATTTATGTGCGGCAGGGCTGTCTGCAACTTCACGAGGACGGCAGGCAATTCGAAGTGAATGCGGGCGAAACCTTGTTGCTCTGGCCTGGCAGGTTGCACGGCGGCACGTCGCCGTTCGCCCCCGACCTCAAGTTTTACTGGGTGCATTTCACGCTGCCTGAAACGCCGCCTTCCGGCTCGGCGTCGCGTGAGTGGCTGGAGATTCCCCAGCACGCGCGCGTCGAGCGGCCCGATCATTTGTCGGGCATGTTCCAGCGTCTCTTGAACGACCAGCAAATCTATGGCGTCCAACCGGTGCCGGACAGCCTCGCGATCCTGCAGATGCTCTGGGAACTGAAGCGCTCGCGCGTCGCGGCCACGGCTGTCGACGGAGCGCCGCAGCAGTTGGCGGCAAGCGCCGACCGGTGGATTCGCACGCACTTTCATGAGGCGATCAGCGCATCGTCGATTGCGGCGCACCTGGGCTGCAATGCGGATTATCTAGGACGGGTATATCGCGCCGTGTATGGCCGTACGTTGACCGACGCCGTGCACGAACGCCGTATGCTGCACGCTGCCATTGTGCTTGCTGAGGACCGCTTGACGATCGCGCAGGTCGCCTACGAATGCGGATTCGAAGACAGCGGATATTTCCGCAGGCTCTTCAAGAAGAGCAAAGGCATGACGCCGAACGCATTTCGGCGGCTGCATTTGCGGGTTCATGTCAACACAGCCTGATACGTTTCAGCCGTTCTGCTCGGACACCTGTCCGGCATTGGCATCGGCTTCGCGCGCATCGTTGCGCGAAGCGGCCGCGTCCCTGGCTGGCTCTGTTGTCGCGCTCGTTTCAACGGGGGCTGGCGGGCCGTCCATGTCGTCGCCGAGCAAGGGGCGCTCGGGGTGCACGAACAGCCATAGCAGCGCACCGCAAGCCGCCGCCGCGCCGATCACGATCATGCCGCTTCCCCAGCTATGCGTGACCTTGACGATGAGAGCCAGCGTCATGGGGCCGGCGACGTTCGACAGCGCCCCCCACACGTTCGTCCAGCCCGACATGACGCCGGCAAACTCGCGCCCGAGATCCTGCGTGGCAGACCACACGACGACCTGCACGAATCCCACCGCCGCAAAGGACAGGCACAGCAAGCCGATCACCACGGCAATCGAACTGGCTCGCGAGGCCGCGGCCAACGCAAGCGCGCTCACGACAAATCCGCTCATCGCAACGGGCGTGCGCGCCCGATGGATCGAGCCGGTCTTTCTGAGCAGCCAGTCGCTGAACGCCCCCGCGGCGAACACGGCCACGAACACCGCCACCCACGGCAACGACGCGTACAGACCCATCGCCTTGAGCGAAAGCCCGCGCGCTCGCATGAGGTACGTCGGCAGCCACGTCGTATAAAAACTCTGGATCAGCACCAGCAGGAAGTACTGGACACCGAAAATCCAGAAGCGCCACTGCCGCAGACAGCGCCTGAGCGCCCCCTTGGCCGCGGTGTGCCCAGTTGGCTGGCCGTCTGCAATGTACTCGGCCTCTGCTTTCGTGATGAGCGGATGCGCTGCCGGCGTGTCGCGGTAGCCGAACCACCAGACTGCGCCGAGCAGCAGGCCCAGTGCGCCGAATCCGTAGAAAACGGCATGCCATCCGAACCGCGCGATGGTCCACGCCGTAAGCGGCGCCGAAACGATCGGGCCAAGATAAAGCCCCGCGAGCAGCAGGGCATTGCCTTTTGCGCGCTCGCTGGCCGGAACCCAGCGCTTGAGAGCGACGACACTGCTCGACCAGTCCGCCGATTGCGCCCCGCCCAGCACGAGGCGGCACCCGAAGAGCCAGGCGAAGGAGGCGCCCAGGGGTGTGGCGATCATCATGAGCGACCAGAGCGTGCTCGTGCCGAACAGCACCTTGCGCGACCCGTAGCGTTCGGCAGCGCGGCCCGCTGGGATCTGTCCGATTGCGTAGGCCCAGAAGTAGATCGTGAGTATCATCGACATCTCGACGATCGACAGGCCCAGTTCGTTCTGGATCGTCGGGGCCGCGACCGCCATGGCTGTGCGGTCGAGCGTCATCACGAACGTCAGTGGCGCGACGAGCAAGGCCACGATCTTCCAGCGGAGATGGTTCACGTTGTGCAACATCGTTCAACTCCCTGGCGCGTGCGGAACGTGGCTTGCCTGTGGTGCAGGCTAGTGCAGGCTTGCGCAGCCTAGTGCGTGAATCGTTCGGAAACCTGATGAATTAAGCCTCGCGGCCGCAGTGATCGCGATCGGCCGCTTCAAACCCCTGCGGGTCGCGCTCGGCCCACTCGCGCGCCCAGACTTGCAGCGGCTGCAATGCGGCCCGGAGTTTCCTGCCTTCGGCCGTCATTTGATAACCCCCCTCGCCGTGCTCGACGAGACCCGACGCTCTCAATTCCGCGAGCCGTGTATTGAGCAGGCGGGCATTGGTGTCGCAGGCTTCCTGGAGCGCGCGGAACGTCAACGCTTCGCCGCGCAGTTCCCACAGTATCCGCAGTGCGGTCCGCCGCCCGAGCAGGTCCAGCACGACCATGATCGGCCGTCCGGTTGTCGAGCCGCGAACGGGTTGTCCTGGTCGTGGAATTTTCATGCTTTACTTTTTAAAGCATCGAATTGGCGCTGTCAAGCAAGCGATGCCCCCATCTGTCTACGCCGAAAAGCGCTGTCCGAGTTCGCGCAACCACGCGAGAAAGGTATGGATGGCCGGGTCATCGAGCCGCGCCTCGCGGACATAGCTGCAGTAGCGCCATGCGGGCAGGGCGGGGCCGTCGAACGGAAACACGAGGCGGCCCTCTTTGACGTCGAGCGCGACGAGCGCGGTAGGACCCATTGCAATACCCAGACCGTCGATGGCGGCCTGCAGGGTCAAGTAGAAGTGATCCAGTTGCTGGGAATGGCGAGGCGCAAGCCCGGGATTGCCGCTTGCCGCAAGCCACTCCGCCCAAAGGCCGGGATAGGTCGCCGTGTGGAGCAGGGTGTGGTGCGCGAGGTCCGGGACATCGTGTATCGGGTGCATTTCCAGCACCTTGGGTGAGCAAACCGGCAGCCGGACTTCCGACAAGAACTCCTTGACCGCATACCCGGCCGCCTTCTGTTCGCTGCCGCGAATCGCCACATCGCATTCGTCGCCGAGCTTTTCGATCGGCTCATCCGACGTGGTCAGCCGCACCTCGACCGCCGGATTGGTCAGCTGGAAGCCGGAAAGCTGCGGCAAGAGCCAGCGCAGCGCGAAGGTCGTGGGCGCATTGACCCTCACGATCTGCGCCCGTGTGGCTCGAAGCTGCTCACTGGTCGCGAGCGCAATGCGATCGAGCGCCGCCGATACCTCGGCCAGGTAAGCGCGCCCCGACGCTGTCAAAACGACTCTTCGGCCGCGACGCTCGAACAGGTCGAGTCCGAGCCAGTCCTCCAGTTGCCGCACTTGCCGGCTAACGGCCCCGTGCGTGACGCAAAGCTCCTCGGCTGCCGCCGAAAAACTTTCCGCGCGAGCGGCGGCTTCGAATACGCGCAAGGCGTTCAACGGCGGCAAACGGCGCGACATAACCCAGATCCTATGTGACTTTTCCTGACAAGTTCCGTGAGTTTACATCGCTTTTCGTGGCAGCGACGGAGCCCTATATTGAGCCCCTTGGCAGCAGCTCCGGTTGCGGATCTGTTCGATTTACTCACCAGGGGAAATAACGCATGTCGAATGTCGTCGTGGTCGGCGCGCAGTGGGGCGACGAGGGAAAGGGCCGGATCGTGGATTGGCTCGCGGAGAAGGCGGACATCGTCGTTCGTTACAACGGTGGGCACAACGCCGGGCACACGCTGGTGGTGGATGGCCGAACCTACAAGCTCGCGCTGCTCCCGAGCGGCGTGGTGCGCGGCAAGCTCGGCCTGATCGGCAACGGCGTTGCGCTCGACCCCGAAGCGCTTTTCGCGGAGATCGACCGGATGGCGGCGTTGGGCATTCGCGTAACGCCTGAGGTGCTTCAAATCGCCGAAACGGCCACGCTGGTCCTGCCGGTGCACCGCGCCATCGACGCCGCCCAGGAACGCCTGCGCGCGAAGCCGCTGGGCACCACGCTGCGCGGCATTGGGCCGGCCTACGAAGACAAGGTTGGCCGCCGCGGCCTGCGCGTGTGCGATCTTGCCGAACCGGAACTGCTGGCCCGGAAACTCGCCGTCTTGCTCGAGCACCACAACGCGTGGCTTCGCGGTTCGGGCCAGGAGCCGTTCCCGCTCGAGCCGATGTTGAGCAACCTGCTTGCCATGGCGCCGCGCATCCTGCCGTTCGTGGGTCGTGTGTGGGAGCAACTGGATCGCGCTCATTCGTCGGGCAAGCACGTGGTATTCGAAGGCTCGCAGGCGGTCATGCTGGACGTGGATTGGGGCAGCTACCCGTACGTCACATCGTCGAGCACGATTGCCGCCGGCGCGGCCAGTGGCGCCGGCATTGCCCCGGCGCACCTGGGGCGCGTGCTGGGCGTCAGCAAGGTCTATGCAACGCGGGTTGGCGAAGGTCCGTTCACGTCGGAGCTGGACGGAGCGCTCGGTGACGAACTCCGGCAGCGCGGCGGCGAGTACGGCGTCAACACCGGCCGCCCGCGCCGCTGCGGTTGGCTCGACACCGTGCAGCTGCGGCAGAGCTGCAAAGTCGCGGGCATCAACCAGTTGGCGCTGACCAAGCTCGATGTGCTCGATGGCTTCGAGTCGGTGCAGCTCTGCGTGGGCTATATGCTCGACGGGGTGCGCATCGACTATATGCCGTCCACGAACGCCGAGCAGCAGCGCCTTCAGCCGGTCCTCAGGCGTTTCGATGGCTGGACGGGGTCGACCCGGGGCGTGCGCGCATATGGCGATCTGCCACCGCAGGCAGCGGCGCTGATCGAGGCGATCCACAACGAAGTGGGCGTTCCCGTGGCGATGGTCACCACCGGCCCTGAACGCGACGACGCCATTGTCCTGCAAGCGCCGTTCGCCTAACCTTCGTTGGCCAACCTTGATTGGATCTCGGCGGCGCTGAGGTCGCGCTGATGTGTGGCGATCTGCCAGGTGTTTCCCCACGGATCTCTAACCATCGCGCGCCGGTCGCCGTATGGCAGGTCGGTTGGCGGCTCGAGCGAGATCGCATGAGCCGCCACTGCCCGCTGGTACGTCGAGTCGGTATCCTCGACGTAGACATACAGGAATGCCGGCATTGGATCGCGCAGGCCGTCTGATCCGCTGACCATCACGACGGAATCGCCGATCCTGATTTCGGCAGGCAGCCCGTGGCGGAATTCGCCCTGCGCCAGAAACACCGTCTTGATGAACGCGATCAGGTTTTCCGCGTCCCGCACGACGATTCGCGGCGTGACGGTATGCCATCCATCGGGCTGGAATCTGGCCATGTTGCGCTGCCTCGCAAGAGATTCGCCAGCGCATTGTGCGCCGGGCGCCGGATTGGCGCTAGGCGCGTTTGCGCAGCGGCTCGAGCAATCCCTTCAGGCCGTTATGGTCCAACTCGTGCATCAGCGCGAGCAGCCGGCCGATCTCGCCCGGCGGAAAGCCTTCTCGGGCGAACCAGTTGAGGTAATGCCCGGGCAGGTCGGCGATGAGCCGGCCTTTGTATTTGCCGAAGGGCATGGCGAGGGTGACGAGGCGTTCGAGGTCTGGGGCTTGCATGGGCGTATTGTGCACGGTCTGGGAGCGGCTCGCGACCGGTCAGAGCATTCTGGATGTCGCGCTCAGTATGGGATACGACAGCCCTGGCGCATTCACCCCGATGTTCAAAAAGCAGCTTGGGGTGGTGCCAAGCGAGTATTTCCGCGTCAGCGAATAACCGTGTCGCTCAGCTCGAAGTGTCGAAAGACCTTGACCTTCAACTTCACTTGAACGTTATGGTTGTGACTGCCCACCGTGACGTGCAACGCATCGGCGCCAGGTTCCGGTGGCAAAGCAAAAGGGAGTGGTGAGCATGACCAAACGCGTGCTGCATGTTGTCAGCAACGTCGCCAGCTATGCCGACCAGGCCGAACCGACCGGCCTCTGGCTATCCGAGCTGACGCATGCGTGGCACGTCTTCGCCGGGAAAGGGTATGACCAACGTCTTGTGAGTCCGAAGGGCGGCCTCTCGCCGCTGGAGCCGCGCTCGCTCAAATGGCCGCTGGCCGATGCGTCGGTGAAAGCGTGGCTAAGCGATAAGGACCGCCAGGCACTTCTGGCGACCACGGCGCGCCCCGACCAGATCGACGCGGCAGACTTCGACGCGATCTATTTCACGGGCGGCCACGCCGTCATGTGGGACTTTCCCGACGATGCCGGCCTGCAGCGCATCACCCGCGATATCTACGAACGCGGCGGGGTCGTTTCGTCCGTCTGCCACGGTTACTGCGGACTGCTCAATACAACGCTCTCCGACGGCACACGGCTCGTGGCGCAGCGCCGGGTTACCGGTTATTCATGGGCAGAAGAAGTGCTGGCGGGCGTCGCGAAAAAAGTACCCTACAACGCCGAAGAAGAGATGAAGCGGCGCGGCGCGCGCTACGAAAAAGCCCTGCTGCCGTTCGTCTCGAAGGTCGTTGCCGATGGCCGGCTGGTGACCGGGCAAAACCCGCAGTCGGCGAAGGCGACAGCCGAGCGGGTCGCTTCGTTACTGTGAGGCTCGGCAAGGGCAGGCCAAGCGGCACGCGTGCTAGCGGTCCTTGACCGGCCCGCGACGCTTCGCTTTGCGAAGCGTTGTGACATCCGCGGCCTGCAGAGCCGGCGCTTTCACCTCCCCCGAGCGCATCCGCGACAACACCCGCTTCGCATTGGCGGTGCAATCCATGTCGTGCGGTTTCGTTTCGATTTCCGCCAGAAGCGCGACGAGATGCGCCTTGCTCTGCGCGAGCCGCATTTCCAGTGCTTCGATATCCTGCACCTTGCCGCGCAGCGTTTCGACGAGCGAGCCGTGCTTCCACTGCGTCAAGTCGGGCGGTAGCAGCGTGCGAATCTCGTCCAGACTGAAACCGGCTTGCTGTGCCGACGCAATCAGATCGAGCACCAGCACGGCTTGAGTTGAATACGTCCGATAGCCGTTCGGCTCACGCTCGGGCTTCAGCAGGCCGAGACCCTCGTAGAAGCGAATACGCGAAGCCGCAAGTCCCGTGCGCTGCGCAAGTTCACCGATTTTCATGTTTCCGACACTCCCCCGGTCAGACCGAACCTGACCGTCAACTTAACGCTTCGCCCGAATCGCTTCAACCCTCGTCACACGTCATATCGGCTCGAAGCGCAAACCCGCATAGCGAGTCAGACGCTCGATGAAGCGTGCGTCGAATACCGTGGCCGGCGTCCAGAATCCGCCGGGGCGCCCGGCCTTGGCGCCGTCCTCGACGAGATCGCGCGCGAGGCTGATCGCCGCCTGCCCCAGCATCTTGCCGGTCGAGCCGTAACCCGGATCGCGATCTCCGGTCACTTTCACGCGCAGCACTTGCCCTTCGTCGGTTCGGCCGAAAAACCGCAAATCGTAGCGACCCGCCCGTTGAGCCTCGGGGCTTGGACCTTCACCCGGTTTGGGCAATAGAAAGCGTTGCATCAGGCTGCGAACCGGGCCGATGACGATGCCCGCCATGAACGCCCCGAGCCCTGCCATGACGGCCAGGGCGCTCAGGCGTCCCTTCAGGCCCGGCCCCGTCAAGACGGCTTCGTCATAGGTGAACTGAGTGCCATAGGCGTTGCCCGAGAGCGCATTCGAGCGGTGAACGACGCGCTCGTTCACGGCCGCCATTACGAAGGGCGCGATCCACGCATCGAACGCGGAATCGAACTGAGCGGACCTGATGAAATGCTGGCGCGCGTTGAAGCCGTGATCTTCCGGGCAGAGCACATAGGGATTCATCAGTGCCTTGCGCAAGGACCGATCGGCAGCCGCCTCCTGGACCACGTTGATCACGCTAGCGACCGTGCCGCCCGACGCGCCGCCCTTGAGGGTTCTGACGCGCATCTTGACATGCGTAGCTGGCACACCGAATTGGCGCATCGCGTGTTGCTGCAGAAACCACACGCCCATGTCCGAGGGAACCGAGTCGAAGCCGCAGCAATGCACGATGCGCGCCCCCGTCTTCTGCGCCACCGGTTCGTACTTCTCTATCATTGTTTTGATCCACGGGGTCTCGCCAGTGAGGTCGCAATAATCGGTGCCGCTTTCCGCACAAACCTTGATTAGCGGTTCGCCATAAAGCGCATAGGGGCCGACGGTGGACACGACCACCCTGGTTTGCGCGCACAGCGCTCGCAACTGGGTTTCGCTGGCGGCGTCCGCGACGATGACGGGCAGGGATTGCCCCGCCGCGCCCAGCGAGCGCCTGAGGTCGTCGAGCTTCGCTTGTGATCGGCCCGCAATGGCCCAGCGCAAAGTTTCATGCTGCTGTGCAAGGTGTTCGGCGAGGTATCGCGTCAGGATTTGACCAACGAAGCTAGTGGCCCCAAACACGACAATGTCACAGGCTGGAGCGGTCATAGGCGTTTCCTTGTGTGGCTGCGTGTTAGCGGCGGTGGAATGCGCGCCTCCCTGCTCACGTTCACGCACAATCGAAGACCTTTAGCGGCGTTGGCAAATTCAGAACGACCTGCGCGTCCTTGACCACGTCCATACGAATGATGGTTGAGACGCCCAGTCCGTCGAGCAACTGGCTCAGTGGACCGCCACCGCGCAACAGGGTGACGTTGCGCGGGAAAAGGCGTTGAGCGAACGATAGCGTATTGGTCTGCACCGTGGCCTGATGCCATTGTCCATCGACCCGGTTGACCATGGTCGTCGTCCCCATATGGGATTGAGACACGACATCGCGCAAGGCCGGAAGCGGCGCATTCAAGGTCAGGTCCGGCGCGCCACCCGGGCCGGCAATACGCGCCCTGACATCGGCGCCGATGCTCACATCGATCTGCGCGCGCCATTTGGGCAACTGATAGCCGTACACGCCACGCACCCGCGCGATTTCCGTGCTCACGGGCAGTGCCAGCACATGTGCGAAGAAACTTCGACGCCGCATGGAGTCGAGCAGTTCCAGCGCATGGGACCCGCTCGCGCCAGGCCGACGAATCACGATCGCAACGGAAACTTCGTCGTAGGGGTCGTTATCGCAAACGGCATACGAAAAGAAAGTCAGCGCGACTAGCCCGAAGCCCGGGAATGCCCGAAGCGGCTCCAGCGGGGTCGGCAACATCGCTCGCAGCCGGGACAAGGGAGCGAGAAAGAGCACCTGGACATTGTGCGTGCGATAGTAGAAGTTAGGCGCCCACGTCGGACCCACTCGCGAGTTCACCAGTTGCTTTGGAATCCTGCGGAAATAGTCGATATTGCCCGCAGCAGGGTCCCGCGCCACTTCGTCGAGGTTCGGGTTCATCCGGAAGCGGTCGTAGTAGCCGCCTGCCGGCACCTCGACCTTATGCAGTCCAAATTCGACCTGTGTGTAGCGCCTTTCCATGTTCGCTGACCTTTCCCGATGTTTAACCTGGCACGCGCCGGCATGCAGCGCGATATGCAGGACTTCAGCCAGCACTTTAAGGTTAAACTCAACTTGAAGGTCAAGCGTCCAGATGCGGCTAGTCCGGGCTGCCCTTGTTCACCTCGCGAAAGGGGTTGACATTAAAGTTGACTTCAACCTTAAAGTCGAACCTCGATCCAACGAGGTGAACCGATGAACGTGTTCGACAAACTGCCATTGCCCAACGGGTCCGTGATCCGGAACCGCATCGCCAAGGCCGCCATGGAAGAAAACATGGCTGACGCCGACCACGCCCCGTCCGGGCAACTGATGCGTCTGTATCAGGCGTGGGCGCAAGGCGGCGCCGGGTTGCTCATTACCGGCAACGTGATGGTCGACAGCCGCGCCATGACCGGACCGGGCGGGGTCGTGCTCGAGAATGACAAGCACCTCGAAGCATTCCGGCGTTGGGCGCAGATCGGCCGTTTGAAGGGCGCGCAATTCTGGCTGCAGATCAATCATCCGGGACGGCAGATGCGGGCCAATCTTGGCCAGCAGACATGGGCGCCTTCGGCTGTCCCGCTGGCGCTGGGCAAGATGTCGAAGCACTTCAATACGCCCCACGCGATGACGAGCGAAGTGATTGAAGACGTGATCCAGCGCTTTGCGCGCACGGCGCGGCTGGGCGAGCAGGCCGGCTTCACGGGCGTCGAGATCCACGCGGCGCACGGCTATTTGCTAAGCCAGTTTCTTTCCCCGCTCACTAACCTGCGAACGGATCAATGGGGCGGTTCGCTCGAGAACCGGGCTCGCCTGTTGCTGGAGATCGTCAAAGCCGTTCGTGCGGTGGTTTCCCCGCGGTTCGCCGTGGCCGTCAAGCTGAACTCCGCCGATTTCCAGCGCGGGGGGTTCAGTGCCGACGATGCCCGGCACGTCGTGACGTTGCTGAACGATCTGGCGGTCGACCTGGTGGAACTGTCCGGGGGCAGCTATGAAGCCCCGGCCATGCAAGGCGATGCTCGCGATGGGCGCACCCTGGCCCGCGAAGCCTATTTCGTGGAATTCGCCCGCGATATCCGGACGATCGCGAAGATGCCCGTGATGGTCACGGGCGGCATTCGCCGCCGCACCGTTGCCGAACAGGTCATTGCGAGCGGGGTGGACATGGTCGGTATTGGCACCGCCCTGGCGATCGATCCGGGTTTGCCCCGCGACTGGCGTGCCGGCAAAGACAACGCGCCGGCGCTTGCGCCAATCACATGGAAGAACAAACCGCTGGCCTCGCTGGCCAACATGGCTGCAGTCAAGTTTCAGTTGCGCAGATTGAGCCGGGGAAAGACGCCTGATCCGACAGTGTCGCCGTTGCGAGCGCTGATCGTGCAACAACTGGCGGACGTGGCGCGCACCCGCAAATACCGGCGCTGGATGACGCAGCGCCTGAACGTCAGCGTCGGATAGCGGCGCCTGATAGGCAAACCCGCGCGCCGTTCCTCACGGCACCCCGTTCGCGCAATGCAACGCAAACCCGGGGCGTTCGGCGAGCCGCTCGAAATACGCGGAAACGGCGGGCAAACGGGGATGCTCGAACGGCGTGCCGAACCAGCGGTTCACCGACAACCCAACGGGAATATCCGCAAGCGAAAATTGCGAGCCGGCAACGAACGCGCCGGTTGCCTGCAGCCGCGCGTCGAGAATGCGCATGTGGCGGGTCCAGGTGTCGACCGAAAGGGCAATGTCGTTCGTCGCCTGGTGAGCGGGCGACGCTCGGACCAGACCGAGAAATGCATAGCTCCACGAGCGGTTCAGATCGGTCGCCTGCCAGTCCATCCATTGATCGACGCGCGCGCGCATCACGGCATCGGCAGGATAGAGATGCGCGCCGCCATAGCGCGACGCCAGATAGCGGATGATGGTGTTCGACTCCCACAGAACGAAATCGCCGTCCTTGATGACCGGCACGAGCGCATTGGGATTCAATGCGAGGAACTCGGGCTCATGTGTCGAGCGAAAGCCCGCGCCCCAATCCTCCCGCTCGAAGGGAAGGTTCAATTCGACACAGGTCCAGAGCACCTTGCGAACGTTGATGGACGATGCCTTGCCAAGGATGTTGAGCATATCGAGAGGGCCGGGAAGGGAAACCGCACGCGTGCACGATACGTCACGCGTCGGGCCGGCGCCATGTACAGTTGCCCGAACACGCGCCGCTGCAGTGCCTGGCCGCGCTTGCAATCCGCACGCAACCGGCGCATGGTTCAACGACTTGCCCCCCGCTCGAATCAGGAGACTCGACGATGTCGCTCGCGCTATATGGTCACCCGTTTTCCTCGTACACGCAGAAAGTGCTCGTCGCGCTGTACGAGAACAACACACCGTTCGAATTTCGCGGCATCGGTCCGGATTCGCCCGAACATACGGCGCAGTGGCTGCAACGCTGGCCGCTGCGCAAGTTTCCGGTGCTCGTGGACGGCGAGCGCAACGTTGCGGAAACAAGCATCATCATCGAATACCTGCAGCTCGAGCATCCCGGGCCGGTACGCCTGCTGCCCGCCGATCCCATGGCCGCGCTCGACGTGCGCTTTCTCGACCGCTTTTTCGACTTGCATGTCATGACGCCCGTGCAACGCGCCGTGGACGGCGCGTTGACCGGCGACCCGGCGAGGCGCGACGAAGGGCGGGCCTTTGCGGCCGAAAAGCTCGAACTTGCTTATGCATGGCTCGAAGGCCATCTCGCGGGCAAAACCTGGGCGGCGGGCGAGCACTACACGATGGCGGATTGCGCCGCGTCTTCGTCGCTTTTCTACGCGGACTGGACGCATCGCATCGCCCCGGCGTATCCCGTGCTGCGCGCCTATCGCGAGCGCCTGCTCGCGCGGCCTTCGTACGCGCGTGCCGTGAACGAGGCGCGGCCATACCGCCCGCTCTTTCCGCTCGGCGCACCGGATCGCGACTGACGTGATTCGGTAAGGTATCCGAATGACTGCGCGAAGAAAAAGTACAGAGAGACAAGCCTGCCTGCACCAACGCCTCAGGCGCTTTCGCGCTCCTTAAGCCGTTTGCGGTGCGCGGCAACTTTCGCCCGATTCCCGCAGATCGCCATGCTGCACCAGCGGCGCGCGTGGCCGCGCGTGTGGTCGGCGAAGAGCAGCGTGCATTTCGGCCCTTCGCACGCTTTCACGTGCGTGAAGTCTTGCTCGCACACCAGTTGCGCCAGCGCTTCGGCAATCGGCATCAACAGCGATTCCGGCGTTTTCCAGCGCCGGTTCACGCGGTACTCGAACGCCGCCGCGCCTTCGCGACCGGCTGCAACGACCTCGCCGTAGCGATCGTCGCGCGCGAGCAGGTCGTTCAGCAGCGCAAGTTCGCCCAGATCAGAGCCGGCTAGCGGCCGGCCTTTTCTTTCCCGCACGAAGCCCCGGAACCATTCGCGCAGGGCGCGCGCCTCGCCAGCAACCGTGTCGAACTCGGCGGCCGTGAACTGCGCGCGCAGGGCGGCGAGCGCCGATGCGGGGACCATGCCCGCCTGTTCGAGCCACGACAGCAAACCTTCACCGTCGGCGATCCAGTCGAAGGGCACGTCCACCGGTGTCGCGACCGAGTTCAGGAAGTCGAGTCCGGGCGCGTCGGCCACGAATATCGCAGGGATTGGACGGTAGTCCATGTTCTTGCCGCAAAAAGGGTAATCAGGGTGCATTCAGTGTAACCATCAAAATCGTTCTTGACAAGTTACATCACCGATGAGTAACCTCTAAAACGTCGTTTGTATGGTTACTCACGGTGACGGCGCAGCGCGATCGATGTCGCGATCAGCGCCACTTTCCTGGGAGCAGGGCATGTCTCACGGCAATACGAGGGTGGTGCTGGCGCACGGCGCATGGGCGGACGGGTCGAGCTGGAGCAAGGTGATCGAACGGCTGAGCGGTCAGGGCATCGACGCGGTGGCCGCGCCGCTTCCGCTCACATCGCTCGGTGACGACGTGGCGGCGCTCGAGCGCACGCTCGAACGCGTCGACGGGCCGGTCGTGCTGGCCGGTCATGCGTACGCGGGCGCCGTAATCGGCGCGACGCGCGCCGCGAACGTCGCGGCGCTGGTGTACGTGGCCGCGCTCGCGCCCGACGAAGGCGAGACCGTGGCCGACGTGTTCTATCGCGGCAAGACGCACCCGCAGGCGCCGCAACTCGCGCCCGACCGCCACGGCTGGATCTGGCTGCCGCACGAGGCGTTCGCCAATGCGTTCGCACAACACGCCACGCCGCAGGAGGCGGCGGCGCTCGCCGCAATCCAGCGTCCCATTGCGGCGGCATGCATTGGCGAAGCGGTGGCGCGTCCGCGATGGAGAGACCGCCCGGCCTGGTTTCTCGTCGCCGGCGAGGACCGCATGATCGATCCCGGCACGCAGCGCTTCATGGCAAGCCGCATGAACGCCCAGATCCACGCCCACGAAGTCGACCACACGCCGAGCGTCACGGCGCCCGACGCCGTGGTGCAAGTCATTGCCGAAGCTGTTCGGTCCGTCTCTTCGCGCTGACCCGCGCGATTGTCCATTCATCTGTCCGTTCATCTCTGGAGGAACCCATGGCAGCCATTACCTACCGCCGCGCCGATGTCGACGGTTTCAACGTGTTCTACCGCGAAGCCGGGCGCACCGGCGCACCGAAGCTCCTGCTCCTGCACGGCTTTCCGAGCGCCGGCCACATGTTCCGCGACCTCATTCCGAAGCTCGCCGAACGCTTCCATATCGTCGCGCCGGACCTGCCGGGCTTCGGTCAATCGGACTTGCCGGACCGGGACCAATTCGCGTACACGTTCGAGAACATCGCGAACGTGATCGCGCGCTTTACCGAACGCATCGGCTTCGACCGGTTCGCGGTGTACGTATTCGACTACGGCGCGCCCACGGGCTTTCGTCTCGCGCTGGCGCATCCCGAGCGCATCACGGCGATCATTTCGCAAAACGGCAATGCCTACGAGGAGGGCCTCAGCGACGGCTGGAATCCGATTCGCGCTTACTGGCAGGACCCGTCGCCCACGAATCGCGACGCGCTGCGCGCCATGCTCACGCGCGAAGCGACGATCTGGCAATACACGCACGGTGTGCCCGATGCGTCGGCGGTGTCGCCGGACGGCTATTCGCTCGACGACTACTACATGAACCGACCCGGCGCGCGAGAGATCCAGCTCGACCTGTTCCGCGATTACCGCAGCAACGTGGCGCTGTACCCCGCGTTTCAAGCGTACTTCCGCAAGCACCAGCCGCCGTTTCTCGCCGTGTGGGGCAAGAACGATCCGTTCTTCCTGCCGCCCGGCGCAGAGGCATTCAAGCGCGACTTGCCGCAAGCGGTGGTGCGCTTTTTCGACACCGGGCACTTCGCACTGGAAACGCACGCCGACGAGATCGGCACGGCGATCACGCAGTTTCTCGAATGATGATTCGCCATACTGATCGAACGAGGAGTGGGAAGATGTTTGGAAAAGTCGCAATCGTAACGGGCGCAAGTCAGGGCATTGGCCGATCGACGGCCGTGAGGCTGGCGCGCGACTTCGACGCTGTCGCCGTGGTGGCGCGCAACCGCGAGCAACTCGAGCAGACCGCCGCGCAGGTGAGGGAGGCAGGCGCCGAAGCGCTCGTCATCGACATCGACCTGTCGCGAGTCGAAGCTGCGCGACACGTGGTGGAGCAAACGCTCGCGGCGTTCGGGCGCATCGACGCGCTGCTCAACATTGCGGGCGCGGTGCCGCAGATCGATCTGTTCGAAATGACCGACGAGCAATGGGAGGCCGGCCTCGCGCTGAAACTGCACGGCGCGAGACGTTTGACGATCGAAGCCTGGCCGGCGCTGAAGGCGAGTTCCGGCGCGGTCGTGCTGATGTCGGGCAATTCGGCCGTGTTTCCGAAGGCGCCCTATGCGGCAGTCGGCACGATCAACGCGGCGATTGTCGCGCTCGCGAAGGCGTTTTCGGACCGCGGCATCGCAGACGGCGTGCAGGTCAACAGCGTGCTGCCCGGTCCCGTGATGACGGGCCGCCGCCAGTCGTATCTGGAGCACTGGGCGCCGCTGCACGACATGAGCGTGGCGGAAGCTACGGCGAAATTCCCGGCCGAAGCGGGCATTGCGCGGTACGGCACGCCCGAGGAAATTGCCGAATTGATGGCGTTCATCGTCTCGCCCAGCGCGCACTGGATGACCGGCACGACGCTCAGAATGGACGGCGGCGAGGTCAAGTCGATCTGAGCGCCGAAGGCGCGCCGGGAGCTGTGCTGGCGCGCCTGGTCGTACGAGATGGATGCATGAACAACCAATGACGCAGGCGCTCGCCTGCGTTTTCGCATGGGTCCGCCGTTTTGCCCACATGGCGCGTACCGGGTATCATCACGACCTCGTCGGTAATACATCAACGCCCCCCAATACGATCCGGACACCTCGCGTGAAGCGCAGGTGAGCATTGGCGCGCGCCTGCGCAGGCCGCCGCGCCCTGGTGCAGATCGACATCTCAAGCTTGCAGGAAGCGTCATGAAACGAGTTTTGGCGGGGTTATTGCTGTCTACGCGTTCGCCGGGGGGCGGCGCCGCAGCCGCGCGAGCGGCGGCATGAGCACAACGCTCGCATTCATGCGTCGCGCGGGCCCGCTCGCCGCGCGTATTGCCGGCGCGATTGTCGGCGGCTATGCGCTTGGCGCACTCGCGAGCGTGGCTGCGCTCGCGCTGCCCATGAGCGCACCGCAAGGCGTCATCACGGGCATGCTGGCGAGCTTCATTGTCTACACGGGCGCGGTGATCTGGGTATTTCTCGCGCGAAGCGCGCGGCGCGCGTGGGCCGGCTTGCTGCTCGCGGCGCTGCCGCTCGCATTGGCGGCGTGGTGGGCTTCGTCGTCGGTTGCGTCCGCAACGTCTACTGAACCCGGCGTAGCGGCGGCGGGAGGCACGCACACATGACGCAATCGGACAAACAACCGCAAGCCCGCGGCGTGCGTCAGAGCATGTCCGGTCTCCACACGTGGGCCGGCTTGCTCGTTGGCTGGATTCTCTACGCGATGTTCCTGACCGGCACGGTCAGCTACTTCAAGGAGGAGATATCGCAGTGGATGCGGCCTGAAATCGCGCACCAGCAGGTCGCGCCCGACCCCGCCGCCGTCGCGCAGCGCGTCAACGGCACGCTCGAAACGCTTGCGGCGGGCAGCCCGCAGTGGAGCATGCAGCTGCCGACCGAACGCAGCAATATCGCCAGCGCGTTCTGGCGCATGCCCGCTACGGCGTCAGGCAAGCGCGCCTTCGGCGAAGCGACCTTCGATCCCGCAACGGGCGACAAGGTCAGCGCGCGCGACACGCTGGGCGGCGAGTTCTTCTATCGTTTCCATTTCCAGTTCTACTACATGCCGGTGATGTGGGGACGCTGGCTGGCGGGGCTGTGCGCGATGTTCATGCTCGTGGCGATCGTGAGCGGCGTGATCACGCACAAGAAGATCTTCGTGGACTTCTTCACCTTCCGCTGGGGCAAGGGCCAGCGTTCCTGGCTGGACGCCCATAACGCGCTTTCGGTGTTCGGCCTGCCGTTCCACCTCATGATCACGTACACGGGTCTCGTCACGCTGATGACGATGTACATGCCATGGGGTGCGCAAATCGCGCTGAAGACGCCTGCGCAGCGCGAAGCGCTGGCCGCGCAGATGAGCGCGTATATCCAGCCCGGCAAGCCGCTCGGCGTGAAAGCGCCGCTCGCGCCGGTAGACGCGATGGTGCGCGAAGCACAGGCGCGCTGGGGACGAGACAACGTGCTGCGCGTGACGGTGACGAACCCCGGCGACGCGAGCGCGCGCGTGGCCGTTTCGCGGGGCGAGGCCGAACGCGTGTCGACGAGTCCGCAGTACCTGCTGTTCGACGGGGTGAGCGGCAAATTGCTCAGCGTGAACGACAGCGTGGGCGGGGCGGCCGAAACGCGCGGCGTGCTGTACGCGCTGCACATGGGGCGCTTCAGCGACCTGCAGTTGCGCTGGCTGTATTTCATCGTGAGCCTCGCGGGCACGGCGATGGTCGGCACCGGGCTCGTGATGTGGACGGTGAAGCGCCGCCAGAAGCTGCCCGATCCCGAACGGCCGTACTTCGGCTTTCGCGTGGTGGAGCGACTGAACATCGCGAGCATCGCCGGACTCTCCATTGCGATGACAGGCTACGTGTGGGCCAACCGTCTGCTGCCGGTCTCGCTCGCGCATCGCGCGGACGCGGAAATCAACGCGTTCTTCGCGATCTGGGCGGCCACGTTGTTTTACGCGCTTGCGCGCCCCGCGAAACGCGCGTGGATCGAGTTGCTGTGGCTCGCGGCTGCCTTGTTGGCGTTGTTGCCCGTGCTCAATGCATTGACCACCCAGCGCCCGCTTTGGCGCAGTCTCGCCGATGGCGACTGGGTTTATGCCGGCTTCGATCTGATGATGTGGGCGTTTGCCGCACTGCACGCGGTGCTCGCGCTACGCACGGCGCGGCACCGGCCGCGCACGAAGGCGGTGGGCAAGCGCGGCGTGGACGCACTCGCGGCACAGGAGGACGTGTGATGCCGGTTTTCGCTTTGCTGCTGTGCGTGAGTGCTTTTACGTGTCTCGCGATGGCGATGGAGCGTCATCAGGAGGCGTTGTTCCGCGCGCGGTTGTCCGCCGCGCTTGCCCGTGTTCTGCGCTGTGCGGGTTGGTGCGCGCTATTCGTTGCGCTGTGGCTCGCGGTGGCGGGCAAGGGCTGGGCGCTTGGCCTCGTCTGGTATAGCGGATGCACGAGCCTCGCCGCAGGTATCGTGTATGGACTCCTGATTGTTTATGCGCAGCGGATTTCAGTGCGATAGGAAGAGGGTTTTTCGGCATTTGCAAACATGCCGGTATCAAGGCGTTATGTAAGTTGCGGTTACAGAGCGCCGGCCTTCAATCGTACCGTATTCAGTGTCTTGCGCCGACAACGGAACCAATTTCACGCGCAGGTCGTTCCAAAGCAAGCGACTAATATAGGAATACCGATTACCCGGTGCGTGAAGGAGTTGCAAACATGAAAAAGCTTGCGCTTATGTTGCTTCCTGTTCCGCTTTCCATGCTGGCGCCGGTGGCACAAGCGCAAAGCAGCGTCACCCTGTATGGCGTGATCGACGAAGCCTTCCAGTTCGTCCACAACGCCGACGCCGAGGGAAACAACCTGTATCGGATGCAAGGTGGCAATCTGCAAGGGTCCCGCTGGGGAATGAAGGGAACGGAAGACCTGGGCGGCGGCTTGAAAGCGATCTTCCAGCTGGAAAGCGGATTCGATATCAATAGCGGCACTTCGGAACAGGGCGGACGCCTGTTCGGCCGCCAGGCATTCGTGGGTTTGACGCACTCGCAGTACGGCACGCTGACACTGGGCCGCCAGTACGATCCGGTCGTCGATATGGTCCAGCCGCTTACCGCAGACAATTACTGGGGCAGCACGTTCGCCACGCCGGGCGACGTCGACAACAACGACAACAGCTCTCGTACGAACAATGCGATCAAATATCTCTCGCCGCAATTTGCGGGCTTCCAGGTCGAAGGCATGTATGCGTTCGGCGGCGTCGCGGGCGCGACGGGTTCGCAGCAGACCTGGTCGGCGGCAGCGAGCTATGTGACTGGCCCGTTCAGCATCGCGGCAGGTTACTTGCGCATGTATAACGCAAACTCCACCATTCCACGGACCAACTGGACCAGCACCTCGGACGGCACGTTCGATGGCGGTTTTCAGAACCTCGCATACGAAACGGCCAAGTGGGTCGGCATTGGCTCCGTTGCCCTGCAATACGTGGCCGGCCCCTTTACGTTCGGCGGCCGGTATAGCAACGCGCAGTACAAGGCCGACGCCCAGTCGCTGTTCCCATCGAACCAGCGCTACAACGTTGCTGGCGGTTTCGTGAACTATGCGCTCACGCCGGCGTCTCTCGTCGGGATTGGCTATACGTGGACGCACAGCGCGGGCGACACCTCGGCAACCTATAACCAGGTCTCGCTGGGCGGCGACTACAACCTCTCCAAACGTACCGACGTGTACCTTGTCGGCGCGTGGCAGCACGCCAACGGCACGCAGCGCGTGCCGACCGCTACGGGCTCCATCCTGACCACCGCGGTGGCTTCCGTGGCGGACTATGGGCTCAACGGCAGCTCGAGTTCGCAGTTCATGGTGAGTCTCGGCATCCGTCATAAGTTCTGATCGGGCCGCGGCATCCGCCCCGGCACGCCTTCTGCGCCCGCCGCACCGCATGGCCGCTCCGGCCGTGCGCCGGCGGGCGCGCCATTTCGCCTTCGAGCCGCCTTTCAGCCGCGCCAGGTGGCGGTAGGACCATGGTCTGATTGTCTTCGCTGTACCGCTCCCACATCATTGAACGGACCACTGCGCCGGCCGCACGGTGCAGTGTTCGCCCTGGATTTGGGCGTTGTGCCGACAGCACGGCGCTCGCTTCCCAACCTCCCGCCGATAGCAGCAGGCGTAATCGGCGCGCTCTCGCACGCGCCCAAGGAGTTGATATGGATACCTATATAAATCGCCGGACAGGCGCTCTGTGCGCCGCCGTGCTGCTTTTGGCGAGCGCCGCGCAGGCAACGCCTATTGCTTATCCCGCGAAGGGGCAGAGCGCACAGCAACAGCATGCGGACGAATCGGCCTGCTACTCCTGGGCGAAGAGCAACACGGGAATCGACCCGAAACAGGTTGCGGCGACACCACCGCCGCCTTCGGGCCCTGCCGTGGGCGGTGGCCAACGTGTTCAGGGCGCGGCGCGCGGCGCGGCGGGCGGCGCGGTGATCGGCGCGATTACCGGCGACGCGGGTAGAGGCGCGGCGGTAGGCGCTGCGGCCGGAACGATGGTGGGCGGCTCGCGCGCGCGCCAGGACCGGCGCGCGCAGCAGGCCAACGCGCAGCAACAGCAGCAGGGCGCCATTGACACGTTCAACCGCGCGTTTGCCGCTTGCATGCAAGGGCGCGGCTACACGGTCCAGTAAGACCCGCCGTGCCTCGGGGCGGCGTAAGACCAAGGTCCGATTTGTCCGCTGCGATGCGTCTGCGACTATGTCACTGAACGATGAGCCACGCTTGGCAACGATGTGCGAGCAACGTCTCATTCAGGCGTGACGTTCGATCCGCATACGTGAGTGCTGTGTCCGGGCTGTAAAAACTCAATGGAGGACAACGATGAAGCGACGGATTTTTGTGCTTACGGCGGCTGCTGCGGCTGGGCTGGCCGTTGCGGGGTGCAGCACGACCACGAGCAGTGGAACGAGCGGCGCGACCGACGCGGCAAAACGCCAGGAAATCGATGCGTCCGTGGACGGGACGATGTCACGGCTGTTCTCGACGGTCCCAGGCTCGCAAGAACTGGTTTCCAAGGCGCAAGGCGTGCTGGTGTTTCCTTCGGTCGGGAAGGCGGCGTTCATCATCGGCGGGGCATATGGGCAGGGCGCGCTGCGCGTAGGTGGAGCGACAGTCGGGTACTACAGTACGGCGGCCGCTTCGTTCGGCTTGCAGGCAGGGGTGCAGTCGACCGCGGTGATTTTCCTCTTCATGACGCAGGACTCGCTCGACAAGTTCCGCAACTCCAAGGGCTGGTCGGTTGGCGGCGACGTTGCCGTTACGCTCGTCAAGGTCGGTGCGAATGGCCAGATCGACACGAGAACCGCAACGGCGCCGGTCCAGGCGATCGTGATGACCAATACGGGCATCATGGCCGACGCGTCGGTAGCCGGCACGAAGGTGACGAAGCTCGATCTGTAACAGGAGGTCGCGATGCCGTACCTCAAGTGGGTTGTTTCAGCGGCCATTGTCGCCGCGGCACAGCTTGCCGCGGCGCAGGGGCAGACCACGGCCAACGTGACGCACGAGCCGGGCAAGGCAACCGTGACCGGCATGCATACGGTGACGGCGACCATCACGAAGATCGACGCCGATACGCGCACCGTCACGCTCAAGCGCCACGACGGCAAGCTGGTCGAAGCCGAGTTGGGGCCGGAAGTCAGAAACTTCGCTCAGCTAAAGGTTGGCGATGTCGTGACCATGACCTATAAGGAATCGCTTACGCTGAGCCTGAAAAAGGGAGGCGGCGAGGAGACCTCGATACAGGAAACGCCGCAAGTCGAGCGCGCGGCTGCCGGCGAAAAGCCCGGCGGCATGGTCGGGCGTCAGGTGAAGGTGACGGCGAATGTCGTGTCGGTCGACGCGAAGACGAAAACGGTCACGTTGATGGGACCCGAAGGCGGGACGATGGACCTGCACGTCGAGGATCCCCAGCAGCTCGCGAACGTGAAGGTCGGCGATCAGGTCGAGGCTGTGTATACGGAAGCGTTCGCCGTATCCGTCAAGCCTGCACACAAGTAGTCGCGCATGGGGCAGCCGCTTGTGCCCGGGACGCCGGTCGGCGCGTACGGCGGCGCGGGTCTGGCTGTCCCATCGGTAACCGAGCGCACAGTCATATGAGCAACGTGACACGATCCGTGGCCGTCGTCGACGACGAGGTGTCGGTCGGGCGAGCCATCCAGCGCTTGCTGAAGTCGGTCGGCATCGACTCCGACGTGTACACCAGCGGCGAGGCATTTCTCAACGCGCTGGCGGCTGCGGCGCCTCATGCGCCGACGTGCGTGATCCTCGATATCCAGATGCCCGGCATCAACGGTATCGAAGTGCAGCGCCGGCTGGGCGGCACCGGCATACAGTGCATCGTTATTACGGCGCACGACGATGCGCGCGTGCGCGAGCAGGCGCAGGCAGCCGGGGCGGTCGCGTACCTGCGCAAGCCGTTCGACGACTCCGCGCTCATAGGTGCGGTCCACGCGGTGCTTGGCGTGGCGCCGCCAGGCTGACGCCACGCAGGCCGAACCGGTACAGCGACGATGCAGCGACCACGCCACGAACACGCCACGACCGGCGCCAGGGAGGCCCCGCGATGAAGCGCGCCGAGCTTCTTGTTTGCCACGACTGCGATCTCATGCAGCGCGGCGCGGCTTGTCCGCCTCGCGGCACGCTGCGATGCGTGCGCTGCAACGCCGAGCTGGAGCGGGATCTCCCGGAAAGCCTCGGACGTGCGCTTGCGTTCGCGTTGGGCGCGCTCGTGCTGTTCGTCATCTCCAACCTGTATCCGATCGTCGGGCTCGCGGTGAACGGCAATCTCGTGCTCACGACACTGTGGCATTCGGTCGAGATTCTCTATCTCGACGGCATGTGGCCCATCGCGGCGCTGGTGTTCGCCACGACGATCCTCATGCCGGGCATGCAGGTCGCCTGTCTGCTCGCCCTTCTCGTGCCCCTTGCGCTCAACCGCGCGCCCTGGCGGGCGCCGGTCCTGTTTCGCGTGCTGTACATCGCACGGCCCTGGGGCATGACCGAGGTGCTGATACTTGGCCTGCTGGTCGCGCTCGTGAAGCTGTCTCATATCGCAACCGTCGTGACGGGCGTTGCATTGTGGTCGTTTGGCGCGTTGATGCTGGTGCTCGCTGGCGCGAGCGCGGCGTTCGACGCGCGCCAGTTCTGGGCGCGCGTGGCGCGCGCGAAGCAGCAGGCCAACGCAACCAGGGCGGCCGGCGTAGCCGCAGTGCCCGACGTGACAACGAGCTTCGCGCCTGGCGAGGCGGCCGGAGCACGAGGCGGCCGGATTGCAGGCACGCTCACGGGTGCTGCGTGCGGGATCGCGCGCTGCCACGCGTGCGGCATGCTCGCGCGCATGCCGGCGGCCGCGCATGCCGCAACGTGCCCGCGCTGCGGCAGCGCGCTGCATATGCGCAAGGTCGCGAGCCTCTCGCGCACGTGGGCGCTCCTGGTCGCGGCGGTGGTGCTGTACGTGCCTGCGAACGTGCTGCCCGTCATGGACACGAGTTCGCTGTTCGGCACGCAGAAGGACACGATCATGAGCGGCGTGGTGTATCTGTGGGTGTCGGGCTCGTGGCCGCTCGCGCTGCTCGTGTTCATTGCCAGCATCGCGGTGCCCATGCTGAAGATTCTCGGGCTTTCGTATTTGACGTGGTCCACGCAACGCCGCTGGACGTGGCTGCCCGAGCAGCGCACCCGCATCTACCGGCTGATCGAACTGGTCGGCCGCTGGTCGATGCTCGACATCTACGTCATCACGATGCTCGTTGCGCTGGTGCAGTTCAACGCACTCGCCACGATCAAGGCGGGGCCCGCCGCGATCGCTTTCGGCGCGGTCGTGATCCTCACGATGTTTGCCGCGAACATGTTCGATCCGCGTCTGATCTGGGACGCTGTGGAGCGCGAGAATGGCAGCCCCAGGTAACGACAATTCCCTGCCGGATCTGCCCGAGGCGAAGCCGGTGCAGGGCTCGCGCTGGCGCATGCAGATCGTCTGGCTCGTGCCGATCGTCGCGGTGCTCATCGGCGGCTGGCTCGCCGTCAAGGCCATCGTCGAGGAGGGGCCGACCATCACGATCAGCTTCAAGACCGGCGACGGCCTCGAGGCCGGCAAAACGAAGATCAAGTACAAGGACGTCGATATCGGCGTGGTGAAGGCGGTCACGCTCTCGCCCGATCACAAGCGCGTGATTGCGACGGGCGAACTCGTGAAAGACGCCACGAGCATGCTCGTCGACAACACACGCTTCTGGGTCGTGCGCCCGCGCATTTCGGGCGGCACCGTGTCGGGCCTCGGCACGCTGCTGTCGGGCTCCTTCGTCGGCATGGACGAAGGCAACTCCACCAAAACACGCCACGACTTCGTGGGACTCGAAGTGCCGCCGGTGATTCCGAGCGACATTCCGGGGCGCGAATTCGTGCTGCACAGCATGAACATGGGCTCGCTCGATGTCGGCTCGCCGGTGTTCTTCCGTCGTCTTCAGGTCGGGCAGATCGCTTCCTACGAGATGGACCCGAACGGCCGGGGCGTGACGCTGCGCGTGTTCGTGAACGCGCCTTACGACAGGTTCGTGCGCAGCGACACGCGCTTCTGGCACGCGAGCGGACTGGACGTGTCGCTGAGCCCCGACGGCGTGCAGATCAACACGCAGTCGGTGGTGTCCATGCTCATTGGCGGCGTGGCGTTCGAATCGCCCGATGCCGAGACCGGCGGCGAGTCGCCCGAGGCCGACGCCAACGCGAAGTTCGAACTCTACGCCACGCACGCCGACTCGATGAAGGTGCATGACCAGATTGTCGATACTTACGTCGTGACCTTCTACGATTCGGTGCGCGGGCTGACCGTGGGCGCGCCCGTCGACTTCCGCGGCGTCGTGATCGGCGAGGTGACACGCATCTACACGCGCTTCGACCCCGAGAAGAAACAGTTCAGCATTCCTGTTGAAATCAACCTGTATCCGGAGCGGTTTACGTCGCGCTACCAGGATGGCAAAGCGGGCGGACGGCTCAGTGCGCAGCCGCGCCAGCTTGCCGAGTTCCTGGTGGCCAACGGCTTCCGGTTCCAGCTGCGCTCGGGCAACCCGCTCACGGGACAGCTCTACGTTGCCTTCGATGTTTTCCCGGACACGCCGAAGGCGAAAATCGACTGGTCGAGAACGCCGCCCGAGTTGCCGACCGTGCCGCGCACGCTGCAGTCGTTGCAGGATTCGCTCACGCGGCTGCTCGCCAAGCTCAACGGCATTCCGTTCGACGCGATCGGCGCGAACGCCGAGCGCACGCTGCGAAACGCGAACGAGGTGATGGCGAAACTCGGCACCGACGTCGTGCCGCAGGCGCACGACACGCTTTCGGCCGCGCAGTCCACGCTCAACTCGGCCACCGACGCCTTGCAGCCCGACTCGCAGCTTCAGCAGAACACGAGCGACGCCATGCGCGAACTGGCCCGCACCGCCGCTTCCGTGCGCATGCTCACGGACTATCTCGAGCGCCATCCCGAGGCCGTGGTGCAAGGCAAACCAGGAGGCAAGCAGTGAACCGCCGCAACGTGACCTTGCATACCGCGCTCGGCGCTGCGCTGGTGTGGCTCGCCGGATGCTCCTCGCCGTCGCCTACCTTCTATGCGCTGCGCGCCGATGACGGGAGCGCCGCGACAGCGGCCGCAGCGCCCGCCGTCCCAACCGGCGCTGCCGCGCTCGACGTCGTCGTCGGTCCCGTGACCGTGCCCGACATGGTGGACCGGCCGCAGATCGTCACGCGCAATCCGGACAACACGATCGCGATGAACGAGTTCGCGCGCTGGGCCGCGCCGCTCAAGCTGGACATCGGGCGCGTCGTTGCGGCGGACCTCGCGCAGCGGCTCGGCGCGGCGCGCGTTTCGACGGTCGATGTGGGCGCAACGCCGCCGCCGGTCTGGCGCGTTCGCGTGGATATCACACGCATCGACAGCGTGCTGGGAGATTCGGTGACGATCGACGCGCAGTGGATCGTTAAGCCGCCCGGTCACGCGGCGCTGACGCTCGGGCACACGCTGGCGCACGAGAAGGTGACGAGCCAGGACTACGGCGCGCTCGTCGACGCGCATGATCGCGCACTCGCCGCCATCAGCGCCGACATAGCCGCGGCGATACGCGCCGACCACCCAACAGTTGGCAGTGCGACGGATTGAGCGCACCACGCGGGTTCTCATGAAGACGTTGTGTTGTGCGTTGCTGGCGCTGGGCACGACGCTGGCGTTGACGTTGGTGGCGGCCCACGATGCCCGGGCCAGCGTGCCGCGCAACGAGGACGCGCCGGCGGGACTCTTCGCGGTGCTCGATTACGTTGTCGCGCCCGCTGAGCCAACGTCCCCGCAAAGCGCGCCTGGCTTGAGCGAGGCCGGCGTGGAGCAGGAGACGATCAAGGCGCGCATTGTCGAAGCGTGGTTCTACAGACTGCGCGCGGACCCGGCCGTCGCGGTCGCCCTGCCCGGCGGCGTGGCGGGTCTCGAAGCGCGCTTGCGCGACGACGCGGCGCGCGAGCGCCTGATCCGCAGTGGGATTGCGCGCCTGACGCCGCCAGACCGGTTGGCGTACTTCACGCTGCTCGCGAAGTACATGAGCCGCGTGGCGCGCGGCAATTGCCAGGGGATCGCGAGCGTGCAGGACATCGCCGACCGTATTTCGATCGGCAGCATGAGCGATGCCGACACGGCCGAATACTTTTCGTTGCTCTACCGCGTGGTGATCCGTTCCGTGCTTGCGGCGCCGCTCACGCTGCCCGCGCCCGCGGCGTACGAGAGCGCGTTGCGGCATCTGGACGATGCGGTCAACGCGGCGCTTGCGGGCGATCCGCTCGCCGTGGCGCGGCTCGAACGCGTCACGAACGGCGGGCCCGGCGCCACGATGGCCGACATCTGCTGGGCGAGCGCGGTGCTCATGCGCTCGACGGCGGCGATGAGCGGACCCGATCGCGACGCGTTGCTGCTCTATATGCTCGGCGAAGGCGCAGCGGTGCGAACACCTGCCCGCGATTCCACGCATGCGCGTTGATCGGGCCGGCGTTGCGCGTCAGGGCGAAGCCTTTGACCAGCCCGGACCCGGATCGAATGACGTCATCGCTTCGGCTTTCGCCGCGCCATCGGGGCCGAGATCGCGCTCGTAGACCTGGCCGTCGTGGCTCACCATGAACGTCTTGATGCCCGTGTCGCCATAGCGCACCGGCCATGCGACGACGCCGAAGCCGCCGAACAGCTTGCCGTGGGCCATGTAGTTATACGCGCCGCCCGGCGCGTGCGGCCCCTGAGAGGTCAGCAGCTTGTAGTGGTAGCCGTAGTAGCCGGCGTTTTCGGTGTTGCGCGCGCCGGCTGTGGCAAATGCGACGCCTAGCGGACTTGGCGCCTGGTCGGCGTCGGTCGGCCAGTACAGGCCGTCCTGTTTGCCCGGCGAACTCGCGAGCTTGCTGGCGTAGACCAGCATGTCGCTGCCGTCGTGATACGCCTGCGCATATTCGCGTTGGGCGTCGTAGATCGCGAGCATCGTCTGCATCACGGCAAGCTCGTTGCGGCCGATGCGGCGCACGCGCATTTCCTCGACACCGGCCTGCGTGTCGAAGTGCCAGCCGTGAGCGGTCTTGACGAGCGGAATCGGAAAGGTCCACCCGTCGTCGCCAACGGCGATGGCCGCATGATTTGCATCGGTATCCTGAATGGTGTGCGAAACCTTCCATTCACTGAGGAATTTGTCGCGGAGCTCGGCGCCCACCGGCGGGATCAGCTGGCGGAAATCCGCGCCGAAGAGCGTGCGCAATTCCGCTTCGTCGTTGCCGGCCACAGCGTTGCCGAACGCCGCCATCGCCGCGTCGGGCGTGGAGAAGGTGCTTTGCCCGGCGGCGAAGCAAGGCCGTGGCGCGTACGCCATGAGCGCGATGGCGATAGCCGCTGCGGCTGCCGCGGTTGCCGCCGGACGGAGAATCTCATGTCTGTTCATCGCCGTTCTCCCTAGCGTCTGCCGCCGCCGCGTCCGCCGCCACCGCCGCGCATGCCGCCGCCGCCGCCGCTTGGGCGATTGAACCCCGAGGATTGCATGCTGGAGCGGCCGCGGCTCGCGTCGCGCTGCGTGGCGCCTCCGCCGCCAACCCCCTGGAAGGCGCTGTCACGTCCGCCGCCGCCGTAGCCTCTGCCACCGCCGGCACCGCCGCCATACCCGCCGCCCCCGCCGCCTGCGCCGGCGCCCGCGCGATTGCCTGCGCCGGCGTTGTTGCTCACGCCCGCGCGATTGCCGCCCGCGTTACCGCCGGGACCGTTACCGCCAGGACCGTTGCTGCCGAGATTGCCGCGATTGCCCGCGCCCCCGTTGTCGGCGATGTTGGCGCGGTTGCCGACACTTGCGTTATTGCCCGCGCCGCCGCGATTGCCGCGATCTCCGCGATCGCCGAGATTGCCCTGATTCGCTTGATTCCCGCGGTTGCCATTGCCGAGGCCCTGGCCGCCTGCACCGCCGCCCCCGCGGTTGCCCGCGCGATCGGCCACGTTCGCGCCGCCTGGGCCACTCTGGCCGTTGCGGCCGCGATAGTCGCGGCGTCCGTCGGCGCCCCCCACGTTGTTGCCGAATTTTTCGCGCGTGGCGTTGTCACGGTACGCAACGCCCTGGCGATGGCTCGAATCGTGCTTCCACTTGCCTCCCTGAACCTTCGTGCTGTCGAAATTTCGATTGACGTTGCGCGCCTTGTTGACGTTGACGTTGACGTCGCCGCCGCCCCAGTTGCAGTTGCTGAAAATCGCGCCCGCTGCGGCAATGCCCACGCCCCATGCGAAGCCGGTCGCCAGCGCGGCGCCGGGATAGTAAGCGGGATATGGCGGCCAGGCGTACGGCGGGTAAGCCGGGGCGCTCCATGCGCCGTATACGACCGTGGGGTTGTACGCGGGCACGTAAATGACCTCGGGGTTGGTGGGTTCGATCTTCACGATGGTCTGGCCGCCCTGCGCGGGCGGCTGTTCGACCACGACTTGTTGCTGCTCGTTGCTCTTCAGGTTGCCCGAGTCCTGCGCGCGCGAGCGCAGGCGCTGCACGGCGGCGAGCACATCTTTTTCCTGGGCGAGAAACGCGTCGCCGAGCTTCTGGGTCCAGTCGAGCTTGTCGCTCATCGGTTCGAGCACCTGCGGGAACGCTACGAGCGATTTCACGCTCGTGTCCCACGACTGGTCCTGCACGGCCTTCACGGCGTCGTCGCCCTTCACCTTCGGGTGCTCCTTGACCCAGCGCGCCGCGTGCACGATTTCCAGCGGGTAGGTGGAGGCCATCAGGACCTGTGCCAGCACCGAATCGGGGTAGAGCGCAATCGGCGCGACGAGCGCTTCCAGCTCCTCGGGTTTGTAGGGGGCGGGCTGCGGCGCGTCTTGCGCGCGCAGCGTCTGGGCGCCTGCGAACAGCAACGCGAACACGAGCAGGCAGACCGTGTGCATGCGTTGTTTGATCCATGAAGTCATGGCCGATCCTTCCATTCGTTTGCTCAACCGGAGTACGGGACGGATAGCGACAACGAGACTGGGCGAGCGCGTGCGCGCGCATTCTTCCTTTTCGAGTGTGGCGAGGCGGGGCGGCCCACGCGTATAGTCCGGTAAGCTGCCTCGTGATGGCAATCGGACCAGAGTCCTATTGACACCGCAACAGCTGCGCAACGATGCTATTCGTTCGTCGAAGCGAGCAGCGTGGATACCTGGAGGTCCAGAATGAAAATGTGTTTTGCTGCGCGGTGTGCGACGGTGCTCCTGCTTTGCGCGCCCGTTTTCATGTCCGAGGTATATGCGCAAGCGGGAACGATGGGGACGAGGCAGATGCGGGACGTGCAGCGCAAAGCGGAGCAAAAGGCCCGCTCGAACCAGTCTCAGCAGAATACTCAGAAGAACGCGACGCAGCATCATGCGGCGAGCGCACCGGCGCCGGCTTCGGCGCCTTGATCGACAACGACATCAAACGTGCCGCCGCGCGTGAAAAGTGTGACTGATCGCGCCAGTCATTGAAAGCGATTTCAGCCTGAAATAATGATCGCGGTTATTTCATTGTCGATAAACCAGATAATTAAGAATACACAAAAAAAGATATTTATTCATATTGAATGGATATCAATATCGATTGTGCGGTCCAATATCGAATTCGAATAAAATGTTCGCAAATATCTCCCGTAAATAGTCAGTGTATATCGGCAATCATACGCACATTAAAGCCCTGCTGGGCTTGAGCGGCGGCGTGTACGGAAAAAATTATCGAAAACAATTGCACCGGGGATCAATCATCGGCAATTTCTTTCATATAATTAACGCGCGGCGAAAGCGTATGGACACGCTGTTCCGCAACGATGATTCCATCCAGTCTTTTCTTCAATGAATGACTCATTCTCCGCAACTGCCGGAGCGTTCTTCAAAATCTAAAGCAGGCAGTAGTCGGTATTGGGGCGCGCAACCTGGCCCCGCGAACGGCCGGAATTCTGGTGCTCGTCAAATCCGCCCCGCCTGGCGCCGAAGCGTTTGAAGCGATCGAAACGTTTCTCACGCCGCAGCGGGGCAGCGTAGTCGGAGGACACCGTGATCAGGGCAGACATGGGGAACGAAAAACTAAAACTGAACAGATCGAGAGCCGAGCATGCGGCAGCCAGCCTGCTGGCATGGCTCGATAGAATCAAGCCACACAGTCTCCCGAACTCGAAGGCATCGGCCGCGGCCAAAACCGGCCACGTATCGGCGCAGGCCACGCAAGCCATTGCGCAAAGTGTGCACAGCGTGCTCGAAGTCGTGCCTGCAGCGGCGCTGGTGATCGACGAAACGGGCAACGTTGCGTGGGCGAATGGCATGGCCACCCGCGTACTCGGCTACGCCCTGGGCGAATTGATCGGCATGCGTGTCGAAACCGTGCTCGTGGCCTGGCGAAGAGACGCGCGCCCTGTATCGTTCGCCGCCCTGCAAGGCGCAGAAGGGATGCCGCACAGCACGACGCGTGTCGCTATCGCGCGCACGAAGAACGGCGCCGATCTCGACGTTCACGTGAGCGCTTCGGCGACGCTCGCCGCCGGACCGGCGGCGCGCATGGTGGTCGTCATCGAACCGGAACGTCGTGATGCGGCGCTCGCGGAACCCGGCAGCGAACCACGCCGGCTGCGCCGGGAACGGGCGTCCGAAGTGGGCGACATGGCCGCCGCGCTCGCGCACGAAGTCGACCAGCCGCTCACGGCCATTCTGAGCAACGCGCAGGCGGCGCAGCGGTTTCTCGCCCAGAACCCGCCGGCTTTGAGCGATCTGCGGGAACTGCTCGGCGAGGTCGTGTCCGATAGCACCCGTGCGCACGCGATCATCCGCAAGATGCGCCAGTCGGCGCGGTGCGAACCGTCCGAGATGTGTCCGGTCGATGTGGGCAGCCTCGTGCGCGACGTGGTTCGCCTGCTGCGCCGCGAGACGGAAACCTGTGGTGCGGCTGTGGGCGCACGCATCGAAGACGGGCTGCCGCAGGTGCATGGCGATGCGGTCCAACTGCAGCAGGTGCTCGTCAATCTGCTGTTGAACGCGTTCGACGCGGTGCACGACTGCCGCCCCGAAGATCGCAGGGTGTGCATCGTCGTCACGGCCAGCGAAGATCGCGGCAAGGTGCGCCTCGCCATTCGCGATCATGGGCCCGGTGTCGACGCCGACCGGCTCGTCACGCTGTTCAAGCCGTTCATGACGTCCAAGCCGCAAGGGCTGGGCCTTGGCCTCTCCATCAGCCGCACCATTGTGATGGCGCACGGCGGCCAGCTGTGGGCCGAGCGCAACGCCGATCGCGGCCTGACCTTCCATATCGAACTTCCTGCTCAGGGCGCGTACGTGCAGACGAATACGCGTTTTTCACCATGAACTCGCCAACCCCCATCGTGTTTGTCGTGGACGACGACGAACACGTTCGCAACGCGCTGAGCCGCTTGCTGCGATCCGGCGGCTACACGGTGGAGGCCTACGGCAGCGCGAGCGCGTTCCTGCATGGCGCGGATCTGACGAGCGCGCCGGCGTGCCTGCTGCTCGATCTCCAGTTGCCCGACTTGAGCGGCATTGAATTGCAGCAGCGGCTCGAGGGCAGGGTGCCGATCGTCTTCGTTTCGGCCCACGGCGACATGGGCACGGCGGTGCAGGCGATGAAGGCGGGCGCATCGGACTTCCTGACGAAGCCGATCGACGCGAGCGTGCTGTTCGAGGCCACGTCGCGTGCGCTCGAGCGCGGCTGCCAGCTGTTCGAACAACGCGAGCAGCACGCCGAGATCCAGCGCCGCGTCGAAAAGCTGACGCCGCGCGAGCGCGAGGTCATGGCGCTCGTGGTGATCGGCCGGCCAAACAAGCTCGTGGCCGACGAACTGGGCGCGGCGGAGAAAACGATCAAGATTCACCGGGCCCGCGTCATGGAGAAGATGAAAGCGAACTCGCTCGCCGATCTGGTGCGCCTCATGACCACGTTCGACGCCGACGAGCCGCATCCGCTTCGGCATACGGGCTGAGCGAGCTAAGGGGCAGGGCCCCATGGCCCTGTCACTTCAAATGGCTATTGCGCCAGTCGCGCGGCGTCATGCCAAAGCGCGCGCTGAACCAGTTCGTGAACGAGCCCTGCTGCGCATAGCCGAGCAGGTCGGAAACCCGCCCGATGGGGTAGCGCGGGTTGCTCATGTAGCGCACCGCGAGTTCGCCCCGCACTTCCTCCACGAGCCGCGTGAAGCTCGTACTGGCGGCCCCGAGCTGGCGCTGCATGGTGCGCACGCTCAGGCGCAGATACTCGGCCACGCCCTCGACACTGGCCCGCTCGAGCGGCAGCAGCAGGTAGATCGCCTTGCGCACCTCGAGCGCGGCGGAATCTTCACCTGTCACGTTGAGCGAATCAGCGAGGCTTTCCGCGTAGCGCACCAGCTCGGGGTCGGCGGCCGGGTTCGGGTAGTCGAGGTCGGCGGCCGCGCATACGAAGCCGTTGAAGTCGCTGCCGAATTCCAGCGGGCAGCCGAAAAAACGCCGGTGATACGTGAGGCTGGGCGGCGCCCGATGAACGAAGTGCACCGCGCGCGGTTTCCAGTGCTCGCCCAGCAGCGCGCTGGAGTGGCGCGCGAGCACGCCCACCGCGAGTTCGATGGCCTGGTAGGTCGGCGTGCCGGGATCGACAACGAGTTCCTCGCGGATCGTGACGGTCGCGCCCGTATCTTCGACATACACCGCGAGCGCCTCGTTGAGCAGATGCCGGTACTCGGCGGTGGCGAGCAGCACCTCGCGCAGCGTGCGCTTGTGCGCGAGCAGGATGTTGACCACGCCGCTGCCGAACTTGTGGCGTGTCTCGGCCATTTGCAGCGCGAAGGTCGGGCACGACGCCTTTTCTGCCGAGCGCTCCAGCAAGCGGCACGCGGCGGCGGCGGGAATGCGGTGGTCCGGGTTCGCGAGCGCCGCGGCGTCCACGCCCGCCTCGTGCGCAAGCTCGACCGGGTTCAGTCCCACGCGCTTCGCCACGTCGAAATAGCCGCTCAGCGAGACCGAGCTCAGAGTCGTTTCCATGGTCGTGTCTCCTCGATGCCGCGCTCTCGCCGCGCCTTTTAGCCCGTAGAACATACGCGCGCGCTGATACTGGTGTTAACGCCTGGTGGCGCGAAAAGCTAAAACGATGGCGCGCGATCAGAAAAGTGTAGCGCAGGATTGCCGTATCGTGCATCTCAACGGATCAGCCAGTTCCGAGCGGTCTTTCAGGCTCCTGGCCACGTTGTCAAACGTTGAAATACCGTCACCCAATATTGGAGAACACGATGCAATTCCTCGACGATTCGCTGCACCCCGAGAACCAGGACAAGGTAGTGATCACCACCGCGCCGTATGGCCCGGAGTGGATGCCCGAAGACTTCCCGGAAGACATTCCGGTCACGATGGAAGAACAGATCCAGAAGGCCGTGGACTGCTACAACGCGGGCGCAACGGTGCTGCACCTGCACGTGCGCGAACTCGACGGCAAGGGCTCCAAGCGCCTGTCGAAGTTCAACGAGCTGATCGCGGGCGTGCGCGCCGCGGTGCCGGACATGATCATCCAGGTGGGCGGCTCGATCTCGTTCGCGCCGGAAGACGACGGCCAGGCCGCCAAGTGGCTCTCGGACGACACGCGCCACATGCTGGCCGACCTCGAACCGAAGCCGGACCAGGTGACCGTGGCGATCAACACCACGCAGATGAACATCATGGAGCTGCTCTACCCGGAATACCTGGAGGGCACGTCGCTGGCGCACCCGGCGCTGATGGCCGCGTATAGCGAGATGACGGTGCCGGCCGGCCCGGCATGGGTGGAGGAGCATCTGCGCCGCCTGCAGGCTTCGGGCATCCAGCCGCACTTCCAGCTCACGGGCATCCACGCGCTCGAAACGCTCGATCGCCTCGTGCGCAAGGGCGCATACAAGGGTCCGCTGAATCTCACGTGGATCGGTATCGGCGGCGGCTTCGACGGCCCGAACCCGTTCAACTTCTTCAACTTCGTGCACCGTGCGCCCGATGGCTGCACGCTCACGGCGGAATCGCTGCTCAAGAACGTGCTGCCGTTCAACATGATGGCGATGGCCATGGGCCTGCACCCGCGCTGCGGCATCGAAGATACGATCATTGACCAGCACGGCAACCGCATGACGTCTGTGCAGCAGATCGAGCAGTGCGTGCGCGTGGCGCGGGAACTGGGCCGCGAAATTGCCACCGGCAAGGAAGCGCGCGAGATCTACCGCATTGGCGTGCAGTACGACACCGTCGACGAAACGCTCGCGGCCAACGGCATGGCGCCGAACCGCGTGACCGGTGTGAAGAACCTGCCGCTGCGCGCGGCGTAATGAAAGTGGGGCCCGGCGCGCATGCGTGCCTGTGCCGGGTCCTGAAACGGGTGTTTGGCTTTTGCTTCGTGCGTGCCGGCAGACCTGAGAGAACAACGGAACCCGACGAAGAGCGGGTCACCCAGGAGACAACTCATGCTTACGCATGCTGAGCCCACTGCGGGCGAATTGACGACGACCCGATCGAGCGTGCCCGCCTATGCGTGGGTCGTGTTCGCCTTGACAGTCGGACTGCTGCTTTCGGACTACATGTCGCGCCAGGTTTTGAATGCCGTGTTTCCGCTGCTCAAGACCACGTGGAACCTCTCGGACACGCAGCTCGGCTCGCTGAGCAGTGTGGTCGCGCTGATGGTGGGCGTGCTCACGTTTCCGCTTTCGGTGCTCGCCGACCGCTGGGGCCGCGTGAAGAGCATCGTGCTGATGGCGGCGCTGTGGAGCATCGCGACGCTGGGCTGCGCGATCTCGACAAACTTTGGCGAAATGCTGCTCGCCCGTGCCTTCGTGGGTATTGGCGAAGCGGCGTATGGCAGCGTGGGTATTGCAGTTGTCCTGAGTATTTTTCCGGTCCGGCTGCGCTCCACGATCACGGGCGCCTTCATGGCGGGCGGCGCGTTCGGCTCGGTGCTCGGCATGGCGCTGGGCGGCGCGGTCGCGGCGCAGCTTGGCTGGCGCGCGGCATTTGGCGCGATGGCGGTCCTGGGTATCGTGCTGGTCGTGATCTATCGCATCGTCGTGACGGAAAAGCGCATTGCCCCGCTGCAGCCGGCAAACGTGAGCCGCGAGACGAATGGCCTTGGCATGCGCCTGAGCCTGCGCGCGCTGCTCAAGGGCCTCTTTTCCACGCGCTCCGTGGTGTGCGCGTATGTGGGCAGCGGCCTGCACCTGCTCGTGCCCGCGGCGGTGTGGAGCTGGCTGCCGAGCTTTTTGAACCGCTATTACGGCATGGCGACCGGCAAAGCGGCTGCGACCGCCGCGTTGTTCGTGCTCGTGACGGGCGTGGGCATGGTGGTGTGCGGCAACCTCGCGGACCGCTTCAGCAAGGACAACGGCGCGCGCAAATGGAGCATTGCGATCGCATACTGCCTGCTCTGCTTCGTGCTGCTCACGGTGGGCTTGCGCATGCCGGCTGGCCCGGCGCAGCTCGTGCTGATCGGCGCAGCGATGTTCTTCTGCGCAGGCGCAGCGGGCCCCTCGGGCGCGATGGTGGCGAACCTCACGCCGCCCTCGATCCACGCTTCGGCGTTCGCCACGCTCACGCTGGCGAACAACCTGCTCGGTCTTGCGCCCGCCGCGGTGCTCACCGGCATGGCCGCGGATCACATCGGCCTGCTCGGCGCGCTGCAGCTCGTGCCGTTTGCGCCGCTCGTGGCGGCTGGTGTTTTCCTGATCGGCAAGCGCAACTACGCCGTCGATCTGGATCGTGTGAACACACTGCGCGAAGAAGCCGGTGGTCACGCACAACGATGAATCTGAATTTGCAGTCTGAGTCGGCTTGACTGAGTTCCAGTCAATGCGTTTGAGTAAAGAACAGGAGATTGAACATGGCGAAAGCAGTGCGCTTCCACGAAACCGGCGGTCCCGAAGTTTTGCGCTATGAGAGCGTTGAAGTGGGCGACCCCGGCCCCGGACAGGTTCGCCTGCGCCATGAGGCAGTCGGCCTGAATTTCGCGGACACCTACTTCCGCTCCGGCCTGTATCCCGTGCCGTTGCCTGCTGGCATGGGCGTGGAGGCCGCGGGCGTGGTCGAGGCCGTGGGCCCCGAGGTGAGCAACGTCGCCGTGGGCGACCGCGTGACCTACACCGGCTTCATCAACACGCTCGGTGCGTACAGCACGGAGCGTCTGATCCCGGCGGCGCCGCTCATCAAGCTGCCAGACGCGATTGCATGCGAAACGGCGGCCGGCATGACCATGCGGGGCCTCACTTCGTCGTACCTCATGCGCCGCATTCACGACTTCAAGGCCGGCGACACGATCCTGCTGCACGCCGCGGCGGGCGGGGTCGGCCTGATCGTCTCGCAGTGGGCGAAGCTGCTGGGCCTCACGGTGATCGGCACGGTGTCGAACGAGGCGAAAGGCGAGGTGGCGCGCGCACATGGTTGCGACCACATCGTTTACTACGGTCGCGAAGATGTCGCGAAACGCGTGCGCGAACTGACGAACGGCGTGGGCGTGAACGTGGTGTTCGACAGCGTGGGCAAGGACACCTTCGAAGCGTCGCTCGATTCGCTCAAGCGCCGCGGCCTGATGGTGTGCGTCGGCACGGCTTCCGGCCCGATTCCGCCGTTCAATCCGCAGATCCTCGCGATGAAGGGCTCGCTCTATCTCACGCGCCCGGCGCTGGCGGACTATATCGCCGACCCCGCGGAGAAGAACGAACTGGCTTCGGAGCTGTTCGGGCACGTTGCGGCGGGCCGCATCAAGATCGAACTGAACCAGCGTTACGCGCTGGAAGACGCGGTGCAGGCGCACCGCGACCTTGAAGCGCGCAAGACGACGGGATCGTCGGTCTTCGTCATCTGAGGAGCGCAACATGAAAGTCGAACAACTGACCTATGCCATCGGGGCGGAACTGACTGGCGTGAATCTCGCCGATGCGGTTCACGACGACGGCCTCTTTGCCGAGATTCGCGCGGCGCTGCTCAAGCACCGCGTGCTGTTCCTGCGCGACCAGAACATCACGCGCACCGAGCATGTGGCGTTCGCGCGCCGTTTCGGCGAGCTGGAGGACCATCCGGTCGCGGGCAGCGACCCGGATCATCCGGGGCTCGTGCGCATCTACAAGAACCCCGAGCAGCCCAACGACCGCTACGAAAACGCCTGGCACGCGGACGCCACCTGGCGCGAGGCGCCGCAGTTCGGTGCCGTGCTGCGCTGCGTGGAATGCCCGCCCGTGGGCGGCGACACGATGTGGGCGAACATGGTGCTCGCCTACGAGAAGCTGCCCGAACACGTGAAGGCGCAGATCGACGGTCTGTATGCGCGCCACAGCATCGAAGCGAGCTTTGGTGCGGCCATGCCGATCGCAAAACGCCATGAACTCAAGGCGCAGTTTCCCGACGCGGAGCACCCGGTGGTGCGCACGCATCCGGAAACCGGCGAGAAGGTGCTGTTCGTGAGCGCGTTCACGACGCACATCACGAACTATCACACGCCCGAGCGCGTGCGCTTCGGTCAGGACGCCAATCCGGGCGCGGGCGACCTGCTGCGCTATCTCGTGAGCCAGGCCTATATTCCGGAGTACCAGGTACGCTGGCGCTGGAAGCCGAACAGCATCGCGATCTGGGACAACCGCAGCACCCAGCACTATGCCGTGATGGACTATCCGCCCTGCCACCGCAAGATGGAACGCGCCGGCATTATCGGCGACAAGCCGTACTGAAGCCGTAGTGATGCAGGCAGGAGACCCAAACCAATGACGCTGGACACCACACCGACCATCTTGATGGTCCCGGGGTTGCGCGACCATGTGCCGGAGCACTGGCAAACGCTGCTGGAAAGCAAGCTGCCCAAGGCCGCTTCGGTGCCGCCGCTCGAGCACGACAAACTGAGCTGCGCGGCGCGCGTGGCCGCGCTCGACGCGGCGCTCGCGAAGATCGACGGCCCCGTCATTCTCGTGGCGCACAGTGCGGGCGTGATGATCACCGTGCATTGGGCGCAGCAGCACAGCCGCAAGATTCATGGCGCGCTGCTCGCCGCGCCGGCGGACCTCGAAACGCCGCTGCCGGCCGGTTACCCGGCGTTTGATGCGCTCGTCGAGCACGGCTGGACGCCGATTCCGCGCAAGCCGCTGCCGTTCCCGAGCATCGTGGGCGCGAGCCGCAACGATCCGCTTGCGCGCTTCGAGCGCGTGGCGGCGATGGCGAAGGATTGGGGCAGCACCCTCGTGGACCTTGGGGAAGTCGGGCATCTGAATCCGGCGGCGGGATTTGGCGAATGGCCCATGGCCGAGATGTTGATTCATGAACTTGTCTGATCAAAAGTGGGCGGCGCAGGCGAGCCGCGACGCGGGTGAACCGGCCGTATTGACGATCGAGGCCTTCTTCGATTTCATCTGCCCGTGGTGCCTGATCGGCAAGCGCAATCTCGATGCGGCGCTCGCGCGTTTCGCGCGTTCGCGGCCCGATGTGCGCGTGCGGGTGCAGTGGCGCTCGCACCAGTTGCTGCCGTGGACGCCGCTCGAAGGTCTGCCGTATCAGGCGTTCTTTCGCGACCGCCTTGGCAGCGCCGAAGCGGTGGCCGCGCGGCGCGCGCAGGTGCAGCGCGCGGGGCGCGATGCGGGTGTCGAGTTCGCGTTCGAGCGCATCGCGGTGCTGCCGAACACGGCCGCCGCGCACGACCTGGTCACGTTTGCCGCTAGCCGCGGCGCGCGCGAACAGAGCGCGGCGCTGATCGACCGCGTGCTCAAGGCTTACTTCATGGAAGGCCAGAACATCGGCGATTACGCGGTGCTCGAATGCCTGGGTCTTGAATGCGGCCTCGAACGCGAGAGCCTGGAGGCGCACCTGGTTGCATCGAAGCGCCTCGCAGACCCGACCGGACAGCGCGTACCCTACGCCGACCCGCGGGTGACCGGCGTGCCGTACTTCGTGTTCAACAAGGGTTATTCGCTCTCGGGCGTGTATTCGCCGGTGGCGATGGCCGGTGCGATGGCGCTGGCGGTCGGAAATTGATGCGAGTCGAGGGAAGTCGAGGGGAAAGGGAATGACACGTGAAGTACCGGTCGGCGCGGCCGACGAACTTGCGCCAGGCCAGCGCAAGCTGGTTTTCGTCGACGGCCGCAGCATCGTGCTGTTCAATATCGAAGGGCAGATGCACGCGGTCGACAATTCGTGCCCCCACAACGGCGCCTCGCTCGCGAGCGGCGCGCTCGAAGGGTGCATGTTGCGCTGCCCGGCGCACGGGCTGCGCTTCGACGTGCGCAGCGGCTGTATGCCGGGCGCGGGTGGACTGAAGCTCACGACATTTCCTGTGCGCGCCGTAGAAGGAAAGTTGCTGCTGAGCGTGCTGGCAACGCCGGCTTCGAGCCAGGCATAGCCGCGCAGCACGGCATTCGAATCTCGCACACGAACAAAAGTTACTTAGGATAGCAAACCATGAAAGGCCTGATGATGGAGCAACCGCTCCTGGTCGCTTCGCTGCTCAACCATGCAGAACGCCATCACGGCGCGCGCGAAATCGTCTCGCGCCGCGTGGAAGGCGACATTCACCGCTACCGCTACCAGGATCTCGCGCAGCGCGCGCGCCGCATGGCGAATGCGCTGTCGAGCCTCGTCATCGCGCCGGGCGAGCGCGTGGGGACGCTGGCCTGGAACGGCTACCGGCACATGGAGCTGTACTTCGCGGTTTCGGGTTCGGGGGCGGTGCTTCACACGCTGAATCCGCGCCTGCATGCCGATCAGCTCGTCTACATCATCGAACATGCGCAGGATCGCATCATCTTCTTCGATCTCACGTTCCTGCCGCTCATCGAGAGCGTCGCGGCGCGCGTAACGAGCCCGATGTTCTTTGTCGCCATGACCGATCGTGCGCATATGCCGCGCAGCCATAGTCTTGGCTCGAGACTCCTCTGCTACGAGGACCTGATCGACAATCACACGGCCGATTTCGAATGGCCGCTGCTCGACGAAAACAGCGCGTCGTCGCTTTGCTATACGTCGGGCACGACCGGCAATCCGAAGGGCGTGCTCTACAGTCACCGCTCGACGCTGCTGCATACCTACGCGGCGGCGCTGCCCGACGCGCTGAACTGCTCGGCGCGCGACACGATCCTGCCGGTGGTGCCGATGTTCCATGTCAATGCATGGGGCCTGCCGTACATTGCCTGCATGACGGGCGCGAAACTCGTGTTTCCGGGCCCGGCGCTCGATGGCAAGTCGCTGTATCAACTGATCGAAGAAGAGCAGGTCACGCTTTCGGCCGGTGTGCCGACGGTCTGGCAAGGCCTGCTTGCCCATGTCGAGTCGGTGGACGGTTCGTTCTCGTCCATGCGCCGCACGATCATCGGCGGCGCGCCGTGCCCGACCGCGATGACCCAGGCGTTCCAGAAGCGCCATCACGTCGACGTGATTCATGCATGGGGCATGACGGAACTGAGCCCGGTTGGCACGGTTTGCAGTTTCAAGGCGCATCAGAGCGCGCTGGACGAAGATGAGCGCTACGCGCTTCAGGCGAAGCAGGGGCGCTCGGTGTTCGGCATCGACATGAAGATCGTTGACGCTGCCGGCGAGGAACTGCCGTGGGACGGCCATGCCGCCGGCGACTTGCAGGTGCGCGGCCACTGGGTCGCAAGCGAGTACTTTGGCGGCGACTACGCCTCGCCGCTGCAGGACGGCTGGTTCCCGACCGGCGACGTGGCGAAGATCGATGCCGACGGTTTCATGCAGATCGTGGATCGCAGCAAGGACGTCATCAAGTCGGGTGGCGAGTGGATCAGTTCCGCCGACATTGAAAACGTCGCGAGCCTGCACCCCGAAGTCGCCACAGCGGTTTGCATTGCAGCACGCCACCCGAAGTGGGACGAGCGGCCGCTCTTGCTGATCGTGAGGAAGCCGGGCAGCGCGCTCGAAGCGGACGACCTGCTCATGTTCTTCGACGGCCGCGTGGCGAAGTGGTGGAAGCCCGACGCCGTGCTGTTCGTCGACGCCGTGCCAATTGGCGCGACGGGCAAGGTGCTCAAGAACCAGCTGCGCGATCAATACGGCGGGCACTACTTGCAAGCGTGTTAAGCCCTCTGGTCACAACGATTCATTCAGGTAATACCCTTTAAGGCAACTACAAAAGGCGCGGGGACCACCCGGCAGCCACACACGGAGATCGGCAATGAAATTGAAGTTCGGTAGCCTCGCAGCGTTGGCCTTGTTCGCCAGCGCAGCGCATGCGCAATCATCGGTCACGCTTTATGGCGTGGTTGACAGCGGCCTGCTGTATCAAAGCACTTCGGCCGCAAACTTTTCGGGGACCGCCAAGAATCTGGGGAGCACCTGGCAGCTCAAGGACGGCGGGATCTTTTCGAGCGTCTGGGGCATGAAGGGCACCGAGGACATTGGCGGCGGCTACAAGATCAACTTCAAGCTGCAAGGCTCGTTCACGTCGAACAACGGCAAGACGGGCCTGTCCGACACGCCGGGCGTGACCGCGGTCTTCAACCAGTACGCGACCATTGGCGGGTCGGGCTGGTTCGGTTCGATCGACGCGGGCCGCCAGATCATCCCGATGATCTACGCGATGGCGGACACCGACGTTCGCGGCGCACAGTACTTCGGCAGTATTTTGACCGCGTGGCTGGGCCTCAATCAGGCGGCCGGGTGGCCCGGCACGAGCACGAACGCGCCGATCGGCGCGCTCTATGACAGCAACGCGATCGTCTACAGATCGCCGAAGTTCTATGGCGCTTCGCTCGAGCTGGAGTACGCGCCGGGCGGCGTGCCGGGGCAGTTCCAGGGCGGCACGCGCGAATCGGCCGTGCTGAAGTACTCGAACTACGGCCTGAACCTGGCTGGGGTCTACTACAGCGGCCACGACACCAATCCGTACGCGGGCAACTTCCCCACGACGCCGGCCGCACCGGCCACGGGGCGCAACAACAACAACTTCTACTACGTCGGCGCGATGTACACGATCAGCGGATTCTCGATATCCGGCTCGTTCAGCTCGTCGAACTCGTCCAGCCTGTTCACCAAGGCGACCTATAACTTCGAAATGATCTCGGCCGGCCTCGGTTACCAGTTCAGCCCGGTCTTCAAGGTCACTTCGGGGTACTACTATTTGAAGGACCGCAATAACTCGGCGAATCATTCGAGCGAAGTCGCCGTAGGCGCCGAATACAACCTCTCGAAGGCGACCAAGGCGTATGCCCAGGTCGGCTATGTCAGCAACAAGGGGACCATGAACCAGACGATCGTCTACGGTGCGCCAGTCGCGCCGGGCCAGTCGACGACGGCGGCGATGGTCGGTATTCGTCACGCGTTCTGATCCTCATACACCCTAGAAAAGATGGAGCAATTTATGAAAAAAACCACGGTAGCCGGGTTGGCGGTCGCGACGCTCGTCGCGGTGGCTTCCATGAGTGCGTGGGCACAACCCCAAGGCGCTGCCAGCGCGCCCGCCGAATCGCAGGCGGCGTCCGCGACCGCGGCTCCCGCGGCGGTTCCGTCCGACCGGCAGGCGAATCGCGCCATGCGCCGCAAGGTGTATGCGGCCATCGGCAAGGACAAGTCGATCAACGCGGGCAACATCAGCGTGGGCGCGAAGGGCGGTGCGATTACGCTGAATGGGACCGTTTCGGACACGGCACAGATCGCCAGGGTCGAGGAAATCACCAAGGGTGTTCCCGGTGTGACGTCGGTCACCAACAAGCTGACGGTCAAGAAGTCTTTCGGCGGCATGTAAGCCGCCACACGAGGCGCGCAGTACGGTGCGGCCGGGAGTCCCCCCGGTTGCACCGGGCTTCGCCCGGCAGCGTAGAGGTTGAATCCAGTCGGCCTCTCGCTGTTTCTCCGGACTGCTAATAACAATCCGGAGCGTCGATCAGGCTCGTGTGCAGGCATGAGTCTGGAGGCGTGAGTTCGACGTTAGAGTCGGAGCGTTTTATCGCCGTTTCGCGCGTGCGGAACGGCGATTTTTTTATGCAGCCACCGCCCGAGCGACCATTGCCACGCCCACCGCAATCGCGGCCGCCCCAATCCCCCGCGCGACTCTTGCGCCGCCCGGCAGCCATCGCTCCGCGGCAATCGCCGCAGCGACCAGCGCCATCGCGGGCCGATCCATCACACCCGCTGCGAGAAGCACCGCCATCAGATTCCCGCAGCAGCACAGGCAGTGCCGACCGAGCCTCAAGCCGTGACGCAGCGCCGCCCGCACATCGAGCCGCGCGTGCCCGCACGACGGCGAGTACCCGCAGCACGCTAGCCAGCGCGCTTTCCACGCGGAGAACTGCAGCGCGCCCGCCAGCACGACGACAACCCCCGCCGCGGCCGGCTCCGTATGCGCCAGCGCAGGCGCCGCGACGGCTAGCGCTGTGAGTTGCGCACCCGCCGCGAATACGAGCACGCCGACCGCGAGCCACACGAAGAAGTACCCCACGCCAGCCATCGCCGTCATCCCGCCCGCCCGCGCCGTGCGTTCATCGCCCATCGCCTCGAAATACCGCCACAAAGCCGGCGTGAGCGCAGGCAACATCATCGCGACCATCATGACATTCCACATGCCGGCAAACGATACGGCGGCGTCGAACCACGTGCGCCCGCACATGGGTGCCCAGAGCGCGGACATCGTCCAGCCGCCGGGCATGGGCGTGCCGCCCATCGCCTCCATCGACGCACACCAGACGAACGTCACCGCGGTGCTCGCCGCAAAGACCAGCGACGAAACGCCAAAGAAAATCGCACGCGGAGCCGGACCGCCGTGCCGCCGTACCGTCATGCCGACGTTATCCATGATGCGCCTCAGCTTTGCGTGTACTCGTCATGCCGGTGCCACCAGATGCCGGTCTCGTTGCGACCCTTCGGCGCGCGGTCGAGCCACTGGTACATGCCCCACACGCCATCCAGGCCGCGCGCATAGGTCGAGTACGTGTGATAGACCACGCCGTCTTCCAGCACGAATGCGCTGAGGCCCGGGCGGTCGCGCGTGTAGGTTGCCGCGTCGGTGCCGCAGCTCGCCGCGAATTCGGCGACGGGCGCGGGCGGCGGATTCATGTCCATCGCGTGGCCGCTGCGCGCATAGTTGTATTCGATGTCGCCCGCGCGCTGCTGCGCCGTGGTGAACGACACGTTGAAATCGAAGTTGAAGTCGTTGCCGCTCGATGAGGCCCACGGAAAGTGCCAGCCCATGCGCTTGCGATAGTCCAGCAGCTTGGGCAGCGGCGCGCGCGACACGGCCATGAGCCGAACGTCGTGATTCGCGAGATGCACGGCGATGCCGTCGAAGCCATCGGCAATCGACGAGCACGACGGACAGCCCGCCGCGTAATCCGGCCCGAACATGAAGTGATAAACGAGCAGTTGCGAGCGGCCCTTGAAGAGATCGGGGAGTGTCGCGCCGCCATCTTCGGTTTCGAATCGATAGGTCTTGTCGACACGCACCCACGGCAGCGCCTGGCGCTGCTGCGCCAGTGCGTCGCCGCGCCGTGTGTGTTCCTTTTCTGCCGCGAGCAGTTCGATACGCGCCGCAAGCCAGTCTTCGCGTGTTCCTGTGGTATGGGACATTGCCTGGTGCTCCTATGGATTCACTGGGGTGACGGCGCGCTGTGCGCGCCGCCGCGTCGTTCGATCGATGATTCGCTTGATCGCCGTGTTAGATTAGGCGCGGACCGAGGAGCCGGGGGAGTGACAAGTGTGGCGGGATTCGCATGACGATGGATTCGCTGATAACGGCTGCGGCGCGCGCGCTCGCAGCCGGTGATCCGGTCGGCGCGCTGAACCGGGTCGCCTTGCGCGACGATGCGCCCGCGCTCGCGTTGCGCGGCATCGCCATGGCGCAGCTCGGCGACTTCGCGCGTGCGAAAACGCTGTTGCGCAGCGCGGCGCGCGGCTTCGGCGCGCGCGAGGCCGTGGCGCAGGCGCGCTGCGTGGTCGCCGAGGCCGAGATTGCGCTTGCCTCGCGCGATCTCGGCTGGCCCACCGACACGCTCGCTGCGGCGCGGCAAACGCTCGAAACCCATGGCGACCGTCTCAATGCCGCGCACGCGCGCTACCTGGAAATTCGCCGTTTGCTGCTCATTGGCCGGCTCGACGAGGCCGGCGGCATGCTCGCACAAACCGATCCCGCGCCACTGCCGCCCGCCTTGCGCGCGGCGCACGAGTTGATCGCCGCGGGCATTGCCATGCGGCGCATTCAAACGCAGGTCGCGCGGCGCTCGCTTGCAGAGGCCGCGCGCGCGGCGCGCGCAGCGGGCATCGCGGCGCTGAGCGCCGAGATTGAGAGCGCCGCGCGGCTGTTGACCTCGCCGGCCGCGCGCCTCATCGCGCGTGGCGAAGAGCGGGTGCTGCTGCTGGAAGACGTCGAGGCGCTGCTCTCCTCGAAGGCGCTCGTCGTGGATGCGTGCCGCTACGTTGCGCGCGAGGGCGCGACGGTCGTCGAACTCGCGAGGCGGCCCGTGCTGTTCGTGCTCGCGCGCGCGCTCGCGGAGGCGTGGCCTGCCGATGTGCCGCGCGACGTGCTGATCGCCCGCGCCTTTCGCACGAAACACGCCGACGAAACGCATCGAGCGCGGCTGCGCGTGGAAATTGGCCGCTTGCGCACGCTGTTGCGCGACGTGGCCGAGATCGGCTCGACGCAGCAAGGCTTCGCGCTGGCGCCGCGCACTGCGAGCGAAGTGGTGGTGCTGGCGCGGCCTGTGGAAGAAAAGCACGCAGCGGTACTCGCATTTCTTGCCGACGGCGAATCGTGGTCGAGTTCGGCGCTGGCGCTCGCGCTCGGCGCGAGCCAGCGCACCGTGCAACGCGCGCTCGATTCGCTCGCCGCGGCGGACAAGGTGCAGTCGTTCGGCTACGGCCGCGCGCGCCGCTGGACCACGCCGCCTGTTCCCGGATTCGCGACGACCTTGTTACTCCCCGCGCCGCTGCCGGGCGATTAGGATGAACGCCTGCCCTTTCATTGAAGGAGGAAGTCATGAAACGAACGACTGCCGAAATCGTCCGCGAGTACGGCCCTTTTCCCGGCATCGACAAGGTGGGCGGGGTCACCTACGACGGTAAGCAGGTCTGGTTCGCCGTGGGCGAGCGCATTGCGTCGCTCGACCCCGAGAGTGGCCAGACACAGCGCTCGATCGACATCGCGGCGCACGCGGGCACGGCGTTCGACGGGCGGCACCTGTTCCAGATTTCCGAAGACCGCATCCACAAGATCGACCCCGAAACGGGCCGCGTGCTCGCCACGATTCCCGCGCCCGGCGGTGGCGGCGACTCGGGGCTTGCGTGGGCGGACGGCACGCTCTGGGTCGGGGTGTATCGCGAGCGCAAGATCCACCAAATCGATCCGCAGACGGGCGCGATTCTGCGCACGCTCGAATCGAGCCGCTTCGTCACGGGCGTGACGTGGGTGGACGGCGAGTTGTGGCACGGCACGTGGGAAGGCGACGAGAGCGACTTGCGGCACATCGATCCGGGCACGGGCGAAGTGCTGGAACAACTCGACATGCCGCCCGGAACTGCCGTTTCGGGACTGGAGTCCGATGGCGGCGAGCAGTTCTTCTGCGGCGGCGGGAACAGCGGGAAGATTCGCGCGGTGCGGCGGCCGAGATAGCGACCGGCGGCGATTTGTTATGTGAAGGCATCGCCACTGTCTGTGCGCCAGCGCACGTGCCGGCGCCGCTTTTTGTCATCCCGATGGAGGTGTGCAGAGCAGGTGTTCGTCATCAATAGTTAGCGATCCATATCGATGGGTGCAGCGCCGACCCTGACGTGCTGCCTTGAATGTCACCGTGCTGTCGCCTATGCTCATTCGGCGGATTGCGTCGCGATATCCGGAGCAGCCCTTGGGGAAGCGCCATGGCCGAGGAAGGTGGAAACAATACGCCCGGCAACGGTGCTGTCATTCAAACCGGGAACGACCAGCCGTTGCGCAATGGTATCGACCGCGTTGGCGAGGAAAATGCCAACGGCTTAGGCTGGCGACGCTTTTTGACGTGGGTGCTTTATTGCGCGTGCGTTTTTGCTGCCGTCCTTTACCTGTTCTTCTGGCCGTCCTTCAACGCAGCGCCACACGTTGCGGCGTCTGCGGGAGTGCACGCGGGCGCGCCAGGCCAGACTGCGCCATCCTCGCTCCATCCCCCCAAGGCCGCGTCCGCCAGCCAGTCCGAGCGGCCGCTTGACACCGTCAGGAAGGTGATGAGCGATCTGCTGACTGACGAACAGGAGGAAACGAGCTTCCAGGGGGTATTCGTATTGGCGCTCACGTTTCTCGCCTTTCTGATGCACGGGCTAGAGAGCGCGGGCAAGAAAGAGGGACATGGCGAGGCTGCAACGGCCGGGACCTCGAGATTGCGCCGCTGGGCAGGCAATCCCCACGTTCGTTTTGCCGTGCCGACACTGATCTTCTTTGCTGCAATGATCCGCCGCAGTCACGACGATGCGGCCGTTTTCCTGATGGCGGTCCTCGCCATCTACGTTGCGGCCGAGCATTTCGTGGCGCTGCAACAGCAGCACGCGACGGCGCGCTCGATACTGTGGGAAATGAGCCAGCAGGCCGAGGAGATCAAGAAACATACGAGTGGTCTAGGTGCGTTGCAGACCGATCTGAAGCGACGCGCGACGGAAGTCGGCGACGTCATCGCGGAACTGAACCGGCAGGTTGGCAGCATCAGAAATTCACTGGGTACACCTTATAGTCAGAGGCAGCTCTACAAGGCCTATGGTGTTCCGGTGGACCCGCGCCGTGCAACGACGCCGAAGGGCTACGGGGCGGGAATCTATGCCGTCTACCGCTTGCTCGATATCGACGGGGAATGGCTGGATGCCCCGCGCAAGCAGAAGTGGCCGCTCTACTTCGACAAGAACCCGCCCCGCGAAACCTTGTACTCCGCGTTGATGCGGGGGCGCCGCGACAGGGTGCTGATCATCACCGACATGCCGCTCAGGCTCGTGAAGCCGTGGAGCGACGCCAGCGAGCCGGATAGGGACCGTGCAACGGACTTTCTCCGTTTTATCGGACTCGTGTGGCATACGGTGGTGCTGGAGCAGGCGGCGCGCGACCTTCAGGCGGAACACGGGGTGCGTGCGAATTACGACGTGAGGGTTGGCGATTCGTCGAACTGGATGCATGTTGTCGACGGCACCGTTTATCAATTGCTCGGAAAGCCGCCGGGTCAGGTCTATCTTCGCGATCTCACGCTCGACATCACGCGCGAGGGCGAGCGCACGGGGATGAATCTCGTGAGCTGGGCCGTGGAGGACATCATGCGCTCGGCTTCGCGCGCGGCCAGTGCGCGCGACTATATTTGCGCTGTGTTCTCCCAGGTCTTGATGATCAGGCGCTTGTACCAGATGGATCTTCCCTTGCTGCCTGGCATCGTCGACCAGATCCTGCTCGATATCGGTTTCGGCGACTGGCTGCAGTTCCAGGACGGCTTTGTCGAGAAGTGGAGCGAAACGGATGCGAAGACCGTGTTTCGCGGGCTGATCGAGAAGTTTCTTGTCGGTCTCGCCGACGACAAGGGCACGCTTGCCGCCAGCCTCATTTACCGGGAGCTGCAATGAACGACGCCGCAAGGCCCGAACCGGTACCGGTTTCGCAGCTTTCAGTGATGGCAAGGCACATCGACGACCTTGCCGAGCGCGTCTACGCGAAGCTGGTGACCCGCCAGCCCGACGGCAAGTGGACGTTGCACGACCCGGAACTGGTCGCGCAGCGCGTGGCGCGCGAACTGGCCGGGGAAGACCATGAAGAGAGCGCAGCAAAGCGCGAGGCGGCGCAGCCGTCCGACCTGCCGCTTCAGACGCTGGCCGAAGTGTTCCTGCAGTCGGTTGAATTGCTGATGGCCTCGCCGCATGAGCCCGACAGCAAGAGCGCGCTCCTGACGTGGTGCGGAAAATCGCCGGACACTTCGATAGGCGAGTCGGAGCAGATCCGCGTCGACTTGCTGACGACGAGCTGGCTCGGCCTGCATTTCGTGGGGATTCCGTTCAGCATTCCATGGGAGCGGGTGCGTCGCTGGGCCGACGAAGAGGGCGGCGGTTTGCCGAACGGGGCCTGTATTGGCAAGGCGATTGGCGATATCGTACGCGACGCTCGCAAGCACAACGAACGAATGAAGCGCGAGGAAAGCAGTGCCGCTCGCGCCGTGCGGCCAACCGGCGCCGCGCAAACGCCCGCCGAAAACGCGGCCGCGGCCGCAGTTGCCGCGGGGGCGGGGGGCGTAGTGCAGTCGGCGCGCAATCCCGCGCTGATCGTGTTTTCCGGGTTGCCGCTTCTATTGTTTCCCGAATTGCTGCGAGGTGAGCCTCGCGAGGGGTGCACGCCCAACGGGGCGCATATCCTGGGCCGATGCTATGAGCTTCTGCAACTGGTGCTTTATTTGCGGGCCGGGTTCCAGATTCTGTATTGCGTAAAGGAGGACATCGTTGTCGAATGCCTGCGCTTCGTCCATGCGCAACACAACGCTACGCCGACAAAAGAGAGCGCGTGGAAGATATGGCAGCACGCGCTGGAGTGGCTGCAGAATCTGGTTCCTGCGCCAGTGCTCGAACGCCAATGCGTGTGCGTGATGGAAGATCCGCTCATGCCTGCGTGCTTCATCAATCACGAGCGTGGGCTTTATACGGTCGAAACGCCGATGGCGAACGAAGACCGGAGCCGCCAGGGCCGCCGGCAGGGCGAAATGCCGCTGCCTGCGAGCTATATGCGTGAGATCCGGCGCTTGCTGTACATCGAACACCTGACGGCAGGTGGTGGGCTGAGCAAGGCGACCAACCTGTTGAGCAAGGACGCCAATTACCACGAAGCGGTCTTCAGGAATATCTGGAGCCGGTGCCAGGCGGACAACCGCCGTCCAGCCGCTGGCTCCGATCCTCAAAACGTATAAGTGACCTTCCCAAACGCCGTGCGCCCGAGCGTGTTGTACCCGTACGCGGTCACATATTGCCGGTTGAACACGTTCGCAAGCGTGGCCGAAAGCGCGAGATGCGCATTGACCTTGTACGACGCGCGCAGGCTCACCGTCGTCCACGAAGGCAGGTAGATCGTGTTGAGCTGGTCGTCGAACGTCGAGCCGTTATACAGCAGCGAAACGCCGGTGCTGAGCGCGTGGAGCTGGAACTCGTCCCACGTGTGATCCACGCTCAGGCTCACCGTCTGGCGCGGGCGGCGATTGAGCCAGGTCTGGTCGGTCACGTCCTGCGGATTCAGAATCCCCACCGTGAGGCTCACCGGCGTGTAGTTGCCAAGCGTGCCCTTGTACGAGAGGTCGAGACCCTGAATATGCGCGCGGCCCACGTTCACCGGCAGGAAGGTCTGCGAGTTGTACGTGATGAGGTCGTGTACGCGCGTGTCGTACACCGCGGCCGTGAACGTGCCGATCGAAGTGGTCGCATCGAGCGCCGCCTCGACCGAGTCGCTGCGCTCGGGAAGCAGGTTGGGGTTCGAGTAGCCTGGATAGTACAGGTCGTTGAACGTGGGCAGACGGAACGCATTGCCATACGAAACGCGCGCCGTGTAGACCGGTGTGATCGCCCACGAGAGCGCGACGTTGCCCGTATTGACCGACTCCCCCTGCACGATCTCGTGCCGCCCCGCGAGGAACAGCGTGACGGGCCCGAGCGTTGTGGACTGATGCATCGACACGGCGGAATCGTTGCGCGCGGGCAGGCCGCCCGGCACATCCACAGGCAGAAACGCCAGTTCGCGCGTGTAGTCGTAGGCGAGCTTGGTCTCGCCGTCGAGCGGCATGCCGAAGAGCGTGTGGCCCCTTTCCTGATGCGTGAGCGACGTGGAGGTGGCAAAGCGCGTCGAATCGATCTCGTCGGTCGGGATCGTCGGGTCGTTCGAATAGAGGAACTGACGGTCGGTGGCGTACCCCACCGACTGATCGAACTGCGTGGTCGGCGTGATGTCGAGGTGGAACGCGAGGCCGGTCGTGAGCTGGTTGTCGCGCTGGCGGTCGTTGCCTCCCGCGTTGTCGTAAGAGAGATCGGAGCGGTGGTAAAGCGCGAAGGTCGAGATCGACCAGTTGTCGTGCGCATAGCCAAGGCGCGCGTCCAGGTTCTGCGCGTGGTAAGGGTTGCGGCCGGCTTCGTGGCCGTAGGCCCAGGGCTGCGTCGCGTCGATGCCGGCCGTGTTGTAGTCGTGCAGACCCAGCGAATACGTGAGTCCGCTCAACGCGGCAAGCGGCCCGGTCGAGCCGATCGTGCCCGAGGTGCGCACCTGCGTGTCGAAGGTCTTGTTCGAGCCGCCGCCGAACGACACGGTGGTCTGGTTCGGCTGGTTCGACGCATGGCGCGTGAAGAGCTGCACGACGCCGCCCACGGCGTCCGCGCCGAACGAGGCGGCCGCGGGACCCGAGATCACCTCCACGCGGTCGAACGAGTCGGTCGCAAGATCGCCCCATTCGGCCGTGCCGGTGGTGACGGAGCCCACGCGTATGCCGTCGATGAACACGGCCACCTGGTCCGCCGACGACCCGCGGATGCTCACTCCCGTGTACGACCCAGGCCCGCCGGTCTGCGAGACGGTGACGCCGGGCAGCGTGGCGAGCGCCTGCGCAATGCTGGGGTCGATGGGGGAGACGCGGTCGAGGTCGGCGCGCGTGAGCACCTGGGTGGCCGCGTAGCGCTGGTCGAACGATTGCGGCAGGTGCTGCGTGTCGCCCACGACGAGGATATTGGGCAGCGTGGTGTCGTCGGTGGTTTGCTGCTGGGCCTGGGCGGGCGATGCGTCGGCGGCATGCGCGGTTTGCCACGCACAGGCGAGCGCGGCGGAAGTCAAAACGAACTGGCGAAACTTCATGATGCGGTGGCTGGAAACAGCGCTTGTTCAGGGCTGTCCTTGCAACGGGCAGCCGCCGCATGGGCGGTGCTTGCGCATTGGGGATCCCCGCCCGTTGCGGCTGCTGGACTCGGCTGATGGCAGGTCTCCTGGCTCGCGGGTCGACGTCCGTTGCCGGCCTTCCCGGTTTCCCAGTGGCCCGCTTTGGCATGGACTCGCCGCTGACAGTTGCGGGGGCAGCCGCAGTCTTGCACTGCGTTCCCTTTTGATCCCGTCGCCGGGAACCATCAGCGCGCAAGGGTAATGGCCGCGCATTGCGCGCGTCAACCTTTGCCGGGTGCGGTGTGGCGAAAACACCCGATTTGGTCTGCCCCCCGGCGCCACGCGTTGACCGATGGACGTGCGCTGTTATGCGGGTGTCTCACGGCATGCGATCTCGTGCCGTTGACGGAGGGGCGAGAGAGGCGCTTGCGAGCCTCGCGAAATCGCAAGCTCCGGTGTTCGGCGCATGAAACACGGCCCCGAACCATTGTGATTCGGGGCCGCTTTCCAGTGTGGCTACATCACGAAGCCGAGAGCTTCACCGCCACGCCGGTCGAAGAATAAACGGGCGTGGCCTTGAAGCCATCCACAGTGACGGTCGCGAACTTGACCGACGCGCCGCTGCCGTCGATCAGGTCGATCGTGTCGCCTGCCTTCGGCGCATAGCCGTTCACGAACTTCACGTGCAGCGTGCCGCCCGCCACCGTGAGCTGGCCGCCCACGCGCAGGCGTCCGCCGCCGTTGCCGTCGATGTCGAGTTCGAGCGTCGTGCTGTCGAGCTGCGTGTACTTGCCCGCTACCGTCAACGGCGCGGCCGCCGCGACGGTCACGCTGCCACCGGAGCCCACGTACACATCGCCGTTGCCGAAGGCCGTGGCCGACGCGGCCGCGAGCACGCCGCCGCTCACCTGCGAGCCGCCCGTGTAACTGTTGTTGCCCGCGAGCGTGAGCGTGCCGCTGCCCTGCAGCGTGAGCTTGCCCGAGCCGGCAATGTCGTTGCGCCAGGTGTCGGCGGCGTTGAAGCCGCCCTGGCTTGCGTCCATTGCGACGATCACGTTGCCGCTGAATGCGCCATAACCATCGGCAGCACTAAACATGTTCAGACGGCCCCAGCCTTCGGAATCGTCCATGACCGGATAGCCCGAGACGACTTCGGTCGTCTTCAGCACGACGCGGCGCTGGTTGGCGCTCAGATACGGGAAGCGCGTTTCGAGCAGCACCTCGGCGCCCTTGGGTACGACAGGCGGCGCTTCGGTCGATTCGATCTGGCTGAAGCCGAACGTCATGCGGCGTGCGAATTCCGTCTTGTTGGTCGCATAGTCGGCGAAGCGGTCAGTCGCGCTCGTGCCCGAATGCGCGAAGGTCGAGAAGGTCGTGGTGCTCGTGCCGGTTGCCTGTTCGAGCGCGCTGTGCGCTTGCGCGTAGGCCGCGTTCTTGAGCGTGGCGTTCGCGGGGTCGTAGAGATTTGCGGCCGTGGCGGCCAGCGCGAACATGCGTCCGCCGATCACGTCGAGCGGCGAATGCATGCCCGCAAGAATGCGGTTCTCGCCGAGTTCGAGGCCGCGGCTCGCCATTTCCTGGTAACGCTCGGGCACGAGGTAGGCCATCGTCATCGCGTCGCGCATGGCTTCGGCTTCATGGCCGCTGATGAAGCCGCCGTCGGTCGAAGGCGTCGTGCTGATCGCCGGCACGAGCGTGGGGTCGACCACGACGCTCGTGCTCCAGCGGAATGGCCGCGCGTATTTGTAGAAGCGCTTGGCGGGTTCGGTCGAGGCGTTGTTGCCCATGGTGTTGAGCAGGTCCACCACCTTGCCGAACGTCGCGTTGCTCGTGCTGCCCACGCCCGTGTTGTTGCCCGAGTCGTTGTAGAGCGTGGTGGTTGCGTCAGCGGGAATCGACGTGATGCTCGTGGTTTGCTGCGCGGCCGCGCGCCAGGCGGCGGTGAGCGGGCCCATGCCGTCGGTCACGCTGTAGCCCTTGCCGCGGCGGTCGTCGTAGTAGGCGGCGTCCGCTTGCGCCTGGGTGCGCTGTGTCGTTGCGCTCACAACGTACTGGATGTTCGCGTTCAACACGGTGCTGTTGAGAATCGTGCCGTTGGGCGTGCCGTCGGTGGGCACGCCCGTCCATGTGGACTGCACGACTGCGGGGAACGTGCCGTTGGCGGGGGCGGAAACGCCTGCGTCCACGAGCAGCGTGAGCGGCTGCCACAGATCGAGAAAGCGCGCCACCACGCGCACGCCCGCGTTGGTCGCGAGCGTGGCGTAGCGCGCGTCGCCGCGCTGGTTGGTCGCGATGTTGTCGACGAAGGCGGGCACGTCGGGAATCGGTGCGTTGTCCACGAAGCCGGGGTCGGCGGGCGGCGCGGGGATGACGGCGGTGCTGGCGGGGTCGCTATTGCCGCCGCCGCAGGCGGTTAGTGCAGCAATGCTGGTAAGCACTGCCAGGTAGAGTGGCAGCGCAATTCGGTGGTGTGATGCGGACATGCTGAGGGCTCCGTCGTCGTGGTTGATGCTGTGTGGTGATGGCAGACTGACGGCGGCGAATTATGCTTACCCTCGATTACTCCCTAATTACCAAATTATTACGTCTATGTTAAACGGTAATTGAAATGAAATTCGGGTGAAATAATGTTCGGGGTTCATTTACGGCCGCGCCTCGAGATACCCCACCTGTACCGGCGGCACGAACCACGCGAGACACAGGCCGGCGAGCGCGGCGATGGCGGCAACAACGAGGCCCATGTGGATCGAATCCACGAGCGCGCTGCGCGCCGAGCTCATCATCGCGTCGCCGGCGTGCCCGGCGCTCACGAGGCGACTGATCAGCGCGGCCTGGTCGGCGCGGTCCACTAGCAGTTCGGGACTCGCAAACGACTTGAACCACTGCGTTGCCTGGTACGAGTCCAGCGAGCGATTCACGCCCATGGTGTAGAGGTGCCCGAGCAGTGCGCCGGTCATCGCCGTGCCCAGCATGCCGCCGAAAGTGCGCAGCGATTGCAGCATCGCCGTGGCGGCGCCGAGATGGTCGCGCGACACGATTTGCTGCGAGCAGACCGTGAGGCTCGTACCCACGAGGCCCAGGCCGAGGCCGCTCGCGCCCATGCACGCCATCCACACGAGATGCGGCTCGTTGCCTCGCAGCACGACCACCGCGAGGCTCGCGAAGGCGGACAGTGCGAAGCCGATGTAGAGGATCGCGTTGGCGCGCCGGATACGCGTGACCACGCGGTTGTTCACGAAACTGCCCACCGTTGTGCCGAGCAGGAGCGGCGTGATCAGCATGCCCGAGGCGCGCGGCGACATCGCGTAGCCGCCCTGGAACAGCAGCGGCACGTAGAAAACGAGCGAGAACAACGCGAACCCGCCAAGCACCGACATCGCAAAGAGCGGACCGAGCTTGCGATCGAGCAGCATGTCCACGGGGATGATCGGGTAGCCCATGCGCTTTTCCCAGAAGAAAAGCGTTAGCGAAAAGACCAGTACGATCACTGCCAGCACGATCGTCGTCGTCGTCCATCCTTGTTTCGGCCAGAGTTCGATCACGAGCTGCAGTGCGCCGAACGTGACAGCGACGACGCAAGCGCCGAGCCAGTCGAGGCGCAGCCTCGCCCCTTCGCGCGCATGGTGCAGGTGCGGCAGGAAAGCGTGCACGAAGAACAGCGCCAGCAGACCCACCGGCACGTTGACGAAGAACACGAGCCGCCAGCTTCCGTGCTGCGTCAGCATGCCCCCGAGCGTGGGCCCGACCATGTTCGCAATGCCAAATGCGGAGGTGACGAATACCAGCCAGCGCAGGCGTAGCCTCGGATCGGGGAACAGGTCGGCGACGGTCGCAAAAACTGTCCCCATCATGATGCCGCCGCCAATACCTTGCAGGCCGCGCGCGAGCACGAGAAACAGCATGTTGGTCGCCATGCCGCAGAGCACCGACGCGACGGTGAAAAGAAGAATGGCGGCGAGCATGAAGGGCTTGCGGCCAAACAGATCGCCCAGACGCCCGAAGATCGGAATGGTGATGACGGAGGCAAGCATGTAGGCCGTCGCGACCCATGCATAGAGTTCGAAGCCCTTGAGTTCCGCAACGATGCGCGGCAACGCGGTGCCGACAATGGTCTGGTCGAGCGCGATCAGCATCGACACCGACGCGACGCCGAGCATCGCCAACACCGACTCGCGAAACGGCAGCAGTTGCCGTCCTTGATCTTGAAGCCCGATGCCTGCGGCCATGGAATGCTCCTCGCCGCTCTGAAGCGGCCAATCTGCTGCACGGTGCCCGGCAAAAAGCGAGTGAGTCGGGCCTGCGCGTGCGACCTTCATTCGATGTGCATTGATGGTACGCCCGCCTACGCGAACTTGACGGTACGAACACGCGTTTGGCGGCGGTTATTCCACTCGGCCGGCCAGGGCCTGGAAGCCGCAAGGCGTTTGACAACGTTTCGCGGCGCGACAATCTGCAGTGCAAATTTGGTCCGCATGGAGTAAATCGGCTAGTGCGCTGTTTGCCTTCACGTCGAATGCGATTCGACCGATACGGAGGGGACGTCATGAACGCTGCAATTCGACTCGTTTTACGAGCAACGGTGTGCGGTGCGGCCGTGCTTTCCCTGGCCGGTCTATGCGCCGCGCCCTCGAGTGACGCGGGACCTTCCCGCAACCGCGAAGAAGGCCTGTTTTTATCAGAGAACGACGCGGCCATGACGAAGATGATGGCCGGGATGGCGGCGAAGCCCACAGGCGATATCGACCGCGATTTCGTCGCAACGATGATTCCACACCACCAGGGCGCGATCGACATGGCCATGGCGGAACTGCGGCACGGACACAACGAACAGTTGCGCAGGATCGCTCAGGAGATCGTGGTTGAGCAACAGCAGGAGATCGTCGCCATGCGCTTCGCGGTGCATGACTCGATCGCTGTGCCCGCTCCGATGTCCCACTGACCCACGCGCGTCACGACGCAGGAGACAACGCCATGAAATACATCACCATGAAGTGCAACTTCGTTCTTGGCGCGGCCATGATTGCCGCATCGCTTGTTGCATCAACGCTCGCCGAAGCGGGGCAGGTCCCCGGATCGCTCGCAGCTGCCGATATTCCAGTCAGCCATCGGGACCGCGTCTATTCGTCTGATCAGTTTTCGAACACCGTATCGGTCATCGATCCCGCCGCCAATCGTCTGATCGGCGTCATTCGGCTCGGGGAGCCGACTCCGGCCAACTTCAGCCCGCTGTATCACGGTCAGTTGCTCGTGCACGGTATGGGCTTTTCTCCCGATCACCGCACACTCGCCATTGTTTCCATCGGCTCGAATTCGGTGACGTTCATCGATACGCAAACCAATTCGGTCAGGCACGTGACCTATGTGGGCCGTTCGCCGCACGAGGCCTTTTTCACGCCAGACGGCAATGAGGTGTGGGTGACCGTGCGCGGCGAGAATTACGTCGATGTGCTCGATGGCAAGACCTTCGAAGAGAAGACCCGCATCGTCGTGCCAGCCGGGCCGGGCATGCAGATCTTCTCGCCGGACGGAAAGTACGGGTATATCTGTTCGTCGTTCAACCCGGAGACCGATGTCGTTTCGGTTGCCGATCACCAGATCGTGGCGAAGGTCACGCAGGCGAGCCCGTTCTGCCCGAACATCGCGGCTACACCGGATGGCAGGCAGGTCTGGTTCACGCTCAAGGATGTGGGCAAGACCCAGGTGTTCGACGCGCGCCCGCCGTTTGCGCTGCTGAAAACGCTCGACACGGGACCGATCACCAATCATGTGAACATCGTGCAGAACGCTCACGGCATGTTTGCGTACGTCACGGTGGGCGGCCTGAACCAGATCAAGGTGTTCCGTACCGACGACTTTTCGCAGGTGGCGACCATCGCCGTTGGCAGCCTGCCGCATGGCATCTGGCCGTCCGGCGATGGCACGCGTGTCTACGTGGGCCTCGAAAACGGCGATGCGATGACGGCAATCGACACGCTGACCAACAAGGTCATCGCCACGGTGCCGGTCGGCCAGGCGCCACAAGCCGTGGCGTATGTGCCCGACGCCGTGCCGCAAGGCGATGGCACGGCCAACACGCAGCCGCTTGGCGCGGCGGGCGAGGCGACGCACGTGTCGCTGATTCCGGTGGGTGGCGCGCCCGCCGGACAGGGCGGTGCGCCCACTTCGGTGGCGTTGTTCGATCAGGGCTTGCTGCAGGTGCTGCAGGCGGCGGTCACCGGGCTGCAGGCAGGGCAGCCGTATTTCCTCGGTCTTTCCGACCACGCCGACGGCAGTGGCAGCATTGACGTGCTCGCGAGCTTCAAGACCAATCCGGCCGGCTCGGCCATCGTCAACACGCTGGGCCAGATTCGGCAAGTCGTTACGCCCGGTACGCCGGGCACAGCGGGCGTTGCCGATCACCGCCGATACCTCGTGATTGCGCCCAATGTGGGCGGCGCTCCCGGACCCGCAGTGCAGGTGCAGGCCTTGTGAGTGTTACGCGGGTATCGCGCCAGTCATTTCGAATTCCTTACTAAAAAGGTGACGAACACTGTCTGTTTGCCCACGTAAGGCGCCTCCTGGCCCTTGACGCCTGGTTCTGCGGGAAGCTAACTGACGGTGATCGACACCCAAAAAAACGAGGTGAAGAAATGACAGCTTGCCGCAAACTGGCGCACAGCCAACTTGCCGTCCTTCTCCTGATGCTTCTCGCGCACGGCGCAGCGAGTGCCGCCGGCGACCGCGCGGCGCCGCCGGCTTCGCCGCGCTTCGAGCCGAGCGAGCTTTCGACAGACTGCATCGACCGGGAATATCGCGGGAAAAACGCCAAGCTGGGACTCGACTACACCGACCTGATCAACAATTGCGGCGCGTCGGTCGTCATCACGTGGCAGTCGTTCAATAACGGCGCGCCGCAAATGGAAGGTGGCGGCATGGGGCAATCGGCATGCCTGCCGCCGGGCGGTTCGATCACCACGGCATCGCGCGAGAGACTCGGCACGGCGAGCGAGAACTTGCCTGTGAGCGTCGTGACCTGCCAGTAATGGCGGTGGCACTGGCTCAGCCGGATATGGCCTTTACGCTTTGCGCCGCCACTTCGATTCGTTGGCACTTGATCCTTTCCAGCCATTGCAGCGATTTCTCGACGACGTCGGCTGGAACCTCGTCGAATGTCGTGTTGCGGATCAAGGTCTCGCTTGCGGCAATGTCATTGAATTCGCCCAACATCTTTTGCACGGACGTCAGTTCCTTAAGGGTGCGTTGGTGCTCGCCCTTGATTACCGGCTGAAAAAATTCGAGCAGATAGCGCAGCTTCTTACCGGCCTTGCGCACGTCATGGAGACTCTCCTCGTGGCCAGCCTCGCTTTGCACGGCGCGCCGGCTGCGCTTTCGAAGCGTGCGCTGCGCCATCCGGACTCGCTTTTTTGCGAACGCGCGTATCGGAAGATCACTGCAACACGACTGCAGCGTGGTTTGCGCGCGAAGCAGCGCGTCGTTCAGGAATGCCTCGACAGCGTCGCTGTTGATCATCGCCTGGCTATGCGCCACCGCCTGTGAGCGCTTTTCACGCGCGGCGCTCACGAGCAGTTCGATGGAGGCGTCCGACTTCTGCGCGGTTCTCAGGAGCTCGCCTGCGACGTCCCAGTCGCGCGTTCCGCCTGCCACCGCAGCGAGCCGCTTGAATTCGTCGCTCGCTTGCGCGGTGGCTTCCTCGCCGAGCCAGGGGGAGTACGCCCAATACAAGGCACGAAGTTTTCTGAACGCCACCCGAAGCTGATGAAATGCTTCGGGGTCAGCTTCTGTTGCCAGGGCTTTCGCTCGTTGCACCGCCTCGTTGACCACTGGCATGGCCAATGACGAAAAGGTGCTGGCGATAGAGGTCTTGCTGGTGAGTGATGCAGCGGAGCGCCGCCGATCGATTCTGAAGAGAGTGCGCGGCCGTGGTAACGGCCAGTCACTGTCCATATCCATTGCAGCCTCGAGTCTGACAAAAAATATGTGTGGCCAAAACCATACCACAAGGGCTGTCGGCAAACGGATCTTTATGACGGTTTGATGAAGTAATTAAAATCTGGCAAGGTGACGGCCATCGTGCTTTCAGCAGGTTGAACTTCTGACTTTCTGTATTACGATGCTTAGCTAAGTCAGCCGATGCAATGCTGATGTTTCGTGAGGCGCCCCCCAGGAACGAAGTGGGAGTTCGAGTTGAAGAAACGGGCCACCGTGATTTGTCGCAGAGGTAAGCGAATTCTCCTGGTAGCACGCAGTCAGTCGAAGTGGGCACTACCGGGCGGCATATTGAAGCGCGGCGAACATCTGATGGAAACCGCGCTACGAGAACTCAGGGAGGAGACCCGGCTCTCCGGTAAGGCAGCCAGGTATCTGTTCGACATTCGCGGCAAGCAGAAACACCATCACGTGTTCTCCTGCGAAATATCCAGGCAGGCCAAGGCGCGGCCGAGCAGCGAGATCGCCAGGTGCCGCTGGGTCCATCTCGACGACATCCCGCGCCTCGCAACGAGTGGGCCAACGAGCGATATTCTGCGGCTCGTCAACCAGCGGCGCAGGAAGTAACGCCACAGCTTTCGCCGCGAGGAATTGAGCGCTCACAGCGCTCAATTCCAGTGCATCTGTTTTCCATCGGCGCGGCCCGCGCCCCTCACCCACGCTTCGCGCGTATCAAGCGTTGTCGTCGCCTTTGGCCGGACGGCCTGTCTTCACGGTTTCAAGCGCGGCGATGGCGGCCAGCAGCCGCTTCTGTGGGGCCGATTCCAGCAATTGCAGGCCCGCGCGCAATATCTCGCTCTTTTTCACCGCAACCCCGGCCTCGAGACACTTGCGCTTGAGGAGGGCGATGCGCTGATAGTCCGCCTTGGGCATGGTGAAACTGTCGCGCACGACTTTTTCTTTCTTCACGCGCTTGGTCTTGACCTTCTCGGCAGCCGCAGGAGCCGCTGCCTCTGCTGGGGCGCTTGCGGGTGTCGCCGCTTTGGACGCGGATTTTTTGCGGCTGGGCTTGTTCGTTTGCGCTGCCTCAACCGGCATGGCCGCTTCGTTCTGTTCCTCCCCGGTTGCGGGTGATTTCGGGAAGTGGAACGCCTTTTTTGTGGGCTTGCGCGTGGTCGCTGTAGTCATGTCGGCCTCTCCGGTCTGAAAACTGTATAAACAGTATATACGGTTTATTCCGGCATTCCACTCATGCCGCAACGCGCACGCGGACGTCTTCCGTTAGCCCTGGCTAACATGTCCTCTGAATGGTCGCGTCGCCATCCATAAGTCCGCTTCTGCGATCGACTCCAGTGTCACCCAATCGTCACATTGCGATCGTAAGGTCCAGCGCATCAATAACGATTTTAAGGAGTCCGGGATGAAACTCAGTCTGTATGCGATTGTCGTTCTCGCGCTGGGCGCGAGCGTGGCCCATGCCGCGGATATTACCGGCGCGGGCAGTACCTTCGCGGCGCCGATCTACACGAAATGGGCCGACGCCTATCAGAAGTCGGGTGGCGGCAAGGTGAATTACCAGGGCATTGGTTCGTCGGGCGGCATCAAGCAGATTCAGGCCAAGACCGTCGACTTCGCGGGCTCCGACGCGCCGCTGAAGGACGACCAGCTGGCCAAGGACGGTTTGTTCCAGTTCCCGACGGTGGTCGGCGGCGTCGTGCCGGCGATCAACGTGCCGGGCGTGAAGGCCGGCGAAATCACGCTGTCGGGCCCGGTGCTCGGCGACATCTACCTCGGCAAGATCAAGAAGTGGAACGATCCGGCTATCGCCGCGCTGAACCCGAAGGTCAAGCTGCCTGACCTCGACATCGCCGTGGTCCGCCGCGCCGACGGTTCGGGCACCAGCTTCATCTGGACGAACTACCTCTCGAAGGTCAACCCCGAGTGGAAGAGCAAGGTCGGCGAAGGCACGACCGTGAACTGGCCGACGGGCACGGGCGGCAAGGGCAACGACGGCGTCGCCGCCTTCGTGCAGCGCCTGCCGGGCGCGATCGGCTACGTCGAGTGGGCGTACGCCAAGCAAAACCACATGGTTTATGCCGCGATGAAGAACGAAGCGGGCGCGGTCGTTCAGCCGGGCACCGAAACGTTCAAGGCCGCCGCCGCCGGCGCGGACTGGAAGAAGTCGTTCTACCAGATCCTCACGAACGAGCCGGGCAAGGACGCATGGCCGGTTGTCGGCGCGACCTTCGTGCTGCTGCACACGGCACAGGACAAGCCGGACCAGGGCAAGGAAACGCTCAAGTTCTTCGACTGGGCTTTCAAGAACGGTGCTTCGGCAGCCGATAGCCTCGACTACATTTCGCTGCCGGATTCGGTCGTCGCCGAAATCAAGTCGCAGTGGAAGGACAAGGTCAAGGACGCGAGCGGCAAGCCGATCGCGCCATAACGCGAAATGCAATGCAGGCGCGCGTATGGCGCACGCGCGCCTGCATTCAGCCACGTTTTTAATCTTACGCAGTTACCCAACGTCAGTCGCCCGCAGGCGCGATCTCCAGACGATAACCCACACCGTAGATCGATCGAATCATGTCCTGGTCGGGCCGGATCGACTGGATCTTGCGCCGCAGGTTCTTGACGTGCGAATCGATCGTGCGGTCGGCGACCACACGGTGATCGTCGTAGAGCGCGCGCAGCAGAAAGTCCCGTGCGTAAATGCGGCCAGGGCCGGAATGCAGTAGCGCAAGCAGACGAAATTCGATGGGCGTGAGGTGCAGATCCCGGCCGTCCAGGCGCGCGGCGTGTTGCGCGACGTCGATCGAAAACGGCGACGGCACAGTGCCTTCCGCTTCCTGGTGCGCTCGCGCCAGCAACTCGGCGCGCCGCAGGATCGCCTTGACGCGCGCCACCACTTCCCGCGGGCTGAACGGCTTGCACACGTAGTCGTCGGCACCGAGTTCGAGCCCGAGCAAACGGTCGATTTCGTCCACGCGCGCCGTGATGATCATCACGGGAACGGCGGAGAACGTGCGCAGTTCGCGGCACACGTCGAGGCCGCTGCGTCCGGGCAGCATCAGGTCGAGCAGCACCATCGACGGTTGATGCTCGCGCACGTAGGGCACGACCTCCCGGCCGTCCGCAATGATCGTCGTGGCGAAATCCTCCTTCGCGAGGTAGTCGGCGAGCAGGGCTGCGAGCTTCGGCTCGTCTTCGACGACGAGGATGGATGGCCGCATGGTCGGATCAATCATGATGCGTGTTCAGGCGAGGAAGTTGAACGAGGATGCGCAGCCCGCCAAGCGGGGAGCGTGATGCCTCGATGGTGCCGCCGTGTTGCTCCACGATGTGCTTGCACAATGCGAGTCCGAGACCCGCGCCGCCACTTTGCCGGCTGCGCGATGGATCGACGCGGAAGAACCGGTCGAACAGATGGGGCAGCAGCGGCGCGGGAACCGGCGGGAACGAGTCCTGGACATCGACATAAATATGGTTGTCGTTCGACGTGACCGAGATCCGCACGCGGCCGCCCTCATTGGTGTAGCGCAGCGCGTTTTCCAGCAGGTTTTTCCACAGCTGCGTGAGGCGATAGGGATCGCCCGAGAGCGTCGCGCGAGCATCGTCGCAATCGAAGTCCAGCGTGATTCGCTTCGCTGCGAGCCGCTCGCGAAAGACGTCGCATGCGGCTTCCACGATCGGTACGAGATCGAGCGGCACTTTCTCGAACGAGAGCTGGCCGATGTCCGCTAGCGAGAGTTCGTAGAGATCGTCGATCAACTGGCTGAGCATCGCTACTTCGGACTGCAGAGAAGCGATGGTCGCGGCGTCGGGCCGGCGCACGCCGTCTTCGATCGCTTCGAGTTCGCCGCGCAGCACCGAAAGCGGTGTGCGCAACTCGTGCGAAATATCGGCGATAAAGTCGCGCCGGTCGCTTTCGGCTTTTTCGAGCGACGCCGCGAGCCGGTTGAAATCGCTCGCGAGCATTTGCAGTTCGTCGCGGCCCGTGGCTGGCACGCGCGTGGCGTAGTCACCGCCCGCGAGGCGATGCGTGGCGGTGACGATCCGCTTGATCGGCGTGAGCAGCGTGCGCGCGAGGATGATCGACACGGCAGCGCAGAGCAAGGTGGTAAAGCCTACGATGATCCACGTCGCCTGCGTCTGGCGGTCCTTGAAGCGCTGTTCCGCCTGATTGATGAGCGACGTGGGGCCTGCCACCGCGATCCAGCCCACCGTTTGACCCCTGACGCGCAGCGGATGGCGGACGGCCTCGGGCGGCGGAGGTGGCCCCTCGCTCGCGACGACCTTCATGTCCGCGTCGTAGAGCATATAGGGCGGGCGAAACGTCCGCGAGTGCTCGGCAAAGCCGGGGGTGAAGGGGCCATCCTTGCCGCCTTCGTCGTGGAAGCCGCCCGGCGCATCGGGCGGACGGGCGTCGCGCGGCGGCTCGCCCGGCGGCGGGCCGCCATCGAATGGGGGCCGGCCTCGCGTGCGAGCGCGAACGAAATCCCAATTGCCGTGCTGCGCATACGAGGCTTCCAGTTCCTGTTCGAGCGCCGCCAGATCGTTCGCGCCTTGCTCCTGCAGAAAATCCACGAAGCCATATTCGAAACTCGTCCGGACCGCGATGCCCATGGCCACGGCGGCGAGCACGCAAGCCGAAAGAATCGCGAGGAAGAGTTTGGAGGTGACGCTGACTTTCATGACGGATTCAGCAGAAGGCAATAAACGTGAGTGCGCGCAAATTCGGCACTATTTTCGCCTGAAGCGTACCGTAAGGTGAGCGTGGCCCGTCCGAATCCTTATTTTCTCCAGATTTCCCTTCTTTTTCCTGCACGGTTGTTCCGTATGATCCGCTGCAGATCGAAGCGCTTGCATGCCGCTCGTGCGCGCGATCTGGCTGGAATGACGTGCATGACACAGGAAGGGACAGATCGATGGACATACACGTGCTGCTTGTCGAACCCGATCAGGCATATCGGGACGACCTGCGTACCTATTTGCAGCGTCAGCAGATCGCCGTGTCGGTGCTGTATGGCGTCGAGCGACTGGAGCAGCGTCTCGCGCGAGAAACGCCTTCGCTCATCATCCTTCGGCATGACGCGCTGAAGATCGACGGCATTGCAACGCTACGCGCGCTGCGCGAGCGAGGGTGGCTCACGCCCGCGATCATCGTGAGCGAATCCGGCGACGTGGCCGACAAGGTGCTCGCGTTCGAATTCGGCGCCAACGACTATATGGTCGATCCGTTCGATCCTCGCGAACTGCTCGCGCGCATGCACCACGCGTTGCGCTGCAGGATCGATTACCCTGCGTCGCCGCGCAGGGAAACGAAATACGTCTTCGACGGCTTCGAACTCGACGCCATCGACAATCAACTGTTCAGGGACGGCCGCAAGATCCCGGCTCCGCCCCTCGTGCTCGCCGTGCTCGCAGTGTTCGCCGCGAATCGCCTGCGGCCGCTGTCGCGCGAGCGCATTGTGAACATGATCGATCGCAATTCGTCGCTTCATGCGCGCAGCGTCGACGTGGTCGTTTTCCGCCTGCGCAAGCTGCTCGGGCTGTCGCCGTGCGGCCGCCAATATATTCAAACGCGTTACAGGGACGGCTATGTTTTCTGCCCCGACGACGCGCTTCCCGACCAGGACCTGGCGGCTGCCCGCGGATGAAAAAAAACCCGGCGTTTTCGCCGGGTATGCAAAGAGTTGGAGGTATAGCACCCTTCATCCACGGTTGAGGCATACCGCGCAATGTCAGGTGAGACCAGCGTAGCAGATGATTTCGCATTTTCGAACTTCAGAACCATTGCTATTTCTTAACGTGTAACCGGTCCTGTAACGTTCGCGCACGCTGGCGTGGCGTGGAAGAAATGTACGGAAAAATCCTGTAACCCGGAACCGGCGCCACGGTGGCAACATGCGTGTCCATAGCCTTAACCCGCAGAAACCCTGCCGAACCCCGATCAGACACGCAACGATGCAACACCTCGACCGTGAGAGCCACGCCCAGCACGACGCAACGTGTCCCTCCCTGGCGCGCGAGCAAGCACGCAGCGCGGCGTTTGTGATGTCGCCGGCGCTTGGGGATTCGCTGAATCTGTTGATCATTGCGCACAATCTCGTACGCGCGGGCTGGCAGGTGGAAATATTCGGTAATCACGCGTGGTCGCTTGCCCGCTGGTTCCCGCACTTGTCGATGAAGCCGGCGCTCGGCGAGGAAGAAGCACGCGATCGGCTAGCGGATTTCGGCGTCGTCGTGCAGATGCACCGCGACCGGCCGCTCAAGCAACTACGCGCATGGCATCCGGGCTTCGTCGATCTGCACGATGTCGAATACGCGGACGACGGCCGCTGTATGGCGCATCGCTTCGCGGCGTTCGCGACGCATCACTTCGGATTGCCAACCGTCGAGATTTCGAACGGTATGCGCGCGCCGCCGGAGCTTCAGCACCGCCGCCACGCCCAACGCGTAGCGGTGCACCCGGAGGCCAGCACAGCGGACAAGCGCTGGCTGGCGCGCCGTTTCATTGGCCTCGCCCAGCGTTTGAGCGGGGAAGGTTTTGCGCCTGAGTTCGTCGTTGCCGACGGCGAGCGCTCGCGCTGGCTGCCGCTTGCCAGCACCGCACCGCCGTTGTGTTCGTTTCGCGATACGGCTGACCTTGCAGCGTGGCTTTACGAATCGGGCTGGTTTATCGGCAACGATTCGGGCCTGGGCCATCTCGCTTCGGCACTCGGCATCCCGACGCTGACCGTGTTTCGTCGGCGACGCGTCGCGCAGCGCTGGCGCCCTGGATTTCAGTGCGGCGAGATCGTGCTGCCGCCGTGGTGGGTGCCGACCGCTGGCCTCAAGGAAAAGTGGTGGCGCGAAGCGATTTCGGTGCGACGCGTGCACCGCGCCTTTCGGGTATTGCGCGAACGCGTGGCGGTGCCGGCCTGAAATTGCCTTCGCGGTAACGCATATCGGCGACCGCGGCAAGCATCGAATCAATGATTAGTGTTACTAACGTTTACCGCGCCGGGATCTTCCGGCCCACCTTCGCATGGACATGAAATTCCAGATCCAGGGCAGTGTTGCGGTGGCGTTGCCGCCGCCAATCGGTGACAGCCTTATTGGGCTCGTTCTCGTCAACAACCTCATTCGAAACGGCTACCGGCCCATCGTGTTCGGCTGGGTGGCCGAGCAGCTCGCGGCCTGGTTTCCCCACATGACGGTGGGGTATCAGGCGGCGTATGCCGGCGCGTTCGACACGGTCATCGAACTGCGCCGCACCGAGTTCGGGCCGATGCTGAGCCGCTCGGGCAAGACGCTTTGTCTGGCCGAACTGCCCGAATACGGCGGCGGGAAGCACATGGTCGACCGCGTGGTCGACATTGCCGTGAATGTGCTCGCGTTACGCGATGTGACGCATTCGAACGGCCTCGTCGTGCCGCCCGGCGTGCAGCGCGGCCGCTTCGCGGATCGTGTCGTGATCCATCCCACCGGCAGCCACCGCGAAAAAATGTGGAGCCGCGAGAAGTTTCTCGCGCTCGCCCACGAACTCAGCCGTGCGCACCTGCATCCGAGCTTTCTCGTCGCGCCCGGCGAGTTTGCGGCCTGGCGGGAGAGCCAGGCGCAAGGGCATGAGGTTCACTCACTGCCGCGACTCGAGGACGTGGCGACGTGGATCGCCGAGTCCGCGTGGTTCATCGGCAACGACTCGGGGCTCGGTCATCTCGCTTCGTCGATCGGAGTCCCCACGCTCACGCTTTTCATGCGGCGCGGACTGGCGCGCACGTGGCGCCCGCGCTGGGGGCCTGGCCACATCGTATTGCCGCCCAACGTCATACCGTTCGGCAATCTCAAGGAGCTTCTGTGGACAAAGCTGCTCAGCGTGGGTCGTGTCATGGCGCACTTTCAGGCGCTGCAGTCGCGTTCATGAGCGCGAGCCATCAAACGCGGCGGTTTTGAAGTATTGGATCGATCAACTGTAGAGGAGGGGATGCCATGAAACTCGGCGTTTCCTGCAACGTGATGAAGCATAGCGGCGGCATGGAGCGCTACGCGAGAGATCTTGCGCGCGGCATTGCCGAGCGCGGCTTTCGCCCCGCCTATTTTGCGCGCAGCCTCGACCATGCGCTGCCCGAGTATGCGATGGTCGAGCCGCATCGTATCAACGTGTCGTTTTTGCCAGGCAAACTGCGCGACGCCTGGTTCTCGTGGCGATTGCGCCGCGCGAAGCGTGTAGCCGCCGTGGACATCATGATCGGCTGCAACCGTGTCGACAGTTCGGATATCGCCGTGTGTGGCGGCACCCATCGTGGCTTCCTGCGCGCAACGGGCCGCAGAACCAAGCTTACCGACCGTTGGCAGATTGCACTGGAGGAACGCCTGTACGCCAATGCGGCGATCATTCTGGCGCATTCGCCTTTGATGCGTGACGAACTGATCGAACTGTACGGAATCGACGAGGCCAAGGTGCGCATTCTGCGTCCCCCCGTCGACACAGCGCGCTTCACGCCAGTCGATACCGCTGCGCGCGCATCGCTGCGCAAGCGGCTCGGCTTTCAGGACAACGAGTGCGTGTTGCTGTTTCCTTCGAGCAGTCACATGCGCAAGGGCCTGCCGCTCATCGAGGCAGCCGCGCGGGACCTCAAGGAACCCGTCGTCGTCGCAGTAGCGGGGCGGCCGGTGGGCAGCCTCTCGCCGCACGTGCGTTACATCGGCTTTCAGCGCGAAATCGAGGACTGTTATCGCGCTGCCGACTTCACGATCCTGGCTTCCGCTTACGAGCCTTTCGGGTTGGTGGGTATCGAATCGGTGATGTGCGGCACGCCTGTGATCATTCCTTCGACGATGGGTTGCGGCGATGTGATCGCCACACAAGCGAAGCACGTCTTCGAGCGAGGAGACGTGCGATCGCTGCGCGAGGCGATCAGGCGCGCAATTGCCAGCCAACCCGCCGAGATGGAGAAAGGCAAAGCCGTGCTCTACGACGCCAGCGTGGCCGGGCACGTCGATTCACTGCTTTCGCTAGCCAGCCAGGTGCATACAGGTTGGGGTATCAGCGCCGTTGGCGCCCAGCGCGGCGCCGCTTCGACGCTGGGTCTGAACGCGACGGTCAGTCCGCGTTCACACTGACCGCCACGTCCACCCGATGCTCGCCGCCGCCAAGAATGACGCCGCGCAGCAGCGACACGTCGGTGTAGTCGCGGCCGATGGCGAGCGTAACGTGGCCTTGATCGGCGAGCACGTCGTTGGTCGGATCGAGATCGATCCAGCCTGCCGGGGGCGCAGAGAGTGCGGACGGCGCCGGGGGTACGTAGAGCGACACCCACGCATGCGAGGCGTCCGCGCCGATCATCGGCGGCGCGCCTTCGGGCGGGTCGTTGCGCAGATAGCCGCTCACGTAGCGCGCGGCGAGCCCGATCGAGCGCAGGCAGCCGATCATCACCTGGGCGAAGTCCTGGCACACGCCATGGCGCAGTTCGAACGCGCGCGCGGCGGGTGTGTCGAACGCCGTTGCCGAGGGCAGGTACTCGAAGTCGGCATGGATGCGATGCATCAGGTCAATCGCCCCGGCCAGTACCGGGGTGCCGGGCGTGAAGCTTTCCAGCGCGTAGGCTCGCAATCCGGGCTGCAGGGCGATATTCGGCGAAGCGAAGCAAAACTCCGACTCCGCGTAAAACGCGCCGCCCGCCGTGTAGCGCAGCATGCGCTCGACGTCTTCCCAGGCCGGTGTCGCGGCGACATCGAGCGATGCGTAGCGAGGCGTGAGCAGCACGCTCGTCTCGCTCGTCATTTGCAGGTAGTCGTGTGGCGCGTCGAACGAGAAGTAGAGGACCTCGTTGCCGAAGGCGTCGCAGCGGCTGGTTTGATACGACGGCGCGGGTTCGATGCGTTCGCGGTGCGTGAGCACGCGCTGCCACGGCAGGTCGAGCGGACGGATCGTCGCGAGATGCTGCGCGGTCTCGACGAGCGTCGAATAGCGGTAGGTCGTGCGGTGCGTGACCGCGAGGCGCGTGCCGCTCATGACCACACCTGCGCGGCGAGCGGCACGGCGTGGCTGAACCAGCGTGCGCTGATCTCATTCGACATCGCGGCCATGCGCTCGGCGAAACTATCGCACAGCGCGGTGAGCGCAGGGTAGCGGCCGTCGTCGCCGGGCTCGCAAAGCACTTCCAGTGTGGGCAGCGCCTCGACGGGCGCGAGGTGTGAGGCGAACGGCTCACGCTTCGGACCGCGTGAAGCCTGGGCGATTTCGTCGAGCCGCGCGCGCAGCCGCGCATAGACGCCGTAAAGGCCACGCGGATTGGTCGGGTCGGTCACGATCACGTCGAGCAGCGCGGGTACTTCGAGGCGCCCCGGGTAGAGCGAGCGATACGTGAGCGTGCTGTCGAACAGTTGCAGCAGCACGTCGAAGCCCGCGGGCGTGGCGAGCGTGCGTTCGTGCGCGGCGATACGCAGCATGGTGGCGAGTGCGGACACGCGTTCGATATGGCGTCCCGCGAACAACAGGCGCCAGGCTTCGTCGCGGGTCATGCGGTCGCCCTGGCAGCCGCTGATGGCGCTTAGCTGCGTGGCGAGCGTGTCGAGCGCGCCCATCAGCGCGATGCGGTCGTACGGCGTGGGACGCCTGAATTCGAGGGTAGTGCCGTTGCGCGGCGCCGCTGGCACGAGCGAAAGCGCGTGCAGCGCGTCGCGGAAGTCGTTGCGCGAGGCAAGCACGGTGCGCCAATGGTCATTCGAGAGCCGGCCGCGAATTTCGCCGCACGCGTACGCCTGGCTCGCGAGCGTGCGGCCGATTCCCGTTGCGCCCGCGTTTTCGTGCAGATTGGCGACGAGCGCGCGCTCGAAGTCGTCGAGGCTGCGCCGCGCTTCATGGCCCGTGGCGGGCACGAGCCCATTGGCGGCGGCCAGTTCGATGAAGGTGCCGAACAACTCTTCGGCGTCGCTGCCTTCGAGCGAGCCGAGAATCAACCGGCACAGGCGCACGCCGTTTTCGGCGCGCTCGCCGTAACGGCCCGCCCAGAACAGGTTCTCCGCCGAGCGGCTCGGCACGCGGCGGCGCTCGCGGTGCAGCTCGCCGGGCTTGATCGGGCTCGGCAGGAGTGTGAAGGTCGAACCGGGCTGGCTCGACAGCACCCAGGTATCCACGCTGCTGCCGCCCATCTGCATCGATACGGATTCCTGATGTTCAGCAGCCAGGCGCGTGAAGCCGCCAGGCAGCACACGCCAGCCGCATTCCTGGTCGGCAATCGCGTAGACGCGCAGGACGGCCGGCCGCGCGCCGAGCATGCCCGCGCCGTTTTCATAGCGCGGCGTATAGCTGTAGCGCAGCGGCTGCTGTACCGTGAACGCGTCGGGCAACTGCTCGATGCGCTCGCGCCAGTCGGCGAGCGTTTGCAACCCGGCGGCGAGCCCCGGCGCGGACGACGCGCTTGCCGCGCCGGGCCACGTCGGCACGAGCAGCGCCTCGGGCACCTGCGCGAGCGCGTCGTGCCAGGCCGCGTCTTCGCCGCACCACCAGGTCGCGCTGCTCGGCAGCGCAAGCTCCTCGCCGAGCAGCGCCTGCGCGATGCCCGGCATGAAGCCGTGCAGCGCGGGCGATTCGACGAAGCCGGCGCCCGGCACGTTCGAGACCATCACGTTGCCCGCCCGCATGACCTGCAGCAGGCCCGGCACGCCGATGGTCGAGTCGGCGCGCAGCTCGACCGGGTCGCAGAACGTGTCGTCGAGGCGGCGCAGCACCGCGTGCACGCGCTCGAGGCCATCGAGCGTCTTGAGGTACAGCATGTCGTCGCGCACCGTGAGGTCCTTGCCCTCGACGAGCGTGAGGCCGAGGTAGCGCGCAAGGAACACGTGCTCGAAGTAGGTCTCGCTGAACGGTCCCGGCGTGAGCAGCACGATATGCGCAGACGCGCCGCTCGCGCTGCGCTCGTCGGCGCTCATGATCTCGCGCGCGGCCGCGGCGAGCGTGGCGACGAGCTGCGAATAGGAAGGCGCGAGACGGTGCACCCGCATGGTGCGAAACGGCTCGGCAAAGAGGCTCGAGACGATGAGCCGGTTCTCGAGCAGATAGCCGAGGCCCGAGGGCGCTTCCGTGCGGTGCGAGACGACGGTCCACTGGCCTTCGGGCGAGCGCGCGAGGTCGAGGGCGACGATCTGCAGATACTGGCGGCCCGGCGGCACGAAGCCTTTCACGGCGCGCAGGTAGCCCGGGTGGCCGAACACCAGCGCGGGCGGCAGCAGGCCGCGCGCGAGCAGCGTTTGCGGCCCGTAGATATCGGCGACGATCTCGTTGAGCAGGCGCGCGCGCTGCGCGGCGCCGCGCTCGATCTGCGCCCATTCGGCTTCGTCGATGATGAACGGCAGCACGTCGAGCGCCCACGGGCGCGGCCCGCCCGCGTCGGCGTAGACGTTGTAGGTGATGTCGTTCTCGCGCACCTGGCGCTCGACCGAGGCCGCCGCGCTGTCGAATCCCGCCACCCCCGGCTTGCCGAGCAGGCCGAAGAACTGCCGCCACGGCTCGCGCAGCTCGCCTTCTGCCGTTTGCAGTTCGTCCCAGTGTCCGGCGCGCACCGGCAGCGTGCGCAGCGGCGCGAGCGCCTCGTCGTCGCTGGCGGAGGAATCGAACGGCAGGATGGATTGAGTCGGCAAGATCGTGGGTCGTGGCAGCGCGCCTCGCTCGCGAGGCGCGCCTTCGGTTAGGGCTATTGACGGGTTATCGGCCGCAATTAGCCGCGGCGTAGATCCAGTGTGAACGGAAATTCGAGGCTGCGCTCAGGCGGCGCCACTTCCACCGGCCCCGGCGTGTGGCCGGTCGTGAAGAAGCGCGCGCGGCGGCGGCTTTCGGCCTCGTAGGCGTTGACCGGAAACGTCTGATAATTGCGTCCGCCAGGATGCGCAACATGATACTGGCATCCGCCAATCGCGCGGGCATTCCAGGTGTCGACGATATCGATCGTGAGCGGCGCGTGCACGCCGATGGTCGGATGCAGCGCGGCCGACTGCTGCCACGCGCGAAAGCGCACACCCGCCACGCTCTCGCTCACGCGCCCAGTGGGCTGAAGCGGCAACGCGCGGCCGTTCACGCTGACGATATGGCGGTTTTCGTTGATGCCGAGCACGCGCACTTCGAGCCGCTCCACCGACGAATCGACGTAACGCACCGTGGTGCCGGCCCCGCCTTCCTCGCCCATCACGTGCCACGGTTCGAGCGCATGGCGCACCGAGAGCGCGATGCCGCCCGTCTGCACCTCGCCCACCAGCGGGAAGCGGAATTCGAAGTGCGGCGCGAACCACGCGGCGTCGAGCGCGAAGCCCGCCTGGGTCGTTTCGGCGAGCACGTCGTCGAAGTCCATCTGCACGAAGGTCGAGAGCATGAAGCGGTCGTGCAGCTCGGTGCCCCAGCGCGTGAGGCGCTGCGTGTACGGCGTTTTCCAGAAGCGCGCGACGAGCGCGCGCAGCAGCAGCTGCTGCGCGAGGCTCATGCGCGCGTGCGGCGGCATTTCGAAGCCGCGCAGCTCGAGCAGGCCCAGGCGCCCGGTCGGGCCGTCGGGCGAATAGAGCTTGTCGATGCAGAACTCGGCGCGATGGGTGTTGCCCGTCACGTCGATGAGGATGTTGCGCAGCGTGCGGTCGATGAGCCACGGCGGCACGCGCGGGCCGTTGTCGAAGGGGCTGCCGAAACCGCGCAGCAGATCGACTTGGCGCTGGATCTCGGCGAACGCGACTTCCAGTTCGTAGACCTGATCGTTGCGCGCTTCGTCCACGCGCGGCGCCTGGCTCGTCGGCCCGATGAACAGGCCCGAAAACAGATACGAAAGCGACGGGTGGTTGTGCCAGTAGGCGACGAGGCTCGCGAGCAGGTCGGGGCGGCGCAGGAACGGGCTGTCGGCGGGCGTGGCGCCGCCGAGCACGAGGTGATTGCCGCCGCCGGTGCCGGTGTGGCGGCCGTCGAGCATGAACTTTTCGGTGGAGAGCAGCGTTTCGTGCGCGGCCTGATAGAGGAATTCGGTACGCTCGACCAGCTCGTCCCAGTTCGACGACGGGTGGATGTTCACCTCGATCACACCGGGGTCAGGCGTGACCTGGAGCATTTTCAGGCGCGGGTCGCGCGGCGGCGGATAGCCTTCGATCACGACCGGCAGCGCGAGGTCGGCGGCGGTGGCCTCGACGGCGGCGAGCAGGTCGAGGTAGTCGTCGAGTTCGGCGAGCGGCGGCATGAAGACGTGCAACTGGCCCTGCGCGCGGCCGAACGTTGCGGCTTCGGCTTTCGGTCCCGCGGCGCGCGCCGGGTCGCGCGCTTCGACGCACAGTGCGGTGCGATGGATCCAGGCGGCCGACTCGCCGCGTTCGGGGTAGCGATGTGACGCAGAGGGCACGCCGGTGCCCCCCGCGCCTTCGGCGTAGGCGGCGCTTCCCGCACTTCCCGCACTTCCAGCGCGTTCTCCGCTACGCAATTGCGCGGCGGCATCAAAGTCCGCCTCGTACTGCATGCGCACCTCGGCCGCGCTGCGCAGCGGCGCCGGCGCGGCGAACGGATCGCGCGTGTGCTGCCACGGGTAGTCGGCCTCCGCGACCCACGGCAGCGAATCGAGCGGCAACCGGTAGCCCATTGGCGAGTCGCCGGGAATGAGATACATGCGCTCGTCACGGAAGAACCATGGGCCGCTGATCCAGCGCGGGCCCTGCAGCGCGGGTTGCCCCGCTCCAGGCTCGCCGCGCTCGCAGGCGAGCGGCAGCACGTAGCCCGTCACGGTGTCGAGGCCCGAGTCGAAGATACGGCGCAACCGCATGCGCTCCATCTCGTCGTCGAGGCGCGAGTCGAACGGATCGACGTTGACGGGCAGACGGCGCTCGCGCCACAGGTAATACCAGGTGTCTTCGTAAGCGGGCTGTACGTGCTCGGGATCAACTGCGAGCTTGGTAGCGAGATGTGCAATGAAGCGCTGCGCATCCTCGGCCGTGTGGTGCGTGAGCGAGCGCTCGTCGGCGAACAGCGCGGGGTCGCGCCAGCACGGTTCGCCGTCCGTGCGCCAGAAAAGCGACAGCGCCCAGCGTGGCAACTGCTCACCCGGATACCACTTGCCCTGGCCGATATGCAAAAAGCCCAGCGCGCCATAGTGCGCGCGCAACTTGTCCATGAGTGCGATGGCGTAGCGGCGCTTGGTCGGGCCGAGCGCGTCGGTGTTCCATTCGGGCGCGTCGCGGTCGCCCGCCGCCACGAAGGTCGGCTCGCCGCCCATCGTGAGGCGCACGTCCTGGCCGGCGAGCGCGGCGTCCACCTCGATGCCTACCGCGTGCATGCCGGCCCATTGCGCTTCGGTGTAGGGCTTCGTCACGCGGGGCGTTTCGAGCACGCGCGAGATCGACATCGAATGCGAGAACTCGACTTCGCATTCGTCGAGCGCGCCCGAGATCGGCGCGGCGCTGCCGGGCTCCGGGGTGCACGCCACCGGAATATGGCCTTCGCCCGCAAGCAGCCCCGAGGTCGGATCGAGCCCGATCCAGCCCGCGCCCGGCAGATAGACCTCGCACCACGCGTGCAGGTCGGTGAAGTCGGATTCGGCGCCGCGCGGGCCGTCGATCGCCTTGACGTCGGGTGTGAGCTGCAGCAGGTAGCCTGAAACGAAGCGCGCGGCGAGCCCGAGCTGGCGCAGCGTCTGCACGAGCAGCCAGCCCGTGTCGCGGCACGAGCCGGAGCCATTTTCCAGCGTTTCCTCGGGCGTCTGCACGCCCGGCTCCATGCGGATCAGGTAGCCGATCTCGTGCTGCAGGCGCTGGTTCAGATCGACGAGGAAGTCGATGGTCACGCGCGGCGTGCGGTCGATCGACTCGACGAACGCGGCGAAGCGCGGCGTGGGCTCGGTGCGCACGAGATACGGGGCGAGTTCGGCGGCCAGCTCGGGCGCGTAGGTGAACGGAAAACGCTCGGCGCTCGGCTCGAGAAAGAAGTCGAACGGGTTGTAGACCGCCATTTCCGCGACCAGGTCGATCGTGACGCGGAACTCGCGCGTCGGCTCGGGAAACGCGAGCCGCGCCTGATAGTTGGCGAACGGGTCCTGCTGCCAGTTGACGAAATGATCGGCGGGCTCCACGCGCATCGAATACGAGAGGATGGGCGTGCGGCAGTGGGGCGCCGGGCGCAGGCGCACCACGTGCGGCGCGAGGCGCACGAGCCGGTCATAGCGATACTGCGTGACATGGTTTAACGCGACACGGATGGACACACCCGACTCCTCGATCGACTTGGTTGGAACGGCGCAAAACGGATAAGCGGCGCACGGCGCAGCGTGCGTATGATGCAGTCGGCGCGAGTGCGGGATGTGACAGCCGCGGCGGCAACCGGGGCAAAAGCGCCGCCCGCGCGCGTGCGAGGCACGCCGCGTGCTGCGTGAGGCGCTGCGGCCCGCGCGGCCATCACAGGAATGCGGCCATGAAGACCTTTCACTGCGACCACTGCAATCAGCTGGTGTTTTTCGAAAACGAGCGCTGCGAGCGATGCGAGGCGCGCTTGGGCTATGTGCCGCAGACGGGCGAGATGCACGCTTTCGAAGACGCGGGCGAAGGCCGCTGGCGCAGCCTGAATGCCAAGGCCGCCGGCGCGCTCTTTCGCCAGTGCCACAACTACGCGGTCGAAAACGTCTGCAACGGCATGATTCCGGCCGATTCCGGGGACACGCTGTGCCGCGCCTGCCAGTTCACGCGCACGATCCCCAACCTCTCGCGAGCCGAGAACCGCCTGTACTGGTATCGCCTCGAAACGGCCAAGCGGCGCCTGCTCTATACGCTGGGTGCGCTCGGCCTGCCGCTCGTCACGCGCGCCGAAGACCCGGAACACGGCCTGCAATTCGAATTTCTCGAGGCAACCGACGATGGCGAGCCGGTCATGACGGGCCACGATCATGGCCTCATCACGATGAACATCGCCGAGGCCGACGACGCGCATCGCGAGCGCACGCGCGTCTCGCTGCACGAACCGTATCGCACCTTGCTGGGGCATTTCCGCCACGAGGTCGGCCATTACTATTTCGACCGTCTCATCGCGCAGGAGCCAACCGGGCGCTGGCTCGAACCGTTTCGCCGCTGCTTCGGCGACGAGCGCGCCGACTATGCCGAAGCGCTCGCCGCGCATTACGCCGAAGGCCCCGCGCCGGACTGGGCCGAACGCCATGTGAGCGCGTATGCGTCGGTGCATGCGTGGGAGGACTGGGCCGAGACGTGGGCGCATTACCTGCATATCGTCGATACGCTCGACACAGCCACGGCCTGCGGCCTCGCGCTGCTGCCCGAAAGCCGCGACGAGCCTGTGCTGGTCGACCAGACGCCGGTGGACGAGGCGAGCTTCGACAGCCTCATGGCGCGCTGGTTTCCGCTCACCTACGCGCTCAATAGCCTGAACCGCAGCCTCGGCATGCCGGACGGCTATCCGTTCGCGCTGGCAACGCCTGTCATCGACAAATTGCGCTTCGTTCATCGCGTGATCTCGGCTTCGTCTTCCCGGTCGTGAACGTCCACGCGCCGCTTGCGTTTTTGCGCTCTTGTGTTCGCCAACGCGCCGGCTCAGCGCTCGAGCACCCAGGTGTCCTTCGTGCCGCCGCCCTGCGAGGAATTGACCACGAGCGAGCCTTCGCGCAGCGCGACGCGCGTGAGCCCGCCCGGCACCATACGCACTTCCTTGCCCGAGAGCACGAACGGGCGCAGGTCGATGTGGCGCGGCGCAACGCCCGCTTCGACCCACGTTGGGCACGTGGAGAGCGACAGCGTAGGCTGCGCGATGTACTTGTCGGGGTTCGCGACGAGCACCGCGCGGAATTCCTCGATCTCGGCGCGCGTGGCGGCCGGGCCGATCAGCATGCCGTAGCCGCCGGCGCCGTGCGTTTCCTTCACGACCAGTTCCGGCAGATGGTCGAGCACGTATTGCAGGTCGTCGGCCTTGCGGCACATCCACGTGGGCACGTTCTTGAGCAACGGTTCCTCGCCCAGATAGAAGCGCACCATGTCGGGCACGTAGGGGTAGATCGACTTGTCGTCGGCCACGCCCGTGCCCACCGCGTTGCACAGCGTCACGTTGCCCTTGCGGTACACGTTCATGAGGCCCGCCGCGCCGAGCGTCGAATCGGAGCGGAAGACGTGCGGATCGAGAAAGTCGTCGTCCACGCGCCGGTAGATCACGTCCACGCGCTGCGGGCCCTTTGTGGTGCGCATATAGAGGTGATCGTTCTCGACGAAGAGGTCCTGGCCTTCCACGAGTTCGACGCCCATTTGCTGCGCGAGAAACGCGTGCTCGAAGTACGCCGAGTTGTACATGCCCGGCGTGAGCAGCACGACCGTCGGGTTGTCGGTGCCGGAAGGGGCGGCGGCGCGCAGCGTGTCGAGCAGCAGGTCGGGGTAGTGCGCGACCGGCGCCACGCGGTTGCGCACGAACAGGTCGGGAAAGAGCCGCATCATCATCTTGCGGTTTTCCAGCATGTACGACACGCCGGAGGGCACGCGCAGGTTGTCCTCCAGCACATAGAACTCGCCCTCGCCGGCGCGCACGATATCGATGCCCGCGATATGCGCATAGATGTCGTGCGCGACATTCACGCCCTGCATCTCGGGGCGGTACTGCGCGTTGCGCAGGATCTGGTCGGCGGGCACGATGCCGCGCTTGACGATCTCCTGCTCGTGGTAGATGTCGTGGATGAAGCGGTTCAGCGCATTCACGCGCTGGCGCAAGCCGCGCTCGAGCGTGTTCCACTCCTGGCGCTGGAAGATGCGCGGGATCACGTCGAAGGGAATCGTGCGCTCGGTGCCCGCGCCCGTGACGTCCTTTTCGCCGTAGACGGCGAACGTGATGCCCACGCGCCGGAAGATGGCGTCGGCTTCGGCGCGCTTCTTGAGCATTTGCTGCTCGCTCTGGCTGCGCATCCATGTGAAGAATTCGCGGTAATGGGCGCGCGGCTCGCCGGCCTGCGCGAACGCCGCGGCGGAGAGGCCGCGAACGTCGAATTCCCCGTACTCGAACATCTCGTTGAAGAATGTTTGCTTCATGTTCGTTTTTCCGTCCGCTGCTTTTCTGCGCTGTTGCTTCGCGCTTCTTCATACAGTTCGATAATCGGGCTGCATGGGGTCATGCAACTTCCATGCCGATGCCGGGCGGGGGCGTGTCGCGCCCGTTGTTGGTGCACGGTGACGATCAGAACTCCATATCGAGTTCGTCGATGTCCTCGGTTTCCGACTGGGCCGCCGCGATCCATTCAGCAACGTAAGGCTGCTTGAGTATGCGCATGCAGTAGTCGCCGATGTCGGGGTCGATCGGCACGTCATAGGTTAGCAGGCGTGTGACGACGGGCGCATACATCGCGTCCGCCGCGCCGATCTCGCCGAACAACCAGGGCCCGCCATACTTTTGCAGACATTCGCGCCAGATCGTCACGATACGCCCGATATCGTCCTGCGCGCGCGACCAGACGCGAAAGTTCGGGAAGTGGCCGCGCAGGTTCATGGGCAGCGCCGAGCGCAATGCGCTGAAGCCCGAATGCATCTCCCCGCATACGGAGCGGCAGTGCGCGCGCGCCGTGCGGTCCGCGGGCAGCAATTGCGCTCGCGGCTGGATCTCGTTGAGGTATTCGCAGATCGCGAGCGTGTCCCAGACCGTGATGCCGTCGTGACGCAGGCAGGGCACGAGAATGGAGGGCGAAAGCAGCAGCAACTCGGCACGCGCGGCGGCGTCGTCGAGCGGCACGGTTACCGTTTCGAATTCGAGTCCAGCGAGTTTGGCCAGCAGCCAGCCGCGCATGGACCACGACGAATAGTTCCGGCTGCTGATCGTCAGGGTCGTATTCGTCTGATTCATGGGTGCTCCAGAACGGTAAGGAAACGGTGGGCAGGTGCGGGAAGGAAGCCGCATGCACCGAATGCGCGCATCACGGGTGCATGCACCTCTCGCGGCATGCGCCGCACTACATTGCGGCATGCAGGACGGCGCAGCCGGCGCGCTGTGCACGTTGTGCGAGGCGTTCGCGCCCCGCTGCCGCGGCGCGGCGCGCAGGCCGCGGCGCGCGTGCTCGCGCACGCATGCCGCGCCACGCCGAAAAGGTGCAAACACTGTGCCAATGAACGCTTCTGGCATATGTATTGCCTGCTTCACTTCGCGTTCAAGACAATTGAGACCCGTGCCCATGAACCTGCTTGCCTACCTGGCCTACCAGACGTTCGCGGACGCGACGAGGTTCGGGCGTGCCGCCGCGTCGTTTTCCCGCGCGGCGATCGCGGCCTGGCCCACGCTCGCATCCGGATTCGACGCGCGCTATCTCGATGCATGGTGGGAGCAGATCGAGCTTGCCGGGCTTTCGCACGCGCGGCCGCCGTTTGGAATCGATTTCGTGGAGGTCGATGGCGTGCGCACGCCGGTGACCGAAAGCGTCGTCAAGCGCACGCCGTTCGCCTCGCTGCTCCACTTTCGCAAGGACGTGGCCGTGCCGCAGCCGCGCGTGCTGCTCGTCGCTCCCATGTCGGGGCACTTCGCGACCCTGCTGCGCGGCACCGTGCGCACCATGCTGGCCGACCACGACGTCTATATCACCGACTGGCACAACCCGCGCGACGTGCCCTTGGCGGCGGGCCGCTTCGGCTTTGACGAATACGTCGAGCACGTCATGTCCTTCATTCGGCGCATCGGGCCCGATGCGCACCTGGTGGCGATCTGCCAGCCGACGGTCGCGGCGCTGGCGGCCGTCTCGTTGATGGCCGCCGACAACGATCCCGCGCAGCCCGCGAGCATGACGCTGATGGCGGGGCCGATCGATTGCCGGGTGAATCCCACCAAGGTCAACGAACTCGCCAACAGCAAGCCGATCACGTGGTTCGAGCGCAATCTCATCAGCGCGGTGCCAGGCGGCTTTCCCGGCGCGCAACGGCGCGTGTACCCGGGCTTCGTGCAACTCAGCGCGTTCATGTCGATGAATCTGGAGCGTCATCTCGCGTCATTCGAGGAGATGCGCCACGAACGGGCGAAGGGCGACCCCGCGAGAGCCGATGCGCTCAACGTGTTCTATCGCGAGTACTTCGCCACCTCCGATCTCACCGCGGAGTTCTATCTGGAAACGGTCAGCTCAGTGTTTCAGGAGTACCAACTGCCGCTCGGCAAGCTCAAGGTGGGCGAGCGCCTTGTCGAGCCGCACGCGATCCGCCGTACGGCGCTGCTCACGATCGAAGGCGAGAAGGACGATATCTGCGCGGTGGGGCAGACCGTGGCCGCCCACGATCTGTGCCGGGGGCTGCGCCCCTATATGAAGACGCATCATGTGCAGACGGGCGTGGGCCACTACGGCGTATTCAATGGCCGCCGCTGGGACACGCAGATTTATCCGCTCGTGCGCTCGACCATTCACGACCACGAGCCGCGCGCGCGACGCATTGCGGCGCCGGAGGCGGTAGGCGACGATCAGGTGACCCTGCGCGCGCTGCTCGACGCCGACGCACATGCGGCATCGGCGATCAGCCGCGCGGCCGAAACGCAGCCCAAATAGGACGGACGGCGCGCTTTAGGTCGCGTCAGGTCGCTTTACGTCGCGGCGCTCGTTTGCCATGGCGTCGGCGCCGGCACGGCGCACGGCGCTTCCACATCGATCGACTTGAAGTCGGCGGGGCTCACGATTTCGAGGTACTCCATGTCGGGCGAGTAATCGAAGAGGTAATGCGCGATGCCCGGCGCCTGATGCACGCAGTCCCCCGCTTCGACGAGGGTTTCCTTGTCGCCGTACATGAAGCGCGCCCAGCCCTTGAGCATGATGACAATGTGAAATTCTGCCTCATGCCGGTGCCAGCCCGTGCCCAATTCCGGCGCAAGATTTGCCCTGACGAGTTGCGCGACCACCTTGCCGTGCGTCGCATCGGCGATTCCCAGGTCTCGATAGACGAAGAAGTCGCGCAGCCCTCCGCCCGTAAATGACGTGTCCTGCGGCTTGACGTGCGAAAAGTCCGTGGCGAGTGCGGTTTGCATGACAGGTCTCCCGAGCGCGAAGGTTGAAGGGGCAACGGGTTCGACAAGCACGACGCGTTCCAGCGTGAGGCCATGAACATTCGGGTTCTTCTATGACGCCGTGGCCGGTTATATCGATTCTGTTATTCATCACATAATGAATCGAAATTTCGGCCTTAATTTTGACTGACCAATATTTTCGCTAACGTGACGTTATCCGGCGGACAACTGTCGAATCGCGTCGCATCCTTCCCAATCCTGTTTCGGAGACCTCATGGCAACAAAATTCGCTTGCGCGGCGGTGCGCTCACTGCGCTTCGCGGCGACGGTCGTCGCCACGCTCGGCGCCTGTGCCGCGCTAAGCCCCGCGGCTACCGCCGCGGCCCCCGCCGCGGCCCCGATCGGCGTTGCGTTCGTCTATCTCGGCAACCCCGGCGACGCAGGCTGGACCTATGCGCACGAGCAGGGCGTGAAGGCGATCGAAGCGAAGTTCGGCGACAAGATCAAGGTCACGCGCGTGGAGAACGTGCCCGAATCGGCCGACTCCGAGCGCGTGTTTCGCGATCTCGCAAGCAAGGGCAACAAGATTATCGTCGGCTCGAGTTTTGGTTTTCAGGACTTCGAACTGAAGACCGCAAAGGATTACCCGGACGTGGTATTCGAGCACGCAACGGGCTACAAGAAGGCCGCGAACTTCGCGACCTATGACGTGCGCACGTACCAGAGCGCGTATCTCGCCGGGCTCGTTGGCGGCTATACGACGAAGACGAATACGCTCGGCTTCGTCGCCTCGGTGCCGGTGCCGGAAGTGGTGCGCAACATCAACGCCTTCACGATGGGCGCGCGCTCGGTCAATCCGAATGCGAAGGTCAAGGTCATCTGGATCAATAGCTGGTTCGATCCGGGCAAGGAGAAGCAGGCGGCCGAAACGCTGATCGGCCAGGGCGCGGACGTGCTGATTCAGAACACAGATTCGACGGCGACGATGCAGACGGCCGAGCAGAAGAAGGTGCACGCGTTCGGTTGGGACTCCGATATGAAGAAGTTCGGCCCGAATGCTCAATTGGGCGCATGCGTGAGCTACTGGGGCGTGTATTACTCTCACCTGGTCGAACAGGTGCAGGCGGGCACGTGGACCAATGCGCCGACGTGGTGGGGCCTCAAGGAAAAAGCCATCGACCTTGCCGACATCAATACGGCAACCGTTTCGCCTGCCGCGCAAAAGGCGCTCGCGCAAAAACGCGACGATATCATTGCCGGCAAGTTCGATCCGTTCGCGGGACCGATCAAGGATCAGAGCGGCGCGATCAAGGTGGCCGCCGGCACGTCGCTGCCCGATGCCGAGTTGCAGCGGTTGAACTGGTTCGTGCAAGGCGTAGACGGCGCATTGCCGAAGTAACACCGCCGACGTAACGCCACCGACGTAACACCACAACAAGGAGGAGACATAGTTTGAGCCTGACCCATTTGCCGCAACAAAGCGCGTCGGCGTTTCCCGAGCAAGGGCTCGCGCCGACGCGCGAACAGATCGTGCGCCATTTGCGTCACGCGAGCCTTGTCGCGGAGCGTGCGACGCTCCTGGGTCACCACCCGTTTGGCGCCATTCTCGTCGGACCCGATCAGGAGTCGGTGCTCATCGAACAGGGCAATGTCGATACCATCAATCATGCGGAGGCGGTGCTCGCGCGTACCGCTGCGCTGAACTTTACGCCGCAATACTTGTGGAGTTGCACGCTGTATACGACGGTTGAGCCGTGTTGCATGTGCGCGGGCACGGCCTATTGGGCGAACATTGGGCGCGTGGTGTTCGGCATGACGGAAGAGCGGCTGCTGCAATGCACGGGCGACCATGCGGAGAATCCGACGATGAGTGTGTCGTCGCGTTATGTGTTCGACCATTGCCAGAAGCGCGTAGAGCTGATCGGGCCCGTGCCCGAGGTCGAGGAAGAAGTGATGCAGGTGCAGCGCAGGTTTTGGGGGCATCGGTAACCGTAGTCGCGGGGGCGTAATTGGGCGTAATCACGCGCAATTGCGCTTTAAGTCATCTGACCTATGCTTAACGCACCGGCTTCGTTTGAACAGGAGGAAAGCAAATGAAAGCTCGACGCGTGTTTGCAGCCCTGCTGGCTGTATCGCTTGTCCTCGCGCTTCCGGCAACCGCGAGTTACGCATGCGACGGTAGTGGTTATAACCAGCCAAACGGCCCGGGAAAATGAAGCGGTCATGTAACTAGCCGCTGGCCGGGAAAACCGCCACCAAAAAACTTTTCTGCACCGCCGCATCGGGTATGCTCATCCCCATCCGTCTCATTGCATTGACGAGAAACAGGGGAGCGAAGACATGCGGCGTGTGGTATTCAATCAGAAGGGTGGCGTAGGCAAGTCAACGATTGTTTGTAATCTCGCCGCAATCAGCGCGAATGAGGGTCAGCGTACGCTCGTGATCGACCTCGACGCGCAGGCAAATTCGAGCCAGTACCTGCTCGGGGCCGCTTCCGCCGATGCGAAGCCCAACGTCGCCGACTTCTTCGAAACCGCGCTGACTTTCAGCTTCAGGCCCATCGACGTCACGTCGTTCATTCATTCGACACCGTTCGAGAATCTGGACGTGATGCCCGCGCATGCGGACCTCGACACGCTGCACGGGAAGCTCGAGTCGCGCTACAAAATCTACAAGTTGCGCGACGCGCTCAAAGAACTCGACATGTACGATGCGATTTACATCGACACGCCGCCTGCGCTGAACTTCTACACGCGCTCCGCGCTAATCGCGGTCGAGCGCTGCCTCATTCCATTCGACTGCGACGACTTCTCGCGCCGCGCGCTCTACACGCTGCTCGAGAACGTGAAGGAGATTCAGCAGGATCACAATGCCGCGCTCACGGTCGAAGGCATCGTCATCAACCAGTTCCAGCCGCGCGCGAGCCTGCCGCAGAAGCTCGTCGACGAACTCGTCGATGAAGGGTTGCCGGTGCTGTCGTCGCGGCTGTCGTCGTCGGTGAAGATTCGTGAATCGCATCAGCAGGCCAAGCCTGTCGTGCACCTCGACCCGGCGCACAAACTCACACGCGAGTTTGTCGCGCTACACCAGGAATTGAGCGGAGCCTGAAGAGCAAGAGCGGACATCACCGGTTTACGCCCCCGGCGGAGTGTGCAAGTATCCCTCGCAGCGAGTAGCACCGATACTCTTGCTCTCTTGCGAGGTGCACAATGGACTGGAGGTTCTGGAAGACCGAGAAGCGCCAGGAAGAAGAGGCGCGCAACTGGCCGACCGATACGCATGAATCCATACGCCAACTCCTGGGCATGTACCAGGGCGTTGGCACGCCGCCGTTCGCGAACTGGGCCGCGCCCGGCATCGCGTTCACCCCCGAAGTCGAAACGACCGCCCAAAATGGGGTCAAGGGCTATCAGCTTGCCCTGTGGTTCTGGCTGTTTGCCGAGAAGCACGGCACCATCGCGGCGCGAATGGCGCGCGAAACGTTTTGCCTGCTAGCCGATGCCGCGCAGCCGTCGTCGGGAGACGCGATCGATACGCTCCTCGACCAGGAAAATCGCCTGGCGCGTGCCGTCGAAGCGATTTCCGCCGAACAGCGCGCGTTCGCGCTCGAAGGCATGCGTGTAGAGCTGCCGATGGAATTCTTTCTCGCCACCGGCACCCTGAGGCTTCGGCCCGAGTCGCCTTATGCGGGGGAGGCGGGCGCTTCCCTGCAAGGCAACGACTACAAGCTGGCGGACTGCTTTCGCCACGCCACTGACGAAGCGCTCGCCGTTTTCCGGCCGATGATCGAGGCCGTCGAATTCGACGCGAAGTCGCTGCCCAACTGGAAATGGAGCGCCCGGCCCGGCGCGGCGGAGCGCCACTTGCAGCGGCGCTACAGCAATCCGCTTTTCCCTCTGCACCGGCAGATGGTGACGGCCCACGACGTGCATGAAGCGCGGCTCGCCGACAATCAGGCGCTGCAGGACATTCGCAACGAACTCAATGAAGTGAGGCGCGCATTCTTCGAAAAGCCGGAGCTGCCGCTGAACTGGCTGGCCTACCTCGAAAGCTATCGGGACGAAGTCGACCGGCTCGATGAACGCCGCCTCGTAGCGGGCGGGCAAAACGCTGCGCTCGGCGAAGCGATCGCGGCGCTACGTGCCGACGTGCTTGCGCCGTGGCGCGCCGAGATCCAGAAGAGCCGCCCGAGCCTCGCCGCGCTCGAGCAGGACGAAGCGCGCAGGGCCGAACGGCGCGCGCTGCTGTACGGGTGCGACTGGACGGCGCAACTGCTGAGTCACGGCTCGCTGATCCCGCCGGAGGAAGTCGTGCCCGCACTGCTGAGCGAATCGCCGCCTGAGCTGGAGCGGGCGGTGACGGGGCTGCAGTCCGAGCCGCGTTTGCATGAGACGCTGGCGCACTGCCGGGCCGTTGGGCATCGGATCGTCAATGAGCTTCGCGCCGCGGGTCACAGCTTTCCCGATATGACCGACAAGCTTCGTATTCTGGACGGCTCATTCGACGGCCCGCTGAACCGTCCCCAGGACGGACCGCACGACAGCGCAACGGGGCAGGTGCCCGCGTGAAGAGGCGGGCATCCGGCTGATTCGCTACCGTCAGGTTTTCAGCCGGTAGCCCGTTTTGAAGATCCACGCCGTGATCACGAGGAACAGCGCGAGAAAGGCGGCTGTCATGCCGAGACTCACGCCGACGTCGACGTCCGCGAGCCCGTAGAAGCTCCAGCGAAAACCGCTGATGAGATAGACGATCGGGTTGAACAGCGTGATCACCTTCCATGCGGTGGGCAGCATGTCGACCGAGTAGAAGGCGCCGCCAAGGAAGGTGAGCGGCGTGATGACCAGCAGCGGCACGATCTGCAACTTCTCGAAGTTGTCCGCCCAGATGCCGATGATGAAGCCGAGCAGGCTGAACGTGACCGCCGTTAGCAGCAGGAACAGCACCATCCACACGGGATGCTGGATCTGGATTGGCACGAACAGCGCCGCGGTCGCGAGGATGATGAGCCCGAGCACGACCGACTTGGTCGCCGCCGCGCCGACATAGCTGATCACGATTTCCAGGTAGGACACGGGCGCCGAGAGCAGTTCGTAAATCGTGCCCGTAAAGCGCGGGAAGTAGATGCCGAACGACGCGTTCGAAATGCTCTGCGACAAGAGCGACAACATGATGAGGCCCGGCACGATGAACGCGCCGTAGCTCACACCATTGACTTCCTTGATGCGCGAGCCGATCGCGGAGCCGAATACGATGAAGTAGAGCGAGGTGGAAATCACCGGCGCAACGATGCTTTGCATCAGCGTGCGCCGGGTGCGCGCCATTTCGAAGCGGTAGATGGCGCGAATTGCGTAGTGGTTCATCGCGAGGTTACCTGTCCTTTTACCTGTGCTTTGCCATCTTCCTCGACCGCAGGCGCGGCGAATGGCGCAGCGGCCGCCGGGTCCTGATGGACGAGACTCACGAAGATGTCCTCCAGCGAACTCTGGCTCGTTTTCAGGTCCGTGAAGCCAATGCCGGCATCGCTCAGGTCTTTCAGCAGCGCAATGATGTCGTTGCGCTCGTTTTCGCTGTCGTAGGTGTAGATGAGTTCGGCGCCGCTGCCGGCCAGTTCCAGCCCCCAGGCGGCGAGCCCTTCCGGAATGGCGCGCAACGGGGCTTCGAGCTGCAACGTCAGTTGCTTGCGGCCCAGCTTGCGCATGAGCACGTCCTTGTGCTCGACGAGCATGATCTTGCCTGCGTTGATCACGCCGATCCGGTCGGCCATCTCTTCGGCCTCGTCGATGTAGTGGGTCGTGAGAATGATCGTCACGCCGTTCGCCTTGAGCCCGCGCACGAGTTCCCACATGTCGCGGCGCAATTCGACGTCCACACCCGCAGTCGGTTCGTCCAGGAACAGGACCTGCGGCTCGTGCGCGAGCGCCTTCGCGATCAGCACGCGGCGCTTCATGCCGCCCGAGAGCGTCATGATCTTGTTGTTGCGCTTCTCCCACAGCGACAGGTCGCGCAGCACGCGTTCGACATACGCGGGGTTGGCCGGCTTGCCGAACAGGCCGCGGCTGAACGACACCGTGGCCCAGACCGTTTCGAATGCGTCGGTGGTGAGCTCCTGCGGCACGAGGCCGATCAGCGAGCGCGCGGCGCGGTAGTCGGCGAGGATATCGTGACCGGCCACGCGCACGCTGCCTTCGCTCGCGTTGACGATGCCGCAGATGATGCTGATGAGCGTCGTCTTGCCCGCGCCATTCGGCCCCAACAGCGCGAAGATTTCGCCGCGCTGGATGTCGAGGTTGATGTTCGTGAGCGCGTGGAGCCCCGATGCATAGACTTTCGAGAGATTCTCGATGGAGAGGATCGTTTGCATGTGCGTGACATTACCAGAAGCGGGTAAAACACACCGCGCGGACCACGCGGGACCGCTCCAGGGAAAACCCTCGCATCTCATTCCCATTCGCTGGGAATCGTATTTTTGATTTCTGGGAGTGACGTGGCATGCTGACTGCATCCATTCAGCCTTCGTCCTCCAGGTGAAACACGAACCCGGTGTTACCGGCGCAGAGCGCCTGCTACTGGTGCTTTCGGCACTCGCGAGCCGCGGCAAGGCAATGTCCGCGAAGGACATGCTCGCGGCAACGGGTCTCGCGCAGAGCACACTCTACCGCCAGGTCGCGGTGCTCAAGCGCTGGGGCTTCGTGACCGAAGACGCCGGCTATTACGCGCCGGGCCCCATCAGTCTGCAGCTTGCGCTCGGCTTCGACGTCAATTCGCTGCTCGTCGAATCGAGCCGCGAAGGCATGCTGCAACTCGCGCGGACCTCGCAGGAGAGCGTCGGACTCGTCGTTGCCGTGAACGACCAGGTGGTCTGCCTCGAAATGGTCGAGAGCACGCATTCGCTGCGCTGCTCGTTCGAGAAGGGGCGCGCGGTTGCACTCAAGGCCGGCGCGTCGGCCAAGTCACTGCTCGCGTTCATGCAAGAAAAAGCGCGCGGCGAGGCGCTCGATCGCCTCTTCGCCGGCGACGCAGCGGGCCGCGCCGCGATCGAAGCGGAACTGGCGCAGATTCGCGCACGCGGCTACGCGGTGAGCGAAAGCGAAGTCGACCCCGGCGTATGGGGCGTGAGCGCGCCGGTGTTCCGGCGCGTTGCGCGCGGCGCGCTCGCCAACGCGTCGATCACCTTGATGGCGCCGTCCTCGCGCGTGGCGGGCCGCGAGCTTCAACTCGCCGACTGGACCTTGCGCACTGCGCACGCCATTTCCGCCCGCCTGCAAACCGAATGAATGCGATTGAATGCGATTGCATTTCGATAGACCGCAACGAAAGAAGTCAACAACCGTAGCGTCCCGATCAACCACACACCGGAGTCCAACCATGAAACTGCACAAACTGCTGTCCGCCACGTGCGTCGCATTCGCGATGTTCGCCGCCGCCGCTCCCGGCACCGCGAGCGCGCAAGCGCAGAACGTTCTCCAGGTCGCGACCGATGCGACGTTCCCGCCGATGGAGTTCACGGAAAACGGCCAGCGCACCGGCTTCGACGTCGACCTCATGAACGCGCTCGCCAAGGCCATGGGCAAGCAGGTCCAGTGGACCGACATCGACTTCAAGGGGCTGATTCCGGGGCTCATTGCGCATCGCTTCGACGCCGCGATCTCCGGCATCTACATCACGCCGGAACGCAGCCAGGTGGTGGACTTCACGCAGCCGTATTTCGCGGGCGGCCTCGTCGCGCTCGTGAAGGCCGACTCGCCGATCAAGACGCTCGCCGATCTCGAGGGCAAGAAGGTCTCCGTGCAGGTCGGCACGAAGTCGGTGAACTTCCTGCGCGACAACTACCCGAAGGTCACGCGCGTCGAGGTCGAGAAGAACCAGGAAATGTTCGACCTGGTCGGCATCGGCCGCGCCGACGCCGCCGTTACCGGCAAGCCCGCCGCGTATCAGTTCGCACGCACGCGCCCGGGATTTCGCGTGCTCGACACGGAGCTGACGAAGGAGGCCTATGGCATTGCGGTGCGCAAGGACGAACCGCAATTGCGCGATTCGCTGAACGCAGCGCTTGCGAAGATCAAGGCGGACGGCACCTACGCCCAGATCGTGAACAAGTGGTTCGGCGCCGGTTCGAAGTAATGCGGCGGATCTGATCCATGCAACTCGACTTCTCTCCGGCCATAGCCGGTTGGGCCGACATCGCACACGGCGCGCTGGTCACGGTGGAGGTGACCGCCGCGGCGCTCGTGCTCAGCTGCCTGCTCGGCCTTTTGATCGGCATCGGCCGGCTCGCGCCGCAACGGCGGCTCATTTACGGCTTCTGCACCGGCTACCTTGTCTTCTTTCGCGGCACGCCGCTGCTCGTGCAGTTGTTCCTGCTGTTCTTCGGGCTGCCGCAGTTCAACATTCTGCTGCCGGCGTTCGTTTGCGGCATGTTGGGGCTCGGGCTCTATTCGGCGGCTTATGTTTCGGAGATCGTGCGCGGCGCGATTCAGTCCGTCGATCGCGGGCAGATGGAAGCTGCGCGTTCGATCGGCATGTCGGCGGGGCAGGCCATGCGCGCGATCATTCTCCCGCAGGCCGTTGTTCGCATGATTCCGCCGCTTGGCAACGAATTCATCGCGCTCATCAAGAATTCCGCGCTGGTCTCGCTGCTGACGATCGACGACCTCATGCATGAAGGCCAGAAGATCATCAGCGTTTCGTATCGCTCGCTGGAGGTGTACCTCGTGATCGCGCTCGTCTACCTCGTGCTCACGCAGACGACCAACTATGCGCTGCATCGCGTCGAGCGCCGCTTGCGCGCAGGAGGGATGGTGCAATGAGCACGCAACCGGATCCGATCGTCAGCATTCGCGGACTCAAGAAGTCGTTTGGCTCGCACCTCGTGCTCAACGGCATCGACTTCGATATTCAGCCGCAACAAGTGGTCGTGGTGATCGGCCCGAGCGGTTCGGGCAAGAGCACGTTCCTGCGCTGTTGCAACGGCCTCGAGCAGCCCGAGGGCGGCACGGTCGATATCTGCGGTCATCGCCTCGTGGAAAACGGCGCGATGCTCAAGGACCGCGCGCTCAACGCGCTGCGTACCGAAGTCGGCATGGTGTTCCAGTCGTTCAACCTGTTTCCGCACCTCTCGGTGCTGCACAACATCACGGTTGGGCCGCGCATGTTGCGCGGCGCTTCGAAGGCGCAGGCCGAGTCCGCCGCGCTTGCCCTGCTCGAGAAAGTCGGGCTCGCGCACAAGGCGCATGTGATGCCGGCCAGCCTTTCGGGCGGGCAGAAGCAGCGTGTCGCGATTGCGCGCGCGCTCGCCATGCAGCCGCGCGTGATGCTGTTCGACGAGCCGACTTCGGCGCTCGACCCGGAGCTGGTGGGCGAGGTGTTGCAGGTCATGAAGCTGCTGGCTTCCGAGGGCATGACCATGGTGGTCGTCACGCACGAAATGGGCTTCGCGAAGGAAGTGGCCGACGTCGTGGTGGTGATGGACGGCGGCGAGATCGTCGAGGCGGGGCCGCCTTCGACGATCTTCACCGCGCCGGCGCAGCCGCGCACGCGCAGCTTCCTGCAAGCGGTGCTTTCACGAGCATGAGCCGCTCGTCCGTAGCAACGGTGACGCTGCTGCGCGGCGTCGATCTTGCGCCCGCACCCTGGAAGAATGGCGGCGGGGTGACGCGCGAAATCGCGGCGGGTGGCGCGGCGCTCGCGCCGCCCGATGCGTTCGCCTGGCGCGTGAGTCTCGCGGATATCGCGCAGGCCGGGCCATTTTCGCGTTTCGATGGCGTCGACCGTACGCTCGTATTGATCGAAGGCGCGGGCTTGCAGCTGGACGAAGTGCGCGCTGCCGCAGAGATGCCCCACGCAACGCACAGGCTGGAAAGCGCGCTGGACATCGCCCGCTTTGCCGGTGAATCCACGATCGATGCGCGGATTGCCGCAGGGCCCGTGCGCGTGTTCAACCTGATGGTGCGCCGTGGCGTCGCGCATGGCGCGCTCGAAGTGTGGCGAGAAGCAGGGCGGCGCACGGTATGTGCGCAGACCGTGTTGCTGCATGCCGTGCAACGCGAGGTTGCGGTGAGCGTGGCTGGCGAGGGTTTCATCGCGCTCGCGCCAGGCGACACGTTGCGCGTGGACGCCGGGCAGGCAATGAACCTCGAAGCGCGCGGCGAAGGCACGCTGCTGGCCGTCACACTCGATATTGCGCGAACCTGATTTCATGAGCACCGTTATTCCTCCGCTTTCCATCGTGAACGCGCTTTTCGCAGACCATGCATACCTGCCAGGCGGTTGGCGCCGCAACGTGCTGCTCGAATGGGACGCAACGGGCACGCTGCGCGGCGTGACGCCCGATCTCGCGCACGCGCCCCAGGGCGTCGTATGCGCGGCCGGTCCGCTCATCCCTGGCATGCCTAATCTTCATTCGCATGCGTTCCAGCGCGCGATGGCGGGCCTCACCGAATACCGCGCGAATCCCACCGACAGCTTCTGGAGCTGGCGCGACCTGATGTACCGTTTCGCTGCGCGCATCACGCCCGAGGATCTTGAGGCCGTTGCGAGCTGGCTTTACGTCGAAATGCTCAAAGCGGGCTATACGTCCGTGTGCGAGTTCCACTATGTGCATCACGCGCAGGACGGCCAGCATTATGCGAGTCCCGCCGAGCTGGCGCAGCGTGTGGTTAGGGCGGCAGAAGTCAGCGGCATCGGCATGACCATGCTGCCGGTGCTTTACCAGTACAGCGGCTTCGGCCAGCAACCGCCGCGCGACGACCAGCGGCGCTTCATCAACACGCCCGACCAGTTGCTCGCGATCGTCGAATCGTTGCAACGCTTGCAGCCGCAACACGGCGCGTTGCGCTATGGCGTCGCGCCGCATTCGCTGCGCGCGGTGTCGCAGGACTCGTTACGCGCGCTGCTGGAAGGGCTCGATGCCGCATTGCCTCACGCGCCTGTGCATATCCATATTGCCGAGCAGACCGCCGAAGTGGACGCGTGCCTTGCAACCGAGGGCGCGCGGCCCGTTCAATGGCTGCTCGATCGCTTCGACGTGAACGCGCGGTGGTGTCTCGTGCACGCGACGCACATCGACACGAACGAGACGCAGGCGCTCGCAAGGAGCGGCGCGGTGGCGGGCTTGTGCCTCACGACGGAGGCGAATCTCGGCGACGGCTTTTTCCCGGCCCACGACTACCTGGCGGCGCAGGGCAGGTTCGGCATCGGCTCCGATAGCCATATCGGCGTGGACTGGCGCGCCGAGTTGCGCCTGCTCGAATACGGGCAGCGGCTCACGCGGCGCGAACGCAATGTGCTCGCATCGCACGAGACGGCGCAGGTGGCCGACCGTCTGTTCGACGCGGCGCTCGCTGGCGGCGCGCGCGCAACCGGACGCGCGGTGGGCGCGTTGCAGGAGGGCGCCCGCGCCGACTGGCTCGTGCTCGACGCGCAGCACCCGAACCTCGCGCAGCAAACGCCGCAAAGCTGGCTTTCCTCCGTGGTGTTCTGCGAGCACGGCGAAACGCCGGTGCGCGACGTGTACGTGGGCGGCGAGCCAGTCGTCGCGCACCGGCGCCACCGCGACGAAACGCGCCTGTACGCCGGCTATCGCAAGGCGCTGAACCATCTCCTCGCCAGCGCTTGAGTGCGTGGCCAACCGAACGGAGCCCACATGACCGACCTCTATTTGCTCGAACGCGGCACGGCGCCGCTGCTGATCTCGATTCCCCACCTCGGCACGCAGATACCCGAGCCGCTGCGCGACGCCTATACGGACATCGCGCTCACGGTTGCCGATACCGACTGGCATCTCGACCGGCTCTATGCGTTTGCGCAGTCATTGGGCGCGACGATATTGGGTGCGCGCGTGTCGCGCTATGTGATCGACCTGAACCGGCCGCCCAATGACGAAAGCCTGTATCCGGGGCAGACGACGACTTCGCTGTGCCCGACCGAAACGTTTCGCGGCGCGGCGCTCTATCGCGAGGGCCGTGCGCCCGATGCGCACGAACGGCAACGCCGCGTCGCCGCCTACTGGCAGCCGTATCACGACGCGCTGCGCGCCGAGTTGCAGCGCTTGCGCACGCAACACGCCAACGTGCTGCTGTGGGAAGCGCACTCGATTGCGAGCGTGCTGCCGCGGCTATTCGATGGCAAGCTGCCTGATCTGAACATCGGCACGCAGGACGGCCGCACGGCGGCGCCGGCGGTCCAGGCGGCAGTCGAGCGCGCGGCTTCGGCAAGCGGCTTCACATGGATCGCGAACGGCCGTTTCAAGGGCGGCTACAACACGCGACACTACGGCGCGCCGCAAGACGGCGTGCATGCCGTGCAGCTCGAAATGTGCCAGTCGACGTATATGAGCGAGGCAGCGCCGTTCGACTACGCGCCGTCGATCGCGCAGAAAGTCGAGCCGGCGGTGAGCGCGATGGTGGGCGGCGCGCTCGAGGCCGTGAAGGCGATGAACGCCTCGGCGGGCTGATAGCGCGGCGCTTCGGCTATTCGGGTTTGCCCCGTCCTGGATGCCGCTTGAGCGCGGGAAAGTACTCAGTTGCGCGGGCTACGATGGCGCTGCCGATCGTAGTATTCTCTAGCGACGCGGCCTCGGGGGGGCGCTGATGTGCCATCGCGAAGCAGTCCAGACATCCAGATAAAGAGGAGAGGTTGAATGAAGTTGAAGAAGCTCCTGTTCACAAGCGCGCTTGCGGTATCGGCACTGGGATTCACCGCCATTTCCGCCCATGCGGAAGATCTGCTCGATTCCGTCAAACAGGCCGGGGTGCTGAAAATCGGTCTGGAGGGCACCTATCCCCCGTTCGATTCCCGTGACAGCAGCGGCCAGCTCGTCGGCTTCGACGTGGACGTCGCGAAGGCGGTGGCGGCCAAGCTCGGGGTCAAGCCCGAGTTCATTCCCACCGAATGGAGCGGCATTATCGCGGCGCTGCAGGCCGGCAAGTTCGACGTGATCGTCAATCAGGTGACCATCACGCCGCAACGCCAGCAGGCGCTCGACTTCAGCCAGCCGTACACGTATTCGGCGGCCCAGCTGATCCAGCGCGCCGACGACAAGCGCGAATTCAAGACGCTCAACGAATTCAAGGGCGACAAGAAGCTCGGCGTGACGCTCGGCACCAACTATGACCAGATGGCGCGTGCCGTGCCGGGCATCAACGTGCAAACGTATCCGGGTGCGCCGGAGAAGCTGCGCGACCTGGCGGCGAAGCGCATCGACGCGACGATGGATGACCGCCTGATGCTGCCGTACATCATCAAGACGTCGAACCTGCCGCTGCGTCCGGGCGCCGTGTTGCCGGGCGCCGATCAGGAAATGGCCATTCCGTTCCGCAAGGGCAATCCGAAGTTCGAGAAGGCGATCAACGATGCGCTCACCTCGCTCAAGCAGGATGGCACGCTCAAGAAGATCTCCATGCAGTGGTTCGGCCAGGACGTGACGCAACCGCTCGCTCACTAACGCGACAGGCGCTTTGCTACCAGCGCCTTGCTTCACTCGCGCCGGCCGCATTCACGGCCGGCGCGATCGCTTCAACACTCCTTTTTAGCGCGCCGCCTGCGTCCTCGTGCGCATCTTCGCCACTTCTGCCGCGCCCACCGCACCCGCCTTGTTGTTCCACCCCGCGCGCACGAACGTGAGCACGTCGGCAATCTGCTTGTCGCTTAGGACATCTGCATAAGCGGGCATGGGGTACGGCGCGGGCATGCCCTGAATCACGAGATCGCCGGTGCCGTTGAGCGTGACGTTGATGAGCGACGACGCGTCCTTCTCCAGCACGCTCGGATTGCCCGCGAGCGGCGCGAACATCGGCGCGAAGCCGCGCCCGTCGGCGCCGTGGCAATGCATGCAATACGCCGTGTAGACGCGCGCGCCCGCATCGTTGGCCGGGCGCGAGAGCGATACCTTCGTCGCCTGCGGGTCATACGCATACGCCGGTCCACCATCGCCGCCCTTCGCCGGCAGCGACTTCAGGTAGACGGCGATCGCGTTCACGTCCGCGTCGTTCATGGCCTGGGTGCTCTTGTTGACCACGTCGGTCATCGCGCCGAACGCCGAGGCGTGCTGGTTCGCACCCGTCTTCAGGAACTGCGCGAGGTCCGCTTCGCTCCAGCGCCCGAGGCCCGTGTTGTGCTCTCCCGTCAGGTTCGAGGCGAACCAGCCGTCGAGTGCGGCGCCCGTGAGCCAGGCGTCGCCGCTTTCGTCGAGCGCCTTCTCGTTGAAGCCGACGCCGCGCGGCGTGTGGCACGAGCCGCAGTGGCCGAGGCCCTGCACGAGGTACGCGCCGCGGTTCCATGCCGCGTCCTTGCCCGCTTTGTCCTGGTACGCGCCCTTCTCGAGGAAGACGGCGTTCCAGAGCTTGAGCGGCCAGCGCATGTTCATTGGCCACTTGATGTCGGCGTCGCGGTTGCTCTGCCTGACCGGTTGCACGCCCTGCATGAAGTACGCGTAGAGCGCGGCGACGTCTTCGTCGCGCACCTTCGCGTACGAGGGATAGGGCATTGCCGGATAGAGATTGTGGCCGTCTTTTGCCACACCCTCGCGCATGGCGCGCGCAAAGTCCGCCTGCGTGTAGTTGCCGATGCCGGTGTCGGGGTCGGGCGTGATGTTGGTCGTGTAGATGCGTCCGAGCGGCGTGTTCATCGGCAGGCCGCCTGCAAACGGCTTGCCGTGCGGCGCCGTGTGGCACGCCGCGCAGTCGCCCACGGTGGCGAGATAGGCGCCGCGCTGGATCGTGGCGGCGTCCGCTGCGCTCGCTGCCAATGCGGGGCGCGCACCGGCACACGCGAAGGCCGCGAGGGCGAGCGCGAGTTTTGCGCCGTCGCCGGCGGCGCGGCGCAGGCCGCGGGCTCGTTGGGATGCCTTGATCGTTTTCGTCATGGTTCGCTCCCTCACGCCGACTGTGCGGACGCGCCCGCGTTCGCGAGCTGGCGGCCCACGGGCAAATGCCGCAGACGCTTTCCGGTGGCCGCATAGATCGCATTCGCCACGGCCGGAATGACTGCCGCGGTGCCGGGCTCGCCGATCCCGCCAGGCGCTTCGGCGCTCTTCACCATGTGCACTTCGATCACCGGCATCTGGTCGATGCGCATGATCCGGTAGTCGGTGAAGTTGTTTTGCGTCACACGTCCGCGCTCGATCGTGATTTCCCCCCACAACGCGGCGGTGATGCCGAACGCAATGCCGCCCTGGATCTGCGCCTCGATGGTCTCGGGATTCACAACCATGCCGCAATCCACGGCGCACACCACGCGGTTCACGCGCACCTCGCCGTCGTCCACGGTGACGTCGGCGACCATGCTGAGGAAGCTGCCAAACGCGTGCATGACCGAAACGCCGCGCCCCTGGCCCTTCGGCATCGGCGGTCCCCAGTTCGCGGCGCGCGTGGCCACGTCGAGCACGCCGAGCGCGCGCGGCGACTTGCCGAGCAGATTGCGGCGATAGGTGACCGGATCGGTTTTCGCGGCCACGGCCAGCTCGTCGATGAAGCTCTCCACCACGAACGTGCCGCGCGTCGGTCCCACGCCGCGCCAGAACGCCGTGGGCACCGCATGCGGCTCCTGGCGCACGTACTCGATCAACTGGTTCGGCAGGTCATAGGGCAGGTCGGCGGCGACTTCCACGGCGTCGGGGTCCACGCCGTGCTGGAACGCGGGCGGCGCAAAGCGCGCCATGATCGAAGACCCCGCAATGCGGTGCTGCCACGCCACCGGTTTGCCGTTCGCGTCGAGCGCGGCCGAGATGCGGTCGTAGTAGTACGGCCGGTACATGTCGTGCTGAATGTCCTCCTCGCGCGTGTAGAACACCTTCACCGGCACATTGAGCTGCTTGCCGATCTTGAGCGCCTGGGTGATCGCATCGACTTCGAGCCGCCGCCCAAAGCCGCCGCCGAGCAGGTGATTGTGTACGGTGATCTGCCCGGGCTTGAGTCCGGTGACAGCCACGGCCGCGTCCACGGCGCGCGTGGGCACCTGGGTGCCCACCCAGATGTCGCAGGCGTCGGGCTGCACGTGGACCGTGCAGTTGATCGGCTCCATCGTTGCGTGCGCAAGGAACGGCTGCTGATACACCGCGTCGATGCGCGTTTTCGCGTTGCCGAACCCCTGCTGCACGTCGCCGTCCTTGCGCGCAACGGCGCCCTCGCGTTGCGAGGCACTCGCGAGATCGCCGACGATCTGCTGCATCGACACGCTCGCGCCCGCGCCTTCGTTCCACTGAACGACGAGCGCCGCCGCGCCGCGTTTCGCGGCCCACGTGTGCGCGCCGATCACGGCCACGCCGTTGTCGATCTTCACGATCTGCGTGACGCCGGGAACCTGCTTCGCGCGCGTGTCGTCGACCTTCGCGAGCGTGCCGCCGAACACGGGGCAGTTCACGATGGCGGCGTAGACCATGCCGGGCAGGCGCACGTCGAGGCCGAATTGCGCCGAGCCGTCCACCTTCTCCGGCGAGTCGAGGCGCCTGGTGGGCTTGCCGACCAGCGTGAAGTCTTTCGGGTCCTTGAGCGCCACCTTCTGCGGCACGCTCAGGTGCGCGGCCGCATCAACGAGCTCGCCATAGGCAATGCGCCGGCCGCTCGCGTCGTGCAGCACCTCGCCTGCCTTGGCGTGGCAGCTGGCGGGGTCGACCTGCCACTGCTGCGCGGCGGCCTGGATCAGAACGGTGCGCGCGGCGGCGCCCGCTTCGCGCATGGGCTGCCACGCAAAACGAATCGACGTGGAGCCGCCCGTGAGCTGGCCGCCGAGCAGCGGGTCGGTGAAGAGCTTCTCGTTGGGCGGCGCGTGGTCGACCGTGACGCTATCGAGCGGCACTTCGAGTTCTTCCGCGATCAGCATGGGAATCGACGTGTACACGCCTTGCCCCATTTCGACCTTCGGGATGATGAGCGTGACCTTGCCCGAGCGGTCGATCTGCACGAACGCGTTCGGCTCGAACACGCCGTCTTGCGGCGCTTCGTTGCCGTCGCCGCCGATGATCGACTTGCGCGTCTGGCTGTCGCCTTGGGCGCCTGCGGAAAAGCTGATGCCGAGCAGCAGCCCGCCGCCTGCTGCCGCACCGAGCTTGAGGAACGTGCGGCGCGAGAGTTGACCGCCGCCGTCGTGTTGCGGCTTGCGTCGCGGCGCGCCGTTCTGCGCATCGAGGAGACCCTGTGACATGTCAGGCCTCCTTCGCGGCTTGCTTGATGGCGGCGCGAATTCGCGCATAGGTGCCACAGCGGCAAATGTTGCCCGCCATTGCAGCGTCGATATCCGCGTCGCTTGGGTTCGGATTCGCGGCAATGAGCGCTGCCGCCGACATGACCTGCCCCGATTGACAGTAGCCGCACTGCACGACGTCGATCTCGCGCCAGGCCTTCTGCACCTTCTGCCCCGCAGGCGTCGTGCCGATCGCCTCGATGGTCGTGATCTTGCGGCCCGCTACGGCCGCGACGGGCAGCACGCACGAGCGCGCCGCCTCACCGTCGAGATGCACCGTGCATGCGCCGCACTGCGCAATGCCGCAGCCGAACTTCGTGCCGGTGAGGCCGACGATGTCGCGCAGGACCCAGAGCAGCGGCATCTCGGGTGGCGCGTCGACTGTATGAGTTTCTCCGTTGATGATCAGCGTCGTCATGAAGCGGCTCTCCGGGAGTGGGGATTTGTAGATATTGATCGCGCAATCGAAGTGTCCGCGCGCCGGCTGTTCCGCTTTGCCCGCCTAATGGGGGGCAAAGCACAGGCACATGAGCACGGCCTTTCGACAACCGGTTGAGTGTAGCGCCGCCTTTAAATACGTGCAGAAAACGGTCCGTTATGGTGGCTTGCAAACGAAAGCTGTCCTGGCCCGGCAATCAAAGTTGTCCAGGGTGTGGCCTCGCGCAAATGCCATGAGCCGCGGTGCAACCGGGGGGCGAAACCGGCGCCGCGCACGAATTGATTTCTCCGCAACGATTGATTGCCCTTTGCTGAGTGCTTGTGCTGGAAGTGCCGTTTGCTGTCGACAGAACCAAGTAGCCTTTAAACGTGTGCTTCATGGCATGGCGCGGCTGTGAATTTTCTCGGGTTCGAAAATTCAGTTTGGATTACTTATCGTATTCATCGCCGGCGGTTGCCTCTCTGTGCTGCCGCAATTCGATCGCGTGTGCGCTTGCGCACATTCGGGCGTAAATTTTCAGGAAAACTGAGATGCAGCTTTCTAATGTTCGGGCATAAGTCCAGCCCCTTCTGCAGGACCTCCAATGGCAACGTGTGTCGCGTAGCCGCCGACTTGATGGCCTTCGACAAATCCTTACGGAAACTTGTCATTCGTGTCGCGGGAACCGATGAATGTAGCGTCTTCCGGAAAACTACGATGACGGTCCATTCGTTTGCAATTGAGTATGACGCTCGACTACTGCGTTTCACGAAAAAACAGAATGGCCCCGTGAAAGCAGCACGAAATTGATCGGTGGCTCGATCGGGATGCGGTGCGTGAGAATAACTGAATAGTGAGGAAATCATGGCTCAACCTCGCGCTGTCAACGCGCAAACCATTGAACTCGTCAAAAAGGCTGAGGGGATTCCTGGTATTACGACTGGCGATATTTATCCTTACATGGATCCGATAGGCATCTGGACGATCGGATGGGGGCACGCCATTGGAGTCGATGGCCGTTTCCTGCGCGGCAATGCCGATCTCGACAAGGTCAAGGCACTCTATCCGGACGGAATCAGCGAGGCGCAGGCAGAAATTTTCCTGCAGGCCGACTTGATGCATGCCGGAAGCGGCGTACTCTCAGTCGTCACGGTTGCGCTCAATGACAACCAGTACGGCGCACTCACGAGTTTCACGCTCAATCTCGGCTTGGGCAATCTGCGTTCTTCGACGCTCCTCAAGCTATTGAACGCGAGAGACTTCGACGATGCGGCGAAGCAGTTCCCGCGCTGGAGTTTCGCCAACGGAAAACAGCTGCCGGGCTTGCTCAAGCGAAGAGAAGCAGAGCAAACACTCTTCCTGAACTGAGAAGGGGACAATCGTGAAGGCGATACACGGCCTGCTGGCCATGCTCTTTCTTGTGGCCGCATCTTTGGTGAATGCGGCGGACGCGCCGGGCGCAACGGACACATCGACAAAGCCGGCCACGTTGTACAGGCCAAGGCCGGTCGCCCTGGGTGACATTGTCGCCGTGACGCTCAAGAAGCAGCCGTGTCAGTCACTTGCGGTCGTCCAGAAGTACAGGCTTCTCGTGAATGGCGCGTATACCGGCATCGCCGCGCAAGGATGCCAGAACGTGGCACTGCCGGACGGGAGCACGGCGGGACAGATACAGTTTCTCCTGCGAAAGGATTCGGACCCGCCCGCGCCTGAAACCGCCGCCGCGTGGCGTACGCTGATTGGCGAACCGTGGCAGGGGCAGGGAACGCCTACGGAACGTGAGATTGCATTCGGTGTTTCCGACGAAGCCGGCAACGAGATCCCGGTGATGGACGGTACCCAGACGTTTCGCTGGTCGCCCGTATGGAAGATGATTGCAGGCGGCGCGGTTTTCGTGGCTGTGATCTTTATATTCGTATTGCTCGCCAGGCAAACTGCGTTGCTGCGCGACGTGGGAAGCACGACCTCGGTTCCGCTGAATCGGCGAACCTTCAGTCTCGCCCGAACGCAGATGGCATGGTGGACATTGATCATTGTGGGCTCCTACATTTACGAGTGGCTCGCCTCCGGCGTCATGCCCCCTCTTTCGGCTCAGGCACTCGCATTGATGGGCATCTACAGCGTGTTGACCGTGGGATCGCGCAGCGTCGACCTGGCGCGCGATACGCAATTCCCGCCATCGGTTCCGCGATTTTTCAGCGACCTCGTGAGCGACGAAAGCGGCGTAGCGATCCACCGACTCCAGATGCTCATCTTCACAGTCATCGTCGGACTGATGTTTGTCTATCAGGTCCTGACAACCGTGTCGATGCCCGCGCTCGAACCCTATACGCTCGCGGTCATCGGCATCAGCGGCGCGACCTATATCGGTCTGAAATCGACTGAGCCGCAGCCCAAGCCGGTGGATCCTGCACAGCCGGCAACGCCCGCCGATACGCCGGCGAGCAGCAACGGCATCAAATCCGGATACGCCGAGGGTGACGCCACGCAGCAGGCGGGCGCGCAGGAGGTCGAGGACGACGTCAAGGCGGCTTATTCAGCCGGTTGAGGGCTTACGCCCGGATGAAACTCGGCCGGAGCACGGCTTCCCGGAATGTCGTGCCATGTTCGCCTTGATAGCATCGATGTGGCATCGATCGGGCCGGAGTGCTCTCGTCAGCCGTGCATGTCGACGTGATCCGGAACGTGAAGTGCGAAATCGGCCACGACGACGGACATCGCGTCCGCGGCGAGGACGTACTCGGACTCGTACTTCTTTTGTGCCAGATCCTCGACATGCGCGAGCGCGTCGTCGAGGCCGGCGTCGTTGATTCCGAGGCGCGTGAGCGCGGCGCGTGTCTTCGCTCCCATCGCACCGTCCAGATTGCCGATCACCTCGCCGCATCGAATGAGCGCCGCCTGAAGTTGGGCTTCTTTTTGCGCCGAGCCGAATCTGTCGACGCGAACGCCGAGCGCGAGGATCGCGGAGGCGGCGCCGGCCGCGTAGGGGTAGTCGAAGTTGTCGCCATTCTTCGCCTCGTAGTAGTCGATCACGCGCTGATGGCTGCCCCGGCACTCGAAATGCCATGCTTCACTCGCGCGCGAATCCGGCGCCTTGATGATAGGGTTCACGCCGTGCGTCTTCGCCAGTAGCCAGAATTTGTCCAGTTCCATATTCAGGTCTTTAAGGGAGAGATCCATTGCGCGTCCGGCTTCGTGGAAGCTGCCTCCGGGTGGCGGACTAAACGCGGATTTCTTCTTGTTCACGTAGTCGAGATGTGACTGAAACTGCATTTCGTAGCTTCGGAACAGGTCGGAAAGCACGAGCCGCCCACCGCGAGCGGCCAGGTCGCGCGACAGTGCGGCGAGCGCGGCTGCCATGTCCGGCGTCGCGCGCGCGAGCCTTTTCGGCAAGGGCACGGTCGCGCCTTGCTTATTCTTGTAGATGGACGGGATATTGATATCGACAAGTGGCGTTTTCACGTGAACTCCCGAAGACTGCTGCATGAACGACGTGCCGAAAGCCCGTGCATGACAGGGACTTCCTGCCGTAATGAATGGAAACGCGTCCTCCGAAACCGGGCGCAATACTTTTGCTGAACTATTTATTCATCGATTCATCTTTGGGGTGGCCTTATTTCATCTCACTGGATGACCTGTTCATTACGAGGTTAGGTGGACTTAAAGTTGAGGAAAGCTTCTTGTAAATGGAAGTGTGCGTTCACGCACAAAAAAATGGCATTTCGATCGACTCTTCGGTCATTGAATATAAGTGAATAAACAATTAAATTTTTTGAAAGAAAAGTTATTTAACAACGAATGAATTGTGCGGTTCCGCACACAGCGAACAGATTTTCTGTGAATGGAGCCTCACGCTTTTCTAATCTTCTCGTCGAAGACAATCAAAAAATCAAGACCAGACCACTGGCGGAGAGGGCCTCAGACTGCCATATCTGTCCTGGGTGCGCGCAACATGCAGACAGTCTTGCGTGTTGTGTCGGCAGGGGGGCGGACCGCACGGCACAAGCGCTATTGCTGATCGAGCGCGCATCTCTCGTCTCTCACGTTGAGGTTCAGGTTGGGGCGGCGGAGCTATCTCGTCTCCACGTCAGTCTTCGTCATTCTTTTCAGAAACTTCAAGGAGAGGGATATGGCACGCGATCTGAACGCTGAACCAGCGTTACCGACAGATGAAATTCAAGGCGATATTCTGGCTGGGCTTATTAAGCAAAACGAACATCTTCTGTTCTTCAAGATATCGGATGTGAAGCGTTTCAAAACTTTCCTCCATTCGCTGCATCTGACGAGCGTTGACGAAACACTCGCACAGGAAGAGATGATTAAAAAGAGCAAGAACGGCACTCGTCGAAAACTGCTGCCCACGCCGGGCCTCAATATTGCGTTCACATTCTCCGGATTGACTGTACTTGGCGTTCGCGATATCGACTCGGTGGCGGCACAGGCCTTCATCGAAGGCATGGGCAAGCGCGGAGACAAGATGACCGATCCGCCCACATCGTCGTGGAGCATCCTGCGCCCGGACGCGAATCTCCATGGGGTGTTCGTCGTGACCGGCGCAAGCCGTGCTGAAATCGCGGATATCATTTCCCTGCGTCTTGCTCCGCCGAGCGAAAACGGCTGGATGCTTTTGCACACCGAGGAAGGACAGGTGCGCCCTGCGCCTGTCGCCGGTCACGAGCATTTCGGCTATGCGGATGGCGTGTCGCAACCGGGTGTGAAGGGGAGAACCTCGGCCAATGCTGCACTCACGCCAACCGCCAGTGGTGCGAAGCCCTCGGAAGGTCAGAAAGGCCAGGATTTGTTATGGCCAGGCGAGTTCGTCTTTGGTTATCCAGGCCAGAATCCGAATGCCCCTTCACTGGAAGTCAAAGGAGACGTAAAGCAGGCACCCTCGCCGTTCATGGAGAACGGTGCGTATCTCGTGTTCCGGCGTCTCGCGCAGAAAGTTCCTGAATTTAATCGCTCCGTAAAGCTCGCCGCCCAGAGCATCACTAGCACCGCCAACCCGATGGATCCGGATTTACTCGGCGCGCAGATGGTTGGGAGATGGAAAAGCGGCGCTGCCATCATCAATGCGCCACTCGGTGACAATCCCACCATTGCTGAGGGAACACCCGACGTCAATGATTTTGAGTTCGACGGCGACCGGCACGGCTTCAAGTGCCCGTTTGCCGCGCATGTCCGGAAGGCGTACCCGCGCGACGACGTTCCAGGGGATCCAAACGCCAAGGACAAGAAGGAAATCGACGCGGCGGAAGCGCGTACGCAGTCTCACCGCATGCTTAGACGCGGCATTGCTTTCGGCCCTGAGGTGACTGAGCAGGAGGCGCTCAATGAGCAATCGGCAGGTGGCGCCATGTCGCGCGGGTTGCTTTTCAAGTGCTACATCACGTCGATTGAGAACCAGTTCGAGTTCGTTCAGCAATCGTGGGCGAACACCGTCCAATTCTCACAGGTCAATAGCGGTATCGACCCGATCATCGGACAGTCTCATCAAACGCACCGATTCTTTGCCGGTGCTGCGCCAAAGTCACATAAGGCGGCCGATAAACCACAACTTGAGCTGGAGAGCTTTGTGAATCTTGATGGTGGTGCTTATTTTTTTGCTCCCAGTATCAAAAAGCTGCACGAGCTTGTCTAAGCGCCGATTGATAGGTGCGGTCACTAGTTGTAGTGAAAGGGGCGGGCGTTTCAGAGCGTTCGTATTCTGCGAATGAGACCTGAAACGCCGCTCCCCTTAATTCAGTCGCTTGGCGTGATCGACTGCCTGAATCAAAAAAACGGAGTTAGATGGCTGCTGATGGTTTTACAATGCGGCGGGAGGGCCGCCTGTTGAGGGGGGGACTCGCCTCCAATTCCTTATGCAGTAAGGAGTCGAATGCCGAGATCGATCTTCCATGGCGGAGACTGGCGCTCGGGCGTGAACGTTTAGAGTATCGTTTCGTTATCCGCATAACTGCCACGTCTTGCGAAGGAAAAAGCTCATGTCAGGGTTCGAAAGCTTTATGGGTTCGGTGTTTGGCGCGGCCTCGGTCGCCAGCGTACTCGGATATCTCGGCAAGCAGTTCGTCGAGCGCAACATCAAGGTCGACCTCGAATACGTCAAGGCAGAACTAGCGGACCTAGCCGAGAAGAAGAAGCTGGATCGGACGGAACAGGCGAGCGTGCGTGCAGTCGTTAAGCGATATTCGCGTGTCGTGATGCTCTCCGCCGCCGACTTGCAAGACCGGCTTTGGCACTTCAATGAAAGGATCGAGCACGTTGCCAAACGCCTGCATGCCGCGGATCCGTTCGTCACTCGCTCGAGCAAATGGCCGATGACCGGCCGCCATTACCTGGTCAGCACGATGTATTGCTTTGCGCGATATCTGTGCTGGATTGAGATCCTCAAACGGAACTTGAGTGTTCTTGAGTTCAATGACGACGCACAAACGCGCGAGTTCAACCATCTGGTCAAACGCGTCGAGCGTATGCTCGCGGATACGGGACCGCAGAACTGTTGGACCCAGAAGGTCACCGTCGATCAGCCCGTATTTCAATTTATGCAAATGGAGATCGGCGAGTCTGTCCTGGTAGCGGGCGAAACGGAAATCCATTGCATGTCGTATAGGGACTTCCGGGTGAATTACGATAGCCTTCTTGAAAATAACGAGGGCTTGTTGCAACTACAGAATCTGCTGATGACGGCGGCGAAGGCCTACGTTGCGCCGCCGCCGAAGCCGCACCAAGCCAATGCAGCCGGAATGCCGGAGGAGGGCCCGGCGCTGGCGCAACTGGCAGCACAGCCGACGGTCACTGCGTCCGTCATTCCGCAGCCTGGCAACTTCTGTCCCCTCCGGCTGCGGCTGATCCATAACGCGCTCGTCGACCTCACGAAGTTCCTGAATACCTACAACAAGGTCCAGTCCACTGAACCGCTCGTCATGCTGGAACTGAAGTCATTCCGGCTTGACGAGTTCGACAAGACCTGGCCCGCGTTCGGACAGAAGACCGTCTGAATCAGGTGGACAGCGTCTGCGGCGGTTCAGTCCGGAAGATCGCCGGAACTGAACGCAGGGTCGGAGGATTCGCTTCTCGGCGCATTGGGCGATAGGGTCGCCGTCTTTGCGATGAACTCCTCCACGTCACGGTGAAATGCGTATTGCGGCAAATTGCTCTTTAGCCAGGGCAATGCGGTCATGACACGCAGCAAGGCGTCCTCGTCAGGGTCGAAGCCCAGTGCCTCGTAGTCGTACCAGTGGTGTTCGTATGCCGCGAATTCCAACGGCAGATTGACGACATTGCTGCTCAGGTAACACGCGCCGAACAACAGAAGCTCGAACGTTTCTACATCCGTGCCCTTCGGAATCTGCGCGAGCGAGTTGCATGCGAACGCCAGCAGATGTCGAAGCGATGGCGCGGCTTTCGCCGGGCGATATTCGGCCGGTATCAGATGGTCGGGAATAACGACGCGAGCGAGGTCCGCGAAACGGTCGACAGAAGGTCCTCTGTCGAACGAGAGCCGACGATATGACCGGAAGATCGCTTCGAAGAAGTGGTTATACTCGTGGCTCGGCTGTCCGCGGCCCAGAACGAGAAAAGTCGCCAGCATGTTGACCGCCACCGCCGGATCTTGCAACGGGAGAATTGTGGCCCAAGGGCTCTCGTAGAAATCTTGATAAGCGGGCAACTGGTAATAGTCTCTGATCAAGGCAGCGATGCGTGCCGAAAAAGAGCTATCTTGTTGAAGCTGCAGGTACATGGCCGGCAAAAGACGCATCTCGCTAATGCACCGGAGCACGCTTCGCGCGGACATGTGCAGGCGTCTTCGATTGTGCCGGTCAGTTTCTTCTGGAAAGGAAAGTATGTGGATCGCCAGTCGGAGCGCCGCGCGGCCTAGGCGTGCGGCACAACCCCGGCCGTCTCCCGCCGAAGCCGCGTCGTTCAACCTCGCGAACGCGTCTCCCGAGAGAACCGGCCCGCCATTAACGGCATTCCCGACCTTGCCGAGAAAATCTTGATGTCCATTAATCAATGGGGCGACCGGGTCGAACGAGTCGAATGAAAGTACCCCGTTGCCAAACGACGGACCATCGAAAGGTGGTTCTGAACTGACCGCTTCCCCATCTCCGTCTTTCGGTGTCGGCGGCACGAACGGCGCAGGCGTAGATCCGCCGTCGTCGTCGGTGCTGCCGCCGCTGCCATATGCGCGCCGCACGAATTCGGCGACTGCGCTCAGCGTCGGGAACGCGACTTCATTGTCGACGTCGAAGAAGAGGCCCGTCTGGAAGCTTGCGCGAGCCGCGCCGAACGATACCGCTCTGGAGCTGACGCGTTCCGGCACGAATTGCGGTGCTTCGATAAAGAAGGTGTCCGTGCTGTCGAACAGGGCGGTCGTGTCATTCAGATCCTGCACCCGATGGCTTGCGAATGCATAGCCCGAGCGCGCGTCGATCGTGTCGATGTACCAGGCTCGGGTCATTATCGGATCCTTCCAGGTGCAGTCACCACTCGAACGTCGAGGTTGCGCTGATTCAATGCGCGCTCCGCTTGGAGACGCCGTTGCCGCCATTGCAACTCGGCGAATGAGGGGATGGGGCCATGCGCCGCACGGTCTCCTATCGACGCATCCCGCGCCGATTCGGTAGCAGACGTGCGTACTTCGGCCACATCGTCCGCGCTGAAGCTGCCCTGGCGAAGCACTTCGAGATAGTCTTCGTCGTTCAAGACCGCATTCGAGATCTGCCCGGTCGTCAGCCTGCGGGACGATACCCGCACACTTGTGAACACCTTGACGACGAGCATGTGCGCCAGGTCTTCGTCCCATTTTCCCGATATCGATTGAACAGCCCATTGCATGGGTCCGTCGAGCAGGTTGCCGTTTGCCAGCGGCGGCCGTGCGATATCCCAGGAATTGCGGTCGAGCACCCACTCGCTGGCACGCGCGACCTTCAAGACGAGGCAATAATCGCCGTAGAAGCGCATGCCGCTCCCATTCACTTCGACCGCGCCGAAATAGATGTCCTGCGCGGGAATGCCCGTGATTTTTTGCACGGCGTGATCGACCTTCCGGCGACGCTCGGACACCTGCTTCGGCGTCGCGCCGGTTCTGATCGACAGCGCCTCGAGATCGTAGGCGTTCAGATACGCTTTCACACCCGGTCCGCCATGCACGGCGCAAAACTTGGTGATGTTCTCATTGCTCATGTTGAATACAACGCACGCGCCGCCACCCGCATTCGAGCCTGGGTCTGGGCCGAGATCCTTGACGACCCCGTCGATCGCCTGGCTATTTGCCGTGGCAAACGCCCGTTGCTCTGTCTTGCGTCTGCCCGCACCTGCGAGCTCACTGTTTCTGCGCTGCTTCCATTTGGCCGACATGTTTGTCCTATCCCTCTTGGGTTCGAGCGTTCGATGCAGAAGGCCGCGGTGTCACGGACGTACGTTCCACCTTTTTATAAGACGAAATTCGGAGCGGCATGGACTTGTCCGGTGCGCCTATCCGACGAACGCACCCGAGCACGGCGAGCGCACTAATTACCCGTGGCTTCTGGCGATGCACTACACGAGCATAATGCAAAATATAGAGGACAACAGATATTTAAATAGAAAATCAAAGAATGCTTTGTTGTTGCCCAGGAATTTTTGATCGACATCCGAAGCGATAGAACGAAAAATTACGGTTCCGTCGAGCGCGTGCTGTTGACTTCGCCACGCAAGGATTTGCCGCTCGCCGCGTGGGTGGATCTCAGCGTGCGCTGAGCCTCAAGTTGTACGTTGTTGCGCATCCAGTCACAGCAGCTTCACACGCGTTGGTACGGACGCTTCACGCCTGCTGGTGAGTAGATCGATGTTCACGCATTCATGCGCGGACGACTGCAAATGATCGGCGATCGCGTCACACTGTCGCCGTGCCGTTTTCTCGCCGGACTCATCGTTCAGTTCATTTACAAACATCGGAGTTGCTGAAGAAGCGAAGGGCGCAGAGGACTTTGGCGAGCGCTGGATGATACCGCTCAGCGATTAGAATTTCCGAAAATAGGATGTTAGGTATGCATACGAGTGTTGGCACTTCGGGTTGGGAGATGCCAACTTCGGTTTGCAAGTGCGAAGGATGACAACCGGCCCGGCAGGGGTTCGGTCAATTCCAGATCGCTCGTCTTCGAGACTGGCTGGTCGCAGCTTGCGACAAAGCCCGCGCGCCTGGCATGACCTTCAACGATGCCGCGGGGGCGCTCATTCGAGATTGGCATGTCTCTGCGCCATTTCGTCTTCGCCAATTCCCTTCTTGATTTTCAGCAGGCATACGACTGCTTCGCAGAGCAGGAAGAACACCTGTTCGAACAGCGTGCGCATGGGTTGAAGGCTTTGGCCTTGTTCGCCGTTCACGAGATCGGCGGGAGCAGGAATTCTCACGGTTACGTCTGCCGTCATCGAGCGAGCGCCAGTGCGGCGCGCCGTGAAGAGCGCGACGCGCGCTCCCGCTCGTCGGCCCTGTTCCAGTACGGCCGACACGCTGCGAGTTTCGCCTGACCCCGAGGCAACGATGATCAGGTCCCTGGCGGCCACCGGAGGACAGGGCAGGCCGCCCGCCATATACGCCTCGAAGCCGAGGTGGTTCAGCCGCATGCAGAACGCCTGCAACAGGATGCCCGACCTGCCGGCTCCGAGGCAGAACACGCGCGGAGCACGCTCGATTTCGGCGACAAGCGAGTCAAGGTCCGCGGAATTGACATCGCGGAGGGAGGCGTGGATTTCACCGAGTATCTCGCCCGCCAGGCTCGGTACCTCCAGTTGCTTCAAGTCGGTCATGGTCGCACTTCGTTCTCGTCAGGTTAGTGGAGTCCGGCGCCCGGAGCGGTCTTCCTCTGCGGCGGCATTCCGGTCGGCGAGAAAGTCCCGTCTGTTGGGCTAACTATAACACCAAGAATTCATGATGGTGAAGTTACACCATTTAACCTGGTGCATTCCCTGGGTCGAGGCGGACGCTAGAGGGTGTGCGAAATCAGCTAAAAGTCCCAGAGAATAAGCGTGTTGCTCGAATTTGGAGGCTTTCAATGGTGGTTCGGTCCCCAAATCAATACTGGTGATACTAGAACATTAATGTTGATTGTTGAACTTCGCGCATGTAGAGTGTGTTCATGGTTAAGCAAAGCGGCGATGCTGGAGCGCGACATGTAACCCTGCGCTCCGGAGCGCCAGGCCGAACGGCAGGCCTGAGTGCCATTCCTTGTACACAGATATAAGGCGATGAAGATGGGAGACACACCAATCCTGGAATTGCGTGGAATCGAGAAGCGGTTCCCGGGCGTCATTGCGCTCAAGGACATGGGCTTCTCTGTGCGCAAGGGTTCGGTCCACGTGATATGCGGCGAAAACGGAGCGGGCAAATCCACGCTCATGAAGATCGTCAGCGGCATCTACCAGCCCGACGCCGGCGAGATTTATGTCGGCGGGGAGAAGGTCACGATCGACAGCCCGCTAACGGCGCGTCGACTCAAGATCTCGATGGTCACGCAGGAGCTCAACTACATTCCGGAAATCACCGTTGCGCAGTCGCTCTTTCTCGGCGACGAACCGAGAACCCGCATCGGCTCGATTGACTGGAAGAAGGTTTATGCGGACGCGAAGGCGCTGCTCGAGCGGGAAGGCCTGCATTACCGTCCCGACACGAAGCTCAAGGAGCTGAGTGTGTCGGACCTTCAGATGCTCGAAATCATGAAGGCGGTGTCGCGCGAAGCGAACATCATCATCTTCGACGAGCCCACCTCGGCGATCACGTCGAAAGAGGTCGATGTTCTCTTCAAGAAGATCAATGAGCTTCGGGAAAATGGCGCGGGCATTGTCTACATTTCGCACCGCTTCGACGAACTCTTTCGCATTGCAGACGATATTTCCGTTATCCGCGACGGCACCCACGTCGGCACGCGGCCCGCGAGCGAGATTGACGTCGACACCATCATTCAGATGATGGTCGGTCGCAAGCTCGACAACGTTTATCCCGAGAAGCCGCAGCGAAAGTTGGGCGCCACTGCGCTCGAAGTCAAGGGCCTTGGCGACGACGAGCGCTTTTCGGATGTCAGCTTCAATGTGCGCAAAGGCGAAATCATTGGCCTGGCTGGCCTCATGGGTGCGGGTCGCACGGAGGTCGTGCGCACCGTCTTCGGCCTTGACCCGTACACGCAAGGTGAAATCAACGTGCACGGTCAGCCGGTTCGTATCCGCCATGTACAGGACGCGATCCGGCTCAGGATCGCCATGCTGTCCGAAGACCGAAAGCGCTACGGCATCGTTCCCATGCGCAGCATCACCGAGAACACGGGTCTCGTTTCGCTCAACAAGTTCTTCAAACGCGGTTACCGGGATGCGAAAACCGAGAAGCGTCTGATCGATGGTGTGAGCAGCCGCATGAAGGTCAAGGCGCCGAATTTCAACACGCAGATTGGCCTGCTTAGCGGCGGCAACCAGCAGAAGGTGATGCTCGCGAAGTGGATGCTCTGCGACCCGGAAATCCTGATTCTCGATGAACCGACGCGCGGCATCGATGTCGGTGCGAAGTTCGAGATCTACAAAATCATCTTCGAGCTTGCGCAGGAAGGGCGCGCCGTAGTGGTCATCTCGTCGGAGCTCTCCGAGCTGATTGCCATTTGCGACCGCATCTATGTGATGGCAAACGGACGAATCAGTGGAGAACTGAAAGAGCCTGAATTCAGCCAGGAAGGAATCATGCGCCTGGCAACCCTTGGTGGAGACGAAAATTGAATACTGCAACGCGTAGCGTACCCGCTCGCTGGACGCTGTTCACAAACGGCCGGTACAGCATTTATCTGATTCTGGTTGCAATGATCGTGGTGAGTTCGATCATTAGCCCAGTGTTCCTCTCCACCACCAACTTTCTGAATATCTCTCGCCAGATTTCAATTACGACGATTCTGGCATTCGGTCAAACGCTGCTCATCATCTGCGGCCTCATTGACCTTTCGGCGGGCTCCGTGCTTGCGCTCTCCGGCTTGCTTTCCGTGATGTTCTTCAAGGCGACCGGCATGTTCGTGCCGTCGATGATCGTTGGCATCGCGATTGGCTCGGCGTGCGGCCTGGTGAACGGCTGGATTGTCACCCGCTTCAATACGCCGGCGTTCATCGCAACGCTGGCAATGCAGACCGCCGCGCGCGGTGCCGCGCTGATGATGACGAGCGGTCAGAACATCTATGAGCTGGACACGTTCACTGGCTGGGGCCAGGGTTCTGTGCTCGGTGTTCCGTCGCCAGTCATTTTCCTCGTGGTGATTGCCCTGCTGACCTGGTATGTCCTGAACCATACGCGTCTTGGTCGATACATCTACGCCATCGGCGGCAACCAGGAAGCGGCCCGTGCCTCCGGCATCCGGATTTCCCGCATCAAGATGGCAGCCTTCCTGCTGAACGGCGCACTCGTGGGACTGGCCGGCGTGCTCTACATGTCGCGTGTCAACGCAGGCCTGCCGAATGCCGGCATCGGCTTCGAGTTCGACGCGATGACGGCCGCGATCATCGGCGGCACCAGCTTCTCCGGCGGCATCGGAACAGCGATTGGCACGCTCGCAGGCGCATTCATCATGGGCTTCCTCGGAAACATCATGAATCTGCTCGGCGTCCAGTCGTACCTCCAGCAGATTATCAAGGGCGGCATCATCGTTCTCGCAGTGGCATACGACATCTCATCGAAGCACGGAAAGAAAAAGAAGGTCGCGAAGCGTGGCTCTACCGAAAAGCCGACGGCGGCGACCAGCTAGCTGAGTCGGCAGTGCAGTTAGCAGTGCAAGGTTTTCTGCAGGTGTCGGTTTTCCCTACTCACATGAAGAGTGCATAACGTCTAATCTGAAGGAGACACAACATGAAGTTGAAGAAGCTGATGGTGTGCGCGGTGGCGCTGGGTGTGTTCGCCGCAAGCGGTGCGGCGGTCGCGGAGAACGCGAAGTATCGTGTCGCGTACCTCGCCCGTGCGCAGAGCGACTCGTTCGCAGCGTGGCTCGCGAACGCCATGGTCAAGGAAGCGAAGCAGTACCCGGACATCCAGCTGACGGTGTTCGACGGCCAGAGCCAAAACTCGGTCATGCAGTCGAACATCGAGAACGCCGTCACGAACAAGTACGACCTCGTCATCATCCAGCCGTACGACCCCGCAGTGCAGCACGGCCCGGTCAAGAACGCGATGGCGAAGGGCGTCAAGTTCGTCGCGACGAATCCGAAGTTCTCGGACGACGCGATTCCTTCTGTCGACTCCAGTCCGTATCTGCTCGGGCAAGTCAACGCACAGCTCGCCTTGAAGGAAGTGCCGAAGAACGCCAAGGTCGTGGTTCTGCTCGGGCCCCCGGGCAACCCGCACTCGCTTGGCCGTCGTGACGCGTGGCAGAAGGAATTCTTCGCGAGGCGTCCGGACGTGAAAATCGTCGCGGAGCAAACGGCGAACTGGAACAAGGATGAGGCCATGCAGTTGATGGAGGACTGGATTCAGGCGAACCCCAAGATCGATGCCGTGATTTCGATGAACGACAACATGGCAGCCGGTGCGGTCGAAGCGCTCAAGGGTTCTGGCATGCAGCCGTTCCCGCTGGTGTACGGAACCGACGGAACCGGTGAAGCCTGTTTGCTCATCAAGCAAGGCAAGATGACGTCGACCGCCCTTCAGAGCGCGGACGAACTGGCCCAGAAGTCGATGGCAATGGCACACGATATTTTGACCCACAAGCAGACGGATCTGCATCAGGTCGAAGGGACCGTTCTCTACACGAAGGCGAACGTGGACGAATGCATCGCACTCCACAAGAAGCTGGGCGACATCAAGTAACGGTTTCGTAGCGGCCAACCGAACCGACTAACTGAAAGGAAATGACATGAAAGCCTTGGTCCTCGAGGAAAAAGACAATCTTCAGATTCGCGACATCGCAATCGAAGAGTCGCTCGGCCCCAACGACGTGCGCATCAAGATTGCCAAGGTCGGCGTTTGCGGCAGTGACGTCCACTACTACAAGCACGGCCGCATTGGTGACTTCATCGTGAATGAGCCGATGGTCCTCGGGCACGAAGCGAGCGGCGTCATCGCCGAAGTCGGCAGCGCGGTGAAGAACCTCAAGGTCGGCGACCGTGTGGCAATGGAGCCGGGCATCTTCGACCCGAACTCGCCCGAAGCCATGCAGGGCAACTACCACCTCGACCCGGGCATCCGGTTCTGGGCAACGCCGCCGATTCATGGCGTGCTGCGCGAGTCGGTCGTTCACCCGGCGAGCCTCACGTTCAAGCTGCCGGACAACGTCAGTCTCGAAGAGGCGGTGCTGGCCGAGCCGCTGACCTCGGGTACCCATGTCGCCCGCAAGGTTGGCATCGCGCCGGGCGACACGGCGGTCGTTGCCGGAGCCGGCACGATTGGCTCGCTGATGGCGCTCGCGCTGCTGGCTTCCGGGGCCAGCCGCGTCATCATCACCGACGTGAAGCAGGAGAAGCTCGACTTCCTGTCCGAAAACTATGGTGAGCGGCTCATCACGTGCAACGTGGCGAAGACGGACCTGAAGGAATTCGTCCTCGAGCACTTTACGAACGGCGCAGACCTGTTTGTCGACTGCAGCGGCAACGCGAAAGCCATCGCGGCGGCGCCGCACTGCCTGCGTCCGGCCGGCAAGCTCGTGTTCGTCGGCATGCCGCAGGACCTCGTCCCGATGGATATCGTCGCCATGCAGGTCAAGGAGATCGAAACGGTCGGCATTTTCCGTTACGCAAATGACTATGAGCGTTCGATTGCCCTGATCGCATCCGGCCAGATCAACGTCAAGCCGTTGATTTCGCGCCGCTACGCGTTCAAGGACAGCATCGAGGCGTTCGATCTCGCGGCGTCCGCGCAGCCGGACGTCATCAAGGTTCTCATCGACGTGCAGTAACGCAATTCACTTTCAGGAAATAGAGGTCTCGAATGTATCTCGGCATCGACTGCGGAACGCAAGGAACGAAAGTCGTTTTGTTGGACCCTGAGAGCGGCGCCCTTGTGGCCCGCGGTCATGCCAGCCACCCGATTATTTCCGAAGCCAATGGCCGCCGGGAGCAAAAGGCGGAGTGGTGGATTACGGCCCTGCGTCAGGCGCTCAAGCAACTGTTCGCACAGACCTCGCGCAGTCCCGCCGACGTTTCGGCAATTGCAGTATCCGGCCAGCAGCACGGGCTTGTCATGCTGGACGGCAAGGGCGCCGTGGTACGCAACGTGAAGCTGTGGAACGACACGGAGACCACCGAGGCGAATGAGACGCTATTCAACGCGGCAGGTGGCGAGCGTCGCATTCGCAGTCTGATTGGAACCACGATTCCTGTCGGCTTCACGGCGTCCAAGGTGGCGTGGGTCAGAGAACACGAGCCTCAGACCTGGGAGCAGGTGGAACATGTTCTTCTGCCTCACGACTACGTCAACTTCTGGCTGACCGGCGAATATGCAACGGATGCCGGTGAGGCGTCCGGTACCGGTTATTTCGACGTGGCCTCCCGTACGTGGTCGAAGCACATGGCCGGCCTGATCGACCCGACTGGCAGGCTCGAACGGGCTCTGCCGCGCATCGTTTCGCCACTCGACGCGCTCGGTACCGTGCGCCCCGAGGTGGCGGCGGAATTCGGATTCTCGCCCGGGACGCTCGTTGCATGTGGTTCCGGCGACAACGTCATGGGTGCGCTGGGCACAGGCAACGTCGCCGCGGGACGCGCGACGCTCGGTCTCGGCACATCGGGCGTGCTCAACCTCCATGCGGACCGCTTGACCGACTCGGTCGACCCCAGCATTTACGTGTTCTGCGGTCTTGACGGCGGCTGGTTGCCCACAATCGCGACGATGAACGCGACGTCGACGACCACGCTGCTGCAACAGCTCTTCGAAGTGGAGATCGCGGAGGTCGAGACGCTCATCGCCTCGGCGAACCCGGGCGCAGGCGGCGTGCGCATGTTCCCGTACTTCAGCGGCGAACGCATTCCGGCGCTGCCCCGCGCGCGTGGCGTCATCAAAGGGCTGTCGGCAGACAACATGACCCGCGCGAATCTGATGCGCGCCGGCGCCGAAGCGGTCGCGTTCGGTTTGAAATGGGGCTATGAGCTTCTTTCACAGAGCTTCGAGCGCGCGCAGCAGTTCCGCCTGACCGGTGGCGGTGCGAACAGCGCAGCCTGGCGCCAGATACTCGCGGATGTTTTCGATGTCGACGTCATTCGCGTGAAGTGCGACGAGGGCGGTGCGTATGCCGCCGCGCTGCTCGCCCTGACCGTGCATCAGCGCGCAAAGGGTGCGGACGTCACGCTATACGACGTCTGCGAGAAGTACGTCGAACTGGACGAAACGCGCGCAGCGAAGCCGCGCCCGGAAGTGGCAGCGCGATACAAGGAACTCTTCGCCGCGTTCACGGACACCATCGCGAACGAAGACTTCGAGGCGAGCTGACCGTGGAAATCGCCTGGCAAAAATCCTGTCTCATTGCGCCTTCGCTCATCACATTCGACCTTTGCAATCTCGAACGTGAGGTGCAGGGCATCGCTGCGGCTGGACTGGACGTCGTGCATCTCGACGTCCTCGATGGGCATTTCAGCCCGAGCATGCCGCTGGGCATCGAGACCATCGCTCAGCTGCGGCGAAAGACTGACCTCGCGCTCGATGCGCACGTCATGGCAACGCGGCACGACTACTTCATCGACGCGCTTCTTGACATCGGCGTGCAGCAGCTCACGTTTCAGATTGAATCGGAGCCGCATGTCGACAGGATGCTCAATCACATCCGGTCGGCGGGCGTGCGTGCCGGTGTAGCACTGAAACCGTCGACGCCGCTCAATGCGCTCGACTATGTTCTCGAGCGCTGCGATACCGTGCTGTTGATGCTCACCAACCCGGGCTATGCCGGCGTTCCAGGTGAGTCGCAGGTGCCCTATACCGAGCGAAAGATTCTCGCCCTGCGCGAGATGATTCAACAACGGGGACTTGAAACGGCCATTGAAATCGACGGCCGCGTGTCGAAGGACACCATTCGCAAGCTCGCTCCATCGGTCGACATGTTCGTGGCGGGCAGCATGTGCATCTCCAGAGAATCGCCCGCAGCGGGCCTCGCAGAGCTTGCCGAACTTCGGCGTGCAGTGACGGCGACGGCATCCATGAACGCCGGTTCATAAGCCGCCGCGTCTGCCGTGGAGCGCTTCGAATGGTTTGGCTCCAGGCCAACAGCGCACGATTGAATCTCGGCCGTCCGGCTACAGCCATCTCGACCTCGGCCTGCCCGTCGAGGCGCTGCACCTCGCGCGTTTCCATTTAATCGCCAACCCTCTCTGTCTTAGAAGAACACCTATGGCAACGTTCTCCAGGTCACCCACTGCGAACGCATTTTCCTTCGTGCTCATTGGCGGCACGGGAGACCTCGCCATGCGCAAGATTTTGCCGGCGCTCTATGCCGCGCATCGCGATGGCACGTTGGGCGAGGGCGGGCGCATCATTCCCGTTGCTCAGACTGCGCTTGATCAGCATGGCTATATCCAGTGGGTCAACGAACACGTGAAGCCGCTGGTCGCCATGGTTGCATCAGGCGTTGACGACGATGCGTGGCTTAGCTTTCTCGGGCGCATCACCTATGTGGCGCTTGACGCCAGTCGTGCCGATGACTTCGCCGTGCTTCGGGATGTACCGGGGATGCTCCGGTCCCAACGCATCTTCTATCTCGCGACAGGGCCCTCGCTCTTCGTGCCGATATGCGAGGGTCTCGCCGCTGCAGGGCTGACCGAGCATGCGCGCGTGGTGCTCGAGAAACCGCTTGGTCATGACCTGGCGTCGTCGCAAGCGATCAATGACGCGGTCGGCGCAATCTTCACCGAGGACCAGATTTACCGGATCGACCACTATCTCGGCAAAGAGGCGGTCCAGAACATGTTTGCGCTGCGCTTCGGCAATGTGTTGTTTGAGCCGCTTTGGCGCCGGGAGTGGGTCGAGAGCATCCAGATAACCGTGGCTGAGGAACTGGGCGTGGAGCGCCGTGGCGACTTCTACGACAAGACGGGCGCCCTGCGCGACATGGTGCAGAACCACCTGTTGCAGCTGCTCTCGATCGTCGCGATGGAGCCGCCGCATTCCATGGATGCAGATGCTGTGCGGGACGAAAAGCTGCGCGTGCTACGGGCGTTGAAGCCGCTGCGCGAAGAAGACATCCGGCAGAACGTGGTGCGCGGGCAATATCGCGCGGGTGTCAGCGGCGGCGCGCCTGCTCCTGGCTACGCCGAGGAGCCGGGCGTGTCGCACGACAGCGTCACGGAAACGTTCGTCGCGCTGAAAGTCGAAATCGAAAACTGGCGATGGTCCGGCGTGCCTTTCTTCCTGCGAACGGGCAAGCGTCTGGCCGGTCGGGTAGCGGAAATTGTCGTCAACTTCCGGCCGGTGCCGCATTCGGCGCTCGGCGCCATGCCGTTGCGAGCCGGATCGAACCGGCTCACCATCCGGCTGCAACCGAACGAGTCGGTCCGGCTCAACGTGCTCGGGAAGGTGCCGGGTATGGGTATGGATTTGCGAGGCGTCTATCTCGACCTCGCGTTCGACCGCTTCTTTCTGCGCGACAGGATGGAAGCGTATCAGCGCTTGCTGCTCGATGTCATCGCGGGACGGCTTGCGCTCTTCGTGCGACGCGACGAGCAGGAAGCGGCATGGAAGTGGGTCGCCCCGATACTGGAAGACTGGAACCGGTCTCTCACGGCGCCCAAGCCCTATGCGGCCGGCACATGGGGGCCCGCCGCGGCGAGCGCGCTGCTTGCCCGTGAAGGCACCTGCTGGCTGGAGGAGGAGAGCTGATGGTGCAGGGCGCTGCCCGCAGGCGGGTGCGAAGTTCGCGGGCTTGCCAGCGGGTGCGCCCGCGAACGTTCGGGAAACGGCCGCCGGTCAATCGGCGATGAGTACCTTGAGACCTTTCGTCTCGAGGTCGAGCCGGTAACGGTCCGGGACATGGGAATCGGTTATCACCCTGTCGAAGTCGTCCACGTCGGCGAAGCTGCAGGTGGACACCTTTCCGAACTTGGACGAATCCACCAGCAGGATGCGCTCGACGCTGCATTGCATTGCAGCCTGCTTCCACGAGCAGTCTTCGACATAGCTGCAGGTAAGGCCATGCTTGAGCTCGTATCCCGTCGCGCCGATAAAGGCCTTGTTGGCGCGATACCGTTGCATCGCCTGGACTGCGTCGGGTCCAGAGAACGTGAAGGACTTGGTCGAAAGCACACCGCCGAGCGAAATTACCGTTGTCTCTTCCCGCTTGGCCAGCACGTTGATGGTGTTCAGGCTGTAACAGATGAAGGTGTAGGCGCCTTCGGCAGGCAGGCACTCGGCGAGTTGCTGGACCGTGGTGCCCGAATCGAGAATGACCACATCGCCCGGAGTGAGCAGCTTGCTGGCCGCCAGGGCAATCCGCCGCTTCTCGTCGGCATGCTGGCTGCGTTCGGTCTGCGCGTTGTAGTTCGCGACCGTGCCCGCGTTCTCGAGCGACGCCACGCCACCGTACACCGTACGAACCTTGCCGATGTCCGCCAGGTCGCGCACATCACGGCGAATGGTCATCTCGGACACGTCCAGTGCCTTCGCCAGATCGCCAATGCTCATGAAGTGCCTGGTGTCGACCATATCGAGGATCTGGTCGGACCGCTGCTCTTTGCTAGCCATAGAAAGATGATGTTCCGTGCAGAGCGACATCGACGGATCGGTCGGTCGCAGCCTGGTTCGAGATATGTTCAATCTCGAACATTCTACTTCAATTGTAACGGCTGCGGGCGGGTTCAAAGTGTCAGTGGTTCGAGTTCCACCACTAGAACCGCGCGAATTGACACTTGGCCCCGTTTCCCCGGTTGATCAGGCCCTTTGCTCATTTCCCCTGTGTGGCGCGCTTCAGGCCAATGCTGGCGTGCAACGTCCAGATTTCCCCCTGATTCGCACGTCAATCGATTTGTATATATCTCTAACATTTAGTTGAAACTCTCACTTTTATCGATTAGGATGTGGTTGACGTAGAACATCACTTGAGCGGCCTCCCGGCGTCAGTGACCTACGGCAAAGCAGCGGAGCCAGAGCGCGCGCAGACGCACCCGGCGATTTCGCGGCAGCACGTCGACGCACACGCTTTAGATGCTTCGCCATATCAGGAGACAAACATGAGCAATCTTGAATCACCTGGGACAACCAAGCGCCAGTTTCGGCTGCCGCCCGAAGCGGGAATCGCCGCGGTGTTCTTCGTGGTCATGCTCGGCGGCTTTATTGCCACGCCGAACTTTCTCACCGTGTCGAACATGATGGTGCTCTTGCTCAATGGAGCCGTGATTGGCTTCCTGTGCCTCGGGCAGTCGTTCGTGCTTCTGACCGGCGGCATCGACCTTTCCTGCGGTTCCATCGTGGCAATGACCTGTGTTGTCGGCGCACTGCTCATGCAGAGCCTGGGGTTGCCGTGGCAACTTGCCGTCCCGCTTGTTCTCGTTATTGGGGCGCTTGCGGGGATGGTGAACGGCTGGATTATCGAGCGCACGGGTGTGCCGCCCTTTATCGTGACCTTCGCGACGATGGGCGTTGCGGCATCCATCCCGCAAATCATTACCGGCGCAGAGTCCATCCGCGTCACGCAGATTGGTTACAGCCTGATTGGTCAATCGCGGCCATTCGGCGTGCCGTTCCCGGTGCTTGCCTTGCTTGTTGCGATCGTCCTGGCCGCGGTGCTCCTGAAACGCACGGTTACGGGCACGCACATCTACGCAGTGGGCGGCAACGCGGATGCTGCGCGCCTGTCTGGCATCAGCGTTCCGCGCGTCACGTTGTTCGTCTATTCGGTGTCTGGTTTGTGCGCGGCGGCAGGTGGCCTCATCTACGGCTCGCGCTTGATGACTGGCTATCCCACCGCCGGCCGCGGTGACGAGTTGTTCTTCTCGATTGCAGGCGCCGTGGTTGGCGGTGTCAGCCTTTTCGGCGGCAGCGGCAGCATTGTGGGCGCGATGATTGGCGCGATGCTCATTGCCGCAATCTCGAATCTGATGAACGTGCTGAACGTCAGCGCCTACTGGCAACCGCTGGTCATCGGTTTGATCATTTTGATTGGCGTAACGCTCGATACGATGCGTTCGAACAAGCGAATCAGCTTTCCCTGGCTCAAGTCGCGCAAAGAGCGCACGTTTGCTCAGCCCACTGACTCGTTGAAAAGCACGTCCTAACCAGGTGAATAGCATGCGAAACCATCAAGTCGTCGCTCTCGGCCTCATTTGCTCCGCGCTCGCGCTGGGTATCTCCGGTTGCAATCGCCATCCCGACGCCAGCGCGTCCAGCGCGGGCAAGAAAACCCTTGGGGTGGTGCTTCCGAATCTCACGAACCCATACTACGTTGCCATGAAGAAAAGCTTCGAGGACAGCGGCGCCGCGAAGGGAATGAGTGTGGAGGTCTCGATCGCGGATAACGACGATGCGCGCGAACTCTCGGAAGTGCAAAGCTTCATCCAGAAGAGGGTGGACGCCGTCGCGGTGAACTGCGTGAGTTCGGGGCCGTGCGTCTCAGTCATCTCCGAGTTGAACAAGGCCAACATTCCCGCGTTCGCCATCAACATCCTGCCGGACGCCGACGGGATGAAGCAGCAGGGCGCGCACATCGTGCAGGGCGTGCAGACCGACCAGAAGGCGGGCGGCGTGTTCATTGGCCAGCAGCTGTTGAAGGACCTGGGTGAGAAGGCCAACGCGGTCATCGGCATCGTTGGCGAACCCACCTCCATTGCGGCGAATGCACGTGACGATGGTTTCAAGCAGGCCATTGCCGCCAACCCGAACATGAAGGTCGTCGCGCTCGTCAACGGCAAGGTGGAGGAAACCACGTCTCTGAAGGTCACGACGGAAATGCTGCAGGGCAATCCCAACATGACGGTGGTGTATTCCGATACTGAACCCTCCGCGTTGGGCGCGTTGGCTGCCATCAACCAGCTTGGCCTGAAAGACAAGGTGAAGCTCTATGCGTTCGTCGACAAGGAAGGCGTGAAGCAGATTCAGTCCGGCGATATTCTGCGCGCGGGAGCCATTCAGGAACCCGTGCGACTTGCCTCACTGCTGGTCGACAGCGTGAACGATCAGCTTGCGGGCAAGCAGACGACGGCCATGGTGAACAGCCCCCCGCTGCTCGTCAACAAGGACAACGCCGGTCAGGTCGTTGGCCAGGCCTACTGATGCACGTGACGCCACTGGATACAGTGGCGTTATGCGCCGCCTCATTTTCGTGTTGGGATTGGGAATCGAGCAATGAGCAACAGTAACCGATGCTATCGCGCCCTCGACATCAAGGTCTCCTTTGCCGGCGTACCCGTGCTGCGTGGTGTTGACTTCGAGGTTGTGCCCGGAGAAATCCACGGGCTGTTTGGCCACAACGGAGCGGGCAAGTCCACGCTGCTCAAAATCCTCGCGGGCGTCAACCAGCAGGACTCCGGCGAATTGCTCATTGGCGACGAATCCGTCTCCCTGTCTTCACCGCGCGATGCGTTACAACAGGGCATTGCCTGCGTCTATCAGGAGCTGCGGCTCATTCCCGGCATGACGGTGTGGCAGAACCTCTTTCTGGGCCGCGAACTCAGAAAGGGGGGATTGCTCGACGAAGCGGCGATGAAAGAGCACACCCGGCAGGTGCTGCACGAGTACAAGCTCAAGGTAGACCCGCTCAGTCTCGTCAGGGACTTGTCGCATCCGGACAAGCAGATGCTGGAAGTCGTTGCGAATCTGGACAGGGACGCACGATTCCTCTTTCTGGATGAGCCGACCACCGCGCTTGAGGGCGCGCAGGCAGAGGCGCTTCTGCAATCGGTTCGGCGTATCGCGCGTGAGAAGAAAATCGGCGTCGTTCTGGTCTCGCACAAGCTCGACGAGGTGCTCGGCGTTTGCGACGAGGCAACGGTGATGTGTGGCGGGAAGGTGATCTATCACGCCAAAAGCCAGATCGCGAAGCAGGACATCATCGACGCGATTGTCGGCGACGCGGCTCCCTCCCTGGAGGAAGGCGAGCGCTCGTCGAGAACGCTCGTCGATAAAACCGCTGCGCCGTATCTTGAGGTCCGTAATCTGTCGACGTCGCGCCTGCGCGATGTTTCGCTTCAGGCCTGGCCGGGCGAGATTGTCGGCATCTACGGACTGGCTGGCGCCGGACGTACCCGTTTTTGCCGGACCCTGTTTGGCCTGGAGGACGTCGCGAGCGGAGAGGTCCGGGTAGCGGGGAAGCCCTATTGCGCGCGCAGCCCCGCGCACGCAATCGACGAGGGCGTGGGCTATCTGACGGAGGAGCGCAAGAAGGACGGCATCGTGCCGCTGATGTCGAGCTTCTCAAACGCAACGTTGCCGATCCTGCAGCGGTTCAGAAAGCGCGCGCTCGTGGACCATGGCGCCGCAGCGAAAAGTGCCAACCGGATTCTGGTGGAGATGAACACACGAGGCAACCTTCGCGGTCCTATTAAATCGCTGTCCGGCGGCAACCAGCAGAAGGTCTTGCTCGCGCGCGTCATCGGTCAAGACGCCCGGCTCGTTTTGCTCGACGAGCCGACGAAGGGCGTCGACATTGGCGCGAAGGCCGACATCTACGCGATTATCCGCCGCATGGCCGCCGAGGGTCGCTGTGTCGTCGTTGTGTCGAGTGAAGAGGAAGAGCTTCTCGAGATTGCAGACCGTGTGCTCGTGTTCCATCAGGGCAGCTGCGATGGCGCCCCCGTGCCGCCGGAAGCGTTGAGCATTGCGGGCCTGCGCAAGGCAGCGTGGAGCGGCGAGTCGAACGCGGCGTGATGGCGCCTCGCGGTGCCGGCCGGCTGTTCATCTCGCATGGGCCGGCGCTGATTCTATACGCTGATTCGCTGGTCGCTATAGCTGCAGCGTGGGCCCGGGCGTGCCCATCAACTGCGTCGTATCACTTGAGATTTAACGCGGCGCGCTTATCGCACGCACTCATGCAGGCTAGAAGGGGGTAGCGCATGAACGATACGCTTGCACTCATTTGTGATTGTGACGGGGTGCTAATCAATAGCGAGGCGATTGCCGGGGCAGTGCTCGTGCGGGAGCTGGAAGCGCGATGGCCTGGCGTCGAATTGCATGATGTTGTGACACCGCTCCTTGGCGTGCAGACAGAAAGGCTCTTGTTGGAGGTGGCGAGCGCAGTTGGCAGGACATTGTCCACCGACGATATTGCGGTCATACACCGCATCGTGCAGCAAGAGGCGGTCACGGCGCCGATGGTCGACGGCATCGCGATCGCATTGGACAACATCCCGCTGACCAAGGCGTGCGCGAGCAACAGTACTTCGACTTATGTCCGCGCGGTCCTTGAACGCACGGGCTTGGGCGCGTTCTTTGCAAATCGCCTCTTCACCGCAGATAGGGTGCCGAATCCAAAGCCTGCGCCGGACGTGTACTTGATGGCGGCTGGCCGCCTCGGTGTGCGGCCCGAAAGCTGCCTCGTGGTCGAGGACAGCGTGGCTGGCGCAACGGCCGCTATGGCTGCCGGAATGACGGTTTTCGGATTTACTGGAACGGCGCATCATCCGGTGGCTCAAGGCGAAAGGCTGTTGCGCATCGGAGCGACACGGACTTTTCACACGATGTCTGAACTCCCTTCCCTCGTGCAAGTGTGGAGCGCTGAGCGCCATTCACGCCTGAGCGTCGAGGATGCGCGCGACAGGTCATAAGTCATACGCAGCGCGGCAATATTACAAAAATGTAACTGCGTGCTGTCGATCCAGGTGCGTTCTTTTGAGAGGATACTTGCCAGCAGTCGAACCTTCCCCCGCTGCACACCGGAAGCGGCGCGGACTTCGCTGGCAAAGGCGTTCATCGTTACGTGGAGGATACGGGTTCGACGGCACTGCCGCGTCGTACCTCATGGGCGCGCTGCCGGGACCGTCAAGCCGGTGAAAGAATTCGTTAACACATGCGCGTCTCATTTGTGGAAGATGAGGTCTCGCCCACTTTCATCTCCAGGACGCGAATCCAGACAGCTTCACGATGTCAGACCTACCCATTCACGTATTGTTCGTCGACGACGACGCAGACCTCTGCCAGTTGATCGGAAAATTCTTCCGCTTGCACGGCTGCGAATTCACGGCTTTGCATTCGGCGGTTGATCTGGCGCGCACGATCGATCGTATCCGGCCCACCATCGTCGTCCTCGACCTCATGATGCCCAAGGTCGACGGTCTCGCGGCGCTGAATCGTTTGCGCGCGGAAGGCACGACCACGCCCGTTATCATGCTGACCGCCCGCGCCGAAGACGTGGATCGCATCATTGGCCTGGAGCTGGGTGCCGACGACTACCTCGGCAAGCCGTTCATGCCCAAGGAACTGCTGGCGCGCATTCATGCGGTTCTGCGGCACCACCGGCACGTGCCCCGCAATCCCGCTCAAGCGGCGCGGCCGCGCAACGCGTTCGGCAGCTTCGAGCTCGCTTCCACGGGGCGCACGCTGCTTCGCGACGGGCAGCCCGTCAAGATTGGCGCGCGCGAGTACAAGCTGCTGGAGATCCTCGTGTCTCGCCCCATGGAGCCACTCAGTCGCGAAGACATCGTGCGCTTGCTGGACGGCCCGGACAGCACGGCAAGCGAGCGGAGCCTCTACGTGGAGATACTGAGGCTGCGCCGAGTCGTCGAGGAGGACCCGGCCCAACCGCGCTTCATTCAAACGATTCGCGGCGTGGGCTACGTGTTCGTGCCGGAGCAAACGAACGATGAAACGCCCATTTAACACGCTGTTTCTGCGCCTGGCCGCGATGACGGTCGGGCTGATCGTGCTGCTTCACGTCACGTTCCTCCTGCTCGTCGACCGGGAAAGGGCGACGCTGGAAGTGATGCACGTCTCGCAGGCCGTCAAGACCGCAGTGACTGTGCGTGAGCACGATGCCGCGCTCTCGCCGCTGATCGCCAGCGATCTGGGCATCCAGTACTTGCCCCGCACCGCAGCCGGCACGGGTTGCACGGGCGATTGCAGCAACGGCATGCACCCGATCGAGAACGCTTTGAGTGCGCGGCTGCCTGCGGGAAGCCGTGTATGGGCCCGCAAGGACGGCATGATTACGGTCGACGTGAGCGGCGCGCCCTACACAATTGTGTTGCCACAAGGCTTTATGCCGCCAGCCCGCTTCTTGAGCGCGTCGCTTTTGATGCTCGTGTTCGCCGTGGTGAGCGCGCTCGCGTTTGCCTGGCAGCTTCAAAAGCCGGTGCGGGCGCTCGCGCGCGCCACCCGGGAATTCCGCATTCGGGGCGGTTTCAAGGATTTGCCGCTGAGCGGACCGAACGAAATCCGCGAACTGACCGCGAATTTCAACGAGATGGCAGGCGCGTTGTCCGAGACCGAGCGCGAGCGCGCGGTCATGCTGGCGGGCCTTGCGCACGACTTGCGCGCGCCGATTACACGCATGCAGGTGCGCGCGGACATGCTGGGCGATGACGACGATCGCGCCGCCTTCCTTCGCGACGCGGAATCGATGTCACGCATCGTCAATCAGTTTCTGGACTTCTCGCGCGATACGTTCGAGCCGTCGCCGCTCGCCAGCGTGGATGAGATTTGCCGCCGCGACTATGGCGGGCTGATTGCCGAGGAGCCGGATGCCGGCGAGCTGGTCGTGCTCGATCTCCAGGCGGGCGAGCGCTTCTGCTTGCCGGGTCTCGAAGTCGAACGCATCGTGCAGAATCTCGTGCAGAACGCGATGGTGCATGGCGCGCCGCCCGTCGAGATCATGACCCGCAAGGAGGGCGGCGCCTGGCTGCTGCGCATTCGCGACCACGGGCAGGGCGTACCCGAGCACACACTTGCGTCCATCCAGCTCCCGTTTGTGCGGCTCGACCCGGCGCGCGGCGGCAACGCGAGCTGCGGTCTGGGTCTTGCAATCGTCAGGCGGCTGGTGCGCACACTGGGCGGAACCCTGACCATCGCCAACGCGCCAGGTGGCGGGCTGAGCGTTTCGATGACATTCAAAGCGTAGTTTTCGACACGCACTTGAGCGACCAAAACGTATCAAGTCTGAATTCATTCAGTAGTACTAGTTGACCGCGTGATCCCGAGTTGGCAGCCGCTCAGGGATGGTCAATCGTTTTGACGCGCTTCGCTACACGCGATGCGACCTTCCAACACTCTCGCAAACTATGCATACCAATATCTCGCTACCCGTGAGAGCGACCAGGCGTTCGTGTGTCACCGGGCGCCGCATGCTCACCGCCTTGTGCGGCGTTTGTCTGATCTTCGTCTCCGCATGCAGTCGCCACGACGGGCCGCCGCCCGGCATGCAAACCGCCGAAGTGGGCGTGCTGACGATCGCGCCGCAGCGCGTCGTGATGACGGCGGAGCTGTCTGGCCGTCTCTCGGCGCTCAAGGTTTCGGACGTCAGGCCGCAGATCGGCGGGATCGTGCAGAAGCGGCTGTTCGTGGAGGGCGCGGACGTCAAGGCAGGCCAGGTGCTCTATCAGATCGATCCGGCTTCGTATCAGGCGAGTTACGACCAGGCGCGCGGCACGCTGGCCAAGGCGCGCGCGACGCTCGCCTCGGCGAAGACCAAGGCCGACCGCTACGCCGATCTCGTGAAGATCAAGGCCGTGAGCCAGCAGGACTATGACGACGCCGTCGCCGCGGTGCGCGAAGACGAGGCCGACGTGATCGCTGACGAGGCCTCGCTCGAATCCGCGCGGGTCAACCTCGACCGCACGCGCATCACCGCGCCGATCTCAGGGCGCATCGGCGCATCGAGCGTGACCGAGGGCGCGCTCGTCACGTCGGAGCAGACGACCGCGCTCGCCACGATTCAGGCGTTCGACCAGATGTATCTCGACGTCACCCGCTCCAGTTCGGAATGGCTTGCGCTGCGCAAGGCGCTGGCGTCGGGGAAACTGAAGCGCGCGGGCGAGAACGGCGCGGAAGTCAGTCTGCAGCTCGAAGACGGCACGCCTTACGCGCATCCGGGAACGCTGCAATTTTCCGGTATCACCGTCGATGCCACCACCGGCTCGGTCACGCTGCGCACGATCTTCCCGAACCCCGAGCGCGAATTGCTCCCGGGTATGTTCGTGCGCGCGAAGCTCGGCGAAGGGGAGAACGACAGTGCGATTCTCGTGCCGCAAATCGCGGTCACGCGCGGCTCGGACGGCCAGGCAAGTGTGTATGTCGTGGACGCGTCTTCGAAGGTGCAAAAGGCGAATGTGAAGGCCGACACTGCGTACGGCGATCAGTGGATCGTCAGCGACGGGTTGCACACGGGCGACCGCGTGGTCGTGAGCGGGTTGCAAGGCGTGCGCGTGGGCGCCGCGGTGAAGGTCGCCGACGATAGCGCGGCTGCAGCATCGGCATCGGCATCGAGCGGCGCGTCCGCTGCTGCCGCTGCCGCACCGCTCGCGCAGCGGTAAGGGGCGCGCATGGCTCAATTCTTCATCAAGCGGCCCATCCTTGCCTGGGTTATCGCGATCGTCATCATGCTCTTGGGTACGGCGGCAATCACGACGCTGCCGGTCCAGCAATATCCCACGATCGCGCCGCCCTCGGTGCAGGTCACGGCGACCTACCCGGGCGCGTCTGCGGACACCGTTGCCGCCACCGTCACCCAGGTGATCGAGCAGAAGCTCAGTGGCATCGACAACGTGCTGTACATGTCGTCCACCAGCAGTTCGGCGGGGCAAGGCACGATTACGCTCACGTTCAGGCCAGGCACCAATCCCGACATCGCCCAGGTGCAGGTGCAGAACAAGGTCAGCCAGGCCACGTCCTCGTTGCCGGAAACGGTGCAGGAGCAGGGCATTCAGGTGGCCAAGGCGTCGACGAATTTCATGATGATCGTCTCGCTCTCCTCGCCGGGCGGAACGTATAACTCGATCGATCTCGGCAACATCGTTGCCACGCAGATCGAGGACCCCCTTTCGCAACTCAACGGCGTGGGCGACGTCACGCTTTTCGGCGCGCAGCACGCGATGCGCATCTGGCTCGATCCGGTCAAGCTGCGCAGCTTCGGTCTGATGACGTCGGACGTGACCACGGCGGTGTCGAACCAGAACGTGCAGCTCTCGGTGGGCCAGGTGGGCGGCGCGCCCGCTACCGATTCGCAGGCGATCAACGCGACAATCCGCTCGTCCGGACTGCTTACGACCGCCGACCAGTTCGGCAACATTTTGCTGCGCGTGAACAGCGACGGCTCGCAGGTGCGTCTGAAGGACGTTGCGCGTGTAGAAGTGGGCGGTGACAGCTACGACACGTCGTCGCGCTACAACGGCAAGCCGGCCGCGGCCATGGCGATCAAACTCGCGACCGGCGCGAACGCCATGGAAGTGGCGCGCGAGGTCCGGGCGAAGCTCGCCGAAATCGAGCCGCAATTGCCGAAAGACGTGCAGGTTAACATTCCGTACGACACCACGCCGTTCGTGCAGATTTCGATCGAGGAAGTCGTCAAGACGCTGCTCGAAGCGATCGTGCTCGTGTTCATCGTGATGTATGTCTTCCTGCAGAACGTGCGTGCGACGCTCATTCCGACGATCGTGGTGCCGGTCGCGCTGCTCGGCACATTCGGCGTGATGGCTGTCATCGGCTTCTCGATCAACGTGCTCTCGATGTTCGCGATGGTGCTCGCCATCGGCCTGCTCGTGGACGACGCGATTGTCGTGGTCGAAAACGTCGAGCGTCTCATGAGCGAGGAGCGGCTGGGGCCGCGCGAGGCCACGCAAAAGGCCATGGGGCAGATCACAGGCGCGCTGGTCGGCGTGACGACCGTGCTGACGGCTGTGTTCATTCCGATGGCGTTTTTCTCGGGCTCGACCGGCGCGATCTATCGCCAGTTCTCGATCACGATCGTCTCGGCGATGGTGCTTTCCGTGATCCTGGCGCTCACCCTCACGCCGGCGCTGTGCGCGACGCTGCTGCGACCGGTGGAAGGTGAGCACCGCGAGAAACGCGGATTCTTCGGCTGGTTCAATCGCAAGTTTTCTTCTGGAAACGAGCGGTACAGCGGCGTGCTTTCGCGCATTGTCGGCCGGCCGCTGCGCTGGATGTTCGTCTATGGCTTCGTGGGCGTGCTGGTTGCCCTGCTGTATGTGACGCTGCCTTCATCGTATCTGCCCGACGAAGACCAGGGTTTCGTCATCGTTTCCATCAGCACGCCGGTCGGCACACCCGCTTCGCGCACGCTCAAGGCGGTCGAGGCTGCGGAGCAGTACTTCCTGCACGACGAGCCCGGCGTTGCACAGATGATTACGGTGAATGGTTTCAGCTTCAACGGTCAAGGCCAGAACAACGCGTTCGCCTTCGTGGCGCTGAAGGACTGGAAGCAGCGCGGCCGCAATGACAGTGCCGCCGCGATCATCGCTCGCGCGAACCGCAGGCTGGGCGCGAATCGCGACGCCCAGACGTTCGTGCTGAGTCCGCCGGCAATCCAGGAGCTTGGCACGCAAAGCGGCCTGAACTTCGAAATCGAGGACCGTGCCGGGCAGGGGCACGCGAAGCTGCTCGCGGCGCGCAACCAGTTCATGCAGCTCGCGGCGAAGGAACACGCACTGGCCATGGTGCGCCCGGCGGGGCTCGAGGACACGCCGGAGCTTCAGGTCGATATCGACCGCGAGAAGGCCTCGGCGCTCGGGCTATCGGTTGCCGATATCAACGACACGCTGCAGACGGCGTTCGGCTCGGCCTACGTGAACAACTATATCGACACGGGCCGTATTCAAAAGGTCTACGTTCAGTCGGACGCACAGTACCGCATGATGCCCGCCGATATCGGCAGCTGGTTCGTGCGTGCGAGCACGTCGTCGTCTTCGTCATCGACTTCTTCCGATGCGAGTACGTCTTCCTCGTCCGCTTCATCGACTTCGGGCACGGGGTATGACTCGGTCATGGTGCCGTTCTCCGCGTTCGCGACGAGCCGTTGGGGCTTCGGGCCGCCGCAGATCGAGCGTTACAACCGGCAACTGGCAATGGGCATGTCGGCGCAAACGGGCATGGGCGCCAGCACCGGCGACGCCATGGCGGCCGTGCTGAACATCGCGAAGCAGTTGCCGGGCGGGTTTGGCGTCGAATGGACCGGCCAGTCGTATCAGGAGGTGCAGGCGGGCTCGCAGGCCGCCTGGCTCTACGCGGTATCGATCATCGTCGTGTTCCTCTGCCTTGCGGCACTTTATGAAAGCTGGTCGGTGCCGATCGCAGTGATTCTGGTGGTGCCGCTCGGCGTGCTCGGTGCGCTCGTGGCCGCCCATCTGCGCGGCCTCGAAAACGACATCTATTTCAAGGTGGGACTGCTCGCGACCGTCGGGCTTGCGACCAAGAACGCGATTCTGATCGTGGAATTCGCCAAGGACCTGCAAGCCGAGGGCCACGCCATGATCGATGCGGTGATCAAGGCGGCGCATATGCGTTTGCGGCCGATCCTCATGACGTCGCTCGCCTTCGTGTTCGGTGTGCTGCCGCTCGTGGTGAGTTCGGGCGCGGGCGCCAACGCGCGTCATGCCATTGGCACGGGCGTCGCGGGCGGCATGATTTCCGCCACCGTGCTCGCCATTTTCTTCGTACCGGTGTTCTTCGTCGTCGTGCGCCGCCTGTTCGGCGAGCACGGCCACCCGCATCAAACCCGCCCGTCGCGGGAGGGAGAAGCATGAAACTCAAGCTCCTGAGCGCGCTCGTTGCGGCGGCGCTGTGCGCGTGCACGCTCGATCCCGCCTATCAGCGGCCCGACGCGCCCGTCACATCGGCGTGGCCGGCCGGCGACGCCTACCAAAGCGTCGCGGCGAAAGCCACCAGTGCGCCGTTCGCCGCCGATACAGGCTGGCGAGACTTCTTCAAGGATCCGCGCCTGCAACGGCTGATCGAACTGGCGCTGGCGAACAATCGCGACATGCGTGTTGCCGTGCTCAACGTCGAGGAATATGAAGCGAAGTACCGCATTGCGCGTGCGAATCTCGCTCCGGAAGTCGATGCGTCGGGGTCGTTCACGCGTGAACGCACAGACGGTGCGGTCACCTCGTCGAGCACCGCGGGCGTGGGGATATCGGCATGGGAAATCGACTTCTTTGGCCGGCTGCGCTCCCTCAAGCGGCAAGCGCTCGAAGAATATCTCTCGACCGACGCCGCGCGCACGAGTACCCAGCTGAGCCTGATTGCGACGGTCGCGACCGACTATCTGCAACTGCTGGCGGACGAAGAGAGCCTGGCGATCACGAGCCGCACCGTCGAGGCGGATCAGAACACCTATGACTTGACGCTGCAGATGATGAACCGTGGCAGCGCGTCGATGCAGGATGTGCAGCAGGCGCGCACCACACTCGCGAGTGCGCGCTCGAGCCTGGCCTCCTATACGCGTGCCGTCGCGCAGGACCAGAACAATCTCGCGGCGAGCATTGGCAGCCCGCTGCCCGACGATCTGCCGCAGGGTGGCACTTTGATGACCAGCCAGTCGATGCTTGCCGATATCGGCGAAGGCGTGCCTTCGGATCTGCTCGCGCGGCGGCCAGACATCGTCGAGGCAGAGCATACGCTGAAGGCGGCGAATGCGAATATCGGTGCGGCGCGCGCGGCGTTCTTTCCGAAAATCGAATTGACCGCGTCGGCAGGCGCATCGAGCACGAGCCTCACTGATCTCTTCAAGGCCGGTAGCGGCGCATGGACGTTTGCACCGACGATCACGATGCCGATTTTCGACTACGGCTACAACAAGGCCGCGCTCGATGTCGCGAAGATCGAGAAGAACATCGACATCGCCGACTACGAAAAGGCCATTCAGACCGCGTTCAAGGAAGTGGCGAATGGTCTGGCGGGGCGCAGCACCTACGTCGCACAAACGCTGGCCGACCGCGAGTATGTCATGGCTGCGCAGCAGTACTACGACATTGCGCAGGCGCGCTATCAGCGCGGCACGGACAGCTTCTTGACGCTGCTTGATGCGCAACGCTCGCTTTACACGGCGCAGGAGCAACTCGTCACTGACACGCTCTCGCAGCTTTCCAATCTGATCACGCTCTATAAGGCGCTCGGGGGAGGGTGGAGCGAGACGAGCGTGACGGCGCAAGCGAGCGCGGCTCCGGGATAATCGGTACGCTGGATATCGGGCGACATCGTGCAAAAAAAACGGAGGGCTCGCGGGCCCTCCGTTTTCTTGTCTCCTGCATCAGACCCGGTCGTCACTTCGAGTAATCGTTTTGAATACCAAATCTTTCATTTGAAAAGCCGGGTGATGTTTCGCGCGGGAGAGAACGAAACGTTCCCGTCTTTGTCTGCTGCCTGTCGCGGCGTGAATGCTTGCGGCGGCAGCGCGATGCGTTTTACAAGTGCGTAGCTTACCTAATTAGTTTCGGTAACATACGAACAAAAACATAGCGAGCTTAGGCCATTACACTCCATCCCTTGTTTGGTCAGGGAGGGTTTCCATGCCTATGTCCACGACACTTGCCATTGACTCGCTGCACGGTTTTGAGTTGACGCCGGACGGCCAGTATCTGATGGTGAAGTGCAATCAACCGGGTAGCGTCGCCGTTCACTGTTCGGTCATGCACGAATTGCTCGCCGCGCTCTCCAATGCAATAGGCCGGTCCGCACGCATTCGGCAGCGTGCGTCGAGCCTCAAGTTCACCATGCCGTGCGAGGCGTGGGAGATCGGGCGCGATTCCGGCACGGCGCAGCATCTCGTGATGAGCTTTCGCCTGCCGGGCGGGGCCGAACTGGCGTTCCGTCTGCGTCCGGCGCAGGCCGCGCACATATCCGAAGTCCTCTTGCTTGCCACCGGCGTCGCCGTGCCGCAGCGCCCCGATTCGATGCACGTGCAGTAAGCCGCCGTTCAATCCCCGCGCGAGCGCCGCTCTCGTTGCACTCGCGATTGTTGTCTCACGCCGCTGAGCGGCGCCACCGCAGTCCTTACGACCGAATATCCGCATGACCGTTTCCTCCATTACGCGCTACGCCCGCGCGCTCTCGTTTGCCGGCTTCGGGCTGGGGATTTTCTCAACTGCGCACGCAACCGGGTCCTTCGTGGTTCAGGACATTCGTATCGAAGGGTTGGTGCGCATCGAACCGGGCACGGTATTCGCCTACATGCCGATCAAGCAGGGCGATACCTTCACTGACGACAAGGCATCTGATGCGATCCGCGCGCTTTATGCCACGGGATTCTTTCGCGACGTGAATATATCCACGGAAGGTCACACGGTCATCGTGCGGCTGAGCGAGCGCCCGACCATCAGCACGATCGACTTCGCCGGCATTCACGAATTCGATAAGGACAATTTGAGCAAGGCACTCAAGTCGGTCGGACTTTCCGCTGGCCGCAACTTCGACAAGTCGCTCGTCGACAAGGCCGAGCAGGAACTCAAACGCCAGTACCTCACCCGCGGCTACTATGCTGCAGAAGTCACCACGACCATTACGCCTGTCGACCAAAATCGCGTTGGACTGCTTTTCGCCGTCGTCGAGGGGCCCAACGCGAAGATTCGCCAGATCAACTTTATCGGCAATCACGTATTTCCCGAAAGCACGCTGCTCGACGAGATGCAGCTTGCCACGCCGAACTGGTTTTCGTGGTACACGAAGAACGACCTGTACGCCAAGGAAAAGCTGACGGGCGACCTCGAGAACGTTCGCTCGTACTATCTCGACCGCGGCTATCTGGAGTTCAATATCGACTCCACCCAGGTGTCGCTGTCTACCGACAGGAAAGAGATGTATCTCACCATCTCGATCCATGAGGGTGAGCCCTATACGATCTCGGGCCTCAAGTTCTCAGGCAATCTGCTCGACCGCGAAGCGGAATTGAAGAGGCTCGTCGTGATCAATCCGGGAGAGCGTTTCTCGGCGCAGAAGCTCAAGGACACGACCAAGCGCATGGTCGACAAGCTCGGCGAGTACGGCTATGCATTCGCCACCGTGAATGCGTTGCCCGAGATCGACCAGAAGCATCACACGGTCGTGCTCACGCTACAGGTCGATCCGGGTCGACGCGTGTATGTGCGCCACGTGAACATCACTGGCAACACACGCACGCGCGACGAAGTCGTGCGCCGCGAAATGCGCCAGTTCGAAGGCGCCTGGTTCGATTCGAACCGGCTCATGCTTTCCAAGGATCGCGTCAACCGGCTCGGCTATTTCACGGACGTCGATGTGAGCACGGTGCCCGTCGAAGGCACGCAGGACCAGGTCGACGTGAACGTGAACGTGGCCGAGAAGCCCACCGGGACGCTTTCGCTGGGCGTGGGTTACGGTTCCGGCTCAGGGCCGAGCATTTCGGCGGGCATCTCGCAGGACAACGTGTTTGGTTCGGGCAACAGCCTTTCGCTGAACGTGAATACGGGTTCGACGAACCGCACGCTCTCGGTCACGCAAACCGATCCTTATTTCACGGTGGATGGCATCAAACGCATTACCGATGCGTACTACCGCACTTCCTACCCGCTCTACTATTCGAGCACGAACGACACCAGCTTTCGTATCGTCTCGTACGGCGCGGACGTGAAGTTCGGCGTTCCGTTTTCCGAGGCGGATATGGTGTACTTCGGCCTTGGCATCGAGCAGGATCGCCTCGACGTCGACAGTGAGACGCCGCAGACTTACAAGGACTACGTCAATGAGTTCGGGCGCGTGTCGAACACGGTGCCGGTCACCGTGGGCTGGTCTCGCGACAATCGCGACAGCGCACTGGTGCCTAGCCGCGGCTACTACGCGCAGGCCAACGCCGAATACGGCACACCGGTCGGCACGCCGTACTACAAGACGGATGCGCAGATGCAGTACTACTACTCATTCGCGCGCGGGTTCGTGCTGGGGTTGAACTTCCAGGGCGGCTACGGCAACGGGTTGGGCGGCAAGGCGTACCCGATCTTCAAGAATTACTACGCTGGGGGCATCGGTTCGGTGCGCGGCTACGAGTCGGGCTCGCTGGGTCCGCGCGACAAGTCGACGAACGACCCGATCGGCGGCTCGAAGATGGTGGTGGGCAATATCGAGCTGACATTCCCGCTGCCGGGCACCGGCTACGACCGCACACTGCGCGTATTCACGTTTGTGGACGGCGGCAACGTGTGGGGCACGGAGGGCAGCAGCACCGGCGCGAACGGATTGCGCTACAGCTATGGCGCGGGCCTCGAATGGATTTCACCCATCGGCCCGCTCAAGCTCAGCCTTGGCTTCCCGATTGTCAGGCACGCGACCGATCAGTACCAGAAGTTCCAGTTCCAGATCGGGACGTCGTTCTAACCGGAAGCGAGAGGGCTTCCGGAGCGACGAAAAAAACCGCCCAAATGAGCGACCAGCCAGCGAGGCGCTGCGGCTCCGACGAAGTGGGAGGAGTGCTTATGTAATGCGTTTTTCAGGCTTCTAACAAGGGGAGCGATTGTCTTGTCGGCATCACGCCCGCCACGCCTTCGCCCGATATGCCGGATAGCCTGCAGATCTGGCAGAACGAGCTCAGGGCACGCTCGCGTGCCATACACGCATCTCGAATGGTTGCCCATTTGCCGATGAACGCGCGCTCAGCTACGTCGTGACTTCTGCAGGAGCGATTTTTTTCCTGGCATTGAGCAAGCCTTCCACCATTCTTGCTTCAGCCTTGGCAATACCGTCAAGAGACACCACGGCTAGCTGGCGACCGAAGAGTTCGAACGCCACACATACCCAGGCGTAGTCAGCATCATCCATCACCCAGACGCCGTTTTCCTTCTCGGCAGCGTCGATATGCATCATCGCCGCGTGGGCTTCCTGTATGTCCGCAATTTCGTTTGGATAGTATCCGAGCCGACACAACTCCCCGGCAATCAAGAGTTGTCGCTCCAAGGTCGTGAAGAGCTCACGCGAGCCGTGCCCTCGCCGAAACGCGTCCAGGCCCGTGTAACACTGAAGGAGCATGGCTTGCGTTACGGGCTCATGCGCAGCCCGACTGAAAGTAAGTGCACGCAGCAATGGTGACATCGCCGGCCGGGTGTGTTTGCGGGTTCGTGATTTACCGGGCATGTTGATTTCAATCTCGTTGAATAACGCTCAGTCCTGCCACCAACGCAACGCTCACCGACAAAACGCGAGGGCGATATGCTGGCGGCAAAGTACAGGACCTCGGACGTGCGTGCGACGATGATGGGAGGCAAAAGTTAAGACAGGCTTAAGCACCGCCACGAGCAACGCTGTTCCTGAGACATTACTCCGCGCGTGCCGCTTGCTTCTGCGCGGCCTGTTCCTCCGCGTGCTTTTTCGCCAGGTGATGTCCGACGATACAGCCGCCAACCGCCCCTGCGACTGCGTGATGACCGGCATAATGTCCGGCAACGCCACCCACAACGGCGCCCTTGATGCAACCGGCTGCGTTTGCCGTTCCGATACCTGCGAGTGCGGACATTGCAATAGTGAGCGTGAACTTGCTAATTGCTTTCATCGTGTAAAACCCTTTGGTTGAGTTGGGCTGATGTTGAGGCTGTTATCGAGTTTTCAACTGCAGCGCACGCGTTGCTCGTTGGCCGATATGTTCGGAAATGCGCACATCGGAGAAATGTCGCTGCCTATGTTGACGGACATAACGCTTGAGCGATCGTCGAAGTGCACGTCGGAACCGCGACGTTTGTAAGCAATTGTCAGAGGCTCAACGATAAGCGTGGCAAAGAGCGCCCGCAGGTTCTTGCCGTTCGTGGACCGTTGGCCGGGCAAACGCAAATTCCGGCAACCCGTGCAAGGATGTTTTTCGAAGGCAACCGGTGATTGTTCTCCGGAAAGGCGAATAGCAGGCCGTGTTGCGGGTGTTGCGCTGGAAATCGCGAAGCCGAACTCGTCATTCGGTTGACCTGCTGCCTTGCTTTCACGCGCCTGATTTCAGAGCCGTGACGCGTAGCGTCCCGCACGTTCCGGCCTCACTCGCTCCCGCGTAGCGCGATACCTTCGCTGATCGCGCTAATCCACCTCACAACAAATGGTGGGAGACGTGTTTCATGCGACACGTCTCGTTACACACAAAAACACCGGTAATTTGCCGCCTCAATATAGTGCGTTCACAACTGACAAGTGAGGCACTTATGAAAAGAATCTTTGCGCTGACGCTGATGGCCGTATGTCTTGGAACCGCGCTGAGCGGCTGCATTGTGGTACCTGCAGGCGGCTACTATCACCGCTATTAACCGTAGCTGACTTTCTGCGCATTCAACTGAAACCGCCAGGCATACCTATCACGGAAAGAAAATTATGAGCATTGCACCTCGCCGCTGGTGCGCGATTACATTGGTTGCCGGCATCGGCATAGGTGTATCGGCCGCCGCCTCCGCGCACGTCGATGTTGGCGTGAACATTGGCGTCCCCGGTATTGCAGTTGCACCCCAACCAGTCTACGTCGCGCCACCGCCGGTGTATGAGGCGCCTCCGCCTGCTGTTATCGTCAGTCCTGGCTGGTATGGTGAGAGATACTACGATGGGCATCGCTACTGGGAACGCAGGGAGTGGGAGGAGCGGCATCATGATGAGCGGGAGTGGCGCGATGCCCGTGCCCATTACGACGAGCATCGCGGTAACTGGGGCCGTTACCATGACGAAGGTGGCCCGCGGGGCGACTGGCATCACGATCACGGGGACGGCGACCGGAGGCACGACCATTGATGCGAGCAGTGCCCGTCAAGTTGCTGGGCGCATCGTTCGCGGCGCCTTAGACGCCCCGTCTCCAAGCCGGACTGCCGGGTTCCCCTCGCGTGCCAGCCACGTCACAGGCCCGGCTTGGACTTGACCATATTGTCCGCCCGTAGCATGCCCGGCAGCGCATCGACGAAGAAGTCCGCCTGCAATGCTGCGCCCGCCTTGACGTCGTATTGCGCAAAGTCCCGGACACCGGCTGCCAATAGCACTTCGTCATCGAGAAAGAAATTTCCCGTGCACTCCCTCGACGGGCGGGTCAGGATATAGTGGGCCGCATCGGCGACTATCTCCGGCTTGCGACAGGCCGCAATCATATCCGCACCGCCAATCTCGTTTCGCACGGCAGCAGTCGCTATCGCGGTTCTTGGCCACAGCGAATTCACGGCGACGCCACGGTCCTTGAACTCACCAGCCAGCGCGAGGGTGAAAAGGCTCATCGTGTATTTGGCGATGGTATAGGCCGGGAAATCCTTGAACCACTTTGCGTCGGTGACCAGCGGTGGCGACAGCGTAAGGATGTGCGGATTCGCCGAATTGAGAAGGTGGGGCAGGCAGGCCTGGCTACAGACAAACGTGCCTCTCCCATTCACCTCATGCATCAGGTCGTAGCGCTTGACGGGCGTATCCAGCGTTCCCGTCAACCGGATGGCGCTTGCATTGTTCACGAGTATGTCGATGCCGCCGAACACCTCAACGGTTCTGGCGACCGCAGCCTTTACGCGTTCCTCATCGCGAATGTCGACGACCAGCGCAAGCGCCTTTCCGCCTGCAGATTCCACGGCCGCCGCCGCCGTATGTATCGTGCCCTCAAGTCGCGGGTCCGGGTCGGCCGTCTTTGCTGCAATCACGATGTTTGCGCCGTCACGCGCCGCCCGGAGTGCAATGGCAAGTCCGATGCCGCGACTGCCTCCAGACATGAATAGTGTTTTGCCGGCGAGGTTCATGGTCGTCTCCTGAATACTTGGGCTGGCATGCGGTTAAGTACGAAACGCTGCGTTGCTACGAGTTAAAACAGAAAGACTGAAGTGGAAAGCTATTGATATGGCGGCGCGTCGAGCGATGGCGGCGCTGCTTTCACGGCTTCTTGACTGGAATGACCTGTCCCGTGATGTCCTCGACCAGACTTCGCTTGTACGCTTGGGCTACCACCGCGGCCGGAGTACCCGCCGAGTAAGCTTGCCCCATCGCAGCAAGCGTTTCTGAAACCCAGCCTGGGCTGACGACGTTCACCCGCGACTTGCCGTGCAGTTCGAGAGCCGCGGACCGGACGAACGCCTCGACCCCCGCATTCACGATACCGACTACGGCACTCCCCGTGACCGGATGCTGGGACAGAATGCCGCTGGTTAGCGTCAGGGACCCGCCTTGTGCAATGTGACCGGCCGAGCACCGGACGAGATTGACCTGTCCCATCAGCTTATTCGTCAGACTGAACGCAAAGTCTTCGTCGGTCAGCCATTCAAGCGGCGCAAATTTCGCGGCACCTGCGGTGCAAATCACAGCATCAACGGTTCCGAGTTGCCGGTACATTGACTCAATGGACGCCTTGTTCGCGAGGTCCACCGACAAGTCCGGGCCGTTGCGGCTCGCACCAATGACCTCGTGCTCGGGCGAGAGCAGGTGAACGATTTCCCTGCCGAGCAGTCCGGTTGCGCCAACTATCAGAATGCGCATACGTCCTCCTTATCCGGAAGCGTCAGGCCAGCGCGGAGTGACGCATCGCACGTGGCGCCAAGACGAACGAATATCGTACTACCGGCCGAGGCGGCCGTTTGGGGCGACATTCAAGTACCCGCACTCGTAATGTCGATGAAGAGAGCAGTGTGACCTCCTGAGGTTCCAGTCCTTGCGCAGGATCTGCAGCTAGTCGAGGCTCGCAGGACGAGGAGGATCCCGGCTCGCACCCGTGGCACGCCGCCGGCGGGCAAGCCTCGCCGCGCGCCTCGAATCGTCGGATTCGACGACGCCGCACCGCACAACTCCCGCTAATCTTCAGAGCATGCCCGGTGCCGTTTGTCGGCGCGCCAGAACATCATCAGAGGGGAGTTCCAGTGCAAGACGCCTATATCTACGACCACGTGCGCACGCCTCGCGGCAGAGGGCGCGCGGACGGGAGCCTTCACGAGATCACGCCGGTCCAGCTTGCCGCCCAGACGCTCGCGGCCGTGCGCGATCGCAACGGATTCGACACCGGGCTCGTCGACGACGTGATTCTCGGCTGCGTCGCGCCTATCGGCGAGCAGGGCGCGAACCTCGGCCGTGTGGCCGCGATTGCCGCCGACTATGCGCAAGGCGTGCCGGGCCAGCAGATCAACCGCTTCTGTGCGTCGGCGCTCGAAGCCGTCAATCTGGGTGCCTCGCTCGTGAGCAGTGGCCAGGCGCGCAGCGTCGTGGCGGGCGGCGTCGAATCGATGTCGCGCACGCCGATCGGCGGCGACGGCGGCCCCTGGTACGCCGACCCGCAAACAGGATGGAAGTGCTATTACGCACCGCAAGGCATCGGTGCCGATCTGATTGCCGCGCTCGACGGCTATAGCCGTGAGGACGTCGACGCCTTCGCGGTCGAAAGCCAGCGCCTCGCGGCGCAAGCATGGGACGAGGCGCGCTTCGCGAAGTCGGTGCTGTCCGTGCGCGTTCGGACGAGACGCTTGCGCGCGCGCTCGACTTCGTCAGGCAGTTGCGCAAGACGCCGATCGTCGGCAACGACAGCCCGGGCTTTTTCACGAGGCGTGTGTTCGGCAGCTATGTCGACCAGGGCTTCATGATGCTCAAGGAAGGCGTCGCGCCCGCGCTGATCGAAAACGCCACGCGCGCGGCGGGTATGCCAGTCGGCCCGCTCGCAGTGGCAGACGAGGTCTCGCTGCCGTTGCAGTTGAAGGTCAACGAGCAGGCGATTGCCGATGGTCTCGACGAGCGCATCCAGCGCGGCGCGGCGATCGATCTCGTCAGGAAGATGGAGCGCGAACTTGTGCAACGTAATCCGGATGCGGGCCTACATTCGCCTGCAAAGCTATCAACGACCCTGACACGGCTCGAACTGAGGCGGAGTGTCGGGCTTCAGGTTAGTTAGCAGTTGAGTTGCCTGCGATCGACGTCTCCGAGTTGCCTGGAGAAATTCTTATGGATCAGTTAATTGGGCCTGTTTTCGTCACGCCAGATTTCGTTTGCAAGGGGTAGTTCTCGGACCAGTCTTGTTTGCAAGGAATTTGGCTAATTGTTTGATTCTTAGAGGGGAGCGTTCGCGCCCCGGCGTTTGGAGGTCATCCAGGTGCGTGCTGGTAATTTTACAATGCAGCGAAAGTGCGCTTGGTGTGGGAGGGGCGTTGCCTGCAAACCGTCATGGCGTAAGGAGTCGGAGGGCGAGGTCGATTTTCCAGGACAGTTTTATTTGCGAAGAATCGTAAGAACAACTTTGTTTGCAACAGATCAGATTTCGTTTGCTGATCACCACGCTGGTGATTCGCAAACGAAAGTTGGCTTCCAGGCGCTCGCTAAGTCGATGATAAATAGGTGATTGTAAATACTATCGCCTCGCACGTTACCAAAGAAAGCTGGTCTGTCGCGTCTCGATACGCCACTGTGTTTAGCAAACGAAAATTGTTCTGAACTTCGCAATAAAAATCGTACTGGCGCTAAGGAAGCGGCGGCGCTCGCAGTGATCGAAAAAGATGGATCGCGACCTTAGATCAAGCTGTTGCGTGTCAAGCACGCTTTTCTCGCATATCGCCCGGTCTGGTGTTTGTGGCGATATGGAAGCATTCGCCTCGTTTGTTTTTAACCGGAAGCTTTCTCCTGTGGTTAAGTAAAATGCTTTTGATTGTTGGCCATAGGTTATTTTTTCTCAGCTTCCGATACAGTGATTGAATAAGATATTTATTTTCTATTTCTGACCATCGGAGACCACTCGTCAACTTATGAAGAATGCAATCAATTCTCGTTCGAGTTATTCTTGGTGTTCTATCAGAATATGTATTTAAGAAATCTTTTATTTCAGTCCATTCTGAATTGGACAACCGAAAATTGCCACTCGCTCTTATTAGAGCTATGTCCGGTAGACGGGAGCGCCCCGTATCGAGGGTGAAGCTGAACTGCCCTCTTTTCATTTTAGCCCAATCGATCGCATCTTCTGTCGGATTAACGGTCGATATACGAATTTGGGTAATAAATACAGAGTTCTTTATACGCTTGCCGCGGACTTGGCAAGTAATATCTGCGTCAGGCAAATCAATGCCGATAGTGCCATCTCGTGATAGTCTGTATACACTTTGCCAGGCGTTATATGCGGTAGGAAACGCGAAAAGCCAATTAATGCGATTGAGGCGACATTTTCCGTGATTATTTTTGTGATTGAAGTAACAGGAGAATTTCCCGTCTCGCATTTGTGTGTGACATAAGTCATGGAAGCCATTAAGATCGAATAGATATTTTAATGTCGTCGAAGGTGGTGAGAATATGGAGTTAATAATAATCAGGCTTGGCGCGAAGAATCTAATCTGATTTTCGTTAAAGAAATAGACTTGGTGATGATTGGCTTTGTCTTTTGTAATTCCATAGGCGGAAAGGTACTGTATTGGTTTGGCTATTTTCCAGTGGGAGAATTTCGTTTCTAATTTTATCTGAAAATTGGTTTTTTCTGTCTGTATGCGTTTATTTATTTCGCATACTCCAATTGATGTATTTTTTTTGTTTTTGTGATTTTCGATAATATAATACATTCCATTTAGCCTTTCTATTTTCTCGAACCACATTGGCAACTCCTGATCCCGTATGATTAGGGAAAAGGTGCAGGTCCCTGCATTGTCAAGACGTTGCAATGTACCAATTCGGAATTGGTACATTGCAACCGCTCGCGGGTGAAAGAAAAGATCTAAAGCGCAGCGTCGAAATCGAACACCGCACCCATGCTTTCGAGTTTGGCAAAGATCGAGCATCCTTCTTTTCGGGCGAGGAAAGCGGCCATGCGGTAGTCATCGGGCGGTAAGTTCGGGTTTTCGGAAGAAGCTGGCTGAGCCTTCCGCTTGAGGGAACCCCTCGACGTGGCGTTTGCGCTAACTGCTGTCTTGGTCGCCTCGTGAACACCTCCCGCAGCGTCCTTGAGATCCACATGCCCTGTATGCTGAAGAGCAAGTTGTGTATCTCTTCCTTGATTCACGAGTTCCTTCGCCATAGCCACAGCAACGCCGCTGTCATCGAGGCAGGCGGATGCATCCGGATCTCTTGGACCTTGATACCGAAGCCTAAGATTGTCAAAAAGCGATTCGAAAGCAATTGGAGTAATGTCTTCATAATGTTCGAGCGCTTTCTTATCGCCCGATCGGTATGCCGCCAACATGGGATCAATGAGCGAGAAGTTCCTTTGCCACGCTTGTTGGATACCCTGCGCGGTAATTGTCTCCGTTTTCTCAAAAATTGCCTCTATTTGAACCACGAAAAAAAGCTTCAGTGCTATATCAACTATCCCTTGACAATACGTGTACATCAATTCAGACAGGTCGGCAGTGAGCTCAACGGGCTTCTGTAGCCATTGCAGTCTCCAGAAAGCGACGATGAAGTGCTCCCATTCGCCACGCAATTTGAACTCGAGGCTGTGGCTCGCTTTAAGGACATTCCACGGAGGGAATCCGCCCCCGACGGAACGTCGAGCGGAACTAAAATCAAGTCCAAGTAGTTTCACCGCCTTACTGGTGCCCACGAATAGTATAGGAATACCCAATTCGTTGGAGGCAGCAACTAACAGGTTGAGGAGTTTCTTCTCTCCTTTTCCAGCAACCTTAAGCCTTTGCACCTCGTCGACAATCAATAGACCCACATTGCATAGATACATAAGCCGCGCCGCGCTGTTCATCCGCTCTGATTCAGTTTCACGAGCTTTCACCTTCATCGTCGCTTCTGGTGCCAGGTGCTCGATGCGACGGCGGATTGTTGTGGCTAGCTCGCTAACGGAGAGTCCATCGGGAGGCGCCTCGATATGAAGCCAAGGAATCTGGATCCACCCGAGTTCGACGTGGTTGGTGACCGGATAATACCGCGAAATTCGATGTAGGATCGCTGTCTTGCCTATGCCGCTTGCACCGACAAAAGCGCTCGAATTCTCTGTGAAGTCTTGATCGTCCTTTCCGTCGGGCCGAAGTATATTACCGGCCTGCCTCGCTTCGTATAGCTTCTGGAGGGTGGCGGCATGTGCGGCTGTACGAGGTTCACGGCCTATATAGCCATCTTTTATCATAGTGTCGATTGCATGCGCGAGCCGGATATGTCTTTCCAATGGCACCATAAATTTCTGGAGTTGAGAGATCATTTTGAACCTCTGTTGAACTGGCCACGATCTTTGTAATGGGTCATAATTGGGATACGACGATAGAATCGTATCCCATTCGTCAGTACTGAGAGATGGTGGCATTGCTTCGATAAGCTTATTACCCTTATATTGTGGGATATCTTCTTCTCGGTATACTGCTGTTACGATGTATGCGCCTATCTCAGCTAATATGTTCACGATTCATCTCCTGTCTTTTCAAGGCGAGTTGATATTCGATCCCGCTTGGCTCAGTGTCCGACTTCCCTGCGGAATCACAACCTGGCAAAGTCGAACTGGAAGCTTGCGAGTTTTCTCCGTTTGCTGTGGAGACGTTGGATTGGTCGTCAGGTGATATTCCATCACCCTGATTTGCCGGTTTCGGCTGTTCGTGCTCCTGAGCAAGTCGGTTGTCTATCGGGATGGTCGGCATAGCTGCGTCCGTTTGCCGTCTGGCAGTCCTTTCGGTCGCTCGTTCGAGCGCTGTACGAGCCTTGCGAGAGCTTCTCGACTTCCCTCGACAAGCCGATTTCATCGCCGCGTATGCAGGTTCCGTGATCACGGCTGAGTTCCTTGAGAAGTCGGAACGCCTCTGCTGTGCATCTTCTTCATCATCGTTGATGATCGATTTAACCTTTTTAAATATGTAATCTACTTCGGAGAATGACAATCCTTTGAAATGAAGGGATCGGGGAGTGAGCCTGCATTTGTACGCAATCTGGTGATCATTCGGGTCGTACACAACGATCTCATCGACCAGTCTCCGATCAAACGACACCGAGACTTGTGATCGGCCTCTGTTTGCGGCTGCTATGAACCAGCCTTTTCTCTCAATTTCGGGGCAGGAATAGTAACAATGTTTGAAGAAAATACCTTCTTTTTGAATCGTTGCGCTCGAGCGCGGCAGCAACTTGAGATGTAGGTAATCTTCACAATATTGACGTAGACTGCCCACTTGATTGATGATGCTGTCGTTCCATAGCTCAATCGGAATTGGTCGGGTTCTCAACATCACAGCGGGCGCGGCTTCGTAGTTCTTCATCATGCTCCGGTTGTGTTGATTAATTGCTAGAATTACGAGTGCCGTAAACTGATCGACATTGAGACACGCATCGCTTTCATAGTGTTTTCCGCGGCGTCTTTTTGCATTAATTGGTGGATCATAGCCGGGTGCCACAGCTTCAATCCTGACATGAATTAGTTTAAATCCACACTCAACGGTCCCCTTTGTTTGAGGGCACAACGACGACGCGTTTGAGATTGATCCCTCCATTCCATCGCAGATTCTGTTGCTGTTGCGAGAGATCATTTCTCCGCGGTCGCCTAGCCAATTTAAGGGGAAAACTCCATCGGCTGGATAATCTGAGGGATCGTAATCTAATTTGTATTTTTTACACAGAGCTTCCTTGTCCTCGGCTATGCTGAGAATGGCCTGCATGGCGCATTCCCAGCACGCATTTTCTAAACCGACATAGTGTCCAACGCACAATCGACTGTATCGGTCATAAATCAAATACAAGGTCGGCTTTCCGATAATCTTTTGAGGATTGTCTCTGGCGACCAGCCAAACGTCCGCTATTGTCGCGTCAATTTCATAAATATGACCTGCGCCGATCGTTGAATGTAGGGCGCCAGTTAGATGTTGATTGTGATCCCGATTGAAATCTTTTTCGCCTTTACGCTTTAGTAATAAAAATTCTGGAGAGAAATGTTTTTTTACAGTTTGACGGAATTGATGAATTGTTGGCCGCTCGCCCAATGGTTTATTGTATAGCTTTCCGTTGCCATCTTTGTATGAATAGTAACGGTCCAGCATCCAGCTGTGGGTTGAGGCGAGCGTTTTAGTTTCTTTTTTTAGAAAATGTTTAAATATGCTTTTCTTTATATTCCTGACGTCTTGTAAGTTCATCTGGTACGTGTCGTACCTATCCGTTGTACGTCCGCGTCCATTCGTGCAATCGTTCTTGGACGTGCCAATGGAAGGAAAGTCGAAGCATAGTGCATCCTTGGTTTGGCCGCCCGTCCAGTACGCTCTTAGATATGTATAAATCGTCGTTTTACAGCAGCCACTTGCAACAGCCTGTTCCCGCACCAGCCGACCGCGCTGCACGGGATCGTAGATCGCCGGACTACTGAGCAGAGATTCTATTGCCTTTAAGGCAAAATCTCTCCGTGCACTTGCAGCTGGCGTGCAAAATTGAAGCTTGCCCCGAATGTTTATTTTGATTGAGAAGATCAAGCCTTTTCTAGCCAGTTCCAACAATTCTGAATACTTTCTGGCAACTGGCCAACAGTTCTTGTCATTGAGATTGATGGTCCACGCGGTATCGTCGATCACATTCAAAATTCGGAATCGCGTTCCGGTCCCGTCCACAAGCACATCATTTACCACTAGAGGCGTATGCAGATTACGCCGAACCTCGTTTACAGCGATTTCGTCGGAGGTGGAGAGGGTAGAGGTGGTCATTGTGGGAGTACAAATTTTGCGTCGACCTTGCTGGATTGTCGCGGTCGAGGATGCCCGATTCCGGCCGAAGCGTTTACATTGCGGCGATCGAGAAATCGTAATGAGATGTCATGTTTAGTCTGAAAGCTCTCAAGGGGCATGTTGCAAGATCTGGATTGTTCAAATTGCATAACAGAACCCGCTCATTCATAAGTATCTTCGCAATCCTCAAGCCGTCACCGGCACGGAGACCGTGACGAACCTCGAACGAATGACAGTAGTCTCTCAGTGGGATGTTCCGTGTCGATTTGAGTTCATTCGCCATGCGTATCGTGCGGTCTCGTAATAGTTCTGTATATGATTTGTCTTCTCCTGATTTGATGATTCCATCACGTATCCATTCGATATTCTTTATTTTTTGCTTTGGAATTTTGGTATCAAATATGAGGCGATGCGGTATGTCCATTCCGGAGAAATATGTCCGTGCAATGGCAAGTTTTTCTATTTCTCTTTCGTTTTCTGCGTCCGCGGTCATCTTGCAGTCGTATGCTTCAAAACTAGGGGCGGAGTCGTTGACTCTGGTGATGAGAAAGTCCACGGTCATCACAGTAGGCACGTGTGTTCCGGGGTAATACGGATGCCTGATTCCAAGCTTGCTTGCGATCTCCAGCGTAAGTTGCCGATCCAGAGGATACTGCTCATAGATACCACTAATGGTCTCCTGCCACTCAAGGCCGTAGAAGGTGCAGGATTCGACGGTGGACAGAAGATGCACTACCCGACCGAGTTTTGTGCTGTGTACTCGGTTAACGATACCGTCTGAGGAGAAGTCGTGGACCTCCAGCCAAGGCTTATAGCATTGGCCTGTTCCAGATCCGCGCCCCTCGGCACGCCATCGTTGTATGACGTCTTCTGTAATCTTTCTGGAGCGTGACATAGATCCTCCGATTCATTTGTATTGGTGATGATTCTCTGTTGCGCAGGCCGGAACCTGAAAAACTGCTTCCCATCTCCTGAAGCTTTTTGGATTACTAAATAATTTTCAGTCCGAATAAATATATGCAGTAAAGAGTGAAAAATAGGATCGACTGGCTAGTTTCCTGTTTCCGAGATATGACGCTCATGGTAAATCTATGGCATCCGGTCTACCGTTTTTGTAGAAATCTTGTCTGATTCGGAAAAAATTCTATTTTCGTCACTTTTGGTGTGTTTGATGCAAAGTAGTATGAATACTTGATAACAAAGTAACCAGATATTTCCAGATCTAGTTCTCGGTGCGCCGAATAGTGTCTTCTTGTGGTTAAAGGATCGAACTGCAAATCCGATGTCCCGTGGAGGGTCTTAGGTTCAGCCTTCGGGATGGTATGTATTGCGCATGCCGCATCCGTGCTGTATTCGGGAGACGATTCTGTGAAAGGACAGCCGAACGGGTCCGTCCAAGGCATGCGGATCTGTTTTTCTCCAGAGCTACGCCGTTCAGCCCGCCCGTGCTTGAAGACGTCTTTAGCTTTCTTCTTTGCGTGCTTGCTCATTTCGTTCTCCGTAAAAATATACCGAGATTGGTCAATGGTTCGCGGCATATTCTTCAAACGACCGCACTCTTGCAGCCGAGCCATTCCGCGTCGATGGCACGCCCGCGCCCAGATTCGTTAAACCAATGTCGCATCCCGATGCACGGTGCTCGCCCCAGGTAATCCAGGCACAGCGGTACGCGGAGCTCACTTCGTCCCATCTTTCAGCGCGACCAACTGCAACGTCTGGAAGCAGTATCTGGTGCTGAGCGTTGGCACATCTCGTTGAACACACAGTAGCAATTTTTTCGGGCGCCGCAAGGACTCGCGGTGTAATGAGAGCGTATTTCTGCCCACCGGACGGCTGGATTTTATTGGCTCCTCAGGGTGCTGGGTGTAGCATTGTTCGAGGGTGATTACACCGATGATGGGAGTCAACGATGTCTACCGGTGATTGGCCGAAGCCTGCATGGGCTTCTGGAAAGGGTGATCCTGAATTTCTAAAGCAGGTGGGTAGAGGGGCGACAAAAGCGTGGGCGTGGGCGGCCGTTCTTTCCATTTCAGAAAGTGCCTCCGCGCTGAGCAAGCGGATGGCTGGACCGGAAGCGGAGCCAGGTACGAACAGTAAGATTGTTTACCAGTGGCTCAACGGCAAACACGCGCTACTTCCGGGGCCGCATGGACGCTACGGCTACGATTGGTTCGATGCCATCAATGCGCACTGCGGTGGAGCTTACATAACGCCCTTTTACTATCAGCCGTGGGAGCTGATGGTACAGGAGGTGTCTTTGGATCGGGTTTGCCACTTGCTCTACCGTGCGCTTAAAAGAAGCTTTGGCGGGGCCGGTCTGTTTCCCGAGGGTATCTATGGTTTCTTTTACGTGGAACTCGGGCGAGGTTTGCCCGAAAGCGAGGCATGGCGGCGCAAGGCGAGCGTGATTCGAGACGAGTTCAGTACTCTTACGGATGACGCGGAGAGATGGGTCGGTGACGACAACGACCGCATGTGGCAGGTGTTCGATCGGCTTACGGTGTATTGGTGTCTATACAGAGAAGGAATCCTGCGGCGCGACCCCCGGAGGGCTATCTACTATCGTGAAAAGATTGTCGAAGTGCACGTCGAGGTTGCACGCCATCCTGTTTTTTCTCACGTTTTCGACGAATACAAGCGTTGCGCTCGGTACGCGCTGGAAGCTGACGGTCTACCAGCCCGGAGAAGCATCAACCGAGAGAAAGTGAAGTCGCTTGCTTGTATCGATGATGAGGAACAAGAGCTCCAAAAATTTCTGGAGCTCTTCTGGAACGTGGACAAGCGCGTCTATGATCTTTTGAAGCGTCCCCCGAAACGCTTTCGCAAGGGTTGAAGAAGGAGGCGAAGCAGGATGAGTTGCAACTGCGGAAGTGGAACTGGTTGGGACTCCACGCGACAGTCTTGCCCGCCGCGCATTTGTATTCAGGAACATACTAAGCGGGCCGCGTTAGAATGGTGGTCGTACGTGTCAGCGAGCGAAAAAGCGGAGACGGATTAGCCTGCAGAAACTGTGTCCCAAGTGTATTCGGGCAACCTCGTTGAGTCTAATGCCGCTATTCCAAGGCGCTTCATACTGCTCCATCGAGGCTCCAGTCGCCGGGGCGTCATCTGTGCGTTTGGTGAAGCTTTGCGCTGGACGTCGACCGTTTTTGGTTGCGCCGAAATACTCGAGATCTCGAACGCCTTTCGAAATCTCTGCCAGACAAGGCGAACCGAGGTTTATATCGTATCTAAGTTGTGGGCTTCCACGCAGATTTAAGAAAGAGCTGAAGCAAAATATGGCGCAGTTGCAGAAGAAGCCGTGGGTGGGCGCCGTGCAGCAGTTTTGCCGGCCATGCATCTCGATCCATGGACGCCAAGCCGAGACCGATTTTTTCAAGGAACGTGGGCCCATAGAAGCGTCCAAAATCTACTACCATCGGGTCTACCCGCCAACGGCTTTGTTCGCGCGAGGCGACGATCGTAGAAGCGCAGGCGAAATACTCCGCATTCACTGTGTCCCACGTGTTTTCGGGCAAAGTCATCGCATGTAACGCTGCTCTTCCAATGCACTGCAGCCGTTTCTCATCTAGGCCCCAGTTGCATGGTTGTCCAGTGACCTCTTGGGGAAGCTTGGCATTGCTTGTCGACAGTCTCGGCAGCGCAGCAATGCTCGAGAGATGGAGTATCTTTCCGTGTTGCGGACAGACGAACACGCCTGGCAGCGCATGTTGGGTATGCCAGTAACTTTCCCCGAAGCGGGTGCGGTCTTCATGGCAGCATTGTTCGCAATAACGTCTGCACGAGAGCGCCTCAATGTGGAAGCCTAGAGTAGCTCGAAGGCTGAAACTGGCTCGAAGCCGGACGCTGCTTCCGCGCGCGGAAGCCGACAGTAAGTCACGCGCGAGGATGGCGCGCCTTTGCGATGTTAGACCGATCGCCGCATAGGGGAAAACGGTATGCTTTAGTAGTAGTTGCCACGCTGACATACGAGTCAGCCGCGAAATGGTTTCAAGAAAAGAGGGAACGAGGAAAAACAAATCGCCTGCGCCATCCGCGATCAAACGAACCAGCGCCGCGGGCGACAGACCGAGATGGTGGCACGCCCGGATAAGCAAACTGCCCAGGAGTTCATCCGGATAGGGCGTGGGGAAGTACAGCATGCGAAGTTGACCGGGTTCTTCAACCCGGCGCGAAACCGCTATCCGGCGAAGAGCCCGGTCCTCTAGTGGGCTGATGCTGGACGGCGCCGTACTCGTGGCCGCTGACGTCTGCAATGCCTAACCGACAGATTCTCGTAATCGCTGGTTGGATGGCCTTTATGCCATCTCGCCTCCATGATCATTGAAATCTCTATTTCGAGATCAAAGTCGCATATATGAGATTATAGAGGCGCATCTGAGAGAGGCAAGGAATAATCCGCCTTTTTACTGGGGTCGGGGCGGATGGACTGGTATCACGTAGCGAGAAACGTGTTGCGTGCCGAACTCGCGCGGCACGGTGTTAGTTACCGACAGTTGGCGGTATTGCTTGCTGGAATTGGAGTTAGCGAGACCGAACGATCGATTGCCAACAAGCTATCTCGTGGTAGCTTCAGCTTCGCCTTCTATCTGCAATGCATGAAGGCCCTAGGGCGAACGGATTTTCGCGTAGACCTGACTGATGTAACGTAAACCCAATTAATTCTCCTGCATGCGGCTTCGTACCTTCTGGCAGCACCGCGTGTTGCCACCTTCGATACCCTCTCTGTATGGCCATGCGGGGAGCAGGCGAGTGCTCCGGTAGTGTGATGCCCCGATCCTGTAGTTCAAGCCAAGTCGTAATGCCGATCTACGCGTAGAACAGCCATCACAGTATCTTGAAAATCTCATATATGAGACTATAGTCTCATGTAAGCGTGATGACTACGAGGTCGATCTGGCCGGCGTGGGCGCTCGGCCGTGAGCATGGAGAGCGAGATGACGACACCTGCAGAACGTACCCGCTCGGTGCGCGGGACGAGGACTGCCCTCGAAATACTTGCTAGTCACACCGGTCAGTTTGACCACTGCCTCGTTCGCACCTTGGCCATTCAGCTCTTGCGACACTTCCCGTCAGACGCTGATATCGCACTCTCAAGCCGTTCACTTCCGGCCCTGTGGGGAGCGCTGCACGAGGATTGTTCCCAAATGTCGATGTCAGAAGTTGATGACCCGAGTTCCTGTCACTGAAATGGCGGAGATCGTGATCGTATTCAGGGGATTCAAGCCAATTCGGATCGCCTCATGGTTCGAGTCGACGAATCGCATGCTGCACGGCGAGCGCAAGCGTGACGTCCTGGCGTTGCCTCCCAAGGAGGTGCTGGAGGCTGCGAGAGATCGCGTGGCGGGAGCAGTGCGCTGCTAGTCCGTTGCGCACGTTGCTGCATGCCCTGTCGATCCCGACAACGTGAACCGACTTCTCCCTCCTGCCGAGCGTCCTCTCAATACTCCGCGCCCGATGCATGCGGGCGGGCAGGTGCTGTATCTCGACTTCGACGGGGTGCTCCATCCAGAGGATGTCTGGCGACGGCCCGGATTCGGCCCATACGTCGCGACGCCGCCCGGACACGCCGTGTTTGAGCATGCGCCGCTGCTGGTAACACTACTGGCACCGTATCCGGCCATGCGAATCGTCCTGTCGACGAGCTGGGTGCGGGTCTACGGGAGCGTGCGCAAAGTTGCACAACGTTTGCCGCAGGCGCTGAGATCGAGGGTGGTCGGCGCGACCTTTCATGGCGACATGGACGCCTATCTGTTCACAACATTGCCGCGCGGGCTGCAGGTCTGGGCGGACGTCCGGCGCAGGCATCCCATGGCGTGGCTCGCACTTGATGACCAGGACGACGGGTGGCCGGACGCCGCGCGTGACCATCTCGTACTGACCGATCCAGTACTTGGTATCAGTGAGCCTGGTGTGTATCACGCGATAGAGGCGAAGCTCGCAGCGATGGGTCCACCAAAAATTGCTCGCGGTGGGCCGGATTGTTAGTGGTCGAACGCGCCCGACGGCCTGATAGCGGTTCGAGCGCGTGCTGCTCGACTCTGTTCCGAGGGGGGATTCCTTGGGCGCATTGCCTGGACGGACGGGGCATGCGAAGCGATCCCGCAGCTGGCCGTAACGACTTTCTGCGAACCTGTATGCCTCCAGCCGACGCGGAGCGTCGCTGGCTATTGCAAAGAACGAGGTGGAACAGATGCATGAGGAACTGCAGAAGACTCTACGTGAGCGCTACCCGCGCATTTTTCCCTTTGCGCACCCGAATCGCGACCCGCACGCGGTGTCATCGTTCTCGGGATTCGAGTGTTGGGATGGCTGGTTCGATCTCCTCGATGCACTATGCCTGAACCTGCAGGCAGCGACAGATTTCAGAGGCTCGCCTCAGGTAGTCGCGGTGCAGGTCAAGGAAAAATTTGGAGCCTTGCGCTTCTACACGGACGTGGCCGACGCCGGGCAACGCGGCATGATAGAACTCGCCGAGTCGATGAGTGCTCGATTGTGCGAAAAGTGTGGCAATCGCGGCGAGCTCATGAGCAGGAAGGGTTGGATTATGACGCGCTGCCCTGCCCATTCGGGCGGAGATTCGTGACGACCCCGCCGGAACACGTCCCGACAAAGACCCTCAGGAGTGCGTCCCATGAGCGTAAAAATTCCGATCTGTGACGGTGACCAAACGGGCGAGCTGCCCGCCTGGCACCTTTACACGAAACTGCTGGTCGATGTTCTTTACCCCGTAATGGTGGGGGGCACAGGTCACTATCACAGAAGGGGCGGCGGTCGACACGGCATGCCTCCTCACGGTGCTGGGCACATCGCGGTCACGAAGCTTGTCTTGCCAACCTCCGCTACCGAAGATGCGCTTGATTGCGGCGTGTCGAGCGTCACGCTGGCGCAATGGGAGCGCGCGCTCCGGCTTGGCCCCGGGCAAATGCTGGAATCAGCGGAAGGAAAGGCGGATGCTTCGGATCACGGTTGAACTGCTGCCCGTTGGACGGGAAAGCGGAAAGCGTGTCATTGCGACGGCGGATATCGCGCGGGTGCGTAACGGAGCGCTCGCCGATTACGTGGTAGTCCTGGACGATGCGGTACTCGGTGAGGTAGGAGAGCGGGCGATCGTGCGCAGTTATCCGAGATGGGCCACCAGTGTGTGGGACCTCGTTGCGCGCTGTCTCGCTGCCGCATTGAATCAGGGCCGCGAAGTGTTGCCGCCGCGGCCAGCACAGCCGGAAGTCACGGTTCGTGTGAACGACGCAGGCTTCCTCTACGTGCGTCTGGACGAAATTCCAGAACCGACCAGAACATTCTTCGACCAGACGCTCTCCGGTTCAGGCATTCCAGATCACGGCTGCGCTTACGCGCACGACTGGCTCGACTTTCTTGGTGGGCAATCGCCATGGGACCATTGAAGCCGGAGCTGTTTTCGCAATAGAGGGAGTGGAGAAAGAGAACGATGCGTGAAGGACTGTCGAACATCCAGCGGAATAGACATCCACTCATCTTCGCCGTTAGTCGGGTAGCCGCCGACACAATAGACGCCATGGCAACTGTGTTTTCCCTGTGGGGATTCGAGTGCGGGGATGGATGGTTCGATCTGATCGATGTGCTGTGCGCGGGACTGTACCTCGCTCCCAGGCATGGCGCACCGCAGGCTGTCGCAGTGCAGGTAAGGGAAAAATTCGGGACGCTGTGCTGTCCGGCGCTGACGCCCGGCATCGAGCCATGGTTGAGCTGGCCGAAAGGATGAGCCGTCGGCTGTGCGTAATATGCGGCGATCATCACCGACCGGATGCAAACCCGATGTCTAGGCCACTCTTACGAACAGCTGACCAATGGCGTCGCATATACCCGGCCGTTGCCCGTCAGGAGGGCCCCGGCTTCGCCATCTCTTGCCCAGCGAAGCCGCGTACGCCCCTGCAACAATGTGAAAACCGTAGTCGTGATGCCGGGTGGGGATCTGAGCTTGAGCAACGAATCGAAGCCGCCAGTGCTGATTCTGGACGAGCGAGTACCAACACTCTTCGTAGACTACGACGGAGTGCTTCATCGCGGCCACGCATTCCTTGACGAAAGCAATGAGATATTCCTCGATACAGGAATCCCGCTGTTTGAATTTTCGCCACTACTGGTCAGCCTGCTCGAACCCTGGCCCGAGGTCGAAATCGTACTCACCACCACCTGGCTCAGCAGACTGCCGGTTGATGAGGTCGTTTCGTACCTGCCGTTGCGGCTTGCCAGACGCGTCGTCGGCACAACGCAGGGCTACAGGGCACGTTTCGGCGACTGGAAGACTGGCATCGCACGGACCTATATCATTCGCGCGTACGTATTTGAGCATCGCTTGAGGAACTGGCTAGCGATCGTTGATTCCGTCTACGGCGCACATGACCTGAGTACCGACTTTCTCGCGCTGGAGCCACATCTCGTCCTACTCGACTCCCAACGCGGCATCGGTGAAGCGCAGGCACAACAACGGATCCGGGACTGGCTCGCTGAAGTACACGGTGCTGACAGGTGTTCCGACTGAAGGCATCCTGCTACGTAGCAGCGACGCCGCCAGCCGCGCCCTCCAGGTCAAATGCTGGCTGGATACCAGAAGCTTGTGAGGGTTCTGGTGTGAAAGCACATCGCCGCATTGATCGGACAGTCAGGACTACGATCGATCATCGGAGGCCGTCGCAGCGATCATCAACGGAACGCAATGGTTGACGGCGCAAGCTGTCGGCGAGCGACACGACCCGGAAGGGACCGATCCGCAGGCAGTGACGAACAAGGGGCAAAAAGGAATCCAGGATTTTTGCGGTCGAACTGGTCGGCGAGCCCCTGTATCCCGCCTACCTGTTCGACAACACCGGCAACCCGATTCCTGAAGTCTCAGAGATTCTGGGCGTTTTCGCAGGCCACAGCCCGTTCCGGATTGCCGCCCAGCTTGGGTCGACCTGCGGCATGCTACGTGGCAACTGGCGTCGACGAATGGCAGTTCTCACCGCCGCCGAACGAGTCCTCGCGACCCGTCTCGACCATTTGATTGATGGAGGCGGGCGACCGTCAACTGAGCGACACCGGCAGTTCGGGGTCCGACTGCCGGTAGGCAAGCAGGTAGCCAAAACCTGACGTCTAGGCGGGTCTTGCTTTATCTTGAACGTGGGTTGGAGAGGAATGCATGCGAGTTTTTGTCGATTGCGAATTCACTGATTTCATTGGATGCGACCTGATCAGCATCGGCCTTGTCGCCGACGATGGTTGCGAGTTCTACGGCGAGCGGTCGGACTACGACCACGCGGCTTGCAGCGCGTTTGTACGCGAGGCCGTGCTGCCGCAGCTTGGCCAGTACCCCAGCCGCGTATTCACGCGCGAGGGCCTGCGGGTGTCCCTGCTCGCGTGGCTCGATCAGTTTGCCGGCGAACCGGAAAGGGCGCTCTGTGTTGACTACGCGGGCGACTGGGACTTGCTAATCGACCTGCTTGGCGAGGTGCCGGAAGGGTGGGTGGGGCTTCACGTGGGCAGTCTGGTCGATCATGGCAGGCTGGAAGCGTACTTTGCCGAACACGAGGGAAGGCATCACGCGCTGGTGGATGCGCGCGCAAACCGCTTTGCCATCGTGTCAGGCGGCAAGGACTCCGCGCCTGCAGTGCCGATGGCACAGATGAAGTCTCCACGCATTTTCTAGCGGAGCGGCTGCACCCGGCTGGACTTGCAGGGATCGTGGATCTTTGATGTCGATGCGACGGGCGCGCGGAAAGCACGTAGACCCCTTGCATCGTACATGTCAGCGCGCGAATATCCGATTCCTGCCCGAAGCGGTCGGCCTCCTGACCAGTTGTAGCCAGTCCAACTGTCAGGCGTTTATTGGCAGTTGGCTGAGTGGTTCAGTCATATACGCCGACTTCTCGTGGGCAGCAGTTCGGCCAAAGCCGACGGTCGGTGATCGGGGGCTGTGGGGCAGATGCACGTCCCATTACTGACACTCGCAAACCGGCGTCGATGAATGTCAGTGCTCACCGCCATCGAACGGGTCTTCGCGACCCACTCCGGCTACTGGTCGGCGCCCGATTAGCGGCAGCTTCCGAAACTTAAACGGTCATGATGGCCCGCGCTAGACGGGCGTTCCGGAGGTAGCGAACTGACCTCATTCGGGCGGCAACGCAGTCGGCAGCGTGCGCTATACCGCAGAGGATAACTCCAAGTTCGGAATATGTTAGCCCCACCAACACAATTAAGAAAAACGGGGCAAGCAACATGGACATTCGCTATCCATATCGCTATTTGTTCGACAACAAGCGGCGCACCAGGATACCTGCTTCATTGGACGCCTATAGGCATCCATTTACTGCCCTTCAACATGCTGATGGAGATTTACTGCATCGCATCGATGACCGAGGAGTGATCACCGTTGTGGATGCCAGTGATCTGCTGAGAAGGTGCAAAAGACTTTTTGCGCTAGACGCGATGTATCTGCATGACGCGCCCAAAGCGGTACAAGAGTTTTGGCAGACTCAGGAGGGCTTACGAGCTTCCGAAGCTCGCTGGGCTGCGGTTGCAAACGATCCGCGCGCTCCTGCTTGGTCGGCTGCGGCTTTTGCTGCTCATGCTGCTGCCGGGTGGGCTGAGATCGCTGTCGATGCTCTCGGTATCGGTGCGGATCCCGTATGGGCTGAGAAGGCTCGCGCCGCTGTTCAAAGGCAATGTGAAACGTTATTGCGCGAAGTGTCGCAGGCTTTTGCAATTTGATTCGAGGCTGAATGAGCGGCCTGTAGCAGGCTACTCCATCGCAGAAAAAGCTGGTCTCGGAGGGCGCGCATGAAAGCCGACCACCATGCAGGAACTGGAGCAACAGATTCGGCGCGAGAACGCCAAGCTGATATTCAAGTGGCTATTGGGCTTTGCAGCCCTGGTTCTAGTGTATGAGGGCTTCTAGGCCATCACGGCGCCAACGAACTGGGCCGATCGCGTCCTGTCAGAATTGCCAGGGGCTCAGAACGACGTGGTCGCCGCCGCGCTCGCCAGCGGTTGCACGCGGTGGTTCGGCAGCTATCAAAATCGGATACCAATGCCTTGGTACCGCGTGGCGAACCGACAGTACAGCAGCGGTGATGAGTGCGTCATCCACGAGGCAGCGTGTGTCGTTGATACTCCACGTGTCATGGAAAAAATGACAGTCTCAGGCGTCAAGGTTTCGCTCATCGCTGAATCGTGCCATCAGTTGTATGACCCGCCCACTCAGTGACTATTGGTCGCCTTGCTCGCTACCGTCCGCGCGTGGCGCCGACCCAGTGAGAATGTTGATCTCGAGCAATGCGCCAGGCGCTTGTCGACCCCTTTGTCGTCGTTCAGTCGCCGGCGAATGGGAACTTAGTAGCCCTCGGTTGTATCACGCCGTATTGCGACATGCGAGCGGGTGGCATGCGCGGTAGCGCGGCGCTCCCGAGCGACACGAACAAACTCTCCGCCGCCGAACCCTCGAGGAAAAAATGAGAGGCGAAACGACGTCCTACAAGGTCAAGGGTACCCGATATTACGCCGCCGAGGCGGCCCTTTCGGCGAACGCCCTCAAGACCGGTTCGGCCATTACGCTCGTACGCGAACCGACAAACAAGGTTGATCCGAACGCTGTCGCCGTATACCTCAGCGAGGGCCGCCGCAAGCTGGGGCACATCTCAAGGAGCAGCGCGCCAGACGTAGGCGCGAGACTTGAAAGGAACGGCGTAGGCTCGGTGGTGGTCACCTCGATTGAAAGGCATCCAGAACTGACCATCCGCATCAGCGTTTCATGGAGCGAGGGCAAAGGCGGGGACGCGGGGCAGCAAGGCAATGACCGGCTTTCGGTATCGGCCAAGTCACTTCCTTCAGTTGGAGGCGCCTATTTGTTGAGCAACATCGGAAACGGGCGGATGTATGTAGGCTCCTCAATGAACATCCGCGGACGTGCACTCTCTCACGTGTCCGATCTTCGATGCAGACATCATTGCAATTTCCTGTTGCAGCGAGACTACGACCTGTCAGGTGGTGACGTTTTCGAGTTTTCGGTTGTCGGCCTGGCGGCCAATACACTCGAGGCAGAACGACTCGAGGCGAAAGCGATCGATGAAGCCCGGCGAAAAGGGAACACGTTCTACAACATGACGGCAGACGGCAAAGGAGCCGGCATGAGAGTAACCCCAGGATATGGGCAAACGCCAATCGCTCCATACGGCCCGTCGACCGTTGGGAGTGGTGCTCCAGTGCACGCACCGGTCGTCTCAGGCTCGAATGACGCTGGCAAGCGCGACAGGTCAACGCTGGTCTACTGGGTGACGGGTATTCTGTTCCTGCTCTTCCTGGTGACGCGCAAGTAAAAGCGGCGTCAGCGTCCGGATATGGCGCCTGCGAGGCAATGGGGAACCAGCGGGTCAAGGTGCTTACGGCCCGCTCAGCCTTCTATGGGCCTCGTCTTCGTTGGGAAGCAGAGCCAATCGGCCGACCTCTTCGACGCAGCACTATTGAAGCGGTGAAGTCTGAAGGCCGCGTGAACGTCAAGCGGCGAGGATCCGCTATTCGAGTTGACCTGACGATTGAGCGTCCGCCGGGCGCTCAAACGAATGGCTGAAAGTGGCCGCTTTTACCCGCTGAGACGTGGCGCCACAAAGCTGCCGCTCGCACTAGGGAATGTTTTGAACGACAGCTAACGGCGAAGTCGGCGAGCGCGCGCGATCGGCCAAGAAGAGACCCTCGCCTGCGGCGTGGCTCGGACACTCAGAGGGCCGCACCGTTCAGCAAACAGCCATTCGATTGCCGAGAATATTCAGTGGTACATCGCCCAATCTGGTGAACTAGCGAACCGTGATCCGTGATCCGTGATCCGTGATCAGCGAACGGCCGGATCGATGGATGATTGCAATCAGAATGCGGATCCAGCGCAGCCATTCATGGCTGTTCAATTCGAACGGTCACGTTAAATGGTGCCGAGGGCAGACTCACATGATCATCAGCTTTGCCTATTTCCTCTCGCGCTCATTTAACAACTGCACTAACCACCGACGTCAATTTTTTACAGTCAGCTGTGGGCTGACTGGTTGTGTACTGCAACTTAAATTTCTCAGGCTTAAAGCCACGGCCGGCATCGATCGAAACTTTAACCCCATTTACATCGGCGGCCACCTCAAAAACACCCTCCCCAGAAACTCCCACGAATTGCCAATTTGGCATAAGTAACGTATTGTTACTAAAATCAACGATACAATTTTCATTTGGCCCGGCATCAAAGGTTAATTTTTGTGAGTCGTAACTACAATTTACCCCTTTGAGCCTAGGCATGATCCCGCTTGACTCCATAACTGGCAATACATCTGCGCTTGACAGATCAACCGTGCAGTCCGCAAACGCGGCATCGAGTGGCAACAAAAAAGCTGCGCACGCTGCAAGCAGCGTCACCTGAGAATATTTTTGATTTTTCATCTTATGGGAATCGGAGCAATATCGAAATTTGGAGCTTCAGGTACATTTATGTGAGCTTGGGCACGTCCATTTATTCGTATATCATACGGCCCGGGAGGAATCTCAAGGTAATATATGCCGTCGTACCCCGTTTCTGCCTGTTGGCATTGCCCCGATACATCGCTACAGAAATCCACGATCATCCCCTTTACAGGTCGCGGGTCTGGCAATCCAGCATAGCCCCCCATATCAATTCGACCTCTAACTTCGACGACTCCTGCGGAGGCAGATATTGAATAACCCGCTAACACAGCGAAGACCGACAAATTGATAATATTGAACATTTTCGATATTTTCTCAATGAAGAAGCTGTGGCGCGCTAGCTTGCTTGGGATCGTAAGGTTTCTGAATTTGCAGCCACTGTTTTCCGATACCTTCCATCGTGTGAGTCGAGTAGTCATATTTTACGAGATGCGTGTCGTTTAAATCGATCGGCGGAGTCGAACTAACGTTTGGAAGAGAAATTGTCACCTTAGGAAAACGCTTATTTGTCGGAATAACCCAAAATTGGATTGAATCACCATACATCAAGTAACTCGGCTGCACCGCGATTTGCAGTTGACTCTGCATGTTCGCGTCTATTGGAACAAGCGTTTGTCTTTGTGAGTCGCTGGAATCGCGAGTGACTGCAGCGACAGGTAATTCGACAAGCCACGCCGTACCGTCCTTGATTGCCGACTGCTGCCTATCAAATAAGTTTTGAGCCTGCATTTCCACTGCAGTATAAACGCAAAATGTAATTATCAGCACTACAATATAAAATGCTGTCGAACCAACTACATTAAACTTGATACCAAAAACCGTTGGCCCCAGGCTTGTCCGAATGTCTCCCTGCGCTCTATCGACAGTCACTGCCCCAATGTTCCCGCCAGAGTCGTATTTGACATTTGGTGTAAGCAGCCAGTAAGTACACGCAGCGGGAATCAACGGAAGAAGAATAATGAATGCGGTCACTAGATACGCGCTTTCCATGGCCGCTCCAAAAATGAACAACCGTCTGGACTACAAACAAAAGACGTAAACAAACTGCTTTTGATCCAAGCAAATGCGGAAGGCGCGCTTGCACTATCAATTTAGATTACGCGCACTCCAAAATCCAGCTAGTCTGCTTTCTCCGCCCTTAAACCTGAACTACACCGCACTCGACGAGTTCAGCGGGACGGACTGGCTCTCGCATGCGTGCCTGCTCATCGTTTTGGTCTACTTTCAAATCAGCGCATCAACAAGCGATTAAATTGATATTTTGTACGCTGACACACATTTCGAGTTGGGGCTGGGACGTCGGGTCAATGGCTACCGGGAAGGGAGCCGACAGTACGACTGTTGTGCCTTGGAGAGCGGTCGTTAAGTGCGCGGTAGGTCGGAGGGCCGGAGTGGGTGGCGGATTCAACCGATCGACGCAGCATCCGTCGTCGGCTCACCGTCGGACCGCGTTCGGCCAACAGTTGACCTTCGCAACTGCCGTTGTAAGGGCGAAGAACGTCGGGTTTTCACTTGGTTGCGGACGTTTATCAATTGGCCCTTAGAATACGTGCACGGCACCTATCCAATATCCAAAATGGGCGAATACGAAGATAGAGCTAAACGGCATGACCTCAATGTGTCGTTCTTTCAGTCGCTACAGACGCTTAAGATCGAGGTGCCAACAGCATCCGGGGTTGATATTGGATTTTCGACGTCCCCGGCGAACGCTTTCGCGGCGTGTTTTTCAGGGTCGCGACGCTACCAGATAGCTAGAAGGTTGTTTGTATATGGCGCGAATTCCGAATCTATTGCCGACATGTTACGTGGGCGCGAACCGCTCAACTCTTTATTGACGTTCGTTCTGGATAACTATGCTTTCAGCATAGAGCTGAGCAGCGCTATCTTGACTACACGTGTCAACTTGATGGTGGCATCCCCGAGCCGAGATGGAAATGGTGGGGAGCGTCTTTTCTCCGCCTTATCGGAGATTGCAGGCGAACTGCGCCTCGCTCACTTGGCTGCTTCTATGCCGGCCAAACTCACTGGAAACCGGTGGGGTCCCGACAGAATTCGAACGATAAGCATAATTTGTGCTGGGCTGTCGCCCCTGCTCGCCGTAATACTGCTCTTTGCATGGTTTATTCATCACTCTCCGTCGCTTTTGCACAGATAGCGGCCGCTGCGCCGGTATCCGCGTGGTTGTCCGCTATACAGGGTCGATATGACCCATTCGACGGTGGTGAGAGCCGACATTTGAGGTCGCGCGGCTGTGAATGACTGAAGAGCGACCTGAAGCTGACTTACGAATCGCGACATCTGAAAGTCCGCTATGGCCGATGACCTGTCGTCGATCGACGGTACGGAACGGCCGCACCCGAAACCCGCCCCAACTGGGCGTCCGTCGCCTAGCAACGCAGCAGGCGTCCGGACCATCGACTCTCCCGGCGTGCATGTCGCGTCAAGTTGTTCGCCATGCGAATCTCAACATTACAGCCCAGCAGTAACGTGCAATGCCACGGAACCGTGTGTTTCTCCACCAGCCGGAGAAGAACACTTCTTCGGTTGGTAAGCTGCGGCGTTGGATGCTGATGAGGATTGATTTCGCTCCGTCAGAACATCCTGAACTCATCAAGCGGCAGGCCATGCTGCTCCACGTACGCGTTGTAGTACGCGATCGCTTCCGCGTTCGCCTTCAGCCAAAGCTCGGCCCGTTTGTCCGATACAGCCTTGACGAGTCCGGCTTCTGCAGCTTGGGTTATGTCCACGCCGAGATCCCTAGCTTCGGACAGAAGGGCTTCCGATAAGAAAACTTCTGTAGCTTCCTTTGGGGAGGGAACGTTCAGCGCCATAGTGGGCCTCTTTACCGGAGATTTTTCATATGTTGCCACGAACCGCCGCCAAGTACGACGCTCCGGTCGCGCAGTAGTGGTAAGTGCGAGCGGCCGCTTCTAGATGTCAGAGGCTGACAACTGCAAGTGCTCGTGTCAGAGCTGTTCGCCGGAAAAGGCCACGAGAATCAGTCGACAACCGGCCGCAAAGGAGTCGTCAGCAAGTGGTCTGATGGCGGCACACTCGGATCTTCGCCTACCAAATGCCGGTCTGGGCTGTCAATTTCGCGGGTTACCGCGCGATGCAAGCTGCCTCCGGTTCTCCGGCCACCTTCTTTCCGGGCACCATAGAAGTATGCGAGTAGGTCCATTTACTCTCTGGTCGTGTGTCGCGGCCGCCCACGGTGGCGGAGGCGATACGTGGACGCCAACGACGGTCAAGAGTGGAGAGCACGCAATCGACCGCGGCGAGAGCTGACATGCGTAGTCACGAGAGTGTGGCTGGCTGAAGTACGACCTGAAGCCGCCTTCTGTCGGGCGACGTCGTCCGCGATGGCCGAATTGTGAGCGCAGCTCGTATGTCAGGTACCATCGCGACCGCGACGGCCGAGATCTCCGCGGGCAACACCGACCTCTCCTCCCGCACCGAGGAGCAGGCCGCGTCGCTTCAGGAGACCGCGGCGAGCATGGAGCAGTTGACCGCGACGGTGAAGCAGAACAGCGAGAATGCACATCAGGGCAACACGCTGGCGGCCAACGCGCGCGAAGTCGCCAGCCGAGGCGGTGAAATCATCGGTCAGGTGGTCGAGACGATGGCCGGTATCGAGGATAGCTCGGGCAAAATCGCCGACATCATCGGGATGATCGAAGGCATCGCCTTCCAGACGAACATCCTGGCCCTAAACGCAGCCGTCGAAGCCGCCCGGGCGGGCGAACAGGGTCGAGGGTTTGCGGTGGTCGCGGGCGAAGTGCGTACGCTCGCTCAGCGCACCTCGGGCGCCGCCAAGGAAATCAAGGATCTCATCGGCACCTCGGGCCAGCGTGTGCGCGCGGGCAGTGACCTCGTCACGCGAGCGGGCGCGAACATGACGGAGATCGGCACGGCGATCCAGCGCGTGGCCGATATCATGGGCGAGACTTCGGCGGCATCCAACGAGCAAAGCCGCGGCATTGAGCAGGTCAATCAGGCCATCAGCCAGATGGACGAAGTTACGCAGCAAAACGCAGCGCTTGTCGAACAGGCCGCAGCGGCTGCGAGCAGCATGCACGATCAGGCGCGCCGTCTGGTCGATGAAGTTTCAATGTTCAGGGTGAAGTGATGCGCGCGGCGGCGAGCAGTATGCGCCGCCGCACCGCCTGTGAGGCAATGCGGAGGGCGATGGCCGCGTGCGCGCCACTGCGCGGCTTGTCCGACGCGCGCACGCCCGTGCCTAGCCATCCGTCATTTCGGTATCTTCTTCACCCGCACGCGTATCTTCGCTTCAATTTCAATTTCAGCTTCCAGGCCCACAGGAATGAAGGTCTCGGCGGCGAATCGCACACCCGGTAGCCCGTCAGCACACGAAAGATAATCGGTGGAGCCAGTGGTCGCGCCAACCGCTGGCAGTACCGAATCATGAGGACCACTCCCCCACTGAGAGGGCTGTATCCCGCCCGGGTCGACACCGAACGCTGCTACACGCCCGCTCAGCTGGCCAACCATGCGCGACAGTATCGGCCACCACCGATCGTCGGATGGTGTACGCGACAGAAGATACTTGAGGATAGCCAACTGATCCTTGTCATCACGCAGCAATTGGCTATGATCGGCGTTCACAGCGATCTGCAGTTCGAATGCGCCAACAACTAGGCGTTTCGGTCCAGACAGGTGCTGAGCCGTCAGGACGAACTTTTCTCCATGCCGGACACCGTCCGGCAGACGAAGCGTCAACAAACCAGCGAGGGACCCGTCGTTCCAACCCGGGATCGGGACAAACAAGCAATCACCGAGGTCGCCGGATGAAGAGCACCGAATCGTTCTTTCGTCAACCATGCGCATCGTACACGCATGGCTGGGGGGCCTAAGGCGGAGGACATCCTCCGCAGGGATGCCAGGGAGGTATATATCAACCTCCGTCTTCTTCGGAACGTTGCCCCACCACAGCAGGAGCGAATCGTGTCTTTCGTCGTAGCCCAAGTCTGCACCAGTGACCGGCCGGGTGCCAATGCCTTTCAGTTCGAAACTATGCTGGACGGTACGGGTCGACAGTGACCCTGGGTTGGCCGAGGTGGTGAGCGCAAGGTTGCGCTGCGAGAGTTTGTCGCTCGTTGCCGGCGTATCGCCTGGACGCGGCAACTCCGGAGATGTTGTGTCGAGCTTGTAATGGACTTCTGCAACGAGACATTGATGAAAGCCAGTGATCAACTCCTGAATACTGAGGAGATCGCTGCTCGAAAACCCACCAAAATTCGTCGCGCCGCCGGGATAACGTGGGAAGTGCTTCTGGTTCGGCTGGTTGATGTCGAGCCAGCATCCGAAGAAGCGTATTTGCTCACCGGCGCCAGCGGGCACCGTCAAGAGATTGGATGCATCTGTCTGGACTGTCATATCCTGGCCGGGGCCGACACGTGGTGCTGCAAAAAATGGGATCGAGACGATGTCCGCACCTTCGACGCCGAGCAACGGCATGGCGTCGGTCGTCACCTGGGTGCCTCCGGCTACCACCGGGTTCTCGAAGCGTCGATAGAGAGACGTCGTGTCATAAGTCAGCGAAGGGCGCAGGGTCCTAAAAAGGCGGAACAGTACCCGTACGTAATTTGCTGCCACGGTCTGGCTGTCCATTCTCACCCGGGCCAGGGCGAAGCTGTAGATCGGCGGGCCATCTGGCGCTCCGGTCGCCGTAGGCAGCAGGCTTAGCGCGGAAGCGGCCTCGGCGTCGGGCAAGTCTGAAAACATCGCCTGCCCAGCGTCTACGTTGTTATTAAGTGATTGAAGCAGCGCTACGATGTAGTCGTTTGGTGTATTGAATGGTTGGCCTGGTAGCCACCGACTCGCGCTAGTGGGCGTAACCTGGAAGACCCGAAGATCTACGCTTAACCACGGCTTGTCACCGTCCGTCATGAATGGACTTGGCTCCATCACCAGAACGATTTCACTGGTCGTTTGCCAGTCGCCCGCTTTGACGGTCAACGTGACATTGCGCAAAGCGTCGCCGCCTGTGAGCCCGTCAAAGGCAACTGTGCCGGCGAATGTCAGGTCGAAAGCAAAAACGGTTCTCTGAATTAGTTGAGGATGCGTAGGATCCTCGAGCGCCGGGTTTGGCTCGCTGTCCCACGGTGATAGCGTCGCCGTGAGGCCCTGCTGCGAGAACGTCGCACTGAACTCTAGATCGACCACTTCAAACGGGATGAAGCCGTTGAATACCGCGTAGAAAGCGCGTTTGTATGTGGTTTCACCGGCTCTTGCGTTGGTCTGAACATCGTAGATGCTAAAGACTGATCGGTCGAGTTCCGCGGTGAGCTGTTGCGCTCCGACCCGCACAGTAGCGGCCTGTATGCAGGGTCGACCGCCTGAATCTATAAGCCACAGCATGTAATAGCCCGGAGGCGCCACAGCACTTTGCGGCGGGGCCGTCACGAGAAGAAGTCCCGGGCTTTCAACTTTAAACGTAAGGCCGACGTAGCGCTGATCGTAGTCGAAGCCGTGCGTCGCTGAGCCGAACCGGGTAACAGCAGCCCGGCTTACGTCGTTTCCAGCCGCGGGATCAAACCCAACGTGAAAGGCTTCCCCATAGGAAATACAGGGCGGAGCGGATGTTATCTGAAGCCGGTTCGGCGCATTGATGTAGTCGGGCTCAAACACCTCCATTCGGTATTCAGAACTTTGATGCCCGAACACGTTATCGCGCTCCGAGCCCGCGGTCAGAACGCGCCCGTCAGTCATCAGCAACGCCACTGAGTGGTAGCCTCGCGGAACTTGCGCAGGAGCATCCGTTAATGCCGTCCACGTGCCCGTCGCTGGATCGTAAATCTCGGGAACGCGAACAGCGAATGTAGCGTCGAACTGATCTTGAGGTAGAGTTTTTGGGTCTTTCCAGACGTTAGTGCCTCCTGTGACGAGGACCTGTCCGTTAGGTAGCAAGGTGGCGAGAGCGTTAGCACGTTGAGGGATGGAGGGGGTTCCATCCTCGGAGAAAAAGTTACTGCGCGCAGAGGTCGCAATCCACGTCGACGACGCTTCGGCGCCCGTACTGATGGTTGCTCTTGCGGCCGTGTGCCCTCCGCAGATCAAAATGTCGGACTGGTAGTCCTTTTCCGGGAGCAACGGCAGCAGCACTGATGTGGTTGATTGCGCAGCAAAACCGGGAACAAGGTAGTTGGCCTCGATTTTGAGATCCGGTCCAGCGAACCCAGCGACAATCTTCGCGTTATCCGCATCGTAAATCAGCGATTTGTGCGCCCAGGCGCCCGAAAGATCGATAGACGCCCCCTCTGTCAGTTCGTGAGGAAAAGCGTAAAGAGGTTGAACAATAAGTACCAGCCCGCTAGGTAGGACATGAGCCCTTGGATAAAACACGGCGAAGTCGTGCAGATACCCCTCGCCAATGCCATCCGGGTTCAGCAGGTCCCACGCGTTGATGCAAGGCCGGTATCGCTCAGGTGAGTTGTTATTGTGTCGGGGATCGTCTTCGGTAGCCGGATAGTCCGCTGGATCGGCCTCATCGAAGGCAGTTGAGAAAACGCGAGGATGGCCGCACAGCGCAAGCAAAGATCCGTCAGGGAGCGTGATAATACTAGGATACCAACGTCCGCCCCCTCGGCCCTCAAAGCCAGGAACGGGACAAGTATTCATAGGTGCTATGGGTTGCCACTTGGGGACAGCGGCGGGATCAAAGACGAAAGCCTCCCTCAGGCCGCCCCAATGCCCGTCGTGTGGATTTGACGGGTCAGCTATTGTCATGGCGCTAGTGCCACCAGCGACGAGCAGCCTGCCGTCCGCGAGCATTGCATGACCGCTACAAAAGACGTCCAGAAAGTCATCCGGCACCAGACCACCGGGGCCGGCTGGTGAACCTGGACGCGCAGCAGTGCGTGACGCGTAGTCAAACAGGACCGTGTGATCGACTTTGCCTGCCTTATGGTTGTCGGTGTCCCACCTGTTACCGGAGAAGTACAGGAGGGAACCGCGTTCGCCGACAGGCAGTAGCGCAATGTGGACCGCTAACGCCTTCTTCTGGTCATCGCCTTCGGCGGCTTGCGGGTCAAAAGCAGATTGCCATTGGTGAGCCATTGCAGCCCTCCGTGAGTAAGCGTGAATCATTCAGCCTCGGGCTCAGCTATCGGGCATATGAACAGAACCGAAGGTGCTTTGAGGAAGCGAAAGCAAAAGGCGCAGCGGTCGCATGGGAGCAAGCTCCAAGCGTTATTGCTGGCAGTTCCCGCGCTGCTATTTCGTGCGCTGAAATTCACTTTAGTCAGCGTGTTTGTGTTCGGGAAGGTTGGCAAATATCACACCGACGTCAACTGCATCCGGAAACTGGTCAGAGCCTCTCATTGCTCGCGATCATTGCAACGTTTCCACCAAATGATGATGAGGCGAGCCCGCCGCTGAGCGCGCGACGCGGCGCACCACATAGGTGCGGCCGCAATTGAATTCAGGGAATACTCCGTACCATTGTCAAACTTCCGCCTGAAGTGACACCCGCATCTACCCTCCCCAGAAATAGAAAAACCCGCCGGCACCAAAGGTGCACGGCGGGTGGCTTGCGGGTTGATCGGCTAGCCTCGGGCAGGCGTCAGCACACGGTCGCGGTGCTCAGCGAGCAGCGCGGCAAGTGCATTCATGTTGATGCTGCGGCGCTGGCCGTCCGGGAACAGCTCGTCGAAGAAGACCGACTCAATGTCATCAGGCAGGCTCTTGCCGACTTCGCTGACGGAATCGACGCGTTGCAGCGCCGATGCGACGAACTCGGCGAATTCGCCTTCGTCGTCTGGGTCGATTTCCGAGTCGTCCGAGCAGGCCATCGATTCTGCGACGAGGCGCTGGGCCTGGACGTCGTCGTCAGCAAAGACGGATTCGGTGAACGTGCCTTCTTCGCTGTTGTTGTCGTTCCAGCGGATGGAGACTTCCCAATATTTACGCATTTAACTTTCTCCTTTGTGCCCGTTTGGGGCGGTTAAAAAGGAGACGAGCACAGGCGCGCTCTGGTGAGGGTGTCCTCAACGGAACGTACTGAACAAGGGGGATGGATAGTTGGATGAGCGGTGAGTCCGGCCACCGTTGGCGATATCGCCCTGGCCGAATGCTCTTTCTCAGAAGGCGAGGCGGGAAACCCCGCTATCAATGCAAGAAGGATTATCTTCATGGTGCTATTTGGCGACGCGTTTGCGTGAAAAGCTGGAGCCTGTTCGGTGTCCCGGTGGACAGCAATGTTCGCTTCAGGTGATTCTGGCTCATGCACAGTCCGCCCCGGGGCTCTGCAATGCCTCGCGGTGGCGGCAAGCCGCGATTTACGGCACGATAGGGGCGCCGCGGGGATCGCGCGGCAGCTGACCAGCCTCTTCCCACATGCCATGTCGGATCGTTTTGAACTCGTTGCGATCGCACTGCCCAGCGGCTGCGCGCCCGAAGCACTGCTGCCGGCCGTTGCGGCGCTGCTCGCCGCGTGCTGGCCGGGTATGAGTCGGGCCCAGCTGCTCGATCGCGCGCGTCGGCTGGCCCTCCGCATCTCGTTGCGTGCGCGGCCGGAGGCCGGCCCGGATGGCGTGCGGCTGTATTCGCTGGTGCTGGAGGACGGCGAGGTACGGACCGAACTTGTCGCCCACGTGCGTCGTCTTGTGCGTCGGCGCACCACTCGTCGCGCGAAGGCCTCGTTGCCACCGCTGAGGGATGTGCGGCAGCAGGAGCTGTTTTCCTGATGACGTCCGGTTTGTCGGACCGCACGGTCGGCCACCCGCCGATCGCGTCATCATGAAGCGGGCTATGATCGCCGTCACCGTATTCCACCGCGGAGACAATCTTGGCGACGTTCAAGGAACTGAAAGCGCAGATGGCCAGGCTCGAGGAGCAGGCGGCGGCGGCCAGGGCTGCGGAGTTCGAGGAAGCCCTCGCAGATATCCGGGCAAAGGTAGCTGATTATGGGTTTACGGAGCGGGACATTTTCGGACGCGGGAGGGGCCGCCCGCGGAAGGCAGTCGCTGGTGTCGTGCCGCCCAAGTATCGTGACCCGAAGACAGGAGCGACATGGTCGGGCAGGGGGCGGGCGCCGGACTGGATCAAGAACGCAAAGAACCGCGATAGGTTTTTGATCGCTACCTGACGAAGCACCTGACCGCTGGCGACTCATCGATACAGATCGGCTGTTGGTCAACAGACGCCTCTCGCACATCAAGACAAGTTTCAGTCTGCAATTCCGCTCCTTTCATCCAGTTCAAAAGGCGTTGTCGACAGGATGCGGATTTACCCGTACAGCAGCTACATCCGCACTGGCGTCCAACGGAGTGGTGACGGTATGTATTGCGATTCTGCGGGAGATTTATATGTCGCTAGTTGGTTCCACGGTGTGGCTGATGGTTGTGTATGTCGCGTACAGGCCTTACACGCGAAGCGAGTTGGCGGCAGTGCGGCTGTCAATTGAGTCTTAAACCGCCAGTCTTGATTCAAATTCTCATCGCGCAAGTGATAGTTTTTCTATCGCTTGCGCGCAGTTTTTCTGGTTTGCGTCACAGCGCGTTAGCGCGAAGAATGACCAGGTTGTTGTACTAGACGAATCACCGCTAACCGGAGAGTCAAGTGTTCTACCTTCAGATTACCCTCAAGATCGCCCCGGCAAATCGCGCTGCAGCGGCTGAGATTTACAACAGGTACAAGCAGCCGTTTCTGACGACTATCGATGGTGCACAATCGAAAGCATTGCTCGTTCGCGATGAAGATGTACAGGTTTTGCACGGTTTCGAAACACAGGAAACTGCGAATGGCTACCTCGGCAGTGCGCTTTTCACGAACGACGTTGTAGAAGGCCTCAAACCGTTGCTAGAAGCCGGGCCGGACGTGCGCATCTATCATGTTGTTTAACCGTTTGACGTGTCTTTGACTCGCAGTCATCTGTATGCGGGCGAATGCAAAACAGCAAGATCTCCACCAGACCCTATCGGAGTAGTGTTTGTGCTTGTAAACGCGGATTTTTCGCGGCGTGCGATTATCGCTACACGTGATTACGCATGGCTCGCATCCCCTCAGGCCGGTGTGGAGCGCGTATTGTTGGACAGGATTGGCAGCGAAGTCGCACGTGCTACAAGCGTTGTGCGATATGCGCCTGGTTCGCAGTTTGCTCGACACGCGCATCCGGGGGGGGAAGAAATTCTTGTACTAAGTGGGACTTTCTCAGACGATGACGGCGACTATCCGGCGGGCTGGTATTTGCGCAACCCGCCAAAATCGTCGCATCAACCGTACAGCTCGGACGGCACAAAAATCTTCGTCAAACTTCAGCAGTTTGCAACGGGCGATGACGCCAAAGTTCGCGTCAACACGACCGATCCAACAGTGTGGTCGAATTTGGGGCGTCGAAGTATCTGTCCGCTGCACGCGTATGGCGAGGAGCAGGTGAGTATGCAGCGCATTGAGGCAGGCGAATCTGTTTTCAGCGGCCCTGCCAATGGCGCGGAGTTGCTGCTTTTGTCCGGCACGCTGCTATTGGATGACGAGGCCTACTTGCGCGGAGCGTGGCTACGTCTGCCCGCGCCAGCCGGCTCGCACATCGTTGCAGGCGCCGAGGGGGCGACGTTCTATCTCAAGACAGGGCATTTACTTCACGTGCCCCAAGAGGTACCGCGATGAGCGCCGCACGCGTTGTGATCGTTGGCGGTGGCCTCAGCGGACTCTATGCGGCTTATATGTTGGAGCAAAAGGGGTGGCACGACTACGTGCTGCTCGAGGCCCGGGAGACCGTCGGCGGCCGCGTGCTTGCGCTTCCATCCGTCAGGGAATCGGAAGTGGCATCGTCCTGCTTTGATCTCGGGCCGACCTGGTTCTGGCCTTCGATGCAGCCGAGGCTCGGCGAGGTAATTGCGGAACTTGGGTTAGGCACTTTCGATCAGTACGCGAGTGGGGACCTGCTACTTGAGCGAGCAGAAGAACTCGTACCGCACCGCGTCGCAAGTTACTACGCACAAGAAGGCAGGCGAGTGCTCGGCGGGATGAGCGCCCTGATCGATGCGCTTCGCAAACGTGTGGACCGCAGGCGAATTCACACCGGTCAGCGCGTCCGTTCTTTGTGGGTATCGGGCGACGAAATCGACATTCTGAGCGAGGAGGCGACTGGCCTGACAAGAGCCTGGCACGCACGGCATGTATTGATCGCTATGCCACCGCGACTGGCCTCAGCAACCCTGGATTTCGCGCCATCTTTGCCTCCTGAACTATCAGGTCGTTGGCAGACAACTGCGACGTGGATGGCTCCGCACGCGAAATACGTCGCCGTCTACGAGAAGCCATTCTGGCGCGCACGAGGGCTCTCGGGCGAAGCGCGAAGTGCGCGTGGACCGCTAGCAGAAATACATGATGCGTCGATGCCCGGTGCCCAAGCGGCGCTGTTCGGATTTTTCGGCATTCCGGCACAAGTGCGGGCGGGTGTGCCGGACGACAAGCTGCGCGCGCATTGCCGCGCGCAATTGAGCCGATTGTTTGGCCCGGAGGCAGGGACGCCCGTCGCAGAAGGTCTGAAGGACTGGTCAAGCGATTCCCTTACTTCGACAGCGTCGGATCTGACTGCGTCGTCCATACATGCCCTGAGCGCGCCGGCGTTTGCGACGGCTGGTCCGTGGCAAGGGCGCATGACCGGGATCGGCAGCGAGTGGTCACACGCTTATCCGGGATATCTCGCCGGCGCGATTGATGCGGCCGAGCGGGGTGTGCAGGCGCTTTGAATGGCGATTAGCGCGACCCCTGAAACTCAATACTCAATGGAAGTCGTCATGAACACGAGTCTTCGCACAAGTTATCGCGCCATGCAAATCAAGCAACCGGGCGTACTTGAATTGGTTGAACGGCCGACTGTCGGGCCAGGGCCCGGCGAAGTGCTCATTGGCGTCGAGGCTTGCGGCGTTTGCGGTGCAGATTCAGCCGATATCGCACGCGCCAACCCTGCAAGCCAACCTGCTCGTGTGCCGGGTCACGAAGTAGTCGGTCGGATAGTGGCGCTAGGCGCCAACGTCGGCGCGCCGTGGAAAATCGGGCAGCGAGTGGGTGTCGGTCGCCTCGGCGGTCACTGCAATGCGTGCGCGCAATGTCGTCAGGGGCGCTTTCAGCTTTGTACCGACCAACCGGTTCTTGGTGTGAGCCGTGATGGCGGCTACGCCGAGATGATGCTCGCCCGCGCCACCGGGCTCGTCTCGATACCAGATGAACTTGGATCTGAAGACGCGGCGCCTATCCTCTGTGCAGGCATCGCTACGTTCAATGCACTCAAGAAATGCGGGGCGGAGGCGGGCGATCTTGTTGCCATCCTCGGCGTCGGTGGACTTGGGCACATGGCTATCCAGTACGCGCGCCGTATGGGCTTCCACGTTGTAGCGCTCGGGCGTGGCGAGGACATTACAGGCGACGCGATTGCACTTGGCGCTCATCAATACATCGATTGTAATGAGGCGTTCGCTGCCGCCAGATTGCAGGAGATGGGCGGCGCTGCTGCGATTGTCTCTACGATCACCCAGTCCGACGCTGTTTCCGCGGTCGCGGGTGGGCTCGCCCCAGCGGGACGCTTGATTCTGCTTGGTGTAGGGAAGGATCCGTTGTCGCTATCGACGGGCCAGATGGTCGCGGGACAGCGCAGCGTTATTGGCTCAATCACCGGGACGCCATTCGAGAGCGAAAAGGCGCTGGCCTTCAGCGTGCTCACGAACGTGCGGCCGATGATCGAGGTAATGCCACTCGAAGATGCAAATGCAGCGTTACGCAGACTCGAGTCGGGCGATGTCCGCTTCCGGATCGTGCTGACGACGGGGCAGACGTTCGCTTGAGTCAGTTCCGCACTGCGAAAACGTCGAACTTCGGGTGTCCGGGGCGCCGTGTATCCAACGTCATCACCTTCGTGTCCCGGCGATGCACCTCGCAGAACATGAAAATCTAGCAGCCACTGGCCAAAGCCCGGGATAACCTGGTTACATGAATTCTATGAAAGCCTGCGCGATGCTCCAGCGGTTGCCCCGATAGCGTGTCACCGATCGTCCCGCGTCTTTCCACTGGCAATTTCGATGCCACTTCTTCGGAAGCTGCCAGCAGCTGCAACATCCGTTGATCCGGCGCCGACTGCCATCACGACGGTACATATAGGCTCCGTGACGGTATCCCGAGGCGTTCATTTCACCACGTTCGCCAGAGAGGCTGCTTCGGGCCCTTCAGCAGCTTCTAGCGCCGCTAGAGGACACCCGTGCCCACGCGTCTGACCACTGGCGACTCATCGATGCAGATCGGCCGTTGGTCAACAGACGGTATTCGGTCATCGGGATAAATTCCCTTCTGCAATCCTGCTTCTTTCTTTTAGCTCAAAAGGTATTGTCGAATGTACATTGGATTTATCCCGGTGCTGGTGGCGTTTCTCGCCGCACTGACTTCACTGCGTAACCAGAAATTCGCCCGAATTCTCTGGATCATCTCCGCATTGCTTGTCGTGATTTGGACTGTCCATCATGGCCGCCATCACGTGCCCGATCTCGCTACTCTGAGGTCATGGTGATGACGATCGACACACGACACCTGAAAGCCATCGATGCCGCAGCTTTGTTAGGAGTCTCGATTGTCCTGCTCGGCGCGTTCTACTATCAACTAGTTCTGGGCGAGCTTCCCTGTGCGTTCTGCAATCTCATCCGGGTCGGTTTCATGCTGCTGGGCAGCGGTTTCCTCTTGAATCTCCATCATGGAACCCGGGCTTCGAACTACGTGCTCAGCGCGGTTGGTGCGCTGATCGGCAGCCTCATCAGTCTGCTTTTCATGTTCGCAAAGGCGCCGTCCTGGACGACACCGACAGGCTCGGCCGTCATGGGACTCCACATGTACACGTGGACCTACATCATCTTCACGGCAGCAATCATGTTCTGCCTTGCGATGCTGGCTCTCACGGTCGGAGCGGGCGCGGAGGGGGAGTCCCCATCCGCTGGCATGTTTCCAAGGGCTCGATTGGCGGCGACAGCGCTGTTCATTCTGCTGGTCGGCGCCAATCTGGTTTCGGCGTTTCTGGAGAACGGCTTCAATACTTTCCGCGCCGGTGGCCAGCAGCACTACCAGATGCTCTATGACGGCGACGTCATGAAGCCCTGACGACCCCGCAATCAGTGACGAACATGTCGCTCTCGCGGCGTCAGGCGGGCGGTGTGGTTCGACGCATGCGCGACGGGCGCGATGGCCGTCGCGCGGACACGTTTACAGGAGAATTTAATGAGCAGTGACGTACGAGTGACACCATGGCAGGACGGAAACGACGTTCCGGCTGATCTACTTGCAGGCATACGGGCGCGCCGTCCGAACGGTGAGTTGATTGGTATTGACCGCATCCTGCTGAGAAGCTTCCCGCTTGCGACAGGTTGGAACGAACTGCTGCGCCGCGTGCGCGCTGACTTCCAGCTTCGTCTCGAGTTCCGCGAGCTGATCATGTTGCGTGTGGCGGTGCTCAACAAGGCTGACTTTGAATGGGGCGTACATTACCCGGCTTATCTGGAGGCCGGCGGTAGCGTGCAAAAGGCGCAAGAGGTCAAGGCCGAGAGCCCCGGCGGCGCGGTGTTTAATGCGCGAGAGCTTGCACTGATTCGGTTGACCGACCAGTCGACCCGTAATGTGAGCGTGGATGCGGCAGTGATCGACGAACTGAAAGGCTACTTCGGGGAGGCTCAAACGGTGGAGGCGGTTGCCACGGTGGCCGCTTACAACATGGTGTCCCGTTTTCTTGTCGCGTTGGCTATCTGAACCGGGGACAGGGTCGACGCCCGTGTCAGCAAGGCATCTATGAGCGCCGCTCATAGGGGCGTGAGAACATACCATTGTTTTTCAAAATTCGGCGCTGATACGCTCCAATCCATACGAAGCCACGCCACAGGTGTGCCGTTTTGCGGATGGGAATCATCGTGAAGTTAAATTTCGAAGAGCAAGGCGCGGGTGCCGCTCCGGGACACAGCAAGTCGATTTTCGACAAGGTGATTGATCGTAGGAATTCGAACTCGTTGAAGTGGGCTTTCGGCGAAAAGCTGTTGAGCGCCGACGAACACGCCGCCGACCCGTTGCCGATGTGGGTGGCGGACATGGATTTTCGTTCCCCGCAGCCGGTGATCGATGCGTTGCATGAGGCAGTCGAATTCGGCGTGTTCGGATACTCTCGCGGAGCCACGGAGCGCTACGTCTCGGCCGTCATCGAATGGCAGGAAAAGCGCTTTGGTTGGGAGGTGGCCAGCGAGTGGGTGTTGCAGGCGAGCGGCATCATTACGGCACTGAAAAACGCGATTCAGGCGTTCTCGGCGCCGGGCGACTCGGTCCTGATCCAGACGCCCGTTTACGCACATTTCCACGATGACGTGGTGCTGAACGGGCGGAGGGTCGTCTGCGCGCCGCTCGAACGCAAGGGAGCCACGTATCGTTTCGACGAGAAGGCGTTCGAAGCGGCAATCAGGCCCGACACCAAGCTGTTCATCCTGAGCAATCCGCACAACCCCACCGGGAATGTATGGTCTGAAGCGGAGCTGCATTCGATGGGTGAGATCTGCCTGCGACATGGCGTGATCGTGATATCGGACGAGATCCATCAGGACCTGATTCTCAATCCGCTCAAGAAGCACGTTCCGTTTGCGTCGCTTGGCGCGAAGTTCGCCGACATCAGCATCACCTGCACCGCGCCGAGCAAGACTTTCAATCTTCCCGGTCTGCAAAGCGCGAACATCTTCGTACCGAATGGACGCATGCGAGACGAGCTGCGCCGACAGTTCGACCGCAACATGTATCAGTCGGTGAACACCCTTGGCATGGTGGCGGCGGAGGCGGCCTATTCGCAAGGAGAGTCCTGGCTCGAAGCCTTGCTGGTCTACCTGCGTGAGAACCAGAACTCCTTCCGCCAGGCTGTGAACAGTCTGACGTCGAAGATCGAGGTGCTGCCAACCGATGCTCTTTATCTGGCCTGGATGGATTGCCGTGGTCTTGGCATGGACCCGGACGAACTGAATACGTTCATGCTTACCGAGGCTAGGCTGTGGCTCGACAAGGGGCCGAAGTTCGGCGCTGAAGGGCATGGGTACATGCGTGCGAACCTCGGCTGTCCGCGGTCAACGGTCGACGAAGCCGTTCACCGACTAGCAGGCGCGCTGGTCGCGCTATAAGCACGTTGGTACAGGACTAAGGGTTCCAACCAGTCTCATAAGTTAGTGATGCGAAGTAGTTAGGTTGAAATCGGAATCGTCTGATTCCGATTCGAGAAAACAATACGTGAGATTCATGTGGAGACGATATGGATAAGCACCCCAATACACCTGTCTACGAGCAGGAGGATCTCAAGCGAGATCTGAAGAATCGCCATGTGCAGATGATCGCCATTGGCGGCGCAATTGGCACCGGCCTGTTCTATGGATCATCATGGGCAATCCGGACGGCGGGCCCTGCGATTCTGCTGGTCTTCGCGCTCGCATCGATAGCGATTTACTTCGTGATGCGCGCCCTCGGCGAGATGGCCGTGGAGGAACCGGTGTCAGGGTCCTACATCTCCTATGCCAATCGATATATCCACCGGTTCGCCGGCTTTCTCAACGGTTGGAACGCGTTCATTTTCCTGCTTGCGACCAGTGCTGCCGACCTTAATGCGCTCGGGAATTACGTCCACTTCTGGTTTCCGCATATTCCGATATGGGTGACAGCCGGTGCGGCGGTGTCGCTGATGTTCGCGGTGAATATCATCGGCGTGAAAATCTATGGTGAAGCCGAGTTCTGGTTTGCGCTCGTCAAGGTGGTCGCGATCGTCGCGCTGATCCTGTTCGGCTTCGGCATGATCGTGTTTGGTATCGGTAATAACGGCGTGCCGGTTGGCTATCACAACCTCGTCGACAATGGCGGGTTCTTCGTGAAGGGCGCGAGTGGGACGTTCCTCGCGGTGGTCATGGTCGCGTTCTCGTTCGGCGGAGTGGAGAACCTCGGTCTCGCTGCAGGCGAAGTCAAGGATGTGAAAGTGACGATGCCGAAGGCGATCAATGCCACGTTCTGGCGCCTGCTGATTTTCTATGTTGGCGCCATCGCCGTTTTGCTGATGATTTTCCCTTGGACGTCGCTCACGACGAAAGGCAGCCCATTCGTGCAGGTCTTCACCCGCATCGGCATTCCCGCTGCGGCCAGCATCATGAATCTAGTGGTGATCATGGCGGTGCTGTCTGCCGTGAACGCTAGTGTATTCACCAACAGCCGTACCTTCTACAACCTCGCACTGCAGAAAAACGCACCTGCATTCCTGGGCGTGACGAATGCCCGCAAGGTGCCGCATCGCGCGATCGTGATGGTGTTCGTGACGATGTTCGCTGGCGTGCTGCTCAACTACTTTATGCCGGAGCAGGCGTTCGAACTGTTTTCGTCAGTTACGGTGTTCGCGCTGGTTTGCGCCTGGGGCTCCATTGTCATCAGCCATCTTCGCTTCAGGAAGCTCAGGGTTCGGGCGGGTACGGACGGCCAGATTGCCTATCGCATGCCGTTCTACCCGTACAGCAACTACCTCGCACTGGTGTTTGTTGCGGCGGTGCTCGTCGGTATCGCGCTGCTACCCGACATGCGCATGTCGCTGGTCGTCTCCGCCGTCTGGGTGTTGGTGGTGTATGTCGCGTACCGGTTCTATGTAGGCAAGGAGACTGCGAACGCTGCGCAGGACGCGGATCTGTCCAATCGACAGGACCAGTTGGTGTGATTCGGAACTGGGAATGCGGCGCATGCACGTGATTGGCGGAAAAGTGGCTCATGCCGGGGTGCGATGGTCGGGCATCAGGGCCGTTCCGTGTGCGAGGAGGGCGCGGCCAACCGGCTCGCGCCGTTGTGTTCGCGGCCACGCATATAGACCTGCGGACTGCGCCCCATCTCAAGACGGAACGCATAGACAAATGCGGATGTGGAGCCATATCCAAGTTCCAGCGCGGTGCGGGTGACATCCATCCCACCGCCAAGGAGCTCAACCGCCCTGAACAGACGCATGCGTCGGCGCCAGGTGCGCAGGCTCATGCCCGTCTCCGCGAGGAACCTTCGTGCGAGCGTACGTGCCGACATGCCTAATACGTTGCCCCATTCATCGGGACCGCGCGAATCGGCCGGATCGGCATACAGAGCCTCGCAGAGCCGCGCGAGGGTTTCGTCGCGCGGCCAGGCCAGCGCGGCCGGCAAAGGTCTGGCGCGAGCAAGCTGGTCGAGGATGAGACGCGTAATCCGGCCTACATACCCGTCTTCGTCCGGTTGGTCTTCGATGTCGGCGGCTTCGACGATCAGCGCCTTGAGCAGCGGTGATACCGCAAAGACCATCGGGCTTTCGCCTGTCAGCGTCCGCCCTGTTGCATCGTCGATCCAGAGGCTGCGGAATTCGGCGCCCAGCAGCGAGCCGACGCGGTGCCGCAAACCGGTGGGCAACCACACAGCCTGTTCTGGCGAGATGACCAGTGATTCGCCTTCGGAGATCACGGTCAAGGCACCCGATATCGCATACACCATCTGGTGCCAGCGATGGGCGTGTTCGGGGAAGCAGTGCCTCGCGGGAATCGACTGGACGCGGACTTTCAGCGGCTGCGGTGGCGAGAGGCCCTCAGGTGGTTCGATCGTTTCCCAGTTCATTTCAATCTGCCTTGTTTGGCAGATATTCTATACATCGTGGCGATAAGTCGAAAGACAGTCATCTCGAGAACTGCTTTAATTGACAACCGTCTCTTGAGCCACCCGTCGCGCCGCGGTCCCATTTTCGGCGCGAAGGCCTTGGGACTATCTGGAGTTACAAGTTTTATGGCCTGTTTTGACCGCTACGACCTGCCACTTTCGACAACCTCCGATCTCGCTGCTGAGCGCTACCGCACTGGCGTAGATTTGCTGTTGTCACTCTGGCCAGGTGCAGGCGAGGCGCTCGACGAAGCGATCGCTGCCGACCCTGATTTCGCCCTTGCTCATGCAGCACGTGCGCGCCTGCACGCCATCAGCGCACAGCCCTCGGACGCACGCGCGAGGATCGCACTGGCGCTCGAACTCGTCACCCGCAACGGTACCGAACGTGAGCGCAGCCACGTCCAGACGCTCTCGTTTGCGATTAGCGGCCAGTCAGCCAACGCATTGGCCAGTGCGCTCGCGCACACGGACCAATGGCCTCGCGATGTTGTGATTCTCTCCATGCCGCTGGGCGCTTTCGGGCTCTTCGCGTTCTCCGGGATGGCCGATCATGACCAGGCACGGGTCGATCTGTGCGAGCGGCACGCCTGCCATTTCGCCGCAGACGACTGGTGGTTCCTGACCTATAGAGGCTGGGCGCATGGAGAAAACGGCGACGTCGCGACGGGGCGGGAAATGACGCAGCGTGCACTGGAATTGCGTCGGCATAACGTCAACGCGGTGCATGCTGTCGCCCACGTTCTTTTCGAGTCGGGCGCGAACGACGACGCACAGAAGGTCATCACCGGGTGGCTACCCGAGTATCCGAAGTCCGGCGTGCTGCACGGTCACATCGCATGGCACTCCGCGCTGATCGCGCTGGAGCGTGGCGACACCGCAGGAGCGCTCGCGGTGTATGACAAGCACGTCGCGCCTTCCGTGTCGCAAGGCACGCCGGTCAATATCGTCAGCGACACGGCTTCATTCCTTTGGCGCATGCAGGCCTACGGTCACGCCGTACCGGCAGGCAAGTGGGACGAGGCGGCAAATTACGCTTCCAGCTACTTCAAAGATGCCGGGTTCCCCTTTGCCGATTTCCATATGGCGTTGCTCGCAGCGGCGACCGGTGATCGCGGCGCGGTGGCCACTCGGGTCAGTGCATTGAACCGCTTGATCGAGCAGGGCAACTTGCCAGCCGGAACTATGGTGCCGGCGATTTGCCGCGCCGCCGTGGCGTTCGCCGACGAACAGTATTCGTTGGCCGCTGAGATTCTTGAGCCGGTGTCGCATGATGTGGTGCGAATCGGCGGCAGCGGCGCGCAGCGGGAGATCGTTCAGGACACGTTGCTGGTGGCTTTGATGCGCAGCGGCGAAGCGGGGAAGGCACGAGACCTGTTGGATCGGCGTTTGCATCGCCGCCCCTCGCCGCGTGATATGCGATGGCGTGATCAGCTCGCGGCAGCCTGAGTTCAGGCACGCGAATGATGCACTGATGTAGCGGAGCTTGCCAGCCGTTGATCCAGCGGTCGGCATCATCTTCTGGGCTATGTGGAGTTGCGATTGACGATTCGTGCTACTACACAATTCACCCGTCATTTTCGTTGGTCAAGCTTTGATGAATTCGAGCGTATCAGTGAGGCCGTCGTGCCTCAGGAAGTGGCTGGTCGAGCGGCTGGGGCCGGTGACCGCCATTTCCATCGCGCAACTGTTTGGCACCGCGCTTTGGTTCAGCGCAAACAGCACCGCTGACGATCTCATGCGGCTTTGGCATGCGAGTGCCGCCGACATCGGCTGGCTGACCAATGCGGTACAGCTTGGCTTTATCCTCGGCACGCTGACGATATCGCTATGCGGTGTGGCCGACCGCTATCGGGCGAGTCAGATCTTTGTTTGCAGTGCGCTGCTCGGCGCAGTCCTCAACGCCGGTTTTGCGTGGCTTTCGGCCGGGCTCGTGTCGGGCGCGATGTTCCGCTTCGGCGTCGGCATCTGTCTTGCTGGCATCTACCCCATGGGGATGAAACTGATCGTCGGCTGGGCGCCAGACCGCACTGGCCCGGCGCTGGCCCAACTGGTGGCGATGCTCACACTGGGCACGGCGCTGCCGCACGCGCTGCGGGTGCTCGGCACCGGTTATCAGTGGCAGGCGATCATCAGCGCTTCTTCCGGGCTTGCCCTGGTCGGAGCGTGCTTGATTGGTGTGCTTGGCGACGGGCCGCATGCGATCCTGCGTCCGTCCGCGAAGTGTGGTGCTCGCCCTGCGGGCTCAACCCAGCCGTCTGTCCTTGGTGTGTTCCGGATTCGCGCCTTCCGCGCCGCGACGTTCGGCTACTTCGGCCACATGTGGGAGCTCTACACTTTCTGGATGGCCGTGCCGCTGCTGATTTCGCGCCTTTCATTGCCCGCTCGGGTATCCGGAGTCAACGTGTCGGGCATGGCGTTTGCCGTGATCGGCGTCGGCGCGCTGGGGTCGTTGCTGGGTGGCGCCTTGTCGCGGCGCATCGGCAGCGCCTGCGTCGCCTGCGGTGCGCTAGCAACGTCGGGTGCGTGTGCGATCCTGTTCGCGACCAGCTGGCGTATGTTGCCGCCGGTAGCACTGGTGGCACTGCTGCTGGTCTGGGGCACATCGGTGGTCGCCGATTCGCCGCAATTCTCGGCGCTGGCTGCGCGCGCCTGTCCACCGGCGTTAGTCGGCAGCGCGCTGGCAATCCAGAACTCGATCGGCTTCGCCATCACGGTGGCGTCGATCGCCGCGACTTCGGCACTGCTCTCACATATCGGGCTCGACGCCACCTGGCTGCTGGTGCCAGGGCCGCTGTGCGGGCTTGCTGCCTTTGTGCTGACTTCGCGTACTCCCGGCAACCGCCGGGTGGAGGCCTAAGATGCTCGACCTGCAATATCTGTCGATCCTCATCGAAGTCCAGCGTCACGGCAGCTTGACGGCTGCTGCCGAACGGCTCAACGTTACACAGTCCGCGCTGTCGCACATGGTGCGCAAGTTCGAGGAGCGGCACGGCATCAAACTCTGGACCAAGAACGGGCGCGGTCTGCGTTTCACACAGGCTGGCGAATATCTGGTGGCACTGGCCGAGCGGATCCTGCCACAGATCGAACATGCCGAACGCACGCTCGTTGATTTTGCGGAAGGCCGACGCGGCGCGCTGCGCGTTGGTATGGAATGCCACCCGTGCCAGCGCTGGCTAACACGGCTCACGTCCGCTTACCTGGGCGAATGGCCCGATGTCGACTTCGACGTGCGATCGGCGTTCCGCTTCGACGGCGTGGCGGCGTTGCTTGGCTACGAAATCGATCTGCTGATCACGCCGGATCCCGTTGATCTGCCGGATCTCGTCTTCACACCGGCCATCGACTACGAACTCGTGCTGGTAGTGCACGAATCGCATCCGCTTGCCAGCCGCGAATGGGCGTTACCGCGGGACCTGATCAACGAGGAGCTGATTACGGTGCCGGTCAGCAAGGAGCGACTGGATATCTACACGCGCTTTCTGCTGCCAGCGCATTGCAAGCCGAAGTTTCATCGCACTGCCGAGCAGATCGAACTGATGCTGCAACTCGTAGCAGCACGACGTGGTGTAGCGGTGTTGCCGCAATGGCTGGTGATCGAACAGGGCAGCGGGTACCCGATTCGCACGATTCGGCTCGGCGAACATGGCATTCACAAGCAGATTCATCTGGGTGTGCGCCGCGGCGATGAGGAAATTGCCTATATCGCCGGCTTCTTCGATCTTGCTCGCCAAACGCGCGTCGACGCGGATCGAAATTGATGCTACCCAGCCAGGTGCGTCCCTTTAACTTCCTTTAAAGGCCGGACTGCGACAGCAACGGTCGTTCGAACGTCTTCGCGGATCGGAGGTGAGCCAGTGACAAGTTGAACCGAGAGCCTCGTGACAATCATGTTATCCCATCCTCGCATCGCATCCGACGTTCGACATTCACAACCAGTGCTGCGCTGATTCAACTCTCATAGCCACCGGCAGCGGAGCGGCTTAGCTCAAAGAATTTTTCGCGCAGCGGAAGCAGTTAGTTCGCCGTACCCACGACTAGCTCTCTGCGCCCGTTTCCGCTGCGCTAAAAGTCCTCTGGATGATCGTGGGAAACGTGCGTCGCGTGACCGATAGCTGCCCGCGCCGCGAGGCACTGACATCCCAGATGCATCGCCGCCTCATCACTTAGGCGCTCCGTCTCCCCCTGACGGCACTGTTTCATTCCGCGCTCCTCGGTCCGGTCTCGGTGAGGTCTCTGCAAGCAATCGCATGAGCGACGCAATACGTATGCGGATGGCGTTGCTCCGGGCTGCTCTGGAGTCGGGGCCGTGTTTGTGAAAGCGCAATTTAGCGCCACTGCCTAGACGCATCGAGGGATGCGAGCGGACACGTGCTGACGCCTGTGCATCGAATTGACCGCAGTTGATGATGGAGGAAACGATTCTCGACCTCGTCGCTAGGGAGAGGGAACGTACCGAGCCTCGTCAAGTTCGTTGGCCCTACGCCTCGGCCGTCCGTCATGACCGGGAAAACCCTGATTACTTCGTTCTCGCGATTGCCCTATCGTGCGAACCTACAGAAAACATGTAGCATTTATGTTTCACGTAAATCGTCAGCCATTTTGACGAATGCCACCAGAAATTCTAGACAAATCATAGATTTATGAAACTATTGAAATCTTCGGCGAGAGAGGTCGCGCCGCTCCAGCGAAGTTTCTGGATGCAGGAAGCCGAGCCGAAGTTGGAGGCCGCCGCTTCGTTAACGACTCGTGAGGTGGCCGATGTCGTGATCGTCGGCGGCGGGTATGTGGGCCTGTGGACGGCCTTGACTCTTCTTGAAATCAGCCCGGAAACGAAGGTCGTCATACTCGAACGCGACGTTTGCGGAGGCGGCGCGTCCGGTCGCAACGGCGGTTTTGTCATGTCGTGGTGGCCCAAGATTTCATCGTTGCTGGGCTTCATGGAGGTCGAAAGCGCGCTCTTTCTCGCGCGCGCGTCGGAACATGCGATCGAGGAACTCGGCGCGTTCTGCGAACGGCACGGCATCGATGCGCATTTCCGGCGCTCCGGCTGGCTATGGACGTCGACATCGGAAGCGCAGGGCGATGCTTGGGCGGCGACCGTCGAAACCTGCGCGAGGCTTGGCGTGCGTCCATTCGAGCGCGTTGTTTCTGGCGACGTCACTCGTAGAACCGGCTCAGCGATGCACCGAGCAGCGGTATTCGAGCCCACCAACGCCACCGTGCAACCGGCTGCCCTGGTTCGGGGCATGCGCAGAGTGGCGCTGGAGCGTGGCATCAAGATTTACGAAAACACGCCTGTCCGCGAGATAAGCCATGATCGACCTTCAATTGTTAGTACGCCATATGGAGAGGTCAGGGCAGATGCTGTTGTACTGGCAACGAACGCATGGGCGACTGCCGTCCCTGAGATCGAGCGTTTGATCGTGCCAGTGAACAGCTCGATCGTGGTTACCGAGCCCATTCCTGAGCGGTTGCGAGCGCTCGGCTGGACGGGCGGCGAGGCCATCACCGATTCGCAGTTGATGGTCGACTATTACCGGACGACGCGAGACGGACGCATTGCCTTCGGCAAAGGCACGGGTGCGCTAGCCAGAGGTGGGGTGATCGACACGACTTTCAGCCACCACGCTGAGAGCTGCTCCATGACAGAGCGAGACTTCAGACGCACTTATCGGGCGCTCTCTGACGTGCGGATCTCGCATGCGTGGTCGGGGCCGATCGACCGCACTTACGACAGCCTTCCGGTATTCGGCACGTTGTCGGGCACGAACCATATCCATTACGGCGTTGGCTGGAGCGGCAATGGTGTCGGCCCCAGCCGGATCGGCGGGAGAATCCTCGCCAGCCTCGCGTTGCAGCGAAAGGACGAATGGAGCGGCTGCGCGCTCGTTGAGCGCAACGCGAAGTCATTTCCGCCAGAGCCGATCAAGTATCTCGGCGGCTCTCTGGTGCGCGGGGCCGTGCGCAGGAAGGAATCTCGCGAGGCGGTTGGAAGCGCGCCAGGAACGATCGACCGGATGCTGGCCAAACTGGCGCCGTCTGGGCTTGAAGATAAATACTAAGGATTGGAAATCAATATGAAACCTGTTGTCTACCGGAACGAAGAGGGTGTGAGATTTTCTCCGTGGTCGCCAGTTTCTGCACCGATTGGCATGCCGATGTCGCAAACGAGAACCGCGCGCGATTGGCATTTGATGGAGGAGGGCGTTGCGATGGGAATATGGGAATGCACGCCTGGCATCTGGCGCAGGCAGGTGGTTAAGCGGGAGTTCAGCTACATCCTGGCCGGCCACTGCATTTTCACACCCGACGGACAGCCGCCTATCGAGTTGCGAGCCGGAGACAGCGTCTACTTTCCCGCGAACTGCCACGGAGTCTGGGACGTTCGCGAAGATCTGCGCAAATCGTATTTGATCATCAACTGATTCGCGTGGACGCTCGTGTGCCGACGACAAGGGCACATGCAGGACTATCAGATTTGACACGTAGCGATTCAAACGCTGCAAAGGAGACACTATGTCGGGTTCACACGGCGGCAAACTCAAAGGCGGCCTTCAGTCACGCCATATGACGATGATCTCTATTGCCGGTGTCATTGGCGCGGCCTTGTTTGTGGGCTCAGGAAAGCAGATCGCGCTGGCTGGTCCGGCGGTGGTGCTCGCCTATCTCGCCGGCGGCATCCTGGTTTTTCTCGTCATGCGCATGTTGGGCGAAATGGCGATTGCGCAGCCGGACACAGGTTCGTTCTCGACATACGCTGACCGCGCCATCGGGCGCTGGGCGGGTTTCACCATCGGCTGGTTGTACTGGTACTTTTGGGCCATGCTGATGGGATGGGAGGCGTACGTCGCGGGGCAGATTCTGCACGCGTGGTTTGCGCCGATACCCGACTGGGGATTCGCCTTGATGCTGACGATCGCGCTGATCGGCGCAAATCTCATGAACGTGAAGAATTTCGGCGAGTTCGAATTCTGGTTCGGGCTGGTCAAGGTCACGGCGATCGTCTTGTTCCTGGTGATCGGCTCTCTTGCGATCGTCCATCTCTGGCCCTTCGGTCATGCACGGGGCATCGCGCAGCTAACGGCTTCGGGATTTATGCCGAAAGGACCCAAATCCGTAGTCACCGCGTTACTCGGGGTGATGTTCGCGATGATCGGCGCCGAGGTGGTCACCGTGGCGGCGAGCGAGTCTGTCAATCCTGGCAAGGAGATTCTCAAGGCGATCCGTTCCGTCGTATGGCGTATCGTCCTGTTCTACGTGGGTTCGCTCTTTCTGGTTGTCTGCCTTGTGCCTTATAACGATCCAGCTCTCGTTGACCCGACGCGCGGCAGCTATAACGTGGCGCTGGACGCACTTGGCATTCCTCATGCTCAATTGATCGTGAACTGCGTAGTGCTGACTTCAGTCTGCAGTTGCTTCAATTCGGCGCTCTATACGGCCTCACGCATGCTCTATTCGCTTTCGCGCAGGGGCGACGCGCACCGCGTCATGGGCATCACGGCCGCAAGCACGGGTACGCCCTATGTGGCCGTGGTGATCTCTAGTGTGTTTGCGTTTGTCGCTGTCTATATGATGGCGAAGTCCAAGATGGACCTCTACGATATCCTGATGCAGACCACTGGCTGCGTGGCGTTGTTTGTCTATCTAACGATTGCGTGCTGCCAGCTTCGTATGCGTCAGCGCCTGGAAGCACAAGGCATCGAGTTGGAGCTGAAGATGTGGTTGTTTCCGTGGTTGACCTGGGCAGTCATCGTTTTTGTCATCGGGGCACTGATTACGATGGCGGTGGAAGGCACGTACCGACAAGAGGTGCTGTACACGTCGGCACTTGCTGCAGTCATCGTGGCCATGGGCGCAACGGCGCAGCGCTACGGCATTGGCAAGCGTCCTCCGCTGGCAGGCTACACGCAAATGGCGACGGCCGAGCGTGCGGTTACCAGGTAGTGGGAAGATCGACGTACTGATGCGAGCTCCGTGATGGTCCGGGTGCGTGCCAGCTGCCGCGGCGCGTGCGCACGCAGCGGATCAGAAGCTCTTCGGGGTGTTGACCCACATGAGAACGGTTGGCTCGTCGCCCGTGGCTTTCCAGCTATGGGGCCGCTGACTCGAGAATGCGATGCTGTCTCCCGAACCGAGTACGTGCTGCACATCGTCCACGGAGATCTGAAATGTGCCAGACAGGACGTGGATGAATTCCTCGCCTTCATGCGAGTAGAATCCGCTGCTCTCTGCGCCGGGCTGAAGCACCCACTTTTGGCAATCGAGCAGGTTGAGCGACTCGGCCAGCTGCAGGATACGAATATTTTGTCCAAAGCCCGGCACAGTTCGCTCCTTCCCTCGACGCACGACCTCGCGATGCGTACCGCGACTGGACGGCTGCGAGATGTCCGTGACCGTAGTTCCATAGCACAACGCCAGAGCCTGCATGCTCGCGACAGTGGCGCCTTGCGATGTGCGTTCAAACGTCGAGATAAAAGAGACCGGAAGGCCCGACGCTTCAGCCGCTTCTCGCAGCGACATGTTGGCCTTTCTCCGGGCCAGCCGAAAGCGGCTACCCAATCCGGTTTGCCCGTTCTCATTGGGGCTTTCCGTTGGGATATCGGCGGAGAAATTGAAGTCTCTTTCCGCTAGCGCCTTGCGAATGGCCGACATATTCAGCCCTTCGACTTTGCGCATGTGCTGTATCACGCGAATTTTCTCGATATCCGCCTGATCGAAAACGCGCTGCCCCATCGCTGAGCGCTTCGGCGATACTAGCCCATGCTGCTCCCACAGTCTCAATGTGGAGACGTTCGTTCCTGTCAGGCGGGCGACGTCGGTAATGCGATGCAAAGACATGCGTGTTCCTCAGGCTTTCGGGGGCGAGCTTAAGTGGGAAGAGTCCGTTGATGAGATCAAGCACTTCGGCGGGGCGATCGGCCTTGCGGTGTTCTCCTCCACACTGCGGAGCCGATATATTTTACCGGGTTATTTGATTCCGGTCGGTCGTGCGAAGAAGCTACCGCGCGGTTGCGATGCCGTCAGTACGCCAACCACGATGAGGCTCGGCGCAATATCAACCAGTGCATCGTCGCTTTCTACAATCCGGTGCGCTTGCACTCCACGCTAGGCTATCTGTCGCCCGCCGCTTACGAGGCGAAACCGATAGCAAAAGAACCTATCTGGCTGTCCGGATTAGTTGACCACTACAGAGCACGGTTGGCTCAATCATCCAGCGCAATATGCACTAGCCTCCAACGCTAACGCCTTTTATCCCGTGCCTGGCATGTGTTGCGACCGCCGGCTTGACGTCGCCATTCTGATGCGCCGATGGGAGCGTGTGGCATCAGTCGTGGTCCGTGATGTCCAAGTGAGAAGGTCGGCAGCGGCAGTTCGCGTAGCAAGGCCCACACGGCCTCGATTTAAGTGTCTTGTTAACGCGGGTACGCACCGACGGTCGTTCCTGTGGGCCCTCGCCCGCTGGCTAGACCTGGGAGATACCCTCGACGGCATCAACATAATAGCTATCGCCCGATTTCTTATATGCGAGTCGATCGCCCGGTTCGATACTACGTCGAAAAATCAGTCAGAGACTTCCGCAAGCACTGCCTCATGCTGCGAGTAGGCGAGAAGTCGTCTCTGATTGTTTCGTCTCTGGGGCGTTTCGATTGCCGGCGTTGAGCCGGCGGAGGGTTAAACCGATGCTTCGCATTTACTCACGACACTTACTGGCAGGTGCCGCTCTTGTGTCTCTTGCTATAGCCAGCCTTCCGGTTGCCGCGGAGCAGGTAGTCAAGATCGGCGTGTCATCGCCCCTGACTGGCATAAATGCGCCGAACGGGAAAGACATGGAAAACGGTGTGCGCCTTGCGGTGGAAGAGGCTAACGCACAGCACATCAAACTCGGAGGTCAGGAGGTGCGCTTCGAGCTGGACTCGGTGGACGACCAGTCCGACCCGCGTATCGGCGTCCAGGTGGCCCAGAAACTCGTCGATGATGGCGTCGCCGTCGTGGTCGGCTATTACAATTCCGGCGTGGCCCTGCCTGCCGTCCCGATCTATGCCCGTGCCGGTATTCCCCTGATCGACCCTGCCGCGACGAACCCTGCGATCACGCAAGCGGGGAACAACGTATTCAGAATCATCGCGACCGACACGCAGAACTCCGGCAGCGCCGGCAAATATGCGGTCGACGTAACGAAGGCTCAGCGCATCGCCGTGATGGACGATCGCACGGCTTTCGGACAAGGTGCGGTGGAAGAGTTCAAGAAGGCGGTCCAGGCAGCGGGGGGGAAGATTGTCGCTGCCGAATTCACGAATGACAAAGCGGTCGACTTCAGCCCCCAACTCACCAACATCAAGGCTGCCAATGCCGATCTGCTGTTCTACGGGGGCGGGGATAATCAGGCAGGCCTGATCGTGAAGCGTATGAAACAACTGGGGCTGCATACGCAGTTCGTCGGTAGCGGTGGCATTGCCGATAGCATTTTTATCTCTATCGGCGGTCCTGCGGCCGAAGGCGCAATGGCATGGGAATACGGCCGCCCGGTCGAATCACTACCGGAAGGCACTGCGTTCGCGAAGAAGTTTCAACAACGCTTTGGTGCAGCACCGCTGACCTATGCGCCCTTCGCCTATGACTGCGCATGGGTCGCCATCGATGCGATGAAACGTGCCGGTTCCGCTCATCCCGCCGAGTTGACGGCCGCATTACGCAAGGCCCAGTACAAGGGAATCACAGGGGAGATCTCGTTCAATCAGCACGGCGATCTGCTGAAGCCGACTTCGACGCTCTACCAGGTCAAAGGCGCGAAGTGGGTGCCGGTAACGACGGTCTCTGCCCAGTGACGAGAAACTGATGTCCGGACTTTCGTTGTCAGCACGACTGCAATAGCCAGCCGCGAAATGCGACGAGTGAGGGCAGGGCCTCATTGCTCGAAGGGTAGACAAGGTAATAGCTGCGCTGGCTGCTGATCGGATGGCCGATCGAGACGAGTTCCTTGCGGTTGAGCTCGTCTTCGACCAGCACCTTCGGGACGAGGCCGATTCCCATGCCTGCGCGAACCGCTTGTATTAGATGCGACGTCAATTCGAAGCTCGGGCCGATCCGCATGTGCCGGTGATCCAGTTGGTAGTGCGAGAACCATTCGGCCCAGGCCTTCTGATTGCTCGTGACGCCCAACAGCGTCTGCTTCATCGCCCACGATGGAGTGCATTCGTCAACCGATCCGTCAAGCGAGTCAGGGCTGGCAATGGCAATGAGGAACTCGTTGTAGAGGCGGTGGGCAGTTAGTCCCGGCAAATCGCCCATTCCCACCGTAATCGCCGCGTCGATGTCATCGCCATGGAAATTGACCGTGCCGATTCGCGAATGAATGTGGACGTTCACGCCCGGATGCGCAGCATAAAACTCGTGCAGATGTGGAAGGAGCCATTTGGAGCCGAACGTGGGCAAGGTTGCCAGCCGCAGCGTGCCGGCCCCTGCCTGTTGAGACATTGCCTGCAAGGTCGCGCCGCGAATGCGTCCGAGCGCACCGCTTAACTCGACAAAGTATCGGCCGCCCACTTCGGTCAGCTTGACCGAGCGCCCCTCACGACGAAAGAGCGCCACGCCGAGCTGGTCTTCAAGCGTTTGAACCTGACGGCTGATCGCACTCTGACTGAGGGACAGTTCATCGGCAGCGCGGGCATAGCTCTCGTGACGCGCGGCGGCTTCGAACACAAGAAGGAGTGACATTGAGGGCGTCAGGCGGCGGTAATTCATGAATTTTCTGCAAGTTTAAAGGGAGAGGAATTCGTTTGTTTCTCCAGCCAGCTAGGAAGATACTGGAATTGTCGAGTTGGTGAAACCTGCGGAAAACTCATGTTTCGATCCGACTCTCAAGGATCAATCCCCATTTTTACGGCTTTTTCTCATGTCGATCGCTCCATTGCCCCGTCCCGTCGAACCGCCGGCGAATTCGTACCGTCAATTTTTGACCGCCCTCAAAGGGGCCGGCTTCGAAGGGGAAATCAGCGCGGACTACGCCAACCGGACCGTCCTGTCCACTGATAACTCGATCTACCAGCGGCTTCCGCAGGCGGTTGTCTGTCCTGCTCACGCCGGCGACGTCCAGCTTCTGGCCAGGCTCCTGGCGGAACCGGCGCACAGGGAAGTGGCTGTGGCTCCGCGCGGTGGTGGCACCGGCACGAACGGGCAGTCGTTGACCGACGGCATCGTCGTCGACCTTTCGCGACATATGAACCAGATTCTGGAGATCAATGTCGCGGAGCGATGGGTGCGAGTCCAGGCTGGGGTAGTGAAAGATCAGCTCAATGTCGCATTGGAGGCTCATGGCCTCTTTTTCGCTCCCGAACTGTCGACTTCGAATCGCGCAACGATAGGTGGAATGATCAACACCGATGCAAGCGGACAGGGAAGTTGCACGTATGGGAAAACGCGCGACCACGTGCTTGAGCTGGATTTTTTGCTGCTTGGGGGCGAGCCGCTGCATAGCGAGACGCTGGCAGCCGACGAGCTGGAAGTCCAGTGCGCGCGCAAGGACCGGATCGGCAAGGTCTATCGCACGGCGCGCCGCATAAGCGACGACAAGGCGGATCTGATCGAGGCGAAGTTTCCCAAGCTCAATCGCTGCCTGACGGGGTATGACCTCGCACATCTGCGCGAGGCCGATGGCCGATTTAATCTCAATAGCGTGCTTTGCGGCGCGGAAGGGTCGCTGGGTTTCGTTGTTGAGGCGAAGCTCAACGTGCTGCCCATCCCGAAGTACTCCGTGCTCGTCAACGTGCGCTATGGGAGCTTCATGGATGCATTGCGCGATGCGCGCGCGCTGATCGAGCATCGGCCCCTGTCGATCGAAACGGTCGATTCAAAAGTGCTGCTGCTGGCTATGAAGGATTTCGTCTGGAATAGCGTTTCCGAATATTTTCCGCAGGACGCAAGCCAGCCCACGCTCGGCATCAATCTCATTGAGTTCAGCGGGGACGACGTGGATGCGGTGGACGCGCGTGTCCTTGCGTTCACGACGCATCTGCAAACGGATCATAGCGTCGAACGCCAGGGGCACACGCTGGCGAGCGGTGAGGACGCGGTCAAGCGTGTATATTCGATGCGCAAGCGCGCCGTGGGCTTGCTTGGTAACGTACAAGGCGAGGCGCGCCCGCAGCCGTTTGTCGAGGACACAGCAGTGCCTCCCGAAAATCTTGCGGACTATATCGAAGAGTTTCGCGCACTGCTCGATGGCCACAACGTCCAATACGGTATGTTTGGCCACGTCGACGCGGGTGTACTCCATGTACGTCCCGCGCTGGACATGAAAGATCCGGTGCAAGCCGCACTGGTGCGGCCGATCTCTGATGCGGTCGCGCAACTCACACAGCGTTATGGTGGCTTGCTGTGGGGCGAGCATGGAAAGGGTGTACGTTCCGAATATGCGCCGGCGTTTTTCGGTGAGCTGTATCCTTCACTGCAGCAGTTGAAGGCAGCCTTTGACCCGAACAACCAGTTCAACCCGGGCAAGATCGCAACGCCCGCAGAAAGCACACTGCGGCTGCTGAAGATCGACGAAGTGCCCACGCGCGGGGAACTTGACCGGCAGATAGACGAGCGTGTCTGGCAAAGCTATGGAACGGCCATGCATTGCAATGGCAATGGTGCGTGCTACAACTTCGACCCCGACGATGCGATGTGCCCGTCGTGGAAGGCGACGCGCGAACGTGTGCAGTCGCCGAAGGGGCGGGCGTCGCTGATGCGGGAGTGGCTGCGCCTTCAGGGGCAGGCCGGTGTCGATGTCGTCGCGGTCGGCCGTACGCGGCAACCCTTCCTTAGTACTCTGGCTCAGCGCTGGCGTAACAGTCGGGCCGCGCATAACGGCGAGCCGGACTTTTCGCACGAAGTATACGATGCCATGGCCGGATGCCTCGCGTGCAAGTCGTGCGCCGGTCAGTGCCCGGTCAAGGTCAACGTGCCCGAATTCCGCTCGCGTTTTCTAGAGTTGTATCACCGCCGGTATCTGCGGCCGCTGCGAGACTATCTGATCGGTTCGCTCGAATTTACGATGCCGTGGATGGCGCGGTTGCCCGTCGTATACAACAGCCTGATGGGTGCAGGCTGGCTTCGCACGCTGCTTGAGCGACACATCGGCATGGTCGACAGTCCGCTGCTCAGCCGCATCGACCTCGCGGCAGTCCTTCGGCAGTGGCAGGTGCGGCCAGCGGATCCCAGTGCGCTCGCAGGGTTGAGCCCCGCACAGCGTGCTCGCAGTGTAGTCATCGTCCAGGATACGTTTACACGTTATTTCGATACGGAGCAACTGGCCACGCTGATCGAACTGGCAGCGCGCCTGGGTTTCCAGGTCTGGTTGGCGCCGCTCGTTCCGAATGGCAAACCGCTGCACGTGCAAGGCTTTCTCGACGCGTTTGCCAAAGCGGCGATTCGCAACGCTACGCAGCTGAGCAGACTGGCGAAGTCTGGTGTTTCGCTTGTCGGGCTTGATCCTGCCATGACACTGGTCTATCGCCAGGAATATCTTAAGGTGCCCGGATTGACCGACGTGCCGCAGGTTGCCTTGCCGCAGGAATGGTTGCTCGATGTGCTCCCCGAAAGCGCGGGAATAGGGACCGCCGAACAATTCCGGCTGCTGCCGCACTGCACCGAAAAGACCAACGCGCCGGACAGCAGCAAGCAGTGGGCGCAGCTTTTTGCGCGCCGGGGGCTGCGTCTGGAGGTCAAGGCTACAGGCTGCTGCGGGATGAGCGGCACGTATGGCCACGAGGCGCGCAATGTCAGCACTTCCCGGACGATTTACGCACAGTCGTGGGCGGCACATATCGAGGCGCCAGAGGAGCAGCAAGGGGAAGCGCTCTCGACCGGCTACTCTTGCCGGTCCCAGGTGAAGCGTCTGGCCGCTAAGCAATTGCGTCATCCGTTGCAAGTCTTGCTGGACCAGCTTCGCCGCGTTCAATGACAATCGAACCGTAGGGAGATACCCTGGGTGGCAGTCGTGTCATAGGAAATGCCGTTTTTCTTATATGCGGCCGGCTTATGGCGATTCGATACTTTCGGCATGAATCCGTATGGAACCTGAAAGCGTAGAGCGAAGCCAACTGACGACCTTAGCTGTGGCGGGTTTCACCTGAGCTGGAAACGACGGGTGACGCCGCCACCCCTGGGGGAAACTGGTTCGGCATAGAAGCTGACTTTAGCGCGGAGCCTTTGCATGTTCAAACTGGGCATTCTTGGTGTCGGTGACCTCACCGAAAAAATGGTGCGCGGTTTTCTCCGCGGTGGTCTGCCGGTGGAAGTCTACCTGTCACCGGGCAACCACGAGAAGGCGCAGGGACTCGCTCGAGATGCCGCGTGTCGCGTGATGCCGGACAATCAGGCGGTGGTCGATCATGCTGACATCGTTCTCATCGGCGTTCGACCTGCGCAATTGCCTGATCTCGCTCGCGACCTCGTGATAAGACCCGAGCAAAAGCTAATTTCCGTCGTGAGTGGTGTATCGCTTGGCGAACTGCAACAGCTCTTCGGGACGAAAGCATGCGTGCGTGCCATGCTCTCATACGCGGCCGAGATAAACCGTTCGACTGTAGCGATTTATCCGGACGATTTGTCGGCGCGCGCACTACTGCGGACGCTGGGGAATTTGATTGCGCTTGGAAGCGAAAATGAATTCGAACTGGCAACGGTCAGCGCCTGCATGAATGGATGGTTTTACTTCCTGCTGCATGATCTCCAGCACTGGCTGATCGAGAAGGGACTCTCGTCCGATCGCGCGCGGGAGTTAGTGCTAAGCAGTATTGAGGACTGCGTAGCGTACGCGAGGTATCGCGATTCGCTGCCAATCCGCGATCTCGGGCGATCGATCGCCACCGACGGTACCTTTAGCGCGCAGGGCCTCGAAATGCTCGGTCTCCACCAGGCCAATGCCGCCTGGAACGCCGCGTGTGAAGTTGTATTCGATGCGCTGCTGACCGGCGTTGAATAATAGTCGGCTGGCGTCAGGTCTCCGTCGCTCACAGGACCAACGTCTTGACTCGGGGGGGGGGCGGGGATCGTCAGGTCCAGATTCCGACCACTCAACCCCTTTGGGGCCTATTCTCGCCATTCCCAGGTCAATTGACAATCGGCTCGGAGAGCGCTTCGCTGCGTGTGCGGGATACGGCGAGAGTAGCAAATCGCTTCAAAAGGCTCGCTGCTGCGGGTGTCGGTTCGACTGCATTGTGCAGTGCCTCCGCATCAATTACCAAATCACTATTGTCCGTCGATAACTGGTCGATATATCCATGCATGGCGGCTGCGTGAAATTCCGGGTGGAACTGCAGGCCCCACGCACAGGAGCCGACGCGAAACGCTTGGTGCGGCTCATGCGCGCTGCGCGCCAGCAATACAGCGTCGCTTGGCAATTCGCGCACAGATTGCAGGTGGACCAACTGCGCGGGAAAGTTGTGAGGCAGGCCCACAAACAATGGGTCTTGGCTGGCGGATGCCAGGGTCTCGACATCTCGCGTGCCCACTTCGATGCCTTGCGGATGATTGTCCACGCGGCCGCCCAAAGCATGTGCCAACAATTGATGGCCATAGCAGATGCCGAGCACAGGCACTTGCGTTTCAACGCAGAGCTTTAGCCAGCGGGCGAGGTGCTCGCTCCACGGCGCTCGTTCGGTCACCATGGCATGCGAGCCGCTAACGATGACCCCCGCCACGTCGCTCAGGGACGGGAACTCCGGCATCTCGCGCGCATCCACGCAGCGATGCATCACTCGCTCGCCTAGTCCTGTCGCGATCCAGTCGTCAAAGTCGCCGGTGGTACGGCTGATTTCGGGAAAGGTGCGGCCTGCGAGGATAATCAGAAGCGGTTTGTCGGATTGCCCGTGCGTGGTGGCGGAATGGGACGACATGAGGTTGGCTGGCAGTGAGAAAGACGATTGCATAGTGTAGCAGTGGACGGTATGGCAATCACCAAGAGCCTATCAAAATGGCGTTTTACCCACGCTGATCGACGCGTGGCAAGTCGAATGGAAGTTCCCATGCGGCGTAGCGATCGATGTTTAGTGGATACCCTGGGTGGCAGAGACGTCACAGCAATTGCCTCATTCTTTATATGCATGTTTCCCCCCGGAAATCGATACTCGCTACACCAAAAAGGTAATCGGCAAACAAGCAAGGAGACGCCCATGTACCGGAACCCTAAAATGTCGCTAGAGGATGCGCCGTTAAACAGCTTTCATAAAAAACTCACGGCCTATTCTTCGGCGGCGCCCTTTCTGGACGGCTATGTCCTGAGCATTATCGGCGTCATCATGCTGCAGCTTACCCACGCGCTCAAGCTGGGTGTGCTGCAACAGGGATTGATCGCTGCAGCCCCGCTTTTTGGCATGTTTCTGGGCGGCTTTGTCGGCGGACTGTTTACGGACAAGCTAGGCCGCAAGGTGCTCTATCTGCTGGTGCTCGTCGCCCTCGCGGCTTTTTCGCTGGCGCAGTTCTGGGTGACGACAGCATGGGAACTGGTAATCCTCCGTCTGTTGCTTGGCGTGGCGATTGGCGCCGATCATCCTTTGGCGACGTCGCTGTTGGCGGAGTTCCTGCCGAAGAAGCAGCGCGGCTCGCTACTGGCGAGTCTCGTGATGATGTGGTTTGTGGGCGCTGGGGCCGCGTATATCATCGGCGAAATCATATTGCGCGTTGGGGGTGACGAAGCGTGGCGCTGGGCGCTGGCGAGTGCCGCGGTGCCTGGCGCGCTTTTCCTCATCATGCGGGCCGGAACGCCGGAGTCGCCGCGCTGGCTTTTGAGCAAGGGCAGGTATGCCGAAGCCGATCTCGTCATCAAGCGGGTCTATGGAGAAGACTGGTCGATCCAGAATCTTCCGGAAAAGCAGCCGGAAAAAGCGGTTTCGGTCCGGTCCCTGTTCCATTCGGCTTACGGAAAGCGGATCTTCTTTGTCAGCGTATTCTGGACCTGCTCGATTGTGCCGCAGTTTGCGGTCTACGCATTTGCACCCACGATTTTGCAGGCGATGGGACTGACGGGTGAAATGGCGTCGTATGGTTCGGTGGCGATTACGTTGATGTTTGTGATCGGCTGCTTTTTAGCGGTGAAACTGGTCAATCCGCTTGGCCGACGCAAATTGCTCATTCATAGCTTCCTTTGGTCCGGTCTCTCGCTCCTTTTGTTGGGCGTTTTCCCGCAAGGCCCGGCGATGCTGACGTTGCTGCTCTTTGGTGCTTATGCGGTTTTTATCGGTGGCGCCCAGGTGCTCCAGTACGTATACCCCAACGAGCTGTTTCCGACCATCATCCGCGGTTCGGCAGTCGGTCTGGTGACATCTCTTTCGAGAATCGGGGCAGCAATCGGTACCTATCTCGTTCCCATGTCGCTCAGTTCGTTCGGAATCGTGCATACGATGTACGCGGCGGTAGGTATTTCCGTGATCGGACTTTGGGTTACGGTCGCGATGGCACCCGAGACGCGGGCGATGGATCTTCACCACGCAGGATCGGTCAACGATGACGAGCGCAAGAGTAAGGTGGCCTATCGGAGCGACGTGTCATCCCGGTGACGGTCGGTCGACGCGAGTGGGGCGTTGCGAACAGAAACGTTAAAACCGGAACGTCTTCAGAGACGCTCCAGGTCCAGTGAAAACAGCTAATCAAGGTGGCAAGATGGGATTCAAACGAACGATTCATGCTGTCGATACGCATGCCGGTACACCCATGCGCGTCATTACCGGAGGCGTACCGCACATCCCCGGCAACAGCGTCTACGAGAAGATGAAGTGGCTGGAGGAAAACGACGACCAGCTGCGCAAGCTGATGCTGCGGGAACCTCGTGGCTACCCCGCCCATTGTTGCAACATCATCGTGCCGCCGAATCATCCCGAGGCGGACGCCGGGTACATCATCATGGAGCAGATCGAGTATCCGGTCATGTCGGGCGGGAACACGATTTCGGTCGTGACCGTCCTGCTCGAAATGGGCATGCTCCCGATGAAGGAGCCCGTGACTGAACTCGTTCTTGAAGCTCCGGCCGGCCTCATTCGCGTCAAGGCTGAATGCAAGGACGGCAAGGTCAAGAGCGTGACATTCCGCAATGTACCGGCGTTTGCCGCGCACCTGGATGCCGTGATTGACGTCCCGCATCTGGGCAAGGTGACAGTCGATGTAGGTTGGGGCGGAATGTTTTACGTCATCGCCGACGTTCGCCAGTTCAAGGGGTTACAGCTCATTCCGCAGCATGGTGCGGAAATCGCACGCGTGTCTTCGATGATCCGGCAGGCGGCCATCGAGCAGTTGCCAGTCGCGCACCCCGACTACCCTGGTGTCGGCATCACGATTTCGCAGTTGTCTGGTCCGACTGACGATCCAAAAGCTGACTGGCGAAACGTGGTGACGATGGCGTCTGGGGACTTCTCCTGGGACGATCCCGCGACCTGGACGGGTGCGCTCGATCGTTGCCCGTGCGGTACCGGCACGAGTGCAAAGATGGCGGTGCTGCATGCGAAGGGTGAATTGCCTCTGCACCAGGATTTCCGCCATCAGGGCATTGTCGGGAACGTCTATACCGGCCGACTCGTGGAAGAGACGAAGATCGGCGACAAAGTAGCGGTCGTTCCTACAGTGACGGGTACGAGCTGGATCTACGGCTTGAACACCATCGTCCTGGACAACGACGATCCCTTTACGGAGGGGTTCACCGTCGGCGATATCTGGGCGTAATCGAAGTTTTCTAGATTCCGGATGGAGACTCGTCGGACTATTGCCTGTCTCCATTCACGACGTCCGTATCACGAATGGACGTCGATTAACATTTCGTAATACCAATTTTAGGAGGTCCATCATATGACTCAAGTCCTTACGGTGGTTCGTAATGCAGGAGCAGCGACGCTAGGTGAACTTCAACAAGCTAAATTGCCAATTGGAGATACGGTAGCCAGTCAGGGCACGGCGCAACATCAAGAGGCGAACAACGTGGGTGCGAGCGTGGGTGTGTGGGAAAGCTCACCCGGCCAGTTCCGTCGTCATTTGAAGAATCGCGAGTTCAGCCACATCATTAGCGGCTGGTGCATTTTCACGCCGGATGGCGGCACGCCGGTTGAACTACGGGCCGGCGACGCGGTGCTGTTCCCTGCGAACTGTGAAGGCGTCTGGGATATCCGTGAGACGCTGCGTAAAACCTACGTGCTGTTCTGAGGTGCCGACGAAAATGAGTGAAATCGCAAGACTTGGCGTCGGTCCGCGGGCAAGCGGCATAGTGGTGTCTGGCGACCGCCTTGAAACGTCAGGCATCGTGGCCGATCCTGGCGTGGCCCATAGCATTGAGGATCAAACGCGTTCGGTCTTGGCACAGTTAGAGTCATTGCTGAAACAGGCGGGCGCCTGCAAGGCGAACGTTACCCGGATTCAGATCTGGCTCGCCGACATGAAGGATTTCGATGCGATGAACCGGATCTACGACGGCTGGGTCGGCAATGCGGATCAGCCCGCTAGGGCCTGCGTCGGTGCCGAACTGGCACACGAAAGCTATCTCATCGAGATTCAGGCGTCTGGAACGCTGTAGTCGACGTCAACTCAAGGCATCGGAAATGTGTAGTGCCGGCGGCCAGCATGCACACCGCGGCGTCACGGTGTCAAAAAGCGCCTCCGCGAAGGCGAACAGCCTCTCAAGAGAGGAATATGCGGATCAGGTCGCTGCTACCAGCCGCTCGACCACGTGCCGGCGTTTCCGGTAGACAGCCGGCGTTTCTCCATACTGCTTCCTGAACCAGAGGATGAAGTGCGACGCGTCGGAGAATCCGGCTTCCAGCGCAATGGTGGTAACGTTTCGGCTCGTGTCCGCCAGTTGCTTGCGGGCGTATTCGAGCCTGAGTTTTCTCCAGTAGTTCGCAGGCGCGTCGTTGGTGTTGCTCAGGAACGCACGGTGCAACTGCCGTGGGCTCGTGCCCGCATGCTCGGCGACTTCCGACAGCGTAGCGGCGGAGCTCAGGTTGGACCGCATGAATGCGATCGCTTTGCGCACAGTTTCGTCCTGGTACACATGAGGCTCGCTGTCAGAGTCGCGCTCGGGCGCTTTTTCGAGTGCCGCGTCGGCCAGCAGATACTTGAGGCCCTTTTGTGCACGAACCTCGCCGCAATGGCGTCGGATCATGCCCGCGGCCAGGTCGATAGCGGTTCCGCCAGGGCACGTAATGATCCCTTCGTCGTCCACGTAGCTCTTGTCGATCAATGCGGTTGCCCGCGGAAAGCGCTGGGCAAATTCCTCGCGAATGGTGAAGTGGACCGCACATCGCCGACCGTCGAGCAAGCCGGCCTTGCCGAGCACGAATGAACCGGAACATAAGCCAATGATCGGGATGCCTGCAGCATGGACCTTGCGCAGAGCGTCCAGCAGCCAGGAGGGAGGGTCACGCGTTTCCGAGAGTAGACCGCCGGCAACAACGACGTAATCGTATAACTCGAGCTGCCCCAGTGGCTTTGTGGGTAAGATCGGCATGCCGCAACTTGCCGCGATCGGTTGATCGTTGCACGTCATCCAGTCCCACTGGCAGAAAATCTGACGGCTACGGAACGACTTGTCCGCAGCAAATCTCAACGAATCGACCAGGCCGGCGACGGGAACCAGTGTGAACTGATTCATCAATATGAAGCCAACCCGAAGATCCGGCCGGGATGGCGGCGTCTCCAGGAAATCTTCGCCTACGTCTCCAATGTATTCGTTTTCTGTCGTCATCGCCCATCCTCGGAGAGATGAAAAATCCTTTATGCACTGAGTATAGGATTCTTTCCCTGTCTTGTATGTTGCCAAGGGACCGAAAAATATAACATTTGTGCCATTTTGGCGGAGTGCTTACGAGATTGCTCCCAGGTCGGAAACCCATAGGACCTGGAGTCTCGCAGGCGCTGACAGCGCCGTCAGGGGGCACTTGCTGTGTTTGGGGATTCCCCCCCGTTTTACATCGATCGAAAGATCCGACATGAAGAAAGAAATCTCTCATCGTCCTCATTCGCTGACGTTGTTAAAGCGCAATGCCGGCAGCGGGCGGCTTCTGCGCGCATAGGGTGGCGAGCGCTTCAGACGATTGGGCTCTGGGTAGTGCCAAACTTCAATGGAAGGAAGGTGCAATGTATAAAATAATTAACTACATTGTTTAATAGTCGCACATCGTCAGACAACCGAAATAATCGCATGAACGATCGATCGTGATAGGAGGGTTAAGGGGATACCCTAGTCTGCACCCGCATCATAGCAATTGTCCCGCTGGTTATAGACGAGTGACGCACCAGAATCCGATACTTACTACAACAATAAAACATCCCTTATCAGCCCCCCCTGAATTAGAGGGATTCGATGCTATTTGAGTTTTCATTTCTCCGAGCCGAGCAATATAAAGTGTGCTGCTTTATGATTTTATGTCGATTCTATTGAGCTTGATGTTTATGGAGAAGGATGTACTTCATAAACATATGAAAACTTGGTGTTTTTTAAGGTTGGATAAAAGTTTTCCTTTCTGGATAATGAAAAGATTTACGTCACTCCTGAATTTAATGGGGGTTGCGCGGCCGGATTTTATTGCCGGTAGGTGGTCGAGGAATAGAGAGACGTTTTGCCAGCAGCGCGGCTTCAACATAGGCCGAAAACACGCTGCATAAAACAGGAGGAAGTACCATGTCATTGCAGAGTAGCTCTTTAGCCGGCTTCGGCGAATCGAATGACGCGCAGACATCCCTAGCCTTTAAACGGCGCTTTATGATGAGGATGCTCTTCGTCTTGACCGGAGGAATGTTCCTCGATGGCTATATCCTCGGGATCGTCGGCCCGGTGACCGCAAGGCTAACCGCAGAGCTTGGCACTTCGACACTGTGGGAGGGTTTGATTGCTGCCGGCGCGTTGTTCGGCATCTTGTTTGGCTCTCCACTCGGTGGCTGGGCCGCCGACAAGTACGGGCGCAAGCCGATGTTTCTGGCTGACATGGGTCTGTTCGTGATTTCCTCTGCCATGCAGTTCTTTGTTAGCTCGCCGCTGCAACTGTTCGTTGCGCGTCTGCTAATGGGCGTCGCGATTGGCGCGGAATATTCCGTCGGCTGGCCGCTCATGTCGGAATTCGCGCCCGCGAAACTGCGAGGTCGGTTGATGGGGCTAACCCTGATCGCCTGGTACGCGGGATTCATGGTTGCCTATGCTGTCGGTTTTGCGTTGAATGAGTCCACACACCTGAGCTGGCGGTTCATCCTTGGAACGAGTACGTTTATCGCAGTAATCCTGTTCTTTGCGCGGTTCGGCTTGCCTGAGTCCCCGCGCTGGCTGTGGAATCAGAAACGGGTCGACGAGGCGCGTGTCCTCGCCCGACGGTATATGGCTAACGCGGCAGATGTTGCTGATGTCGAGCGCGAAGGTACCACCACGAACGGCGTACGGCTCGGAATGCTTTTCTCGCCGCAATACTGGCGGGCAACGCTCTTCATGTCGATGTTCTGGTTCTGCGCAGTCACGCCGTACTTCGCGATTGGGACATTCGCAGACAGCGTGCTTCAGAAATACGGCTTGAGCGGTGGACTCGCAGGCGGCATCGGTCTCTCGGTCGTTGCTTTGGCTGGCGTCGTGGTCACGGTACTGTTAATCGAAAAGGTTGGCCGTCGCACGCTGACTGTTCCGCCCCAGTGGTTGTGCACGGCGGTTCTCGCTGCCATTGGCCTGTGGTCCGGTGCCCCGCCGGCAGCAGTATTAGCGCTATTCCTCGTCTTCTCGTTTTTCAACGCAGGGTACAACACGTTGACGGGCATCTATCCAGGCGAGGTCTTTCCGACTGAGGCTCGTGGTATCGGTACGGGTTTTGCCACTGCCGTTAGCCGAATTGGAGCAGGTCTTGGAACGTTCCTTTTGCCGTGGTCGATGATCCACATCGGCGCCTCGGGAACTATGCTGATCGCTGCCGGTATTGCTGGCTTTGGCGCGGCACTGTCGCAGTGGTTAGCGCCCGAGACGAAAGGCAAGAGCCTCACGGAAACGGCTGCTGGGTACGCCCACTAGCTTGTTCGCGACCAAGGGAGATTGTATCGGCATGCGAGTGGAACGGCGGCCAGTAAGGCATCTGGTCGCACGATAAGTCCGATGTCCCACCTCGGCTGGAGATGCGGAAGGTAAGCGGAGCATCGCGTATCGTTGCAGAGCCGCATGGTCGTGCGTTGATAGTGGGCCTGTTTCGTCATAGTGCTTCCGACACGACTGACATATCGACATAGCAACATGCGGACGCCATGCCATTCAGTTTCTGCACAACATTGAAGGTTTATCGGTTGCAGCTACACAGCTGGATCGCGAAGATTAATTATCCTCAAAACTTTTGTGAGGTCGTGGCGATACTCGTGCGACTTCTTCTCTGAAAAGGTACTCCACGAAATGACTCCCCTCAATAAAGACATTGAACTTTCCGAAGATGATGCCTGTCAGTCTGCCTTTTCTACCCCCGTAGGGGAAAGGCCGTCTCGGGAGCGAAAATCGTCATACACGACCTTGCTAGGGGCACCCGTATCAGAGATCGCGGCGAACGTCCCGGATCGACCGGATGTGAGTTGGGTCGCAATCCTCGGATATAACTAACAAGATAGATGATTTATATAATAGTCTCGCGAGATGATATTATAAAATAAATAGGACTACAAAATACTCAATAGCTGAGTTCGCTAAGGCTAACCGGTTAAAGACCTGCCAGACGGGAGGGTTGGGATTGCTGCATGCAAGAAACGAAGAACGCAAGTAGTCTTCCGCGGTTTGCCATAGAGCTATCGGGAGCCGTTTGAGACGGCTGTCGTGAGCGTTCAAAGATCCAATTTTCGAAACTCTGCAGACAAGGAGTCTGTTCGTGAAAGCATCCGACCTGTTCGTGAAGGCGCTGGAGAACGAAGGCGTCGACCGCATCTTTGCGGTGCCAGGCGAGGAAAATCTCGACGTTGTCGAATCGCTACGTCGCTCGAGCATTGAACTGATTTTGACGCGGCATGAGCAGACAGCCGCGTTCATGGCTGCTACCCACGGACGTCTTACGGGAAAGCCCGGTGTCTGCATGGCGACACTTGGTCCTGGTGCTTTGAATCTGGTCACCGGCGCGGCGTATGCGCACCTCGGCGCGATGCCGATGGTGCTCATCACGGGGCAGAAGCCAATCAAGACGGCTCGTCAGGCGCGCTTCCAGATTGTGGACATCGTGGCAACAATGAAGCCGCTGACCAAATCGTCACGTCAGATTGTTAGCGGCGCCAGCATCCCTGCTGTGGTTCGAGAAGCTTTTCGTCTAGCACAAGACGAGCGTCCTGGACCAGTACATCTCGAATTGCCAGAAGACGTAGCAAGCGAAGAGGTGAGCGATAACCTGGTCGTGGTGCCTCCGCATCCCGTCGAATTGCCCGTTGCGCAGGATGCAGCTATCGATCGCGCTGCCACGATGCTGGCAAACGCGAAACGTCCGCTCGTCATGTTTGGTGCGGCGAGCAATCGGCCCCGCCTCGCTGGGCAGTTGACCAGTTTCATTCGGCGAACAGGCATTCCTTATTTCAACACCCAGATGGGTAAGGGCACCATTGCCGCAATCGGCAACGATGAAGCTAGCGAACTATGGCTTGGTACGGCCGCGCTGAGCGAACGCGACTACCTGCACGAAGCAATCGACCGCGCCGACCTGATCGTCACGATCGGTCACGATACGGTTGAAAAGCCCCCGTTCATCATGGGGCCGACGGGGCCGAAGGTGATTCATATTGGCTACACGCCGGCCAACGTCGAACAGGTCTTTTTCCCGCATGCGCAGGTCGTGGGCGACCTCGGTTTGAGTCTGGCACGTCTTGCAGATGTTGTCGAAGGCAAGCTCCCTAACGCAGGAGCGTTGGCGCAGTTGCGGGAGAGCATTTTGAAGCGAACGATGGACCGTGCAACCGAGTCGCGTTTTCCGCTGACGCCACAGCGCATCGTCAACGATGTGCGCGCCGTCATGCCTGCCGACGGCATTGTCGCCCTCGACAACGGCATGTACAAAATCTGGTTCGCGCGCTGTTATCGGAATCGCTGCGCCAACACCTTGCTGCTTGACAACGCGTTGGCCACGATGGGCGCAGGTTTGCCCTCGGCCATGATGGCGGCTCTTCTCTATCCCCAGCGCCGTGTGATGGCGGTATGCGGGGATGGTGGCTTCATGATGAATTCTCAGGAGCTCGAGACCGCGGTGCGGCTAAGGCTCAATCTAGTGGTGCTGATTATTCAGGACGATGCTTACGGAATGATCCGCTGGAAGCAGACTGTAGATGATTTTGCGGACTGGGGCCTGACCTTTGGCAACCCGGATTTTGTGAAGTACGCAGAGGCTTACGGCGCGAAGGGCCGGCGGGTTGAGTCGGCGGAGGGACTTGTGCCTGAACTCGAGGCAGCTTTCCTTGAAGGTGGTGTACAGCTGGTGGTGGTGCCGGTCGATTACACCGAGAACAATCGGGTGCTTGTCGAAGAACTCAAGAATCGGGTTATGGACGAGGTGGCGCAATGAGGATCAAGGCAGCTGTTCTTCAAGCGATGGGCGCGACAGCGCCTTATGCTGAATCCCGCCCGCTTTCCATTGAAGACATTGAGCTGGCACCGCCTGGGCCTGACGAAGTGCTTATCAGGATCGCAGCCGCGGGCTTGTGCCACTCGGACCTCTCCGTCATCAACGGAGACCGGCCCCGCCCGATGCCGATGGCGCTCGGTCATGAAGCCGCGGGGGTCGTCGAGCAGCTGGGCGCCGGCGTAACCGATCTTCAGGTTGGCGACCATGTGGTCGTGGTTTTCGTGCCGAGCTGTGGCCATTGCACCCCATGTGCAGAAGGGCGCCCGGCCTTGTGCGAGCCGGGCGCTGCAGCAAACGGTGCCGGGACGCTGCTCTCCGGCGCTCGACGGCTTAGCCTGAAAGGCGACGCCATCAACCATCATCTCGGTTGCTCGGTCTTCGCCGAGTATGCCACGGTGTCACGCCGGTCCGTAGTCAAGATCGATCCCACGGTGCCGCTCGACGAAGCGGCACTCTTTGGATGTGCGGTTCTGACGGGCGTTGGCGCAGTAGTCAACACGGCTCAGGTACGCGTGGGTGCGTCCGTAGCGGTTATCGGCCTAGGCGGCGTTGGGCTCGCCGCGCTCATAGGCGCACAAGCCGCCGGAGCCAGGCAGATTATCGCGGTGGATCTTTCGGACGCGAAGCTCGAGCAGGCGCGCCTTCTCGGCGCGACCCACACGGTCAACGCCGCGCGGGAAGATGCACTCGAGCATATCCGCGCACTGAGTTCGGGTGGAGTCGAGTTCGCCTTTGAGTTTGCGGGCTCGATCCGTGCATTGGATTTGGCATACAGCATCACGCGTCGAGGCGGGGCGACCGTTACTGCGGGCTTACCCCCGTCAACCGCGCGCTGGCCGCTGGCCGCCGTGAGCCTGGTCGCTGAGGAGCGCACGGTTAAAGGCAGCTACATCGGAACATGTGTGCCGGCACGCGACATCCCGCGCTACATCGAGTTGTACAAGCAAGGACGTCTGCCCGTGGACAAGCTGCTCACGGGGCGCTTGCGCCTCGACGAAATCAATCGTGGTTTCGATCTGCTGCACGAGGGCAAAGCCATTCGCCAAGTAGTGGTGTTCGAATGAGTCAGGCAAACGGAAGCTGGCCCGATGCGTGGAGCGCGCTGCAGCAAGAATTGCTCAAGTCGATGTTCGCTTCGCCTGGTGGCTCGTCTGACGGGAGCGCACAAAAGACGAAGCAGCCCATGCAAGCGCAGTTTGCCGACTTGACGGAAACCTGGAAAGCCTCAATCGAGAAATGGGCGGCATTTGCGAAAGATGGCGTCGATCCCGACGCTTGGACGTCAAATGCATTGCGCGAGATATTCTCGCCAGCCCGGTGGGGCGGAAACGGCACGGGTGCGTTTGACGCTGCCCTGCAGCACGTCATCGAGGGTCCTAAATACGCAACGCTATGGGATCTTGACCAAAAACTCGTTCGATTGCAGCACTCGTTGAGAAAGCGCGATGAAGCTGTGCTTGCCTATCAGGCGGTTGTGCAACGGGCCTGGAATGCGACGTTCGAACGTTTCATGAAAACTTTGACGACGAACGAAGGCGAGGCGCCGAAGACGTGGCGCAGCCTGACGGATCAGTGGTTGAAGGTAGCCAACGAAACACTGATTGAAGCGTATCGCTCAGACGAATTCGTGAGCGCGCAAGCCCGTATGCTGCGTTCTGCGTCGGACTATCGGTTGCAGGAGCGTGAGATAGCCGAATCGTGGTGCGAGGCCTATCACGTCCCGACCCGTACCGAGGTTGATGAGATACAGCGCACAGTGACGGAACTTCGGAGGCAAGTCCGATTGCTGCAGCGTCAATCCGCGTCACGTGCGGAAGATCCGCCCGCGTCTGCGCCTAAACCGTCGCGCCGGCCGCGCGCGGCGGCCGCGAAGCGTGACCGAACCATTCACACCTGAGAGAAGCCATGGCCGCCGAACAGAAGTCGACCGCCGCGAGGGCGCTCGCCGAATTTAGCGACTTCAGCTTGAAGATCGCCCGTGGACAACAAATGCTCGACCGTCTTAAGGACGAGCATGTGCAGATCGCTACCGCCGACAAGGAGGTCGTATTTCGAGAAGACAAGACCACGTTGTACCGCTATAAGCCCACGGCGGGGCGCAAGGTCGGCACCCCCGTGCTCGTCGCATACGGCCAGATCGGCCGATACACGATGACTGACCTGCAGGAAGATCGCTCGATGTTACGCAACCTGCTCGCGCTCGGTGTCGATGTCTATGCAGTCGATTGGGGCAGTCCGAGTCGCAGCGATCGCTGGCTCAAGTTTGAGGACTATGTCGACGTCTACCTGAACGACTGCATCGAATTCATTTGCCGCGAACACCAAGTTGAAGCGATCAATCTTCTCGGCATCTGTGAAGGTGGGGTGTTTTCGCTGTGCTACGCCGCGCTCAACCCGGAGCGGGTGAAAAACCTCATCCTGACTATCACTCCGGTAGATTTTCACGAGGACCAGGCTGAAGGCCGCGTCAATCACGGGCTTCTCAACCTCTGGGCCCGTGGCATGAGCGACGACGATGTCGCACAATTGATCGAGGCCAGCGGGAATCTCCCGGGTGAGCTGACAGGTTACGTCTTTTCCCAGATGACGCCGGGCGCGACCTTGTCGAAATACAACGTCGGGCTGCTCGACACGTTCGACGATGAGAAAAAGCTGCTCAACTTCCTGCGCATGGAAAAGTGGCTAGCCGACAGGCCGCATCACCCCGGCGAAGCAGCCAAACAGCTGCTGATCAATCTCTACAAGAACAATGAGCTGATTCGCGGTGAATTTCAATTGGATGGTCGCACCGTCAAGCTGTCGGACATCAGGATGCCGGTGCTGAACATCTACGCGAAAGATGATCACATCATCCCGCCAAAGACGACACAGGCGTTGCGCGAAGCTGTAGGCACTTCCGACTATCAGGAAATCGGCCTCGAGGGCGGTCACGTTGGTGTCTTCGTGAGTGGCAAGTCACAAGGGGTGTTGGCAAAAGGCATCGTCGAATGGCTGCAAGAGCGTGACGATCCACACCCCTGAGATGGGCTAGATCGATGCAACCACAACTGAGACAAGTCTCCGTCATTGGCCGGGGCGGCTTTCACAAGCTCGCGTATGCCGAGTGGGGCTCGCAGAGCGCCGAACGGACCGTCGTCTGCGTTCACGGGGTTTCCCGCAATGGCCGCGACTTCGACGTGCTGGCGGCGGCTCTCGCTGCGAGGGGCATGCGGGTGATCGTGCCCGACCTGCCCGGCCGCGGACGCAGTGACTGGCTCGCGTCGCCTGCGCACTACACTGACCGCGCGTACGTGCGAGCAATGTCGACACTGATTGCGCGGCTCGATGTCGATAAGGTGGATTGGGTGGGCACCTCACTTGGTGGCCATATTGGCATGTTGGTGGCGGCACAACCCGGAACGCCGGTACGGAGGCTGGTGCTCAATGACTTCGGCGCGCGCGTGTCGGCTGCAGCCTTGCGCAGAATCGGCAGCTACCTGACCCGATCGTGGCGCTTCGCGTCTATCCATGAAGTCGAAGCCCACCTGCGGGAAGTCCACGCGCCGTTTGGCAAGCTCAACGACGCCCAATGGCGTCATCTGGCACAGAACAGCGCCGTTTCAGACGGGGCAGGCGGGTTTCGATTTCACTTCGATCCGGGCATCGGAGTGCGTTTTTCGATTCCGATCTTGCTCGACGTGATCCTTTGGCAGATCTGGGACAAGATCGATTGCCCAGTGCTGGTTTTACGCGGAGAAGATTCTGACCTGCTGGCACGAAGCACGGTGGAAGCGATGCTCGAGCGTGGGCCAGCGGCCATGAAGGGGCGAGTGACGGCATTCGAGTTTCCCGATTGCGGTCACGCGCCCGCACTGATGGATGAGACGCAGATTTCGATCATCGCGAACTACCTCTTAACTGAACATCTTGATTAGCGAAACAAGACTGCCATGATTCAAGACAAGGTCGTTACCGCCGATGAGGCCATCGCCCTGATACGGGATGGAGATGTGGTGAGTTGCTCAGGGTTCGTCGGCATTGGCACGCCTGAGGAGTTGATTGCGGCGTTGGAGCGCCGCTTCGTCGAGACGGAGGGACCGCGCGATCTCACACTTGTTTTTGCGGCGGCGCCCGGCGATGGCAAGGATCGGGGGCTGAATCGGCTCGCCCGTGAGGGGCTCGTGCAACGTGCGATCGGCGGCCACTGGTTGCTCGTGCCCAAACTTGGGAAGCTGGCAACGGACAACCGTATCCAAGCGTACAACCTACCCCTCGGGACTATCTCACACCTCTATCGCGATGCTGCCGCCCGCCGCGCAGGGACGCTCACGAAGGTGGGGCTGGGTACCTTCGTCGATCCGCGGCAAAACGGCGGAAAGATCAACGCACGAACGACAGAAGACCTCGTGCGGGTCATGGAAATTGATGGCGAGGAGTGGCTCTTCTACAAAGCGGTCCCGATCAACGTTGCGTTGATTCGCGGCACCACGGCAGATGCGGACGGCAATATAACGATGGAGCGTGAGGCGTTGATGCTTGACGCTCAAGCGGCCGCAATGGCCGCGAGAAATGCCAACGGTCTCGTTATCGCGCAAGTAGAACGAATTGCGTCAAGTGGCACGCTTGAAGCACGCAGCGTGGTCGTCCCGGGCGTTCTCGTCGATTGCGTAGTGCTGGCACCACAATCGTCGCATAAGCAAACCTATGCGACGGAATACAACCCGGCCTATTCGGGCGAGATCCGTGTCCCCGTGAACAAGATCCCAACGCTGGCGCTCGATGAGAGGAAACTCATCGCAAGGCGTTGCGCCTTCGAGTTGCCGCTGGGTGGGGTGATTAACCTGGGAATCGGCATGCCCGAGGCGGTGGCGGCTGTCGCTGCGGAAGAGCGCGTGCTCGATCATCTGACCTTGACCGCCGAGCCCGGCGTAATCGGCGGAATGCCTCAAGGCGGTATGGACTTCGGCGCGGGCATCAATACACAAGCGCTGCTGCACCAGAATCAGCAGTTCGATTTTTATGACGGCGGTGGACTTGATCTCGCTTGCCTGGGAATGGCCGAAATCGATCGTGCCGGAAACGTCAACGTTAGCCGATTTGGACCTCGTCTGGCGGGCTCAGGCGGCTTCATCAACATCAGTCAAAATGCGCGCCGGCTCGTGTTCGCCGGGACGTTCACTGCCGGAGGAATCGCGACCGCAGTGGAGAAAGGTCAGATGCGCATTATCGCAGAGGGGCGAACGCGCAAGTTCGTCGAAGCCGTGGAGCAAATCACCTTTAGCGGCCCGCTTGCAGCGGCGAAGGGACAGTCGGTTCTCTATGTCACTGAGCGGTGCGTATTCAAGCTTCGACCAGAAGGCTTGCAACTGATCGAAGTCGCGCCGGGGATCAATATCGAGCGGGATGTACTCGCACACATGTCGTTTCGACCGATCGTCGGTGACGTCGCGTTGATGGACCCGCGCATCTATCGCACGAAGCCCATCGGCCTCGCTGGCGTACTGCAGGACCTGCAATTGACCGATCGACTCAGCTATGACGTCGATCGCAATATTCTCTTCGCGAACTTTGAAGGAATGGCGATTCGAAGCGTCGACGACATCGAATGTGTGCGTCGTGTGTTCGACGCGCTATGTAGCAAGATTGGCCATCGGGTCGCGTTAGTCGTCAACTACGACGGATTCCGATTTGATGAGTCGCTGGCTGACGCGTATTTCGAAATGGTGGCCGACCTGCAGGCAAAGCACTACTTGACAACTACGCGTTACACCACCAGTGCCTTCATGCGGATGAAGCTTGGGGAGGCGCTTTCTTCCCGTCAGGCCGCAGCGCACGTTTTTGAAACACACGCTGAAGCTACCGAATTCCTTCGAGCGCGAGAGCCAGCGTGAGATTACTTGCCTCATATATGTAGAGAACACCGACCATGTCTCGCCCCAATCCTTCTTCTTCATACCGCGCGGGAGAGTGGATTTGCGGTGCCGGTTCGTTATCGATTTGGATGGCGATTTTTGCACTCATCCTTGGCAGAGAGACCTCTCGCAATTCAAGTCTGGCAGGGCGGCGGCCTTGTAAGCGTGCGCGTCCCAACCGCCATGGATCCGGTCTGCCAGCCGCAGCATGCTCAAGATCTTTCTGCTGCGCTCGAAGATTTGAAACTGGCATACATCCAAGTCCCGCAATTTCGTCCGATGGACCGAAGCGCGGATCTCTCGAAGGAGGTCGACGCTGTTTGCAGCAGAGTTTCGTGCGCGCCTCGGTGGGGCGCATGTTTCCGATACGGAGCGTCGTGACAGATTGTGCATCGGAAGCCCCGGGACATCACGGGGTGCCCGCAAGAGTCTTCTTATGGAACTGAAAAATGGTGAAGAGCATGGCAGCGATCGAACCAACGCAGCAGAAAAGCCGCATATTCCCGCCGTCGGAGAGGATATCTGCCTACGCCGCGATCTCCAGCATGGCCGCTTACGATGTCTTGGTCGCCGAAGCCGAGCGTGACTACGAGGGTTTCTGGGCGCGCTTGGCGAGCGAAACACTCTCGTGGTACAAGCCGTTTACCAAGGTGCTGGACGAGTCCGCCGCGCCGTTCTACAAGTGGTTCGAGGACGGCGAGCTCAACGCCTCGTACAACTGTCTCGACCGTCATGTCGAAGCGGGCCGCGGGAACCAGATCGCGATCATCTTTGAAGCTGACGACGGCACGGTGAGTGAAGTCACCTATCAGGACTTGCAGGACCGCGTCTGCCGGCTCGCCAACGCGCTCAAGAAGCGGGGCGTGAAAAAGGGTGATCGTGTGGTGATCTATCTGCCGATGTCGGTAGAAGGTGTCGTCGGGATGCAAGCCTGCGTGCGCATTGGAGCGATCCATTCGGTCGTGTTCGGCGGCTTCTCCTCGAAGTCGCTGAATGAGCGCCTCGTTGACGTCGGCGCGGTTGCGCTCATCACGGCTGACGAGCAGATGCGAGGCGGGAAGGCGTTGCCACTCAAGAGCATCGCCGACGAAGCGATCGCTACGGGCGGCTGCGAGAAGGTGAAGGACGTCATCGTGTACAAGCGTACGGGCAGCAACGTCGCGTGGACAGAAGGGCGCGACGTGTGGCTGCACGAGATCGTCGAGACGGAATCGAACAAGTGCGAGCCCGAATGGGTGTGTGCGGAGCACCCTCTCTTCATCCTGTATACGTCCGGTTCAACGGGAAAACCGAAAGGCGTGCAGCACAGCACCGCAGGCACGCTGCTGTGGGCCGCGCAGACGATGAAGTGGACCTTCGACGTGAAGCCTGGCGATCTCTTCTGGTGCACGGCGGATATCGGCTGGATCACCGGGCATAGCTATATTGCGTACGGACCGCTCGCCATCGGTGCGACGCAGGTCATGTTCGAGGGCGTGCCGACCTATCCGAACGCCGGCCGTTTCTGGGAGATGATCGACCGCCACAAGGTGACAATCTTCTACACCGCGCCGACCGCTATCCGCTCGCTCATCAAGGCATCGGATTCGGATGCGAAGTTGCATCCGAAATGCTACGACCTATCGACGCTGCGCATACTCGGCACGGTCGGCGAGCCGATCAATCCGGAAGCGTGGCTTTGGTATCACGAGAACGTCGGTCGTGGTCAGTGCCCGATCGTTGATACGTGGTGGCAAACGGAAACGGGCGGTCACATGATCGCGCCGATGCCGGGCGCGACGCCGCTCGTGCCCGGTTCGTGCACGCTGCCGCTGCCAGGTATTATGGCCGCGGTCGTCGACGAAACCGGACAGGACGTGCCAAACGGGCAGGGTGGCATTCTCGTTGTGAAGCGCCCGTGGCCGTCGATGTTACGCAATGTCTGGCGCGACCCGACGCGTTATCTGTCTAGCTACTTCCCGGAGGAACTCGGCGGCAAGCTGTACCTTGCCGGAGATGGCGCGTTGCGTGACAAGGAGACCGGCTACTTCACGATCATGGGCCGCATCGATGACGTGCTAAACGTCTCAGGTCACCGCCTCGGGACCATGGAGATCGAGTCGGCGCTAGCAGCTAATCCTCTGGTTGCAGAGGCTGCCGTCGTAGGCGTTCCGGACGAGACGACAGGCGAAGCAGTGTGCGCCTTCGTTACGCTCAAGGGGGGGCGCCCGGAAGGTGAAGAGGCGATCAAGATCGCCTTGGAACTGCGCAACTGGGTTGGCAAGGAGATCGGGTCGATTGCGAAGCCGAAGGAGATCCGCTTTGGCGAGAACCTCCCAAAGACGCGCTCGGGCAAGATTATGCGCCGCCTGTTGCGCTCACTTGCGAAGGGCGAGGAGATCACGCAGGATGTCTCTACGCTGGAGAACCCCACGATCCTCGATCAACTCGGAAAGACACGATAGAGGCACACAAATTGGATTGCTGTAGAGCTCGAAAGCTGAGCGGAGCACAGCCGGTGACGCCTCCCAGGCGTCTCAGAGACCTCGTGGATCAGTCCCAGCATGCCGGTGGCAACAAAAGAAGTCGCATTGTCTCCGGCTAAGCCGCAATACCACTTCAGCATGGAGTTACCATGAAATTTGAAGGCATCTATACCCCAGCCATTACGCCCCTCGACGCAGAAGGGAATATTGACAAGACTGCCTTTGCCGAGGTGATCGAATCGTTGATAGCAGCGAAGGTCGATGGCATTGTCATCGGCGGATCAACTGGCGAATACTACGCTCATACCGCGCAGGAGCGCTTCGACCTTGGGACTTTGGCCCGGGATGTGATCGGCTCGCGGGTTCAGCTGGTGATTGGCACAGGGGCAATTCGTACCGAGGACTCAGTAGAATATGCCAAGGCGGCGAAAGCGATCAAGGCCGATGCGATTCTGGTCGGCTCCTCACCGTATGCACTGCCGACGCAGCAGGAAAACGCTGAGCACGCGCTTTCGATCGATCGGGCTGCGAATCTTCCTATCATGCTGTACAACTATCCGGGCCGGATGGGCGTCTCGATGGGGCGTGAGTTCTTCAATTCAGTCTGCGCAGCATCGAATAACTTCCTGGCTATCAAGGAGAGCTCTGGTCAGATGGCGCAACTGCATATGCTTGCGCGCGAGTTCCCGAATATCAGCCTTTCCTGTGGATGGGACGATCAGGCTCTGGAGTTCTTCGCATGGGGTGCGCGTAGCTGGGTTTGTGCTGGCTCAAATTTCCTTCCTGTCGAGCACATTGCGTTGTATCAAGCCTGTGCGGTCGAGAAGAATTTCGACAAGGGTCGCCGGATCATGTCCGCGATGCTCCCACTCATGGATTTCCTTGAGGGTGGCAAGTTCGTTCAGTCCATCAAGTATGGATGTGAACTCGCGGGACTTCGCACTGGGGGTGTCCGGGCCCCTCTGAAGGAACTTGAGGAGCATGACAAGCAAACGCTGCAACGGATTGTTGGCGAGTTAAAGCTGGAGGTTGCCTCGATTGTAGTGGGGGATGGCACGGCTTGATTGACGCACGCAGCGGGCAATCCAGCGAAGGAGGCTTGCTGCGTGTATAAGGCCACTTTGCGATCGAACTCCATTTGATGCGGGAAGGTCGTACGCCCCGTTTGAGGCGGCGAGGGCTGGAAACGTGTTTTTGGTAGTCCGTCCAGAATCCAGCGTGAAAGCGGCGGATAATGGCCGGAACTTACTGTGCGCGCGCCAGTTCTAGGCCTTTCCCTTCCGGGTACCTTATCGGGACGGGCGGGGTCTGCCGCGTACCGCGCACTCCGTTGTCCATTAAAAGTTCCACAAGATTTTCAAAACTTGATGCATGACGGAAGCGCGCGAGGCGGTGCACGGTCGGTCGGCGTGATAACCAGACCTCGGTATTTTCATCCTGAACTGGTACCTATTCTGGCGGAGCGTGATCAACCGGCGTGCGCCACAAGCTCCGCATGACGCGGTGTGCGCATCGACCGAGACGGAGTTGCGCGGGTGTATAGCCTTGCACTTCGCACTATCCGCCGCCCACGCGCCAGCGCTCTTGCAAGAGCTGACCAGGATTACGCGGCGCGGGGGGTGTCTGCCCCGAGCCGGCGTTTCATCTGCAGGTGCTACAGTCATTTGACGTGGGACGCGGTGCCTGACCGACATTCAGTTCGAGCTAAAATTTCGCTCTGAATTGAAGTGGACAACTGAAAGACATCAATACTTGGGGTGTTATCAGAGCGATGCACTAATCTTTTCGGCAGCGTCCTTTGATACCCATTTGCTCCAAAGGTCCTTGTTCTCCTTGAGGAAATGCTTCGCACCGTCTTCGCCGGTCGCTTGATTATCCGACATCCAAGCCATCAGCTTGTTCAACGTTGCGCTGTTCCAGGAGCGGGTTTTCATATATTGCATGACATCGGGGCTTACTCGCGTCGAGAACGACTTCGTAACGTATGAGTAGACGTGATCTGTCGCCGGCCAGCCGGTCGGCTTCGGATCCGGGCAATCCGCCTTTGTAATGCATCGCTTCCATTCGGCATCGTTATAAGGCACGCCAGGATCAAGTCGTACCATCTGATATTTTCCGAGGAGCGCGGTCGGTGACCAGTAATAGCCTACCCACGCCTGGTGATTCGCGAAAGCCTTCACGATTGAACTATCCAGGCCAGCAGCCGAGCCGGTGTTAACCAATTCGAATCCGGCCTTTGTACCATCGAATGCCTTGAACAGCTGAGCGGTAATCACAGTCCATCCCCAACCTTGCGGACCGTTGTACACCGCGCCTTTCTTCGGATCATCCGGTGAGGGGAAAAGCTCAGGGTGCTTGAAGACATCTCGGATGGTCTTGATTTCTGGATGCTTATCGGCGAAATACTTGGGAATAAACCAACCATTCATTTCACCGTCGGAAATATCCTCGACCGTCTGTACCAACTTACCTTCAGAAAGCCCACGATTGATGAGCTGCGGCAAGAGTGCAGGCGGCACTTCGGGGGCGATATCCGGTTGTCCCTTCTCAACCATTGACGTCATCGTCGGAACTGTGTCACCGAGAACGAGCTCCGCATCACATTCGTAGCCGGTGCCGAGGATGATCTTGTCGACGTTCGCCAGCACCTCCGCGCTTGTGAAGTTCATACTGGCGATCGTGACATGCCCGCATTTCGCATGGGCCACCGACGCACCTGTCAGGAAAGCCAACAGTACGCATGCGGACGAAATAGACCTTTTCATTTTCATTGCCTCCGTATTACCTAGCGACGTGGTTTTATTGCAGCACGGGCAGTCGCGAGTCCGGGCTGCTGGATCTCGTAGGATGAGCGCCAAGGGGAACACTCACATCAAAAGGTGTCCGGCTCCATGAGCGCTATATGATCGTCAACGGGAGCGTGTCCACCGCCCCGAAGAATGCGTTCGATTTCTCTCGGCTTTGCCGTGTAAGACTTACGGCACAGCTCTGAGCGAAGACGATGCCGCTCGATCAGCTCCGAGGAGCGCCTCCGCTGACGCACCGACGTTTTGGCGCTGGTCGCCCGGTGTAACAAGTGCGGATGCCAATTGACGCAGATTCACGGTTCCGAGGGGCCGATTTCCGTCGCCAACGACCACCAGGTGGTCGTCCTCAGTGACGCGTGTCAAAAGACAGATAGCATCCTCGATGGTCGTATCCACCGAAATCTGCCTTCCAACCGTATTCGCGCCGGAACGGACCGGCGACATGACGCCATCGACCGAGACAACGCGCCCCCGATTTACTTGTTTGACGAAGTTCGTCACATATTCGTCTGCCGGTCGCAACACAATGTCCTGTTTTGTGCCTTGTTGAACCATGCAACCATCGCGAAGGATGGCGATCTGGTCCCCCAGTCGAAGAGCTTCGTCGAGGTCGTGCGTGATGAAGACAATCGTCTTCCGGATTTCCTTCTGAATATCCAGAAGAACCGCCTGCATGTCCGTGCGGATAAGTGGGTCGAGCGCTGAGTATGCCTCGTCCATTAGAAGAACAGGCGCGTCTGCCGAAAGCGCTCGGGCAAGACCGACGCGCTGCTGCATGCCGCCGGATAGTTGATTCGGGTAGCGTTGCTCGAATCCCTTCAGGCCTACGCGCTCGATCCATCTCATCGCCGTATCGATCGACTGCTTGCGCCCCACACCTCTCAACTCAAGTCCATAGACAACGTTGTCCAGAACGTTCCGGTGCGGCAAGAGCGCGAACTTCTGAAATACCATTGCGGTCTGATTTCGCCGGAACTCGCGCAGGTCGCGAAACTTCATCTTGCACACATCAACGCCGCCAATCATCACTTCCCCTGATGTCGGATCGATGAGTCGATTGATGTGCCGAATCAGTGTCGACTTTCCCGATCCCGAGAGGCCCATGATCACTTGAATGGAGCCGGCGGGTATATCCAAATTGATGTCGCGGAGGCCGAGTACGTGGCCGGTCTGCTTAAGTAAATCGGCTTTCGGCAAGCCGTTCTTCACGGCGGCAACATGTGATGCGGCCTTCGGTCCAAAAATCTTGTAAAGATTCTTGATTTTGATACCACCAAATTTAATATCAGCCATGAACCACCTCCAGATGCTTTTGGAGCCGCTTGCCATACGCCTGACTAACGCGATCGAAGATTACCGCGATGCCGACGATAGCAAGACCGTTAAAGATACCGAGCGTGAAGTACTGGTTGGCAATGGCCTTCAATACTGGCTGTCCCAATCCTTGAACCCCAATCATTGCGGCTACGACCACCATCGCGAGTGCCATCATGATCGTCTGGTTGACACCGGCCATGATGGTAGGAAGAGCGAGAGGTAATTGAACTTTTACGAGTCGTTGCCAGCCTGAGGAGCCGAACGCATCCGCGGCTTCAAGGATGTCTTTGTCTACGAGACGTATCCCAAGGTTGGTCAACCTGATCATCGGCGGAAGTGCATAAATGACCACAGCGATGAGGCCGGGCACACGGCCAATGCCAAGCAACATGACAACCGGAATGAGGTAAACAAAGCTAGGCATTGTCTGCATCACATCGAGAATTGGATCGACTATCCTGCGTACGCGGTCCGACTTCGCCATGAAGATGCCGGTTGGAAGACCGATGATGATCGACATGACCGTGCTTACAAAGATCATGGAAATGGTTCTCATCGTGTCCTGCCACATATCGAAATAGCCGATAAGCAAAAGCGTCACGAGGCACGCGCCAACCACCTTCCAGTTCCTGCTTGCCACCCACGCCACACCAAGCACCAGGAGCAGGATGACGGGCCACGGCGTCTGAGTCATGAAGCGCTCTGCGCCCATCAAAAATTGCTGTAGAGGCTGAAACGCCTGGTCGATCGAATCGCCGTAGGCAGCGGTGAATGCCCTAAATCCGTCGTCGATGCTTCGCTTGACATGCAGGAGCGATTCATCCTGCATGTGGGGAAATCTGCTTAGCCAGTCCATGTCTACCTCCTCAACTCCTGAAACCTATTTGGTGAGCACGCCGCACGCGCCAGTGCTGTTCAATCAAGGCGCCTGCATGGAGCGATACGCGACCTCGAAATTTTCAACTTCAAACTACAATGTTTAAAGAGATAATTCGGATGCCGAACATTAATGAATTATTGTAGGCGTCCAGAACAATAAGCAGTCTTGCGTGTTAGCTTATTACCCCTGCGCGATGGCCGATCAATATTTCGAGGCGGTACTTGAGCCGAGGCGCATCACGCTTGAGATCCCTGAGTCTCTGTCGGTTCAAACGGTTCTGTAAGACCGAATTTCGTGGATTTTCCGCGAGATCCGAATCTCCGACTATCGCCTTCATCCTGACTCGATGAGTATCTTTGGTGTAGCGAGTATCAAATCCGGGCACGGTGTCCGCATATAACGAATGGGGCAATTGCTATGATGTTGCTGCCACTCAGGGTATGTCCTAGAGCGGTGAGGCGGTGCCCTGCGCGCCCGGTGTCACAAGCGATCCAGACCTGCAGATTTTCCTTGAGTTGGCGGTGCGAAATGCTACCCCAGTCGGGGCGGCCATTAGGTGCGAGTCAGCTCGCTCGGAGCTGGGGCCGATGCGCAGTTCGTGATGACCGAGCCCACAAGGCGATAACCATTCCGCACTGTCCGCCTGTTTGCTCGTCGCACTCAACGGTGTCTGCGTAACCGTGCATGACGGAGAGCGAGTGCCGACGCAGCGGTCGCGCTCGGCGGGCTGCGTCTCGAAGCTCAGGCGACCGGGGTGCAACAGAATGTCGCCATACGCTCATTAGGCTCGTACCTCGAAACGCCTGTGCGATCTGTTCGCAGTCGAGTTCGGCCACCTGACGCGCCAGTCGAGCGGCGGTGAAGCGCTGGCCGCGGGTACTCCTACCGCGGTCAAGTGAGGGTGCCGTCGGCTCGAGGATTGCGTCATCCATTCGAGGCATGGCTACTGCACGTCCGCGCTGTGCAGCAGCCATCGCCTTGGGGCGAAAAGACCGATTTATCGCTTCGCTCGGTATGCGGATGTCGGCGGGGGACGTGACCTTAAGGGGATACCCTGAATGGCAGCAACATCATAGCAATTGCCCCATTCGTTATATGTGGTCCCGCCGTGTCGATTCGATACTCTCGGCACACATCGGTGCCGATCATGAGACGAGTTATTCACAGAGGGGCGGCGCGGTGGACCCTCGTCGGCGCGGGGTTGACGGGTATGGCAGCGGCGAGGCGAATCGCGGTGCGTCATCCAGGCGACTCAGTCGTCCTTGTTGACGCGCAGGAGGTGGGACGTGGCGGGCCCGGGCGGAATTCCGGATGTGCGGTCGTTTTGCCGCGCGAGATTGGCAGGCCCGGTTACCTTGGAGATCTCGCGATGACGGAGGTGAACGCCAAGCATAAACATACAGCGCGGGAGATCGTCAAGGGACGGCCAGCCGAATGCAGCATTGACTGCCAAGAACGGGCCGTCGGCAAGTACGGGACTACCGTACACGTCCGGCATCGCGGTCTTTTGCGTCCGACATCGGCTTCCTGGAGCGACCGCTGCTGCCCGTATTCATCTACGGCGGCATCGTACAGATGTTGACCGAAGAAGATCCATCGAGACTTTGCGGACCGTCCATCTGGGGCGTCATCCCAACCGAACCATTTGGCAGCACGTTGAGGCGAATGCCGGACAATCGCCTGCTGATGCGCATTAGCTTCAGCCCGAAGGGACGCGGCAACGAGCGCTTCTTGCATGGGTCGCGCAGCGCAATCGGGTGTCGTGCGAGCGATGGTTTCCGACCCGCTGGCTTACCGTAAGGCTCACTTAGAGGCCTGCACGATGTTCGTGAAGGCGTCGTGGCAGTCTCGCGCCTACTCGTTATCCAGTAAAAAGTTACTACAAAAAGAGGAAATCATCGACAAAAATAGGTAGGGTTGCTATGCATTGCCGAAAATAAAAATAAGCGGACGACAGTCGACAAATGAACGATAACCAGGTTTGGAGGATTCGATGAAAGGACGTAGTGTAATCGCGGCATCGATATTGGCGGCATTTGCCGTGCCCGCGATGGCTCAAAGCTCGGTGACGCTTTATGGCGTGATCGACGAAGGCTTCGACTTCACAAATAACGTAGGCGGCAGCAAGATGTACGAGCTGCAGAGCGGCTATGTTCAAGGCAGCCGGTGGGGCTTGAAGGGCGCCGAGGATCTCGGCGGTGGCCTGAAGGCCGTGTTCCAGCTTGAAAACGGCTTCAACGTCAACAACGGAAAGCTTGGGCAGGGTGGTTTGATGTTCGGGCGGCAGGCCTATGTGGGCGTGGCGAGCGACACGTACGGTACGGTCACCCTGGGTCGCCAGTACGACTCGCTGGTCGATTTTCTCGCGCAGACCACCGCGAACGGGAGCTGGGCCGGTTACCTGTTTTCGCACCCCTACGACAACGACAACACGGACAACACATTCCGCGTCAACAACACGGCGAAGTACACGAGCCCTTCGCTCGCCGGCTTCCAGTTCGGCGGCACGTATAGCTTCAGCAACGACACGAATTTCGCCAATAACCGGCAATACAGCGTAGGCGCGCAATACACGAATGGTTCGCTGTTGATCGCGGCGTCGTACCTGCAGGCCAATAACCCCTCTTCAACGGCTACTGGCGCGATCAATAACGGCGGCGACGAAAACTTCCTCGCAGAACGCCTGCGCATCTTTGGCGCGGGGATCAACTATACGATCGGGTCGGCAACGCTGGGCTTCGCGTACACGAACACCAACGTCACGCAGCCGCTCAGCTCCGGCTATGTGGGGCCGATTACGCCGCCCGCCGGGTCGACGCTGTCGTCGCTGCGCTTCCAGAACTTCGAGGTGAATGGCAAATATCAGTTCACTCCGGCGTTTTTCGTTGGTGCGATGTACACCTATACGCGAGCGGATTTCAACGCGACCACCGGGAAGCTGCATCCCAACTATCAGACGATTGGTTTGATGGCTGACTACAATCTGTCGAAGCGTACGGATGTTTATCTGCAGGGTGCCTACCAGCATGTTGGCGGCGACAAGACCCAAACGGTGCTCGACGTCGCCTATGTGCCGGGTGCGGCAGACGTTTCCTCGAATTCGAATCAGCTGGTGATTCGCGCTGCAATCCGTCACAAGTTCTGACAACCGCTGTAATAGCGGACGGCGTGCCTGCTGGCACGCCGTCTTGAGCGAAGTGAGTCCCTGAATACCGCACACTGCGGGTTAAATCCAATCGGTCTCGAAGGCACAGCCGGTCAATGAAGCGCAGCCGTTCTCGGTCAACACGACTTCGAGCTTGATGCCCTGTGTTCCGTCTTCCGCACCGATATAGCTTTCGACGCACACCATCATGACGCTTTCGAAGCGACCGTCGTAGTCCGCCCTATCCCGATCGACCTGACGGGCGATCGAGGGGTATTCATCGACCATTCCGATGCCGTGGGCAAGGCAGCAATTGCGCTTCTTGACGACCTGATCCGGAATCCTCCACGCTTTTCCGAAAACTCACGAAACCCTGTGGCTGGCCGTAAAGGGTCGATGATGAAATGGACCTTTGCATGCGCATGCTCGTAGAGCTTGCGCTGCTCATCCGCCGCGCGGCTCGTCTCCAGCGAGCCATGTGCGGGAGATGTCCAAACGGTAGCCGTTGGGTGCGACCACATCCGTGTCGAAGGCCAGTAGATCATATTGCTTTAGGACGCGCGAAGAGCAGTCGTACATCGAGATCCTCGTGCGGTCCCCAGAGGCAAGAAACCAGGTCTCGATCCACTCGCCGACGTGCCGGATTCTCGCAATGGGGGATCGCCCCCAGGTCACGCTCGGTCATTCGCGGGGACGTTCGCGTCTTACATTCCGCAACTCGTCGATAGAACTCGGTGCGGATTTCGGTGCCGGTCTGGTGGGTGAAAGGCGCGGCGTGGAGACCGCGCTCGATCGCCACTTTCCCTGAGATACACCTCATACAGTACCCCAGCATGAGCCCCTGGCATGCAGGTGGGCACGTTCATTCCCGATCGCGAGCCAATTGACCGCCCGCAGGAGATCAAACATAGGTCGCTAGGTGGAATGTTCGGCACCGGCCCAGAGGCGATCAATCACCTCAGCGATGGCCTGCTTCGCCATGCGCCGGATTACCTTTTTGACGCACTCCGTTAGGCGCGCTGGTCTCAGCGTTGGACGGGGTTAAGGGGATACCCTGAATGGCCGCCACCTCATAGCAATTGACCCAGTCGTTATATGTGGTCCCGCCGCGTCGATTCGATACTCTCGGGACACATTGGTGCAGAACATGAGACGAGTCAATCACTTGCCGGCCGACGACCAATCCTGCGGCTGGTTTCACCTGAGCCGAAAACGGCAGCCTGCTGTGCCGCACGCGGGAAAAACATCGGCACGATGGGTCATCGTTGGTGCTGGGTTGACGGGTCTGGCGGCGGCGAGGCGAATCGCGTTGCATTACCCGAACGACTCGGTTGTCCTTGTTGACGCGCAGGAGGTGGGCTATGGCGCGTCCGGGCGGAATTCCGGATTCGCGATCGATTTGCCACACGATATAGGCGCACCTGACTACATTGGGGATCTCGCGACGGCGAAGATGAACCTCAAGCTCAATCGGGCGGCGCAGGAGATTATCAAGGGACTGGTGGCCGAACACGGCATCGCCTGCGACATGCAGGCCGTGGGTAAGTACCAGGCTGCCGTTGAGGCGCGCGGGATCGCGGTACTGGACGCGTACAGGAAAGGGCTGGAAAGCCTCGGCGAAGTCTGTGAAGTGGTATCGGAAGCGGAGCTGCCGGAACGCATCGGCACGCGTTTCTACAAGAAAGGACTATTCACGCCCGGTACCATCCTTCTGCAACCTGCGACGCTGGTGAAAGGGCTGGCTGACAGCCTGCCGGAAAACGTCACGCTGCATGAGTACACGCCGATTTCCGCCGTCCAATACGGTAACAAGATCACCCTCGCGCATGAACACGGTGCGATCGTTGCGGACAAACTGCTGCTCACCAATAACGCATTCGCGTCGAGCTTCGGTTTCCTGAAGCGACGGCTGCTGCCCGTATTCACTTACGGCAGCATCACACGTGTGTTGACGGACGAAGAGCAATCAAGACTCGGCGGCTTGCCGGTGTGGGGCATCATTCCGGCCGACCCGTTTGGCAGCACGTTAAGGCGGACGCCGGACAATCGCCTGCTGGTGCGAAACAGTTTCAGCTTCAACCCGAACGGCCGCGGTAACGGGCGATTCCTGCACCGGGTTGCGCAGCGCCATCGGATGTCGTTCGAACGACGCTTTCCGATGCTGCCGAACGTGGAATTCGAATACACGTGGGGCGGCGCGATGTGCCTTTCGCGCAATCACATGGCTCATTTTGGCCAGTTGGCCCCGAACGTTTATGGTGCGCTTTGTTGCGGTGGTCTGGGCATTACTCGCGGCACGATTACCGGCACGCTGCTTGCCGACTGGCTGGCAGGCGAGCACAACCAACTCATCGAGTTTCTGCTGTCGTCGCCCGGACCCAGCGCCAATCCACCCGAACCGTTCCTGTCCGCTGGCGTGAACCTGAACCTGATGTGGGGGCAATGTCGTGCAGGCAAAGAGAGTTGAACGTTTGTCGCCGGGGAGTTAATCATGATCAAGTTAGGTATTCTTGGAGTCGGGGATCTCACAGAAAAGATGGTCCGCGGCTTGCAGCGCGATGCCGGCGAGCTGGACGTATTTATGTCGCCGCGGGGGCGGGAAAAGGCTTTGACGCTCGCTCGAGACTGCGGGTGCCGCGTGATGCCGGACAACCAGGCTGTCGTCGATGCGGCCGACATTGTGCTCGTTGGAGTGCGCCCGGCGCAGTTGCCCGAGCTAGCGAAGCAAGTCACGCTGAGACACGATCAGACGCTGATATCCGTCGTCAGCGGCGTTTCGGTTGCCGAACTCCAGCGGCTGTTTGGTATTGACCGATGCGGACGAGCGATGCTGTCCTATGCAGCCGAAATTAATCGCTCCACGGTCGCTGTTTATCCGGCCGATCGCGGTGTGGAGGCACTCCTTCATCCGCTGGGCAATCTGATTGTGCTCGCCAGCGATACCGAATTCGAATTGGCGACGGTCAGCGCGTGCATGAACGGTTGGTTCTATTTTCTGCTGCACGATCTGCAACATTGGCTGATCGAAAAGGAGTTGCCGTCCGAGCGCGCACGGGCGCTGGTCCTGAGTAGTCTGGAAGATTGTCTCGCTTATGCCCGACATTGCGATACGTCGCCGTTCCTGGATCTCGGCCGCGCCATTGCGACGCCAGGGACGTTTACCGAACAGGGCCTCGAGATGTTGGGATTGCATCACGCCAACGCGGCATGGGGCGCAGCCTGCGAAGTGGTCTTCGATGCGCTTTTGACGAGATCTGAGAGAGATTTCTGTTTGGATACCGCTGAAATGGCGCTTTGACGGTTCGCCGACCAATGGCCGTCGGATCAATCAACACGTGTCATGCGCTTCAAGTTTAAAACGTAGGATTGCAAATGGAATCGACTATGCGTCCGCGATTGAGCGTGCTTGCGGCAGACACTTGGGACGTGGTGGTGATCGGCGCCGGCGCTGTGGGCTGTGCCAGCGCGCGCGAACTGGCGGGGCGGGGCTTCAGAACCCTGCTAGTTGATCGGGGCGATATCGCCACCGGCACGTCGTCGCGGTCGAGCCGAATGCTGTATTCCGGAGTCGGCTATCTGGCCCCGCAGTTCCCGCTGTGGCAGATACCGCTTCGGCCGGCAGCGGTGATAAAGCGCTTTCTGTATGCACGGAACATCATGCACTGTCGGGCCGAACTGGTCGCGGACATGCCGCATCGTCTGACCAAACACCGCTTCCATTATCCGTTCCGCAAAGGAGACAGGTATCCGCACTGGCTGGTCTGCTTCGGCTTTCGCTTGATGGAAGCCGTGGCGAGCCGCAACGTGCCGTTGGCGTTCCGCCGGCTCTCGCCGGAACATGCCGCTCGCGAGAGCGGGCTAGTCGCGGGGCTGGGCGGGTTGCTGTCTAGCGTGGGGGTTTTCGAAGAATATATGTACGCATGGCCCGAGCGTATTTGTGTCGATACAGCGCTGGATGCCGAGCAGCGCGGTGCGACCATCCGTACTTATGCGAAAGTGACCGCGATCGAGCGATGTGAGGGCATGTGGGACATCACGCTTGACGATCAAGCGCCGGAAGCGGCAGAGCAGGTCCGCGTCAGGACACGCACGGTCGTGAATGCTACCGGCCCCTGGGCGGACCGGTTGCCCGGCGGCGGTCACCCCGATCTGAAACGGGTAATCGGGCGCAAGGGCGTCAATGTAATGGTGCGCTTGCCCGATGCTTGGCGTGGCCAGGGGCTGGAAGCATTTTCCAGCAAGGGCGAGACCTTCTACATTTTCCCTTGGGGCGACGATCATTTCATCGGGCCGACCGAAGCGGTCGTCGACGAGGACCCGGACGATGTACACGTATTGGATAGCGAGATCGACTACATCCTGCGCGAGGCAAACCTTCTGTTCCCGAAGCTGGGATTGACGCGCGCGCACGTGCGGCATTGCTGGTGCGGTGTGCGTCCCATGTCGACAACGGACGGCGAGACGGTCAGTTTACCTGTGCGGGCGATCGAGGACCCGAGCATGCCTGGATTTGTGACCATGACAGGGTCGTACATCATGATGCACCGTCACGCCGGCCGTCTGGCCGCGAAGTCGGTCGAGCGACATCTCGGTAAGCGCCACGCGCCCCCGAAGGGCATGCTTGTCAGTCCGGGGCGACCGACGAGCGCGGAAAATGTCGTGCAAATCCTGAAGCAGGAGCATGTCGTTCGTCTTGTCGATCTAATCCGGCGTCGTTTGCCGGACGGTCTGAACCCATCCTTGGGTCGTGACCGGGCCGAAGAGTTGTCGAGCGTTGCAGCGACGATATTGGGGTGGTCCGAATCACGACGACAGGAAGAGTTGCGGCATTTCGAATCGGATACTTCGATGGTTTACCAGAACATGGAACTTTAAATACGCAATAGTTTTCCGATTGAAATAGAAGGGTTTCTCATGGCTCAGGTTGTTGCTCGATTCGGACGTACAAGTCGGTGAACCTGCGTCGAACAACCACCGACAGGCGGGCTCGCAGTCGCACGATCTGCCGCGGTGCCCAGGAGGCATCGCGCGGTGCCACGAATTACAGTCCGAGTTTCTTCAGCAAACGGTCTGCGATCATCAAATCAAAATGGGCCCCGCCCCCATTCTTGAAAGCTGTGATGGTGGACGGCGTGCGCGATACCGGCACGCGCCCGTTCACGAGATCATAGAGATCGCCAAGAACAAGGTCAGCCGGTACTGCGCCCGAAGCGATTGGTGCTGCAATCTCGCCGATATGGCGGGTGGTCTCATGGCTGTCGACATACAGCTTCGCCGAAGCGATCAATGCGTCGTCGGCCTCGCGCATCTCGGCCGTGAAGGCGCCGATCAGGTCCACATGCGTGCCAGGTCGAATCCACGCGCCCTGAAGAATCGGCTGCTGGGCGGGGGTTGCGGTCGAAACGATGTCTGCGGTGGCAACCGCCGAACGCAGGTCGGTAATCGCAGCGACTGCGACCGGCAGCGCGCTCAACTGGGCGCTCAGTGCCTGGGCCTGCTCTGTGCGGCGCGCCCAGATCGAGATGCTCCGCAGCTCGGGGAACAACGCGCTGTAGGCGCGGGCGAGGTTGCAAGCAACGACACCGGCACCGACGATGACCAAATGGCGGCTGTCGGGCCTGGCCAGCAACATCGCGCCAAGCACCGAGTCGGCGGCGGTTTTGATGTCAGTGATGACGCGCGCTTCTATGACTGCGCGCAGCACGCCCGTGTCCGGCGCGTAAAGAAGGACGGCGCCGTGGGTATTCGGTAGTCTTCTGGCCGCATTCCCATTGAAGACAGCTTCTGCCTTCACTCCGTAACCGATGCCCTCGATACGCGCGGCGCGAGACAGCATCATCCCGTCCGGGGGGCCGAAAAGCAGGTCGCGCATCTCTGCCTTGGGCCGCAGATGCCCGTCGCGCAATGCATCGACGGCTGCGGACCAACTCAGCACGTCCTTGGCTTCTTCGTAACTGATCAGACTTGGCGGCATGGCACGCGTTTTCCGGGATTTGTTCGAAAACAGACAGGCGGGATCGTGATGGTAGTGCGGCGTCAGGCGCCTTCGACAATGGAGAAGGTCCGCTCCATCGCCTGCAGAGCGAATGCCTTTGCGTTTTCATATTCGGGGCTGTGGTAACACGACAGCGCGGCCTCGTAGGACGAATATTCGACGACTAGTGCACGGGTTATGTTAGGTCCTTCCGTCGTGATGACTTGATGGCCGCCTGCGATGAGCACGGCACCGAACTTATCAGCGACTTCTGCCCACGCTTCTGAATACTTTTGCATGGCCACCGGATCGGTGATGTCCTGGCATTGAATGATCCAATATCCTTTCCGGGTGGTCTGCATGATTTAACCCCGTGCTCCATGATCCATTCAAGTACTTGAGCAGGCAGTATCGAATTTCATTGCCGCTCTCGCATAGAAGAAGAAGGACAATTATTTGGATTTTGTGTCCATCGACGATGCCCGAAAAATGGGCAGCCTTCTGGCCGCCGCAGATCTGTTCTGCTTCGACGGCGCCTTTCGACCCCCAAAAAATACGAGCCGCCGATGTCTTTTGCGTTGCAAAAAAAGCAGAGCAACATAACGAGCAAGACAGCGTAAGCCGTGCGCGGCGCTATGCCGGCGTTAAGTGCGTTCGGGGCGGTAACCTCCTGGAGAGGCCTAGGGAAAGTCCTGGGGCGCGTCATGCACGGGATTCTAGGAATTGTCCGTCCGGTGATAGCCCATGGGATCGGGCAACTGGAAAATGCGTTCCTGTATTGATCTCTATCGGGGCAAAACAATGTACAGAGGTTTCTGGTATGCGCAGGCGCTGGATCGCGAATGTGCATTGGCGCCTGCGCTTGAAGAAGCGACGCAGGCCGACGTGTGCATCATAGGCGGCGGTTACCTTGCGCTGTGGTCTGCGATCCGGATGAAGAAGGCCAATCCGAGCCTGGATATCGTGGTGATCGAAAAGGACCGCTGTGGGTCGGGTGCCAGCGGGCGCAATGGTGGTTTCGTCAATAACTGGTGGGCGAAATACCTGTCGCTGATGAGTATTTGCGGTGAAGCCGAAGCACGGCGCATTTGCGAAGCTGCGGAGTCGGCCATTGATGAAATCGGCGAGTTCTGCCGCGAACACAACGTCGATGCACAGTTCCGTAAGGACGGTTGGCTGTGGACGGCAAGCAATCAGCGCCAGCACAACTCCTGGTTGGTGCTGACCGAGAGCCTGGCGAAGTACGACGTGAACCCGTTCCGGACGTTGTCGCCCGCGGAGGCAAAGTACAAATCTGGTTCTCCGCGGATCCTGTCGGGCATTTTCGATCCTAATGCCGCGACCGTGCAACCAGCGTTGCTGGCGCGGGGCCTGCGCCGCGTAGCGATCGAACTGGGCGTACGCGTCTATGAAAAGACGCCGATGACCCGCCTTGAGCGAAGCAAGCCGCCAGTGGTGTATACCCCACGAGGCAAGATCACGGCCAGGAAGGTCGTCATCGCGATGAACGCGTGGGGGGCGCAATTCCCTGAGCTCAAGCGGATGTTCGTGGTCATGTCCAGCGACATGATCGCAACCGCTCCGATGAAGGAGCGGCTCGATGCAACAGGCTTCAAGACGGGCGTCTGTGTGAGCGACTCGCGCACGGTGCTCAACTACTGGCGCAACACGCCGGATGGCCGCATCGTGTTCGGCAAGCCATTGGGACAGTTTGCATTCGCGTCGCGGATCGGAAATCTGTACGACAAGCCTTGTCCTGCGGCCGATGGCGTGACTGCTGAAATGCGCTCGTTCTATCCTCAGCTGGCGGACGTGCCCGTTGTCAGTACGTGGACTGGGCCGCTCGACCGCGCGATGAAGGGACTGCCTAACTTCGGCTATCTGGGTGGTCACCGCGACATCGTTTTCGGCATTGGCTTTTCTGGCGCCGGAGTGGGCCCCACGGTGTTTGCCAGCCGGATCATCAAGTCGCTGGTCGAGGAGGCCAACGACGAATGGGCCAACTGCGGCCTCGTCAATCAGAAGATGAAACTGTTGCCGCCGGAGCCGTTCCGCTTCATCGGTGCGCAGCTGGTACGCAATGCGCTGGTGCGCAAGGAGTCACTGGAAGATCTGGATCGCGACGCGAATGCGTTGACCAACTTCCTCACGTCGCTGGCGCCCGCCGGTTATGCGCCGAAGAAAGTCGTTAGCAAGGGATGATCATGTCGCATCACGTTGTTTTTCTCGACCATGAAGGTATCGGACCTTCGGTGAAGGTGCCGCAACTGCCGTTTGTGCATACGTGGACCAGCTATAGCTATTCGTCACCCGAGGATCTGGTCGGGCGGCTGCAGGATGCAACCGTTGCGCTGACCTGCAGTGTGCCTCTTCGAACCGAGCATCTGCAGCAGTTGCCCAAGCTCAAGATGATTTCGCTGGCATTGACCGGCACGGATATCGTCGATCTCGACTACTGTCACGAGCACGGTATCGTGGTGACGAACGTGCCCGGGTATGCCGCCAATACGGTGGCGGAGCATGTGATCGCAATGATGTTTGAACTGCTTCGCCGGCCGAGTAGCTATCACCGGCTGATGCAGAAGATCCATCGCGGCGAGGTGTCGCCGAGGAACATCTATTTCGATTTCCGCATTCGTGACGTCGCGGGCAAGACGCTCGGGATCATCGGCAATGGCGTCATCGCGCGACGCCTCGCTGAACTCGCGCGTGGCCTGGGTATGAAGGTCCTGTTCTACGACAAGGGCGGCGAGTTTAGCGGTACAGGTTTCGTTCCGCTTGAGCAAGTGCTCACATGCAGCGACGTGTTGTCCGTCAACGTGCCGCTGACGGACGAGACGCGGAACATGCTCGGTGCGCGGGAACTGGCGCAGATGAAACGCGATGCGATCCTGATCAATACGGCGCGCGGCGGCATCGTCAACGAAGCGGCGCTGATCGACGCGTTGCTCAACGAAACGATCGGGGGCGCCGCACTGGATGTGTTGGTGAACGAGCCGGTCGATATCGACGACCCCATCTTTCAACTGATCGACCGGGACAACTTCATCCTGAATCCGCATGTTGCCTGGAGCAGCGAAGACGCGATGCAGGGCTTGATCGATAAGGCGCTCAACAACATCGTTCAGTTCGCGAACGGCGAGACGCCGCAATTTGCCATTCAAAAGGTGACCGCATGACCTCCATCATCAAGACCAGCTTCGTTGACGGCGCGTTTGTCGCGCCGGATAGCCAGGCCGACCTCCTGGACAATCGCAACCCGTCTGCGCCGACGGAGATCGTTGACCGATTCGCGCGTGCGGATGCCGCGCTTGCCGAGAAGGCGATTCAGGCGGCGGCGAAGGCGAGTCTTACGTGGCGCCGGAGCAGCCCGCAAGTACGGGCGACCATTCTCGATCGCATCGGCACTGAGATTCTTGCCCGTCGTCAGGAGCTGGCGGAGGTGCTGGCGCGCGAGGAAGGCAAGATTGTGCGCGAGGCGCTGGGCGAAGTGGACCGCGCCGGTCACTCGTTCAAGTTCTATGCTCAGGAGGCGCTTCGCGCCAACGGCGAGAAATTCGATTCAGTGCGGGAGGGCGTGGGCGTGGACGTATTCACGCAGCCGGTCGGGGTGATTGGCATTATCAGTCCGTGGAACTTCCCGATCGCAATTCCAGCGTGGAAGATCGCACCGGCGCTGGCGTTCGGCAACACGGTCGTATTTAAGCCCGCCGAACTTGTACCTTCGTCGGCGTGGGCACTGGCGGAGATCATTTCGCGCTCGGGCTTGCCGGCCGGTGTGTTCAATATGCTGATCGGGCCGGGGCGTACGGTAGGCGACGCGATTCTGCGCTCGCCGCAGGTAGACGCCATTACCTTCACCGGTTCCGAATCCACCGGGCGCCAGATTGCTCAGCTTGCTGCGCAGCGCATGATTCGCGTGCAGTTGGAGATGGGCGGCAAGAATCCGCTGGTGGTACTGGATGACGCTGATCTTGACGTTGCGGTCGAGGTCGCGCTGAACGGCTCGTTCTACTCGACCGGCCAGCGATGCACGGCGAGCTCGCGGGTCATCGTTACCGCGGGCATCCACGATGCGTTCGTCGAACGGCTTGCTGCCCGTACCAAAGCACTGCGCGTAGGCGATGCGCTGAGCGGCGACACCGATATCGGGCCGGTCGTCGATCCGAGCCAGCTCAAGCAGAATCTCTCGTATGTCGAGGCGGGCTTGGAGGAAGGCGCGACGCTTGTATGTGGCGGTCAGCATCTGGAGAACGACAAGGGTGCCTACCACTTCTCACCGGCGCTGTTTACCAATGTGCGGTCGCACATGCGTATCTACCGCGAGGAGATCTTCGGACCGGTGCTGGCTATCTTGAAGGTGGCGGATTACGAAGAGGCGCTGGCGGCGGCTGAGGATACCCCGTTCGGCCTGTCGGCCGGCATCGTGACGACGTCGCTCAAGTATGCGGAAGATTTCAAGCGTCGCTCGTCGGCCGGGATGGTGATGGTTAACCTGCCGACGGCGGGCGTGGACTATCACGTGCCCTTCGGCGGCAACCGGGGATCGAGCCTCGGGCCGCGGGAGCAGGGTACCTATGCGCGGCAGTTCTTTACGCGAGTGAAGACAACGTATCAACTCGCTTGAGTGCACAGAGGGGGCGATCGGTGGGGTACGTGTAGGCAGAGCCACGCATTGCGGTGATGGTGAGCCTTCTCACCTAACGTACCCTGCCGTTGATCGACGTGGATTCCCTTCAATCGGTGAGATTCGCCAAATACAACTAGACTCAAGGAGGAGGTTCGTGATGGTTGAACCTCCAAATAGGCGATCACGGCCCTGCTTTGTGCGGATTGTCACATTGAGCAGGTCAGTTATAACATAAGCATGACCGCATTTTCCCCAAGGAGCGTGACGAGCGGACGCCGGGCTTTTTCGTGACAACCGTCTATTGGCACCCGACTGTCCCGGAGTTCACAATCATTACGCTTCGCGGTCGCGACCCTCTGCCCGACGGGAAAGTCTCTTATCTCGCCGCGAAGTCAACAGATGACGCACAGAGGGATGGTCTGGGGGACATTTACTTTGTCTCATCGTCGCCGACAGTCAAGGTGACTTTCGAACCTGGGCTGACGTGCGCGACGGCGCAAATGCCTAAAAGTGGATTTAGGGGCGTCACGGAGGTGAAGACTAGGACGCTGCCTGTGGTCCGGTGTCGGTGGAAGGCAGCGCGCCAATTCGATTCCATGCGGCCTCGGCATGAGCCGTTCGGCTATTCAACCGATCCGCTTATATCGTTCCGCACGTACCAAGCCCGCTTCGCCGTGGCCAGCAGACCGCTGTACACGATCCACGAAATGACGAACGTGGCGGGCGCGGACAGCGACGCGACAAAACCCGATCCGCTGTTCAACGCAAAGCCGACAAAGGCACCCGCGAACCAGGCAATCAAGCCGCCGGGATTGAACTGCGGTACGTGGGTATCGCGGCATTCGATGTCGGTGCCGATGAGCTGGACGTAGCGTGCAGAGGTGATATGGGCGAGTGCAACGCCCACCCACGCGACGACGAAAATACCCTGCCAGGCAAGCGCCAGAAGGATCTTCGAGAAAATGTCGGCCATCATCAGGACATAGACCACAACGCCGACGACCAGTGCCCACACGAATTTTGGCGCCCGCAGGCCTGCGATTTTCTGAAAGAACGCCTGCATGTTGATGGTCGCGAGATAGTAGTTCGCCGTGTTGATGCGAGACTGCGTGACCCACACGAACAGTAGTCCCCAGATACCCATCAGCTTGAGCAACGCCAGCACGACCGACACTTCGGAGAGCGTACCAAGACCGGGAATGGTGCTGACGAGGTAAATGCCGGCCGCGCCGTTGACGAGAAAGGTGACGAGATAGAACGGCATGCCGAAATTCCAGCGACCGTGATACTGCGCATCCTCCTTGCGCCCGAAGCGGGCGTAGTCGAACGTGAACATCATGAGCACCCACACGCCCATGTAATAGACGAAGCAGTGCCACCAGCCATCGGCCGGCACCGCGCCCTTGGGGCCGAAATCCAGCCAGGACGCGTTGTAGCCGTACTCCCAGGTCGCGAGTCCCACGGCCGCGAGGAGTCCGAACAGGTAAAACGGCAGCAGGACGCCGTTGAACCTGTCCAGCCAGTGCTGAACGCCGCCGAACACGAGCGGCACGCTGTAGCAGACTACGATCAGCGCGGCCCACTTGTATGCGAGCGCGGGAAACAGGTGATTGGCCGCGACTGCAATGACCGAGCCCTCGAATACTGCGTAATAAATGGCTGTCGCGAAGAAGATCAGTGTCGCGAGCGCGGCGCCCGCGCTGCCAAACAGCACACGCGAGAAGAGCGCAACCGATAAACCCGTGCGAATGGCGTATCGGCTGATGATCGCGTTGACGGCGCCATACGAGACAACCGATAGCGCCATGCCGACCAAGGCGTTGCGTGCGCCGTAATTCAGCGCAAGCGTCGCGCCGACCACGATGTAGAACACCGCGCTACATACCGCCCACCACGCCATTGTCAGCGAGAAAGGGGGCATTCTCGCGCTGTCGGGGATGGCGACAGTCGAAAGATCGACGTCTGCCTCCGTGCTTTCCTGCGCCAGATTGGCCATGAACGTGCTCCTCGAGTCTGGAATTTGCGAACGGCGTCTGAACCGCAGTGCGATATTGCCGCGGGGCTGCCTTGACGCCGGTCGGGCAGCCGATGCTGCAAAGCAGGTACGTGCGCGCCCGCCGTGTGGTGCCAGGCCACACGGAACGCGAGTTGCGAAAGGAAAAGCCGGGGAACTGCGCGGACGCCCCTGGCGGTGAAGGGGCTAGCGCGCTAGCGCTTCACGTAACAGGGCGAGGCGATGCTGATATTCGCGGCGTGCCGCGAGCGCCTCGTTCATGGTGACGCTCACGAAGCGTGCGCGGTAGTTGGGCTGCATTTGCCCGATCCGATCCATATCCGCGCTGATCACCGTACCGATCGTGGCGTATCCGCCGCCCGACACCGCATCGCGATGCAGGATGATCGGTTCCAGACCGGCCGGTACCTGGATCGAGCCGATGGGATAACAGGCATCGACGATATTCGACGGATCGGCCCCCGCGCCGAAGGGCTGCTCGCGATCCATGAAGTGGAGCGGACGCCCGTTCTTGTAGCGATAGCCAATGCGATCCGCTTCGGGCGCGACTGTCCATTCGTCCTCGAAGAACGTTTGCGCCGACTCGCTGGTGAGGCGGTAGTGATACAGCCCCGTGAGCACACGCAATTCGACTGTCGTGTCGAGCTTCGCACGCAAGGGGGCCGGCAGTTCGAACCCTTCACCCGGCTTGGCATCTGTCACGCCCGTCGTGAGACGGTCGCCCTTTTGCAGACGACGGCCCTGCAGGCCGCCGATCGCGCCGAGCGTGTAGGTCGAGCGGCTGCCCAGCACGGCTGGCACATCGATGCCGCCGGAGACCGCCAGATACGCGCGTGCGCCACGTTTCACATAGTCGAACGTCAGCTTGCTCCCAGCCAGAATGCGCAAGGCCGTATTGCTCGCGTAGGCGACGCCGTCGATCTTCGGAGTCATCTCCGCACCCGTAAGCGCAACGAGCGCATCCGAGTGGAAGAGGAGTTCCGGCCCCAGCAGGGTCAGTTCGAGCACGGCCGCGTCTTCGGCGTTGCCCACGAGCAGGTTCGCCGCACGGGACGAATACTGGTCGAGCGATCCGGAAGGCGGAATACCAACGTGGTAGTAGCCCTGGCGTCCTGTGTCCTGCACCGAAGTGGCTAGTCCGGGCTTCAGGACCTCGATCACATTGAGCGTATCAGTTGGCATACAGCACCTCGACGAGAGAACGGTTGTATTCGTCAGGATTGCGAAGAAAGTCGGCGAGCGAGAATTTCACGGGCCGCACGCGCAGTGTGAAGGTGCCTGCCTCGACGGCGGCAACGGCTTCGTCGTAGGCCGCACGGTCGATGGGCTTGAACTTTACGATGTCGCCGGGCTGGAAAAACACCATGAAGTCACGCAGGTAGTCGAGCCGCTGCGCGGGGTCGAAAATCGGTGCAGGCGTCACGCCGAACATCTGGTATCCACCCGCGCCGCGCACGGAATAGATGCAGCCGAAGCACCCGCCGTGGCCAACCGTCAGTTTCGGCGTGTCGGTGCGTGGTCGCAGGTATTTGGGCACCTGAAGCTGGCGCTCGCGCTCGACCATCTGGTACATGAACGGTAACCCGGCGACAAAACCCACCATCGAAACGAACCACGGCGAGCCCGCATGAGCCGTAATGAATTCGTCGGCGTCGCGTTTGCCGTTGTTGCGCGCCGCGTATTCGAGGTCCGTCGAAGACGGGTCCTGGTGACGCTCGCGAAACCGCATGAGGGTCTCGTGCGTCCAGGGATCGTTGTAGAGCACCGGGACTTCGACAATGCGCGTGTCGATGTCGAGCGTGGCCTCGCCGACTTCGGACTCGATGCTCCGAAGCAGCGCGACGAGCGCGTCAGGGGCGATGACGTCCGGATCATAGCGTACCTGGTACGATGCGTTCGCCGGGCAGATCTCGGTCACGCCGGCCACGTTACGGCGTTGGAGTTCGCGTGTGATCGCCGTGCCCTTGAAGAACGCGTCGAGCGACATCTCCTCGCTGATCTCGGCGAATACGAACTCGTCGCCGCCAAATGTATAGCGTATGGTCATGACGCCTCCCGTGCGGCCGTCAGACCTGCGACCGCGTACTCCCCCGCCGCGGTCGACGCGACCTCGCTGGTTTCGCGCCACGCCACCATCCAGGTCTCGAGATAATTGGTGTGATAACGGGCCGCGCGTACGTCGTCGTCGGCAACGAGCGCACGGTGCAGCGGCGCCGTCGTTTTCAGGCCACCGATGTGCAGTTCGCGCAGCGCGCGCGCGAGGCGTGCGATAGCCGCCGCGCGGTTTTCGTCGTGCACGATCAGCTTGGCCAGCAGCGAATCATAGAACGGCGGCACGACATAGCCAGGATAGAGCAGCGAATCGACGCGCACCCCGGGCCCGGTCGGCCAGACAAGCTCTTCCACGCGGCCCGGATTCGGGCGGAAATCCTGAAGCGGATCTTCCGCGTTGATGCGGCATTCAAGGGCCGCGCCGCGCAGCACGATGTCGCTCTGGCGTAGGCGCAACGGCTCGCCATCGGCAATGCGCAGCATTTCGCGCACGAGATCGACGCCGGTGATCGCCTCCGTCACCGGGTGCTCGACCTGGATGCGCGTGTTCATTTCGATGAAGTAAAACTCGCCGCGCGTCTCGTCGAAGAGATACTCCAGCGTACCGGCGCTGCGATATCCCACCTGTTTGGCGAGGCGCGCTGCCGACGCGCAAAGCTCCGCACGCAGTTCAGGCGTGAGGGAAGGCGAGGGCGCTTCTTCTAGAACCTTTTGGCGGCGCCGTTGCAGGGAACACTCGCGCTCGAACAGATGGATGACGTCATTGCCGTCGCCGAGCACCTGGACTTCGATGTGACGGGCGCGTGCAATAAAGCGCTCGAGATAGACGCCGCCATCGCCGAACGCGGCCTGGGCTTCGCGCTGTGCAAGTGGTAGTTCGGCGTCGAGCTGAGCGGCGTCGTGCGCCACGCGAATGCCGCGGCCGCCACCGCCCGCCGCCGCCTTGATCATGATCGGGTAGCCGATGCGCGAGGCTACCTCCCGGGCTTCTTCGAGCGAACTCACGATCCCGGCGCTACCCGGCACCGTGGGCACGTCGGCCCGCTGCGCGGTCTCGCGGGCGCGGGCCTTGTCACCCATCGTTGCGATGACCTGCGAAGTGGGTCCGACGAAAATCAAGCCAGCCGCCTCAACCTGTGCGGCGAAATCCGCGTTCTCAGACAGGAAACCATAACCCGGATGAATGGCGTCCGCGCCGCATTGCTGTGCAGCGGCGAGCACCGCAGCCGGATTCAGATAGCTCTTCGCCGCATGCGACGAACCGATATGCACGGCTTCGTCGGCCATGCGGGCGGCGAGACTCTCGCGGTCCGCATCGCTCACCACGACCGCGGCACGCATGCCAAGCTCCTGCGCCGCGCGAATCACGCGCACGGCGATTTCGCCGCGATTCGCGACCAGCACGGTGCGAATGCGTGAGGGGCGATAGAGCGCCGTCGTCGAATTGTCCAAGTTCATGTTTTCACTCCTCAATGCGCATCAGCACCTGCCCAGCGTCCACTGGTTCGCCATCCTCGACGAGCAGCTCGGTCACGCGGCCCGACACTTCGGCTTCGATTTCGGTGAACTGCTTCATCACTTCGACGAGGCCGATGATTGCCCCGGTCTGGACCGCAGAGCCGATGGCGACGTAGAAGTCCGCCTCGGGCGAAGGACGCCGGTAGAACGTCCCCGGCAACGGGCTGACGATATCGTGCAGTGCCATCATGTCTCTCCCTTGAATTGATTTAGAACCTGTGCGCCGACGCGAGCGGTCCGGTGATTCGAATCCCTTCGCGAACGAGGTGCTCGCGAGTCTGTTGCACGAGTTCTAACGCGCCGGGTGTGTCGCTGTGGATGCAGATGGAATCGAAGCCGATGTCGATGTCGTCGCCATCGACCGTGCGTACCTTGCCTTCGATGCATGCACGCAGGACCTTCTCGGCAACCTGGCCCGCATCGAACCTGCCAACGCGGCGCGTGAAGACGATTGAGCCGCTGCGGTCGTAGTCGCGGTCGGCGTAGAACTCGCGCACGACCGGCTGTCCGATTTCGCGCGCAATGCGGTAGGTCACCGACGACTCCATGCAAAAGAGCAGCAGACTCGGGTCGATCTGCTGCAGCGCTTCGACGAGGAGACGCGAGAATGCCTCGTCGCGCGCGGCATGCATATAGAGCGCGCCATGCGGCTTCACGTGCTGGAGCCTGAGACCGTGCAGCCGCGCGAACTCACGTAGCGCGCCGATTTGATAGAGGATGTCGTTGACCAGCGCCTGGGGCGTTTCAGCGATATTGCGGCGGCCGAAGCCGACCAGATCGCGAAAACCGGGATGCGCGCCGATCCCGACGCCCGACTCACGCGCCAGTTGAACGGTGCGCGCCATGATGTTCGGATCGCCGGCATGAAAGCCGGTGGCGATGTTCGCCGAACTGATGAGCGGCATGATGGCTTCGTCGACGCCATCGCCAATTCGCCACGGGCCAAAGCCTTCCCCCATGTCGGAGTTCAGGTCGACGCACTGCTTTTTCATACGGTTCCCCTCCTGGTTCGCGCGGTTGCATGTCTGAAAACACACGCAAGCCGGTGTTGAAACGGAGGTTATACGGAGGGGGGTGGACAAAAAAGTTTTATTTTTATATGCCTCGGTATCGATTTTTTCGATATTGCCCGGTACGCTGTCGGCTGACGTACTCAATTTCCTCGAAGATGGCGCTTACCCTCAGGCAGCTCAAATACTTCGTGGCGACGGCCGAACTCGGGCAACTCTCGCAAGCCGCGATTCATCTGACCATATCGCAGTCGGCGGTCACGAGCGCGATCAAGGAACTGGAGGACAGCCTCGGCACGCAACTCTTTGTCCGTAACGCTTCAGGCGTCACGCTGACCGATACCGGGCGGCGATTCCTCAATCACGCCTATACCATCCTCGCCTCGGTGGACGAGGCCATGCGGATTCCCAACCTCGAAAGCACGCTCACGGGCACGCTTGCCATTGCGGCGAGCTATACCGTACTGGGCTATTTCCTGCCGCATCACATCCAGCGACTCAATGCGCTGTATCCGAGCCTGACCATACAACTCCACGAGTTGAACCGCGAGGCGATCGAAGAGGGGTTGATCACCGGCCAGTACGACATGGCCGTCCTGCTCACTTCGAACGTCTCGAACCCCGAAATCGCGCTGGAGCCTGTGATTCATTCCGTGCGGCGGCTCTGGGTCGCTGCGCACCACCCATTGTTGAAACGCGAGAGCGTGACCTTTGGCGAAGTCGCGCAGGAGCCCTTCGTCATGTTGACGGTGGACGAAGCTGCGCAAACGGCGATGCGCTACTGGAACGTGACGCCTTGGCAACCGAACGTGATCCTGCGTACTTCATCGGTAGAAGCAGTGCGCAGCATGGTCGCGAACGGCTCCGGCGTGGCCATCCTGTCCGACATGGTCTACCGGCCTTGGTCTCTCGAAGGCCGACGCATCGAAACGATCATGTTGCTGGATCCCGTCCCCGCGATGAGCGTAGGCCTGGCATGGCGGAAGAACAAGGAACTTACCCCGGCGATGCACGCGGTACGGGAGTATTTCCGGCACACGTTCATGGAGCCGCGGGCCAGCGGGTGAAGCGCGGGCACTTCGGTCGTCCACGGGGCTCCGTTTGCGCGCACGCCGAAACGGCCGGCATGGCACCAATCCGGCGTAAGATTGAGGGGTGGAATTTGCCAACTGTCAAAATTTCTCCTCTTGTTTACCATTAGGAAAATTTCGTTGATTTTTTTTCCGGCTGACGTAGTATGGAGGACATATGCAGGACACAGAAAGCAGCTTGGACACCGCGGCGGCTCACGAGGACGGCAGCGGGGTTGCGCGGCATAGCGCGGAAGGCAGGATTGGCGAAGACGTCCGGAGCCTGCGCAAAGCAAAGCGGATGACGCTCGCCGAACTGGCGAGCCGCATCGACCGGTCCATCGCCTATGTCAGCAAGCTGGAGCGTGGCCTCGCCCGACCATCTATCACGGAGCTGAATGCCATCAGTGCTGCGCTCGACATCAAGATTAATTTCTTCTTTCACGAAACGACGACACGAGATCCGTCTGAGCGGCGGATGGTCGTCAGGAAGGCAGACCGGAGGAAGCTGAACTTTGCAGCGGGCGTGACCGATTATCTGCTCTCGCCGAATCTGTACGGCCCGTTGGAGATGCTGAAATCGGTCTTTGAACCGGGCGCCGGAAGTGGAGACGTTGCATATAGCCACGAGGGCGATGAGGCCGGCGTGATCCTGTCGGGGTCGCTGGAGTTCTGGGTCGGCGACGATCATTTCGTCGTGGAAGAAGGGGACAGTTTTTCATTTAAGAGTTCTATCCCGCACAGATACAGAAATCCTGGATCGGTCGAAACCGTAGTCATCTGGGTCATCACACCGCCGTCGTATTAGGCGGCGAATGGCACCCCCGACTCCGGTGGACCAATGTGCAAAACGCAATGGTTTTCTAAGGAGACGAAAATGTGGCGTGTTGGCGTTGATGTAGGGGGTACGTTTACGGACCTGTTCGCCTGGAATGTGAAGACCGGCGAGCGGAGAACAGCCAAGGTCCTGACGACAAGGCGTGACCGGTCTGAAGGTGTTGTGAACGCCGTGTCGAAAGCGAATATCCCGTTCGATGAGATTTCGCACTTCATGCACGGCACGACAACGGCCACGAACGCGCTTCTGGAGCGCTCGTTCCCGGACGCCGCACTGGTCACGACCGAAGGGTTTCGCGACACCATTGAAATTGGCCGGCAGCATCGTCAGTCGCTATACGATCCGTACCAGAAAAAGCCGCGTCCCATCATCCCGCGACGTTTTCGCTTCACGCTCCCGGAGCGCATGGGTGCGCACGGCGATGTCGTAACGCCGCTCGATACCACGCAAGCCGTAGCCATTGCGAAACAGATCCACGAACTTGGCCTTCAGGCCGTCGCCGTTGGCTTTATCAATTCGTACGCGAATCCTGCACATGAGCGACAGATGCGCGACATCCTCGTCGAGCATGCGCCAAATTGCCAGGTAGTCCTCTCTGCTGAAACACGGCCTGTGTTTCGTGAGCATGGCCGCTTTACCACCACGGCGGTGCGCGCCGCAGTCCTGCCGGTCATGAAGAGCTACTTCGACCGTCTGGCCGAGCAGTTCGCAAATCGTGGCTTCACGGGGGCGCTTCTGACGCTCAAGAGCAATGGCGGCGTGATGGGCGTGGCGCTGGCGAAGGACCACCCTGAAGAACTGATCGAATCAGGGCCGGCAGGTGGCGTCTCCTATGCGTCCTACTTGAGCCAGACGTGCGCGCATGAGCGACTGATCCACACCGATCTCGGTGGAACGAGCTATGACGCATCGATCGTCGAAAACGGCACGGGTCTCGTGACCCGCAATTACGAGCTTGAATGGGAGATCCCCATTGTTGTCCCCATGCTCGACATTCACAGCGTGGGCGCGGGCGGCGGATCGATCGCATGGATCGACGAGGGCGGCTCTCTGCGCGTCGGTCCTGCCAGCGCGGGCTCCGAGCCAGGCCCTGCCTGCTACGGCCTCGGCGGCACCAAGGCAACCATCACGGACGCCAACCTTATCCTTGGCCGCATCCAGCCCACCCTCGGCGGCAAGATGGAACTGGATGTCGAAGCGTCTAAGCGCGCATTGCAGCCGATAGCAGATGCCGTTGGCCTGTCGTTGCTGGACACCGCAGAGGGGATGATCCGCATTGCCTGCGAAAACATGGGGCAAGCCGTCAAGATGGTGGTGCTCTCGCGAGGCCGGGATCCCCGTGACTTTGCCATTGCGAGCTTCGGCGGTGCGGGTCCAATGCATGCGTGCTTCGTGGCCCAGGCGATGAATATCCCGACGGTCGTCGTTCCGCCGTATGCCGGTGTGGCTTCGGCTTTCGGCGCCACGTGCATGGACATCCGCCACGATCTGGAGGAATTCTTCTACGCACCCGTGAGCGGCGTGGACATGGAGACGATCACGCGCCTTTACGAACAGCTCGAGGCGCGGGGCCGGGCGCTTCTCGCCGCCGACGGAGTGAGTCCCGACGACGTCGTCATCGAGCGTAGCGCACAGATGCGCTACGTCGGTCAAACCTATGAAGTGGATACGCCGATTCCTGCTGGCGTGCTCGATGACTCCCATCGCGCCGGTATCGTCTCAGCGTTCCATCACGAACATCGACGTGAGCATGGCGTCAGCTCCGATGATTTTGACGTGGCTATTGTTTCTCTCGGGATCAAGGCGATTGGCGCAGTTCCCCATCCGCCCGTGGAAAAGCAAAAGATTGATCTGGAGAACAAAAAGGCCAGCTCATCGGGATCACGGCCGGTCTACTTCTCCGGAAAGTGGGTCGAAACCCGGGTCTACAGCGGTCAGTCTCTGACGCCTGGCGTTTCCCTCGACGGTCCTGCGGTAATCGAATACGAAGACTCCTGCACCGTAATTCCCCCCGGTTGCAGCGCGCAGGTCGACGGTACCAGCAATCTGGTGGTCAGCGTGGAAACGGAAGTCGCACTGGACGAGCAAAGCCCGGAACACGCGCTCGTCGAGAGCCACTGAAATCGATACGATCTGGAGACAAAGATGAATGACATGGAAATTCCCGCAGCGGCCTCCGGGCGCAACGTTGACCCGGTTACCTTCGAGGTGCTGCGCAACGTGTTCAACTACGCGTGCGAGCGCATGACGTCGGTGCTGCAGCGTTCGTCGTTTTCGCCCATTCTCGCCGATATGCTCGATTTCTCGAACGCGGTCTACACGGCGGACCTGAAGCTGGTGGCGCAGGCGGCCAATTGCCCGGTTCACCTGGCCGCAATGGCATTTTCGGCAGAAGCCGCGGTTGAGGAAATCGGCTACGACAATCTGAACGAAGGCGACGTCCTCGTCCTGAACGACCCCTATCGCGGCGGCACGCACATCAACGACATCACATTCGTCATGCCGATCTTTCATGATGCGGAGTTGATGGGTTTCGCCGTCAGCCGCGGACACTGGATGGATCTGGGCGGCGGGGCGGCCGGTGGGCAGGCCTTTTCCGGGACGCACATCGCGGGGGAAGGTTTGCGCATTCCGCCGATGAAGATCTACGAACGTGGTGTCGTCAACAAGGGCCTCTTGAGCCTCATCATCAACAACACCCGGACGCCACACTTCGTTCGGGGTGACCTGCAGGCGCACGTCGGAGCGCTTCGTGCAGCAGAACTCGAATTCCACCGCGCGGCGAAACGCTATGGCATCGACACAGTCAAGTCGGCCATGCAGGATCTGATTGCGTACACGGAACGAATTGTGCGCAAGAGCATCGACGCTATTCCGGACGGCGTGTACGAAGCGTTTGACTATGCCGACACTGACGGCATTTCCGGCAAACCCGTCAGGTTGCAGGTGAGGGTGGAGGTGTCGGGCTCGAACATCACCGTCGACTTCGAAGGCACAGATCCGATCTGTGCGGGTGCGATCAATTCCCCGTTTGCCAATACATCCTCAGCGGTCTACTACTCGCTGCAATTCTTTCTCGCGCCCAGTGCTCCGGCGAACGCAGGGATGTTCAACCCGATCAGCATTCGACTGCCAGACAATTGCTGGCTCAATGCGAAGTGGCCGGCGCCTACGATTGGCTGCACGACGTTGACCTCGTCGAAGATCACCAGTGCGATCTGGCAGGCATTGGGCAAAGCTATCCCGAATCGCATCACGGCTTCGACCTGCTCGGACAGCAACTGGTTTGTCGCTTCGGTCAAGGACCAGAATGGGCTGGTCGACGTGTTCTCGGATCTGCCTGCCGGTGGCTGGGGGGGCACGCCCTATGATGACGGCATGAGCGTCACGATGGACCCGCTCGGCAATTGCATGAACATGCCGGCGGAGACCGCCGAGCTGCTTTTCCCGATTCGCTACGAATCTTTCGAGCTGCGCCGGGATTCCGCAGGCGCGGGACGCAATCGAGGCGGGCTGGGCGCCATCTTCAAGGTTCGCTTCCTGGGAGATGGCGAGCTCAGTATGGAAACGTCACGGACCATCGAAGGAAGCCCAGGGGCGAACGGCGGTACGCGCAGTGCGGTGCAGCGCGGAACCAAGATCGGACCGGATGGATAAACCGAAGTCATCGGTGGACTGGACGAGAATGGACAATGGAGAAATCCGCTTCTTTCCGCGCACAAGTTTGCGCCGGGTGAAACCTTCATGTTCGAAACGACGGGCGGCGGCGGTTGGGGCAACCCGCTCACACGCTCGGTGGAGCGCGTCCTGAACGACGTGAAGGATGACTACATTTCAGTCGAGTCGGCAAGAGCGCTCTACGGCGTGGTCATCGACGCGAACGCGATGACAGTAGACGAGGCGGCAACCGCGAAGCTGCGTCAGTCGGCCGTCGGCTGATCGCTCACCGGATGGTCGCGGTGCAACCGCGGCCATCCTTTGCCTCTCCTCGCGCTCCGGCATTTGCTCCCGCCGGCGCTTATTCTTGAACGTCTACGGTGGAGTGCCCAATGGATGTAAGAAGCAAATATGCGCCTGCCGATACGGCACGGGCGAGGTATCCGAAATCATTGTCCGATGCTGATGCCTCACAGCACCTTCTGCGGAGTTTCTGGATGCAAGATGCCGGGTGGCCCATGGAGACGTGCGGTCCATTGACTGGCTCGACCGTCGCAGACGTCGCGGTGATTGGTGGCGGATTTGTCGGCTTGTGGACCGCCTTGGAAATCAAGCGCGTGTTGCCGGGCTCGAACGTTGTAGTGCTTGAGCGGGATGTTTGCGGTGGCGGCGCATCGGGGCGGAATGGCGGCTTCGTCATGTCATGGTGGCCGAAGATCGCGTCCTTGCTGTCCTTCTGCAATGTTGAGGATGCCGTGTTTCTCGCTCAGTCATCAGAGCGGGCTATCGATGAAATACGCGCGTTCTGCGAGACACACGCGATCGATGCGCATTTTCGCCAGTCGGGATGGCTTTGGACGGCCACAACAGAGGCACAACTCGATTCATGGCGGGAAACGGTCGAGGCATGCGCGAACGTTGGAGCACAGCCGTTTACAACCCTAACGGCGCGCGAAGTCGCACGCAGGACCGGATCGTCGGTACATCGAGCGGGAGTCTTCGAGCGCAGCAATGCGACTGTGCAACCGGCAGCGCTCGTGAAGGGGATGAGAGGCGTGGCGTTGGCAGCGGGCATCCGAATCTTCGAAAATACGAAGGTTCGAGATTTCAGCCGCGGCCGGCCAAGCACAATCAGCGCCGATGGCGGTGAAGTTCGCGCGGCAGCCGTGGTGCTGGCCACGAACGCGTGGGCCGCGGCGATTCCCGAACTGTCCAGGCTGATTGTCCCGGTCAACAGTTCTATCATCGTTACCGAGCCGATCCCGGAGAGGCTTGAGCAGATAGGCTGGACCGGAGGCGAGTCCATTACCGACTCGCAACTAATGGTCAACTACTACCGGACGACGCGGGACGGCCGCATTGCGTTCGGTAAAGGCTCAGGGGCCATTGAGTACGGTGCGTCGATTGGAAAGAGGTTCAGTTACGACGAAGAGAGTCGCGAGTTGACCTGCCGGGATTTCCTCCGCACATTTCCCATGCTTAAAGATGTGCGTATCGCACATGCGTGGGCAGGGCCGATTGACAGAACATACGACAGCCTTCCTGTGTTCGGTACGTTGGACGGTACGCAAAACATCCATTACGGCATTGGCTGGAGCGGAAATGGCGTGGGTCCGAGCCGGATAGGCGGAAAGATTCTCGCGAGTCTGGCGCTTGGCAAGAAAGATGAGTGGAGCACATGTCCGCTCGTTGGGCGTGCGACAAGGACATTCCCGCCAGAACCCTTCAGGTTTATCGGGGGATCGCTGGTCAGGCGAGCCGTGTTGCGCAAGGAGCAAAGAGAGAATCTTGGACTTCGCCCTCGCGCAGTGGATGTCGCGCTCGCTAGATTTGCGCCGGCGGGGCTTGAAGATAAATCCTGAAGTGCGCGCAAGATGGTCCAGTTGTTATTCGATTTGCATTGCTGTCTTTCAGATGGAACCGCCGTCGCAGCACCACCTGTTCTTCCTGTTTTTCCGGCCGCATACTGCAATTGCGATGCAAAGCCGTGACCGTTGGAGTCGACGGCGTTTTAGGGGAGGCTCAGTGGATGGGGTGGCCTTGATTTCCGTGCATCTTTCCGGTTAGACGTACCTAAGCCTGGTGTGACCTTGGATTCCGGCCCTATATCATTACCCCTTCCAATCAAATACTTGCTGACTACCCGTTAGCGCTGCGCTCCTACGCCACTCTTCGCGGCTGCTTCCCTGACTTCCGTCATGCGCAGCGTACTCGCTGTCTCGCATTGCATGAACCACGACGGCACGCGGGTTTGAAAGCGGTATGTTTGCCGAACGCAGGCGTTTCAGGATCGTGAACAGGAGTTCGCTTTTGGTTTCGGCGGCGGTCCGGGGACTCTTGACGCATCCTGCGACGGTCAGCGTGATGCCGTCTACGGTCAGCTGACTGAACATCACGGAAGGCGCTGGACGCTCAAGGATTGATGCGTGATCGACGTAGGCATCGAGAAGAATCTCGCGAACCTGCTCCGGGTCCACATTGAGCGAGAAAGTCAGCACGAGCGTAACGACGCCCTGGTTCGTATTACCCATCGTGACGTTGCGAACATTCTGCGCAATCAGCTGAGAATTCGGCACGATCACTGTTGACTTGTCGGCGAGTTGAATTTCGGTCGCGCGTACATTGATGCGCCGAATGTCTCCTTCGATGCCGGCGATGCTGACCATGTCGCCGACTTTCACTGGGCGCTCCGCGAGCAATATCAGCCCCGAGATGAAGTTCTTCACGATCTCCTGAAGGCCAAAGCCGATGCCGACAGACAGAGCACTGACTATCCACGTGAGCTTGTGCCATCTGACTCCAAGCACCGACAGCGTCTGCAGCAAGACGAACAGGTAGCCGATGTTGGCAAATAGCGTCAGCAGAGACGCACGCATGCCGTGGCTCATTTCCGTTTTCGGCAGCAACTCGGTGTCAAACCATCTGCGCACGGATCGGGTCAGGTAGAGTCCCACACCGCATGTGAGCAGCGCGTTGAACAGATGAGCCGGCACGATATTCAGCGCGCGCAGTCGATCGCCGCCCAGCACGTCGACAATACTCTCTATAAGATCGGCTGGCGTGGTGCCGAGGCCGCCGGTGAGCAGGGCCACCGCCGCCGCGCCGATGAGAATGCTTCGGCAGAGTCCAGAAAGAACCGTAGCAATCTGGCCCAGATGGGAGTCCTTGAGCCCGAACAGATGCTTGATCGCGTTGCCGCTCCGGTGTGCCGGACTGAAGGTGCTCTCGCACACGTCGCGGGAGAGCGCGGCAAGCAGATAGAGCGTGCACAGCACGATATCGAACCAGACCAGTTCGTAAGTGATGAAACGCGCCACGGAAACATACCCGCAGAGCAATGCAATCAGGCAGCCGACGACGGCAAAGCTGACGGCGGCATGTATCGAGCCGGCGAGCATCGAGCGTGCTTCGGGGGCATCGCCGGCCGCAGCGAGCGCCGTACGTACCCGGTTGGCGCGCATCAGCGACGCGCCGATGGTCAAGGCAACCATCAGCGCGACGACGCCGCGAGTAAAAATGGTGAGCGGGACGCTGGTGTCGACCGCCCGGTCGATCTGCTCGAGCGTCCCCGAAAAGAGCAGCAATCCGGCGAGGATGGGTGGAAAGGGGCGCAGCGCGCGGGCGACCGGATCGGCGATGGCGGGCAGCCGCCAGGACGGATGTCGTGTGCACAGCAACGCGCCGCCGACAGCCGCGATCAACGCGCAATTCACTATGTGTTTGAAAAGTCCGTCGACGAAGGTTTGCAGCGCAGGCGGCAACGCCTGCTGGCTTGCAAACGCGACGCCGACCAGCTGCAACGCGCCAATCGTGGTCGCCAGCGCGGCGAGGACCGTCGCTACCGCGAGCGCGCTGCGCCGCAGCCGCCCTACGGGAAGACGTCGCAGGCAGAACGATGCCAGGGTCTTTTGAAGCACGCCGGTGCCGATCGTCACGCAGCCCAGTGCGATCAGTAAAAGGAGCGACGACGCGAGCAGATGTTGTGGCTGCCGCATCAATCGGATTTGCGACTGCACCTCGTCGGCAAACGCTCGCAGACGTCGATAGTCTGTTTCGTCCGGGCGAACGACCGGTTTCCAGAAGGCGGCGCTCATGATGCTGTTCGTGCGAAGCGCGAGCTGGTCCTTCAAGTGTTCGTTCAGCAACCGCGCGATCTGTTCATTGACGTTCGCAAGCGCATCCTTGATGCGTGCGGCCTGCTGGAGCTCGGCATCGAGCCGCGCTTGCTGGTTGGCGAGCACGCCGCGCTGTTGCGCAACCGCCGGTGTTTCGGCACTCGCGCCCGGAGCAGGCGCTGCGCCTAGCACGTCCAGTTGCGCATGGGTTTTCGCCCGCGCGGGCTGCAACGATATCGTGATCAGATCGTCTGCGTCATTGGCCGCCTGGCGACTCAGCGCGTCCAGTTCGAGTAGCTGCGCGTCGCTCGTCGCGCTGGATGCACGCTGCCTGATGCCGTCTTCCCGCGTCTGAAGCGCTTCGAGCGCCAGCGATACGTCTGTTTCGACGCGAGCGTCGCCCGAAACATGGGCGCTGCCGTCGGTTCCCGACCTCATCGGCTCGGCTGCGCATACGGCGAACGGCGCAAGCGCCGGCAGAGTAACGACGACCGCGAGAAGGAGGAATGGAATGACATGTCGCATGGCGCAGACTCAATGGGGCGAAAAGATCAGACGCTGGGAGCTGCGCTCAGATGGCAATTGTCTGCTGATATCGCTTTTGCTGCCGCGTCCGCGTCGACGGGAAAGCGTCTTAAACCGATTTCTAATCAATACTGATTATTGTATCATTTATGATGTGAGAGGCAATGATGTGGTGTGTGGGTGTTCTGGTCGTGCAGTGGCGCCTGTGCAGTGCCCCATTTCGCAACAACGAATTGCGCACGTTTATCCGCCTCCTTACGCACCTATACTCTGCGCCGGCGCCAGTTTCCCCATCAGGTGTCCGACAGTTTTTTAACGAACAGGAGAACTTATGGAAAAGCGACGCATCGCCAGAGTCAGTCAAGCGAAAACCGGGAGCCTCCACCAGATCGTGCAACAGGCTCTTCGCGGCGCGGCCACCGCGTCCACGCCTGACGGTGCCATCGACCTGCTTGGCGAAGCCTTGCTCGAACTACAGCGGCTCGTTGCGCGAACCAGCGCACCCATACATTGAAGGCTTCGGATCGAGGCTGACCCGACACTTCACGCGAACACGCAAGAATAGACGCAACCATGACTGCCTATTATCGCCAATCGTTGTTCTGGAGCGCTGTTGCCTTGTCGGCCGGCGTGCTGCTGTGGAGCTTGCGCTCCGTGCTGACACCTTTTCTGCTCGGTGCGATGATCGCCTATGTTCTGCAGCCGGGCGTTGAGTGGCTGGTACGTCGGCGAGCATCACGTGGTCTTGCCGCGTTGATCATGATGTCGCTTTTCACGGCGCTTATGGCGTTACTGGTTCTGCTCGTGTTCGTGGTCGTTCAGATGGAAGGCCCCGAACTGACCGGACAGATTCCTTCGCTCGCGTCGAAGCTCGAAGCCGCCGGCAAGCCGTGGCTTGCTTCCGTGGGAATCGACTACTGGCCCGATTGGACGAGTCTGCGCGCCGCAATGGCCGCTCACTTGATGGCAAGCGAACATGACGCCGTCCTTGCCGTCTGGCAATATCTGCGCACAGGCGGGAGTGCCATGATCGAAGTCGCAGAGAATTTCGTGATCTTGCCGCTCGTGCTGTTTTATTTGCTGTATGACAGGGCGGAAGCACTGGAGCGGATCGAAAGCTTCGTGCCACGGCGCTGGCTCGCACCAACGCGGGATTTCGTCGCCGGAGTCGACCGCTTGATGTCCCAATACCTGCGAGGGCAACTCGCCGTCGTCGCGGTGCTGGCCGTTTTCTATCCGGCAGCGCTGATGATCGCCGGATTGCGCATTGCGCTGCCTGTGGGTGTCCTCACAGCACTGGCTGTCGTCATTCCGTACATCGGATTCGCGACAGCGCTGGCGTCCGCGCTTTTTGCCGCGGCTCTGCAATTCGGGGACTGGTATGGCGTGGGAGCTGTGGCGCTCGTGTACGGAGTCGGCCAGATTCTCGAAAGCGTTGTTCTCACACCCCGGCTCGTCGGTGAGCGTATCGGTCTACATCCGCTCGCGGTCATTTTCTCTTTACTGGCATTCGGGAAGGTGTTCGGGTTCTTCGGCGTTCTGCTCGCACTACCGGCTAGCGCGGCGTGCGCGTCGGCGTTGCGGGAGCTGCGCCGTCACTACCTGAGCACCACGCTTTATCGGGATTGATCGTGCTGCCAGGAGCACGCCGGGCCCGCCACCGGCGTTTTACACATCGGCGGAGCTGGGTGGCATGGGGCGCCGGGCGATCTTTTGCGCGTCCACGCGCGTGAGGCCAACGGCCTGCAACACGACTGTCGCGATGTTCTCGGCGAAGCGTTCCTCCCGGGGGCGAAGGCCTTTTCGCGGCCCGCTCGCCTGCTTTGAAGACGCCGAATGAAGTTCAGCCGCGAGTCCGGCGAGGACGGTGCCCATCGCCGAGATGGCACATAGCAGTTCGTCCGCGACCATGAAGCGTCTTTGAGCCATGCCTCTGCGGATGTCTCGCAAGAGGCGCTGTCCAGGTGCCGAGCTGAGCGCACGCGCGGATAGCCCCTCGCGGATCAGCAGTTGTCCCCATACCGGATCGCTACAGGCGCACAACAGCGTATGGCGCACGGACACGGCAAGCACTTCAGCAGTGTCGGACAGGCCGACGACGAGGCCGTCGAGCGTATTCGCGAATTCCTCGAACAGGCATTCAATGAGCGCAGTAAAGAGCCCCTCTTTCGAGTCGAAGTGGTTGTAGAACGACCCGAATCCCACATCGGCAGCGTCGGTGATCTCGTTGATCGTGACGCTGTCCATTCCCTTTTTCGCGACGAGGCCAAACGCCGCATTGAGCAGGCGCGCGCGCGTTTCCCGCCTGCGCCGCACGAGCCGAGGCGATCGTTCCGCGGCGGACTCGCGCGGCTCCTCGACTGACTGCCGACGACGCCTGCGCGGACTGACCCCTGACATGTTGCCTCCCCAGTCATAGTTTGTTGTGATTTTAAATGACATTGTCAACGTTGACAATGTCATCAGTTTTGGATTTAATCTCACCTGCGCACCGGTCGGTGCCGCTGGTCCACTCCGCAACAACCGCCCGCGCGGCTGACCTCAATGGTCAGCGCGGATGACTTTCTATCTGGACTCTTCAGCTTCCTTGTGAACATCGTGAAACACTCCGGTACTGTCGCGCCGATGCGGGCGCGCTCTCTGTTACTTTCCTGCGCGCGGTCGATGCACCGGGCACCCGCCGTCATCGCTGCGTGCAGCGCGATCCTCATGTGCGGATGCCATCACGACGAAGCCGCTGTGCAGGAGGCCAAGCCTGTGGTCGCGCGTGCCGTTCACGCGGATGGGCATATCGCGGGCGACTCGTTGCCGGCGCAGGTGCAGGCGCGTTACTCCACGCCTCTTTCATTCCGCGTGGGAGGCAAAATCATCGAGCGGCGGGTGCGGATCGGCGACACGGTGAAAGCGGGGCAGACGGTCGCGCTGCTCGATCCGACTGATCTGCAAAACAATCTCGTCAACGCGCGCGCCCAGCTCGATGCCGCCGAACATCGCCTCGTCTTCGCGAAGCAGCAGCTCGATCGCGACGAGGCTCAGGCACGTGCCAACCTCATTTCGACCGCGCAACTAGAGCAGACTCAGGACGCCTACGCGTCCGCGCTCGCGCAGCGCACCTCCGCGCTCGCGCAGATGGCACTCGCCACGGATCACCTGCGCTATGCGACGCTGGTTGCCGACCACGATGGCGCGATTACCTCGGAAGATGCGGATACCGGCCAGAACGTTCAGGCAACGCAAGCGGTGTATCACCTCGACTGGACCGGAGACATCGATATTGCTTGCGACGCGCCCGAAGCAACGGTGAATGCGCTGGCAGTCGGCAGCAAGGCGCACGTCACGCTGCCCGCGCTGCCGGGCAAGACTTTCGATGCATCGGTGCGCGAGGTGTCCGCCGCCGCCGATCCGGAGAGCCGCACCTGGCGGGTCAAGCTGACGCTGACTTCCCCGGGCCCGGAAGTGCGTCTCGGTATGACCGCGAACGTGACCTTCGATACCGTGGGCAACGCCGGCAACGGACCGTCGTACACGTTGCCCGTGACGGCGCTGTTTCACCGGGGCGAGCAACCCGCCGTATGGGTGGCGCGCACGAGTAGCAACACGCTCGAACTGCGACCGATCACCATCGCGCGCTACGACGAACGCACGGTATCGGTCAGTTCGGGCCTCCGCGATGGCGATCGGGTCGTGCTGCAAGGCGTGCATGCGGTCAGTGCCGGCGAGCACGTGCAGGTCGTGCCGCCCCTGCATCCGGAGGACTTTCCGTCATGAACGCACGCGACCATGAAAATGCGCGCGACGACGTGCGCATCAGTACTGGCGACGGCTCGAGCGCTGACGCAACGGGTTTCAATCTGTCTGCGTGGGCGTTGCGGCACCAGCAACTGGTGATTTTCCTGATTGGGCTCGCCACGCTGTTCGGCGTGATCGGCTACACCAAACTCGCGCAATCGGAAGATCCGCCGTTCACGTTCCGCACGATGGTCATCAAGACGTACTGGCCGGGCGCAACGGCCAGCGAAGTGCAGGAGCAAATCACCGACCGGATCGGCCGCCAGTTGCAGGCGGCGCCGTACGTCGACAACATCAAGAGCTACTCGCGGCCTGGCGAGTCGATGATCTTCTTCGCAATGAAGGACTCCGCGCCGGTCAAGGAAGTGCCCGAGACCTGGTACCAGGTGCGCAAGAAAGTGGGCGACATCCAGGCGACGCTTCCAAAGGGAACGATCGGGCCGTTCTTCAACGACGAGTTCGGTGACGTCTATACGAACATCTACGCGCTCGAAGGCGACGGCTTTTCGCCCGCGCAACTGCACGATTATGCGGACAAGCTGCGCACTGTCCTGCTTCGCGTGCCCGGTGTTGCGAAGGTCGACTACTTCGGCGATCCCGATCAGCACATCTTCGTCGAAATTTCGAACGCGCAACTGACGCGGCTGGCCATCACGCCGCAGCAACTCGCGCAGGCGATCGACGCGCAGAACGCCGTTGCGCCCGTCGGGACCATCACGACAGCGGATGACCGCGTGTTCGTGCGGCCAAGCGGCGCATTCAAGAACGAGCAGGCGCTCGCCGACATGCTGATCACCGTGAACAAGCGGTCGTTTCGCCTGGGCGAGATTGCGACGATCAAGCGTGGCTATGACGACCCGCCCGTGACGCAGATGCGGGTCGGCGGCCACGCTGTGCTCGGCATCGGTGTGACGATGCAGAAGGGCGGCGACGTGATCGACCTCGGCAAGGCGCTCGACGCCAGAACGGCAGAACTTCAGGCTTCGCTGCCGGCGGGCGTGAAGCTCTCGGCCGTGTCGAGCATGCCGCACGCGGTGAAGCACTCGGTCGATGACTTTGTGGAGGCAGTCGGAGAAGCCGTGGCCATCGTGCTGGTCGTCAGCCTCATCTCGCTCGGTCTGCGCACCGGCATGGTCGTGGTGATCACGATCCCGATCGTGCTCGCGGTCACGGCGCTGTGCATGCATCTGTTTGGCATCGGTCTGGACAAGGTATCACTCGGCACGCTCGTGCTCGCACTGGGGTTGCTGGTCGACGATGCGATCATTGCCGTCGAGATGATGGCCGTGAAGCTCGAACAGGGCTGGAGCCGCCTGCGCGCGGCGGCCTTCGCCTATACCAGTACGGCTTTTCCGATGCTGACCGGCACGCTGGTCACGGTCTCGGGTTTTCTGCCGATCGCGCTCGCCAAATCGAGCACCGGTGAGTACACGCGTTCGATCTTCGAGGTGTCGGCCATCGCGCTGATCGTTTCGTGGTTCGCCGCGGTCGTGCTGGTGCCATTGCTGGGCTTTCACCTGCTGCCGGAGCATAAACGCCACGCGAGCGGTGCCGACGGTGAACACGGCCACGAGCATGACGTGTACAACACGGCCTTTTACCGGCGTCTGTCGGGCTGGGTCGGCTGGTGCATCGACCGCCGCTGGGCCGTGCTCGGCGTCACGGTCGTGCTGTTCGCGATCGCCATGGCGGCGTTCACGCGCGTGCCGCAGCAGTTCTTCCCGAACTCGGAGCGGCCGGAACTGCTGGTCGATCTGCGGTTGCCGGAGGGAGCCTCGTTCGAAGCGACCCTGCGTGAAGCGAAGCGCCTCGAGAAGGTGCTGGACGGCAAGCCGGAAATCGCGCATTTCGTCGACTTCGTCGGTACCGGCGCGCCGCGCTTCTACCTGCCGCTCGACCAGCAGCTCCAGCAGCCGAACTTCGCGCAGTTCGTCATTACCGCGAAGGACGTCGAGACGCGCGAACAGTTGATGCACTGGCTCGATGCGAAACTGGAGAAGGACTTCTCCGGAGTACGTACGCGCGTTGCCCGCCTCGAAAACGGGCCGCCCGTCGGCTTTCCGATCAAGTTCCGCGTGAGCGGCGATGACATCGCGACGGTGCACACCATTGCGGAGACGGTCGCAGAAAAGACCCGCGCCGACCCGCGCACGCGCAACGTCCAGTTCGACTGGGACGAGCCCGCTGAACGCTCGATCTCATTCGAGATCGACCAGAACCGCGCGCATCAGCTTGGCGTCACGTCGGAGGACGTCTCCAGCTTCCTCGCGATGACGCTGTCCGGCTTCACGGTCACGCAGTACCGCGAGCGCGACAAGCTGATCGACGTCGACCTGCGCGCGCCCAGGAGCGAGCGCGTCAACCCCGCGAAGCTCACGAGCCTCGCGATGCCGACGCCGAACGGTCCGGTGCCGCTCGGTTCGCTCGGACACGTGCGCGACACACTGGAATACGGCGTGATCTGGGAACGCGACCGGCAGCCGACCATCACGGTGCAGGCGGACGTACGCGGTGACGCGCAAGGCATCGACGTCACGCACGACATCGATCATGCGCTCGCGGCCGAGCGCGCCAGGCTGCCGGTCGGCTACCGGATCGACGTGGGCGGCGCGGTGGAAGAGAGCGTGAAAGGCCAGACATCGATCAACGCGGAAATGCCGCTGATGATCATCGCGGTGCTCACGCTGCTGATGATCCAGCTCAAGAACTTCGCGCGCACTTTCATCGTCGTGCTGACTGCGCCGCTGGGCCTGATCGGTGTGGTGACCGCGCTGCTGCTGTTCGGCAAGCCGTTTGGCTTCGTCGCGCTGCTGGGTGTGATCGCGATGTTCGGCATCATCATGCGCAACTCCGTGATTCTCGTCGACCAGATCGATCAGGACATTGCGGCCGGGCACCCGCGCTTCGACGCGATCATTGGCGCGACAGTGCGGCGTTTCAGGCCGATCATGCTGACCGCCGCCGCAGCCGTTCTTGCACTGATACCACTGCTTCGCTCCGGCTTCTTCGGCCCCATGGCGACCGCGCTGATGGGAGGCATCACCGTCGCCACGGTGCTGACGGTGTTCTTTCTGCCGGCGCTCTACGCGACCTGCTTCAAGGTGCGGCGTGACGAGCGCGGAGCGCACCGGCTCGTCGCCGAGCATACGGAGGTTTGATGATGAGCATGAGCTTTACCTATAGGACTTCCGTGCTGGCTCTCGCGGCCGCACTGACCTTCTCGGCTTGCTCGTTCGGGCCGAGCGGCGAAGCGCCGGCGATGCCGTCGCCGGAACACTACGGCGCGCAGGCGCAGCCCTCAAAAACCGTGACGGCCGGTGGCGTCGCGCAGACATTCGATGTCGGCGCGACCGCAGCCCCCCAATGGTGGCGCCTGTACCGGTCGGATGCGCTGGATGCGCTCGTCGACGAGGGCCTGCGCAACAGCCCGAACCTCGCGGCAACCCAGCGCACGCTCGCGGCCGCGCAAGAACAACTGCGCGCGCAGGTCGGCGCATCGACGCTGCCGTCGATCGACAGCGCCGTCCAGGTCGAGCGCGCACGCGCGCCCGTTGTGCCGGGAATCGGACCGGAGCAGGTGCAATACAACTTCTTCGCCGGCCAGGTGTTCGCGCATTACACATTCGACCTGTTTGGCCAGACGCGTTACGCGAACTCGGCAAGCGCCGCTCGTGTGCACGTTCAGGCATTCGAACTGGAGGCGTCGCGGCGCGCGCTTGCCGCCAACATTGTCGCGAGCGTGATCAATGTCGCGTCTCTCGACCGGCAGATCGCGCTCACCGAGCGGCTCGTGGAAGTGTCCAATGCCGCCGCGAACGAGGATGAGCAGCGCTTCGCGCTCGGGTCGGTGTCGCGCGGCCAAATGCTCGAATCGAAACAGGACGCGGCGTCGATCGCCGCGACGCTGCCTGCGCTGCGGCAGCAACGCGCGTGCGCGGTCCATGCGCTGGCGGTGCTACTCGGCCGCACGCCGGACAGCGCGCCGAGCGTGCCGGATCTCGAAAGTCTCTCGCTGCCCGCGAACGTGCCCGTCGCGGTGCCTTCGGACCTGTTGCGTTCGCGGCCCGACATTCAGGCAGCGGATGCCGCCGTCAAGGCCGCCGCGGCCGACGTCGGCGCCGCGACGGCGCAGATGTTCCCGAGCCTGTCGCTCACGGCCTCGATGGGCCGCGGCGGCTTCAGCTGGCCGGCGTTGTTCACGGGCGCGGGCGGCCTGTGGGCGCTCGGCGCCGCGATGTCGCAGCCGATCTTCCATGGCGGTGCCCTGTTCGCGGAGCGTCGCGCTTCGATCGATGCATACGATGCCGCCGTGCTGCACTACAAGTCGACGGTACTCTCCGCGTTCCAGGATGTCGCGAACTCGCTGGCTGCCCTGGATAACGACGCGCAGGCGCTCGCCTCGGCGGACGTTGGCGCGGACGCCGCGCACGCCGCGTTCGACGATACGGCGTCGCGCCATCGCATGGGCGCACTTCCGTCGACGGCAACACACGCCAGCGAGTCCCGCTATCTCAACGCGCAGATCGGCGCGGTACGCGCAGCGAGCCAACGTATGAGCGATACGGCGGCGTTGTTCCAGGCGATGGGGGAACCGCCCGTGGCGCAGCAGACTGCAGCGTCGACGCAATGATCGCGCGTATGACAAGCATGGAATATCGCAGACTGATTGCCTGTCACGAATGCGATCTGCTGTTGCGCAAGCCAGCGGCCGTCGGAGCGCGCGTCGCGAGCTGCACGCGATGCGCAGCGAAGCTGGGCGCATTGGCGGGCGTCGACGCGTCGCTCGACCGCATCTGCGCCGTGACGCTCGCCGCGTTGATCATGTTCTGCATCGCGCAGGCTTTCCCGGTGATCGAGCTGAATGCCAACGGCATGACGTCCAAAGCAACGCTCTTTGGTGCGGTGAGTTCGCTTTGGTCAGGCAATATGCGCTCGGTCGCGGCGACGGTGTTTTGTTCATCGATACTGTTTCCGCTGATCGAGCTGATCGCCTTTCTTTATCTGCTGGCGCCGCTTCGCATCGGCAAGGTGCCGCCCCGCTTCAACCGGGTGTTGCGCGTCGTACAGCTGGTGCGTCCGTGGTGCATGGTTGAAGTATTCATGCTCGGCGTGCTCGTGACGATCGTGAAGATGGTCAGCGTTGCCGAGGTGATCGCGGGGCCTGGCCTCTTTGCACTGGCTGGGCTGACCGTGATGCTGGCCGTCGTCGCATCATTCGATCCCGGCCAGCTGTGGATGGTCCACGAGCGGCTCACGTCTGCCGGCAAGACCGGCATTCGCTGGAAAAGAGTCGCTGGTCGACGCGAGCGCTTCCTGGGGGCGCAGCGAACGCGCGAACAGGCGCGTTCGTCCGCCGTGACTGCACAGCGCGCAGGACTGGTCGGCTGTCACGCTTGCGGTCTGGTTCAGGCGCACGCAGAAGGCCGGACGCACCAGCGCTGCTCGCGATGCGGACACCCGCTGCACCAACGCCGCGCGGACAGCCTCACGCGAACCACCAGTCTGCTGCTTGCCGCCGTGTTCGCCTATATCCCGGCCAATCTGCTGCCAATCATGCACGCGTCATCACTCGGCCGCGCAGAGGACGACACGATCCTGGGCGGCGTCGCGTATTTCTGGACTTCGGGCGACTGGCCGCTCGCGGTCGTGGTATTTGTCGCGAGCGTTCTCGTACCGATACTCAAGCTGGCAGTTCTCACGCTTCTCACGCTAACCGCTCGTCGCGGCTCGGCCTGGCGGCCCCGGGATTGTACCGGGCTCTATCGGCTCGTCGAGCGTATCGGCCGCTGGTCGATGCTCGATGTTTTCGTCGTCGCACTGACGGTCACGCTCGTGCACTTCGGCTCTTTTGCGGTCATCACGGCGGGACCGGCCGCGCTCGCTTTCGCGGCGGTGGTGATCCTCACGATGCTCGCGTCGCATCAGTTCGATCCACGGCTCATCTGGGACAACCTCGATGCAGACGGGCATCGCGCGCGAACCGAGCGACGAAGCGTGCACTGACTGCGGCACTGCCTCTCACCTCCTAACCGGACTCTCTGAAACATCCGAACGATGCATCTCCACAATCTGCCCAGCCCCGAACTGCGGCCGCGCAAGCGCTGGCTGCCGTCCCTTATATGGTTAGTTCCCCTGATCTGCGCATTGATCGGCATTGCGCTCGTGGCGAAATCGGTCACTGAAAAAGGGCCCGTCGTAACCGTCACCTTCGATAGCGCGGAAGGCATGGAGGCGGGCAAGACCAAGGTCAAGTACAAGGACGTGGACATCGGCCTCGTGCAGGCCATCACGCTGTCGAAGGATTTGCGGCGCGTGATTGTGAGCATCCAGCTCGGCAAGGACGCTGCGCGATTCGCAACCGAAGGCACACGGTTCTGGGTCGTGCGTCCGCGCGTCGGTGCCAACGGAATCTCGGGCCTCGGTACGTTGCTCTCGGGTGCCTACATAGGCGCGGATATCGGGCGCTCGGTCGACACGCAAACCGCCTTTGTCGGACTCGAAAACCCGCCCATCGTCACTACCGGCCAAAGGGGACATCAGTACACGCTGCGAGGCGAGTCGCTCGGCTCGATCGATATCGGCGCGCCGGTTTTCTACCATCGTATCCAGGCTGGACAGGTCGTCGGCTTCTCGCTCGACCCTCACGGCGACGGTGTGATCGTCAATGTGTTTATCAATGCGCCGTTCGATCAGTATGTCAGGACCCACACGCGATGGTGGCACGCAAGCGGCGTCGATCTGCGACTCGATTCGAACGGTCTCAAGCTCAATACCCAGTCTCTTGCGACCGTCGTGGTCGGCGGCCTGGCATTCCAGAGTCCCCCCGGACAGGACAGCGGAGCGCCTGCAGCGGACAAGGCCGAGTTCCGGCTCGCGGCAGACGAGCAGGAGGCGATGCGCGAGCCTGACGGGCAGCCTCTCAATGTCGTGATGCGATTCGACCAGTCGCTGCGAGGACTCTCGGTTGGTGCGCCGGTGGACCTTCGTGGGATCGTGCTGGGGCAGGTGACCGACATCGGTATCGAATACAGCGAAGCGCAGAAGAGCTTCAGCATGAAGGTCTCGATGGCGCTTTATCCCGACCGCCTGAGCCGACGCTCGAACGACGTTCTGCCCGACCCCAACACGCCGGGTGGTCACGAGCTGCTTCAGCACCTCGTGACAGAGGGGCTGCGCGGACAGTTGCGCACCGGCAGCCTGCTGACTGGCCAGCTCTACGTCGCGCTCGACATGTTCCCGAAAGCGCCTCGCGCGAGCGTCGATGTGCGCCGCAATCCGATCGAACTGCCGACCGTGCCGAACACGCTTGACGAACTTCAGGTGCAGGTTGCGGACATCGCCCGAAAGCTGAACCAGGTTCCGTTCGACAAGATCGGGAACAACCTTAATGGTGCGCTCGAAAATGCCAACAAGCTGTTCGGTCATATGGACACCGAGGTCGTACCGCAGGCGCGCGACACACTGGCGGCCGCGCAAAAGACCTTCAGCACTGCCGAAACGACGCTTCACCAGGCTGCGCCGATGCAGTCCGACATTCAGGACGCAATGCAGCAACTGACGCGAACGTTGCAATCGCTGAATGCGCTTGCTGATTACCTCGAGCGCCATCCGCAGGCGCTGTTGTTTGGCAAGAAAGGAGACCAGCCATGATCCGGATCTTACGCCCCTCGCGGCTCGGGTTGCCGCGCTCAGTCGCCGTCGCGGGCCTTGTCCTTTTGACGGCTTGCGCGTCGCAGTCCGCGCGCTTCTATACGCTCGCCACTGATGCACCGGCGACGCCCGTGAGCGGTAGCGCAACCTCTGCCTGGCGCATCGACGTGCGGCCCGTGAAAGTGCCTGCCGCCGTTGCGAGAAGCCAGTTGGTCGTGCAGGTCGATGGGGCGCAGGTGAAGGTGCTGGAGGACGACCGTTGGGCTTCGTCGCTTGCGGACGAGATCCGCTCCGCGCTGATTGCCGGCGTCAGCCGGCAGGCCGACACGGCTGGACCCCGCGCGTCGGTGAGCGGGGCAGACGTACCCGTCTACGAGATCACCGTTGAGGTCCAGCGTTTCGAATCGTGGCCTCGCTCGCATGTGCTGGTCGACGTGATATGGAATGTGCAGAGGCCGGACGGTGCGGGCGCGCTGTCCTGTCACAGCGTATTGAGCGAACCCGTGTCGGACGGCTATCAGGCGATCGTCGACGGTCACCGGCGCGCGATCGCCATCATTGCCGCGCAAATCGCCGAGGTGATACGCGGGCTCGGCGCAAGTACGGCGGACAGCCCCTCAAGACAGGCCGTGGCGTCGCGCAGGATCGCATCGGGCGCCCTGTCCTGTCCTCCCGTGCCCGGCGTCGCCCAGTTGACGGACGCCGGATTCGTCTCACAACGAGCAGCTAGCAAATTTCTTCCGCGCGCCGCTGACTGAGAGCCAATGGGCGTCGCGATCCTGCGCATGTGTGCGGGATCGCGGCCCGCGCATGCTTGCCGTCAGTCTTCCTCGACGATTTCCTCTGCCGCCGGCAGCGGACGTGCTGCGACCTTCTCCGCTTCCGCGCGCTTGAGCCCGAGCGTCTGCAGGAGCATGGCCGCCGTACGTTCGGGAAGGTGCTCGCCGTCGAAACCGAGTTCTTCAAGGACGCCCGCTGCGGTTGCGCCCGGCATGACGTAATTCAGTTCGGCCGAGATGGCGGACAGTACCGTGCCGCCCACCGCGAGAAATCCAATCAAGGGGTCGGCGACGACGAATCGCTTCGCCTCGATACCGTTGCCGATGTCACGCAGCAGCCGCTGTCCTAGCCCGCGGCTCAACATGCTTGCGGAAAAGCCTTCCCGAATCAGGAATCGGCCCCAAACCGGATCATGCCGCGCACGCAGGATGGTATGACGGACCGAAACCGCCACAACCTCCGCGGGATCGGAGATGCCGCCCGCGAGGCGATCGAGCATGTCTGCGAATTCCTCGAACACATTGTCGACGAGCGTCGAATAGATCGCGTCTTTCGACTCGAAGTGGTTATAGAACGAGCCGAAGCCGACATCGGCGGCCTCGGTGATTTCGTTAATCGCGACGCCTTCCATGCCCTTCTCGGCCATCAGCCTCAGCGCGGCATCAAGCAGACGGGCGCGGGTTTCACGTTTGCGGCGCGCACCGCGCGGCTCCCGCTCTTCGGCAACGGGGGCAGGCGAGGGCGCCGCACGCGGCGCGCTCTTTGGGGTCCGACGATTGGTTGTGGTCGTCATGATCGAGTCACTTGTGGTCCTTTTCACAGTATAGATTCGAACCTCTATATTGACAAAACGATCAGTGATGAGTTTAATGTCATAAACGGCGCCGGACGCCGGTCTAATGAAATGTATGGAGGAACGATGGAGACGCCCACCGAAAACGGTGCCGCCCCGGAGCTGACGACTGAGCAGCCGGCGCGTCATCCGAATCCGACGGCAAAAGCGACGGCTTTGGCCTATTTACTGCTCGATCGGCCCGACCTTGGGAAAGCCGAGCGCTTTCTCAACGACTTCGGGCTGCAAACCGTCTCGCGTGGCGAAAGTCTGCTGCTCCTGCGTGGCACCGGCGCCTCGCACTTCTGCTACGTAGTTCGCAAGGCGCCGAAATCGCGCTTCGCTGGGTTCGGCTTGCAGGTCGGTAGCTGGCTCGAACTGGTCGCGCTGCAAAAGGTGCCGGGTGCGCAGCAGATCGTGGGTTCGTCATTGCCGGGGGGCGGCTACGTGGTGACGCTGACTGATCCATCGGGCTTTCGCGTCGATGCGCTATGGGGTCAGGCGTCAGCAGCGACGTTGCCTCACCGGCTACCCTTGGCCTTCAACTCGGTCGATGCGACGGTCCGCGTCAACGGAACCCAGCGCCCGCCCGGGCGCGCGCCGGAAGTCGTGCGCCTCGGGCACGTGGTGCTAGAACTTGCCGACTATCAGAAAACCTGTGCGTGGTACACGCAGCACTTCGGCTTCATTCCGAGCGACGTGCAGGTGCTGCCCGATGGCTCTCCCGCCGTCGCCTTCATGCGCCTCGATCTCGGCGGCGAGCCCGCCGATCACCACACGCTTGCGCTCGCACAGGGGTTTGTCGCGAAGTACAGCCACAGCGCTTATGAGCTCGTCGATGCGGACGCGGTCGGCATGGGCCAGCGCGTTCTGCGCGAAAACGGCTGGACCCACGCGTGGGGAATTGGCCGACATATTCTCGGCAGTCAGATCTTTGACTACTGGCAGGACCCCTGGGGCGACAAGCACGAACACTACTGCGACGGCGATCTGTTCACTGCCGAGGCGCCGACCGGAATCCATGGCGTAAGCCGCGAGGCGATGGCGCAGTGGGGGCCGACGATGCCCCGCAGCTTTACCAGGCCGAAACTGACGCCTCTGAGCCTCGCCGGACTGATACGCAATCTGCGCCGCAGCCCCGACCTTACGCTGGCCAAGCTGAAGACGCTCGCCAGCATTTTCGCCTGAAGCAACACCTGTTCATCGAATCCGGAGATTAGAAATGGCAGTTCACGTTCTGCATTACCTGCATGATGGTCATGCCCAGTGGGGCGTCGTTGCCGATGGCGCGATCACGCCGATACCCGGCGCATTCAGGACCACCGCCGAATTCATCCAGGCGAACCCGGTCGAGCGGCTGCTTTCGCTGGGCGGCACGACGATTCCCGAGTCGCAGGTGCAATGGCTTTCGCCGGTGACCGTGAATCAGCAGTTCGTCTGCCAGGGAGCGAACTATCGCCAGCATATGATCGAGTCCGGCATGGACCCGGACGCGAAGAAGTTCAATATGATCTTCACGAAGGCGGCGAGCTGCATCGTTGCGGCTGACTCGCCGCTCGTGAAGCCGAAAGAGGTGCGATTCCTCGACTATGAAATCGAACTCGGTCTCGTCCTGAAGCGCGATATCACCTCCCGCGTCACCGTGACGGACGAGAACCTGCACGAGTTCGTCGCGGGTGCCGTGATCGTCAATGATTACTCGGCACGCGACATTCAGATTCCGCAGATGCAGTTCTACAAGGGCAAGAGCTACCGGACGTTCGGGCCGGTCGGTCCATACCTGTGCCTGCTGCAAAAGGAAGAAATCGCGAAGCTGGGCGAGCTCGTGCTGGCGCTGACGGTAAACGGCACTTTGCGTCAGACTGACACCACGGCCGGTCTGGTCTATGGTCCCGCGGAGACGCTGACTGAGCTTTCTGGCGTCCATGATCTGCACACCGGTGACCTGCTCGCGACCGGCACGCCGTCCGGTTGTGCGCTGATCATCCCGTCGCCCGAAAAGCAGCGCGCGGCCGCACAGCTGCCTGAAGCGGAAAAATGGAGTCTGTTCATGAATCTTCAGGCTGAGCGGACCCAGTACCTCAAGGTCGGCGACGTCGTGGAGTCGCGTATCGTCAGCCCCGACGGCTCGATCGATCTTGGTGTCCAACAAAATCGCGTAGTCGCGGAGGCTCCGTGAAAGGCGTCGCGAACATCCAGGACATCGACGCGATCGAAGCCTACGGACAACCTGTTGGTCTCCCTACTAATACGTACGAGACGATCTGCCGGGGTGCGTCCATTGATCCGTCTGCGCCGGCGCTATCGTTCTTCGCAACCGCGGACAGCTACGCAAGCCCGGAGCGCTGGACGTACAGCGACCTGGTGCGCGACATCACGCGCACTGCGAACATGCTGTCGCGACTGGGTGTACAGCGAGACAAGGTCGTCGCCTATGTATTGCCGAATCTTCCCGAAACGCATTTTGTGATCTGGGGAGCCGAGGCCGTCGGTATTGTCTGCGCGATCAATCCACTGCTCGAAGGCGACGCGATCGGCGAGCTGCTCGATGCATCGGGAGCCAGCGTCCTTGTCACGCTGGCACCGTATCCCGGCACGGACGTGTGGACCAAAGTGCAACCGGCCTTGCACAAGGTTGCCTCGCTCAAACACGTCGTGCTGGTCAACCTCGCCGAGCATGTGCCGGGCGACCAACGATTTGCCGCCCGAATGCTTCACCGCGGCGAGTGCGCACGGTTGCATGGCGAGGAGGGCGTGCGAGGCGCCGTTCCCTCGCAGATTGCCGTCCATGACTTCGGCGAAGCAATGGCACGCGAGCCTGGCACAGCGCTTTTCAGTTCGCAGCCAGCGAGCATGGACGACGTATCGTCGTATTTCTGCACGGGTGGCACCACGGGCTCGCCCAAGATCGCGATGCGCCAGCACGGCAACGAAGTGGCCAATGCCTGGGGCGCCGCGCAGTTCTTTGGTGAAAGCGTCGGTCCGGGCAAGACGATGTTCTGCGGATTGCCGCTTTTTCATGTCAATGCCGTGATGGTGACGGGGCTGCTGCCGTTTTCGCGCGGCGCACATGTCGTTTTGGGCACGCCCCAAGGTTATCGCGCAGAAGGTGTCGTCAAGCGCTTCTGGGACATCGTCGAGCATTACGGCATCAATTTTTTCAGTGGCGTGCCGACGCTTTATGGATCGCTGCTGGACGTTCCCGTTGCCGGTCGCGACATCAGTTCGCTCGAATACGCGCTGTGCGGAGCCGCGCCGATGCCGGTGGAATTGCTGCGTGCGTTCCAGACTCGAACTGGTATCAAGATCCTCGAAGGCTACGGCCTCACGGAAGGCACCTGCATTAGCAGCGTCAATCCGCCGCTCGGCGAACGGCGCGTCGGCTCGATCGGCCTTCGTCTCCCGGGCCAGGCCATGAAAGCGGTGGTGGTCGATGAGGCAGGCCATTATATGCGGGACTGTGTGGCGGACGAGGTGGGTCAACTCCTGATCTCCGGCCCGAACGTGTTCGTCGGCTATAAGCGCACGGAGCAGAACAGCGGCATCTGGATGGACCTTGCGGATGGCAGCAGGTGGCTCAATACCGGGGATCTGGGACGCCGCGACGCAGAGGGCTACTTTTGGCTCACCGGCCGAAAGAAAGAGCTGATTATCCGGGGCGGACACAACATCGATCCTGCAGCAATCGAAGAAGCGCTGCATCGCCATCCCGCGGTCCAGATCGCCGCAGCAGTGGGGCGTCCCGATATACACGCGGGTGAACTGCCGGTCGCCTATGTCCAGCTAAAGACGGGCACAACGGTGAACGAAGCACAAATCGCCGAGTTCCTGCGTGACGAGATCAGTGAGCGTGCTGCGTTCCCCAAAGCAATACGCATCGTCGATGCGATGCCCCTGACCGGCGTCGGCAAGATCTTCAAGCCAGCCCTGAAGCGGCTGGAAATATTAGACGCTTTGCAGTCGGCGCTCGCGGATGCCGGTGTCGAGGGCGCAAGAGTCGGCATCGCCCAAGACACCTTGCGTGGGATTTCAGTTCAGGTCGAAATTCCGGACGCGGCATTCGCATCGTTGGCCATTTCCGCGCTCGGTCGTTTTCCGTTCCCGGTTTTCGTTTCTGTCGCGGCTCGCGTTGACGGCATCGCATCAGAGACGCATAGCGTATCTACGTGACGCGATCTTTGTCACAGGTTAGTTTGGTGGGGAAGAAGATGGGTAGTCCATCAGAGAGGTCCTTGCGTTCGCTCGTTGAAAAGTGGCTAGCGCCAACTTCCGATACTCCGGTGCGCGTCACCCGGGTTGGTCGTGCGCAGTCGCATCAGGGAACCTGTGTGCATATCGAGCTGCTTTTGCCGACAAAACCTGTTGGGCTCTTCTTTTTCCGGCACCGCGATGGTTCGTGGTGTGTGTTCCCGCCCGAAGCTGAGCGCCTCGTGATGGGCGTTCACTAACCCGTAGAGCATTGGGTTAAACGTGGTAACTGCACGGTAACGCAGGGAGGGAACCTGCAGACATTCGCAATGCAGAGTTCATCTATGTAATCAGTAGAACTATGTGAATGTCGGGCAGATGATCTGGGATTCGCTCTGGATGTATGAGGTCCGAACAAACGATCCAGCGTAGCGGGCGGATCGAGCGTGCACGAAAAAAGATAACCAACCGATGAGACAGGAGAAGACACGTGAGGATTAACAGGAGACATGTTCGCCCTGCCGTAATGGCGGGGTATATCTGTTCGGCTGCACTTGCTGGAAATGCAAATGCTCAGTCGGCCGGAAGCTTTACACTGGCGACAGGGTGGCTGTACGTAGCGCCACAAGGTCATGCCACGCCGCTTACCCTAGAAAGCGTGGGCGGTATGCCGGTCAATCAGCAATTAGCGGGCACTGGTGCACACGCGTCGTCAACCAATACGCTCGGCATCACGACCGAGTACTACGTGACCGACCACATTGGCATCGCCACTCTCTTTGGCCTGCCACTAACAGTGAATCTGGTTGGAGACGGGACGCTCTCGAAGTACGGCACCCTCGGAACGACGAGGCCGATGCCGCCCGCCATCGAGCTTCGATATCACCTGTTCGAGGCTCAGTCGAAATTTCGTCCATTCGTTGGATTTGGCGTGAACTACACGTGGTTCACCCAGGTTCGCGCAACCAACAACCAGTTCATCACCGATAGTGTCGGTCCTGGCGGATCCATACACGCGACCCTCAGTGCGTCATGGAACCCCGTCTTCGAGGTCGGGGCAAGCTACGCGTTTGCCAAACACTGGTCGGTCGGAGCGTCAGTTGGCTACATGCCGATTCAGACGCACATGACCATATACGGACAGACGGCAACCGGAACGCAGATCGTTTCGAAGTCGACGCTCCGGATCGAACCCATTAACGTTTTTGTGAACGTTGCCTACACATTCTAGCGGGGACGACCAGCGTCCCCAGATATCAATCGCGGCGGCGGGTTGTGCCGCCAATGTATCAATCGCGAGATTTTCCATGCTCATCGACGACATTGAATACGTCATTTTTCGCCACCCGGACCTGGCTGCCGTTCGCGACTTCATGGTCGATTACGGTTTGCTGGATCTGAAACAGGGCGGCGACACGTTTTATCTGCGTTGCTACGGGGACGCGCCTTTCTCCTACGTCTCGACAGAGGGCGAAGCGGCGTTTGTTGGCGTCGGCTTCCGTGTGAGATCGCGCGAGGCACTCGATACGTTGGCGGCCCGCCTGGACTCGCCCGTGACTGATTGCCCGCATCCGGGTGGAGGCCTGTACACGGTGGGGACCGATCCGGACGGCCGTCGGCTGGAGTTCGTGTTCGGCGCCGAACGTCCCCCAGTGGTTCCGTCGGACGGGGCTCCGATCGCGTGGAATGACGCCCATGCCAAAAACCGGCAGGGCAACTTCCAGCGCCCGGCCTTCGGCCCGTCGCACATCCAGCGGCTTGGCCATGTGGCCGTTTTCTCGCCAGACCCGCAGGGACTGATCTCGTGGTACCGCGACAATCTCGGAATGCAGCCCTCGGAACTCATCTACCAGGGGGATGAGAAAAACGTCGTAGCCGCCTTCATGCACCTGGAAACAGGCGCGAAATGGACCGACCACCACACACTGGCCATTGTCGGCGGCAAGACGGCGGGCCTCGACCACGCCTCATTCGAATGCCGCGATATCGACGACGTGGGCATCGGCCACATGGTCATGGCCGACAAGGGCTACAAGCACCGCTGGGGCATCGGCCGCCATTTCCACGGCAGCCAGATTTTCGACTACTGGACCGATCCCGCTGGCTTCCATATGGAGCATTACGTGGACGGAGACCTGGTCAACAGCGACTCGCCGACCCTCAGCTATCCGTTCGGACGAGAGACGTTGCTGCAATGGGGCCCGGCCTTCCCGGGTCTTTAAGCCACACAGCTATGACCGCGCCCGACCGCGCCGCTTGAGCGCTCGGGAGAGCCGGTTCGTATTGCCCTGATGCTTGCGCCTGGGCAGCCTTTCATTGGATTAAAAGTGAAACGACAGATCCTGAAGACCATTCTTCTTGCCATGCCCAAGGTCCTTGATCTGACGGCACGCCGCTTCCCCGCCTACCGCGATCGTCTGAAGGAGCGCGATCTCGTCGCGTGGATCGGACTCGTGGATGAAAGTATCGGTCGGGTCATCAAGCTCAAGAACGGCCGCATTCGGTCGTGCGCCGGAACGCATCCGAAGCCCGACGTGCGCATGCAGTTCAAGGATGTCGCCACCGCCTTGAAATTCCTTTCGCCCAGTCCCGACTACATGGATATCATTCATGCGGCGAAGAATTTCAAGGTGGTCACTGAAGGCGACGATGAACTCCTCGTTTGGTTCATGCAAACGCTGAGCATGATGCAAACCATCAGCCTGCAGATGGGCACGCCCATGCGGGACGGCACACACCGCTATACCACCTGCACCAACGGCGGCCCATTGTTCGTCTATGTGAAGGATGGACGCATCGTTCGCGTCACGCCCATCGATCTCGACAACAAGGATACGCCGAGCTGGGAGATCGAGGCGCGCGGACGCCGTTTCAGCCCGCCACGGCGCGGCCTCGTCGCACCGCATGCGCTGTCGATCAAGTCGCTTGTCTACTCGGACAAGCGCATCCTCCATCCGATGAAGCGGGTCGATTTCGATCCCGATGGGGAACGCAACCCGCAGAACCGTGGTAAGTCCGGCTATGTGCCGATCAGTTGGGACGAGGCGTTGGACATCGTCACCCGGGAAATCAACCGGCAAAAGCGTGTCCACGGGCCGGGTTCCATTACCTTTCCGATGTCGTCGCACCATCAGTGGGGCAATATCGGCTACTACCTCAGCGCACTGACGCGCTTCGCCAATCTGATCGGCTTTACACGGGTGGCCGCGAATCCGGACAGCTGGGAAGGATGGTACTGGGGTGCGATGCACCACTTCGGCAACTCCATGCGCGTTGGCGTGCCATCCGGCTATGGCGGCATCGAGGATTGCCTGAAGGAAGCCGAAATGATCGTTTTCTGGTCCTGCGACCCGGAAAGCACGAACGGCGCCTACGCAGGATTCGAAGGTACACCGCGGCGTCTATGGGCCAAGGAACTGGGAATCGAGTTCGTCCATATCGATCCGCATTGCAATCCGACAGCGCAGCTGCTGGGCGGCCGGTGGATTCCCATCCGGCCGCAAACGGATGCGGCCCTCGCCACTGCGATCATGTACGTGTGGCTCGAGGAGGATTTGTACGATAAGGAGTACGTCGCGAAGCGGACCACCGGGTTCGATGAGTGGGGAGCCTACCTGTCAGGCAAAACGGATGGCATACGAAAGACCCCCGAATGGCAGGAGCTGGAGACAGGCGTGCCCGCCAAGGACGTTCGTGCGCTCGCGCGTCTCTGGGGGAAGAAGAAGGTCTATCTTGCCGTCGGGATGACGGGTGCGGGATTCGGCGGGGCCGGACGCGGAGCAACCGGGGCACAGTGGGCGCGCTGCATGATCATGATGATGGCGATGCAAGGCTGGGGCAAGCCGGGTGTGAATTTCGGCTGTCTGCAGGTTGGTGCGCCGCATGACCTGCATTTCTACTTTCCGGGTTACGCGGATGGCGGCATGTCGGGCGACCTTGCGTGGACCGCGAATGCCGTGAACAACTATCAGCGCATGCCGCACATACTGACCATGAATCCGGTCAAGCAGATGGTCCCGCGGCAGCAGCTGCCGGATGCCATCATCGACGGGCACGCGACGGGGTATCTCTGGGACGGTATGTCTCAGGAAGCGCAGTTCGCGCCGTTCAGCTACCCGATGCCGGGCTACTCGCCGATCCACATGATCTATCGCTATGGTGGGTCTGCCTTCAGCACCGTCACCAGGTCCGGTCGCTGGGTGGACGCCTACCGGCATCCCAGCATCGAATTCGTGGTCAATCAGTCGATCTGGATGGAGGGCGAGGCCCAATTCGCCGACATCATTCTGCCGGCATGCACGTCGCTGGAGCGATGGGATATCGGTGAATGGTCAAACTCAGGCGGCTACGCGCATCATGGCTTCAACACCGTGAACCACCGCATGATCACGATGCAGCACAAATGCATTGAGCCTCTCGGCGAGTCCCGCTCCGACTACGACATCTTCACGGCTATTTTGTCGCGTCTCGGCCTTGGCGGCGTTTTCACCGAGGGATGCGGTGAACTCGACTGGGTCAAGCGCGTGTTCGCATCGTCCGATCTGCCGGATCACATTTCGTGGCGCGAATTCTGCCGCAAGGGCTATTTCGTCGTTCCCCCCGAAAAGCCGGAATTGCGGCACCCGGTGGACATGCGCTGGTTTGCGGAAGGACGGTGCAAGGACCTGCAGGAACCGCATCCGATGCCGTCGCAGTACGCCGAAAAGTTCGGCATGGGGCTGCAGACGCCCAGCGGCAAGCTGGAGTTCGTGCCTGAGTTGCTGAAACGGCACACGGCGGACAACCCGGAGCGGCCGCCGCTGAACCGGTACATTCCGTCCTGGGAAGGACAGCGTTCAGAACTGGCTCAGCGCTATCCGCTGCAACTGATCGCCACACATAGCCGGTACAGTTTTCACACGCATTGCGACGGGAAGAACTCGTCCGTCAACACTGTCGAAGATCACCGCGCGTTGATCGGCGGCCATCGCTTCTGGCTGCTTCGGCTCAGTCCCGCCGACGCGGGGGAGAGGGGTATCGCCCATCGCGACCTCGTCAAGGTATACAACGAGCGGGGAGCGGTCATCTGTGCGGCGGACGTATCCCAGCTCGTCACTGCCGGTGTCGTCAAGTCGTACGAGGCCAGCGCTGAATTTCAGCTGATCGAAGTCGATGGCGACCGCGTCGAAATAGGCGGCTGCATGAACCTGCTGACCCCAGACCGGCCCCAGACCGCGGGCACAAGCAGCATGAGTCCGAATTCATGCCTCGTGCAGGTTGAAAAATGGAAAGGCGCCGAAGCTTTCTTGCTCGGTTGCGCAGCATGAGGAGTATGTGATGAGCAAGTGGAATCTGATTATCAAGGTCGGGCAATGCGAGAACTGCAACAACTGCGTCATCGCGGCACGTGATGAGCACGTTGGAAACGATTTTCCTGGCTACTCCGCGCCCGCCGCGGCCGGCGCAGAAAGCCCCATTCGCATCCTGCGCCGCGTGCAGGGCGATGCTCACATGGTTGAAACGACGTACCTGCCGGTGATGTGCAATCACTGCGACGAAGCGCCATGCATGCGGGTCGGCGGCGACGCGATCCGAAAGCGCACCGACGGTATCGTCATCATTGATCCAGACAAGGCGCGCGGCCGCAAAGATATTGTCACCTCCTGCCCGTACAAGGCGATTGTCTGGAACGAGGAACTCCAGGTGCCGCAGACCTGGATCTTCGACGCTCACCTGCTCGATCAGGGTTGGCAGCGTCCGCGATGCGAACAGGCGTGTCCCACTGGCGTCTTCGAGGCCGTCAAGCTCGATGATGCCGCGATGGCAGAAAAGGCCAGGCGCGAAGGGCTCGAGGTTCTACGACCAACTCTCGGCACGAGGCCTCGCGTGTGGTACAGCGGCCTTAACCTTTGGCAAAGCTGCTTCGTAGCCGGCAGTATCAGCGCCCAGGTGGACGGCGTGATTGAGTGTGTCGCTGGCGCCGAGGTCATCCTGTATTCAGACGACCGGAGGTTTGCCGAAACGGTCTCTGACACGTTTGGCGATTTCCGGTTCGGCGGCCTCGCGAAAGGCAGCGGCACGTACCGGATCTATATTCGTCATGCACTCGGCGAAGCATCACGGGAATGCAAGCTTGGCGAAAGTGTGTTCCTGGGCGACATCAGCCTTGTAGGCTCGACCAACTCGGTCGGGGTCGTCTGAGGCTGAAAAGGGCGCCGTTGCCTGAATGGGCAGACCGGTTGTGCTGTCGCTTTCTTTGGTGAGCCATAAGGAGCCTTGGAGGAGCTTCCGTGCAACCGACTGTAACGCAAATTGACAGTTTGATCACTTATGAGTTTAATATCTATTGTCGTTGGATGGAGGTCTGTGCAGAGGTCGACGGTCATTATGCGAAACCTCCATCTGACAGTCTCGCCTATTTCTGCAGGCGTAGACGCCACCTTCACCCGTAAGCTACGCCATGAAACACGAACGCATGACGCGTGCCCGCAGAAAGGAGCAGACGCGCGAGCGACTGTTTGACGCTGCCCGTCAGATGTTCCTCGAGAAGGGTGTTGCAGCAACGAGCGTTGAAAATATTACCGCGACGGCCGGTTACACACGCGGCGCGTTCTACTCGAATTTTCAGTGTAAGCAGGAACTGCTGGCCGAGCTGTTGCGGCGCGATGATGAAAAGGCGCGCGCTGCTTTACGGGCAGTCATCGAAGCGGAGGGGGCATCGCACGAGGCGAAGGTGCGCGCGTTGGCCTGTTACGGCAGCCATTTATTGCAAAGCGATGTCTTTCCGCTTTGGATGGAAGCCGGGCTTCACGCCTGCCGTGACAGTGAGTTTCGGGAGTACGTCAACGGGTTGCAGCAACACAAGCTGGAAACGATGGCGGCCTGTATCCGTTCATGGATGCAGTGCGAAGAACATGGGTTGGGGGTGCGACCGGAACGCCTTGCCCTCGGGCTCCTGAGCCTTTGCGACGGCCTGCAATTGCACAGAATCTCCAACCCGGACGAAGTCAACGACCGGGTAGTTCAGGAGACGCTAGCCGGCTTTTTGTCGTGCCTCTTCAGGCTTCCTCACGACGCGGACGCGGGACCATCCGTTCCCTTCGGCGGTCGCGTCTGAATGAGGAGAACTGACTGATCGAGGTTCGCCCGCGCACGGCGAAACAGATATCAGAGGCGCAGCGGAAATGATCGGGCCGATCCGCGCTATTGCTTAGAGGGAAACGTGAAGGACGAGAAGTCGGAAGATGGAATATATCGCTAGCTTACGCCTGTTTCGCACGATCGTGGAGGTCAAGAACTTCAGACGTGCCGGTGAGATGTTGGACCTTTCGCCATCAGTCGTTTCGAGGGCGATTGTGGCTCTCGAGGAGCGACTGGGCGCGCGATTGTTCCATCGTTCTACGCGCCAGTTTTCGCTCACGGACGCGGCGGAGCGGTTCTATAGCGGATGTTGTCAGATCCTCGACGACCTGGACAATCTCGAAGCTTCAACGGCGGGTCACGGCCGGGTGCCAACGGGCGTATTGCGCTTGGTCGCTCATACGACGGCTGCACTGACCTGGCTCGCGCCGCTGATCGCTGCGTTCAGGAAAAAGCATCCCAACGTCACATTGGATATCACACTGACGGAGCGCCCCGTTGACCTTACGGCCGATGGCTATGATCTCGGCATCGTGCTGCCGTTCATGCTGGCGACGGACCTGGCCGTAACACGACTGCTGCGGCGTCTGCCCCTGGCTATCGTTACCACGGAAGCTTATCTCCATGGGCGTCGCCGGCCGAGACACCCCGCCGACCTCGCTGAGCATGTGTTTGTCGCCGTTCCCCCATCGATGCACAAACCATCCGTCACTTTCCGCGTCGGTCAGCAAGACGTCGCTGTCCCGATCAACTACGAGATCGCGTCAAATAACCCGATACTCAATCGCGATATCGTGCTAGAGGGAGTCGGTATCGGCTTACTTCCGATCACGCTCGTCGATGAGTATATTCAGACCGGGCGGCTCGTGCGCTTACTCGAAGACTTCGAGATCAGTGACGACGCAGCGGAGATCAGATTGGCGTACATCGGTCGCGCACTGTTGCCCGCGAAAGTCAGGGCATTCATCGATCACTGCACCGGGTTCTTCGAGGCAGGCATGCAGGGGTGTGCTGCTGATCGCTGATAGCGGGGTGCGAAGTCGGGCGCGCCTCAGGCTCAGGTGTGTCCGCGCCATCTTGTCTATCTCGGCTATCGGCGTAATTGTGACGGGCTAGCATCCGGGAGAACCAGGGCCGTCGCCTCGCTTGGCCCCGGTGCCGGACTGGAGCTCCCTGTAGGAGCGCACTCATGCATAAGGTGTCCATCCTGGTTCTTGATCGCCGTCTCAACTGTTCAAAGCTAGCCGTTGCGGTGAAATTGGTTTTCGGAATGGCGCGCGGTTTGTTCCATTTTTCGATTTAACATAAGTAAAGTTATCAACCTCGAATTTGGGATGTGATTATGTCAACTGGGCGTCATATCGCGACCCGACATGCTTCCCGCGTTATGTTAATTTCGAGAGCCGTGATCGGGCACCTTCCTTAGTCGCTGCGCCTTCAACGCGGCATCCCGATTTCTACCGTGGCACCGATGATTTTGCGTCGCTACGCTTGTCCGCTCACGTCATCGACGCGGAGCTGCCCGATGGATCACTGGCGACTGGCATATCTCGGGATCCGGCAGGTACCGCGCGAGCTGAGCGAATTTGAGCTCAGCACATTCTTTACTTTTTCAAAACGCGAGCGCACTCAGATCGATTCGCGGCGCACCGATCTTTACCGGTTGGCCATCGCGCTGCACGTCGGTTTCCTGCGAATGACCGGTCGGCCGCTTGATTCTTACAGGCAGATCCCAACCATTCTCTGGCGACACCTTGGCCAGCAGCTTGGTGTCCAGCCGCCGGACGTTGGGACGCTGCGGTCGATCTACGACGGTAACTTCAAGACGCTGTCGGACCACCAGGGCTTCGCAAAAACCATCGTAAGTTTCCGGTCGATCGCCGAACATCAGCGTCGGTATGTAATTCGCTGGCTCAAGGAACAGCTTACCGGCCGCCCAGAGCGCGGCCAGCTAATGAGCGATCTGAAGCGCTGGTTTTACGAACATCGTATCGTCATACCGCCAGATCGCAGCCTGAGGCAGTTCGTCGTTCAGGCCGTACACGATATCGAGGACTCGCTGCACGGGACGCTTGAGCAGGCGCTCGGCATCGACAAGCTCGAAAGCTGGGCGCGTCTCCTGGCTCAGCCTCATGGAGACCACACGAGTCTGCAGCGATGGCTGTGGGCTGTCCCGCTTCGTGGCTCGACCCACCAGATGAGTGAGGTGCTCGACAAGATCAAGCTGCTCACGATGCACGGTGTGGCCAACGGTTGGCCAGCCGGGTGCAACGATGCGATCGTGCGGTATTACGCGCGGCGCTGCGCCAGCCGGCCACCTTCGATCAGCAAACGCATCGAGCCGCACGGCCGACGACTTGAAGCGGCGTGTTTCATGCGTTATGCGCTTTGTACCTCGACCGATCAGGTACTCACAATGTTGCGTCGCTGGGTGCTAAGAGTCGTCAACGATGCGTCACGTGACATTGAAACCGCTCGATTGAAAGCCGCAGACCAGCTTCGTGAATTCGCCCTCGCAGTAAAGGCACTCGCGACTGACGTATCGCTCTCGCGTGAAGATCTCGGCAGAGAGCTTTGCGTGCTGGCAGATCAGATCCTCCAACCACATCCACCCAGCCGCCGCAGCGAGATCCGTCAGTGTCTGCTCCGGAAGCGCTACTACGCGCGCAACCTGCTGATGCGTATCGTCCAGTTGCCGTTCGAGGCCGAGACTGCTCATCCGGTGCTGGATGCGATCATTTTGCTGCGAGGTCTCTACCGACGCCACGCCTACCTGTTGCCCGACGGCGTAAGCATCCGGCTTGGGCGCGCCTGGCGTGAATCGATCGAAGGTTACGACCGCCTGAAGGCGATGGTGGCTTTCGAATGGGCCACGCTTTTTGCGTTGCGCGTCGCTCTACGCAACGGCACGATCTTTGTCGAGCACAGCTTTTCCTTCCGGAGTCAGGCACATATGCTGATCCCGGCCGAAGAGTGGCGGACGAAGCGGAACAACTTGTATGGGCATCTTGGGCTGCCGCAGGACCCTCAGGAGTTTCTGGGTCCGGTTCTGGCCCATCTCGACCAGCGCCTTGATCTGCTGGATCGTGCAGCGGATGAAGGCAGGGTGCACATCGATACGGCGGTGCATCTCGATCCATTGGAAGCCCAGCCTGAAAACGTCGAAGCCGATCGCCTGCGACGCGCTATTTTTGAGGCCCATCCGCCCGGCCAGCTACCGGAGATCATCCTCGAAATCGACAGCGCAACGCGCTTCAGCTGGATCCTGCTTGGGCGCGAACCTCGATCGCGGGTCGAACTGCTCATGATGTATTCGGCTGTACTGGCGCACGGAACCTCGCTCTCGGCCGCGGAGATCTCCCGAATGGTCCCTGAGATTTCGCCGGCCGCCATCCGCCAGATGATGAAACGACTTGAGGATGAGAGAATGCTTCGGCTTGCTGCCGATGCGGTCCTCGAATTCATGCATGAGCATCCCGTCGCCGCTCACTGGGGCCGCGCCGATCTGGCATCCTCTGACATGATGTCGCTGGAGACGACTCGAACAGTATGGCAGGCGCGTGCCGATCCGCGGCGCCGCACCGCATCCATCGGGATGTACACGCACGTGCTCGATCGATGGGGCATCTTTTACGATCAGCCCATCGTGTTGAACGAGCGTCAGGCCGGCGCCGCGATCGAGGGAGTCGTCCGGCAGAGTGCAGCCGGCGACATCGCGCAGCTCGCAGTCGACACGCATGGCTACACTGATTTCGCAATGGGTCTGGCACGGGCACTAGGATTCGATCTATGCCCTCGCCTGTCACACCTTCGTGACCGACGGCTTCATGTCCCTCGAAACCATGAAGTCCCACCGCAACTGGCTGCGGTCACTGACCGCGATGTGAGGCTCGAGCTCATCGTGGATGTCTGGGACGAATTTGTCCGGATCGCCTCATCCATACGTTCCGGAAAATGTACTGCAGTCGACGCCCTGGCTCGCTTCGGATCAGCAGCGCGTGGGCAGGCCGTATATGAGGGCGGCGTTCACATCGGACGCCTGTTCCGAAGCATCTTTCTGATCGACTATTTTACGAATGCCCCGTTCAGGGCGGAGATGCAGCATGTCCTGAACCGTGGAGAAGCAGTCCACAACGTTCAACGCGCGATCCATATCGGCAAGATACCTGTCGAACTGGCACGCCGTCACGAATCACTCTCGGCGGTTTCTTCCGCGCTGACACTCCTCTCGAATATCCTGATGGCGTGGAACACCACCCACATGCAACGAGCCCTTGAAGAAATACTGGCTACGACGGGCAAGGCACTGGAATCTGAACAGTTGAGAAGAATCGCGCCGACACATCTGGAGGGGATCAACTTGCGCGGGACGTTCAATTTTCCGGTGGCTCGATACGCGCACCGAATCCTTCCGAGTCTCGAGGGTGATCCGCACGCTTCGACCGCAAGTCGCCGAGCCTGAACTGAAGTCCAAAACGCTGAATCGATAATGCAAACAGCGTCTGCAGCGCACGGGGTAGTCAGCAGGAGTTTGATTTGAAACGAAATTTATACAGGGCCGCAAGGCAGTCCCGCGCCAGGCATAGGTGTGCCTAACCGGAAATCTGCACGAAAATCAAGGGCACCCCAATATGGGTTTACGGAGCGGGACATTTTCGGTCGCGGGCGGGGCCGCCCGCGAAGGACTGCCGCGGGTGTCTTGCCGCCCAAATATCGTCATCCGAAGACGGGGGCGACGTGGTCGGGCAGGGGACGGGCGCCTGACTGGATCAAGAACGCAAAGAACCGCGACAGGTTTCTGATCTCGCCCTGAAGGACCGCTTCGGTGGCAAGGCAACGGGCAACCTGCCCACAAATTCGGAAACCCGACTAGTCCATTGAACCAATGAAATTGCACTGATCTAATAGTGCATGGGCAAAATGAATCTGAGTGAGACCGTGCGCGAAGAACTGATGTCGATGCAGCGCAGCCGCACGATGGCCGTTGGCCAGGTCAGGCGTGCGCGGTTGATCCTGCTGCTCGACGAAGGTGCCTCGCGCGCGGCGATCATGACTGAATTGCGATGCGATTCGCGTTTCATCACAACGTGGCAAACGCGCTTCACCAGTGAGCGTTTGGCTGGCCTGTTCGGCAGACATCTAGGCCGGGCGCCGCGACCTGACCTGGCGGGCCTTGAAGCGAGAGTGATCGACTACACGCTGCGACGCAAGCCGGCCGACGGCCCGACGCACTGGAACAGCCGCAAACTGGCGGCACAGTTGGGCATGGCCTTCATGACCGTGCAACGTATCTGGCGCAAGCACGACATTCGGCCACATCGTCTCGATACCCACATGGTGTCCAACGATCCCGACTTTGAGGCCAAGGCAGCCGATGTGATCGGGCTGTACCTGAATCCGCCGTTGCACGCCGTGGTGTTCTGCGTGGACGAGAAGACGGCCATCTAGGCGCTGGATCGCAAGGACCGGATGTTGCCGCTCTCGCCCGGGCGTGCCGAGGGTCATGGCTTTGAATACAAACGCAACGGCACCCTGAGCCTGTTCGCCGCATTGAATGTCGCCACCGGTGAAGTGCTGGGCAAAACTGCGCCACGCCATACCAGCGCCCAGTTTGTTGCATTCCTCGCCGAGGTGGTATCGGCCCAGCCACGCGGAAAGGAGATTCACGTGATCTGCGACAACGTGAGCAGCCACAAAACTGACGGCGTTCAAACATTTATGGATGACCATCCGAAGGTCTCAATACATTACACCCCCACATATTCGTCATGGCTGAATCAGGTCGAGAACTGGTTTTCCCGCATCCAGCGAGACGTCATTGCGCGTGGCGTATTCACCAGCACCAAGGATCTCGACAAAAAGCTCATGCGTTATATACGTCAATACAACAAGCAGGCACTCCCATTGAAATGGAAGTACTCCGATCTATCACGGAGAATCCGGTGCAATTCATCCGGGTCAATGGACTAGTTTCGCTATTCACACGCCGTCGGGACGAAGACTCTCGCTTTCGCAAAGGCGAACAGCTGCACAGTCGAGGCTGAGAGTTACGGTAGCTCCTGCGGGCGATTGCGCAGGAGGAGCGTGGTTCACGGCGCCAAACCCAATGGGTCATATCGACCCACAACTGCCCTTCGACAGAATGCAACCGCCAAGGCAGCTTCCAAACTGGAATAGCTGGCTCACGGCGTGCCGGGCACCCACTAACACGGAGACGGCGTCGAGGACCGGCCGGTTTCGGCGCCAACGGACATTCGAAGCGGCAGATAACCTTTTCTGCATTTAATCCGGGGGTATCAAGCTTCGGCCCACGCTGTAGATTCGACGCACGGGTCGAGCGCTTCAGCGATAGTCGATAGATTTTGACATCACCGCATCGCGTTCGGCCTTCAGAAGATCGATGAAGCGTGCTGCGAGGCTATCTGGTGGCCTCCCGCCCGGCCGGATAAGCATCGTCTCAATGGGCAAACGAGGCTGGAAGGGCCTCAGCACGATCGGCAAACCGGTCAATTCGCGGGCCGGCAGCGGGTCGACAATGGCGACTCCCATCCCTTCCGCCACAAGGCCGCACCGCGCTGCCGTGTACTGCGCCATCAGGACAAAGCGCGGCTCAATGCCCGCGCGCATAAATGACTCCTCAATCGACTGCTGGAAAATACCTGGGGTACCTGCGATCAAAGGGACGCCCACAAGATCGGACACGGTGATGGTCCGTTTGCGAGCCAAAGTGTGCCGCTGTGGCAGCACACACACCGCGTCGACGGTAAGGAAAGTTTCGCACTCGACACCGGGGTAGCCAGAGCGCGGCCGCACGAGGCCAATGTCGCACTGCCCAGTCGAAACCCGTGACCAGATCGTGTCGGGACTTGGCACATGAAGCGAGACACGCACTCCAGAACTCGCCAAATCTAATTTTCGGATCGCGCGTGGCACGAACCGGGAGGCTAGCGATGGCTGGCATGCCAGACGCAACAACCCGGTTCCGATTTCCCTTATTTGACGCCCCGCCTGAATTAGCTGATCGAGCCCGGCATAGGTACGCTCGACTTCGCGCAAGAATGCTTCTCCCTCCTTTGTCGGCAATGCGCTTCCATGCCCTCGTACAAATAGCGGAAAACCAAGGTCCTCCTCGAGCCGCGCAATTGCGCGACTGACATGAGGCTGTCCGACGCCAAGCGCTTGCGCTGCTCTCGTCATGCCTCCGTGACGCATCACGGCACGAAACAGGTCGATATGGGCCGGGTTCATCATGCCTCATTTGCATGGAAACTGTAAATTCCGGCATTTGACAGCATGTGCCGGCGTAGCGTCAAATCGCAGTGACGAATCCGGGAAAGGTAATCGCCGATGCCCAGCGTGCTCTTCTTTTCGACCCTCACCATTCTGGCTGGGGCCAGCGTGGCTGTTCAGCAGGTACTGAACGCGAGCCTCCGCGCCGCCCTGAACTCGGCCGCCTGGTCGGGCTTCGTGAGCTACTTCGTCGGGGTCACCTGCATGGCGCGCTGCTCGCGCTTGCCATGCGCGATCCCATCCCTTCTATGGCCGTAGCGGGGCGCATCCCCTGGTGGGCGTTTAGCGGCGGACTATTTGGCGCAATCTTCATCGCCCTAGCCATCTTGCTTATCCCGACGCTCGGAACGGCGACCTTTGTCGTCCTGCTTGTGACCGGTCAGATGCTCGCATCGGTGACGATCGACCATTTCGGATGGTTGGGCCTTCCGGAACACCCAATTGATCTTCCTCGTCTCATCGGGACCGCGCTCCTGATCGGGGGATGTGTGCTCATACGGCGGTAAGAGGGCACCATGAATCGACGCGAACATCACGACGCGCGTGAACCGTTTGTCCAGATCCGCGCAAGAGCTTCGGTCGACCACAGGCCAGAACCGTGCGGCAGATAAAAAACTATTGCTGAACACAGCCAGGAGGTTTCATGAGAGCCACACAAACTCTTACTCGCTATAAAGCCTGGGCGGACGAGCTATTTCTGTCAGTTGTCGCTTCCGTTCCCGCTGCAGAGCTTACCGCACCGCGACCAATCAGTTTTCGCAGTCTGATTGGGACGCTCAACCATTCGTATCTGATGGACTACGTCTGGAAGTGTCACCTGCTTGGCAAGCCTCACAATCTGACTACGCGCAATCCCGAGAACTGGCCGACATTCGAGGAATTAGCGATTAACCAACAGAGCATTGACGAGTGGTACATGAGCTACGCCGATGCGGCTACGGAGGACGAACTGGCAGAAACTGTGCAATTTGAGTTCATTGGCGGGGGTACAGGACGCATGACTCGTCGGGACATGGTTTTGCACGTCGTCAACCACACGACCTACCATCGTGGCCAGGCAGCGGCCATACTTTACACGCTCGACATATTCCCGCCAGCCACCGATATGCCGGTGTTTCTTCGGCAGCTGTCTGTGAGTCGCTGACAGCATTATTCGGTTTGGTGCCGGTCGCGGGTGTCGCAGCGATTCGCGCAACCAGAGGCTGTTATGTACGTTGCCTGAGAGATGGGGCAGTAGAAGGGGCAACGGTTAGCCGAAAAACGAAAAGCCAACGTTGTCGATAGGTACCCTTGCTAACTGAAAGCGGTCGTTCATACAACATCTGCAAGTAACTGGAAGTGGCCGCCATCTCCCAGATGTAGTCGTCCCTGGTCGACCCACTTCTGCCGGTCGAACCGGCCTGTCCCCAACGGCGGTTTCCAAAGTACAACTGCCGTTTGAGTGACAAGATCGGCCAGCCGAGTCCGAGCCATCGGCAAAGTGCTGAGTAGAAGCGATTTGCGGTCCGCTTTTACAGCCCGCGGACTCCTAATCCTTATGGCATGAGTTGGACTTCTACGCCACCCGTGGTCGTCGGCGGGGTGGGACACGGTTAATCCTGCCTGCTGACGGGAACTGGGTATCAGTCTTCCAGGCGATCCTCGGTCCTGTCACTCAGGCGGCCGCTTAATTCTGCACTTGTTAGTTGCGTGTGCAACGAATAACGAATAAGATCGGGATCCGCCGCATCGATAAGACAAAACAAGACGGGGACCAAATTGAGAAAACGGGGATTCGGGGCCGCACTGCTCGGCCTAGCGGTTGCTACGCCTGCGTTGGCCGATCCGGTCATAACGCAGTCTGCGACAGATCAAGCATCGGTCCTCACGGCGCAAGACGCTGCCGCCCGAATTAAGGACGCTTTGTCGAGTTGCGCCATCCCTATTCGATTAACTATCGCGCCTGCCATCCGCGTATCAGCAGTCCCTGCCATGCCTGTACGGATCGGTAACGGCCTGATGATGGCCGATACCATCAATGCCGTGACGCTGACCCTCAAGAAGGCATTGATCGAGCGGACGCTGGGCGCTGAGATAGCAGGATCTGGGCTATCGGTCCGGCGCTGCCAAACCTGCCGCGGTCACTAACCAGCGAAACGGCACGGACGCAAAGACCGTTCTGGCCGTCTGCGAAATTTTCTTAACGCGTCTTATGGAGTCACTTTGGAAAATAGATTATCGAAAGCGGTCGCCGCAACGTTTTTGACTATTGGATTTGCTTTGAGTTTGGGCGGATGTGCTATTTCGCCGGCGGCTCAACAGAGAGCAAGGGAAGACGCGGCATTAAACAAGGCTAAGGTATATCCTTCCAGTTCGGCCTACACTTTCGCATTGAAGATTCAACGAAAAGACGAGACGACTAGCCAGGATTCGGTGGAGACGATCGCCGCAACAAGCAAGCATTACGGCATTGGAAATGAGGTATTGCGCTTTTGGAGATTGGATGAGAAAGACGGTGCGCCGCTGTACGTGAATATTGTGGATATTGATTCAATCCATTTTGACGCCACTGGAAAGGCAACGTCGTACGTAACGCTCAAGGGCGACGGCGCGCGTATCCCGGTTGCTTCTCCTGCTTCGTTTTTCGCATGCGACCGTAGGCAGGCTAGAACTTGCACTCGCTGGGGAGGGGGCATCGGCTTGACAAAAGTGCGTGTACGTGTCCTCCATGAAACATTAGTGACCAAAGAGACGACGTATAAGGATTTTAATAACCTGGCGCAAAACGTATTTGATTGGGATCTTTTTCCAGCGCAAGGCTCAAAAATCGTTGATGTATCCGTGTTGAAATTTGCCGATATTTCAAAGCTTTATGATGATACCATCGTGGCGTCCGAGAAAGCTGATTGCATTAAAAAGCAGGCCGAATTTGAAAAAGAACACGCGCAGGCCAAGGTGCGTCAGGAGGAAATACTTGCGAGGTTGCACGCGATTTCGCAGCAGCGCTTCCTTACTGCTAGCGAGCAGGTCGAATACCAAAGAGCAATGAGAATTGACGATCAGCATTTCTCATCTTTTTCGGAGTGCCACGTCGAATAGTGTGGCAGGCCGCTCGAGGTTAGATTTACCGGCATTCAGGCCACGACTTTGTATTTGAGTACGCCTACACATATCGACGAGAACTCAGCGCCTCCCGGCTGTCATGTAGCCGGGAGTTCCGCGCATGTATCGTCCTTAACGTGACAAGCTCAACATAGCCGATATAACTGGTAGACCTATCAACGTCTTCCTGAACCGGGGCGCCGAAAGGTCGTTTCACCAGTAGTGGATCATTCCCAATGTCTTACCCATAGGGATCTCTTTGATTTTCGCGCCGGCAGCCCCCGCTGCTGACGCACGTGGCGCCAGCAAAGGTTCACTGTCGATCGGCGGCGTCAATCTCACCGAGCTTGTTGACGGCGGCTAGATAGCGGTAAGTGGCTGCATTGAGTGCTGACGTCAGCAGCAGGATTTCGCCAGGTCTATCAGGATCCGTTCCCTCGCGAGCGTGACGTTCAAATTGACCTCGTGCGGCATGCATGTCCCGGTATGCGGCACAGAACTCCTCAAGCGTGCGGCCCATAACATTCACCTAACGATGTGATGCACGAAAGTGTGCGCCTCGAATCACAAACTGATCGCCGACGGCCGGCAGAAAAAGAACACTCGTAGGCGAGGCATTACTGGTCCGGATTCGGCATTCGCCGCGTCGGCGGCTCGCCCTGCCTGGCAACGTTCTCGGCGTTCGGCTTCTCTGCACATTTCATGACTATTGCAAAGAATTCTTTCTTTCGACTTTCAAGGATTCTCTGGTGAGCAAGTGCACGCGGTGCTCAACCGGATGGGGAAGATTCGCAGAACCTGGTTGCGCACGCGGGATATATCTGCAATTATTTTTGTAGCCTTAAACACGCAGATGGTTTGCGAACATGGAAGGAAAAACCGGGTTTCGCGGGCCGCCGTGGACAGACCGGCGCATTATCGCCGCGGAGATGCTGGAGGCGGGGCAGAGCATCCAGCAGGTAGCGGCAGCACTTAAGCTTAGCCCTGCTACGGCTCGCCGTTATGCTGCCCTGTTCAAGGCCGGCGGCAAGCATTCGCTTTTACGGTTGAGAGACGTCGGGCGCCGCAGGCAGCTTACTGCAGAGGGTCTGAGTTGGCTCATCGCCGCGATCAAGCATGCACCTGCACTTCACGGATTTCCGACTCCACGCTGGACCAGGGAGGCCATTGTCGAACTCGTCGAGCAGAAATTCGGCATCCGGTACTCGCGGTCACACATCAACCGCCTGATTCGCGACCATGGGCTGCAGGAACACTTTTGAGCGTCGTGAAAACTTCCGACGATGAAGCCCGTACCGAACTGCTGTGCTTCCTTGTGGTGGGCCAGTTCTTCGCTTTTGCGCGTGAGGGCGTCTGGTTGCGCACGGATCATCAGATCAAACCAGCGCAGAGCTGGATGAGTTCAAACGGCGTAGAGTGCGACCGGCTTGAGCGCGCGAGGCTGGTGGAGGCTGCGCGTGTGATCGCGGAGCAGGAAAGTGCGCGTCCGTTTCCGAAGGATGTTGCCGATCTGCACAAGCTCTTCAACCTGCGCACCGGATGGTATCCCGACTACCGATCGCCCGTCGTCCAGCGAATGCACGCGCTTTGTACGGCCTGGTTGAAACCCGGGACCGGCAAAGGGCGAGGTACACGAAAAAAACTGCCACTTCCGGGGGAATGCGGCGGCCTTTAAGCACTGTCTTCCAGTGTTGGGCGTCGCTGGAGATTGCGGGGGTGTCGGCGCAACCGGATTGAAAAGGTAGCAGGCGAACCACAATTCGCCCATGTTCCCAAACTTTATTGGGGATCACAGCGTGGATTTTGTGGTTGGGCAGTTCACAACCTGGGTCGCCTGTCAGGCATCGGCATGAAAAAGCCCGCCGATTCCGGGGGAATACGGCGGGGCAAGGAATCGAGAGCCGTTGCGATGGCTCTCGAGGGCTGGGCGCGCTTCGGGTGACGCGCGCCCGGTAGTGAAACTAGCAGGCACGCTTGATGATGTCCATACGATGATTCGACATGATTGATAGGTGTATATAAATCAAGCGCTTACGGTCTTGCCTGTAAACCGCTTTGTACCAGTCTCTTGTACTGCTGCTGTGCCGGGGAGGATGCCGCGGCGGGTCCGTCTCGGGCGGATCCACGCGCGGAATTCCCGGCTACATGACATCAGCCGGGATTTGAATTCGGTGGTCGATTTCATTCGCGCGGCGCGGCAGTCGCTGCGTGGAGCTATCGCTGATTCCGAAGGTGCAGACCGGCCATGAAGAATCTCGCACGCACTCTGCCCATCTGAGTGCCCGCTCGCTCCTCATCAATAGGATGCCTACCAGCCAGTGATCGCCGTGTCGACTGATCTTTAACCGAGTCGCGCCGAAATGGCGCCGGAAAATTTAGCTAGAAAGATTCAAGCGAGCCTTAATCTCTTCGCGCTGGCGCTTAATTTTCCCTTTCAGAAGAAGAGTTGCGAATAGGCAAATCAACCCGCCCGGTACGATACTGTAAAGTTGATCGACCCCGTAAATCTTCCAAAAAATAAAATAACTGATAAAGAAAATAATATTAAGTGCCGTCATTAAGCGGCCCAGCGGAGTCTTACGCTCCACGGTTTTTATCTTTTTTACCTGAGCCCAGTCTGCAACCCCGTAATCACGGAGAGCCCGCCTTCTGGTAATTTTTCGAGAATAGATGCTAACAACCAGTGCGAGAACCACTGCAGCGCCGACCATTACGTACAATCCAATGTCCATCTCAATCACCCTTTATTTATTGATTTTATATAACGAACATATCCAAGATCACACAAAGCACTCCTTTAATCTCTTTGTCATCTTTTGCGAATATCACCGCGGCGCCGCAATTCTTCTGTCCGAGGCGATCCGATGAATTTCGCCGTTGTTACAGCGAAAAGTTAAGAAATCACACTCCGACGATATTACGAATAAAAGCTGGGAAGCTAAACCGCTGGTATCGATCTCGTAGCTGGTCATACTTAATCTTCAGGTTGAATGCTTTTGATTAGCTGCTTCGCATCGACGATGGTATTAACGCTATCGAGGTACTTAGCAAAAACGAGCTGGGGCACAGCCTTTTGATCCGTCGGGAACAACGCGAGTTTTTGCATCCTAACGTCCAGTTCTCGCACCCCGACGCGCTTAAGATGATCAGCCGTTGGTAGATCGCCGCCCAGATCTCCCAACGAGGTTTTCCAAGTCAGCCTAATGCTCTTACCAGGACTGGGAATTTCATCGCAGATATTAGGGTAGACGTCTTTTTCAAAGTAAAGGCTGTCGTTCGAAATGTGGATTCCTTTTCCATCTTTTCCGTAGATGGTCGTATCCAGTTTGAAGGGAACGTCGCCAGTAAACATATTTTGAAATGCCGTAAATATGTTTTTATCCTCGCCCTTAGCTGCGCACTTAAACGTACGGCTCGAATTATTAGTAACATCGAAGGAAATTTCGGCAAGAAGTTGCCCATCATCTCCCGATATGTAGCCTATTTCAGGTTTGGATGTGACAAACTTACCAAGGGCAGCATCCAATTCTGCAACTTGTGGAAAATCGGACGAAATACTGGTTATCACCTTCTGGGCAGCATCGATCTCGCCATTCGCCTCTCCCTCAACCAACTTCTTAGGTGTAGTGGTGCCGTATTTGGCGTAGATACTACTGATCTGCATGTTTGCAGCGTAGTGATTGAAGGCCCTCTGCTGACGCGGAGTCATCTTCGCAAACGCGATATTAATATCCTTCTGGTATTGCTCGTCCGTGCTGCCATCCAACGAAGCATTCACGCCAGAACCACAGCCAGTTAGAAGGCCACAAATCGTTGCGACAACCAATCCCCTCTTCATATGTTTCCCCGTTTGGTGGCAAGCGCGAGCACAGTGGTCGCGACCTATTTATTTAGTGCGATCGTAACACGAGCGCACCACATTCGCCTCATGTACAAACGGCAGCGATGGGTCGGCACCCGGCCGATAACTCGCTGTGGCCCATTTGGCAGTGCGATGTTTCGTCGGCGTCCAGCCGACGTAATGCCCGCCCCTCGGCGGGCAGCACCCGGTAGGGCGACGAATGCCTATCGGGCGCGCGAAGCGCGGATATAGGTAGGGCGTCCAGCCCGTGAATCCGAAATCTTCCCGCCGGCAGGGCGATTCATCGCCCGCGCAGCAAGCGGCCACGCCGCTTGCGTAGTCGTTTAGGTGTTTGTCGTTGGTGTTTCTGCAAGAAACAACGACACATGTGTGTGAGCGCGGAGCGGCGAGCTAGACGACGTAGCTTAACAAAATGAAGGGATGCAAAATGAACACAGTATCGAGCCGCGCTGCAGCGCTGCGGCGGCGGATCAGCAGGGGAGAGTCGCCGCGTCCGGAAACTCATGCTGTGCCAGTGCAGGCGACCGCACAACCGGCTGTGCGGTTGCCCGCCTAGGTTACGCGACCGCGCGGCAGCTTGCACGTGCGGTCTGGTGCAGGCAATTCTTTCCATCGCGCCTTGCCTTGGGCAGCGGGTTGTCGCAGAAGGCGTCGAAACAATAGAGCAGGCGGCGTTTCTCGATGCTCATGGTTGCGAGGTTGCAGAAGGTTTTCTCTACAGCAAGCCGCTACCGAAACGTGAAATTGCATCATTTCCCGCTATCTCAGTCCGGGCATTGCGCACGACGCATAACCGGAAGGGCGAGCGGGATGCACCCGCGTCGCCGACGAGATGCTCACATGGATCGAAACTCGTGCTAAACGCTTCACCTGTTCCTGACCGTTCAACTGCCATCAGATAGCGCAGCATCTGCCAGGATGGCCGATTCTTCAAGGTGCTGATGAGTGGCGTAGAAGTCGGCCGGCTGCCCCTCGTGCTGAAATTCAGGCCATCTGGCTGAGCGTCCTGCGAAAGCGCATGAGGGAGAACGCGAACAGCACGCTGCCGATCACGGCGAGCCACAGGAACGGCTGCCAGACTACGGCGATGCCCGCGCCGCGAAAGAGAATGGCCTGACCGAGTTCGACGAAGTGCGTGGTAGGCGCGACGAGCATGATGTTCTGCACGAACTGCGGCATGGATTCGCGCGGCGTGCTCCCGCCCGAGAGCATCTGCAATGGCAGCAGCACGAGCACGAGCAGCATGCCGAACTGCGGCATGCTGCGAGCGAGCGTGGCCATGAAAATGCCCATCGAGGTGGTGGCGAACAGGTGCAGCGCCGCGCCCGCGAGAAAGAGCGCGACCGATCCTTCAATGGGCACGTGCAGCGCGCCGCGCACGATGAAGGTAAGCGAAAGCGCTGCCGCCACGAGCACCACGAGACCCATGGACCAGACCTTTGCGAGCATGATCTCCGTGGGCGTGACAGGCATGACGAGCAGGTGCTCGATGGTGCCATGCTCGCGCTCACGGATGAGCGCCGCGCCCGTAAGGATGATGGAGAGCATCGTCACGTTGTTGATGATCTCCATGAGCGAGCCGAACCACGCCTGCGTGAGGTTCTGGTTAAAGCGCATGCGTACCGCGAGTTCGACGTCCGCTTCCTCGGAAGCGCGATAGCGGTTCGCGAAGGTGCTCACCTCGTCGCCGATCATCTGCTGGATGTAGCTGCTGCCCGTGAACGCCTGGCTCATGCGCGTGGCGTCCACGTTCAGTTGCACCTCGGCAGCGCGGCCTGCGAGCACGTCGCGCTGCAGGTTCGGCGGGATGCTGAGCACGAAGGTGTAGCGGCCCGCGTCCATGCCCGCGTCGGCCTCGGCGGGCGTGACAGGCTTTGGCACGAGGAAGTGCGGCGGGAAGAACGCCTCGATGATGCGTTGCGAGAGTGGCGAGACGTCGTGGTCGATTACGGCGATGGGCGCCATGTGCAGCGTTTCGGGCCGCGACGTGGCCGAGGAATAGATCATCGCCGTGAACGAGAAGACGATGAGGAGCAGCAGCATGGGGTCGCGTGCGAGGCTCCAGAGCTCCTTCACGCCCAGACGATAGATGTTGGCGAAATGGCGGCCCATGTCAGGTCTCCTGCTTCCTGAGCAGCGCGACAGTCACGCCGATCACGATGGGCGTGGCGAGCGCGAGCGGCCAGAACGACGGCCAGAGGTCGCCGAAATCGAGTGCCTTGTTGAACACGCCGCGGCTGATCGTGAGCATGTGGCTCGCCGGGTAGATCTGGCCGATCACGCGCCCCGCACCCTCCAGCGACGAGACAGGCGTGATGAGGCCGGCGAACTGTATGGAGGGCACCATCGTGCCGATCATCGTGAAGAAGAGCGCCGCGATCTGGCTCTTCGTGAATGTGGAGGCGAGCAGGCCAATGGCTGTGGCGCACAGGCTGTAGAGTACGGCTGCGCTGAACAGCGTGAGGAAACTGCCCTTGACCGGCACGCCGAACACGGTCACGGCGAGTAGTGTCATCAGCAGGAAATTGAGCAGCGCAAGCAGCACGTAGGGCGCCTGCTTGCCCAGCAGGAATTCGAGGCGCGTCACCGGTGTGACGTAGAGATTGATGATCGAGCCCAGCTCCTTTTCGCGCACCACGGCGAGCGCCGTGAGCATGGCGGGCATCATGAGCAGCAGCACCGGGATCACGGCCGGCACCATCGCGGGGAGGCTGCGCACGTCGGGGTTGTAGCGAAAGCGCGTTTGTACGGTGACGGGCGATTGCACCGCAGTGCCCAGGCGCTGCGACGCCTGTTGCAGGAGCCATCCCTGGTGCATGCCGAGCACATAGCCACGCACGGTCTCCGCACGCTGCGGATTTGCGCCATCGATCCAGACGCCGATCTGCACGGGCCTGCCGCGCGCCACGTCGCGCGCAAAACCGGGAGGAATCTCCAGCGCGACAGCGAGTTCGCCACTGCGCAGCCGGCGGTCCATCTCCGCATGGTTCGCAATGGGCGGCTGCTCGATGAAGTAGCGCGAGCCCGCCAGATTCAATTCGTAGTTCTGGGAAAGCGTGGTCCGGTCGTGATCGAGCACGGCAAAGTGCAGGTCCTCCACGTCCATGCTGATGCCAAATCCCATCACGAATAGCAGCAGGAGTGAGCCCGCGAGTGCCAGCGTGGCGCGCACGGGGTCGCGGCGCAACTCCAGTGCTTCGCGCCACATATAGCTGTAGGCGCGCTGGAAGCTGAAGCCGCGTTGCCTTGCGTGGGCTTCGCTCGCTGTGGCGGTCTCAGTGGCGTCCCCGGCCGCGTTCTCAGCCTGTTTTTCGCCAAGCGCGGCGAGCTCGCCGGACGCGCTGGCTTCCGTGCCCGCACCCGCATCGACGAGATACGCGATGAACGCTTCTTCGAGCGTCGCCGCGCCGCGCATTTGTGTGATGGCTCCGGGGGTGTCGCTCACTAGCACGCGGCCCGCGTGCATAAGCGAAATGCGGTCGCAGCGCCCGGCCTCATTCATGAAGTGCGTGGAGATGAAGATCGTCACCTGGTCTTCGCGTGCGAGCGCGATCAGCAGGCGCCAGAAGTTGTCGCGCGCCACGGGATCGACGCCCGAAGTCGGCTCGTCGAGAATCAGCAGTTCGGGCTTGTGGACCATCGCCACCGCGAGTGAAAGGCGCTGGCGCACGCCGAGCGGCAGGCTCTCGGGCAGCGTATCGAGCGCTTCGGCCAGATCGAAGCGTTCGACCATCTCGTTCACGCGAGCCTCGATCAGCGCTTCAGGTACGTGAAAGAGCCGTGCATGCAGCACGAGGTTCTGGCGCACCGTGAGTTCGCTGTAAAGCGAAAATGCCTGCGACATGTACCCCACGCGGCGGCGCGTGTCGAGGTCGCGCGGGTTCACTTCGTGGCCGAAGAGCCAGGCCTTGCCCTCGCTCGCTGGCAGCAACCCCGTGAGCATCTTCATCGTGGTGGATTTGCCGCAGCCGTTCGAGCCGAGAAAGCCGAAGATCTCGCCGCGGCGAATGCGAAAGCTCACATGGTCGACCGCGACGAAGTCGCCGAAGCGCATCGTCAGGTCCTTCGCCTCGATGGCGATTTCCGCGTGTTCGTCGGCTTCGAGCGGGACGATCAGCACCGGCTGATGACCGCGTTTCCTCGACTCGGGCAGAAGGGCGATGAAGGCCTCTTCGAGCGAAGCCGTGGTTGTGCGCGCAAGCAGTTCGGCTGGCGTGCCGGTCGCGAGAATCGCGCCGTCGTCCATCGCGATCAGCCAGTCGAAGCGCTGCGCCTCGTCCATGTACGCGGTGGCGACGATCACGCTCATCGACGGGCGTTCCTTGCGGATGCCGTTGATGAGGTCCCAGAACTGCGCGCGCGCAAGCGGGTCCACGCCCGTGGTAGGCTCGTCCAGAATCAGCAGGTCGGGATCGTGGATCAGCGCGCAGCACAGCCCGAGCTTCTGCTTCATGCCGCCCGAGAGCTTGCCCGCTGGCCGCGCGAGAAAGGGATCGAGGCCGGTGCTGCGCGTGAGCGCGTCGATGCGGCGGCGGCGCTCGTCTTCGTCGTGACCGAACAGGCGCCCGAAGAACTGCAGGTTCTCTTCGACCGAAAGCGTGGGGTAAAGGTTCTTGCCGAGCCCCTGCGGCATATAGGCGATGCGCGGGCAAACCTCGTCGCGGTGCTGCTTGCTCGCCATGTCGCCGCCGAGCACCCACACCGTACCTTCCTGCACTGCGCGTGCGCCGGCCACGAGCGAGAGCAGGCTCGACTTGCCCACGCCGTCCGGGCCGATGAGGCCCACCATGAGGCCAGCAGGCACTTCCTGCGTCACGTCGCGCAGCGCGACGGTCTTGCCGTAGCGCAGGCTGACGTGCTCGATGTGAACGGCAGGCTCGCTCATCATGGCACCCGGACCTGGAGGTTGGCGGGCCAGTCTTCGTCGGCGTCGAGCTTGACCCACGCCACGCCGGGCAGGCCGGTTTTCACATACTTGAGGTGCTGTTGCAGCAGTTCGGGGTCGATCTGCGCCTTCACGCGGAACATGAGTTTTTCGCGTTCGCTCTGCGTTTCCACGGTCTTGGGCGTGAATTGCGCCGTAGACGAGACGAAGGTGATGCGCGCGGGTATCACGTACTGGGGCGCTGCGTCGAGAATGATGTGCACGTCCTGGCCAAGCGCCACGCGGCCCGCCGCGCTGGTGGGCAGGAAGAAGGTCATGTAGACATCGGCGAGATCGACCATGTTGAGGACCCGGCCGCCCGCGCCGAGCACTTCGCCCGGCTGCGCCACGCGAAACTGCACGCGACCGGCGCGCGGGGCTCTCAGGTCGCTGTCGGCAATGTCGGCCTGCACGCGGTCGACGGTGGCTTGTGCGGCCTTGATGGCCGAAGCTGAGCCCGTCTGTTGCGCGCGAGCCGCGGTGACGGCCGCCGCGGCCGCTGCAACCTGGGCCTTTGCGGCGGCGACGGCGGCCTGCGCGCTCTTCACGCGGGCGCGGTCGTCGTCGAGTTCCTGCATTGAGGACGCGCCTTCTTTCGAGAGCTTTTCGGAGCGGGCGAGGCGACGGCGCGCGGCATCGAGCTCGCTTTCGCGCTGCTTGACGCCGGCTTCGGCGGCACGTTGATCGCTCTCGCGCAGCGCAACCTGCGCCTTGGCGCTCGCCTCGGTGTTCACGGCCTGCTGACGCTGCGCGACGGCCTCATTTCGTTGCGCCTGCAGCGTGTCGACCTGCATGTGCGCGAGTACCTGGCCGGCGGTGACGAAATCACCGTCGCGCACGAGCACGTCCCGCACGCGGCCCGCGAGCTTGGTGGCGACGTCGATTTCGGTCGCCTCGATACGGCCGTTGCCGCTCACGAAGCCGGGGCCCGGACCGCGATCCGAAAGCATGCGCCAGCCGAAATAGCCGCCCACCGCGAGCGCGATCACGATGACGGCGGGGATGAGTTTGCGCGCTGAAATCTGCATGACGGGAACCTCAATCAGGATGGGTTTTGCACGCCGCTGGCAGGCGTGGCTGGCATGAGAGTGGGCGTGGCGACATCGTTAGCGAAGCCACTGCCACCGAGTGCCGAGAAGAGCGAAACGCGGCTGGAAAGCAGCGCGCGCCGTGTTTCCACGAGCTGCTGCTGTGCGGCGAGCAGGTCGCGCTGCGCGTCGAGCACTTCGAGGAACGGCGAGGCGCCGTGGTCGTAGCGCATTTGGGCGAGGCGCGCGCGCCCGGCCTGGGCCTTCTCCGTCGCACGCAGGGCGTCCACCTGCTGGGCCAGCCACTGGCGTGCGGCGATGGCGTCCGCCACGTCGCGAAACGCCGATTGCACGGCCAGTTCATAGGACGTGACAGCCTGGTCGCGTTGTGCCTTCGTAACATCGAGATTCGCTTCGCGGCGGCCCATGTCGAAGATGGGCAGCGAGACGGTCGGTCCGAAGCTCCAGGCGCGGCTCGGGCCGGTGAACAGATTGTCGAGTTGCGTACTGGCGGTGCCGAACGATCCCGTCAACGTGATCTTCGGGAAGAACTCGGCGCGCGCCGCACCGATGTTCGCATTGGCCGCTCGCAACTGGAATTCGGCGGCGACGATATCGGGGCGGTTCACAAGCAGATCGGAGGGCAGGCCCGGGGGCAGGTCGGCCATCACGGCGTTGTCGTCGAGCGCGATCTCCCGGTGTGGCATCTCGACCGGCTTGCCGACGAGCACCTGCAAGGCGTTTACGCGCGTGGCGCGCTCCTGCTGAAGCTGGGTGCCGAGTGCGACGGCCTGGCGCCACAATGTTTCGACCTGCTTGAGATCGAGCCTGGAGGTCGCGCCCACTTCATAGCGGTGCTTGAAGATGCGGTATGACTTCTCGCGACTCGCGATCGTCTCGTTCATGAGCATGATGCGCTCGTCGAGTTCGCGCAGGCTCAGGTAGTTGTTAGCGACCTGCTCGATCACTGTGAGCGTGACGGCCTGGCGCGCGGCGTCGCTCGCGAGGTAGTTCTGCAACGCGGCTTCCTTGAGATTCGCCACGCGACCCCAGAAGTCAAGTTCCCAGCTTGCAAGGCCCACGCCCACCTGAAACTGGTTTCCCGTCACGGGGCGGCCAACGCCTGAGAGGTCGGCGGGCACGCGCGCCCGGGCAAGATCGGCCGAGACGCCGATGGTCGGAAACTGGTCGGCGCGCCGAATGCCATACATCGCGCGCGCTTCCTCCACACGCTGGATCGCGAGCCTCAGGTCGCGGTTGTAGTCGAGCGCTTCGCTAATGAGCGATTGGAGTGTGGGGTCGGTGAAATAGTCCTTCCAGCCGATGAGGGTGGCGCTGGTGGCGTTTTCACCGCCGGTGGTCGGGTTGCCATACGCGTCGGGGAACGTGGCCGGCACGGGCAGTGGCGGCTGCTGAAAGGGCGGCGCGAGCGAAACGCAGCCGGCCAGCAGGGCGACGAGCACCGCCAGAGGGATTTGCCTGGCGGTAACGATGGGCCAGCGCAGGTGTTTCTGACGGTCAATCATCACTGATAACTCCTTATGCGTGAGCGTGTGGTGTCCGTAATGGACCAGCATCAACGCGATGCAATGCCTGAGGCATCGTGCACCTCGCTGTTCGCGACGGTGCGGTTGGACCGAAATCTGTGTGAGGGTGCCGGGTACCGGCGGCAGCCGGAGGATGTCTGCCCGGGGCGCCAGGACGCCCAGGTGCCAAAGGGCACGAGCGAGTCCGCCATGCGGCACGGGCACGCCGCGAAGGCCGGCGCATAGGTGCGCGGGCATGCAACCGGGTCGCGAGCAACTTCACGATATGTGTGACGGGGTATGGCGTAACGAGTGCCTGGCCTGCGACCGCATAACACCCGTAGCGAGTAAGCTGCATGTAGCTTGACCTGCGTCGTGGCAGGCTGCGCGGTGTTGCGGCCGCGGTGCGCGGCGCGTCGCCGCAAGGCGCAACTTTGAGATGCCTTGCGAGTGCGTCCACTATTTCCGCAAGGACGGGCCCACACTTCAGAAGTAAGATCGCAGCGCACCGCGCCGGCGCACGTCGAGGGTCGCACAATGAAACGCGCCACCGAACGGACCATAGCTAAGGAACGCACACGGAATTGGCTGGAAGCCCCAGCCCTTGAGCGCATTGATGAGCGATATCTGTGAGGCGTCGACAACCAGTCGCTTTTCATCCAGCATCAACGTATTGATGCTGGTCCAGGGACTGCACATCGAAACCTTCGACATCACGCCGTCGACTGGGTCGGGGCGGGGCGCGACCAGCACGTCCCAGGTCTTCAATATCGCAGGCAGCCGGGTCGTATCGATATAGTCCGGGTTGATGAGTACCTTTCCCGGACACAGCGGATTGAAGCTGGAGTCAATATGCATCGGCTGGCGGCAGCGGGTTTCGACCTCGTGAATACGGAAGGCGTCACCGAGATGGCGCCGTAACCAGTTGATGCCGGCCAGATTCGTAACATTCGAGCGGGTGACGAACAGGTCACGACCACAGCGGACAAAATCGGCGGCATCAAACACGGGTTCGAACTCGTTGACGATATAGCGCAGCGGTTCCCCCTTTTCTGGAATACGGTAGCTGTAGTCGAAAAGTTCGTCGGTCAGTTGCGGCCGCGGCGCCGAGGTCCAGCGGGCACCCTTGTGGAAATACTCCTTGAAGAGGGTTCGGTAGGCGTCGCCCTCGAAGTAGCGGGAACGCCAGCACATGGGTGTCTCGATGATCTCGTCGCCGATTACCAGATATCCATCGCGTGGACAGGTAATGCAGAAGCCGCGACTGGACCAGGCAGTCGTGCGAAAGCGGGCGCGGTGGTTGACGATATCGGGACGGCGAACGCTCACGCCTTCGTCTTCCAGGATGCGGATGAATCCGTCGAGTTCGCTTTGAGCCCGTTTGATCATCCACCGTGGATAGCGTCGGCCGGCGACAAAGCGGTGAAGCCGGGCGGTGAAGCTCGGGATGTTGAAAGTCACGGTGACGTGATACGGAGGTATGACCGCGCCATCCAGCCTGCCGACAATCACTTCTTCAAGTGGGTCCCACTCATTCCACGAATTGACTGGCCTGGGTTTTGGAGGCGCCAGGTCGTGGGGGGGCGCGGCCGTGGCGAAAGCAGTCGACTGGGTATTCATCCTTGACTCCTTCACCGATCCCCTGGAAGTCGCGATTGCCGAAGAGCTTGCCGTGCGGGTTCGTTAGTGGACAGGGCCTGACTAGGCAACACAATTCGGCGCGCTTCCATGAGATGCCAGAAAAAGAGCCCCGGAAGCCCCAGCACGATATCGGGTACCCGCTTGACCAGCGAGAGCGCAAGGGCGATCTCCGCGGGTATGCCGTACGCCTGACCCAACAGTAGAAAACCGCCTTCCTGCACGCCAAACGCGCCAGGCACCGGAAAGGTGGCAGCGCGCACGGCCTGGCCGAGGCTCTCGAGGACCATCGCTTCCACAATGCTGGGTGAGGCACCCATGCATTCGAGGGCAATCCACACTTCCGCCGTTCCGGCAAGCCAGGCCACGAAGTGAGCGAGGATGGCGCGCAGGCTCGCCACAGGATTTTCGTAGAGGCGCTGCAGGTTCTCGTGGAGCTTCAGCTCGCCACTGAAAGGCGTCTTTGACCAGCGTCCAGCTGCAAGCATGGCGCGTTCGACCAGCGCAAAGAAACCGGCGCGCTGCGCCACGTAGAAGCCTCCAATGACGAGGATCCCGAGCATGATTCCGAACATCAGCCCACCCGTCAGAGAACGCCCACGACCGTCCGCCGCGAGGAGCACAAGTCCAGCGATAGTGAACAGCAACCCGGAAAACGACTGGATCAGAAGGTCCGCCAGTATTGACGCGCCTGCCAGGCCCCCGGACACGCCATAGAAGGTCAGAAGCCGTGCACCGACCACGTCGCCGCCGACCGACGCTACAGGCAGGAGCACGTTGATTGCCTCTCTCACCCAGCGAAGGACAACGAACAGTTCAAAACCCCTTCTCACGAGGGGGCGAACGATCTGCCCCCACGCAACACCGGTCAGTGCGATGATGATGGCTCGGACTGCCACGATTGCGGCAATACTCCAGCCCACCCGAGTCACAGCAGCCAGCACCTGCGCCGGGTCATTGAGGACGACGAGTGCGATGCCTGCCACGAGTCCGCCCATGCCGAGAATCGGGCCGACTACCACGCTGCCATTATTCGAAGGGGCATTATCTTTCATGCGAATCACATAAACTGCGTGCATTCTCCTGCGCCAGGTGTGGCGCTCGATTCAAATGCTGGCATTACGAATAAAATTTATGAAAAAATGAGGTTTTTTTCCAGTCTTGATTTTTCGGAATCGTGGAATCAATTTTCCAGTGTGGAATAAATTTTCCGAAATAGAGGTGCGCTACGCACGGCGTTCAGTGTCTGTCGAATATTCTGGATATCATCAAATAGCTTACAAATTCATTGCTCGTAAAACGAGTGTTTGTAAACGTAGAGAGACCGAAATGCCTACCGATCCCTCGTTTCTGTGTGCATCGTGCAATTTGTTGCTTAAGAACCCTCATTTCGATGTTACGCACGCCATGCACAAATTGGGCGATCCCGCCGATCTCGGTGGCGCGCAAATTCAGTATTACCTCTGCCCACGTTGCGAAGCTGAGTGGTGTTGTTCTCGCAATTCGTTTCGGAGCAAAGACGTCACCTGGATACTTCACTGACTTTAGGGCGTCTTGTGAACTGCGAGGCGATCAGCTAATGGGAAACGCATCCTTGCTTCCACGCTAGAGGTTTGCAAGCGCCCAGACGCTCAAAGGCGTTCTAAGTGAGGCAAATTTGAGTGCGCACGAATCGTAATCCATAATGTCTGTTACGTGAGTGCAGCACTTCTTATCACCAGATTCGTGTCCGATATGCATGTTTTCCATGTCGTTAGCAAACTGTCGACCTGACTTCGCAGATTGTGCTCATTCCAGAGCCATGCGCTGTACGCAACGGTCGGCACAGGGGTTTGTCATGCGATATCTCGCTGGAGCACTTCTTGCCACGCTGGCGCTATCGGCCTGCGAGGCCCCAACCTCGGGTTCCACGTTTAGTCCTGCCCAGGCACAGCAGGTGTTTGTAGTCGAGCTCGGTGTCGTTGAAACGGTGCGGCCCGTCAGTATCCAGCCCGGTCCAACGGGCATTGGCGCAATCACAGGCGCCGCGCTTGGAGGCATCGCAGCAGGCAGCAACATCGGGCGCGGCACGGGCGCAGTTGCGGCAGGCATAGGCGGCGCCGTGCTCGGCGGCGCGGCAGGCAATGCCGTGGAACAGCGCGTCACGCAGCGCGCGGGCCTCGAAATCGTCGTGCGGCTGGACTCGGGACAACTGATGTCGGTGGTCCAGGATGCGGACCAGCAGTTCGTTCCGGGCGACCGTGTGCGTGTGCTGCTCGGCAATAATTCGGTGCGCGTAACCCGATGAAGTGAACGTAGGTGGGTTGGTCTCTCGAAAAAGTGAAGTTCCGAACAAAGCGAGGAAACCGATGACCGATACCGGGCAAAAGATGAGTCGCCTGCAGTTGACGGCGATGGTAGTCGGGGGCATGGTTGGCGCCGGGATCTTTTCCCTGCCGCGGACTTTCGCCAATGCAACGGGGCCGGTTGGCGCAGCCATCGCGTGGCTCGTGGCGGGCATCGGCATGTACACGCTCGCACGGGTATTCCAGGCACTGGCTGAGCGCAAGCCGGATCTCGACGCCGGCGTGTTTGTTTACGCCAAGGAGGGTTTTGGCGATTACCCCGGCTTCCTCTCGGCATTCGGATACTGGATCGGCAGTTGCATTGGCAACGTCTCATATTGGGTACTCATCAAGTCCACGCTGGGCGCTTTCTTTCCGGTGTTCGGCGACGGCAATACGGTTGTCGCCATCGTTGTAGCGTCCATCGGCATCTGGCTCTTTCACTTCCTCATTCTTCGCGGCGTCAAACAGGCCGCGTTCATCAATACCATTGTGACGTTCGCAAAGGTCATTCCGATCATGGTGTTCATCGTGATCCTGCTGTTCGTGTTCAAGTACGGGACCTTCCAGCTCAATATCCAGTCCGCCGCGCAGGAGGGCGGCATCATCGGCCAGGTGCGAGCAACCATGCTTGTGACTGTCTTCGTTTTTATCGGCATCGAAGGCGCGAGCGTGTACTCGCGCTATGCCAGGGAGCGTGCGGACGTCGGTCGCGCGACAATTTTCGGCTTCGTCAGCGTGACAGCGCTCATGGTGCTCGTTTCGATGCTGCCTTTCGCCGTCCTGCCGCGCGGCGATGTAGCGGGCATGCGTCAGCCGTCCATGGCTGCGGTGCTCGAGAGTGTCGTCGGACCGTGGGGCGGGATTTTCGTAAGCATAGGCCTGATCGTCTCCGTACTCGGCGCGTATCTGGCGTGGTCGCTCATCTGTGCCGAGGTGATGTTCGCAGCGGCGCGCAATCAGGACATGCCGGCTGTATTCGCGCGCGAAAACGCCAACAACGTCCCGGCGAATGCGCTCTGGATCACGAACATCGTTGTACAAATCCTGGTAGCAAGTACCTATTTTTCGTACGACGCGTTCGCCCTGATGCTCAATCTTACGAGCGCGATGTCGCTGATTCCCTACCTGTTCGTCGCAGCCTACGGGTGGCTTGTCTCGAAACGAGGGGAGAGCTACGAAGTACGGCCCGAAGAACGCACGCGAGATCTCGCCTTCGCGTCGGTCGCCGTGATCTACACGTTGTTCATGATTATTGCCGGCGGCCTCAAATTCATTTTGCTATCGGCGATTCTATACGCACCAGGCACCGTGCTGTATTTCATTGCGCGGCGCGAGCGCAAACTGAAAGTTTTCCAGCGCACCAGTGACTGGGTCATTTTCTTCGTGGCGGCCGTAGGTGCCGTCACAGGCGTCGTCGCGCTGGCCACGGGCGCCATGGGGGTCTGACGAGAACGGGTGGAGAGCCATATGTCCAAGGCGAAAGGTGGTGAGCGCGAGAAGGCCGGGAAAGCCGTCGAGGCCAGCAAAGGCGGGCCGGGCAAGGCGAAGGAAGAAAGGACGCTCGGGGTGTATTCGGAAGTTGGGCAACTTCGCAAGGTGATGGTGTGCGCACCTGGCATGGCGCACTCGCGTCTCACGCCGAGCAATTGCGACGAGTTGCTGTTCGACGACGTGCTGTGGGTCGACAACGCGAAGCGCGACCATTTCGACTTTGTCACGAAAATGCGCGACCGCGGTGTAGAGGTCGTGGAAATGCACACCCTGCTCGCCGAAACCGTTGCCGTGCCCGAAGGCAAGAAGTGGATTCTCGACAATCAGATCGTGCCGAACCAGGTCGGGCTGGGTTTCATCGACGAACTGCGCAGCTATCTGGAAGGGCTCGAGGATCGCAAGCTGGCCGAGACCTTGCTTGGCGGCCTGTCGATCTACGACTTCCCCGAATCGCACGGCGGCGCTGCGCTCAAGGTCGTGCGTGAAGCGGCCGGGGCCACCGAATATCTTTTGCCGCCGCTTCCGAACACGCTGTATACGCGCGACACCACGTGCTGGATTTACGGCGGTGTGACGCTCAATCCGCTGTACTGGCCCGCGCGGCACGAGGAAACGATTCTTGCGGCGGCGATCTACCGCTTCCATCCGGACTTCGCGGGCAAGGTCAACGTGTGGTGGGGCGACCCCACTGAGGATCACGGCATGGCGACGCTCGAAGGCGGCGACGTCATGCCCATCGGCAACAAGACCGTGCTGATCGGCATGAGCGAGCGCACGTCGCGCCAGGCGATCAGCCTGCTCGCCGCCACGTTGTTCAAGAAGGGCGCGGCCGAGCAGGTCATTGTCGCGGCCATGCCGAAAATTCGCGCAGCCATGCACCTCGATACGGTTTTCACGTTCGCAGATCGCGACTGCGTGCTGATTGCGCCGGACTTTCTCGCGCGTACCCGCACCTTCACCTACCGGCCCAGCGATCACCCGGCGGGTGTGGAATTGCATCAGGAGAAAAAATCCTTCGTCGAGGTCGTGAGCGCCGTGCTCGGCATCAAGAAAATGCGCGTGGTAGAAGCGGGCGGCAACGACTACCAGCGTGAACGCACGCAGTGGGACAGCGGCGCGAACCTGGTTTGCACATCGCCTGGCGTCGTGTTTGCTTACGACCGCAACACGTATACGAACACGCTGCTGCGCAAGGCCGGGATCGAAGTCGTGAGCATCGTGGGCGCGGAGCTGGGGCGCGGGCGCGGTGGTGGCCATTGCATGACGTGTCCGATTGTTCGGGACCCAGCTGAGTAGCCGCCCGGATGCGACTCACCCTTCTGAAACGGGGCTGTCGTGAGGATCTCCTCGATTACAGACGCACGAATCTCTCACGATGAGGTGTGCGTGTAATCAAGATACAGGTTATCGAGGAAGCCTCTTGAGACTTCTTTCTGCCATGAAAAAGAATGCTATTTTCCCCATTGCCGGTTCAACTCTTCTCGTCGTAGTGGGACTATTTTGCATCATTGTTCCGCTGGCTACCGGGTCTCCTGTTGGGACGATTTTCATCGCGCGGATGCTGTTGATCTGTGGCTTCGTGCATGCATTGAATCTTTTCATAACGAAAGGCTGGAAACTCATCATTCGGAAGATTCCTCCAGTCGTCGTCCCGGTGCTTATCGGCGTCCTGATCCTCGTGAATGACAGTGCACGCGCGCGAGGTCTGACCGTGATGCTGATGATCTTCTTCGTTCTCGACGGCTTCTTCAAGGTCGTTGCGTCAGTCGAGCAGGATGCGAAGATCAACAACATAAGCCTTGCCAGCGCGATGCTGTCGATGCTGCTAGCCGTAACACTTGCGGCAAATTTTCCGAACGTTCCAGGCACATTGCTCTCTATATTTCTCGGCGTGGATCTGATTGCAATGGGCCTGGTGCCCCTTGCCGGACATTACCGAAAGCGCGTACAGACCTGACAAGGGCGCTTCGGTGCGCAGCCGCGCAATCGCGCGCTCAGTGACTGCGCGGAAACGAGATCGTGGCGCGCGCGCTGCCGTTGCCGCGGACGTTTACGGTCTGTCTCCTCGTAACGCCGCTATAGGTTGCGGTAACCGCGTAGCGGCCTGGCGGCAACCGCACGAGCAAGTACGGTCCATGCGTACGGGTATCGAGCACGCTTGCGCCGCTGGCGTTGGCGATCTGCACCTCGACGTCGGCGACGTAAGACGCCCCAGGGCCGGTGAACTGCAGCGACAGCGGCCACTGGCTGCGCGCCTGCCTGAGCGCAGTTGACTCGTCGCGGCCGACTCCGCCTGACACGAAGGAGACGTCGCCTTGTTGTTCCGTCGCTGGCATGCCGGTTCTGTGGATCTCGCTGGCGCTTGTGGGAGCGGCGGTCTGCGCGACAGCGCCACTTGCAAATGCGAGCGCAAGCGATGCAGCGAGCATGGCGGAGGAAATCCAGGGAGTATTGCGGTGCACACTTGTCATGACCACTCCTTGCTGTATTGCCGACTTCGGGCGAGCAACTAAACTGTCGGGTCCGTCGGACTGGATTACGACTGCAGGAAACCGGAGACGCGTTGCGTTCCGGATGACGGCCAGATCCATGGGTGGCGGTGGGACGCCGCCCGCGCAGGCCTCACAAAAGGTTAGCGTTTTTCCGCTCCCCGCGCGTTCCGCGTGTCGGTGACGGTGCGAAAATGAGTTAGTAGGCCGAATGAACTAGAGAGCGCCTGGTGTATTATCGAAAAGAACTGAATCAACTCAATCAGAAAGAGCATTGCAAACGGTTGCAGGTTTCTTTTCATCCACGTGGGAACATCGCGCAACCCCAGGAACGAGCATGAGATGCAGCGGCAGGCGACGACTCATCGGTACCCTGTTGGCAGTCGCCATCGGAAATGGCACAACCTATGCGAGTGCACAAACAAGTGCAAGCCCCCCTGTCGATGCGTCCGCGCACACTGGAGCGGTCGCGGCATCTACGCAGCGAGGCAGGTCGGATACGATGCTGGCCAGTGACGTCCGCCGTGCTCTCGTGCGGACACCGGGTCTGAATTCCATGAACATTCAAGTCCGGGTACGCAGTGGCATCGTTACGCTGACCGGATCGGTGCCACAACACTCACAAATCGCGCGGGCCGGAAACGCAGCAAGGTCAGTCCGCGGTGTGAGGGCTGTAACGAACCGGCTAACGTTACGATCTGGTCCTGGCGGCGGGCGCTGAGTCTCGAGCTCTTGAACTTTGACCGCAGTGGCACCACCGAGAGCGCCGGGCAGCAAACGGAGTATCGCTATGAAGAGGCCCGAGTCACCACAGCCGGTTTCAATGTTCGAAGCCCTGATTCCCATCGCTGGCCTCGTCTTCCTGGTCGGTCTGTCCTTCTATCTGTTCGGTGATGCAGGTGCAAACGGGCCAAATCAGGTGGCGCTTGTTGTCGCGACCATGCTTGCGGTATTCGTCGGGTGGCGGCGGGGTCATTCGCTCGCGTCACTGGGCGAGGCCGCGAACGCAAGCGCCAGTTCCGGGATCGGAGCCATTCTCATCCTGTTCGCGGTCGGCGCGCTCATCGGCACGTGGGCGCTCTGCGGCACCATTGTCGCGATGGTCTACTACGGGCTGAAACTGTTGAGCCCGGACTACTTCTACGTGACGGCGGCAGCCATCTGTGCCGTGATTTCGTTCAGTATCGGCACGTCATGGACTGTCGCAGGGACGATCGGAATTGGCCTGATGGGTATCGCCCAGAGCATGGGGCTCAGCCCTGCCATCACAGCGGGTGCGGTGATTTCCGGCGCGTATTTCGGCGACAAGTCCTCGCCGCTCTCAGACTCAGCGAACCTTGCGGCAGCGGCGGCAGACGTCGACCTGTACCGCCACGTGCGCGAGACCCTGCTGACCTCCATCGTCGCGATCATTATCACGCTCGCGGTGTTCTATCTGCTTGGCCGGCCGGGCGAATTCGATGCGAGCGCCGAAGTCGAGGCAATGCGGGGCGCATTTTACATCTCACCGGTGCTATTCGTGCCTCTTGTGCTTGTCGTTGTCCTGACGCTGTTCCGGCTGCCGCCGTTTACCACTATCTTTCTTGGCGCACTGGCGGGTGGTATCGTAGCCGTCTTCGTCGAGCCCGCGCGGGTCATCGCGTTTGCCGGCGCGCGAGAGGGCGTGCCTACCTGGATCGCGATGATCAAAGGCGTCTGGCTTGCGCTTGCGAGCGGCTACAGGTCTACGACGGGCAATCCCGAGCTGGATACGCTCCTTACTCGCGGCGGCATGGACAGCATGTTGAATACCATCTGGCTGATCATCACGGCGCTCGCATTCGGAGGCGTAGTCGAGAAGTGCGGTGCGATCGAACGTCTTATTACGCCGGTGGTCGACTGGGCAAAGAGTGGTGGCGCGCTGGTCGGATCGTTGGTCATGGCAACCATTGCGACGAATATCGTTACCGCAGACCAGTTTATTGCAGTCGTGCTACCGGCCCGGATGTTCAAGAACGCCTTTGCGTCACGCGGCTACTTGCCGATTGTCTTATCGCGCTCCGTTGGTGATTCGGCCACAACCACTGGCTCTCTGATCCCCTGGAACAGTTGTGGCGCGTACATGGCCGTGACGCTTGGCGTGCCTACGCTTAGCTACGCACCTTATGCTGTATTTTGTGTGGTGAGTCCGCTACTGACGGTAGCGATTGCATACGCCGGTATCCGTATGCCACGCGTCCCTCAGGTACCTTCGGCGACCTCCAACGACGAAGGGTCCAAAACGCCGGAATGCTGATGTTCCAGACAATGTCGGGGAGCGATGGGGCGCCCAGAGACGCCATCGCCTGCGCACGCCTATGATGAGAAGTCGACGCTACCTTGTGTGTATTTCATCACGCAGTCAACGTACGACATTAAGTTCGCAAACCTGACTGTCAGCAAGCAATCTCCGAATGGAGCCTCGCCGGCACATTTTGCTGGTCTGCCGTCTTGATGGTCATGAAGCGCATATGCATTCGAGAGACTTCTGCCGCGAGATGGCTTTCCTGGTCACCACGCACTCCATGCTATCGACACCATGTGCCTGGATGGTGTTCTTCGCCAGATCCACGCCGATACAGGTATTCGTGTCAGTGACTTTCCCTTTCCCAAATGGGTTGCCCAGCGCCAACCATCCTGGCATATTGCTAGGCCACGATACCGGGAAAGTTCCTGCTAATTCGGCGGTGTTCGCAACCGCTTCCGGACAGCGCCTGCCGCCAACTTCCAGGAGAACGGCAGGCTTTTTTCAACAGGCTTGTGGCTACGCGTGTAAGCCGGCTGCGATCTGAAGGAATATTTCCACGAGGTGAGGGTCAAAGCTCACTCCTCTTTCGCCGCTTATAAGCTCAACTGCTTCGTCGTGGCTGCGCGCGGGCTGATAGACACGGTCGTGTGAGAGTGCGTCGTATGCATCGGCAATCGCCGCGACTCGTGCAACGAACGGAATCTGCTTGCCCTTGAGACCACGTGGATAGCCGCTACCGTTCCAGCGTTCATGGTGAAATGCAGCCATCTCCCAGGCGGTCTGCACAAGGACCGGTGGAAACCTGCCCCGTGCGCGGCCAATCATGTTCGCGCCGACGGTCGGATGATGTTTGACCACGTTCAATTCGGAAACGTCAAGCCGCCCAGGTTTGCCCAGGAGCCGGGCGGGCATGGCGAATTTCCCGATGTCGTGAAATGTCGCCGACGCACCGAGAATTGCAGCGTAAGCGTCTGCGTTAGCCCGGTCGCACCCCTGTAGTTCAGCCTGCCTGAGCGCAATGGCGCGGACGTAGCGTGCTGTTCTCCGGCTGTGGGCAATGATCTCGTGAAGAACAGCTGCGTTGTCGTTCTGTCGCAGGGAACCACTAACGGACCGGAAGTGGCGCAGGGCTTCTCGCCAGACGCCGCCAAAGAGACTCGTAGTGAGCGTCGTCTCCCATGGCGCTATGCGCTCGTCCCGGCAAAGCAGTGCTGCTATTGCCAGGCTATTTCCGCGAGTCGTGAAATCGGCATCGTCGCTGCTCCTGCGCGCGCTCGCTGCTTTCATTTCATCTCCGTCCACGTCGCCGTCGCATCTTCCGGACGTTCATTCGGGATGGAGATGCATTCAACGCTGTGCTGCACGGCGGGCCACAACCTGCGCATGAATCTCAGAAAGTTCAGGACTTTGTGGGTCGTGTCGCTTGACGTCCTGTTCGTCCGCAAGCACGGCACACCTGCAATCTTATGACGCGACTTCCGGAGCGAGGCAAATCAGGGTCGACAATCTCTTCTTTCCTGGTTGGGCAGAAGCCGACGCACGACAAAACACCAATTACATCATTGCCGCGCTTCTGATGCAAAGCGGGCAAGGGGCCGACGAATCGGCTACCACGTCGACCGAATCGAAAATCGTTGCATCGTTCTACCACCGGCCGCTGCCAAAACATCTGAGACACGCGATCCGCGTTCCTGTTTTCGGCGATCCAGTCAGGCGCCAGACGATGAACGCGACTCTTATGACCGTCACCACACATAGCGCCCACCAACGTCGCCCCAGACCCCTTTGCGGCTTCCGCTCGCGGAGCCGTTGATCGAGAACCCGTAGCCGAACTGTCCGTACAGGCTCAAATGACTGGTGGCCTTTTCAGTGACACCTGCGGCGAAGTCCATGCGCGTGGATTGCTGGGCGAGCGGTACCTGGTCGACGCCGGAGTAGATCGTGGTCGCCCGTGCGCCCCAGTCCCGCCAGATATTGGCGCGCACGTACGGCTGCCATACCTGCCCGTTGGCGGCTTCGATCGTCCACTGCCCGCGCACGCCGAGCCGGCCGGTGACACCCGATGTCGAGCCCGGATCGACCGAACTGAGACCATCGTTCTCCTCGCTCAGACCAACGTGTTGCCAGATGATCTGCGCCTGGGGCTCGAGCACGAAACCCGGCCCAAGCGGCAGGCTGAACGGATAGCCCGTTTCGAGTGACGTGGCGAACCCTGATCCCGAGATCGGCAAGCGGGCATACTGCGTCGTCGCATCGCCGTCGTAATGGGTGCCCTGCAGTACCGCGTCGATGTACCATCCGCCGGCGCCGTAATGTGTCCAGTACACGCCGCCGGAATACGCGTTGAGGTTCACCTTGCCGGTGTGGTTCAACACATAGGCGGTCGCATCCGCGTTGGTGACGAGGCCGTCCACGTCGACGTTACCGTTGCCGTACGCGAAATAGACCCCGGCTGCGTCGTGGTGGCCGGGGATGAAACTGCCGCGCCACACGTCGAGACCCGCTTGCATGCCGAGCACCTGGCCGTTCGCGCGCGCATCGGTATAGGTCTGGTAGCGGTTGTCGACCTGCTGGCCGAACACCCGGACCCAGGCCGAGTGGGCGATCCCTGCGCTGCCCGTGCCGCCTCCGGCGTCCGTAAGCGTGTCGCCGATGCGCTCGTGCATCGTGCCGATCATGGTGAGGCCCAGTTGTCTCGCCAGCGGTTGCACAACCGCATAGGTGGCGATCTCCGGCCCCAAGATCGGGTATTCGCCTGGAGGCAGGACGGACGGTGGTGGGTCGAGAGGAAGAACTTCATCGTTCGGAATGGCGGGTTCCTCCTTCTCACCCTCCGGCCCGATGACCATATCGGAGCGCAGGAACCAGTCTTCGGGTTCGGAGCCGGTCGCACCGCCCCGAAAAAGGAAGTAGTCGAATGCGCCACCGCGCACTTCGCCGGCGAGCGTGAATTTTTGCTCATCCGTGATGCCGCCGTTGATTGCCTCCACAACCGGGATGCCGTCAGCTAACGTCATCGCTCCAGGACCGCCAGCGTTGGCGATCGCCAGCCTGGTCGTACCGGTGGCCACGCCTCCGTCGAGGATGAGCTTGTCCGAGGGCGAATTGTCGCCAGCGAGGAAGGTGTCGAGGGCAATGGTGCCGTTCTGGCCGACATAGTTGTTCGCGATCGCCACGGTTCCCGGATCACCGGAGACGCGAATGAGGCCCGCATTGACCACGCTCGCCACGTGCTGGTCGAAGCCGCGCAGATCCATCGTTGCGCCAGACTCGACGGTATAGTCCGAATTCGCGCTGAAGACGTTGGCCGCACCCGCCGCGAGCGTGCCGCCCGCGATCGTTGTCGGACCGGCGTACGTGCTCGCGCCGGTCATCACCGTTTCGCCGTTCAGGACATTGACCGTGCCCGTACCGGTGATGGCGGCTGGAAACACGTAGTTGCCGCTGGTGTCCGTGTGGTTGAATGCGAGCGTGCCCGTGCCGGAGCCGAACGTCAGGGTGCTGGCGTTGAGCGTGCCCGGAGCGACCGGCGCCGCGCCGGCGGCGGCGCCAATGTTCAACGTTCCGGTAGAGCCGGCATTCTCCGCAATGGAGACGGTGTTCGCGACAACCTGTGCGCCTTTCTCGATGGTCAGCGTCCCCGGGCCATATTGACCGACGGTGAGCGACGTGCCTGCATTGAGCCGCGAACCAGAGTCGGTCACGGTGACGGTGCCGGCACCTCCCTGAACCGGCGTGCTGCCGCAGAACGATGTCAGCCCCGCGCCGCACTGGCCCGCGATGAAAGTGCCGCCATTGCCTGTCACATTGACGGTTCCCTGGTTGGAGACCGTCATCGTTCCATTGCCGCGTCCTCCTACGATCAGGTCATTGTTCTGCACGCTAAGGGTCGCGCCCGAGCCGCTCACCTCCATCGAGCTCGCTCCCGCCAAGGCGCCCACGATTGACTTTCCACTGATCGTCACGATGCCGTTGGACTGGATCTGCATATCCGCCGTGCCGCTGGTACCGACGACCAGAAGCGGCGAGGTGAGCAACCCGCCGTTCGACACCACGATGGTTCCTGCCGATGGGGAGGCGCCACCCGAGGCCCCATTGAAAGCGAGATAGGTCCCGCTGCCACTCGTCGCCATGCCACCGTCGGTAATCGTCAACGTGCCGACGCTGCCCGGACTGACACCCACACCGAGAAAGGTTCCGGCGGAGAGGGAGCTGCCGGCTCCGCTGACGAGCGCTGTCGCGGTGGACCCGCCACCAATCTGCAGCGTTCCTCCCGGACTGGAGACCACGCCGCCATTCGTCACGTTCAATTGCGCGGGGCCGCCGTTACCGACGACGAAAAAGCCCGTGTTCGTGTAGCTCGAGCCGTGCCCGTCCACCGTGAGTATGCCGCTGCTGCCCGGGTTGTAACCGACGTAGCTCTGTGAGTTGCTGACAACAGTCCCGCCATCGCTCACCGTGAGTGTCCCGGAACCGTTGAACCCGATGTAGTACTGTGACTGGGGGTTCGTCGTCGTGATCGTCCCGCCATTCACGCTTACCAGGCCCGTGCTGCCAGCTGACTGGCCAATATGGAGACCACCTAACACGACGTTGGCGTCAGTCGGCACGGTGAACGTGCCGCCCGGCACGCCCCCAACCGTCCCGCTGTTGAATCCCGCGACGACGGTTCCGAACGACGTCGTGCCACTGGCTGCGGTCTCGGTGGTATTCCCGTCAATGTTAAGGGCTGCCTGAGCGAAGACAAAGCCGGGAATCAGCATGGCGCTGCAGGCAAGTACCACGACCGTAGTTCCGAGTGGCGTCGGGTGACCAAGGTGGGTCGATGGGCTTGAACCCGTGAACCGCCTGATCACAACCACAGCGGATCGTTGGATCCCGGAGCGTGACGCATTTTTATTGCGCCTACGTGGCGTTACCGTGGTTGTCGCACCGACATGCATAGAGAGCGACAATGCGTGCCGGTATAGAGGCTTTGGGCAACGTCTCATCTGCACCTCCAGATCCAGATGCTGCCTGTCCTGGGAAAAAACTCCGCAAAATGGAACATGTTTGCGGAGATGGGATCGATATTTGCCAACCTCGGATAAGTGAATTTCAGCCACGCAGGATGTAAACTAATATCCTCTTCTTAGACGTGCTTCTCATTATTGATTTATCCCGGCGGCTGTCAGGCCAATCCGCATATGAAGATTACTCGATGTTTGCACACACGACCATTTAAAATATACAGGGGATGTTATTAAACCAATGATGTACGATGGCCGATTAAGCAATCCAGATCAAATCGTAACGGGGTAACGATTGCAGAAAATTCGACCGAAAAACAGCTGCCAAACATATTGATGGCCATCGATAACCCTGCGCGAATAATTAAATTCGGGGCGCAACGACGACAATTTTCCAGGATGAATAGGAGGAAAGATAATTAACGATGATGGTCTAAGGCACAAGGCGGTACAAATATGCGACTTGCTTTGTGCGAAAAAATCCTCGAGCAAGGGGATCACTGATGCGGTTTCCGGTGATAATCCGGGCGTGGCTCTGCGACAATCCGGTCAGATTCATCGACGTATTCGTTGAAGAATCCAGGCTGGTTTCGTTGGGACTTGAAGGGCCCACGTCAGTTATCGCACGCCGGTCGTCTTACTTCCGACAGTCCTTGCGGTAGCAACGGTTCACGCCATGGATAGACCCACAGCCGGCAAGCGCCGATCATGGCCGAGACCTGCGGAAGCTCCGCAGTTCGCGAGCCAGGCTGCTCAGATGTGGCGGGGGGGAATTCAGAGAGCGGCATAAGTTGAGCGACTGGCCCCAACTGGCAAATCGCGGCTCATCAGCAGACGTTCTGCCAACCGAATATGACGCACCGCCGCCGACTGCTGCCTGAAGCAGTTGCCGAAGTCGACCAGACCCGAAGTGGCCCTCCAATACGTCGTCAAGACGGTCTGTTTTCGGACGCCAGCAAGATTGACAGGCTCGCGACGCAAGGGAAGCATTCGCTTATCTCGACGATGCGATAATCCGGCGCAGATCGGGTACTGCTTCGTGCCCAACAACCGTATCGCTTTAGTGCCTGTGAGTCGTCTGGAAGACAAATGGACAAATTCGACGCAATGCGCGTGTTTTTGCGCGTGGTGGAATCGGGGACCTTTACGAAAGCCTCCGAGACCCTCAACCTCCAGAAGGCCACCGTCACGCGACTGGTTAAGATGCTGGAAGACGATCTCGCTACGAAACTGCTTAATCGCACGACCCGGCGCGTCACCGTGACGCCCGACGGCTCGGCCTACTACGACCGGGCCGCGCGCCTGCTGGCCGATCTCGAGGAGCTGGAAAACTCCATGACCGGCGCCAGGTCCAATCCAAAAGGCCGACTGCGCATCAATCTTCCGCGTCCGCTGGCCCATTCGGTGGTCGTGCCTGCGCTGCCTGATTTTCTCGCGAGATACCCGGATATCGACCTGGAGATCGGTGCCAGCGACACGCCCGTCGACCTGTTCGCGGACAACGTGGATTGCGCAATCCGCATCGGAACCGTAACCGATCAATCGCTGGTGGCGAGACGGATTGCTCTCAGCCATTTCGAACTCTGCGCATCGCCGGATTACTGGAAAAAGCACGGCAAGCCGCAGCACCCGAGCGAGATTGATCTTCACCATACGGTGATCCACATGATCTCGGCGAGAACGGCCAGACCCTTCCCGATCATAGCCAGTCGCGGCAGCGAAACCGTCGATATCCAGGGCAGGAAAGCGCTCCTCTGCAACGATGTGTCGACCTGCACCGACCTTGCCAGAACCGGACTGGGCATCATCAGTGGCGGAACGTTCATGACCGCACCGCTGATTGCCTCGGGCGAACTGGAGAGCTGCCTCGCGCTTTGGCAGCTTCCGCCAATGCCGGTATCGATCGTCTATCCGCCGAATCGGCATATCAGCAACAAAGTGCGTGTTTTCGCGGACTGGGTCATCGAGCTATTTGCCCGGCATCCATCGCAGAAGTCGTCGTAATTCTGGTTCGATTCAGGGGGGTATTCGACAACAATCTTTTGACAAAGCAGGAGTTTCTCAGACGGGTCCAGGTTTTTAGACTGCTTTCGACGACGGGGCAACGCTCCGGTGTCCACATCCCACCCAGTTTTATGCGGAAGCAGATCTTGAAAACGACAGACACACTGCCGGATTTACAATCGACGCAGCCGGCGAATTTGCACATCCGTTTCTCCGCCGCGCTGACCCGGGGCACGACCGCCGGCGTGGCCGCTGGCGTTATCGTGCTGGTCCCGGTTTTAACCCTGCAGCTGGCGCGAGGCATCGGCGTCATTCCGGAAATGCAGCTGGCGGCCAGCAGCCTGATTGGCATGGCCGCCTACGGAGGCACCACCGGCCTTATTCTGGGTACCCTGCTTCACTTCTTTGTATCGGTCGTTCCGGCAATCGCCTACGCTCTGGTCGCGTCGCGCCTGCCGGTCGTGAACCGCCTGGCGTGGCTCGGCGGCCCGCTACTCGGCATCATCGTATTTTTTTTCATGGGCTTCGTCGTGTTGCCGCACAGCGCGTTCATCACACCTCCATCGGTATCGCCGATGCCCTTCATGCCGGCCCTGCTCATCCATATGTTCGGTCTCGGTCTGCCGATCGCACTGATCGTACGGCGCGGATGATTGCCGCCTGAATCGAGAAACGTCAAGCCGCCCATTCCATATCAAACAAGTAGCAATACCGAATTTATTCAACGTCACCTTCGAGCAAAAGGAAATACAAAATGATCGCCATTACTGGGGCCAATGGAAATCTTGGCCGACTGGTTGTCAAAGGTCTTCTGCAATCCGTCCCTTCCAGCCAGATCGTCGCGGCAGTCCGCAGCCCTGAAAAGGCCGATGACTTGCGCGCCCTCGGCGTCCAGATACACGAGGCAGACTACGATCGTCCCGAAACGCTGGTCGAGGCGTTCAAGGGTGTGGAGAAGCTGTTGCTTATCTCGGCGGTGCAGCCAGGGGAAAGATTCCGGCAACATCGGGCCGTGGTCGACGCTGCCAGGCAAACGGGTGTCAAGCTGATTGCCTATACCAGCCTGCTACGCGCCGACACGTCCGATCTGATTCTTGCCGACGAGCACAACCGGACCGAAGCGTATTTGAAGACCACTGGCGTGGACTTCGTGGTGTTACGCAATGGTTGGTACCTCGAGAACCACACCGGCGGACTTGCCGCAGCGATCGCTAATTCGGCAATCACCGGTAGCGCGGGGCAAGGCCGATTTGCCTCTGCATCTCGCGCCGATTATGCAGAGGCGGCGGTGACGGTCCTCACTCAACCCGGTCATGCCAACCAGACTTATGAATTGGCGGGAGACGAGGCCTATTCGCTGGCGGAACTGGCCGAGGAAGTATCGAAGCAGGCGGGCCGAACCATCGTGTATAACCACCTGTCTGCCGCCGATTATGAGGCCGCGCTGCTGGGCTTCGGGCTGCCGAAGATGATTGCCGATGTCGTCGTCGACGCCGACCTGAAGGCATCGGCAGGCGAACTGGATAGCGCCTCTCGCGATCTTTCCAGGCTTCTCGGACGGAGCACGACGACGCTGGCCCAGGCGGTGAAGGTTGCATTAAGGGGCTGATCTGGTACCGACACCAGGCTGGAAAACGAAGTGCTCCGAGCCGCTCAATGTCCCTCCGTGCCCCCCGCGACGAGCGGTGGTAGCGGGCAGTCGAGCGTATCGCAAATGGCGCGGAGCAGCTCCGCTTCACGGATGGTGACGTGCTGGTCTGCCACGATGCAAGCCGCACAGGCGACGACGATCCGGCGTTTGATGTCAGGGACGGATTGATTGAGCGTTTGCAGCGCCGCGTCGAACCCGGCGAGAGAGCATTCCGCTCGGGGCGGCAAGTGGTGGGTGGGGTTGCCGCCGATATAGCCGCGCATACCCGTATCGAAAGCGCGGGCGGCCTGGTCGGGTTCCGGCTGGCCTTTCCAGGCCAATAGCGCCAACACCGTCGCGACCGGCTGCACCAGTTCATGCGGTGAGCTTTGCACGGGTCGCGTCTGACGCTGAGGCAGATACTGGGCGTCGAGATGGCGATGCAGCACGCAGCGGAGCGTGTACTCGAAGAGGCTCAGCCGCTGGTCGGCATTGATCAGCACTTCGACCTGGGCGCGGAAAGTCCCGTGCTGCTGGGGCGACATCTGCCGCAGGGCTGGCAGGGCCAGGTCCAGAAGAGGCAGCCGATGCGTGTCCGGCAGAGCCTGGGCAGGGGCAACCAGCCGCAAGGTTTCGGCGAAGTCCTGCGGCTCAGAGCCTGCCTTCAGTTGGGTCAGCTGGCGTTCCCGCAGGTCCACCCGCGGGTCCATGAGAAGGGCGTAGACCAGGGCGCGAGCACTGAACGGCTCGCGGGCGGCGACCTGGAGCACGTCGGGCATGCCATCGTGCAGCGCCTGCGCGTAGCTGATCGCGTCCGGATCGACCTGTCCGACCCGGGACGCCGCTTCATCGGCGAACGCCAGGACCGGCAGCGGTACCTGCGGCAGCCCCGGTAACGTCGGAACTCCGGCGATCGGCGGGACGCGGCTGGGGCGGGGACCTTCGCGTTCCTCCCGATCGGCGCTGACCGGCTGGACCTCCCGGAACTGACCATCGAACTGGGGATCGAGCCGGCGGATGCGCTCGACGAGGGGTGGGTGGGTCGCCAGCAGTCCGGCGAGTCCCTTGCCGGCGAAGGCGTTGGCGAAAAACATGTGACCGGCCTCGGCAGCCTGGGGGTTCTCGATGCGCGACCCCTCGGCCAGTCCACCGATCTTCTTGAGCGCGCCGCCAATGCCGTCGGGGTTGCGTGTGAACTGGACAGCGCTGGCGTCGGCCAGGTACTCGCGCTGCCGGGACACCGCCGCCATGATCAGCCGGCCGAAGAACGCTCCCACCAGGCCCAGCACGAACACGCCCAGGCCCAGCAGGACCATGCTGCCGCGGGAATCCTGCCTGCCCGACGAGCGCCCGCGGGATGCGAACATGAGGCTGCGCCCGATGATGGACAATGCCATGATCCCGAAGATCAGGCCGATCAGCCGGATGTTGAGCCGCATGTCGCCGTTGAGAATGTGACTGAACTCGTGCGCCACCACGCCCTGCAGCTCGTCGCGGGTCAGGTAGTCGAGGCAGCCCTGGGAGACGGCGACCACGGCATCGCCCGGGGCGTAGCCGGCCGCGAAGGCATTGATGCCGCGCTCATTCAGAACATAAACGGGCGGCACCGGCACGCCCGCGGCGAGCGCCATCTCCTCGACGACGTTGAGGAGCCGCTTCTGCCGCGCGTCGGTGGTCGTGCCGGGCACCTCTACGCCGCCCAGCATCAGGGCCACGGCCTGTCCGCCGGCCGCGAGCTGTTTCACCTTGAACGCGCTGGCACCGCCGACTACGACGCCCACCCCCGGCGCCGCAAGCAGGAGCAACTCCGGCTGCCACCAGGACACTGGCTCGTGGGCGTCATACATGCTGAACACCACCAGCAGCGCGTACACCAGAGCGATCAGGATCACGATCGCCAGAACAAAATAGACCACCAGCTCGAAGGTCTTGCGTCGTGCCGAATCCTGCTGCTGAAAGAAGTTGGGGACCATGGTCGGCGTGGCCTTGGGAGAACAAAGCGCGCAGAGCCGTGGCGGTTCCGGGTTACCGGAACGACACCTTGGGCGCTGCGCGTTCGGCCTCTGCGGTTTCGAGCAGCGCCGCCTCCCTGAAGCCGAACATGCTGGCCACCATGACAGCCGGGAAGACCTCGCGCCGGATGTTGTACTCGGTAGCGGCGTCGTTGAACGCTTGCCGGGCGAAACCCAGCTTGTTCTCGGTCGAGGTCAGCTCCTCCTGCAGGGCGAGCATGTTCTGGTTGGCCTTGAGGTCCGGGTACGCCTCGGACAGGGCAAAAAGCCGACCCAGGGTGCCGCCCAGCTGGGCCTCGGCCTGGTTGAGCCCACTTATGGCTGCGGGGTCGCTGGGATTGGCGGCGACTTTCTGCTCGGCCGCCATCGCGCTGTTGCGCGCCTTGATGACGGCGTCGAGCGTCTCCCTCTCGTGGCTCATGTAGCCCTTGACGGCTTCGACCAGGTTCGGGATCAGGTCGTAGCGGCGTTTGAGCTGCACATCGATCTGGGCGAAAGCGTTCGCGAACCGGTTCCGGGCGACCACCAGCCCGTTGTAGATGCCCATTAGCCAGAGCGCGAGCAGTAGCGCGACCCCGAGGAGCAGGAGCAGGGTGATGACGATAGGACTCATTGGCGCTGACCTCCGACGAGAGAACTGCTGGTTTTGTCCATCGCACGCCTATCGAAACAGGATAAGTGAAATGGCATTTAATTCAATCGATTCGTGAAAGTGTTATAAAAAGACGGGTGTATATTCAAGCGTGCTGCATCAAATCCTTTCATCCCCCCGATCGTTTCGTTATGTGGTGACACTATCGCGCAAATTGCACGGAGATGTGCTTGGAAATTGTGAAATACGCAGTAGACTCTAAACGGATTCAGGTGCCACGAAGCCAGGACAGCATCGCCGGTTGAGTCGGTATGTCGCCTCAGTCATTCTGCTCAATCCATCGAGAGACTTTCATCATCATCGATGTGGCTATCTGGTACAGAACTCGGAATGACGATGTGTGCTGGTCTTGCGGGCCGAAAAGTGAAATCCACACGGCACACGGCCCATTCTTCCAGACGGCACAATCGACACCACCGGTTGACTGTGAAAGGCCGAGGGTGTGTCAAAGCTCGAAATTACTCGGTTTTCTGGTGTCGCTTTACCCTTTCAAACGTGCCGCGAAGCCGTTACAGCACGTTCTGATGGGTCGATCTTCGCGCCCGACGCCGAAGTTGCGCGTTTTGACACACCTTCGCTCCATGACATAGCCGCCAAGGAGCTGAGATGACAATCAAACTGAACTGGAAAACACCTTTATCGTTAGTCGTTCTGTCGTTGGCAACGTTGGGTAACGTTGCGCGCGCGGAAGGTATTCCGATTGTCACCGGCCAGCAATGGATAGCGTCGTCGGAAGCAGAAAAGAAAGCGTATCTCATCGGCATCGCTAATCTGCTGGACATCGAGCGTGCTTATGCCGGCACTGCGGCGAACAAGAGCGATATGACGCAGCGTTTCGGCAAGGGCATGCAGGGCAAGACGCTCGACAGCGTACGTCAGGGGCTGGACGACTATTACGCAGCCAATCCTACAATGGTCCAGCATCCGGTAATTGAGACCCTCTGGTTCCAGATGGTCGTACCCGGTCTGAAGCAGAACCAGTAAGGAGTACGATCATGAAGCGACCTGGATGGTTCGTAAGCGTCAGCGCCCTCGTTCTCGTAATCGGCTGCACGGATATGACTCCAAGGCAGCAGGGAACCGTGAGTGGCGCGGCAATAGGTGCGGCCGGTGGAGCGGGAATCGCGGCGATCGCGGGCGGGAACGCGTGGACCGGCGCGATTATCGGTGGCGCGGCAGGCGCTGTGGCCGGCAATATACATGGTGGCCATCAGTAAGCCCGCCAGCGGTCAAGCGAGGTCTGCAATCTTGTGTGTTACGTGTCAGGTTCGCTTACTATGCGGCCGCCTACGCGCTGATCCAGAGGCTCACCAATCCGCGGAGGCTAAGCCGCTGGTATTGCGAAAGGCCTGTCGGCGCTCGCACAGGTCGGTTGATTGCTGTTCCCAACGACGTTGCTTTCGTGGGTGGCCGCCTAGTATTTGACATAATAGAAAAGAGCAAAGTTTTGCTTTGCGCGCCCACAATTTTCAGGGAACACTTCAGTCGAACTGAGGCAATGCGTCGGGCTGGAATCGAGCTTGCGCCCGTATCCTTGCTATTCTGTGATGTACATCGCTTCGGTAAGCAAACGGACGAGGATCGTGGAAATAATTCCGTTGTGGAAACCGGATGTGTTGCCGCCGCCTTCGTCGAAGTCGATAAGACTGCTATCTGAGCGGACGTTCCAAACGCCGCGGTTGAGCACGCTCGCTGGCAGTTCACTGTCTTCTACACCCACACAGACTGCGTAGTCGATCCTGACGTTTTGACTTCTCGCAGTATCGCTACGCGGCGGGAAGGACAAATATAGCCGTTGATCGAATTGCTTATACCAGTCGGGTTCCCAAACGGTCGGGCCTCTGACAGCTAGCGAAGGAGTGTTTTCTTGCATGCAATCCTTATGGGGAGGATCCCCGCCGTCTACATAAATCGCCTGGTCGACTACCTGTCTTAAATACGGCTTATAGTGGCCAATCGCTTTGTTCCTAGCGGCGCTCGACGGGTTGCAGCTATTCACTAGCCCGACGAAATGTGCAGATGAGTAGATGAGGTTGGTCGCGCTGTCCTTCTCGCTCGTAATGTTCATCCACACAGGCCGTGCCGTCACTGGGTTTTTGCCTCCTTCTCCAAAGACCGGATCGTAGCAGTCCGCGCCGACCGCCGGGTTAAGTGTCACCACCATCGTATTGGGACCAAGGGGTTGGGCGTTTCCGCTTTTCAGTTCCGGCATAAACATTGACGCCATCATGCGGCCGCCCAGGGAGTGGCCCACCACCATCAATCGAGTTTCGCTATTTTGACCTCGTGCGGCATTCGCGATCTCAAGGAGGTTTGCTTTGAGAACGCCACGGGAGCCGATAGTGTCGGCGACCTCAGAGCGTCCGCTTATCGAAAGCAATTTCTGAATCGCGGACGTGTATTCCTCGCCACGCCACCCGACATAGATCCCGAGCACCTTCGGCATTTCGATCTTCTTGTCGATCGCCATCCGTTTGAGCTGGTCGACCTCACGTGCCATCAACAAGGGGAATTTGATGGCGTTATTTCTGGGGTCGCCGTTTGAAGTGTCCGCGTTATGGTGCCAACCATGGACATACACCAGGATAAAAAGTGGCCCTGGTTCCTTGCGAATCCAATTCAGCACTGCAGTCAGTTGTGCTCGGTCCTGCTGTTCCCCATCATCGTTGTACTCAAGCCACGCCTGGTTGTAGAAGACCTTCAAGAGTGAGGTCGACGTTGGCGAACATTGAAAATCGGCAAGCAGTTCAGGCGAGCCTTTGAGCGGTGGGCCATCGCTGGTGAGGCATGCGTTCCAGCCAGTGTCCTGAATGCCAACCTCGCGAACGGTCACCGCACGGTTCAACTCTTCGGGCGAGCAGTTGCCAGTTTTCCCGGGGCAGACCGCGTGATAGGGGACATCGGCAACTGTGCCGCACCCTTGGATCGACGAAAGTGCGAAAGCGGCTAACGCAAAAAGTATGGATCGCATCATCTTGACCACCCGCCGTGGATTGTCGGGTCGCGCATGCATTTCGCATAAACGCGAACGGTGTTGCGCGGCCACGGATTGACTTGCACGCTATTACGAATCATTGGGTGAGGTGGCCAAACAAGTATGTTAGGTGCTGCACATACACACCTTCCATATTGAGTGGGAGGTTGGTTTTCAAGAATCGCATGTGACGGAAGTTGTGAAGTACTATGCATTGGAGAGTCACGATCTACGTGATCGCGGAAATCTACAAAGCGGTCTGATGAGGTGGCCGCGCAAATTCAGACGGTCGCGTATGTACAGCGCGTGGGGCCTGAGCCCATGATAGCGCCGACAAAGGAACCCAGAAGATGGTGAAGAGAACGCGGCGCACGCACTCAGGCGCGTTCAAAGCGAAACTGGCGATGACTGCGCTCAAGAGCGAGCGGACGCTAGCCGAATAGGCATTGCAGTTCGACCTGCACCCGAACCAGATCCCCGAACGGAAGCGGCAGCTGCAGGAACGCGCCGCTGACGTGTTCGGTGCAGGTGGCACGGCGTCGAGCGAGCCGCAAGCCGATTTGAAGGATCTCAAAAGACTGCCCAAGCGAGCGAGGATGGATTGGTCGCGCGGAGACCGCCATTAGCAGATTGACTCAGTGGTGCATTGGCTGTGCTGCGAGCTGGTGTGCGGATATCCGAATTGACAACGTTCACAAACATTTGTAAGAATGCGATAAATAACCTTATGTTAAATATGATATGGAATACTAAATAATAATTGATTGCTTCCACTTCCTTGCGGCTCTCACTACTGCCCCGACATGTAATGCCGTTTCGCGTGCGCCTGCATGATGGCTGATCTCTAAGCAGAGCATCGCGCCTCGAGCCCGGTCAGTGGCTAAGCCATCAGAGGGCGAGGCCGTCTGTTGTGCCGGCCCGCATCCTTCCAAGACCGATTCACGCCTATGCGGTGTGATAGTCTTTTCTCCATTCTGGACAATTAATACCGGCCCCCTCGTTAGCGCGATAGGAACATATGGATACCGGAAGCAGCCCCGCTATTATCTCGGCCGCAGCAGGCATCTGCGGCGTTATCCTGGGCGGCATGATCACCGCTTCGAAGGAATGGTTGGTTCATCGATCTAGGCGAAAGACGGAGACAGCTTATCTCGCGGCGATCGTCGTTTCGCATCTCGACCGGTTCGCCAACGGATGCTTACATGTTGCGCTCGATGACGGCACTGCCTATGGCCAGCCCGCAGGTGAACAAGGGGAACACGAGCCCACAGTTACCGCGCCCAATTTCCAGCCCTTGGATATCGATGTCGAATGGAAGGTGTTGCCGCAAGATCTGATGTATGCAATTCTGCGCGTACCGGACCAACGAGAGCAGATCGAGAACCGCATCGCAGGTATTGGCGAGTTCGTTTCTAATCCCCCAGACCACATTGAATATTTTCAAGCGAGACAGGGCGGATATGCTCAGCTGGGGCTAGAAGTGTCCGACTTGGCGCTGCGCCTGCGCAGGTATGCCGATATGCCCGTCGAAAAACAGCGCTTCGACGAATGGAACCGGGACGACGAACTGAGAAGCATACTTCAGAGAATTGATGAAGCGCTGGCCGCTGCCGAACGCGGGGCCTAAGAAGAATTGCAAGACGTTTTGAAGCTTCTCGCTGTCAAACTGTTCTTTTGCACGATCTTTCAAGTATTGACGCCCCTGTTCGCGATTGCTCAGGTCCACTTGAGCGGATCGCGCAACATTGCGCAGCTCGGTCTGGCCGACGTGAGCGGCCATCTCGATCACCTCGGTTAACGCTGCGTCAAGGTTTGCGGGTTCAAAACCAAGCGTCACTCAGTCCTTCAGGTTAGAAAGTGCTACTTCTCGATATTTAACATAATAGAAATGACCGAATGTTAATTCGGAAAACTAAGTTCATCAGCTTGCTCGCATCGCTGGCGCCTTGCGTCTCCGTCAAGCGGCGAGTTCCCCAGGCGTCGGTGACGAGCGATTCGCCCTGCCGCGCGCCTTCACGTCTTACATTACCCCGTCCGCCAGTTTGACCAGATCGGATGCGCTGTCGCCCGACTGTAGCATGGCCGCGCTGAGACTCCCTTGCACTATGTATCTGCTATTTTCCTTGATTCGGCAGCACGGATCGTCGAAGTAAACTCCTATTTCGGAAGCAATTCATGCCCTTACTGTGTGCATTCTGGCATAGTGGCATGCATCCAATTCACCTAGGGGAAGGCTATGGCTACTCTTCAAAGCATACAAGCCAAGATTGCGAAACTTCAGTCACAGGCGGAAGCAATTGAGAAGAAGCAATCTTCCGATGTTCTCGGAAAGATTCGAGGGCTTATGGAACGGCATGGCGTCACGATCGGGGACATCGAGACGTACCTCGGCGGAAAGCGACGCGGCCGCCAGCCTGGTTCGAACGCCAAAGCTAATCAGAGTGCGGGAGCCGCTAAGTATCGTGACCCGAAGTCGGGGGCAACCTGGACGGGTCGTGGCCGAGCACCGGCGTGGATTGCCAATGTGAAGGATAGGACCAAATTCCTCGCAGGCGAAGCATTCGCCAAGGTTGGCGATCCTGCGAAGAAGGCTGCAAAGCCAGGCAACTACGTGCGGGGTCCGCAGCCCCCGAAATATCAGGACCCGAAGACTGGTGCCACCTGGAGTGGCCGTGGTCGCGCTCCGGCGTGGATCGCTGGGGCCAAGGATCCATCTAAATTCCTGATCGCCCAAAATTAAGTAACTGCTAATAGCGGACCGGATTCAGCCGTTCTGGCTGCGAAGGCGGCGGAGAGCATCTGAGTCCGCGGGTTGCAACGCAGGGCACTAAGAGCCATCTTCACTTGCTGCCAACCGGCAAAGCGATCGAATTAGGGCGGCTGCCTACACGTTCGTGAAATTGAATAGCCTGGACTGCTTGGGTCTTTCGATGATGTCCGTGTCGCTCATGTAACGTGCACGGTATCGTTGCTTTCCATCCACAGACCGGATCGTCGCATCACCTTCCGCGACAAGTGTAGCGAGCGCGTCCTTGTACATCGATGCGGTCGCTGGGGAGCCGTTACAGGTTTCGGCAAACATCTGCGAAAACGCCTTCGGTTCGGACTGCGAGAAAATTCGCCTCGCAAGCTGGACGACCAACTCCTTGTCGGACTTGTCTCGAGCGACGTCGTCGAACCGAAAGCCCCCGTCGAAGTCCTGGAGGAAACCCATGGTTTGCGGCGCGAGCATGTCGAGGCCGGCGCCGCCGTAGTGCACGAAGTGGTTGCTGTGTTGCCAGTGAACCTGCTTCATGACGTCTTGAGCTCGGTGATGCTGGGAAAGATGCACGAGCCAGAATTCGCCGTGTCCCGCTCCTGCGCCACGAATGAAAAAGGGGGTGAAGAATCCAGCACCACACCCGTCTACCAGAGCTTCGTAGAGAGCGGCCTGAATGAAGCGCCGCCAGTCTGCCTCGTTATTCTTAATCTCCTCGATTGACCTTCCGCCCAAGCGTTTGAAGATGTCAATCTGCAGGGTCGCTGAGATCCTTTGTGCAAGCTCGTCGTTGGTGTAGGTCGCGAAAGAAGACACATGGAAGGTCAGGACGACCTCGGCATCGCGTGCGTGAGCAAATATCTTCCGGATGAGCGGCGCAGGGACTTCAGCATAGCCGTATTGATCGAGGAAGAAGAGCGCAGTCCCGGCGAGTGGAGTGTGCTTCCTTATGCGAGCAAGGACTTCGTCTGCCGCGGCGCCGAACTCTGCCTGCATTAAATGGATAGTGCTACCGATCGCCCGCTCGTAGCCTTCCTCGCGCAGAACTTCGCTCAAGTGATTGAGCGCCTTCTTGTCCTTGTCGATGAAGACGAATTGCACATCGAAGTTGATGTGTTTTGGCCGGTCAAGATTTATCCTGAACGATGCTTCCTCGACGGCCTTGAGCATCCGTAAGGGCGAACCAAGCACGAGTTCGCCTGTACCCTTCAACTGGTACCGGCCGCCACCGCAGAAACCATCAATCAGTGTAATGCGGATATGTTCTCGTCCGCGGGCATTGAGAAGGCGTTGCTGGAAATAGCGGATCAGGTAGTCGACTAGAACTTGGTGTTTCGTCAGGCTATGTGCCTCGAGCTCGGCCGGACCGTTGCTCCAATCGTAGTGACGTTTTGCCAAGGTGAGAGTTTTCGGGAAGGGTTGGTGAGTTAAGCGACAGTGCGTGGAAATTGGTCCCAATGCTTGCCGGCCAGAACACGTCCTGCCTTGGCTTTCCCAATGCCAGCAACGGACACCTCGCTGCCATCTTGCCGAATGACACGGATGGGCGTGCTTTTCTTCACCACGTCCTGCACCTGATCAACCGGAGCCCAATGTCCCCATTGCTTGAAGTGAAACGGTACCTTCGCCTTGGCACATTGCTTCTGCAAGGCATCTGGCCAGATTGGATCCATCGGGCGAGCGTGCGGTCCCGATTCACCACCGGCGATTACCCAATCGACGCGATTGCCCTTTTCGTTTCGTATCAGGTAGGGCGAAAGGTCGATAGCGGACAGGAGTGGTTCGCAGGAAAGGAATCTCACGGACGGGGAAGAGAACTCCAGGAGGTACTTGATTCTCTTTTGTGCTGTGACCTGGTCCTCGACGGTGGTGCCAAGCCACACGTTCTTCGGGAACTCGTAACCTTTAGGCAACTGCTTGCGAACCAGGTGGATGCGCTTTGTGAGAAGCAGCCAGTCGAGATTAGGTGTTTGGCCAATTAGGTCGAGCAGACGCCCACGTTCAGCCACCAGGTCGGGCCGATTCTCGAAAACGTCCGCCATCGAGGCGCAGAAAACTCGTCGGCGAACCTTGTCCTTCGCAGCATTCTTATCCCACTTGATAGGCTCTTTCCAGTGGGCATCAGTGAAAAAGCGTCGTGGAGTGTGCGGGCCCCATAGCCCCTCGCCGAGGCGTTTTGCCCAGGTTTCCGCGTAGCAGTGATCGCAGGCCGCGGATACCTTGACACAACCCCACCATGGGTTGAAGGTGTGATGTGTCCATTCGATGCGAGAATCTTTTCCCATTGCCTGCGGCGTCAGTGACCTGGTGCCGTATTGTACTCGCCCGCAGCGCACTGCGAAGTATGGTGGGTGTCAACCCCACGCGTTGAGTCCACAACGAAACCCCAATTCACCCTTAAACTGAACGCGGTCCTGTAGATTGATATTGGACTGCGCGCAGCGTCGCGCTGTTTTTTTGCGGTGCAGCAAACATGATGGGTGCACCAACGCCGGAAGGCGTGCGGAGCAAATAACAACTCAAAACTGCGAGGGCAATGTGGAAGTCGAGGAGAAGGTCGTCCCAGACCCTGTCGATGGATTGCCGGCGATGGTAGTAGGGCGTTGGGTTACCGAAGAGAAACACCAGATCATTCGGCGATATATCGATGCGTCCTGGGGAGCGCGACAGAAGTTCACGAGTCAGCGGACATACATAGACCTTTTCGCGGGAACCGGGAGGGTAAAGATCAAGCACACCCAGTCTTTTCAGGACGGCGGCCCGCTCGCAGCCTGGCACATCGCTCAGCGGAAGCGAGGTGCGTTTACGGACTTCTTCATTGGGGACGCGAACCCCGAGTACCTCGCCGCATGCGATGCCCGCCTGCGCAGGCAGGACGTGCCACTTCAGTCTAAGGTAGGGCGCGCTCACGAAACCATCGATTGGGTCTTGCCGAAACTCAAGAAGGGTGGCTTTCATCTCGCGCTACTTGACCCGTACAATGCGGGTCATCTGCATTTTTCTATCATCGAGAAGCTCGCTGCGATGCCGACGATGGACATCGTCGTCCATCTCAGCACGGGGGACATCCAGCGCAACATCGCGAGCGGCCTTGAAGTGGCTCACTCGCCCTTGGATCACTTTGCGCCCGGCTGGCGGGACATCGTGCGGAAGATGAGTTCAAAGCATGCGATGCGGGATGCTTTCATCGGACACTGGAAGGAACTGGTGAGCGGGGCCGGGATGAGCGTTTGCGACACTATGTACCCTGTGCGCAACAGCAAGGAGTCGACCATGTACTGGCTGTGCCTCATTGCTCGACATCCGCTCGCCGATAAACTTTGGCGAGCAGCGTGTCAACTCGAAACTCGCAGTCTGTTCTGATTTGTCCTAATCCTGTGATTGATTGAGTATGGTAGACGCATAGAGTGCGAAATGGACGCCAACGATTGCTTTGGCCAGCCGGCCCCTCACGGCTAAGCTGCAGGTCTCGTCTTCGGTCCCTGCCTCCGCGCGGTCCGGCCACATGAACGGAATCACGACGAGGTATCTCGAAGTAGCAACTTGGCGCGCCTCGTCGGCCACCGCAGCATGCGCCCGAAATAGCCGGCTGGCACACATATGGTCGCGCCCGCAACGTCAAACCGTAGCGGTTACTCCAGTTCGAAAGGGCAGAAGATCCGTAGGTCTGCTCGAGTAACTTATCTCCCTTGGGGCAAAGCGGCCGTTTCGCCGGATCAGCGAGTGACTGTGCCGCGTCTGTCGCGGCGCGCGGGCTGGCAGTTGGTGCTCACCGCCGAAGTGGAAAAGGTCGCGCACAGCGACATTGCTCTTTTCAAAGTGCGGTGCAACCTGCTTGAGGTCGCCGGTGCGGGAGGTGAGTACGGACTTCGGTGCTGATGAGAAGAGAACGGACGACGGACTAGGACGAGAGGGAATTTGGGGCGGCCGTCACGCTTGTAGCCTGCTTTTTTGTGCTGGTACATGCTCCTTTTGTGCGCCATCAGGCGGCAGTTTTTGGATAGTTGCATCCAACTAGTTGGATGGCTTGGTCGCATTAGTGGGGCACAAGGTGAATGCGTCCGTAGCCTAGCGACTTTGGTTGAGCCCTTGACGGCATCATATGATTGGGTGAGCCCATCCAGATCGAAGTTAGCGACCACCGCGGGTTCGAGATCCGCATATGTTCCGCGATGAAAGCCGGCATACTGCAATAGCTTCTGCGCTAATCTGAATTTGTCGAGGTCGACATGAACACGCTAGCGGAAGGCGAATATGAATGTTTTACGTGCTCCGTTCGATTCAAGTGGAGAGTGTTCAGTATTACGAGAGAATGGGAGCGCGTGCACTTCGGAAAAGCGCTGCCGGAGATTGAGATTGTCGGTGCGGAAGGCTTGGAGTGTTACTGTTCCAAGCCTTGCTTGGCAAGGCGCCGCGATGAGGTGATGGTGCGCGAAGGGGTGCCGATTCGGTACCCGGATATAGTTCCTGTCGAACGCTGTGCCAAGTGCGGCGGGCCCGTCGACATGAGCGAGTTCCATCTTACTTACTCTTACTTACCTTGAGGATGAGTCCGTCGAGGAGGTGGCGTACGTCGTAAGAACAATCGACGTGAATTACTTGGCGGTTGTCTGCAATCGATGCCACCCGCGCGGGACCTTGCAATCGGCATGTGAAAGTGTCCTCGATTTCAATGCTCAACATGCTTGACTGCGCAGCACCTGCCCTCGAAGTACGTCATCGGCAAGAACGCCACGGATGTGCATGAGATAAAGGAGCCCGTCGCGCGGGCTCTAACTCCTCGTCGAACTGTCCTTCGACCAGATTCTGAGAGGCGACTGGCAGGCGCTGGCTGGCGGCTGGGCGCGTGGACGCAAAGACAAGGTAGCGTTCTTTGGGATCTGGTTACCCGAGAAGTGTGGGGGCCGCGCGGGAGAGCGCATGAAGGTCGCGTTCGGAGGCGGTATGAACGTGAGGCTAGCCGATGTCGCCGCCCGCCAATTCGAGTCTGCGCGCTCACTAAAGCGTGGTATAGCCGATTTTGGCTCGGATTCTGACGGTTGACCAACCCGACGCAGCGCGCAAGCTTGGTGATCGAGGCGCAAGCAGTCCACCGTGGTTCGACGCTCCTTAACGAGCGCTCGCCGAATCTTCGACTTAGACATTGGTTTGCTCCTTGTGACCCGCTTGGGCGATCTCAAGGTAAAGGGATAAACCACCGGCGCGCGATACTTTTCAAGGCAAAGCGCCTGCGCTCGCGCAACGTAATCCTGATGCAGGCCGACATTCGCCTGTGAATCTGTCGACGACCCTGACTCGGCTCAAACTGAGGCGGAGCGTCGGGCTGGAGGTTAGTTAGCAGTTGAGTTGCATGCGATCGACATCTCCGAGTTTGCTTGGATAAATTCTCATGGATCAGTTAATGAGGCCTGTTTTCGTCGCGCCAAATTTTGTTTGCAAGGGGTATTTCTCGGACCAGTTTTGTTTGCAAGGAATTTTGTTAGGTGTTTGATTCTTAAGGGAAGGCGTTCGCGCCCAGAGTTTGGAGGTCACCTAGGCTGCGGCTGGTAATTTTTACAATGCAGCGAAAGTGCGCTTGACGTGGGAAGGGCGTTGCGTGCAAACCCTCATGGCGTAAGGAGTCGAATAGCGAGGTCGATTTTCTAGGACAGTTTTATTTGCGAAGAATCGCGAGAACAACTTTGTTTGCAACAGATCAGATTTCGTTTGCCAATCACCAACGCGCCGCAAGTTCCTGCTCGTGAGCTACCTTGCATCGCCCTTGACTTCCATTTAGATGATGACTACCATCTAAACAACATCGAACCACAGAGCACGGGTCATCATGAGGAAGTCGAAGGTCGAAACGGCGCAAACGCGCGAGCGCATCGTGGAAGTTGCGGCCGGCGCGTTCAGGGCGAATGGCATCCACGCAACGGGCCTCGCCGACGTCATGGCCGCCGCAGGGCTTTCGCATGGCGGCTTTTATCGCCATTTCGAGTCGAAGGGTCAACTGGTGGCCGAAGCCTGCGAAGCGGGCCTGGCCGGCATCGTTGAAAATCTCGCCGCCGCAGCGGCCGGGGCCACGGGCGAGGACGCGTTCCGTGCGGTCGTGGACGCGTACATGTCCACCGGTCATCGCGATGCGCGCGCAAATGGTTGCCCACTGGCCGCCATGGGCAGCGAGCTGGCGCGCGCGGACGACGCTGCGCGTGCGGCGGCGTCACGCGGGTTCGACGCGCTCGTCGACATGTTGGCGGCGCGCATGGCAACGCCGGAAGAAGAGGCGGACCGGTCGCAGGCCGTGTTCACGCTAGCGGCCATGATCGGCGCGCTGACCATGGCGCGCATCATCCCCGATCAAGCGGCTTCTGCGTCGCTGCTGCAAGACGTCAGGCAACACATCGAAATGCTTTGAACGAAAACTGTCGCCAGAGAATGGCGATTCGATTCGCGCTCATATGTGCATATGCACTTGAAATGGAGAATTCATCATGCAACAGCGTAAGTTCCTGATTACCGGCGCCACCGGCAAAACCGGCGTGCATGTGGTGGGCAATCTGCTCGAAGCCGGACATGCGGTGCGCGCGATGGTCCATCGGGAAGACGCGCGCAGCGCTGCGCTGCAGGCCGCCGGCGCCGAAGTCGTGGTGGGCGACCTGCTCGATCACGACGATCTGATTCGCGCCACCGCAGGCGTGACGGGCGCTTATCTTTGCTATCCCGTGCGGCCCGGATTCATTCAGGGCACGGCGTATTTCGCAGACGCCGCCCGCCGCGCCGGTCTCGAAGTCGTGGTGGAAATGTCGCAGATCTCGGCGCGCGAACAGGCGAAAAGCCACGCAGCGCGCGATCACTGGATCGCGGAGCGCGTACTCGACTGGTCTGGTGTGCCGACCGTTCATATTCGTCCGACCTTCTTTTCCGAATGGCTGATCTTCCCTTGGGTGCGCGACACGATCGTCAAGGAAGGGCAGATCACGCTGCCTTACGGTGCGGGACGCCATGCGCCGATCGCCGCCGTTGACCAGGCCCGCTTCATCGCCACGGTGCTCGCGCAACCGCAGGCGCATATTGGCAAGACGTATGAGCTTTGCGGCCCGGTCGAACTCGACCACCACGGTATTGCCGAAGAAATCGGCAAGGTCATCGAAAGGAAGATCGTATATCGCCCGGGCACGCTCGACGAATATCGGGCGCATTTGCGGAAGTACGACTTGCCGGAGTTTGTGATCCAGCACTTCATTGAAGTCGCCGTCGACTACCAGAACGGCGTATTCGAAGGGACCGATAAAGTCATCGAGCAAGTTACCGGAAGGGCGCCGCAGACCGTCGAGGCATTCGTTCGCGCCAACCGCGAGCTTTTCCAGTCTTGATCCAATCGATCGTTTGATTACTTTGCAGAACTGATCCAGGAGATTGAAAATGAAGATCAAGAATTCCGTTGTGTTCGTTACGGGCGCAAGCCGCGGCCTCGGTCTGGCCTTTGCACGCGAGGCGCTCGCGCGCGGGGCCGCCAAGGTCTACGCAGGGGTGCGCAACCCGGAAGGCTTTCGCGAGCCCGGCATCATTCCCGTCAAGCTCGACGTGACCGATCCGGCTTCGGTCACGGCCGCGGCGAAGGTCGCGTCGGACGTGACGCTGCTTGTGAACAACGCCGGGATCGCGGAAATACTCGAGACGCCGCTTTTGGCAGAGGCGGAAGAACAGGCCCGGCGCATTTTCGAAACGAACTTTTATGGCGTTATTCGCACGACCCGCGCTTTCGAATCCATGCTTCCGAGCGATGGAAACGGTGGCGTCATCAACGTGCTCTCCGATGTTTCCTGGCGCGCTGTACCGTTCCTCGCGCCGTATTCCGCTTCGAAGGCGGCGGCGTGGAGCTATACGAACAACATCCGGTTGCATTTCAGGGCGCGCAATATCGGCGTGGTCGGCGTGCATGTCGGCTTTGTCGATACCGATCTCACCAAGGATTTCGACGTGCCGAAAGTCAGCCCCGCCGATGTCGTCCGGCAAGCCTACGACGCGCTTGAGGCGGGCGAAAGCGAAGTGCTGGCGGACGCGGGAAGCCGGGAGTTGAAGCAATCGCTTTCGGCTGCGGTGCCGGGCTACATCGACCCCGCGGTGCTGCAGGCATGAGCGGCAGGTGGCCGGTCAATCGCCGCTCGGCAAATCCAGCTGCGCGTCGAGCCCAATGATTCTCCCGTCCACCACCCGATTGCGCAGCACGAGCGTGCCGCCATGGGCGGCCGCCACGCTGCGCGCAATCGTGAGCCCCAACCCTGTGCCGCCCGGCGCATCGCTGCGACGCGAATCGACGCGGAAGTAAGGCTCGAACACGCGTTCGAGCAGCGCGGTGTCGGCAATGCCGGGCCCGTTGTCGCTGATCACCACGCGCACGCCATGCTCAACGTCGCTTACGGTGACGCTCGCTTCGCCGCCATAGCGAATCGCGTTGTCGAAAAGATTCTGCAGGCAGCGTTTGAGATTGCGCGCAAAGCCGGGAATGGGCGCATGCACGCTGCCCGTCACGCTCACATGATGGCCCTGCTCGCATGCATCGCTCGCGAGGCCTTCTAGCATCGAAACGAGGTCGATGCGCTGGCGCGGCTCGGTGATCTCCACACCCTGCACGGCGTCTAGCGTGGCGCGCACCATGCCTTCCATGTCTTCGAGGTCGCCGCGCAGGCGCTCGCGCGACGCCGCGTCCGGCAGCATTTCCACGCGCAGCCGCAGCCGCGTGAGCGGCGAGCGCAAGTCGTGCGAGACCGCGCTCAAAAAGCGCGTGCGCGCGGCAAAGCTGTCGATCAACTGCTGCTGCATGGCGTTGAACGAGTGCGCCGCGTTGCGCACTTCGCGCGGCCCCGTTTCCTGCAAGGGCGCGCGATAGATGTTGCGCCCGAGCGCTTCGGCCGCCGCCGCGAAGCGGCGCAACGGCGCAAGCGCAAAGCGCACCGCAATCAACGCGATCAGGCACACGGCGACGAAGCGCAGCGCATAGATGCGCAGCAGGTAATCCATCACGAGCGCGCCGCGCTCGGTATGCATGCCCGCCTGGCCCTCATTCGCGTGGATATCGAGCCACCCTTGACCCGGCACCTCGAGCTGCACGTGAAAGTCGCCGGTCGGCATGCGCGAGTCGAACAGGCTCAGCACGCCGCCTTCGCGACACGCGCCGTCGCGCACCTGGGCGTCGATCAGGTGCACGTCGATGGGCTCTTGCAGGCGCTTGCGAATCACGCCCTCGATCAGCCCGGCGGTGGCGCGCTGCGCGAGCGAAAGCGTGGCGGGCACCGCTAGCGGTGCGCCTTGCACCCACTTGAGGCGGTAACGGTCGTCGCCGAGCGTGCCGACGATCGCCTCGCGCGTCGCGGCATCGGGCGCGCGCTGGATCAGGCGCACCGTATCGGCGAGACGGCTGCCGAAGAGGCGCGCGGGAATTTCGAGCGTGCGGTTGTCGTGCGTTTCGAACCAGATCGTGCTGGTCAGCAACTGACCCGCGAACATGCCCGCCGCGAGAATCACGACGAGGCGCCCGAAGAGCGTATCGGGCCAAAGCGGCCAAAGGCGCAACTTCGATGCGAAACGAGCAAACCGCCTCACGCTTCGTACCCAACGTCGGCCACGAGCATATAGCCCTCGTTGCGCACGGTGCGAATGAGCGTGGCCTCGCGCGCCGAATCCTTGAGCTGCTGGCGCAGCCGGCTCACGCAGACGTCGATGGCGCGGTCGAGCGGCGTCATGCTCTTGCTGAACACCTGGTCGAGCAGAAATTCGCGCGAGAGCGGGCGGTTCGGATGGTCGAGCAGCGTGCGCAGCGTGCGGTAGTCCGAGCCGCCTAGCGAAACGACCACGCCGTCCGGCGAGCACATCTGCTTCATGCGCGTGTCGAGGCGCCAGCCCGCGAAGGTGATGAACGCGTTCGCGTCGGCGGGGCGCGTACCGGGCACCGCGCGCGTGCGGCGCAGGACCACCTTGATCTTGGCGAGCAGCTCGCGCGGATCGAAGGGCTTGGGCAGATAGTCGTCGGCGCCCATTTCGAGGCCGAGGATGCGGTCGAGCAGGCCGCCGCGCGCGGAAAGAATAATGACGGGCGTGTCGTGGACCCGGCGCAGCTCGCGCGTGAGGTCGAGTCCGTCTTCGCCGTCGAGCATGAGGTCGAGCACGATCAGGTCGACCTGGGCGGTGCCGAGTATCTGCTTCATCTGCGCGCCGTTGGTGGCGGCGCTCGCCTGGTAGCCCATCTCGCGCAGGTAGTCGCGCAGCAGTTGCCGGATGTTGGCGTCGTCGTCGACGACCAGTATGTGATCCATCTTTTTTCTCTTGCCGCCGCGGGACTGAAGCCGCGCCAACACATTCCATTACAAAACGGCCGGTTTCAACACATCGCCATTACAAATGACCGTTAAAGTTGCGCTCGCAAATAGCAATCGTTCGCATTTACAGAATATATCATGTTGACCTTTCGATTGATCCCTGGCTTGACCCGCGTGGCGCTGCGGGGCGCCGTATCCGTTGCGACTGCGGCTGCAACTTCGGCCGCCATCGCCTTGAGCTGCGGCGCCACCGCCGCCCAGGCCGCCACGCCGGCGCCCGCGCAGACGGCCCAGGCGCCGCGCGTCGTGACCGATCTCGCGGGCCGCACGGTCAAGGTGCCTGCCGAGCCGCATCGCATTCTGCTTGGCGAGAGCCGTCTGCTTGCGGCGGTCGCGCTGCTCGAGGGTCAGAAGCCGCTCGCGCGCATCGTGGGCTGGCAGGGCGACCTGCCGACCATGGACCCGCAGACTTACGAGGCCTACGCGCAGCGCTTCCCCGAAATTCGCCAGATCCCGCTGATCGGCAAGGCGACCGAGGACAGCATCAGCGACGAGAAGGCGCTCGCGCTCAAGCCCGATGTGGCGATTTTCAGCGTGGCGGGCCACGGCCCGAGCCGTTACAACGCGCTCGTCAAGCAACTGGAAGCGACCGGCACGACCGTGGTGTTCGTCGATTTCCGCGTGCACCCGATGCAGAACACGCTGCCGAGCATCAAGCTGCTTGGCGCGGTCCTGCACCGCGAGAAGGAAGCCGATGCCTATATCCAGTTCTATCAGCAGCATCTCGCGCGCGTGCAGCAAGTGGTGAATGCGATTCCCGAGTCGCAGCGCCCGAAGGTGTTCGTGGACATGCTGGCGGGCGTATGGGACGCGGGCTGCTGCCACACGGCGGGCAAGGGCAACTTCGGCGAGTTCGTGGATGCCGCGGGCGGCCGCAACATCGCAGCGGGCCTCTTGCCCGGCGTGCTCGGCGACATCAGCATGGAGCAGGTGATCGCGGCGCAGCCCGACGTGTATATCGCCACGGGCAGCCGCACGAAGCCCGGCCTCGCTTCGCTGCGCGTGGGCGCGCTCACGAGCGAGCACGATGCCGATGCGAGCCTCGCGCAACTGGTCGCGCGTCCCGGCTTCGACACCATCAAGGCGATTCACGATGGGCGCGTGCACGGCATTTCGCACAACTATTACGACTCGCCGTACAACATCGTCGCGATCGAGGCGTTCGCGAAGTGGTTCTATCCGCAGCAGTTCAGCACGCTCGATGTGCACGCGACCGAGCGTGAACTGTATCGCCGCTTCCTCGCGATTCCCGATACGGGTACGGAGTGGGTCGATGCGCCGTTGCCTGCGGCGCAAGCGCAGCAGGCCGCGCGATGAACAGCGTGCGCCTGGCCGCAGAAGCCACGCGGCCGCTCGACGCGATGTCCGATGCGCACGACGCCAAGGCCCAGATGCGCGCCTACGCGCGCCTCACGCGCCGCCGCGTGCTGTGTCTCGCAGCGGTCGCGCTGCTGATCGTCGCCTCGCTGCTGTTCGACCTCAGCTCCGGCCCTTCGGGTCTGCCCATTGCGACCTTGCTGCGCACGATTTTCCAGCCCGCCTCGGCGGACCCCGCCACTAGCGTGATCGTGTGGCAGATCCGTCTGCCGTATGCGGTCATGGCGCTCGTGGTCGGCGCCTCGCTCGGCATTTCGGGCGCGGAGATGCAGACGATCCTCAACAATCCGCTCGCGAGCCCCTATACGTTGGGCGTTTCGGCGGCGGCCGCCTTCGGCGCGTCGCTCGCCATCGTGCTCGACGTGGCGATCCCGGGTGTCGCGCAAACGTGGATCGTTTCGGCCAACGCATTCGTGTTCGCGTTCGCTTCGGCGCTCATGCTCGATTTCGTCGCGCGCTGGCGCGGCATGAGCACGGCGGGCGTCGTGCTGATGGGCATCGCGCTCGTGTTCTCGTTTCATGCGCTCGTCGAGCTGATGCAGTTCATCGCCTCCGCCGACGCGCTGCAGGGCCTCGTGTTCTGGACGCTCGGTTCGCTCGCGCGCGCCGACTGGCCGAAGATCGGCGTGCTCACGGCGGCGCTCGCGCTCGCCGTGCCGTTCTCGATGCGCAACGCGTGGACGCTCACCGCGCTGCGTCTGGGCGAAGAGCGCGCGGCGAGCTTCGGCATCGACGTGCGGCGCCTGCGCCTGGGCACGCTGTTGCGCGTGTCGGCGCTTTCGGCGCTCGCCGTGTCGTTCGTCGGCACCATCGGTTTCGTTGGGCTGATCGCGCCGCATATCGCGCGCACGCTGTTCGGCGAGGATCATCGTTTCTATCTGCCGGGCAGCCTGCTGCTCGGCGCGCTGATGCTCTCGCTCGCCTCCATCGCTTCGAAGCTGCTGATTCCGGGCGTGCTCATTCCGGTGGGCATCGTCACGGCGCTCGTGGGCATTCCGCTCTTTCTCGGCATCGTCGTGCGCTCGCAGGGGATGTCGCAATGAGCGGGCTGTCGATCCACGCGCTTTCGGTGCACTACGGCAAGCGCGAAGTGTTGAGCGAATTGAGCGCCGGGCCGCTCGCGCGCGGCGAGATCACGGCGCTGCTCGGGCCGAACGGCAGCGGCAAATCCACCTTGCTGCGTACGCTGGCGGGCCTGAACGCGCCGCGCAGCGGCTCGCTCACGCTCGATGGCGCGCCGCTCAAGCTAACTGCCGCGGGCGCTCGCTCGCACAGCGTGGTTTATCTGCCGCAAGCGTTGCCGGCCGGCGTGCGCCTCGCGGTGCTGGAGTCGGTCGTGGTGGCCGCGCGTGCGGGGCGCGATCCGGCGTCGCAGTTTGGCGCGTCGCGCGGGGCGTCGTCCGTGCAAATCGCGCACGCGCATGCGGTGCTCGAGCGGCTCGGCATTGCCGCGCTCGCGGGCCGCTCGCTCGACGAGCTCTCGGGCGGGCAGCGCCAGCTGGTGGGTATCGCTCAGGCGCTGGTGCGCGATCCGCAGGTGCTGCTGCTCGACGAGCCGTGCTCCGCGCTCGACCTCAATCACCAGTTCCAGGTGATGCAGGTGCTGCGCGACGTAACCCGCGAGCGCGCGATCGTCACAGTGGTCGTGCTGCACGACATCAACGCGGCCGTGCGTGCCTGCGACCGCGCGATGCTGCTGCATCGAGGGCGCATAGCGCGCCTGGGCGCACCGGCCGAGGTCGTCACCGCCGACAGCCTCGCCGAAGTGTTCGGCGTTCGCGCGCGCATCGAGCCATGCTCGCGCGGACAGCTTCAAGTTCTGATCGACGGTCTCGCCGGTCAGCAGGGCATCGCCAGCCGCCACTAGCGCGGCCCAGCCAGCCCGTTCAGTCCGCCGTTTCAGCGCGCGTCTTCACGACGCCGGACCGCATTCGCCTTGCGCGAATGCGGGGCCGGTTCGCGCGCTGCGCGGCCATCGCCACACGCAACACTCGTGATCACTCGAAGGAAAAAACAATGAAAAAGACGCTCGTCGCCGCAGCCCTCGCCGCGGCTTATGCATGCGGGGCCCACGCACAAAGCAGTGTGACGCTGTACGGCGTGATCGACGCCGGACTCTCGTACAACAGCAACGCAGGCGGCCATAGCCTCTTTGCGGCCGGCAGCGGCAACGTCACGGGCAGCCACTGGGGCATAACCGGCAGCGAGGACCTGGGCGGCGGCACGCGCGCCATTTTCCGCCTCGAGAGCGGCTTCAGCGTGACGAACGGCACGCTGCGCCAGGGCGGCCGCATGTTCGGCTACCAGGCGTACGCGGGCCTCGAAAACAATCGCTACGGCGCGCTCACGCTGGGCCGGCAATACGACTCCGTGGTCGACTATCTCGCGCCGCTCAGCTTCACGGGGCGTCATCCGGGCGGCAACAATCTCTCGGCTCACCCGTACGACAACGACAATCTCAACAATTCGTTTCGCGTGAACAACGCGGTCAAGTACGCGAGCACGAACTATGGCGGCGCGAAGTTCGGCGCGCTCTACGGCTTCTCGAACGAGGCGGGCGGGTTCGACGACAATCGCCTCTACAGTTTTGGCGCGTCGTACGATTTCGGCGGATTCGAGTTCGGCACGGGCTACCTGCAGGCGAACAACGGCGGCAGCAACAATACGAACGGCGCGCTCACGCTGACCGACCGCACATTCATCGCAGCCCAGCAGCGCACCTATGGCGCGGGCGTGAACTACATCACGCGCAATGCGCGCTTCGGCTTTGTGTGGACGCGCACGCAGCTCGGCGGCCTCGACACGATCAACGGCGCGAACAGCCTTGGCCTCGTGCAGAACGGGCAGGGCGCAAGCTTCAGCAACTACGAGGTGAACGCGAGCTATATGTTCACGCCGCAATTCAGCCTGAACGGCGTGTACACCTACACCCAGGGCGCGCTTTCGAGCTCAGGCGGCGAACATCACCCGCGCTGGCACGAGGTGTCGGTGCAGGCCGACTATTTCCTCTCGAAGCGCACCGACGTCTATGCGCAGGCGACCTACCAGCACATCAGCGCGGATGGCTCGGGTCTGGGAGCGGATATCAGCGGGCAGTCGGCGTCGTCGACGAATCAGCAGACGGTTGTTGCGATCGGCATGCGGCACCGGTTCTAGGCGTGGCGCAGCCTGCCGCAACCTAAAGCAGGCTGGCAACGCTGACGATGCTGCTTGCGCCGGCGTCCGCGCCAACACTGGCGCCGGCGCTGGCGAGCATCGTCCCGCGGCAACCAGGCGTGCCGCAGCGGCAGGTGTATTCGCGGATGGTGTCTTCGCAGGCGTCGTCGGACAATTCGAGCGCGTAGTCGATGAATAGCTCTTCGCCCGGCAGGATGTCGCGGCATGCGTCGATGAATACGTGGCCGTTGATTTCGACGGTTTCGCAGTTCGCCTGGCACGCGTGATTGAGCCAGCGCGCCCAGTTGCCGCCCTGGCCGCCGTCGATCACGCGGCCATCGGACAGGCCGAAGAGAAACGTATGCGCGCCGTCTTCACGCAGACGATAACGCCGGGCCGCGCTGCGCCAGCTCATGATCTTGCCTTTGTATTCGAAGATGCGCTCGCCGGCCCGCAGGGGGCGCAATGCGTAGACGCCTTTTCCGTGCACCGGCGACTGCCGGACAGTCATTCGTTTGCTCATGGCCATCTTCGCGCGCGTTGAACGCGTGCAGTATAAGCGGCCAGTATGAAAGCGAGTGTTGAAAATGCATATGAGCGTCGATGCTGCTTATCGCGCCTTCGCACGTTGCGTGCACCGTGTTGAAGCAGACCGCACTCGACTCGCCGCTGCTGACCCGTGCCTGGCACCCAGTTGACCTCGCGGGCAGGATCAGGGCAACATACCCGGGTTTATTTCTCGGGTTTCCCGATCCAATTCATGAGTGGGCATATGGCAAGCACGAATGAGCCAGGCGCAGAAGCCTCGTTGACCTATCGGCTGAAGGCCTTGACCAAGATCGCCGATCGTATGAGCAGCGAGATGTCGCGCGACAAACTGGGTGTGCCGTATCCGGAGGCGAGCATCATCGCCGCGATCGGCACGTTCGGACCGCAAACCGTGATGGACATCTCGCGGCGCGCCAACCTCGACAAGAGCCAGGCGAGCCGCACGGTCGAGGCCATGCTCGCCAAGGAGATCCTCGCGCGCGCCGGCAACGACAAGGACGGGCGCAGCGTCATCATTTCGCTCACCGCCGAAGGGCGCAAGATCTTCAAGAAGATCGGCCCGACGCTGGAAAAGCGCGACAGCGACCTTTACCACGGGCTGAACGAGGCCGAGCGCGTTGCGCTGCGCTTTTTGCTCGACAAGATCCTCGCGTCACATGGCTGGGACGCCACGCCCTGAGCGCCTGCGCATCCGTGCATGACTTCCCGGCACGCAATCAGTCATTGAATTGTCATCAAACTGCCGCCGCGAGACGTAGCGCGGTTTTGTGGCGGCCTTGGCGTTAACGCTCAGTGGCGCCTGAACATAAAAGAATGGCATTGGAAGCAAAAAGCGCTTCTCTGGATTGCCGTATCGTTCCCTCACATTGAAAACCTGCTGAACGTGCCGTGCAAACGGTCGGCTTCAGCATGCGGATCTAATTTTTCCTTGGAGCGGGACGAAATGAAAGACATCATCGCGGAAAGCCACGAAACAAGCACCCACGATCGCGCGACGAGCACTGTGGCACACACCGGCACGAACCGCGCAAACCACAGCGCCGCAGCGCGCTCGCCGTCGAACTGGGCGTGGGCGACTCCGACCAGCCAGTACGACTGGATGGACGGTCACGCGCCGTTCGCGGTACTCGACTAGCTCAAACGTGTCAATGATCTGGAGTCCGATGCGCTCCATTAAGCTATCGTTTGCGACAGGATGTCGCGAGCCATTGCCTTGTTTCGGTACTATAGTTGACTTGTCATGTAAATGAAAGTCGGCGGCGGGCTGCGCCGGAATGGAGGCAACAATGTTCAAAAACATCGGCGAAACGTATCTGGATCTGGTGGGCGATCGCACGCGCGTGCAAACCTCGCGGGTCACGCAGACGCTATTTGTGATGGACAGGCTGGGCAGCCAGCTTCTGCTGATTTCCCAGCACGGCAAGCCGCAAGCCGCGTTTCCGGCGACGGATCGCAATATCGAGGTCGTGTTGTGCGCGGGCTTGCGCATACATGAGTACGTCATGCTCGACGGCCAGATCGACTATCAGGAAATCGCCGAAAGCCGAGACCATTTCGAAGACGCGGACGAAGGCATGGCCTTCGGCGCCGCGCACGCGTAGTCACCCGCAGTCACCCGCAGTCACCCGCAGTCACCCGCAGTCAGCCGTCGTTGCCCGAAGTCACTGCGGCTTCGGCGCCTGAATCATCTTCCAGCCGTTGCCGGCAGGGTCGCGAAAACCGGCGTCCACGCTGCCATAGCGGTCGACAGGCTCCTGAGTGAATTCCACGCCTAGCGCCTTCAGGCGCTCGTAGCTGGCACGGCAGTCCGCCACGGCGAGCACGAGAGGCGGCATGGCACCCTTGGCGACCATGGCGCGCAGCGTTTGCGTGGTGGCCTCGTCGTGAACGGGCGGCCCGGGCAGAAAGAGCCCGAGCTGGAACGAAGGCTGCTCCGGGTGCTGCACCGTGAGCCAGCGGTACGTGCCATTGCGCACGTCGGTATGCACACGGAATCCCAGCTTGTCGACGTAGAACTTGAGCGCTTCGTCCTGGTCGTCGACGTACAGGCCCACCACATTGATACCTTGGTTCATGTCACCTCCTTGATGGATGGCCGCACTTTAGCCTTGCCCGCGCGCCGGCGCTTCTCCAAAACTGCTGTGGTGAGGTCGGGGCGCTGCGCGGCTTTGAGCACGCAGGCGGGCACGCGGTCGATCTCGGGCAGGTTGGCCCGCACCTGAACGCGCATGGCGCTGGGGCTCAAGCCGGTAACGTCGCGAAATGTGCGGCCAAAGGTGCCAAGACTCTCCCAGCCGGTGGCGAAGGCGATATCCGTGATGTCGAGATCGGAGTCGCGCAACAGGGTGGTGGCCTGCTCGATGCGCCGTGTGAGCAGATAGCGATGCGGCGGGAGGCCGAAGGCACGCTTGAAGGAGCGCGCGAAATGCGCTTCGGAAACGCCGCTGACCTCGGCGAGGCGCTTGACTGGCCACGCCTCGTGGGAGGCGGCGTCCATGCGGTCTTTCGCGCGCAACAGACGGCGCAGCAGGGCCGGGTCCTGGAGGGGGGCGGTGTCGGGCGGGGCAGGCTGCGCGTGGTTGACGGCGGGTGCGCTAGTCGGCATGCATTCGTTTGAAATGGGTGGCATGCCGGTAGTTTAGGGCCCAACAGCGATCGAGAGCCGCTGACTGGCTTGCGATCTGGTGGGCCTGCCAGGCGTTGCTCACTGCGACTCGACGAACTGGATAATCTCGCCGTTGTCGCGCTTGAGGTACAAGTCAGCGCCTTTCATGCGCACCTCGTTGCATGAATACGGCATCTTGCTGCCCTTGCTGCAGATCTTGCCGTCCTCGGCTTGCCAGTTGCCGTGGTCGGCAAAACCTTTGCTCGACTTGAAGTCGTAGTCGCCGTTATTGCCATACTGCACATGCCATGTGCTGCCGTCGGCAATCTTGAGGTCGAACGCCTTGCCTGAAAGGCGTTGCTGGAGGTCGGCCGCGCTGGGGCTCGCGGAACCATCGGGGAAGGCCGCTGCATCTGCGAAAGCCGTAGCGGGAACGATGAGCAGGAGCGCAAGCAGCTTCTTCATGGTAGGTCTCCTGAAAGCCGGATTACTGCCTTGCTTCGACACGATGGAGTGGCGCGTGCGCTCGGGGGATAGCCTTGTGCGTGGCGCGGAGGCGGGCATGGCGCGCCGCTCCGTTCATGTTTTCACTATAGCCCTGCGCGAATGCACAGATGTGGCCCGGCGCACACAAGGTGTGTAACCGATGCCGCACGTCGATGCCAGCGCATCGTTCGGCATGACGCCTCGATGCGCTGGCGGGCCGCGAGTGACTGGCCCCCCGGACCTTACTTCAACCGTCCCGCCAGGAACTGCTGCAGCCGCTCGCTGCGCGGCGCATTGAGCACTTCCTTGGGGTCGCCTTGCTCTTCGATCTTGCCCTTGTGCAGAAACACGACGTGATTCGAAACGTTGCGCGCGAAGCCCATTTCGTGCGTGACGACGATCATCGTGCGGCCTTCCTCGGCGAGCTTTTGCATGACCTTGAGCACTTCGCCCACGAGTTCGGGGTCGAGCGCGGAGGTGGGTTCGTCGAACAGCATCACTTCGGGCTCCATCGCCAACGCGCGGGCAATCGCCACGCGCTGCTGCTGGCCGCCTGAGAGGTGCGACGGGTACTTGTGCTCGACACCGGCAGCGAGGCCCACCTTGTCGAGATACTTGCGCGCGCGGGCCTCGGCTTCGCTGCGGCTCAGTCCAAGCACGCTGACCGGCGCCTCGATGATGTTCTCGAGCACGGTCATGTGCGCCCAGAGATTGAAATGCTGAAAGACCATCGAAAGGCGCGTGCGCATTTTCTGGAGCTGCTTCGGATCGCTCACGCGCAGCGCGCCGCTGCGGTCGGCGCTCGTGCGGATTTCCTCGCCATTGAGCGTGATGCGTCCCGAGCAGGGTGATTCGAGAAAGTTAATGCAACGCAGAAACGTGCTCTTTCCCGAACCGCTCGATCCGATCAGGCTGATCACGTCGCCAGCCTTTGCCTTGAGCGATACGCCCTTCAAAACCTCGTTCTCGCCGAACTTCTTGTGCAGGTCGTCGACAATCAGCTTGTACATACTCGGTTCACTCCATCAGGACTGCAGGAAATTCTTTAATGGCCTTGCGGCTTCAGATAGGCCAGCACACGGGTTTCGAGGCGGCGGAAACCCCAGATCAGGGCGAAGACGATGGACGCATAGAGCGCCGCTGCAATGCCGTACGCCTGAAACGTCATATAGGTGGCGGAATTCGCGTCGCGCGCCACCTTCAGGATGTCGGGCACGGTCGCGGTGAACGCGAGCGTCGTGGCGTGCAGCATGAGGATCACTTCGTTGCTGTACGAGGGCAGGGCGCGCCGCAACGCGGAAGGCAGAATGATGCGCGTGTAGACCTTCGTCTTCGACATGCCATAGGCCTGGGCCGCTTCGATCTCGCCATACGAGGTTTCGCGAATCGCGCCCGCGAAGATTTCGGTGGCGTAGGCGCACTCGTTCAATGCAAACGCCAGCAGCGTGCAATTCATGGCACTGCGAAAGAAGTCGCCAAGCACCGGATTGGCATGCACGAAATGCAGGCTGTAGAGGCCCGTGTAGCACAGCAGCAACTGCACATAGAGCGGCGTGCCGCGGAACACGTAGGTGTAGACCCACACGGGCCGCGAAAGCCACGGGTTGCGCGAAGCGCGTGCAATGGCGAGCGGCACGGCAAGCAGAAAGCCCACTACGATCGAGACGACCAGGAGCCAGAGCGTAATGGCGAGGCCGCTGGTGTTGAAGCCGTCGCTGTACAGATAGTTGGGCCAGTATTGACGAAGCAGTTCGATCACAGCGCTGCCCTCCGCACACCGGTCGAATAGCGCTTTTCGAGGCGGTGCAATGCCAGATTGGAAACCGTGGTGATGGCGAGATAGATCGCGCCGGTCACGAGCGTGAAAAAGAAGAACGCCTGGGTGGCCTTGCCCGCGTCCTGCGCGGCTTTCACCACGTCGGCCAGACCGATGATCGAAACGAGCGCCGTGGCCTTCACGAGCACCTGCCAGTTGTTGCCGATGCCGGGCAGCGCGAAGCGCATCATCTGCGGGAACAGGATGCGCGTGAACACGCGCGTGGAACTCATGCCGTATGCGAAGCCCGCTTCGATCTGTCCGCGCGGAACGGCGAGAAACGCGCCGCGGAAGGTTTCCGTGAAATACGCCCCGTAAATGAAGCCGAGCGTGATGACGCCGGCCACGAACGGGTCGATGTCGATCTGGTCCATGCCCATCATGTCGGTCACGTCGTTGAGCCAGATCTGGATGCTGTAGAACAGCAGCAGCATGAGCACGAGGTCGGGCACCGCGCGAATGAGCGTGGTGTATGCGGTGCCGATACGCGAGAGCATGCGGTTGGGCGAGAGCTTCGCGGCAGCGCCCGCAAGCCCGAGCACAAACGCGGCGCCGAGCGAAAGCACCGCGAGCTTGATGGTTTCCCACGTGCCCGCGAGGAGCAGCGGGCCGAAGCCTTGAAAGACCATGGAAGGATGTCCTCGTTCAGGGGAGCCACGCTCCCCTTTGTGGTTGCAGGAGAAGCCAGCGGCGCTTAGCCGCCGTACACGTCGAAGTCGAAATACTTCGACTCGATCTTCTTGTACGTGCCGTCCTTGATCATGTCGGCGATCGTCTTGTCGATCTTCGCCTTGAGGTCGGCGTCTTCCTTGCGCAGGCCGATAGCAGCGGCGCCGGTGGGGATTTCCGAGCCTGCGAACGCGAAGCCTGCGCCGCGCGGCGTCTTCAGAAAGCCGAGATTGGCCTGCACTTCGTCTTGCAGTGCAGCGTCGAGGCGCCCTGATTGCAGGTCCAGATACACCTGATCCTGGTTCTGGTAAGGAATCACGTTGACGCCCTTGGGCGCCCAGTTCTGCTTTGCGTAGGTCTCCTGAATCGAACCCTGCTCGACGCCCACCGTCCGGCCTTGCAGCGAAGCGACGCCCGGCTGCAGCGGCGAACCCGCTTTCGCAACGAGGCGCGTGGGCGTGTTGAAGAGCTTGGCCGAGAAGGCGATCTGTTGCTCGCGCTGCGGGGTGATCGTGAGCGCGGAGAGCGCACCGTCGAACTTCTTGGCCTTCAGGCCCGGAATCATGCCGTCGAAGTCCTGCTCGACCCACACGCACCTGGCGTTCAGGCGCCGGCAGATCTCATTGCCGAGGTCGATGTCGAAGCCGACCAGCTTGCCATCCGTGGCCTTCGATTCGAACGGCGCGTAGCTTGCGTCGGTGCCGAAGCGGATGGTGGACCAGTCCTTCGCATACGCGCCACCGGCGGCAAGGGCGAGGGCGACACACAAGGCAAGTTTCTTCATGAAGTCTCCGATAGGAATAGTTGGCGTGTGCCCGGTCATGTACTGGAGGTTCGGCCCGGCAAGTTGTCTATACAATTATCGATGTGTCGAAAAGACCGGCAATCGGTGTTATCACCTGGGGATTTCACTGTGTCGAAATCGAAAGATGGCGTAATTCAGGCGTCAGGAAGCGAAACTTCGGGTATACGTGGAGCAGATTGAACTTGTATAGACAAGCTCGCTTCGGTAATCTGATTCCACCTTGTCCAGACAACTTTGACACCGCAATGAACATCAAACTTACTCCCGGCCATCTGACCCTTTCCCAACTGCGCCAGATCGCGCGCGCTGATGAAAACGGCGGCGTGAAGCTCGAACTCGATCCGGCCAGCTTCGCGGCCATCGACGCCGGCGCACGCGCCGTTGCCGAGATCACGGCGAAGGGCGAACCCGCCTACGGCATCAATACGGGCTTCGGGCGTCTGGCGAGCACGCATATTCCGCGTGACCAGCTCGAACTGCTTCAGCGCAACCTGGTGCTTTCGCACGCCGTGGGCGTGGGCGAGCCGATGTCGCGTCCGGTCGTGCGCCTTTTGATGGCGCTGAAGCTGTCGAGCCTGGGCCGCGGCCATTCGGGTATCCGCCGTGAAGTGATGGACGCGCTCATCACGCTGTTCAACGCCGACGTGCTGCCCGTAATTCCGGTGAAGGGTTCCGTGGGCGCCTCGGGCGACCTCGCACCGCTCGCGCATATGTCGTGTGTGCTGCTCGGCGTGGGTGATGTGTTCGCAAAGGGCGAGCGTATGAGCGCGCTGGAGGGCTTGCGTCTCGTCGGCCTCAAGCCACTCGCCCTGCAGGCGAAGGAAGGTCTCGCGCTGCTCAACGGCACGCAGGCATCCGCCGCGCTCGCGATCTACAACATGTTTGCGATCGAAGACCTGTACCGCACGGCGCTCGTGTCGGGCGCGCTCTGCGTGGACGCAGCGGCTGGCTCGGTCAAGCCGTTCGACGCACGCATTCACGAACTGCGCGGCCATCGCGGCCAGATCGAGGCAGCCGCGGCCTACCGCACGCTGCTCGAGGGCTCGGCGATCAATCTCTCGCACCGCGACTGCGGCAAGGTCCAGGACCCGTACTCGCTGCGCTGCCAGCCGCAGGTGATGGGCGCGTGTCTCGACCAGATGCGCCACGCGGCGCAGGTGCTGCTCGTCGAGGCGAACGCGGTGTCGGACAACCCGCTGATCTTCCCGGAAACGAACGAAGTGCTGTCGGGCGGCAACTTCCACGCCGAGCCGGTGGCCTTCGCCGCCGACAATCTCGCGCTGGCCGCAGCCGAAATCGGCGCGCTCGCCGAGCGTCGCATCGCACTGCTGATCGACGCCACGCTGTCGGGCCTGCCGCCTTTCCTCGTGAAGGACGGTGGCGTGAACTCGGGCTTCATGATCGCGCACGTCACGGCAGCAGCGCTCGCTTCGGAAAACAAGACGCTCGCGCATCCGGCCTCGGTGGATTCGCTGCCGACTTCGGCGAACCAGGAGGACCACGTTTCGATGGCGACGTTCGCCGCGCGCAAGCTCGCCGATATCGCCGACAACACGGCCAACATTCTCGCGATCGAGTTGCTCGCAGCAGCCCAGGGCGTGGACCTGCGCGCGCCGCACCATACGAGCCCGGCGCTCGCGCACGTGATGCAGTCGGTGCGCGCCGAAGTGCCGCATTACGATCTGGACCGTTACTTCGCGCCGGACATCGCCGCAATGACGAAGCTCGTGCAGAACGGCGCAATCGCCAAGCACAGCCCGCTCGCATTCGAATCCGAGCAATAAGCCGCAGTCAGCATTCGAGCCTGAATAAAACAGCATTCCTGAATAACATCCGAGACGACGACGTTATGAACCACCCGAACTTCACCGATCCCCGCCTCGACCCGACCCGCACGATCCGCGCGCCGCGCGGCAGCGAGAAGGTGTGCAAGACCTGGCTGGCCGAAGCCGCCTACCGGATGATCCAGAATAATCTGGACCCCGAAGTCGCCGAGCATCCGCATGCGCTCGTGGTGTACGGCGGCATTGGCCGCGCCGCGCGCAACTGGGAGTGCTTCGACCAGATCCTCGCCTCGCTCAAGGACCTGAACGAAGACGAAACGCTGCTGATCCAGTCGGGCAAGCCCGTGGGCGTGTTCCGCACGCACGCCGACGCACCGCGCGTGCTGCTCGCGAACTCGAACCTCGTGCCGCACTGGGCCACGTGGGAACACTTCCACGAACTGGACCGCAAGGGCCTCATGATGTACGGCCAGATGACGGCGGGCAGCTGGATCTATATCGGCTCGCAGGGCATCGTGCAGGGCACGTACGAAACGTTCTATTCGGTGGCGAACCAGCACTTCAACGGCAACCCGAAAGGCCGCTGGATTCTCACGGGCGGCCTCGGCGGCATGGGCGGCGCACAGCCGCTCGCCGCGACGATGGCGGGCTTCTCGATGATCGCGGTGGAGTGCGATGAAACGCGCATCGACTTCCGTCTGAAGACGCGCTACGTGGACCGCAAGGCAAAGACCATCGACGAGGCGCTCGCCATCGTCGAGGAAGCGAAGCGCACGGGCAAGCCGGTTTCGGTGGGCCTGCTCGGCAACGCCGCCGACGTGTTCGCCGAGTTCGTCAAGCGTGGCATCACGCCGGACTGCGTGACGGACCAGACGAGCGCGCACGACCCGATCAACGGCTATCTGCCGCAGGGCTGGACGGTTGCGCAGTGGCGCGAGGCGCAGAAGGTTGCGCCAGAAACCATCGTGAAGGTTGCGAAGGAGTCGATGGCCAACCAGGTGCGCGCGATGCTCACGCTGCAGGAGCGCGGCGCGGCCACGCTCGACTACGGCAACAATATCCGCCAGATGGCGCTGGAAATGGGCGTGGAAAACGCGTTCGACTTCCCGGGCTTCGTGCCGGCGTATATCCGTCCGCTGTTCTGCGAAGGCAAGGGCCCGTTCCGCTGGGTGGCGCTCTCGGGCGATCCTGAGGACATCTACAAGACCGACGCCAAGGTCAAGGAGCTGATCCCCGACGATCCGCACCTGCACAACTGGCTCGACATGGCGCGCGAGCGCATTGCGTTCCAGGGTCTGCCGGCGCGTATCTGCTGGGTGGGCGTGAAGGATCGTTACCGTCTGGGCCAGGCGTTCAACGAGATGGTCAAGAACGGCGAGCTGAAGGCGCCGATCGTGATCGGCCGCGACCACCTCGACACCGGCTCGGTGGCAAGCCCGAACCGCGAAACGGAATCGATGAAGGACGGTTCGGACGCCGTGAGCGACTGGCCGCTGCTCAACGCGCTGCTGAACACGGCGGGTGGTGCGTCGTGGGTGTCGCTGCACCACGGCGGCGGCGTGGGCATGGGCTTCTCGCAGCACTCGGGCGTGGTGATCGTGGCGGACGGCACGCAGGCGGCGCACGAACGGCTTGGCCGCGTGCTGCACAACGACCCGGCCACGGGCGTGATGCGCCACGCCGACGCCGGTTACGAACTCGCGCAGCAGACCGCGCGCGAGGCAGGCCTCAAGCTGCCGCTGCTCGGCCGATGATCGACGTGACGCCGCCGCTCGAAAGCGGCGGCGTCACACTCGCTCAGAGCGTTTCAGGCAACCGGTGTGAGTCGTTGTCTACGCAACAGACCAGCACCTCGGCATCCTCGGCACCTGTGCTGAGATATACGTGCCCCACGGCGCTGTCGAAGTAGAGGCTGTCGCCAGGCGACAGCCTGAAGACCGTGCCGTTTTCAAAATGCAGTTCCAGCTCCCCGCCTAGCAGGAACAGAAACTCCTCGCCGCTGTGGCGGATGTAATCGGGAAACGCGTCCATCGTGCGAGCGTGGATGCGTCCGCGCATCGGCACCATGCGTTTGCCGGTGAGGTCGTTGGCGATCATGCCGTACTCGTAGTTCGGCGTGTCGTAAATCATCTGCTTGCCCGCGCGCGTGAGCGACGGTTTCATTGGGCCGGCCGCCTTGCGCTTCCTGCGTCCGAATATCGTGTCGAAGTCCACGTTCAGCGCGTGTGCGAGCGCCGCGAATTTGTCATACGTGAGCGCAATGTCGCCGCGCTCGGCCTTCGAAATCGTCGAGACGGCGATGCCGGACAACTCCGATAGCTGCATCAACGTCAGTTCGCGCGCCTTGCGCGCTTCGCGCAGACGCGCGCCAACGGCCGCGTGATCGATCTCCGTCGGGGCCTGCTCAGTTGTGATCTCTTGTGCTGCGCGCTTTGCCATGGAAGGGACGGCTCCCGGTTAGGGGTTTTGTCGTATACGAGAATTATTTTTTTCTCGTATATGATAACTCGCATCTCGACTCCCCTTTGAAGGAGCAGCGTCGTGGCCTCAATCGCACTGGGAAAAGCCGGCCTATCGAAGGGCCAGGTCATTGCCGCCACCACACTGGGCACGGCGCTCGAGTACTACGATTTCACGATCTACAGCTTCTTCGCGATCCAGATCGGCAAGCTGTTCTTTCCTTCCGCGTCGCCGGTCAATCAATTCTTGCTTTCCATCGGCCTCTTCGGCGTGGGCTTCGTGGTGCGTCCGCTGGGCGGCATCGTCATCGGGGCCTACGCGGACCGCGCCGGGCGCAAGCGCGCCATGGTGCTCACCATCATGTTGATGGCGCTGAGCTGCGCGCTGATCGCCTGCGCGCCGCCGTATGCGGTGGCGGGCATCGCGGCGCCGCTGATCGTGCTCGCGGCGCGCCTGATTCAGGGCTTCGCTGCCGGTGGCGAGTTCGGCCCCGGCACCACGCTGCTCGTGGAATATGCGAGCGACAACACGCGCGCGTTCTTCGCGAGCTGGAACTTCGCGGCGACGGCGCTTGGCCTCGCGCTCGGCGCGGCGGTCGCCACGCTCGTGAACGTGCTGCTGCCCAAGGAGGCGGTCGACAGCTGGGGCTGGCGCATTCCGTTCCTCGTGGGGATTGTGGCAGCGCCGGTAGGCATGCTGATTCGCCGCCGCCTCGAAGAAACGCTGAGCGCGGCGCCCGCGCACGGCGCCAAGCGTAGCGGCGCATTGAAGGCCGCGCTCACTACGCACCTCAAGCTCACGATACTCGGGACCTTCGCCGAACTCGGCGGTTCGGTGTCCATCTACATCACCGCGTTTTTTCTGCCGAACCACGCTGTGCGCGTGCTTCATCTTTCGTCCACGGCGGCGGTCGCGTCGGGCGTGGTCAGCTCGCTCGTGCTGTTCGTCGCCGCGCCGCTCGTGGGCAAGCTCGCCGACCGCTACACCCGCAAGCGCGTGCTCGTGATCTCGCGCGTCGTGCTGCTGCTGAGCGTGTATCCCGCGTTCGCATGGCTTTCCGCCGCGCCTTCCATGGCGCTGCTCTGCGCGGTCTCCGCTTTCCTCTCCGTGTTCGTGGCGGGTCAGGTCGTACCGGTGCTCGTGATGATCCCCGAACTGTTCCCGCGCGAAGTGCGCGCCACCGGCATTGCGCTCACTTATGTCGTGAGCGCCTCGATCTTCGGCGGATTTTCGCCGCTTGTGGCAAGCTGGATCGTTGCGCGCACAGGTAATCCGCTCGCGCCCGCCTGGTATGTCGCGGCCGCCTGCGCCATTTCGCTGATCCCGCTCGTCTGGCTGCGCGACCGTACCGGCGAGGCCATCGGCTAAACCTCATTTCATCAGGAAACCGAACGATGCTTGACAAGACCGAATTGGTCAGTCTGTCCGCCGTCGAACTGCGCCGCCTGATCGGCGCAAAGGCCATTTCGCCCGTTGAACTGCTCGATGCGTGCATCGAGCGCATCGAGGCCGTGAATCCGGCCGTCAACGCGATTACGGCAACGTGTTTCGACGCCGCGCGCGAAGCGGCCAAAACCGCCGAGCAAGCCGTCATGGACGGCAAGCCTCTTGGCCTGCTGCACGGTTTGCCGCTCGGTGTGAAGGATCTCGAAGATACCGCGGGCCTGCTCACGACCTACGGCTCGCCGATGTCGCGCGGCCACGTGCCGTCTCGCGACGTGGTGCTCGTGGAGCGCTTGCGCGCGGCGGGCGCGATTCTCGTGGCGAAGACGAACGTGCCGGAGTTAGGCGCGGGCGCTAACACGCGCAACCCCGTATGGGGCGCGACGGGCAATCCGTTCAACCCCACGCTCAACGCCGGCGGCTCGTCGGGCGGCTCGGCGGCGGCACTCGCGTGCGACATGCTGCCGGTTTGCACCGGCTCCGACACCGGCGGGTCGCTGCGTATTCCCGCCGCGAAGTGCGGCGTGGTCGGCTTTCGTCCATCGCCGGGGCTCGTGCCCAATTCGCGGCGCCTGCTCGGCTGGACGCCGATCTCGGTGGTCGGGCCGATGGGGCGCGACGTCGCCGAAACAGCGCTGCAACTCGCGGCAACGGCGGGCGAATCGGCGGGCGATCCGCTGAGCTACGCCGTGGACGCCAACGCGTTCGCGTTTTCCCCGCATATCGATCCATCGACGCTGCGCATCGGCTATACCGAAGACTTCGGCTGCTGCGACGTCGACCCGCAAATTCGCGCCGTGTTCCGTGCGCGCATAGCGGCACTCAAACGCATCGTCCACGCGTGCGAGCCCGTGGAGTTCGATCTTGGCGACGTGCATCGCTGCTTCGACGTGATCCGCGCGGAAAGCTTCGTCGCGGGCCTGCATGCCGCGTACACGCGCGACCCCGGCGCGCTCGGCCCGAACACGCGCGCGAACTACGAAATGGGCGCGAAGATGTCGCTCTCGGACAGCGCGTGGGCGCAAGCCGAGCAAACGCGCATCTTCCAGCGCTTCCAGAGCGCATTCGCGCGCTACGACGTGATCGTTTCGCCCACCACGCCGGTTACGCCATTCCCGTGGAGCGAACTGTACGCCGCGCAGATCGACGGCCGCGCGCAGGAGAACTACTATCGCTGGCTCGCGCTTACTTATGTCGTCACGCTCACCACGCATCCGGCGCTCGCGCTGCCGTGCGGCGTGGATCATGCGGGCATGCCGTTCGGACTCCAGATCGTGGGCCCGTTCCGCGGCGACATGAAGACGCTAGCGGTCTCGCAGGCGCTGGAAACGGCGTTTTCCGCGTATCCTGATCTGCGCCGCCCACGCCCCGATCTCACGCGTTTGGCACAAGCCAATCCGGCGCTGACTTCCATCGTGACGGCGCCTCCCATTTACAACCCAACCGGCGGCGACGCTGCTGGTCTTTCGGCGGTATGAACATGAGCAACGACATTCAAAGACTGCAAACCAATGCGCGCATGAGCCAGGTCGTGATCGCGGGTGGCGTGGTCTATCTCTCGGGTCAGGTGCCGGATACGGCAGGCGCGCCGATCGACGTTCAGGCGACCGAAATTCTCACGCGCATCGACAAGCTGCTCGCATCGGCGGGCGTGGACAAGACACGCGTGCTGAGCGCGAATGTGTGGCTGAGCGACCCGAAGCATTTCGACGCCTTTAATGCCGTATGGGATGCATGGGTGCCGCAAGGTCACGCGCCCACGCGCGCCTGCGTTCAGGCATTGTTGATGCGCCCCGGCCTCGATGTCGAAGTGGCTGTCACCGCGCTCGCCTGAGCGCCTTCGAGCCAGGAACATTGCGTGATGAAATTCGATTCGGTCGTGCTTGGCGGCGGTATCGTCGGTGTGTCGGTGGCCTTGCAGTTGCAGCGGCGCGGTCTTGCGGTCGCGCTCGTGGACCGCAGGGCGCCGGGCAATGAAACATCGCACGGCAACGGGGGATTGATTCAGCGCGAGGGCGTCTACCCTTATGCGTTTCCGCGCGAGCTATCCACGCTGCTGCGCTATGCGCGCAACCGCTCGACGGACGTGCGCTATCACCCGGGAGCCATGCCGAAGCTGCTGCCTTTCCTTTATCGTTACTGGCACCATTCGCGCGCCGACCGGCACGCCGAAATTGCGCGCGCGTATGCCACGCTCATCGAGCACTGCGTAACCGAGCATCGCGCACTGATCGAGGCGGCGGGGGCTGAGGCGCTGCTACGCACCAACGGCTGGATGAAGGTGTTTCGCAGTGCGGCCGCCATGGACGCCACGTTGGCCGAAGCGCAGCGCTGGCAGCGCGAGTACGGCGTAGGCCACGAGGCGCTCGACGCCGCGGCGCTGCGTGCCGCTGAGCCCGCGCTCAGTCACGCGCTGGTGGGCGGCGTGCGCTACACCGATTCCGATTCGGTTAGCGATCCGAAGGGACTCGTCACGGCCTACGCGAAGCTCTTCGAACAGCTAGGCGGCCGTGTGCTGGTTGGCGACGCTTCGACGCTCGAACCGTCGTGGCGCGTCATGACGCAAGATGGGCCGGTGCTGGCGAGGTCGGCGGTCATTGCCATGGGGCCGTGGTCGGGCGATCTCACGGCGCGGCTGGGCTACACGCTGCCGCTCGCCGTGAAGCGCGGCTATCACATGCACTATGCGGTTACGAATGGCGCGAAGCTAAACCAGCCGGTGCTCGACGCCGAAGCGGGCTTCCTGATCACGCCGATGCTGCGCGGCACGCGCCTCACGACCGGCGTCGAACTCGGCTTGCGCGATGCGCCCAAAACGCCCGTTCAGCTCGAAGCGGTCGAACCGCTCGCGCGCGGCATCTTCCCGCTGGGCGCGCGGCTCGATGCCGAGCCGTGGCTGGGCCGCCGCCCCTGCACGCCCGACATGATGCCGATTATCGGGCCCGCACCCAGGCACGATGACCTCTGGTTCGCCTTCGGGCATGCGCACCACGGTCTCACGCTTGGCCCGGTCACAGGGCGCCTGATTGCGGAAATGATGACGGGCGCGCCGACCGTGGTGGACCCCCGGCCATTCCGTGCCGAGCGGTTTTGACTCGCAGCGGCGAGGCGAACCCCGGCGTACGCGGTCAGAACCGGTAATTGAGCCCCGCGAAAGCCGTGATTTCGCGGCGGCTTTCGGTGATCGGGCTGTCGGCGGCGTAGTGCTGAAGTCGCCCGAACGTCGCGTTCACCGAGCCGACCCAGTGCTTCGAAAAGTCGTGCGTCATGTAGAACGTCATGTGCACGTCGCGGATGCCCGCGCCGGGCGAATAGGCCGGCAAGCCGGATGCCGCGCTCTGGTCAGGCGTTACGCCGAATAGCGTGCGCATGTACACGCCGTTGGCCCACGTGAGCCCCGGTCCAACCGAAAAGAGCCACCCCGTCAGCGGCAGCGACACGTAAAGATCCGCCGTTGCCGTCGTACCTTGCCCGTGGCCGCTGATGTCCTGATACATGGCCACGGCGCCCGTGAACGCCCACAGCGTGTAGTCGGCGAAGAGGCGCAGCTTCGGGCCGTCGTCGACGTTGCTCAGGCCATGCAGATGCGGGTCGTCCGACACGGTGCGCGACTGGAAGTCGAAGCTCAGCGAAGCGCCCACATGGTAGTTCGGCGCCGAAATCACGTTCACGCCCAGCACGTCCGGCCCTTGCGAGAAGACGCGGTCGCGGTAGGAGATGTCGAGCGACGGGAACGGATAGACCTTCATGTGGCGCGCGCCCGGATACTCAGGCGCGAAATACGCGCCGGGGCCGATCGAGATTTTCCACGGCGAGTCGGTCGTGGCGGTGCTGGACGTATCGGCGTCGGCCCACGCGTGCGAGGCCAGGGTCAGCGCGGCCACGCACGCCAGCCCTTTCAGTGCTACGGCTTGCATCACGTATTTTTCCTTCCCACTGCCGCCAGTTGGCGCAGACGCCGGGCAAGCGCCTTGGAGACGACCGGCGCGTCTTTCGCGCCGCGTGCGACTTCGCTCTCGCGCAGGAACAGGGCCGTTTCGCGCGCAACGATCTCGCGTTCGTTGTCCGAAGTGATCATGTGATAGGAATCGTCGAGCCATAGCGTGCGCAGGAAGTTCGAGCCGATACGGTCGATCACGTGGCGCGGATTGCGCGGACTCGATGTTTCGTCGTCGATCGCGTGGATGACGAGCGCGTCGTTCTCGATGGCGGGAACGTCCTTGCGGGCCGCGCGTGCGAGGCGCAGCGCCTGATGCAGGGCGGGCAGGGCAATCGTCGAGGGGCCGACTTCGCTAAAGTCGCTGCGCTGCATGGCGCGCGCAATTTTCTTGCGCAGCGCTTCGTTACGCACACCGAACGGTTCGGCCTCGCGATAGCGGTAGCGGTGGCGCAACGGCGTGAAATACGCCCAGTCGAGCAGGAAGCGATACCACGGGATCGCCCAGCCGTCGTAGGCGAGCGTGAGCGAAAGCAGGACGAGCGACTGCGCCGCGGGCCGCTCGCGAATCAGACGCAGCGCGAGCGCGCCGCCAATCGAAAGCCCGCAGATCGAGACGCGCTCGTAGCGTGCCGCGAGTGCGTCGAACTCGCGCGCGGCGTTTTCGACCCATTGCTCCATCGGCAACTGGCCCGTGCCGGCGCTATACCCGTCGATCACGGGCGCACACACTGTGAATCCTTCGCCTTGAAGATAGCGCGCGAGATAGCGCAGTTCGATTGGCGAGCTGGACAGGCCGTGAAGCATGAGGACGGCGTGGCCGTCGCCTTCGCAGAAAAAGCGCGTGGATTGCACGGCTGGCGCATCGGTCGCGGCCAGCTCCATTTCGAGCGTGGCCATGTCAGCTCTCCGTGCGCAGCACGAGAAAATCGCCTGCGTGAGTGGTGAAACGTTCGCAGCTGCAGTTAGCGTGACGGTATTCGCGCTTGTGCTGCTCGCTGCGCAAACGCGCGCGATGATGGCCCGGCGAGAGTGCGTGGGTCAGGCGCTGCACGTCGTCGGGATGCAGGGCGTCGAAGAGCGGGCCAGGCGCGACTTCGGCCGCGGCCGGCAGCGCTTGCGACATGCTCTGCCCCACGCTCGCGCGCTGGGCGGCATTACGCTCGAGGCCCTTGATCAGGATGAACCCCTCGTGATGCTGCGCGAGGTGGCGCAGCAGGCGATGCGTCTCGTCGATGGCGCGGCGGGCGAGCGCGCGCTCGTTATCCTGACGCAGCAGCATTTCATAGCGGGACTGCGCGACCGAGGCGATCAACTGCGCGCGGAACTGCTCGCGCCGCAGACGCTCGATCAGCGTGATCACGAGCACCGTGACGAGCGGATACGACACCAGCAGAATCAGATCGTGGGTGTCGAGATACGTAATGTAATTGTAGGGCGGCACGAACATATAGTCCGCAATGGCGAGACCGAGCACCATCACGGTCAGCGCAGGCGCGAGGCCGAGGAAGTATTCGACCAGCGAAGCGGCGATACAGAACGTCGTGCCCGGCATCATCGGGCCGAGCACGGGATGCAGAGCGAAACGGATGGCACTCGCGAGCGCGAGCGCGCCAGCGGCAATACACCAGCGGCGCGGGCCTCTTGGCGCCCACAGGCGGGCGTTACGGACTTTCATGATTTCCCGGGTCGCCCGCCTCGTGACGGGCTGTTGCGCGCGTATTGCGCATGGGCAATCGCAGACGCTCTAGTTGTAAGCAGTGCAAGGAATTCGACAGGAACGGCGGAACGGAGCGGCGGTGACCGACCAATTACTGTCAGTGCTCCGACGGATTTTTTGCGTCCGGGATATTACCACTGTTTACAAGCATGCGATTGGCGACTCCCGACCGCAGGAAACCGCGACGCGAGACAGGCTGGCACGACGGCGGCTCGGGAACGGGAGCGGAGGTCATGCCGGTCGCCACTGTCCATGGCATCGTCACATTGAGAAGACGGGCGAGTTCCAGTCTCGGTAAAGCCGCGAAGTCCGCTCAAATTGATAAGCAGAACAGAGATTCCATTCTGGTGGAGAGAGGCGATTGAAATGAGTTGGCGTGGGCGGCGCCGTTGCCGACGTGAAGATGCGGGCGCAAGACGAGGGAAGACCCCGATTGGTCGTACTTCTGATTGATCTAGACTCCAGGGGCGAGTGCCGCGCATCGATTCGATGCGGCACCAGTTTTCCAACGCAGATTCCGTTCCATGAAGCATCCGATCCAGGGATGGCTTTTGGGTGTCATTCTTCTGGCGCTCGCCAGCGTCTCGGCGGCCGAGCCCGCCAAGGCGGCGCACACCCAGAAGCCTGTCCAGAAGCACGTCCAGAAGCACGCGAGGGGCCACGACGCCCCGAAACACGCCGTCGCGGCCGCGCCTGCGCCGGCGGCGCCTTCAGTCTCCTTGCCCGCCATTGCGAAGCGTTACGAATACCAGTCGCCGTTTGAAAGGCAGTACAACGCGCGTTTGGGGAAAACCACCGCTGCAACGCCTGGCACTCCGGACGACACCAATAGCGCACTCGATGCGGCGGGCAATGGGCTACGCGCGCCCGGAGCCCAGGTCGACAGTAACGGCATCCCGAACCAGGCGCTTCATCCGCAATCGCCGCCGCTCGTCTCGGTTGGCGACTGGGATCTCTCCGCCGATGCGCATCTTCCGCTCACGCGCTCGCACGATACGGGCGCGGCTATCAGCGCGCGGCACGGGTTCTAAAAAATCCCACGCCGCCCACTTCCTTACCGTCGCCAGGTAATCGGTAAGGGATTGCCGTTGTCACACGTTGCTCCCGGGAATGCGGATAAGGCGAGCCAGTAAGCTGACAAGCTCCCATCCCGCAAAAGAATCCTCCCCGGACCCACGCCTTATGTCACAACGACGCCCAACCAGTTCGCGCATCCTGGGTCAACTCCTGCTCCCCGTGCTGCTCAGCTCGACGCTGATGCTGCAAGGCTGCGCCACGACCGCAGAGAACATCGCCCTGGGGTTTGGTATCGGCTCGGTCGGCACCATCTCCGCGCTGGGCTGCCTGCTCGCCTGCCAGATGAACGACGCGCGCTGGTAACCGGCGCTCAGTAGTACATCCACCGCCCGTACTGCGGCGACCAGTACACCCAGCGCGCCGGCGGTTGCTGGTACTGCGAGCCCCACGGTGCGGGCGGCGGGTAGTAAGCGGGCCGAGGCTGCGCGTACATGGGCGGCTGCTGCGGATATTGCTGCTGGGCGTATTGCTGTGCATACACCGGTTGCTGCTGCTGCGCATAGGCGGGCGGTTGCGCGTAGGCCGGCCGCTGCGGCGCATACGCCGGCTGCTGCTGGGCATAACCGTACGGCTGGGGCGGCGGCGCGTATTGCTGGATCTGCTGTTGGGCCTGGACCTGTGGCGGGACGCGTGGTTGCGCCGGTTGGGAATAGGGTTGGGCGTAACCCTGGCCTTGCGTCGAGTAGATCTGCGCGGAGCGCGGCGGCTCCGATTCGTCGACGGCTTCGTCGTTCGCCAGCGACTCCGGCGGCGCAACGTCGTCCTGCGCGGGCGGCGTTGCCGCAACAGCGTGGTGGTTGGCGCCTGCCTGCGCATAGGTGCGAGGCTGCGGCTGCGCTTGCCGGGCAGCCTGCGCGGGCGCTGCGCTGGCGTTGGCAACGTTCGCGTGTGCCGTCGTCTGCGCGGGCGCTACCGCTTCGGCCGGGGCCGCGGCGGTGGAGTCCTGCACGTCTTGCGCCTCTTGTGCTTCCTGGGTTCCTTGCGCGCCTTGTCCGCCTTGTTCATCCGCGAGCGGCTTGACCACCACCGGCACGGTCATGACCGTCGAGACCTCGCCCGCGTCGCTATAAGTGTGCTTGATGTCGAGGATCGGCTTCTGGGCTGCTGCGCCGGCTGCCTTCTTTGCGGGCGCTGTAGCCGGCGCCGCGGCAGGCGCACCCGCCTGCGCCATCTCCTCCCTGGCTGCCTTGTAGCCCCGGTCGTAGGCCGCCTGGACTTCGCGGTCCTGCGCCGCGGCTTCTTCTTCCTTGCTATACGCGTGGGACGCTGCCGATATCGTGCAGCCCACTGCAAGCAATGCGAGGGCTGTAGCGTGCCTTGCGGTCGTGTCCATGGCGGGACCTTTATTTCGTTTTTCGATGATCTAATCGTACTACGCGGCCGATGACATTCAAGCGGCGGGAAACCCCTTGAGTATGCGGCCGAACGCAAGCGCTCAACCCCGGCGACGCTTGCGCCAGCAACCACCGCCGGCACCCGGTCGGGCGGCTCGGCTCGGCGCCGGCTGGATGACGTCGAACACGGGGCCCCGGCAATTTATTTCATTTTCCTTTCGGGTTGGCCGCCGGCGATGCGGGACCACAGGCATTCGCCCAGCGATCCTGGCAGACCGCCTGGCAAGGCCGTCGCGCCATGCATAGACTGATTGGCAGCGAGCGCGTACGTGCGAGGAGCCAGCATGACGACTGCTATTCCGGCGCCTGGTGGCATCAACCGGCTGAAATCGATGTGGCGAAATGGCCAGGCGGCGCTCGGCGCGATCGCGACAGTGCCGTCAGTTCAGACTATCCAGATCATGGCGCGCGCCGGTCTCGATTGGGTCCTCATCGACATGGAGCACGGCGCAATCGATGCGGGCTCGGCGCACGCGATGATCTGCGCGACCTCCGGCACCCCGCTTGTCCCGCTTGTTCGGGTTGCCGCCACCGATGCGTGGCACGCCAAGGTCCCGCTTGACCTCGGCGCTCTCGGCATTTGTTTTCCGATGACGACGACCCGCGCTGCCGCGGAGGCGGCGGTCCGGGCGGTCCGTTACCCGCCCGACGGAGATCGCTTCTGGGGGCCGTTCTACGCGCCGCCGAGATGGGGTTTGTCGATGCGCGAGTATCTGGATTGCGCAGACAAGGAAGTGCTCGCGATTGGCACGATCGAGCATGTCGACGCGATCGGCAATATTGGCGACATCGTCGCGACGCCCGGACTCGACCTTGTCTTCATTGGACCGGGGGATCTTGCAACCAGCATGGGACACCGAGGCAAGACGGATCTTCCAGAGGTGCAAGCGGCGATCGCGCAACTCGAGGCGCCCATATTGAAGAGTCAGGTTTTGCTCGGCGGCGTCGCGCCGAACGCCGACCTGGCGAATGCCATGATCGCACGCGGCTACCGTGCGATCGTCGTCGGTATGGACTGGTCCTTGCTCCAAAGAGGAATCGCATCGGCCGTTGACGGCATTCATCGGTAAAAAGCCTGATGAGCGCAGGCGCCGCTATCGGACCATGGTCCGATAGCGGCGCCTCGCGAACGGGGCGCCATTGCTCGCCTCAGCGTGCCGGCGGCAGGCGCACTTCGGGGGGCAAATGCAGCATGCGCGAAGTGGCTCAGCGCAGCCGTCATCAGATATCCAGGGGCGATACGTTGGTTCCCTGCAGTGACAGATTGGCCATCAGTCCCGCGTTGGTCAGCACAATGCACTCGACGGGCTCCGTAGCCGTGGTCGCGTCGATCATGCCGTTCGCGCCCACCTTCACGAGCGCAACCGACGAATCGACGCCAGCCGTCCAGCCTTTCGAACTACGAAACTTCGCGAGCGCATCCTGAGTCATGAACAGGAAGATAAGCGCCTTCGACTGCGCGCCGACCTCGAAGCCAAACGAACCGGAAACGGTGCTGTAGTAGCCAACCGCGGCGCCGCCGACGCGTAACGCGCCCTCGCCATATCGCGCCCCGACGATGAAGCCGGCTTCGATGATCGATGGAAAGACAAGAATCCCATTCGCCTTGGCAACGAGTTCTCGCGATCCGCCCACCGTGGTGTAGAGCCGGGACATCGTGCCGTCGATGCCCGCATCGATCGATTGACGCTTGTCTGCGTTACCAGCGGCTGTTGGCGCCGAGGTTCCCGTCATCGTGCATCCGGTTAGAGCGAAACCTGAGAGCGCGATCGTGGCCCCAGCGGCACACAGAACATTTCGTCGATTCATTGTCGACTCCTTGGTGCTTCGGTCACGTTTCACGCAAGCCAATCGTGCGAGCGGCGTCACGCCTGCGCCCCAACACGCCTGCTTGAGTCATGGCGGCCGCCCATTGACCGTTGGCGTGCGTGTGGTTGGAAACGTCGATGCCCCGCGCAGGTTTCACCGCGTGATGCTGCGCGTGACAGGCAAGCGCTTTGGGCCCGTGTTCGTTTTTCTGCGAATCCGTCACGGGCGACCGGAAAAACGCGTAGTCCTTATCAACAAGCGATTGCGTGTTGTCGTGATTGGCAAACCCATACCGGAACGACATGAATCGCCCAATGTACGGCAGCCATGGAAGGGCTGTGCGACGGGGCCGTCGATGCAATTCCCGCCGTCAATTCCCGGCAGTCCGGCAACACGTGAAAACCGGAACCGCTCTTTCAATGGTGCTCAAAGAGTTTGATCTGACCACTCTTGTACATCTCTTTGACTTTTGTATGGAGCGATGCCTTCGGCGCCTTCTGGCATTCGGCAACAATTGCGGCCACTGGCGTTGCTGTGTCTTCCACCATGGTGTCGGTTTCCGTGACACCGAGCTTGTCTACTCCGACCAGGTAATAGACGACAGCCGGCCGGTAGACTTCGCCGACGGCAAGGAAGTCCTCGCATTTCATCTTCAGAGGATTGGTTTTTGTGGGCGCCTGAGCCCATGACGGTAGCGCGAGGGCTGAACCCAGTAGCAGGGCAACAACGGTACGGATCATCTTGCACTCCTGGAAGTTTCCACACGAAAAAGCCGGAAACTTTCCGCTGGTGCTCTAAACAACGAGAGAAACCGCGGGAAAGCTGACCCGACCTGTTTCGCAGCAGGTACGCGAAGCCTCTGCTGTTCGTGTCTCTTAGGATGATCAGTATTGACACTTGCACCAAAAGTACAATAGGACCTTAGTCCAACATCATGCATGTTGGGCGCGTAGCTTGAACTTGCTTCGCGCCATGCCATCCTGCACGCAGTCCCGCGCACGCGAGAAACGCGTCGCCAGGTTGTTTGACCCACTCCGGTTTCGAGCCCATCGTGGCAATCACCTGTGCAAAGGCAACGAGCGACTGTACGCTCGGATCCCACGGCTCCGATGCGACCGCTGCGCTTTGCGCGCAGACTTCGGTGGGCAGCATGGCCGCCACGATGAGCAGCGCGCCTGCGAGCGTCGCGCAAAGGAGCGACGCACCGCGGTTCTTCGCGAGCCCCAGGCAGCTATACGTCCGCCTGGAAAGCGGAGAGGCTCGCGGGGATAGGACCAAGGTCCGATTGTTCACGGGCAGGGGGCGACGTAGGCTCTTTTAGCCCCTTGATCGTCGGCGCGATCTGGTGCGGTGACATGTCCATGCAGGCGGCCTTGCCTATGGAGGCCAGTTCGATCGATCGCAGCATCGCCCACCGCCGGGGACCACCATGGCCCGTACACGCAAAGCGGCAGCGCCCATCCCCTCGCTGCCCGTCGTCAAATTCGACAACACGATCCTCGTCCTGCAAGGCGGTGGGGCGCTCGGTGCGTATCAGGCCGGTGTGTTCGCAGGGCTCGCCGAAGCGGGTATCGTTCCCAACTGGGTCGCGGGTGTGTCGATCGGAGCGATCAACGCCGCGCTGATCGCCGGCAATCCGCCCGAGCGCCGCGTCGAGCGACTGCGCGAATTCTGGGAACGCTCCTCGGCATGGGCGCCTTTCAAGCCGCCTTCGTCGCTCGATTCGATGCGCCCCCTCTTCAATCTGTACAGTGCCGCTTCAGCGGTTTCGTTCGGCATTCCAGGATTTTTTTCGCCCCGCATGCTGCCGCCATTCATCGCACCCGAGGGGTCACTTGCGGCGCTGAGTTTCTACGACACCGAGCCGCTCAGGGCCACGCTGAACGAGCTGGCCGACTTCGATCTCATCAACAGCAAGGCGGTGCGCCTGTCGCTCGGTGCGGTCAACGTCTGTACAGGCGAGTCCGTGTATTTCGACAACACGAAAACGCCGCTTGGGCCCGAGCACGTCATGGCGAGCGGCGCGCTACCGCCCGGTTTTCCGCCCGTGCAAGTGGACGGCGAATGGTACTGGGATGGCGGCATCTCGTCGAACACGCCGCTCTGGTACGTGGTCGACGAAGCCTACCGTGAAAGTGGGCTCGTGCTGCAGATCGACGTGTTCAGCGGCGCGGGCGCGCTGCCGCAAAACCTGAGTCAGGTGCAAGAGCGGATGAAGGACCTGCAGTACGCCAGCAAGACGCGCTTTAACGCCGCCCGCGTCAAGCAGCAGGAGGCGTTGCGCGCGTCGCTGCGGCGCGTGCTGGCGATGCTGCCAGAGGAGGCCCGGTCAGACCCGGACGTCGAGCAGCTTGCCGCGGTCAGTACTCGTGGCGAAGTCATGCTCGTGCATTTCACCAACCGCCACGACACACGCTCCTCCGACTTCAAGGACTATGAGTTCTCGCGCGCGACCGTGCTGGATTTGTGGGAAGGCGGCCATAGCGACGTGCGCCACGCAATTGCCACCGAGGCCTGGCGCAATGCAACGGAAATGGCGCAAGGCATCCACGTTTGCGACCTCACACCGACGAATCCTGCTCAACGGGAGCCACCAAGATGACTGAATCCGAAGTGCTGGAGCGTGCATTCGCGATGCCGCTCACGAGCCCGGCGTTTCCCCCGGGCCCCTATCGATTCGTCGATCGCGAATTCCTGATCATCACATACCGAACCGACCCGGACGTGCTCGCTAGCGTCATCCCGGCTCCGCTGGAGATGACGGACCCGATCGTGAAGTTCGAATTCATCCGGATGCCGAACTCGACGGGCTTCGGCGACTATACCGAGAGCGGACAGGTGATTCCTGTGAGGTTTCGCAACGAGTTAGGCGGCTACGTCCACGCCATGTTTCTCGACGACGAGGCGCCGATCGCCGGCGGGCGCGAAATCTGGGGATTTCCAAAGAAGCTCGCGGCGCCAGTGCTGCACGTCGAAAAGGACACGATCAGCGGCGTGCTTCGATACAACAACATCCCGATAGCGGTCGCAACGATGGGCTACAAGCATCGCCCGGTGCCGACCGAAAAGATGCTCGCCTCGCTCACGGCGCCGAACTTTCTCCTGAAAATCATTCCCCACGTGGACGGCACCGTGCGCATCTGCGAGCTTGTGCGCTACTTCTGCGAAGACGTCACGGTGAAGGGCGCCTGGGAAGGGCCGGCCGCGATCGAGTTGTTCCATCACGCGCTCGCGCCGGTCGCGGCGCTGCCGGTGCTCGAGGTGATATCGGGCGTGCATATTCTGACTGACCTGACACTCGGGCTTGGTACGGTGGTGCACGACTATCTCGCCGGGTAACGCGACGGCGGGCGCCGCGCTCGCTGCGTACAGCAGGCCGGCCATCGCCCGGGCGATGCGTGACGCGACGTGAGTCATGTCGGGCGTTCTCAGCGTGCGTCGCGAGGGAGGCAAACATGTGTCCTGCAATGAACGACGCGACAGAAGAAGAAAAGCGTCTGGACGACGCGCGGACTGCGCAAGTGCCGTGGAAGAAGTGGGGGCCTTATCTCAGCGAGCGGCAATGGGGGACGGTCCGCGAGGACTACAGCGCAAACGGTGACGCCTGGAATTATTTCACCCATGATCAAGCGCGCTCGCGGGCCTATAGATGGGGAGAAGACGGAATCGGCGGTCTTTGCGACGACAAGCAAAGGCTGTGCTTCGGGCTGGCGCTCTGGAACGAATGCGATCCAATCCTGAAGGAGCGCCTTTTCGGCATGACCAATGGCGAAGGCAATCACGGCGAGGACGTGAAAGAATATTATTTCTATATCGATAGCACGCCTACGCACTCGTACATGAAGTATCTGTACAAGTATCCGCAGAGGGAATTTCCTTACGGGGATCTGGTTGAGACGAACGGAAAGCGATCGCGAGACGAATTCGAGTACGAACTGATCGATACCGGCGTTTTTAATGATGACCGGTATTTCGACGTGTTCGTCGAATATGCGAAGGCGGCCCCGGAAGATATCTTCATACGCGTTTCGGTGTTCAACCGCGCACGGGAAGCGGGGCGTCTTCGCGTCCTGCCAACGCTATGGTTTCGCAACACCTGGTCGTGGGGCTACGACGATTGCAAACCGTCGCTAGCCGAAGCGGATACCGGTGTGATTCGTGCAACGCATCAGGACTTGGGCGAGTACTGGCTCTATTGCGACGGCGCGACAGAACTGCTCTTTACGGAAAATGAAAGCAACGCACAGCGTTTGTGGAACCAGCCCAACGCATCACCTTATGTGAAGGACGCGTTCCACGCCTATGTCATTGCCGGGCGGCGCGAGGCCGTGAACCCGGCTCGAACCGGGACCAAGGCCGCAGCGCAGTACGTGTGCGATATACCCGGCGGCGGCAGCGCGATCATCAGGCTGCGGTTGTGCGCGGCCAGGCAGGACCATGCGTTCGATGAATTCACACGTACTTTCGACGAGCGTATCGCGGAGGCAGACACGTTCTACGAACGTATTGCGCCGAAGGTGCTGTCCGACGACGAGAGAAGGGTGCATCGGCAGGCCCTGGCGGGCATGTTGTGGAGCAAGCAGTACTACTACTTTGATCTCGATCTGTGGCTGCGCGAGCACCGGAGTCATCCCTTGCTCGAAGCCAGCCGGCACACGGTGCGCAATACCGACTGGTATCACATGCTGAACGCAGAAGTGATCTCCATGCCGGACAAATGGGAATACCCTTGGTTCGCTGCGTGGGACCTGGCTTTCCATACCATTTCTCTCGCCGCTGTCGATTTCGATTTCGCGAAGGAGCAACTGCTGTTGATGCTGCGCATTCTGTACCTTCACCCAAGTGGGCAGATACCGGCCTACGAGTGGAACTTCAGCGACGTCAATCCACCCGTGCATGCCGCCGCGACGCTCTGGCTCTACAAGTATGAGAAAGCGCTGGGACGCGCCGATGCGCGCTTTCTCGAGCGCTCGTTCCAGGGGTTGATGCTCAATTTCAACTGGTGGGTGAACAGGAAGGACCCGTTGGGCCGAAGCGTCTTTGCCGGCGGATTTCTTGGACTCGACAACATTGGCGTGTTCGATCGCAGCGCGCAACTTCCGACCGGGGGCTCGCTTGAGCAGGCGGATGGCACAGCGTGGATGGCGTTTTATTGCCAGTGCATGCTCGAGATGGCGATGATCCTGGCCGAGTACGACCCCATGTACGAGGAACTCGCCTTCAAGTTCGTTCAGCATTTCATGTGGATTGCCTACGCAATGGATCGGCGCGGTAATCATCCGGACGACATGTGGGACGAGCAGGACGGATTTTTCTATGACCTGCTACGTCTGCCCGACGGCCAGACGATGCGTCTGAGAGTCAGGTCCATGGTGGGTTTGCTGCCGCTGTGCGCATCGACGGTTTTCGAGGCCGATGCGCTTTCGCGCTGTCCGAAACTCATGGCGCTGATCGCGCAATTTCGAACGCGCTACCCCGAGCTGGTGAGCCATGTGGCGCCGACCGATGGTGGCTTCACCGGCCATAGAGGGCGCAGACTGCTTTCGATCCTGAATATGCGCAAACTCGAGCGCGTGCTCGGTTACTTGCTCGACGAGAACGAATTCCTGGGTCCGCACGGTATTCGTTCGTTGTCCAGACATCATCTCGACCACCCGTACGTACTCAACGTGAGCGGGCAGGAGTACAAGGTACAGTACCTGGCGGCAGAATCGAATACCGGCATGTTCGGCGGCAACTCGAACTGGAGAGGGCCGGTGTGGATGCCAGTGAATCTCCTGATCGTGAGAGCGCTGACGAATCTTTATGGATTTTTCGGCGACGAGTTCAAGGTTCAGTGCCCGACGGGATCAGGGCAGATGATGACGCTATACGAGGTGGCGCAGGAGATCGTTCGCCGCCTGACGAGTACGTTTTTGCGCGGGCCGGACGGGCGGCGGCCCGTTTATGGCGGAACAGGCAAGTTCCAGAATGATCCGCACTGGCGTGACCTGATTCTGTTCTACGAATATTTTCACGGCGACAACGGCGCAGGCCTGGGCGCAAGTCACCAGACAGGCTGGACAGGGCTTGTCGCGCCGCTCCTGGACCTGTTCAGGCGTATCGACGCCCAGACCGTTCTGGAAAGCGATCGCTGGCGTGTCATGGCAGGCGTAGTCGGGCAGCGGCTGGACGGATCGCAGAGCGAGGGACGTTGAGGTCGGCTGGCGTCGAAGGGTTCTGCTGACGACGCTCACGCATGGGGGCGGCCCGCTTGCCGTGGAGCGTCTTCGGCGACGAATTCCACCACGATCTACCGACTACCCATTTGGGTGGTGCGCGCCGCTTGTCGTTCTGTCATTGTGAACCCGCAAATGACAGGAGACTCGAAATGGAAACCCCTTCCTCGAGCGGAAGTCCCTTGATGGATTTATCGGACAATCTGGCCGGCATTGCCGGGCGAGTCGGGCAGAGTGTCGTGGCAGTACACGGCCGGCATCGCGTGCCCTCAAGCGGGGTAATCTGGCGCCACGGCGTCGTCGTGACGGCTGCACACACGATCCGGCGCGAGGGCGGGATCGAAGTCACACTGAGCGACGGCCGCACGGTCGCCGCAGTCCTCGCCGGGCTGGATCCGGGCACCGATCTCGCCGTGCTGAAGCTGGATGGCGTAGACCTGGACCCAGTCGAAGCCGGCGATGCCCGCTCACTGAAACCGGGTCATCTGGCGCTCGCCGTCGCGCGTACCGACGAACTCGGCATCAGCACGGATTTTGGCGTGATTGGCAGCACCGGCGGCCCCTGGCGCACGTGGAGAGGTGGACAGCTCGATGCGTTCGTGCGACTGGACGGCGGATTGCGCCCAGGTTTCTCCGGGGCGGCCCTTGCGGATATGCACGGGCAGGTCGTGGGCCTCTGCACGTCGGCGCTGGTGCGCGGTCCCGGCATGGTGATTCCCGGGGTGACGGTGGAGCGCGTGACCGACGAACTGTTGGCGAAAGGGCGCGTTTCAAGAGGCTACCTTGGCGTCGGCACTCAGACGGTCCGCCTGCCGGATGCCTGGGTAAGCAAAATGAATCTGTCGCTCAGTAGTGGACTGTTGATCAGTTCGCTTGCGCCGGGCGGTCCAGCAGATCAGGCGGGTGTGCTCATAGGCGATGTGCTGATCGAAGTGAGCGGCGAACCTTGCCGCGACATGGACGATTTGTATGCCGTGCTCGGCTCAGCAAGCATCGGACAGCCGTTGCAGATCGCGTTGATCCGAGGCGGCGAGCGCCATGCGTGTGCGGTCACAGTGGGCGAGCGCCCCCAACGGAATGCGTGCAGGTGAGGTCCCGGAAGCGGCGAAATGTCGGATCGACTGATGGTACCCATGGGCCCGGTGCGGGTCGCAGTGATTGCGGCATCGTCGCAGGTGCGCGAGAACCTGCAAGCGATTGTCGAGGCGCACCCGGCATTCAGCGTCATGGGTAGCGCAGCCGACGCCGACACGCTCGTCGAAAGTCTCGCAGGTTCGGTGCCGGACGTGGTCGTGATCGACAGTGAGCCGGATGAGAGCGACCCGCTCAAGGCACTGTTCGAACGCGAGCACGCACCACCGGGGCTCGTTCTGTTGCTCGACGATCTGGATAGCGACTGGGTCCTTGACGCGCTGCGCACCGACGCGGCCGCGATCCTGTCGCGCAACGTGACGCCCGCCGAAATCGTCGCGTCCATCGAAGCCGTCGCCGCCGGCCTGTGCGTGCTGTCGCCCGACGTCCTCGCAAGGCTGCTGGCCGGGCGAAAACCGTTGCGATGGACGGCGCCCAGCGGGCCGTTCGAAGCGTTGACGTTACGAGAAGTGGAAGTGCTGGCAATGCTCGCCGACGGACTCGGCAACAAGGAGATCGCGCGGCAACTCGACATCTCGGACAACACGGTGAAATCGCACCTCTCCACCATCTTCGGCAAACTCGGCGCGGCCAATCGCACCGAAGCCGTCATGCTCGCGATGCGGCACGGACTCATCATGGTGTAGCCGCGTAGCCAAAATTGCGAGGGCGGGTATCTGAGTGGAACGGTCGTTGCAGACCATCGCCAGGGGGCAGTGATTCGCCTTACCTGAGAACCATCGTCCGATCGCCCGGCAAGTCATCGAATGCGTATGTGCGGTGTCGCACACTTCGCTCACCGGGGTGGAGCCGGGGGCTATCTGGTTGACCTATCCTCGATGCTAGCTCGTGGCTTCGCCCGACGACATGGACAATGCGAAGACTCCATGCGGGCAAGTGGGCGACGAACCGTCGCGATGTCGAGGCGTCCACCACCGTGTGCGGGCGTGCCACGAGCCGGCGTCGCGATCCTGGAGGGGACATTCGCCATGAAATTCATTGTTCAATGGAAAGGTGAGCCGGCAACGCAGCAGGCCGCAATTGAGCGCTTCATGAAAACAGGCGGTCAGCCGCCCGACAATGTCACGATGCTGGGTCGCTGGCATGCAGCCGGCGAGTTCAGGGGCGTGGCCATCGTTGAAGCGGCGGACGCCAGCGCAGTCGCGGCAATGACAATCCAGTGGGGGGATATCTTCTCCTTCACAACGGCGGCCGCACTGACTGACGAGGAACTCGGCGCTGTTTTGGCGTCTCAGCAACGGCCGGCAAACTGAAATCCACAAGCGTTGGATAGCCGGGGCCTGGAGCGCGCCGGAGGGGGCGCGCTCAGGGCATATTCACGTCATGCCTTGCCGCCGGCTGGACGTCCGGCATCAATACGGGAGCACCATGTCTGAGCGCGATAAGGTGTTTGCAGGCTCGATCCCGAAGTTCTACGACACGCTGATGGTCCCACTGATCTTCGAGGACTATGCCGCTGACGTGGCGGAGCTTGTCGCGGCCTCCTCACCCGACGCGGTGCTTGAAACGGCGGCTGGCAGCGGCGTGCTCACGCGGGCGCTTGCGCCAAAACTCCACGCCGGCGCGCGCTACGTCGTGACCGACCTCAATCAGCCCATGCTCGACCATGCCGCCGCCAGGCAGGTGTGTGATAGCCGCATCCAATGGCGGCAGGCGGACGCGCTCGACCTGCCGTTCGAAAGTCGATCATTCGATGTCGTTTGTTGCCAGTTCGGTGCGATGTTTTTTCCGAACCGGATCCTCGGCTATACCGAGGCGCGCCGCATGCTCAGACCTGGAGGGCGCTTTATCTTCAATGTCTGGGACCGCATCGAAGAGAACGACTTTGCCGAAAACGTCACCCACGCCGTAGCCACGGTGTTTCCGCACGATCCTCCGGGATTCCTCGCGCGCACGCCGCACGGCTATCACGATGTTGCGTTGATCCGGGCGGAGTTGAGGCGCGCAGGGTTCGCCGACATCGAGATCGAGACACGCGAGAAAGTGAGTCGCGCGAACTCGGCGCGCGACGCTGCCACCGCCTATTGCCTGGGGACGCCGCTGCGCAACGAAATCGAGGCGCGTGACGCCAACTTGCTTGAACTCGCTGTGGATCGCGCTACGCAGGCTATTGCCCGTGTTCATGGCGAAGGCCCGGTCGCCGGCAAAATCCAGGCGCATGTGATCGTGGCGTCAGGATAGTGGAGTCTCGGCGCGGGCCTCTCGAGCGGTGGCGAGCGCGAACATTTCCAACTCGGGCTTCGGGTACCCTGGCACAGGAGCCTTCGATTCCACCTTGTTCACCTTGCCCCAATGGTTGTTACGGGGACCCATTTGCCGTTTTTAACCTGATAGAGCGTTGAGGTGGGATTGGTCAAATCTCCAATCTTGTCGAATGAAATGTGGCCCGTGATCCCGTCATATTGGGTTGAGCGAAGCGACGACATAAAGACGGCCGGGTTTGTCGAGCCTGCCCTCTTCATCGCATCGATGGCTATCCATGCACAGTCATAGGAGAACGGTGAATATGTGAGGAGATCCGTGCCGAACCGCTTCTTGTATTTCTGGACGAACGCTCGGCCTGCTGGCAGAGCGTCAATCGGGCGTCCATACTCCCACGCCATCGATCCATCCGCAGCATCGCCGGCCGACTGGATAAAAACGGTATCTGCGATGCCTCCACTTCCGACAAACTGGGTGTGCATCCCAAGCTGTTTCATGCGCTTCGCGATCAGGCCGGCTTGGGCATTACTGCCGGAGAAAAATAGCAGATCTGCGTTCGCCGCCTTTATGTTCGTCAACAGCGCGTTAAATTCAACGGCTTTGTCGTTTGTGTATTCAGATGTGACGATCGATCCGCCGGCCGCCTGAACGGCCTTTTTAAACTCTTCGACCGCACCCGATCCAAAGGCAGTTCGATCGTCCATTGTTGCGATTCGCTTTGCCTTTGTTACGGTGACGGCATACTTACCCGCATTGCCCGAGTTTTGAACGTCTGTGGCGATGATCCGGAACACATTCGGGAGTCCGAGGCGCGTGATTTGCGGATTCGTCGCAGCAGGGTCAAGCAGCGGAATACCCGCCTTCGCAAAGATGGGCGCAGACGGCAACGCGACGCCGGAATTGTAGTAACCGATGGTTGCCGCCACGCCGTCGTCGACCAGCTTTTGCGCCACCTGAACACCGATTCGCGGGTCGCCCTGGTCGTCAACGGAATCAAGTTCGAACTTGACCTCTTGGCCGCCAATATGAAGATGCTGTGCATTCGCCTCTTCGACTGCGAGGCGCGCGCCGTTCTCCATGTCCTTGCCATTCGCCGCGCCGATACCGGTGAGCGGCGCAGAGATGCCTATCTTCACGACCTGTTGCGCGAGCGCCCCACCTGTTATCCCGCAGAGGATAGTCGTGACGAGGATGAATAGAAGGGATTTTCGCATGATAGGCACCCGTTCAATCAATGTTCAATTTGCCGAACTCGCGGCATCGTCGCGCCAAATAGCATGGCATACGTACTACTAATGATTAATTTTTTGGCATCCAGTACACCCCCGATGTCACGTGTTTCTGCTCAAGCCGGTGGCTATCCAGTAAAGCGCTCTGATACGACACCGGCCGCCGTTAGCGTGCTTTCAATTGCTCGACAACATACTGACTGACGATCAGGTCCAGGTGCGCGCCGCCGGCATTCTTGTAAACCGTCCGATCTCCGGGCGAGCGATGGAATGCACGCATCCTGCACAGATCGAACAGATCCGCTTCGATGTCGCCCTCCGCAATCACGCCCGCTCGCATAGGGATCTGGATGTCGCCCGATTCGGCAGCATTCTGGCGGTCGTCCACGAAGATCCGGGCACCCCGGAATACATCGCAATCGGCCTCTTGCATGTCGGGCCGGTATCCGCCTACCAGATCCACATGGGTACCGGGACGAACGCCCTTGCCCCGAATCATGGGCGTGGTTGCGCTGGTGGCGGCCACGATGATGTCTGCGCTGGCGACCGCGGCATCGAGGTCCTCGACAATCCGTACCCGGAGGTGTCTCGCTTCGAGCGCGAGGCGTGCCGCTTCCAGCTTCGACGGCGTGCGATTCCACAACAATACGTCGCGGATCGATGGCCGGATGTGCAGGTAAGCGTCCGTCAAGGACCGTGCAACCGGACCCGCGCCCAGGACCAGCAAGACCTCGCTGTGCTCGCGGCTCAACCATCGCGCCGCCAGGGCGGAATCGGCCGCCGTCTTCCAGCGCGTGATTTCGGGGCCGTCCAGCATGGCGACGAGCCCCTTGGTACGCTCGTCCAAAACCAGAAACGCAGCCTGCTCCGTCGGTAGGGGAGGATCCGCAGCGCCGTTGGCCGGATGGATCGAGGCGATTTTGACCCCGGCACCCTTGCCCGGCAGGATCACGCCGCGGCTGAACAGGCCAAAGCTCGCGTCTCCAATGAAATAACCGTCGCCGATGGGCCGGGGTCCGGAATGCCCTTGGCGCAACGCCTCCAGAATGCCGCACCAGTCCAGTACGAACTGGATCTGCTGCGCGGATATCGTCTGCATGGCTAGCGTTCCTACTGTTTCGGCCAGATATCCCCAAGGGTGTAGCCTTCGGGAAAGGGATCGTCATGATCCAGCACGATGGTGTGGATGCCATGGATCCAGCTGGTGCCGGCCAGTGTCGGCACCACGGCCGCCTGCTTGCCGATCCGGGTCGTTTGCTCCAGGCGGCCAGTGAACACCGTACCGAGAACGCCCTGGTGCCGGAAGTCCTGGTGCAACGGCAATTCGCCCTTGGCGTGCAGCACCGCCATCTTGGCGCAGGTGCCGGTGCCGCAGGGGCAGCGGTCGATCGCGCCGGTCCAGGTGGCGGGATCGTCCCATGAGAGCGGGCCGGTGGGCATCGTGACCACGTTCTTCCAGTCGGCCCGCGGGTCGTCGGTGGGTCCCGAGAGCTGGGAAATCGTGATGCCAACTCCTGGATAGTCGGGATGCGCAACCGGTAATTGCTCGATGGCGGCCTGCCGGATCATGGCGCAGACCCGCGCAATCTCCTTGCCATGTTCGGGCTTGAGTTCGAGCCCCGGAAACTGTCGCACGTCGGCAATGGCATAGAACATGCCGCCCCAGCCGACATCCACTCGCACCTTGCCCAGGTGCGGCACGTCGATGACGGCGTCGAGATGCGCGGCGAACGCCGGTACGTTCGTGAACTTCACGCTATTGACCTTGCCGTTCCTGCATTCTGCGGTAATGCGGATCAGCCCGGCCGGCGCTTCCAGCGTCAACTCGGTCACCGGCTCCTGCATCGGAAGCATGCCCATTTCCAGCAGTACGGTCGCCACGGAGATGGTGTTGCCGCCCGACATCATCGGGTACTCGACTTGTTCCAGGATGATGTAACCCGCATCCGCCTCCGGGTGACAGGGAGGCACGACGATGTTGCAGCAGTGGGCCGGATAACCGCGCGGCTCGCGCAGCAGCAGCTTGCGCAGGCCGTCGTCATTGGCCTCGAGCCATTTCATCTTGGCCTGCACGGTGTCGCCGGGAATATGGGGGATGCCGCCAGTCACGACGCGCATCGGGATACCCGAATGGGTCTCCACAGCGTGGATGCTTCTCTTGAAACCCATGAGCTGATTTCCTCTTCCGTATCGCCACTCCTGAGCGGCGTGAAGAGAAATTTAGGCTCGTTTCACCGGTAACGAAAACGACATTTCCTCCGGCATTGCTTCAACTTTTGGTTGAAGAAGGCAGGGTGAGCTGCTGCCTGATCCACCGGCAGAATCGTTCGCACACGCCGGTGTCCGCCTTGTCTTTGCGCACGGAGAGGTAATGACCGCGGTTCCTCATGATCGTCTTGTGCGGCAGCGGACGCACCAGGTCGCCGCTGTCGACCAGGTGTCCGACGAGATGATGCCAGCCCAACGCCACGCCCTGATGTGCGAGCGCCAACTGGACGATCGCCGGATAGTCGTTGCTGGTGAACAGCTGCCGCGGAATGTCGGCACACCAGCTGGTGTACACGTCATGCAGCGCCAGCCAGACTTTCCAGTCGATATGCTCGGAAATCTGCGATCGACCGTAGGCACTGAGGTCCAGCAGCGACATGTCGAGCAGTCCTTCGGGCGCCTCGATCGGGCCGTGCCCCTGCAGGTACTGCGGCGTGCAAACGGGATAGACCTCGTCGTCGAACAGGTGCTCGCTGTCGTATCCGTCGCGCACGCTGGCCAGCTTGGCGATGTACACGTCCGGCTGTACGCCCGCTTCCATCGAGACGAAATTCTGCGTGGCCAGCACGGTGAGTTCGATATCCGGAGCGTCCTGAAGGAATTCGGGCAGTCGCCTGTGGAGCCACAGCGCCGAAAACGCGGGCGAACAGCATACGGTCAGGGTCTGCCTGGCGGGAATTTTCTTGCGCAGGCGTTCGGCGGCTTGATGAAGATTGATCAGCGAAAGCTGGGCGGCATCCTTGAACATCTCCCCGTCGGCCGTCAATGCGACGGTCCTGCCCGAGCGGACAAACAACGTCGTCCCAAGGTAGTCCTCCAGTTCCCGCACCTGCTTGCTTACGGCTGCGGGGGTCACGCTCAATGCATTGGCCGCCCCGGTAAAACTCCTGAATCTGGCAGCAGCGAGAAACGATTTGATGGCCCGCAGCGAAAGCGCACCGACCAGGGTTTCGCTCATTTCGAATTGAGATGCCATGACGATGTCGACCGACCTGGTTGATCACGATAGAGTCCGAAGCAAGGACCCGCCCGAGACTGCATAAGACAACGCGGCCATTCTCATATCGCGACGGGAAATGTTCAAGACAACCATCGCGCCACTGGAGCGGCGCCGGATCGGTGCGGTGGGTGAGGCCAACGAACGGGACTTGCGCTCGAAGTTCCTTGTCAGGCGAGGCCGAAATCACCGAAGATCGGTGAACCGCCGATTCTTCCTGGGGACGACATGCACCCATTCGCGAATTCCGCCAATCCTGCAGTCCAGGAAGACGTCTTTGCACTCTGGGACCGGCTGGCCGGGTTCTCCGCAGCCGATGGCGATGCCGCACTGACCCACTTGCTAAACACGCTCTGTGCGATGGTCGCTGCACAGAATGCGCTTTGGGCCGTCGTGGTGCGATTGCCGTCGCCCGCGCAAAACGACCCGCTGTTCGGCTGGCGTCCACGTCTGGTTCGGCTTCTGCATCCGGTACCCGCGGTGATCGCGTCCGTGCAGGAGCAGTACGACACGCTCTGGTCCGGCAAGGTCGACTCGTCACATGTCGTGGCCGCGTCGGGGAACGAGCCGTTCCTCGCCAACCTGCTCTTCGAGGCGATGCCCGCCGAATGGTTTGAAGGCGAGCACTACCGCCGTCACTACCTCGAAGTGGGTCACGGCGACAGCATCCAGATGCGTTGCGCCCTCAACGACGACGTGCGGATTCATCTCTTCGTGTTTCGCGAGGTACAGGCGCCTCGCTTCACCGCGCCCGATCTCGAGCTTCTCGGCTTCGTGATGCATGGGCTGAGATGGTACTGCCGGCAGCAACTACTCAGCCACGGCCTGCTTATTGCCGAAGCGCCCCTGACGTCGGCCGAGCGCAGGGTGCTGTTAGGGCTGCTCGACGGACTCACGGAAAAGCAGATCGCGCAGACGCTCGACCAGAGCCCGAACACGACGCATGTCCATATCAAGTCGATCTACACCAAATTCAACGTCGGAAGTCGCTCAACACTCACTGCGCTGTGGCTCGGCAAGTTGAGATAGCGAACCGCAGGCGGTAGTGCCGCGGGCAACGATGCCGCGCCTGTCCGAAGCCGACTGGACAGGAGATCGGCACTGGCTGGAAGCCGGTCGCGCGCTCACCTGTTCAGGTTATGTTCGGGTGTTCGCGAAACCTCTACGATTGACTCCATGCCGTTGTATTGCAGCGTGCCCGCTTTGAACGTGCCGCTGGCGACAGCACAGCAGGAGACCATTGAATGCCGTACTCTCCGAGGCGCCGCAGGCGCCAGGGGTATCGTTTGCGTCGCGTTTTGCGAGGCAAATTAGCCGTTTGGCGGAACAGCAATCTGCCGTTACGCGCACTTTTTGAACTGGCCTTTGAGGAGCCTCGACATGAGCTACCTGAGCCGGATCACAACCGTTCTCGCTTATTGCGTGCTCACGGCGATGGCCACCGCCGGGTTCCAGTGCTGCATTGCCGCGACCGGTAACGCCGATTTCGATTCCGGGCTCGATGACTCCGCCCAGGCGCCCCATGCTTCGGGATACACGCCGTTTCCGCGCTTCGGCCCATCGCACATGTCGTTTGCTCCGCAGCCGGCACTGGATAACGCGATTGCCCTTTGCATTCCGGACCTCTATTGCTCGCTAGAAGCCCGGTAGCACCGTCGGCACGGGCGCGCTCAACAACAGGGCAGGCCTGTTAAAGGCGGGGCTTTGCCCACCCAGCGGCGCGCGAGGCCGCAATGAAATCAGGTTGTGGAATCAAGGCGCCTCAGCACCGGGCGATCGGCCCGGGGCGGTCTGCCAAAGCCACGCGAGGGAGCACCCGATGAGGACCCGTCGCGAATACGCAGGAGAAGCCACCATGCGCGCACGAGACATCATGACCGCGTCCGTCATTACCGCCACACCGGATATGACGATCCACGAAGCGGCAACACTGCTGGTCGACAACCATATCGGCAGCATGCCGGTCGTCGACGAGAACGCAGAGGTTGTCGGTATCGTCGGCGAACACGATCTTCTACATCGCGTAGAGAACGGCACCTGCCAGAGTAAGCGCAAGTGGTGGCACGAACTCCTGTTGTCGTCCCCCCGTGCTCAGGCCGCGAGGTATCTGAAGGAGCACGGGCGCGTCGTCGGCGACGTGATGTGCGAAGCGGTGATTTCGATTCCGGGGGATATGCCGCTCCAGCAAATCGTGGACCTTCTGGAGCGTCGGCGTCTCGACAGCGTGCCAGTGCTGAGGGGCGGCAAGCTGATCGGACAAGTCAGTCGTGCGCACCTGGTTCGCGCAATCGCGCGGGCGGCTCCCGTCGTGGCACCCGCTCCGTGCGACGATGCGAGCCTGTGCAACGCGATAGTCCAGGCCATGCACGGGCAGCGCTGGGGGTTGTCCAGACACGGCGTGCGCGTCAAGGACGGTGTCGCGCATCTATGGGGGGTGATCGAATCCATGGAAGAAAAGCGGGCCATCCGCATTGCGGCCGAGAGCGTGCCGGGTATCAAGCGCGTGGTGTCCCATCTTGAGTCTCCAAGCGTGATTCCGGCGCTGTAGTCCGTGTGGTGAACCGGCCCTGATGTGAATGAGCATCTGGAGTCCAGGCAACGGCGCGCTCGGGAAAGTTCTCATCAGATCGCATGATCGGTGCCGCTGCGCACCAGAACCGTGCCGCGCTGCGCCGCCGTGCAGCGCTATCACGCCCGCAACGGGCGATAAGGACTGGCACAGCCCTTGCGTTGCCTTGTGCCGGGGCGTGTCAACGGCGATTCGCTCCATGGCACTGAGCATGACTGAATACTGAACCGCCCGCCAACGGGCTCATTGGACAACGGCGTCCTGCGTAACGGGTTGAAAGACCTGATGTGCAGGACGCCGTTCTCGTTTCCGATCCGCTTGGCCATGCGCGATGGAACGAAAAAACTGGGGCGATAAAATCATATGTTCGAATGGAGTTGTTTTTGCGCGCTCGTGTTGATGACGCTTGCGATCGCTGGCCGGATGATCGTGCTCATTCACCAGGAAAATGACGACACGGCGGCTTTCCTCGACCTGCAGCTGGCGTTGCATGTCGCGTTGATCCTGGCTTTGGCGATGACTTTCGACGTTGGGATCAAACCGGCATTCATGTGGCTCCGCCACGGGTTGCCGCATAGCGGTACGCAGGCAAACCAGACGCTTGCAGCCGTGCTTACCGGATTTGAATGCGTTGTATTCGTATTTGTCGCGCCATGGGCCATGGTTGCCTTCGGACGGTTGCGGCGCGATTTATCGACAGCTCGCCGGGTCACCAACGACCTGATTGATCGACTCCGCGCCGGGCAGAAAGCGTCGGCGCTGATGTGACGGCTGGCACACGCACCCTCGCTGGCAGAAGTGATAGATTGTCGATTGACTCATCGTCGCGAATCAACGGCGGTAAGAAGATCCTCATGAAAGGAGCTGCCATGTGCCGTCGATACATCGTTGCCGCTGCCTTCCTCATCCCCACCTTGTCGCAAGCGTTCCAGCCTGTGGCAATTCCCGAATGTCATGCAGCCGGCCCTGATGCTTCAGTTCAGGAAACGATAGACGCCGCAAAATGCCGGGCGCGATGGCTGCTCGCTGGCGCCTACAACCGGACGGAAGGAGACGCGATGAGCGCGGTCTCGCAGTGCGCCGGGACATTCGACGAGGTGCTCAATCATCGGTTGACCGAGGGTGTTTCGCACGACAAGCTGGTCGTCATGTGTGCGGACACCGCGATGCACATGGGCATCATGAAGCTCGACTAGTCGCCGATGCCAAATAGATGGGAACCCGCACTGTCCCGCCCAAGGGTGAACGCTTCTACGTGCTCGACGCAAAGAACAGACCTTTCGAGGTGTTCGACCGCAGCGAGTGGTCGCGCTGGATGGCGGAGAACGAACTGATCTTTCGCCGCACGTTGCTCGAAAAGTCGGGCGTGACGGTCACGACGCGCTTTCGCGGTGTGGCCGACACGAAGGCAGGGGAACCCGCGCTCTTCGTGACGCGTATCGCCGGAATGCAAGCGCGAGACGACAACGAGAGCTATGGCGCGCGCACACTCGAAGAGGCGCTCGCGCGGCACGAGCGCATCGTTCGGAAAATCCTCAAGAGTCTGACCGGGCGGTGACCGGTGCGATGCGTTCCGCCGTCAACGCATGTCGCGCTCCATTTCGACTTCTGCCCGCAGACTTTCTGCATCGCGATAGATAGAGGCCACGGCGACGACGCGTCCGTCTCGCTTGTAGCGCAGGAAGCAGTCGCGTCCTGCGATATCCCCATCAACCGAGATCTCGTCCCAGCTCTCGGCGTGCCCGAGATAATTGATCGGGACATCGTAATGCTGGCTCCAGAAGAACGGTACGGCGTCGAACGTCTCGCGTCCGCCAATCAGGTTCATCGCCGCAGTTTGTCCCTGGCGCTGCGCGACAACCCAGTGCTCCACGCGAATTGCCGTGCCACTGTGCGGATCGGGCCAACGCGCGATGTCGCCGGCAGCGAACACGCCAGGCACGCTGGTCTGCAGGCAGGCATCGACCACCACGCCGCGGTCAATCGCGAGGCCGGCTTGCTCGGCCAGTGCCAGTCTGGGCCGCACGCCGACGCCGACCACCACCAGATCAGCCGCCAGGTTGCCGCCCGCCTTGAGCGATACCTGCTGCGCATCGATCGCGCTGGCGGTGTTCCCGAGGTGGAAGACGACGCCGTGTTCTTCATGCAACCGCTGCACGAATTCACCCATCTGCGGCCCCAGCACACGTTCCATCGGACGCTGCTCCGGCGCCACGACGTGGACCTCGAGTCCACGCGCGCGCAATGACGCCGCCGCTTCGAGCCCGATGAAGCTGGCTCCGATGACAACCGCGCGCCGCGCGTTCGCCGCGCGAGCGATGATGGCGCGGCTGTCGGCCAATGTGCGCAAGGTATGCACGTGCGGCAAGTCCATGCCGGGGATCGGCAAGCGGACCGCTTCGGCTCCTGTGGCCAAAAGCAGGCGGTCGTAGGGCACCCTGCTTCCATCCGCGAGTTCCACTTCCTGCGCGGCGACGTGAAGGCGGGTGACGCCGGCGTTCAGCCGCAGATCGATGCGTTGATCGGCGTAGAAAGCGTCGTCGCGAAGCGGCAGCCAGTCCTCGGGCGCGCTGCCGGCCAGATAGTCTTTGGACAGGTTTGGCCTGTCCACCGGCGGGGCGTCGTCGTCGCTCAGCATCGTGAGACTGCCCGCGTAGCCGAGGCGCCGCAGACGCTCGGCGGCAGCAAAGCCTGCAGCCCCTGCGCCGACGATCACGATCTTCTGTGGCGCATCGGCCGGTGCGGTCACGGAACGCGCGGGCGGCGCTTTCTTGTGCAGCACGACAAGCTTGTCGCCACGGATCTCCGTAGACCAGCACGCGACCGGGCTGAGCGCAGGCGCGCGCACCGCTTCCCCCGTGCGCAGGCTGAAACACGCGTGATGCCATGGGCACCGTACCGTTTCCCCGACGATCAGCCCTTCGGCGAGCGGGCCGTAGTAGTGCGTGCAGGCGGCGTCGATCGCGAAGAATTCATTGCCGAGCCGTGCAATGAGCACGGCGTCGTTACCGACGTGTCCGGACAACATGCCCGCTTCACCGAGAGATTCGATGGGTACGCCTTGGGCCAGATCGGGACCGTTTTCATTCGATGCGTCACTGCTCATGTCGACCTCCGTGGGCACGCCGCCAGCAAGAGCGTAGATCCCATGGTAGTCCACGTCGATCAGACCCGCGCCACCTGTGGCATGATTTCAAGCTCTGCATCTGCCGTTTCGTTCGTTTTCCACGCAGTGAAACAAGGTGGATCGATGATCGACGACGTCAACCACGGTTTCAGTCGCAGCCGCCTGCACTGGCATTCGCGCAGTGCATCTCGCCGCAATGCAGCATGCGAGACGGTTACGCGTGCTGCATGGGTCACCGTCCTGATCGCCTTGTCCGGCTGCACGGTCGGCCCGAATTACCATACGCCCGCGCCGCCCGCCACCGGCGCTTACACGTCCACGCCGCTGCCCGATCAAACGGCCTCGGCGCCGGGCGCTTCGGGTGTCCCGCAACATTTCGTGGCCGCACAGGACATTCCCGCGCAGTGGTGGACGCTCTTTCATTGCGAGCCGCTCGACGCGCTGATCCGCGAAGCGCTCGCCAACAGCCCCAATGTCGCCGCGGCGCAAGCGGCGCTCAGGCAGGCCGGTGAAAATCTTCGTGCGCAAATCGGCACCACGCTGTATCCGTCCGTCGATGCAACGGCCAATGCGACGCGCGAGAAGTTCAGCGGTGTCACGTTCGGCGAGCCGCAACTCACGGAACTGCTGAACCTCTATAACGCTTCGGTGAACGTGTCGTACAACCTCGATGTGTTCGGAGGCGGCAGGCGCCAGCTCGAATCGCTGCGCTCCCAGGTCGATTACCAGGGCTTCCAGTTGCAGGCGGTGTATCTCGCGTTGACCGCGAATATCGTGACGGCGGCCATCAAGGAAGCCTCGCTGCGCGAGCAGATCGAAGCGACCGCGCGCATCGCCGACGACGAAGACGCGCAGCTTCGCATCATGCGCCAGCAGCTCGAACTGGGCGGCATAAGCCGCACTGCGGTGCTAGCGCAGGAAACGCTCGTGGCGCAAACGCGCGCAACATTGCCGCCGTTGCGTCAGTCGCTCGACCAGACGCGTCACCAGCTCGCGGTCCTGGCGGGCAAGCCGCCGAGCGATACGGACGTGCCGGAGTTCAGGATGTCGATGTTCACGTTGCCGCAAACCTTGCCAGTGAGCGTGCCGTCTTCGCTCGTGCGGCAACGCCCCGACATTCTCGCCGCCGACGCCACACTGCATCAGGCGAGTGCCCAGGTCGGCGTAGCGACAGCGAACCTGTACCCGCAGCTCACGCTCTCCGCGAGTTACGGTCCGCAGGCGCTGACGCCCGCGGGCCTTCTTAAGTACGCCGACATGATCTGGAGCATCGGCGCAGGCATCACGCAGCCGATCTTTCATGGCGGCCAGTTGAGCGCGCAAAAGCGCGCGGCAGAAGCGGCGTTCGACGAGGCCAACGCGCAATACCGCCAAACCGTGCTGCTCGCATTCCAGAACGTCGCTGACACGTTACGCGCGCTCGAACACGACGCAACCGGCCTGAGTGCGCAGACGCAAGCATGGCGCGCGGCCGGCGATTCGCTCGACCTGACGCGCGGCCAGTTTCGCATCGGCGGAGTCAGCTATCTGGCGCTGCTCGATGCACAGCGTCAGTACCAGCAGACCGTCGTGAACCTCGCGCAGGCGCAGGCCGCGCGCTATGCGGACACGGCGGCGCTGTTTCAGGCGCTCGGCGGCGGCTGGTGGAACGACACGACGAGCCAGGCAGCCGAGCCCGCGCCGGCCGCGCCGAAATGAAACGGTGCGCAATGGCCGCCCTTGCCAGGACATGACGATGACGACGAAAAAACCGATGGCAAAGCGGATGATCCTCATGCTGATCTGCGTGGGCATACTGCTCGCAGCGCTGGTCGGCTTCAATCTGTTCAGGGCGCACATGATCAAGCAGTTCATGGCGAGCAACGCCGCGCCGCCCGCCACCGTCACGGCCGCTATCGCAAGCTATCAAACATGGCAGCCGCAGCTTGCCGCAGTGGGTAGCCTGCGCGCGGTGCGCGGCGTTGACGTGACGACGGAAGTGGCCGGGCTCGTGCGCGAGATCGCGTTCAACTCGGGCCAGGAAGTGAAGACGGGCCAGGTGCTCGTGCGCCTGAACGACGACTCGGACCGCGCGCAGCTCGCGTCGCTGCGAGCAGCCGCGGACCTCGCGCAAACGGTCTACAACCGCGACAAGGCGCAGTTCGGCATTCAGGCGATTGCGAGGGCGCAACTCGACGCCGACGCCGCGGACCTCAAGAGTAAAAGAGCCCAGGTCGATCAACAGGCCGCGCTCGTCGAAAAGAAGACGATTCGCGCGCCATTCGCGGGACGCGTGGGCATCACGACGGTCAATCCCGGCCAGTATCTCAATCCGGGAGACGCCATCGTCACGCTGCAAGCCATCGACCCGATCTACGCCGACTTCTTTCTGCCGCAGCAGCAACTCGGCCAGTTGCAGGTTGGCCAGGCCATCGTCGTCAATACGGATGCGTTCGGCAACCGCACGTTCGACGGCAAGATCCGCTCGATCAATCCGCGCGTGGACAGCACGACGCGCAACGTCCAGATCGAGGCGAGCGTCGACAATCGCGAGCGCAAACTGTTGCCCGGCATGTACGCGAACGTGAAGATCGACGCGGGCGGCGCGCAGCGCTATCTGACCTTGCCGCAAACGGCGATCACCTATAACCCTTATGGCGCGACCGTGTTCATCGTGAAGTCCGGCGAACAAAAGAATGCGCAAGGCAAGATCATGCCCGTCGCGCAACAGGTGTTCGTCACGCCGGGGCCGACGCGTGGCGACCAGGTTGCGATTCTCAAGGGCATCAGCGAAGGCACGCAGGTCGTGACGAGCGGACAGTTGAAACTGAAAAACGGTACGCCGCTCGTGATCGACAACCGCGTGCTGCCTGCGGACAGCGCGAACCCGACGCCTCAGGAACAATAGAAGAGCGCGCGATGAAATTCACCGACATCTTCATTGAACGCCCGGTGCTCGCATCGGTGGTGAGCTTGCTGATACTCGTGCTCGGCTTGCGCTCGCTTGCGGCGCTCAAGGTCAGCGAATATCCGCAAACCGAAAACGGCGTGGTGACGATCACCACCGCGTACTACGGCGCGAGCGCCGACACGATGGCCGGCTTCATCACGCAGCCGCTCGAAGCCGCGATTGCACAGGCACAGGGTATCGACTACATGTCGTCGACGAGCACGACGGGCGTTTCGACGATCACCGCGACGCTGCGCCTCAACTACGATTCCAATCGCGCGCTCACGGAGATCAACACGCAAATCGCTTCGGTGCGCAACCAGTTGCCGCCGCAGGCGCAACAGCCGGTGCTGACCGTGCAAGTGGGTCAAACCACCGACGCGATGTACATGGGTTTTTACAGCGACGTGCTGCCGAGCAACAACGTCACGGATTATTTGCTGCGTGTTGTGAAGCCGAAGCTCGATTCGGTCCAGGGCGTGCAAACGGCGGAAGTGCTCGGCGGCCGTCAGTTCGCGCTGCGCGCATGGCTCGACTCGAGCAGGCTCGCCGCACACAACGTGACGGCCGCCGACGTCTTCACGGCGCTTGGCAACAACAACTATCTGGCGACGCTTGGCACGACCAAAGGCCAGATGATCAGCGTCGATCTGAATGCGGGCACCGACCTGCATTCTGTCGAAGACTTCAGGAAGCTCGTCGTCACGCAGAAGAACGGCGCGATCGTGCGCCTCGAAGACGTCGCGAACGTCGTGCTCGGCGCGGACAATTACGACTTCAACGTCGCATTCAGCGGAAGGCGATCGGTGTTCATCGGCATCAAGGTGGCGCCCGATGCGAACGTGCTCGACGTCGCGAAGCGCGTGAAAATCCTCTTCCCGGACCTGCAGAAGCAGTTCCCGACGGGCATGACCGGCGACATCGTCTACGACGCGACCGACTTCATCAACACGGCGATCGAAGAGGTGGTGAAGACGCTCGTCGAGTCGCTGCTGATCGTGACCGTCGTGATCTTCCTTTTCCTTGGCAGTTTTCGCGCGGTAATCGTGCCCGTGATCGCGATGCCGCTCTCGATGATCGGCACGTTCTTCGTGATGCAGGTGCTTGGCTATTCGATCAATCTGCTGACACTGCTTGCGCTCGTGCTCGCCATTGGCCTCGTTGTCGACGATGCGATCATCGTGGTCGAGAACGTCGACCGGCATATGAAGGAGGAGGGCAAGCAGCCTTTCGACGCCGCACTGATCGCCGCGCGCGAACTCGGCGGCCCGATTCTCGCGATGACGGTCGTGCTGATTGCCGTGTACTTGCCCATCGGCTTTCAGGGCGGACTGACGGGCGCGCTTTTCACCGAATTCGCGTTCACGCTGGCGGGCGCCGTCACCGTATCGGGCGTGATCGCGCTGACGCTTTCGCCGATGATGTGCTCGCGCTTTTTTCGCACGGACCAGCAGTCGGGCCGCTTCGCGCGCTTCGTCGACCGGCAGTTCGAGCGGGTGCATCACGGCTACGGGCGCCTCTTGCATGCGATGCTCGACACGTGGCCTGTGTTCGTCGTGATGGGCGCGCTGCTGCTGTGCGGCACCGTCTATCTCTTCATGACGTCGCAATCGGAGCTTGCGCCGCAGGAGGACCAGGGCATCGTGCTGTCCCAGGTGCTGGGGCCGCCCGATGCGACGATCCAGCAGATGCAAACCTACGCGGATCAGGTCTTCGAGATCTCGAAGCAGTTGCCCGAATACGCACAGATGTTCCAGCTCACGGGCGTGCCGACGCTGAACCAGGGCATCGGCGGCGTGCTCTTCAAGACGTGGGACCAGCGCAAGAAGGGCGCAACGCAATTGCAGCAGGAATTGCAGCAGAAGTGGAACGGCATCGCGGGCGCGCGTGTCGCGGCATTTCAGTTTCCGCCCCTGCCGGGCGCGCAAGGATTACCCGTGCAATTCGTCATCAGCACGACAGAGCCGTTCGAGAACCTGAATGAAGTGTCGCAAGCCGTGCTGCAAAAGGCGCGTGAAAGCGGCATGTTCTTCTTCGTCGACAGCGATCTGAAGATCGACAAGCCGGAAAGCGTGTTGCTCGTGGACCGCGACAAAGTCGCATCGCTCGGCCTGACGCAAAGCGATATCGGGCAGACGCTGGGCGCGGCGCTCGGCGGTAACTTCGTCAACTACTTTTCGATTGCCGGCCGCTCGTACAAGGTGATTCCGCAGGTGCTCCAAACGGACCGGCTGAACCCGTCGCAAGTGCTCGACTATTATTTGCGCACGCCCGACGGCAGCGTGATTCCCGCATCGACGGTCACGCATCTGAAGCGCAACGTCGTGCCCGAGTCGATCAACCACTTCCAGCAGCTCAATTCGGCAACGATTTCCGGCGTGCTCGCGCCGGGCATCTCGCAGGGCGAAGTGCTCGACTTCTTGCGCCGGGCCACCACCGACGCCGCGCCGACGGGCTACACGGCCGACTATTCGGGTTTGTCGCGCCAGTTCGTGCAGGAATCGGGCGGCTTCGTGACCACGCTGCTGTTGGCGACGATCATCGTGTTTCTCGCGCTTGCTGCTCAGTTCGAGAGCTTTCGCGATCCGGTCGTGATTCTCGTGTCGGTGCCGATGGCGCTGTTCGGCGCGCTGATCTTCATCAACGTGGGCCTGACGACGCTCAACATTTACACGCAGGTGGGCCTCGTCACGCTGATGGGCCTCGTCAGCAAGCATGGCATTCTGATCGTGCAGTTCGCGAATGAACTGCAACGCGCGGGGCGGCGCAAGCGCGAGGCACTCGAAGAAGCGGCTGGCGTGCGCTTGCGGCCGATCCTGATGACGACGGCCGCGATGGTGCTGGGCGTCGTGCCGCTCGTGATCGCATCGGGTGCGGGCGCGGCCGGCCGCAACGCGATGGGACTCGTGATCTTCACGGGGATGTCGATCGGCACGTTGTTTACGCTGTTCGTCGTTCCTGCGATGTATATGTTCCTTGCCGCGGACCATCATCGGGACAGGGTGCAACCGGCACAGACCTGAGCGACTGAAGAGATTTCACGACTTTCTGGATGTTTTCGCCACAAAGGGTGTGGGTATGTGCTGAACCTTTTCGCTGCCGCACTTGGGGCAAGGCGGATGAGCGGTTGCATGTTCGGCAAGATGCTCGGCATGCTCGAACATCTCGCCGCACTTCTCGCACCGGTACTGGTAAGTCGGCATGGTATTCCTCTAAGGAGAACACTAGTGCTTGCGATGCATCCAGCTCATATGGTGCGCGTCGAGCCACTGGGTCAGGCTCTCTCCCGGGTGATCGCGCCTATAGCGACGGGACAGGGCCATGGCAATGACAACGAGAACCACAAGGCCAACCCAAAAACTGATCATTGACTGAGTCATGGCAGCCTCCTTCGGGAATGCGACCATGTCTGAATTCTAGTGCCGGGGCGGCGGATTTTGCCCCGAAAGTTGGCGCGCCGATCACTTTCGACCGGCGCGTGCTGCAGGGGGCGTGTCCAAGGGGCCCAGTGGTATGTCCATTCCCATTGCCTAAAATAAAGTGTTGCAAGGGGAGGGGCAGCAGGGCCGTACCCCATGCGGCGCTCCCGGACGTTGAATCGTAACGGGGAACCGCGATGGCGAGTTATGGAGTGCTTGCACAAATCACCGATCAGGTCGTCTGCGCGATGATCTGCGGGCTGACTTGATCTGTGAGGGCGCCCGCGGGACGCATGCTCCCCCGCTGCGCGAGGCGCCGCTACCGGTGTTTTCCTGTCGAGGAGGTCAAATGAACACCAAGGACAAAGGCAACGTGCGTGCGTTCGTGCAGACGGCCGAGCAGATCGGCGGATGGGTGTGGGTTATCTCGCTCGTCGACTTCGACGCACGCGAAGTGCGGCGCTCGCTCGTAGCCGAAGAACCCTTCGCCACGGAGCGCGCGGCGAAAGACGCAGGCCACGCTCGTCTCGAAGCACTCGCACACGATCAGTAATCAGGCTGGGTGCATCCACATGCCCGGTCCACAAGGGCGTCGGCGTTCGATGGATCGGTCGACGCCCGCGGTTTTCGCGTTTCGCGTCCTGATCATCTGCGCCAGGTTATCGAACGACTGGGCGAGCACGAGATCCACAGCGTTGACCGCAAGTTCACCGATCCGCCTGGTTGCTGGCAGCGCAAACGCAATATGTCCACGACCATGGTCCATTGAACTCGGCAAACCGGCTGGCAAGCCATTCGTGTCCGGTTGTAAAATGCGGGCCCACACGCGTCTTGCTTGCACATTATGGCTAACACTGATCCGGTATTTTCAGAAAATCTCTTTTCATACGGCACGCTTCAGCTCGAGCAGGTACAACTGGCAACGTTTGGCCGGAAACTTGACGGCCACGCTGATGACATGCCCGGCTATTCACTGACCATGCTGAAGATCGACGACCCCGAAGTCGTCAGGACAAGCGGGAAGACGCATCATCCTGTCGTGACCTATACGGCCAACACGACCGACAAGGTGAGCGGTATGGTCTTCGCGATCACACCCGAAGAACTTCAACATGCGGACGACTACGAAGTCGATGCATATCGGCGTGATCGCGTCGTTCTTGCTTCAGGCGCATCGGCATGGGTGTACGTAGACGCCGAGTCGCCGCGGCAAACTTGAGCAGGCATACGCAAGGCCGCACTCACTCCACTAGCGGCGACCCCGAAGCATTAGCACGTCTTACTATCTACGACTTCAGTCGCCAATCACCTCGCAGTCGATGAGTTCATTCAATCGGCCGCGCCATCGCGCAACGCAGCAATGATCAGCCGTACCGCGAGCGCGGACTGGCGCCGCGTCGCATAGTAGGCGTGGTGGCCGGTAAAGGTGGGGAACCAGTCTTCCAGCACCCATTGCAATCGGCCTTCGCGCACATGGTTTTCGGCCAGCGCACGCGGAATGTAGGCGAGTCCAAAACCGCGCAAGGCTGCGTCGAGCATCTGATACGAATTATTGAAAACGAGCTGGCCGCGAACCCTGACCTCGATGCGCCTGTTGCCCTTGTGAAACTCCCACGGCAGGTCGGTATCGGTGCGGGGCAGCCTGAGATTGATGCAGTTGTGCGCCGTCAACTGCCGTGGATGCGCGAGCGCCGGCGCTGTGGCGAGATAGTCGGGCGCGCCCACGATCGCCAGCGTTTCGTCCGGCGCAATGCGCACGGCGATCATGTCTTTTTCCACCTGATCGCCGAGCCGCACACCAATGTCGAACCGCTCGGCGACGATGTCGGTAAATCCGTAGTCGTTGATGAGTTCGACGCGCAGATCGGGGTTCTCGCGCAGCACCCCCTGAAGCTTCGGCCAGATGTACTGGTTGGCCGCGTAGTCCGTTGCCGTGATGCGCACCGTTCCCACGGCGCGCTCACGCAATTCGGCGATCGCGCGCAGTTCGGCGTCGATCTCTTCGAGCTTGGGCGTGACGCCGTTCAGGAGCTGCTGACCGGCCTCGGTGGTCGACACGCTGCGTGTGGTGCGCACCAGCAGAAGCGAGCCTAGCCGCCGCTCGAGCGCCGCCACGCTCCTGCTAAGCGCCGATTGCGATACGCCAAGCCTTCTCGCGGCGCGCGTGAAGCTGCGCTCCTGTGCCACTGTGAGCAGCGCGATCAGTTCGTTCAGGTCGGGGATTTCCATTTATGCACCATAGCATAAATCTATGCCGATTCTGCCATCTAGTCGGCGCGCGACCGAAGAACTAGATTGTCGGTTGGGTGTTTTCACCATCGGACCACACTGCAAAGGACGCAAATCATGACCACGCCGGCACAAACCATCATCCGCAACGGAACAAAGCCTTCGATCAAGGGGCCGGAGAGCTTCTTCACGGGCTCGGTGCGGATCGACAGCCCGTTCCAGGCGGAGGAACCTGGCCGAGCCGGCGGCGCCATCGTGACATTCGAGCCCGGTGCGCGCACGCATTGGCATACCCATCCGTTGGGGCAAACGCTGGTCGTTCTGTCGGGCGTGGGCTGGACCCAGTGCGAGGGTGGTGCACGCACGGAGATCCGGGCCGGCGATATCGTCGCCTGCTCATGCGGCAAGCGTCACTGGCACGGCGCAGCGCCGACCACTGCGATGTCGCACGTCGCGATCACCGAGATGCTCGACGGAAAGAACGTCGAATGGATGGAGCCCGTCACGGACGAGCAATACACGTCGGGCCCGCTGGTCACCGACTGATTCCGGCGTCAGTATCCGCACGGAAATCGTCGAGGGAGAACGTCGCGAGCGTTTCCTATTTTTTCAGGATGACGAATGAATATTATGAATGTCTACGCCTGCTCTCCGGCACTGGCTCGCTATGAGCAGGAAGCGCTCTTTGGCAAGGTGTGGTCGCGCGCCGGCCTTTCGCGACGGGATCGGAGCATTGTCACGCTGGCGGCTGTCATCACCCAGGGGCGAATCGATGCGCTGCCGTTCTACGCGAACTTCGCCCTCGATCACGGAGTCGCGCCAAAAGAGATGTCGGAGATCGTGACGCATCTCGCGTTCTATGCGGGCTGGTGCACCGGCACGACGGCGGCGGCCGCTATCGGGCGTGTGTTCGCCGACCGGGCCATTGGTGAAGATCAGCTTCCCGCTGAATCGCCGGCCTTGATGCCGCTGGACATGCAGGCGGAGGCGAGGCGTGCGCAGGCCGTGGAGCAAATGGTCGGCACGGCTTCACCGGGACTCGTGGCCGACACGGGTGAGGTTCTGTTTCGCGACCTCTGGCTTCGGCCCGATCTATCGCCACGCGACCGGAGTCTCGTGACGGTTGCGTCGCTGATCACCGCCGGACACGTCGCGCAGGTGACGTTCCACCTGAACAAGGCAATGGACAACGGGCTGAAACCTGAAGAGGTTTCCGAAGCGGTCTCTCACCTTGCCTGGTACGCGGGATGGCCGAACGCCTTTTCAGCCGTTCCGGTGGTAAGAAGCGTTCTGGAGAGTCGCGCGGGTGGCAATGCCTGACGCCGATATCAGGTTCTCCTGGTCCGCGCCGTGACCTTCGGTGCGGACTTCTCCGAACGCCAGGCTACCGACTGCCTCATCATCGTGCTTAATTCGCCGTGCCTGCAATCGCGTGCGTACCTCGTCTTTCGAGCGCTGCTTTGCAGTAATTATATGGATTCCGAAAGAGTGGCGGGTGCCGAATAGCCAAGTTGCGTCGCCGCCTTTTCCGCAAGGGCGAGCAGCGCGTTATCCGTTGTTGGGGTAGGCGGGACGACGTAGAGATCGGCGATATCGGTCACCGGGTCGCTGAACGGCGTTGGCGCACTGCGCTGGGCATGCAGGAAATCGCGGATCGGCGAAGCGTCCGTGAGGCCCAGAAAGCGGCTGATGCTTGCGATCGTCGTGTCCGCATCTTCGATCAGATTGCGATAGCCGACCGTCAACGTCTGCTCCGCCGGAATCTCCGCAAAGAAGTCGATGATTTCGGTCACATACTGCCCCCACACGCGAACGCCGTCGTTGACGGACCCGATCCAGTGCTTGCGCACCAGCGAATTGGCGACCCAGCCGGGGTCGCGATGAAGATGAATGAAGCGCGCGTTGGGCAACAGTTCGTGGATGAGCCGCAGGCACGACCCGGAGCGCGGCAAGCGCTCGATTGCGCCGATGCGGCCGGAAAGAATCGTAGGATCGGCGTAAGGGGGATGTTTGTCGCCCCAGATCGGCGCCGACATTTCGAGGTCTTCACGATAGAAGCGCTCGACCCAGGCGCCAAGCGTGCGGCGACCAAAGGCGTTGAAGCGGTCGCGGCACGCGGCGCTCATCAGATCGGGGCGCTGGCTGCCCACATCCAGCATTTCCTTGACCAGTGCGAAAACCCGGCATTCGTTGGTTAGCTGGATGTGCGGGTGCGCATTGAGAACAGAGCAGAGAAACGTTGTTCCCGAACGCGGCGCACCGACAATGAATAGCGGAAAAGAACGCATTCAGCCATCTCCCTGTTTCGTCTTGCGCCGGTTTTGCGTGATGCCTTCCTTTGCACCGATGTTACCTGCCGATGCTGGCGCGAAACTGACGACGCGATGGCCGAAGCGACAATGCGGCGGCTGGGCCACAGGGCCGCACGAAGGAAAGCGGAAAAGCTAGCGCAAGTTCGCCTGGAAAAACGCGAGCACGCTGGCGTCGAATGCCTGATGAAAGGCGACCCGGTCGAAGCCGTGCTCATCCACGCAAATCTCGCGCATCTGCTCTTTCATAGCCTCGGCGCAGGGCGCGAGAAAGGCGAAATGCGCCGAGTTCGGCACGAAGTGATAGTCGGGCTTGCGGGGCAGTGTCTTCGCGAGCGCGGGCGCGTTGTGGGGCATGACGCCGTCGCCGCCATACTGCGAAGCCCACATCTGGATGGGCGCGGTGACGTTCTTCAGATCGCTCGCGGCAGGGAATTCATTGAGCGGGTCGGCGAGCACGAACGCCTTGATTCGCGCGTCGGCCGGCAGCGGCTGCGTGGGCACGTCTCCACGCGCAACTTCGTCGCAGACCGGCGGCCGCGGGTCCGGGCAAGGCACATCGGCGTGCCGGAAGTCCGGCACGCCGCCCGCTAACACGAGACCCGTATAGCCGCCGCGCGAAAAGCCAAAGAAGCCAATGCGTTGCGGGTCGATTTTCGCGGCGTCTGGCGCGGCGCTCAGCATGTAGTCGATCACGCGCTTGATATCGGCCGGCCGCTCGATGAACACGGAGATATCGCCCGAGCGGCCCGGATCGGCGAACGAGTCGCCTGGATGATTGATTGCGGCCACAACGAAGCCCGCGTCGGCCAGCGTCTCGGCAAGGTCATGATGACCCAGAAACGAGCCGGTGTGGCCGTGCGAAATGACGACGAGCGGGAGCTTCTCGCCAGTCGTCGGACAGTCGCGCCGCCCGCGCAGGACGTACGGACCGAACGGTACGTCCTGCGCGGGCTCGGCACATGGCGTCCATACCATGGCTTTCAATGCCGGCCCGTTGGCGTCGGCGGGAATGTCGAGGCGCTTGAAGCCTGCCGCGTGTGCGGTTGCCGCAAGCAGGCAGAAGAGCACGGTCAATATCGAAGCAGCGGCATACCGAAGTTTGTTGTGGGTTGTCGTCATGGCGTTTCCAAAGAGATTGCGGAATGCTTCCACCTTCTCGCTACAAGATCCGCTACGCGTGGCCATGCGCGCCCACGCGCCGTGAGACATGTTGGACCTGTCCCCACTGGAGGCCCGGGAATTCTCGCGCCTGCGCGAAAGTCCGCTCGGGCACGGCCGTTGCGCATAGAGGAGGGATACTTCCAAAGGAGCCGGCAATGCTTTACTACGCGATCGTATTTTTCGTCATAGCCATCATCGCGGCTGTCTTCGGGTTTGGCGGGATTGCCGCGGGTGCTGCGGGCATCGCCAAGATTCTGTTCCTGATATTCGTGATTCTCTTCCTGGCCAGCCTGCTTTTCGGCATCTCGCGGCGTTGACAGGTCGCCTGCGCGCCGCCACGCGGCGGCGCCTGATTGGTTACGCGCCCGATATTCAGGAGTCCACCCATCATGAACATTTCCTTTCCCGAAGGTCCGGTCGAGTACGACACGCAGGAGTACGCGCTCACGTTTGTTGCCGTGGCGGATTCGGTCCCGGTGGACTGCGCGATAACCGCCGAAGCGCTGGAGGATCGCTTCGGCGCGAGATCGTTGCGCGAGCCGGACCTGCGCCTCGCGTTCCACCGCAATCGCGCCGCCATCGAAGCGGCCGCCGCCCGGCTCATCGAGGAGACGGACGGCAAGCCGGTGACGCTTCACAGCGGCTATTTGCGCATGTACGGCACGAGCAGGCACTGACGGCTTACTCGCGGGCTCCCGCCTTGCAGCGCGCAATCTGCTTCTTCGCTTCTTCCACCACGTGCTCCGGCGTGAAGCCGAATTTGGTCCTCAGCGCCTTGATAGGCGCGGAGGCGCCGAACGTGCGCATGACGATCTGCGCGCCGAAGCGGCCGACGTAGCGGTCCCAGCCGAGCGAAGCGGCTTGCTCCACGGCCACGCGCGCATGGATGCCCGGCGGCAGCACCGCATCGCGGTATGCCTCGTCTTGTAGTTCGAACAGGCCCCATGAAGGCATCGAGACCACGCGCGCGGCGATCCCCTCGTTTTGCAGCGTTTCGTATGCGGAAATGCATAGCGAAACTTCGCTGCCCGTGGCGAGGAGCAGCACTTCGGGCTGCTTGCCATCGGGTGCGTCGGCGAGCACATAGGCGCCGCGCCGCACACCTTGTGCGCTCGCGTATTTCGTGCGGTCGAGCGTGGGCAGGGCCTGGCGTGTCAACACGAGGCAGGCCGGTTCATGCGCGCGCGTGAGCGCCACGCGCCAGGCCTCTGCGGTTTCGTTGGCGTCGGCGGGGCGCAGCGTGAGGAGGTCGGGTACGCTGCGCAGCGCGGCGAGTTGCTCGATCGGCTGGTGCGTGGGCCCGTCCTCGCCAAGACCAATCGAATCGTGCGTGAACACGTAGACCACGGGCAGCTCCATGATCGCGGCGAGCCGGATGGGGGGCTTCATGTAGTCGCTGAAAATGAGGAACGTCGATGCGAACGGTCGCAAGCCCGAAAGCGCGAGGCCATTACAGACCGCGCCCATGCCGTGCTCGCGAATGCCGAAGTGCAGGTTGCGGCCGTCGTAGTGATCGCGCTCGAAGCTTCCTGCGCCCTCGAACTTGAGATTGGTCTTGGTGGAGGGCGAGAGGTCGGCGGCGCCGCCGATCATCCACGGCACGCGTTGCGCAATGGCGTTGAGCACCTTGCCCGATGAATCGCGCGTGGCAACGCCCTTTTCATCGGCTTCGAAGGTCGGAATGTCGGCGTCCCAGCCCTCGGGCAGCTTGCCCTCGAGCATCAGGCTCAGTTCTTTCGCCGGCTCGGGGTAGCGCTTCGCATAGTCGTCGTAGCGTTGCTTCCACGCTTCATGCGCCGCCTTGCCGCGCGCGCCCATGCCTTGCGCGAAGCGCTCGTACACGCCATCGGGCACGAGGAATTGAGCGTCCTCCGGCCAGCCGTACGCACGCTTGGCGAGGCGCACTTCCTCTTCGCCCAGAGCCTCGCCGTGCGCCGCCGCCGTGTCCTGCCGGTTCGGCGCGCCCCAGCCGATGATGCTTTTCACCACGATGAGCGTCGGCTTGTCGGTCACGGCCTGCGCTGCTTCGATGGCGGCTTCGATCGCGTTCGTGTCGTTGGCGTCGTCCACGTGCAGCGTGTGCCAGTGGTAGCCGCGAAAACGCGATTCGACGTCGTCGCGATAGGCGAGGTCGGTGCGTCCTTCGATCGTGATGTGGTTGCTGTCGTAAAACCAGATCAGATTCGACAGACCGAGGTGGCCCGCGAGCGAAGCCGCCTCGTGCGAGACGCCTTCCATCATGTCGCCGTCGCCGCACAGCGCATAGACGCGGTAGTCGAAGATCGTGGCGTCGGGGCGATTGAAGCGCTGCGCGAGCCAGCGCTCGGCCATGGCCATGCCCACGCTGTTGCCGAGCCCCTGGCCGAGCGGCCCGGTGGTCGTCTCTACGCCCGTTGTCATGCGATATTCCGGGTGCCCCGGCGTCACGCTGTCGAGCTGGCGAAAGTGTTTGATATCGTCGAGCGAGACCGCGGGCTTGCCCGTGGGCTTGCCTTTTTCATCTACGGCTTGCACGCCTGTAAGGTGCAACAGCGAGTAGAGCAGCATGGAAGCGTGGCCGTTCGAGAGCACGAAGCGGTCGCGGTTTGGCCATAGCGGCGCGGCAGGGTCATAACGCAGATGATGCTGCCAGATCTGGTACGCGAGCGGCGCGAGCGCCATGGGGGTGCCGGGGTGGCCGGAATTGGCTTTTTGCACGGCGTCCATCGACAAGGTGCGGATCGTGTCGATGACGCGGCGGTCGAGATCGGATGGGTCGGCCTTGGTGGGCGTGGCATTCGAGGTTGCATTCGATGACATGAGCTCGGACTCCTCGGCAGGGGCGCGCTGTATGCGGGCGGTAGCGCGCGAAGGCATGGATGCGCAAAAGCGGTGCCAGCTAGTCAACCGCGCTTGGGACCCTGGGGGCGCACGTTTTGCGGATTGGCACCATCGCGTCCCTCCATTTGGCTTACCGAGCCGATGCATAGAAAGCGCATCACAAGGTTGCTGTCGAGAGCGGCGCGAGCGTGGGCGCGCCGCGCTTCACGGAGCGGGACGTTCAAACGTTGATGGGCGGTGTGGCGAAGGCAGTGCCCGTTCGCGCAGGCAGGGGTGCTCACGCTTGTGATCGTATTCCCATTTGGACAGGCTCGCTCCAGGCGCGCGCACCGCGCATGGAAGTTATGCGCGGTGTGCGCGAAATGGCGGTACGCCGCGCGCTTCACCAGCGCACGCGCCGTATGCCTTAACAGCGCCTTTATGACTCGAACGGATAAACGTATCGGATTTGCTTCGTTGTCAGCCGGCGTGCGGATCACGTAGATTGAAGCTATTGCTTACCTGAAAGGCTTGCTGCGTGACTACCCCCGCCACATTCACGGCTTCTGCCGCTGCTTTTGCCCCTTCGAGCGCGGCCGCCGCGTCCCAGCACTTCGAGATTCTTCCCTTGAATGCGCCACTTGGCGCGGAAGTCGTCGGCCTCGATCTCGCGAAGCCGGTTTCAAGCGAGGATTTCGCACGCATTCATCGCGCGCACCTCGATCATCACGTGCTGGTGTTTCGCGACCAGCGCATCACGCCGGAACAACAGGTCGAGTTCAGCCGCCGCTTCGGGCCGCTGCAGATCCACGTGCTGCACCAGTTCGCGCTGCCGGGCCACCCGGAAGTGCTGATCGTTTCGAACATCGTGGAGAACGGCAAGCCCATTGGCCTTGGCGATGCGGGCCACTTCTGGCATTCCGATCTTTCATACAAGGAGAAGCCGAGCCTCGGTTCGCTGCTGCACGCGCAGGCGTTGCCCGCGGAGGGCGGGGACACGCTGTTTGCCAACATGCATCTCGCGTGGGATACGCTGCCTGCGCACTTGCGCAGCGCCGTGCAAGGGCGGCGCGCCGAGCACACCTATCTCGCGCGCTATGCGGAACTTCAGGCGCGCAGCCCGTGGCGGCCGAATCTCACCGCGGAGCAGATCGCGCAGGTCAAGCCCGTTGTGCATCCGGTCGTGCGCACACACCCCGAAACGGGCCGCAAGGCGCTGTTCGTGAGCGAGCACTTCACGACGCGCATCGTCGATCTGCCCGAGGACGAAAGCCGCGCGCTGCTCGACGAGTTGTTCGCCCACAGCGTGCGGGCGGAGCATTGCTACCGCCACGAATGGCGCGAGCATGACCTCGTGTTCTGGGACAACCGTTCGCTCATGCATCTCGCGGCGGGCACGCCCGATCATCTGCGCCGCAAGCTTTATCGCACCACCATCGAAGGCGACACGCCGTTTTGATACGCGCTGCGGCGCGCTTCTCGCGCGCCGCGCATTGCACAGAATAAAAAGGAATCCATAGCATGTCGCTTTCTATAGGTAATGTGTTCGCCAGCCGCGCGAACGCGTGGCGCCGCGCGGGCGCCGCTTCACTCGCCGTTGTGCTCGCATCGTTTGGTCTGAGCGCGCCTGCGCCGGCGCGCGCGGAAGGGCAGATCCGCATTGCGGAGCAGTTCGGCGTTGTGTACCTGATGCTCAATGTCGCGCGCGACCAGCATTTCATCGAGCAGGAGGGCCGCAAGGCCGGTATCGACATCAAGGTCGACTGGCTGCGTCTTTCCGGCGGCGCGGCCGTGAACGATGCACTGCTTTCCGGCGCAGTGGACGTGGCCGGTGCGGGCGTGGGCCCGCTGCTCACGGTGTGGGACCGTACGCACGGCAAGCAGAATGTGAAAGGCGTGGCGTCGCTCGGCAATCTGCCGTATTACCTCGTCACCACGAATCCGAACGTCAAGACCATTGCCGACTTCACGAGCAAGGACCGCATTGCCGTGCCGGCAGTGGGCGTTTCCGTGCAGTCGCGCGTGCTGCAATACGCGGCGGCGAAGCAGTGGGGCGAGAAGCAGTTCGACCGGCTCGACGCATCCAGCCAGGCGATTCCGCACCCCGATGCGACGGCGGCGATCATCGCGAATAGCAGCGTGATCACGGCGCACTTCGGCAATCCGCCGTTCCAGCAGCAGGAACTGGCGGGCAACCCGAAGGCGCATATCGTGCTCAACTCGTACGACGTGCTGGGCGGCCCGAGTTCGGCCACGGTGCTTTACGCCACGCAGAAGTTCCGCGACGAGAACCCGAAGACGTATCGCGCATTCGTGGCGGCGCTCGCCGACGCGGCCAGCTTCATCGCCGCGCACCCCGAGCAGGCGGCGGACATCTATATCCGCGTGAACGACTCGAAGATCGACCGCAATCTGCTCCTGAAGATCCTGCGCGATCCGCAGGTGCAGTTCAAGACCGCGCCGCAGAATACGCTCGCGCTGGCGCAATTCATGTATCGCGTGGGCGCGATCCGCAACGAGCCGAAGTCGTGGCGCGATTACTTCTTCGACGATCCGGCGGTTGCCAACGGCAGTTGAGCCAGCGCGGTTCGAGCACCGGATAACGGGCCCCCTTGTGGGCCCGTTTGCATTGATGGCACGCATCCAGCGCTTATATGCAGGCCTGGTTTGAATATGTCGATTCATTGGTTGGGCGGCGCGCCGGGTGCCCGTATGTTGACGTTTTATCTGCTGGATTTGCGAAAAGTGAACGTCACCACCACCAGATTCTGGGAGCGCGCACCGGCCGTGCGCCGTGAAGCGGGCGCGGCGCAACGCGTCGCTGCGAGCGAGCGGCCAGTGCATACCGAACGCGCAGAGCAGGCAGGGGCGCACAGCGAACGCCTGCTTGCCATCGAAAACGTCAGCCTCGAATACCGCAGCCGCGAGCGCATCGTGCGCGCCACGCAGGACGTGAGCTTCGACGTCTACGGCGCCGACCGCTTCGTGCTGCTGGGCCCTTCGGGTTGCGGCAAGTCCACCTTGCTCAAGGCGATTGCTGGCTTTATCGAGCCGGTGTCGGGATCGATCTCGCTGGCGGGCGAACCCGTGCGCGGACCGGGCGCCGACCGCGTGGTGGTGTTCCAGGAGTTCGACCAGTTGCCGCCCTGGAAGACGGTGGCCGAGAACGTGGCGTTTCCGTTGCGCGTGGCGCGCAAGCTGCCGCGCGCCGAAGCACGCGAGCGCGCGCTCCATTACCTCGACAAGGTAGGACTCGCCGCGTTCGCCGATGCTTACCCGCACACGCTCTCGGGCGGCATGAAGCAGCGCGTGGCGATTGCGCGTGCGCTCGCCATGCAGCCGCGCGTGCTGCTGATGGACGAACCCTTCGCCGCGCTTGACGCCCTCACGCGCCGCAAGATGCAGGAGGAACTGCTGCGCCTGTGGGACGACGCGCGCTTCACGCTGCTGTTCGTCACCCATTCGATCGAGGAAGCGCTCGTGGTCGGCAACCGCATTCTGCTGCTCTCGCCGCACCCGGGGCGCGTGCGCGCCGAGGTGAACAGTCACGCGTATTCGCACGCGAGCATGGGTGGCGTGGACTTTCGCGAGAGCGTGGCGCGCATCCATCGCCTGCTATTCGATACCGATACTGAAGCCGGCAGTCAAGCCGACAACGAAGCCGATAACGAAGCTGAAAAGGAGGCCAGCCGATGAGCACGCCACACCCTACGCTGCCGCCTTTGCCGCCTGTGCGCGCGGAATACGAGCGGCCCTTGCTGCCGGTGCAGGCAGGCGCCGACTCCGCGCCGCTGCCGCTTGCGCGGCGTGTGCTCGATGCAGGCTGGTTTCGGCGCACGCTCATCGCGCTCGTGCTGATTGCGGGCTGGGAGGTCACGGCGCGCGTGGTAGCGAACGATTTGCTCGTGCCGACATTCGGCGCGACGCTTGCTGCGTTTGTGCAGGGCATTGTGAGCGGCGAATTGCTCGTGAAAACGGGCATATCGATGTCGGTTCTGCTGCGCGGCTATGCGATTGGCGTGGTGCTGGCGTTCGTGCTCACGTCGCTTGCGGTTTCCACGCGTGTGGGTCGCGATTTGCTTTCCATGCTTACCGCGATGTTCAATCCGCTGCCTTCTATCGCACTGCTGCCGATTGCGCTGCTCTGGTTTGGGCTCGGCACCGGCAGCTTGTTGTTCGTGCTCGTGCATGCCGTGCTGTGGCCGCTCGCGCTGAACATGTACACGGGTTTTCTGGGCGTGCCCGCGACGCTGCGCATGGCGGGGCGCAACTATGGGTTGAGCGGGCTGCGCCAGGTCGTGCTGATTCTCGTGCCTGCGGCGTTGCCCTCGATCATCGCGGGACTGCGCGTGGGCTGGGCATTTGCCTGGCGCACGTTGATCGCCGCGGAACTTGTGTTTGGCGCGAGCGCCGGGCAGGGTGGGCTTGGGTGGTATATCTTTCAGAACCGCAACGAGCTTTATACCGATCGTGTGTTTGCCGGGCTTGCTGCCGTTATTGTGATTGGGCTGCTCGTTGAGCATCTGGTGTTTGATACGCTGGAGCGGCTCACTGTGCGGCGCTGGGGTGTGCAGCATTAAGGTTGTGGGCTTGCGCTTGGCCTTTTTTTTGTGGTGCCTGCCTCTTTGGCCTTTCCTTGTATTCGCGTCGGTATGCCAGCGTTGCCCCTGTGCGGGGCGGCACCTACTTTTCTTTGCAGCGGCAAAGAAAAGTAGGCAAAAGAAAGCCGCTCAAACCGCCAATGCCTGCCACAGTTCACATCGCACCACCCCAGTTGAATGGCTCCGGAGCGTCTGCCACCTCGCACCATTCTCGTTAGTGACAAGGGGCTCGTCCGTTCCCGCTGCTCGCTACGCGCGCAGCGGCCGGGTCTGCAAAGGAAACCAAGGGTACGAGTCAGCTTTGCGGGAACTCACGCGCCCCAATGGTTTTGGGTTATGCCCTTCGGGGCGCGCAGCGCCACCGGAAGGATGAACGCCTTGTCACTCAGTTCGGTGGTGCGAGGTGACAGACGCTCCGGAGCCATTCACCTGTCGTGGCGCGATGTGAACTGTGGCAGGCGCTAGCGGTTTGAGCGGCTTTCTTTTGCCTACTTTTCTTTGCCGCTGCAAAGAAAAGTAGGTGCCGCCCCGCACAGGGGCAACGCTGGCATACCGACGCGAATACAAGGAAAGGCCAAAGAGGCAGGCACCACAAAAAAAAAACCTGCGCGCAGCAGCCCTCAACCAATCTCAACAACAATCTTACTAGCCGCACTACCGTCGGCGACGGCCCCATAAGCGCTCTCAGCATCCGCGAACGCAAAGCGCCTCGCATCCACCCGGGGCGCAAGCTTGCCCGCCTCGGCAAGCCGCGTCGCCTCGGCGAGCATTTCACCATGATGCGCGCGATGCTTCCCACTCAACAGCGGATAAAGCGTAAACACACCCGAATACGACGCCTCACGAAACGACAGCGGTGCGAGCGCATGCGTCCCCCACCCAAGCGCGCTCACCACATGCCCGAAATGCTTGACCGCGGCAAACGAAGCGTCGAGCGTCTTGCCGCCTACGGTATCCACCACGAGATCGAAGCCCGCGCCCGCCGTGTGCGCCTGAACGTACTGCTCGACACTGAGTGAGCCATAATCAACAGGCGTCGCGCCCAACTGCGAAATAACATCCATGTTGCGTGCGCTTCCCGTCGCGAAGACTTCCGCGCCAAGCGCCCGCGCAATCTGCACGGCCACGTGTCCGACACCCCCCGCACCGCCCTGAACCAGCACGCTCTGACCCGCCGCCAGATGCGCACGATCGACAATGCCCGACCAAGCCGTTATGAATGCAAGCGGCAGCGCGGCGGCTTCGCGCATGGACAGATTCGCGGGCTTGCGCGCGAGGAGGTCCGCATCCACAGCGGCGTACTCGGCCAACGCGCCTTGAATGCCGCCCACGCCGCCTGTCATACCGTACACCTCGTCGCCCGGCGCGAAACGCGTGACGCCCGCGCCAACCGCTTCCACCACGCCCGCCATATCGATACCTAGCACGAGCGGCAACGGATGCTTCGCATGGTCGGCCTTGCCCGCGCGAATCTTCACGTCGAGCGGATTGAGCCCCGCCGCATGAATGCGCACGAGCACCTGCCCCGTTTGCGGCTGCGGACGATCGAGCGTGACAAGTTCGAGCTGACCATCGTATTGGTTGAGAACGAGCGCTTTCATTTTCGGTGTGTGTGCCCTTGTGAGTTAATGAGGTAGCCTAAGCAAAGCTTGCTTAGTCCTTGTCGTTCAGTTGCGAGGCGGCGTCACGCAACGCGGTGCGCAACCCTTCTTCCACTACGGGGTGATAGAACGGCATCGCCAGCATGTCGTCCACACTCAGCCCCATCTGCACGCTCCACGCGAGCAGGTGGCCGATATGCTCCGCCGCCGGTCCAAACCATTCCGCACCCACGAAGCGCCGTGTCGCGCGATCCACGTAGACGTGGCCTACGCCGTGGTTCTTGAGCATCACGCGGCTGCGACCCTGGTCCTCGAAGCTCACGGCGCCCGTCACGAAACTGCCCGCCGCCAGTTGCCGGTGCGACTTGCCGGCGATCGCGATCTGCGGGTCGGAGAAGACGATGGCAAGCGGCGCGCGGCGCGCAACGGCCTCGATCTCCGGAAAGCGCGCCGCATTGCGGCCCGCTGCGCGGCCCTCGTCGGCGGCTTCGTGGAGCAGCGGCAGCACGTCGTTCGCGTCGCCCGCCACGAACACCGGCGCGCCACTGGCTTGCAGCGTAGCCGGGTCGAAGCGCGGCACACCGTGCGCGTCGAGTTCGAGCGAGGTGTTCGCGAGGCCAAGGGTCGCCACGTTGGGATGCCGACCCGCTGCCGCCAATACGTAATCAAACGTCTCTTCGGACTCCGTGTCATCCGCGCGGGCGTAGCGAAGCGTCACGCCCGCATCGTTGCGCGTCGCCGATACGACACGTCCCTTCGTTTCGAAGTGCATTTCCGCGCCAAACACGCGGTGCGCTTCGGCGATCACACGCGGGTCTGTGAGCGGTCCCACGCTGCCGTGCGAGCCGCCGTACAACGTGACCCGCACACCCAGCCGCGCGAGCGCCTGGCCAAGTTCCAGGCCGATCACACCCGAACCGACCACCGCCACGCTGCGCGGCAGGTCCTCCCACGCGAACACGTCGTCGTTGACGATGAGCCGGTCGCCAAGTCCCGCGAGCGACCCGGGTATCGTGGGCGTCGATCCCGTTGCGATCACGACGCTCTTTGCGCGCACCCGCGTGTGCTCGCCAACCTGGATCAGGCCGTCGTCGATGAAGCGTGCATGCCCAACCAGGCGGTCCGCTTCGGGCAGTGCGAGCGTGCTTTCCACGACGAAACCGACGAACCGGTCGCGCTCGCTGCGCACGCGCGCCATCACGGCGCGCCCGTCGATTTCCATGCCGCGCGGATTCACGCCGAAGCGCGGCGCCAGACTCACCGCGTGCGCCGCCTCGGCCGCCGCGATCAACAGCTTCGAGGGCATACAGCCCACACGCGCACACGTCGTGCCGTAGGCGCCGCCTTCAATGATGATTGCGCTCGCACCTTCCGCCTTCGCGGCGCGGTAAGCGGAGAGTCCGGCCGTGCCGGCGCCGATGATGGCGACATCCGTTCGCAGAGTTTGCATCGTGTTTCCTTGAGGGGCTCATGCATTCGTTCACATGTGCCAGTCTAGGAGGTCGACGTACGTGGGTGAATGTCGGCGCTGCTCAAGTTCATGCCCGATCGTCTCACGCGAGGCGAGGCAAGGTGAGGCGGGCCGCCGCTCACTCGGGCATGTGCTGCGCGAGCCAGTCGATCAACACGCGCACTTTCGGCGGCAAAAAGCGATTGGGCGGATACAGCATCCACACCGGGCCGCTGTACGCACGCGGCTCCAATGACCACTCGGGCAGCACGCGCACGAGCAGGCCGTCGCGCAGCGCATCCGCCGCCGCGAATTCGGGCAGGCTCGCAATGCCCCAGTCCGCAAGCGCCGCGTCGCGCCGCGCGCCCACGTCGTTGGCGATATAGCGGCCCTTCACCTCGACGGTTTGCGTTTGCGCGCCGCGCCGGAACGTCCAGCGGTTGTCGTCGGGCGTTTCGCCGAGATAGAGGCAGTCGTGGCGCGCGAGGTCCTTCGGGTGCTTCGGCGTGCCGCGCTCGCGCAGGTAAGCGGGGGACGCGCACGGCATCCATTGCAGCGTGCCGAGCCGGCGCGCCGCGAGCCCCGGCGGCGGCGTGGGCGTGGGGCGAATCACGATATCGACGCTGTCGCGCACGGGGTCGACGTCCCGGTCGGTGAAGATGAGCTGCACCGCGACTTCCTCATATGCGCGCAAAAAGCCGGAAATCAGGGGATGAACGACGCTCTGCGCGAACGAAATGGGGGCACTGATGCTCACGCGGCCATGCGGGCGGCCAGTGAGGCGGCTGGCGGCCTGGGCCGCGCTCGCGGCGGCTTCGACCATGTCCGTGCAGTGCCGGTAGACCTCCGCGCCCGATTCCGTGAGCCGCAGGCTGCGCGTGGAGCGCTCCAGCAGGCGCGTGCCGAGCGCGCGTTCGAGCCGCTGCATCTGGCGGCTCACGGTGGAAGGCGTGCTGCCGAGCTGGCGCGCCGCAACCGAGAAATTACCGGCATCGACCACACGGGCGAAGGTGGCCAGATCGGGCAGCAGGGGCAGGAGGTCGGAGGGCGTCATGGCTGGCTGGGCGAAATCATCTGTGCATCGGGAGCATAAATGATGTTCCGGTGAAGTGGATTATCGCTGCGAAAGCATTATCGGACAATGTGTCCGTTCCCGACCAATCCGCAAGCCCGTTGCCATGAATGCCCTGACCCGTTCGTCCCGCACCGTCGATCTGCTGCTCGTTGTTGTCGCGCTCATCTGGGGCACGAGCTATGGCGTGGTGAAGGGCGCGCTGCTCGTCTACCCGGTGCTGGGGCTGCTTGCCCTGCGCTTTGGCATCACGTTTGTTTTGCTTTCGCCCGCGCTGCGCGGGTTGCGTCACGTGATGTGGCGCGAGCGCATCGGCGTGCTCGGCGCGGGCCTGCTGCTGCTCGGCATCTTTCTGGCCGAGACGTTTGGCGTTTCGCTCACGAACGCCTCGAACGCGGCGTTTCTCATCAGCCTGTGCGTGGTGCTCACGCCGCTCGTAGAGTGGGCGTGGCTCAAGCGCGCGCCACGCCCGGTGGAATGGGCGGCCGCCGGCGTGTCGCTGTTCGGCGCGCTGCTCCTGACGGGCGGACATGTTGCGGCGAGCCCCGGCGACCTGCTGGTCGTGCTCGCCGCGCTGCTGCGCGCGTTGACCACGTGCGCGGTCAAGCGCGTGATGAAGTCGGGTGCCGTGCCGGCGCTCACGGTCACGGCGGTGCAGTCCGCTGTCGTTTCGATCGGCTGCGCCGCGCTCGCGCTCACTGTCGCGCCCGAACAGTGGCAGCCGTTGCCGCACTGGCAGGGGCACGGCGTGTTCTGGGGCAGCGTGATTTATCTCGTGGCGGGTTGCACGCTGTTCGCCTTCTTCGTGCAGAACTACGCCGTGAGCCGCAGCAGCCCCACGCGCGTGGCGTTGCTTATGGGCAGCGAGCCTGTGTTCGGCGCCCTCTTTGCATGCGTGTGGCTCGGCGAGCGGCTTTCTGTGCCTGCGTGGATCGGCGGCATGCTGATTGTTGCGGCCTCGCTTTTCGCGCTCAAGCGGGAGCCCCAGGCCGAAATGCAGGAAGCCGTGAAAGCGTAGGGCGCGCGCACATCCGCAAAGCTGATATGCAATTGCGAATTAACTGGTAGGGGATCGAGACGCGGGCTGTTCCAATGGACGATTGGACCCGTTCGACGCCGCAGGAGAAGCCCTACAATGGCAAAAGCCAACAAACCCATATTGCTCAACGCGTTCAACATGAATTGCGTGGGGCACATCAATCACGGGCTGTGGACGCATCCGCGCGACCGCTCGACCGACTACCGCACACTCGCATACTGGACAAATCTCGCGCGCACGCTGGAGCGCGGGCTTTTCGACGGGCTGTTTCTCGCCGATATCGTGGGCGTATACGACGTCTATCAGCGCAACGTGGACGTGACGTTGCGCGAGTCGATCCAGTTGCCGGTCAATGACCCCACGCTCGTGGTGCCGGCCATGGCCGCCGTAACCGAGCATCTCGGCTTTGGCGTGACGGTCAACCTCACGTACGAGCAGCCGTATTTGCTGGCGCGGCGCTTTTCCACGCTCGATCACCTGACGCAAGGCCGCATTGGCTGGAACATCGTGACCGGCTATCTGGACAGCGCGGCGCGCGCCATGGGGCTCGAGCAGCAACTTCCGCACGACGAACGTTACGATCGCGCGGACGAATACCTGGAAGTCCTCTACAAACTCTGGGAGGGTAGCTGGGAGCCGGATGCCGTGCGGCGCGACAAGGCCGCGCGTATTTTCGCGGACCCTGCGAAGCTGCATCGCGTGGAGCATGCCGGGCGGTACTATCGCGTGGACGGCTATCACCTGGCGGAGCCTTCCCCGCAGCGCACGCCGGTGCTGTTCCAGGCGGGCAGTTCGGGGCGAGGGCAACGCTTTGCGGCACGCCATGCCGAATGCGTGTTCATTTCGCCGCCCAACCGCGCCGCAGCGCGCGAGACCGTGCGCGCGCTGCGCGAACAGCTGGTGCAAGCGGGGCGCCGCCCCGACGATGTGAAGGTATTCGTTGGCGCGGCGGTGGTGCCGGGCGCGACCGAGCGCGAGGCGCGCGAGAAGTATGCCGATTACCGCCAGTATGCGAGCCGCGAAGCGGGCTTGGCGCATTTCGCGTCGAGCACGGGCATCGATTACGCGCAATACGATCTCGACGCCCCGGTAGACTACGCGCCTGGCAACGCGATCGAATCCGCCACGCGCACGGCGAAGCAACATGGCTGGACGAGGCGCAAGCTTCTCGAGATGTTCGAGCTGGGCGGCCGCTATCCGGCGATCGTCGGCAGCGCTTCGCAGGTGGCGGACGAACTGCAGGCATGGATCGACGAGGCCGACGTGGATGGCTTCAACCTGAGCCGGACCGTGGTGCCCGAGAGCTATGAGGATTTCGTGGATCTCGTCGTGCCGGAGTTGCAGGCGCGTGGGCGCTACAAGACGGCGTATGCGCCTGGCACGTTGCGGGAGAAGTTGTTTGGCGATGCGCCGACGTTGCCGGAGCGGCATGCGGGGGCGGGGTTCAGGCGCGTGACGGAATCGGCCTGAATGACGATGTAATGAAAGATCGCCGGTGATTCGGATAACGAATCACCGGCGATGGATTGTGAATCAGGTGACGTTACTGCTGAGGCGCGTCCTTCCACGCGGGCAGCGTCGCGCCGTGATACACGGCAACGATCTCTGAAGCCACATTAGGCTGCTGATAGCTCTCCACGAGCGCATGCACCCAAGGCGCGTTGGCGTCTTTTTCGTTCACGGCAATGAAGTTGCGATACGGATTGCCGGTCACCTTCTCCTGAGCAATCCGCTCCTGCGGAATCTTGATGCCCGACTTCACCGCCCAGTCCGTGTTGACCACGGCTGCGTCCAGATCGCCAATCGCGCGCCCGACGATGCCCGAGTCGAGTTCCTTGATATGGATATTCTTCGGATTCTTCGCGATATCGCGTGCGGTCGGCAAGAGGCCAACATCGTCGCGCAACGTAATGAGCCCTTGTGCCTGCAGCAGCAGGAGCGAGCGGCCTTCATTGCTCGGGTCGTTCGGCACCCCAATGGTCGCGCCCTGCGGCAGGTCCGCCACCGACTTCACCTTGCGCGAATAAAGCCCGATAGGCTGCACGTAGGTAAAGCCCACCGGCACGATCTTGTAGCCGCGCGCCTTGATCTGCGCATCCAGATAAGGTTTGTGCTGGAACGAGTTCGCGTCGAGGTCGTGGCTGGAGAGCGCTTCGTTGGGCTGCGTGTATTCGGAGAACGTGGTCACCTTGATCGTGAGGCCACGCTTCGCCGCATTGGCGGCGACCACGCGCCACACGTCCTCGTCTTCGCCCGACATGATGCCCACGCGAAGCGTCTGGTCCGCCGCGTGCGCTAGCGTCACACCCCCGAAACTCACGCCCAGTGCAAGCGTTGCCAGCATCGTGGCCAACAAGGTTCTTTTCTTCATAGGATCCATTATTCGAAGAGTTGTGGATAGCGCGATGCTAAGGAGCGCGCCGCAAGCGGACAACCAATTTTGGGAGCATTGCTTAGCTAGATTCGTCGTTTTGCGACGCGCAACGGTATGGCTAGGATGCAGCGATTGCATTTTTCAAGCGCGTTCCCTTCCATGTCTACTCTCGCCGTTCCCGCTTCTGAAGCTATCGAAGCCACCGGGCAAGCGCCTGGCCCGCAACATGCCGTGATCCGCTCGGCGCAGGACGTTGCGCGTATCGTCAACGCCGGCGCCGCGCAAGGCAGCAACGCACGCATCGTGATCGCCATCGCGCTGGGCGGCGTGTTTCTCGACGCCTACGATCTCACCTCGCTCGCCTATGGGATCAAGGACATCGCGCGCGAATTCTCGCTGTCGCCGGTGCAGGTCGGCTTCGTGTCGGCGGCCATTACGTTCGGGGCAATTCTCGGTGCACTGTTCGGCGGCTATCTCACCGACCGCATCGGGCGCTACCGCGTATTCATGGCCGACATGCTGTTCTTCGTCGTGGCCGCGATCGCGGCGGGGCTCGCGCCCAACGCCTGGGTGCTCGGCGGCGCGCGCTTTCTCATGGGCTTTGGCGTCGGGCTCGATCTGCCGGTTGCCATGGCGTTTCTCGCGGAGTTTTCGCGCGTGGCGGGCAAGGGCAACAAGGCGGCCAGCGTGGCGGCGTGGTGCCCCGCGTGGTACGCGGCCACGAGCACCTGCTATCTGCTCATTCTCGGCCTCTATGCCGTCCTGCCCGAGCACCAGCATGGCTGGCTCTGGCGCATCACGCTCGCGTTCGGCGCGGTGCCGGCGCTCGTCATCATCGCCGTGCGCAGCCGCTATATCAGCGAGTCGCCGGTGTGGGCCGCGAATCAGGGCGATCTGGAGGGCGCGGCGCGCATACTCAAGCGCACGTATGGCGTGGACGCCGTGGTCGAACGCGGCCAGACGCCTGCGCGAGCGCCGCGCGTCGCATCATGGCGCAATTACGGCGTGCTTTTCAACGCCACGTATCGCCGCCGTACGATTCTTGCCGCAACGATCGGCGCGGCGTCTTCGTTCGGCTACAACGCGATCATCTTCGGCCTGCCCGTGATCATTGCGAGCTTTTTCCAGCAGGGACCGCTCACCACGATCGTTGCATCGCTCACGTTGAACCTGTTGTTCGCATTCGTTGGCGGCTTGATTGGCGTGCGTACCGCGCCCACCGTTGGCGCCTGGAAAATGACCGCGCTCGGCCACACGCTGCAGTTCGTCTCGCTCATCGGCCTCGCGTTGATCGGCCATCCGGGCAGCGGCTTCCTTGTCGCACTAGCCATTTTGCTGCTCGGCGGCTATCTGTTCGGGCAGGGCTTCGGCCCCGGTTCGCACAGCATGACGTACGCGTCGCTCAGCTATCCGACCTCGCTGCGCGGCATTGGCGTGGGCTTCAATCAGACGCTCGTGCGCTCCGCTTCCACGGTGTCGCTGTTCCTGTTTCCCGTGCTCGCCGCGGCGCTCGGCACGAAGGTCTTCTGGGTGATCGCCATCGCGCCGCTCACTTCGCTGCTCGTGTTGCTGGCTATCCGCTGGGAGCCGTCGGGCTACGACATCGACAGCGAAGATTACGCAGAAGCGCGCGACGCAGCCACGGCATAAGCATTGAACAATAAGTCATTTTGGTTTCGAAGATCAGCATTCCATACTGATTGGCGAGGCGCGCGCTTCGGGACGCGTTGCGCCTGCTTATCGGTGACATAAGCGTGACATAAGCGTGACATAAGCGTGAGATAACGGCGACATAGCGATCGCCGCAAACGGGGTTTGAACAGGGGAAACCAACTATGAGCAATTCGACTCTTGCAGCAGAGGGTGGCAAGCACGCGGGCGGCCAGGCCGTGTCGGTTCAACGCAAGCCATTCGGTACGGAAGACTGGTGGGCGGTTGCGATCGGGCTTTTCGTCATTGCGATCGCCTATGCGCTTTTCGCTTCTGGCGGCAGCATCAAGAGCCTTGCGGTGGCGCCGGCGCGCTGGAACGACTTCGGCGGACTCGCGCGCGATCTCGCCGCGCACGCGGGTGGATACGCGGCGCTGTTCGTCGGATTCGCGGCCGTATTCTCCGTGGCGATTGCGGCTCTCGGCTTGCCGGTTGCGCAATTCGTCAGAGGATTCTTTGTCCTCTTCGTGGTGCCAGCGTGTAATGCGACGCGACCCACGTGACCAACGCCGAAGCAATGAGAGCCGGTTATGTCTGCGGCACGACCGCCTGACCCAGCCGGAAGACCGCTGTGCCGCATTTGTTGCGCGCACAACGTGAGGTGTTCATCGAAGCTCGGTATAGCCCTGCTGCGCGGCTGCGTTGGCCATGTCTTCGATTTCAGCGTAAGCCTCGCCGCTGAGTCTCGCGAATCCGCGCAGGCGCAGCGTGCGTGCGCGTTCGGGGTCGATCGCGAGAGCAGTGTCCAGCGCGTCGCGCAGCGCGTGAGCCTGATTCTCGTCGAGCGCCCGCGAGGCGATCAGCGGAAGGCCGGGCGCGGAGGCTGTCATGCCGATGGTCCGCACGCCGTCGAACGATTCGGGGTGCGAATCGCGCAGCAACGCGAGCGTGACGCAGTCGATGGCGCCTACGTCGGCCTTGCCGCTCGCCAGCGCTTGTAACGTGCCTGCGTGCGAGCCTGTCCGGAGTACCGAGGCGAAGAAGCTGCCACCGCGTGCGAGCGGTGCGACCGCGTGGCGAAACGCGTTCATGCCGCTATGCGAATCCACACCGTTGCAGGCGGCGCGCAGGCCGCGACATGCTTCGAGCATGTTGGCGCCTCGTTCCCACGCCTGCGCTGAAACGACGAGCACGCTTCGATAGCGCGGGCCCTCGCAACCGGGGGCGTCGAATATCGGCGTCGAGATCAGTTGGACTTCGTCGGCAAGGCCGAGTATCCGGTACGGAAACCCGCAGGTCTGCGAGAGCAGTAGATCCTTGCGGCGCCAGTGGGGCATGAGTTCGCCCTCGGGCGAGTTCACGATCGTGACCTCGCCCGGGTCGAACGAGCGCGCAAAGACCGCCACGCTCTCGCTCAAGAGCGAGCGCCACAACGCCGCGTGGTGCGGCGTCACGTTGTACATCGGCAGGGAGGCGATCCATCGGGTCATCGGCGCATTCTACGCCGCACAACGCTGGCGCGTCGCGCAGCGCGGTGAAATAAGCAAATGGCAATTCGTTGGTTGGTGAAGCATCTCTCGTTCGGTATGGTAAGGACCTGAATTGCTTTGCTCTCCGTATGGAGTGGCACTATCCTTCATCGCGGGAGCTGGCGCACATGGCCGAATACTTCGACGCAGACCACGCGCGGGAAGTCGCCGCGCTCGGCACAGGCTTCACCGCGCGCACGGAGTGGCCCACCTGGCTATTGATCGCCGTGATCTACGGCGGCTGGTTTGCGGTGCTGGCGCTCTTGCGTTCAAGTGCGCTTACGCTTGCGGCCGCCACGCCATGCCTCATCGTGCTGTGCGCATGGCATATGTCGCTGCAGCATGAATTGCTGCACGGGCATCCCACCCGGTTCGCGTGGCTGAATATGGCACTGGGCTGGCCACCGCTTGCGGTGTGGTTCCCCTATGCGGTGTACCGCGAAAGCCATATGGCGCATCACCGCGACGAAGCGTTGACCGTGCCCGGCATCGACCCCGAGACGAACTACGTGCAGCACGAGCAATGGGCTCGCCTGCCGCGCTGGCATCGCGTGTTATGGCACGCACGCAAGAGCTTCGTGGGGCGTGTGGTGATCGGGCCGCCCATGAGCGTGGCCGCGATGCTCGCCGGTGCGGCGCAAACGCTGCGCAGCGGCGACTGGCGACACGTGCCGATGTGGCTCGCGCACCTCGCCGCCGTCTTGCTGCTGCTCGCGTGTGTGCAGCGTTACGCGGGCGTGCCGTGGTGGTGGTATCTCGCAGTTGTTACCTGGCCCGCGCTCGGACTCGCGATGGTTCGCTCGCTGTACGAGCATCGCGCGGCGTCGCATCCCAAGGCGCGCATCGCCATCAATGAGGCCGGGCTCGTCATGCGCTTTCTGTATCTGAACAACAACTACCATCTCGTGCACCACGATCTGCCGCGCCTGCCGTGGTTTCAACTGCCGCGCGCCTACCGCATGCGGCGCGACGCCTATCGCCACAAGTGCGGCGGTTTCGTGATCGAAGGCTACGCCGCGCTCTTCAGGCGCTATGCTTGGCGCGCGACGGATGCGCCCGCGCATCCGTTCGGCGATAACGCGGCACAGTGACAGTCACTGGCGCAAGCGTTTGAAAAAGCGCCGAATGTCGGCGGCGAGAAGGTCGGGTTCCTCCATGGCGGCGAAATGGCCGCCGCGCGGCATGTCGGTCCATTGCACGACGTCGAACACTCGCTCGACCCACGACCGAGGCGGGTGATTGATCTCCTTGGGAAAGCGCGCGAACGCGACGGGCGGCGCCACGCGTTGCCCGGCCGCGAAGCGAAACGGCTGGAGACGGTTTTCCCAATACATCTGCATGGACGTGCCAATGCTGCCGGTGAACCAGTACAGCGACAGGTCCGTCAGCAAGGTGTCTTTCGAAAACCGGCGCTCGATCACGCCGTCGCAGTCGCTCCATGCGCGAAACTTTTCGCCGATCCATGCCGCAAGTCCCGCGGGTGAGTCGTTGAGCGCCGCCGCCGCGGTTTGCGGCTTCGTGGCGTGCATATGCGCATATCCGCCCTCAAGCGCCGCCCAGTCGGCCTTTTCACGCAGATAATCCTGCTCCGCCTGAGTGAGCGGGGCTTGCGCCGCATCGACGGTGGGTTCGTACGAAGAGGGCAGGAAGTTCAGGTGAATGCCCTCCACGGCCTGGCTGTGCCGCGCGGCCAGCGCGATAGACACACCCGCGCCGAGGTCGCCGCCTTGCGCGCCGAAGCGCTCGTAGCCGAGCCCGCGCATGAGCGCGGCCCACAGGTCCGCCGCCTGGAACGCGGAGGCACCGGGCGCAGCCGGAGCGGGCGAAAAGGCGAAGCCCGGCAGCGAGGGGGCGACGACATCGAACGCATCGGCCGGGTCCGCGCCGAATGCGGCCGGGTCGCATAGCCGGTCGAGCAGCGCGTGGAATTCAAAGAACGAGCCCGGCCAGCCGTGCGTGATCACGAGCGGGTAGGGCTTTGGGCCTTTGCCGCGCCTATGCACGTAGTGCACGCGTTGGCGAACCGCGCCGCCCTCGTCACCCACTTCGGCCATGAACTGCGGCAGGCGGTTCAGCGTGCGTTCGGCGGCGCGCCAGTCGTATTCGTCTGCCCAATACGCGACGAGTTCGCGCAGCCATGCATGGTCGGCCCCTTGTTGCCACGCCTGGGCGGGCGTAGCGTTGGCCCAGCGCGTGGTGCGCAAACGCTGGCGCAGGTCGTCGATTGCCTCCTCCGGAACGCGAATTTCGAACGGCTCGATATGCATGGTGGTTCATCCCCACGACTTCAGGCCAATGAGCGGACCATTATGAGCGAATTCGCCACCGCGCACCGGCCGCCCCTTGGGGCCCGTCGAATTCGCTCCATCGCTTACCAGATGTTTATCGAGGCATTCGTTTTATTTATCGGCGCTTCGAAAACACCGTCGGGTATTTCAGGGGCCATGGGGCGCGGCGCAAACCCCAAGGCGTCCATGGTTTCCGGCATTCCCAGCCGCCCGCTGCCGCACGCGTTTATTGGCGTGAGTGCGGTTTTTCGCGCAATCTAGGTAATTGCCCTGGCTACTAGCGCGGTGGGGCCAATTCGTACCGTAGCGCAACGATTCGAATCAGCAGCAGAGGTCTCAATGATCATCGACATTCATGGCCACTACACCACGGCGCCCAAAGCGCTGGAGGCGTGGCGCAAACGCCAGATAGCGGGCATCGCCAATCCGTCCGAAATGCCGAAGGCATCGGAGCTGAAGATCGGCGACGACGAGTTGCGCGAATCGATCGAACTCAATCAGCTGAAGCTGATGCGCGAGCGCGGTCTCGATCTCACGATTTTCAGTCCGCGCGCGAGTTTCATGGCCCACCATATTGGCGACTTCCAGGTGTCGAGTACGTGGGCGGCGATCTGCAACGAGCTGTGCTACCGCGTGAGCGAGCTGTTTCCCGAGCATTTCGTGCCGGCCGCCATGCTGCCGCAAAGTCCGGGCGTCGATCCAGCAACATGCGTTGAGGAACTCGTCAAATGCGTGGAGCAGTACGGCAACGTGGCGGTCAACCTGAATCCCGATCCCTCGGGCGGCCACTGGACAAGCCCGCCGCTTTCGGACCGTCACTGGTACCCGATCTACGAGAAGCTCGTCGAATACGACGTTCCCGCGATGATTCACGTGAGCACGAGCTGCAACGCGTGCTTCCACACCACGGGCGCGCACTACCTGAACGCGGATACGACCGCCTTCATGCAGTGCCTGACCTCAGACCTGTTCCGCGATTTCCCCACGCTGCGCTTTGTGATTCCTCACGGCGGCGGCGCGGTGCCGTACCACTGGGGACGCTTTCGGGGTCTCGCTCAGGAGCTGAAGAAGCCGCCGCTCCAGGAGCATTTGCTGAACAACGTGTTCTTCGACACCTGCGTGTATCACCAGCCCGGCATCGACCTGCTCACGCGTGTGATTCCCGTGGACAATATTCTGTTCGCGAGCGAGATGATCGGCGCGGTGCGCGGCATCGACCCTGAGACCGGCCACTATTTCGACGACACGAAGCGCTATATCGAAGCCGCGCATGTGGATGCCACGGACCGCTACAAGATCTACGAAGGCAACGCGCGGCGTGTGTATCCGCGTCTGGACGCGCGGCTCAAGGCAAAGGGCTTGTGAGCGCGTACGCGGCGGCCTGCATTCCATGCACTATCGGCGAGGCGCACTCTCAGGCGGCCTCGCTCTCCTTCGACTGAAACGGAAGTCAATGACAAAGGAAGACGTACACAGCAACGCCGCGCTGGCGGGTGTCGGGTCGATGGCGACGCGCCTGCTGCTTGCGAATCTCGCCGAGCAATACGTGCGCGAAACGGGGCAGCAGTTGACGGTTGCCGCGATAGGCGGCGTGGACGCCGCATGGCGCGTGCAGGCGGGCGAGGCGTTCGATTTCGCCGTGCTGGCCTCGGCGGCGATCGATCGCCTGGCGGCTGGCGGTCATCTCATTGGCGCGCGCACGGACGTCGTGCGCTCCGGTATGGCAGCGGCCGTCGCCACAGGCGTGGCGCACCCCGACATCGGCACGCAAGCCGCACTGCGCGAGACGATGCTGCGCGCGGCGCGCATCGGCTATTCAACGGGGCCTAGCGGCAAACATTTGCTGGGTCTGCTCGAACGCTGGGGCGTGGCCGAAGTGCTCGCGCCGCGCCTCGTGCTGGCGCAGCCGGGTGTGCCGGTGGCGAGCCTGATCGCGAGCGGCGAGGTCGAGATCGGGTTTCAGCAATTGAGCGAGCTAAAGGACGTGCAGGGCGTGGACGTGGTCGGACCGCTTCCCGCCGGGGCTCAGCTCGTCACGGTCTTTTCCGCGGCGATCTGCGCGGTGTCCCGGAAGCAGCGGGCGGCGGCGGAGTTCCTTGCGTTCCTGGGTTCGGAACGTGCCGAAGCGGCCAAGCGGGCGTTCGGCATGGAGCCGGCGGGCCGCACTGAATACGGACAGTAAGCAGAGCGGCAGGGCGCGAGCAGGACGGCAATAAGAGAAACCGAAAGCGCAATAAGGCGATTAGATCGGGCATTTCATGTCGAACGGTCTACGCGTTTACGTTAATTAGACATCCTGATCATAAAAATCAGAACTGGAGGCGTGAAGTGAATCGGAAGAACACCTATACGTACAACACCAGGAGGCAAGCATGAGAATCCCGCATACCCGGCGGCTTTTCACGAGCGCGCGCGCTCGTGCAGCCTCGCTACTTTCGCTGTTCGCCGTCTTCGCGGCGGCCACGCTCGTCGCCGCGTGCGGCAGCGGGGGCAGTGGCAGCAACAGCAGCGACGCCTCGAAAGCGCCGCTCGCAGTCGTGGCGCCCGTAGTGGATTGCTCGAAGCTGGCTACGGTCGATATCAGCGATATTGGCGGTACGGGCAGCTCGATTACATCGGCTGCCGTGACCACGGCGACCATCAATGGGGCTTCGGTCAGCTTCTGTACCGTGAAGGGCACGCTCGCGCCTTCGAATACGTTCGAAGTGGCGCTGCCGGTGAGCACGTGGACGCAGCGCTTCGCGGCGCTGGGTTGCGGGGGCTTGTGCGGCAACGTGAGCGACCCGACCCAGCAGTCGTCGTTCAGCTTCAGCTACACGTGTCCGCTCGTGCAGGAAGGCGGCTTCGTGACGGCGGCGACGGACATGGGCCACGCGGGCAACGACGCCTCGTGGACCACCGACCCGCAAAAACAGGCCGATTTCGCGTATCGCGGGCAGCACATCACGACGCTCACGGCGGAAAAGCTCATCAAGGCCTACTACGGGCAGGCGCAAAAGTACGCGTACTTCATCGGCTGTTCGGACGGCGGCCGCGAAGCGCTCATGGCGGCGCAACGCTACCCGAACGACTATAACGGCATCGTTGCGGGCGCTCCGGCGGCGCACTTCCAGATCCAGAACTCGCTGTATCACGGCTGGAGCGTGGAGTCGCAAAGCACGACCGGCGACAGCACCGGCAACGCCACGCTCTACGCCGACAAGGCGCTCGTGCTGCACAAGGCGGTCGTGGCGGCATGCGGCGGCCAGGCGGGCGTGCCCGACGGCCTGATCGCCGATCCGCGCACCTGCAATTTCGATCCCGCATCGATCCAGTGCGCGCAGGGCGCGACGAACACGAGCAACTGCCTGAGCGCGGCCGAAGTCGCCACCGCGAGCAAGATCTATGGCGGACCGGTGGACGCGACGACCGGCGAGCGCATGCTGGCGGGCTCGCCGCAAATGGGCTCGGAAGAGAACTGGGTAGGCGTGGAAGTGCCGACGACGAACTCGACGGCCGCGCCGGTTTCGGTGAAGAACCTGTTCAGCTACATGATCGTGACGGGTGCCTATAATCTGATCTTCACGGGCTCGCCCGCCATGCCGACCATCGACACGTTCGGCTACACGGATGCAAGCTTCTACCCGACCTACCTGCAGGCCAACCATCCGCTGATGGACGCGACGAACCCCGACCTCACGGCGTTCAACAAGGCAGGCGGCAAGCTGATCCTGTGGCACGGCTGGGCGGATCAACATATTTCGCCGCTCTTCACGATCCAGTACTACGAGGCCATGCAGAACACGATGGGCGCTTCGAGCGTGAGCAATTTCGCGCGCCTGTACCTCGTGCCTGGCGTGGCGCACTGCGGCGGCGGCGAAGGCTTCCCGAACATCGACCTCGTCTCGCAGATCACGGCGTGGGCCGAGCAGGGCACGGCGCCCAACGCGGTCATGACGTACCAGACCGATTCGTCGAACAACGTGACGGCGAGCCGCCCGGTTTATCCGTATCCGGCCGTCGCTCAGTTCACGGGCACCGGCGACTGGCACCTCGGCGCCAACTGGACGCAGGGCGCACCGTTGTACAACCAGCCCACGCATACCTGGGCGGGCTCGAGCTTCTATACGTCGTACACGCCGACCACGCAGGGGGTGGCAGCGCCTTGACAGGAAAAGCCGCATGATTCGCAGTTGAACCGGCCAGCCCTTCGGGGCTGGTTTCGTTTGAGCTGCGATAACTGAATCGCATGGCAAATGCGAGGCAGTGAAAGTAAGCCGTATCGCGCTGTCCCGCGATGTAGCGGCGACTGAATTCCGCACGATCGTCCGTCACGTTTGCGAATCCTTTCGGAGAGCATCGATTTTGTTTATTGCGCTGGATTCGAATCCAGCCTCGGGCCGCGACAGGCAAAGCGCGGGCTGATTGGGTCCAACCTTTATGCGGCGCGGCTTTCAGGCCGATAACGCAGGAGCGGGCGTGCCGGAATGGCCCATGCGAACGGGCATACATGTACCCAATATGTGGTTAACCCGCACTTTCAGGCGAGGGGTTGGCCACCTATCGTGCCCCCGACGGATAGCAGTTCGTAGAAATTCGACTCGGGCACGAGCGAGCGGCAGACCACAGAACGGACAGGAGACGACAGATGTCTGGCAGCAAAACAATTGATATCAAGGCGTTCATCGACGAACGCCACATTTCGGCGTACCAGTGGCTACTGGTGGCGCTGTGCTTTCTCGCGGTGACCGCCGACGGCATGGACGTGGCCATCATGGGGTTCGTGGCGCCCTCCATCATTCACGAGTGGGGCATTTCACGCCCCGAGTTCGGGCTTGTCATGAGCGCGGCGCCCATCGGCCTCGTGATCGGCGCGCTGGCCGCCGGTCCCGCCTCCGACCGCGTGGGCCGCAAGTGGGTGCTCATTACCTCCGTGTTCCTCTTCGGCGTGTTCACGATCCTCACGGCGTTCACGCAGTCGCCGGTTTCCATGGCCGTGCTGCGCGTGCTGACCGGCATCGGTCTTGGCGCGGCCATGCCGAACTCCACGACGCTGCTCTCGGAGTACTCGCCGCAACGCCGCCGCGCGCTGCTCATCACGATCATGTTCACGGGCTTCAACCTCGGCTCGGCATTGATCGGCTTTGCGGCGGGCTGGCTCGTGCCGACGCACGGCTGGCGCGCGGTGCTGATCTTCGGCGGCGCCATTCCGCTCGTACTCGTGCCGCTGCAGGCCTGGCTGCTGCCGGAATCGGCGCGTCTGCTCGCCGTGCGTGGCGCCACGAGCAAGCGCATTGCCGCGACGCTTAACCGCGTGACCGGCGCCAACTTCGCGGGCGACGAGAATTTCGTCTCGACGGAACCGCCGCTGCCCACGCGCAAGCCGATCGGCGTGCTGTTCTCGCAAGGCTATGGCGTGATGACCCTCGCGCTGTGGGTGACGTATTTCATGGGCCTGCTCGTGATCTATCTGCTCACAGGCTGGCTGCCCACGCTGATCAAGGACGCGGGCCTCTCCATCACGGTGGCGGCGAACGTCACGGCCATGTTCCAGATCGGCGGCACGATCGGCGCGGTGCTGGTGGGCTGGGTCATGGACAAGGTGCGTCCGGCGCGCGTGATCAGCGCGGCGTATGTCGGCGGCGGCATCTGCGTGCTGGCGCTGGCCGGCGTGGGCGCGCTTTCGTCGTCGCTCGCGCTGCTGGTGTTCGCCGCGGGCTTTTGCATGAGCGGCGCGCAAACGGGCCTCAACGCCTACGCGCCGGGCCGCTACCCGACGGTTGCGCGTGCAACGGGTGTGAGCTGGATGCTGGGCATGGGCCGCTTCGGCAGCATTTTCGGCTCGGCCATTGGCGGCGCGCTGCTGGGTCTTGGCTGGGAATTCGCCGCGATTCTCGCGATGCTCGCCGTACCGGCCGTGCTTGCGGCGATTGCGATCCTGGTTTCACAGCGTGCGCGTCATTCGGAACCGGCTACGCAGGTTAGCGCGGCACACTGAGTTTTTGGGTAGGCAATAGCGCTGGATTGAACGGCGCGGTGGTGCGATTTGCACTGCCGCGCCGTTTTTTTTTGTTTGCCGCAAGAACGCGGCCGGGTTAAATCCTGAATGCCCCCACCGTTTCAATCACGGTTTCCGCATTCCGGCCGAGCGTATTGGCCGAAATCGAAAAGTGATTCACGAGCGCGCTGTCCTGTTGCGTGAGCGCTTCGATATGATCCAAAGCCTGCTTGATCTCGGCAATGCCAGTGCTTTGCTCGCCGGTCGCGGTATTGATTTCGTCGATGAGCACATTCACGTCGCGCACGGCCTGAACCGCCTGCTGCATCTTCTCGCGGGCCGTTTCCGTGAGTTGGCAACCTTCCTGAACCTTCTGCGTCGAGTCGACGATGAGACCGGCGATCTCTTTGGCCGCCGTGGCCGCGCGGCCCGCGAGATTGCGCACCTCGCTCGCCACCACGGCGAAGCCGCGCCCGTGCTCGCCCGCGCGCGCTGCTTCCACAGCCGCGTTGAGCGCGAGAATATTGGTCTGGAAAGATATTCCTTCGATTACCTGAATGATCTCGCCGATCTTGCGCGAGGCCTCGGTAATGCCCTGCATCGTCACCGTCATGGCTTCCACGGCGCGGCCGCTCTCTTCGGTGATGGCGCGCGCCTGGCCCGCGCTGGTGGCGGCCTGCCGCGCCGCATCGGCGGTTTGCCGGACATTGGCCGCAATATGCTGCATCGACGCTGCGGATTGTTCGAGGCTCGCCGCCTGCGATTCGGCGCGCGCCGAGAGCTTCTGGCTGCCTTCGGACACGGTCACCGTGGCGGCGCTCATGCGCGCCATCTGGTCGCGCGCGTCGCCTACGATGGCGCGCATGTTCAGGCTGACCTGGTTGACCGATTGCTCGAGCTTGCCGACCACGCCGGTGGGTTTCCAGGTGTTCTCGACCTTCTGCGTGAGGTCGCCCATGGCGAGCCGCGTGGCTGCGCCGAGCAGGCGGCGCAACGGGTAGATGAACATGAAGCGCATGCGGTATTCGGCCAGCGCGCCGAACGCCACGCAGGCGGCAAGGCCGATTGCCGTGCGCACGGGCGTGATTGACGATGCGCCGCCGTCGATGATGACCCCCGTGACCATGCCGGCCGCCGCAAGACCGCTCGTGAGCAGATAGGTCTGCGTCTTCATGGTGGGATGCACGAAGCGCGAAAGCCGTCCCGCCATGTCCTTGCGAACGATTGCGCCTGCCTGCAGATGGTGGACAGGCCGGCTGGCTCTTTGCTCCGCGAGCAAGGTCGCATACAGCGCTTCGGCGGCGCGCACCTGATCGCGTGAAGCGGCGGTGTGGACGGCCCGGTAAGCAACGACATGCTGCCCTTCGACGATGGGTGTCACGCCGATCTGCACCCAGCAATGCCGGGCGTGACTGAAGCGGTTCTTCAGCACGCCGATCCACGGCTCGCGCTTTTTCAGCGTGGCCCACATGTCGCGATAGACCTCGGCCGGCATGTCGGGATGGCGCACGACGCTATGAGGCTGCCCGACCAGCGCCTCGCGGGAAAAGCCGCTGGCTTCGATAAATGCGTCGTTGCAGTAGGTGATGACGCCGCGTGTGTCGGTCGTGGAAACGAGCAATTTTCCGGGTGGGAGAGCGGCTTCTCCATGATGGTCCGGCTGGGTCGATGGTTCCGTGTGCACTCGTGGTCTCCTTTGTTTTTTGATTGGCCGGTTCGGACGTTCGCTGCTTATCGGCCGGAGATATCGATCATGAATGGGGCGGTTCAAGGCCAAAAACCGCCGTTGCCGCGCGGCAGGGCGATAAACGAAGCGAAGCGCAGTGGCGTGCGCCGCGGGGCAGAAGCGCAAACGCCCAAGGCATAAGGCTCGCAGCCGGAAAAGTGGAGTACGCAACGAGTTTGCGCACGTATTCGGATGCATGACACCCGATAACTTCTTCGCAAGTTCCGCAAAGCAGATTCGATACGACCGTTCGAAAAGCGTTCAGCAAAAATCTATGACGGCGGCGCATTTCGAATGACAACGCGTAGCCTGGCCGCCCTACACTGCCTCCGGTCAGTTGAGAACAGACGAGACACGAGTCCGGATGAATCGACATATGGCCGGTGCGAAACCCATGCCGAACACGGCGGGCGGCGTCCCGGCACGATAACGATGGAGGCTTTATGCGCAAGTTGATGTTGGTCGGGACGGCGACGACGCGGCCCGAGGCGATCGGATCGCTCTTCAAGCTCGAGCCCGGCGGCGAGTGGCAACAGGTGAGCGATATTCCTGCGGATGCGTCGGTGCAGGCCATCACGCCGCATCCCAGCCGCGAGAACGTGATCTACGTGGCCGCGCGCAAGGGCGTCTACCGCTCCACCGACGGCGGCGCCTCGTGGCACAAGCTGCATGTCACGGACGAAAACGTGCAGTTCTGGAGCGTGGCCGTGAGCCCGCATGATCCGGACGTGCTGATCGCCGGCACCGCCCCGGTCGGCTTCTATCGCAGCGATGATGGCGGCGAGACCTGGCGCAAATGCAAGGGCGAGCATCCTGAGCGCTACAAGATCTCGTTCGGCGGGTCGCGCGCCATGCGCGTGGCCTTCCATCCGACCAACCCGAAGCGGCTTTACGCGGTGGCCGAAATCAGCGGCCTGTACGTCAGCGAGGACGGCGGCGACAGCTGGCGCGGCGAATCGCAGGGCCTGTCCGTGCTCGCAGCGATGCCGCATTTGAAGAACACCGAACTGACCGACGATGATACGGAGGGCATGTTCGACGCGCATGCGGTGTCGATCTCGCCGGCCCGGCCGGACTCGATCTTCTACATCTGCCGCCTGGGCATCTTCGAGAGTGGCGATGGCGGCAAGAGCTTCCGCGACCTGGAAGTCCGCAAATACGCCCCGTTCAACTATTCGCGCGAATGCCGCGTCGTCCATGGCCAGCCGAAGAAGATGTATGCGTGTTTCAGCATCTCGTCGCGCAGCGCCGCGGGCGCGCTCTATGTGAGCGAAGACCTGGGCGCCACGTGGGCGCGCGCCGATGCCCAGGTCGAACCGCGCAGCACGATGATGGGCTTCGGCGCGCACGTGAGCGACCCCAACGGCGTGATTACCGTGACGCGCGGCGGCCAGGTGTTCTTCACGACCGACGGCAGCAAGACGTGGACCGAAAAACAGTTGCCGGCGAATGCGGGTGACGCATTTTGCGGCGCGATTCTTTAAGCGCGGAGACCAATCGACATGGCTGAACGACTCAATGGTGTGATCCGCGCACTCGAAAGCGGACACGGCATCGCTTTTACTTCCTTTATTCAGGCCGAAATCGAAAACGCGGTCAGCTTTGCGCAGTCGTCGAACGACGGCGTGGTGTTCGAAATGGAGCACACGCCCTGGGACATTTCCGCCTTACGCAACGCCATGCAGTTCTTGCTGTTGCGCGAGCGTATTGCGCGAGCCGGTACGGTTGCCTGCCAGATGACACCCATCGTGCGCATTCCGCCCAGCGGCAGCGAGATGAACCAGTGGTTCGCGAAGCAGGCACTCGACCTCGGCGCCTATGGCGTCGTGTGGCCGCGCATCAGCACACCCGAGCAGGCATACAACGCGGTGGCCGCTTGCCGCTATCCGCGCCTGCCGGACAAGCCGCTGTACGAGCCGGCCGGCTTGCGCGGCGACGCGCCCATGCCCGCTGCGCGCTACTGGGGACTTTCGCAGCAGGAGTATTACCGCAAGGCCGACGTATGGCCGCTCGTGCCCGAAGGCGAGATTCTCGTCACGCTGATGATCGAAGACGTGGCCGCCATTGAAAACCTCGAGGAGATGGTCAAGCGCGTGCCGGGCATCGGTGTGCTGCTGATCGGCGAAGGCGATCTCACGCAGGAACTCGGCTGCCCGCGCGAATACGACAATTCCGAGTTGCTGCGCCTGATGGCTCACGTGCGCGAGATTGGCCGCGCCTACAACATTCCGGTTGGTCATCCGCACGTGAACGAAGGCAACGTGTCGCGCGTGATCGAGGAGGGCTACCGCTTTCTGATGACGTTCCCGAGGCGCGATTTCGGCGCGCTGGACAAGGGCCGTCAACTCGCGGGCCGCGTGTGAGCCCTGCGCAACAAGACGAAGCAATACGGGAACGTCAACATGACTGAAAAACTGTCGATCGTGCTGGGCCGTCACGGTCAGGTCGAGGATTTGCGCAGCGGCGCGGTGCTCGTGGAAGGCGTCGAACTCGATTTCATCGAAATCAAGCGCATGCCTGACGCTTATCGCAACATGGCGCGCAGCCAGCCCTACGATATTTGCGAAATGGCGCCGACGTCGTACCTGATGGCGGTGGCGGCCGGCGCGCCGATCACGGCACTCGCGCTGCCCATGACCCGGCGTTTTCGCCACGCGGGCCTGCAGCGGCTGCGCGAATCGTCGATTCGCCATCCAAAGGATCTGGAGGGGCGTGCCGTAGGCGTGCGCGCCTATTCGGTCACGGCGGCCGTGTGGACGCGCGGCATCCTGGCCGAGGAATACGGTGTCGATTTCGGCAAGGTGACGTGGCTCACCGAAGAAGACGAAAACGTCGAGACCTTCGTGCCGCCCGCCAATGTGCGGCGCGTGGCAAACAGCACGTCGCTCGCCGCCATGATGGAGGCGGGCGAGATCGAAGCGGCATTCGGCGGTCTCGCCGGTGTGGGCGCGGATCTCGACGACCGCCTCGTGGATCTGGTCGAAGACGCCGCGGCGCGAGAGGCCGACTGGTATCGCCGCACGGAGATTTACCCGCTGCATGGCGTGATCGTGGTGCGCAACGACGTGCTCGCGCGCCATGCGGATTTGCCGCGTCGTCTGTTTGCGGCTTTCGTCGCGGCGAAAGAGAACTATCTCGCCCGCGTGCGAAGCGGTGCTGCGGACGGTGCGGAAGACAAACGCTATCGGCGTCTCGCGGAACTGGTTGGCGATCCGCTGCCTTATGGCCTCGCACAGAACGCAAAATCGTTCGATGCGCTGGTGCGCTACGCCCACACGCAGCGGCTGATTCCGGAGCGAGCGCCCATCGCCTCAGTGTTCCTCGATCCGGCAGTCAATGCATAGGATGACATATCAATCAGGAGGAAGACGATGACAACTGTTCAAACCCTCGCCATTCCGACGATGCTTGGGACCTACCCCAAGACCCAGCCTCTCAAGGACGGCACGCTCGCTTCGCCGCTCGTGCATCTGGATTTCGCCGCGGTGGACACGGCACAAAAAGCCTTCAAGGACGTCGTGCGTCACGAGAAGTACGACGTGGCGGAGCTGGCGATCATCACGTTCCTGCAGGCGTTCGAGGCGGGCAAGCCTTATGTGATGCTGCCGTTCGTGATGAATGGAGGCTTTCATCACAAGAGCATCGTGGTTCGCGACGACGCGACGTTCACCGCGAGCGAACTGGCCGGGCGCAAGGTGGCGATGCGCGCTTATACGCAGACCACGCCGACGTGGGTGCGCGGCATCCTTACCGACGACTTCGGCGTGCGGCTCGCCGACGTGCGGTGGTTGAGCCAGGAAGGCGCGCACGTGGCCGATTACGAGGAACCCGCATGGGTTTCGCGACTCGAATCGACATCGAGCCTTGAAGCCATGCTGCGCGCGGGTGAAGTGGACGCCATCATCGCGGGCGGCGGCCTTTCGGGCGAGCCGGGCATTCGTCCGTTGATTCCCGTGCCGGCCGAGGCCGCCGCCGCATGGCAGGTGCGCCACCGTGCGGTGCCGATCAATCACGTGGTGACGGTCAAGCGCTCGCTCGCACAGAACCACCCGGAAGCCGTGCGCGAGGTCTATCGTCTGCTTGGTGAGGCGAAAGATCTTGCACAGCAGGGGAAGCCACAGGCCGCGATCGATTTGCAGCCCACAGGATTCGACAGCCTGGCCCCTGCCGTAGAGCTGGCCGTTCGCTACGCGTTCGAGCAACGGCTCATTTCGCGCCGATATGCGCTTGAAGAGTTGTATGGCCCCGTGCTCGATATTCTCGGCTAGGGGCGCACACAAGTCACACAGCAAGACAGAACACGATACGGAGACAAACTTGGCTTCGACTATTTCAGGCATGGCCCACGTCCGGCTGAGCGCCCCCGATCTCGGGCGCATGGAAGCCTTTCTCGATGACTTCGGCATGGTGAAAGTCCATCGCGACGACAAGCGCCTTTACATGCGCGGCATCGGCGAAGCGCCTTTTCTGCACGTGACCGAACTGGGCGACCCCGGCGTCGTCAGTTGTGCCTATGAATTGCGCGACGCCGCGCTGCTCGCGGAGCTCGCGAAACTGCCCGGCGCGCGCGGTATCGAGCATATCGACGAACCTGGCGGCGGGCGCCGCGTGCGCGTGCAGGACCCTAACGGCTTGTGGCTGGAGTTCGTCACGGAGCGCGAGCCGGTGGCACGCCTCGCACCGCGTGCACTGGTGAGAGGCGCACAGGGCGAGAGCCGCGTGCTCGGCCCGGCGCGCGTGGAGCGCATTGCTCATACGGCGTTCGCCACGCCGAACCTGCCTGCCTCGATCGAGTGGTATCAGCGCACGCTCGGCGTAATTCCCACCGACGAATTGTTCGTGGGCGAACCCGGCAACGTGATTGGCCAGTTCAATCGCATCGATCTCGGCGAAACACCCGTCGATCATCACATCGTTTTCCTGCTGCGCGGGCCGCGCGCCGGTTTGCACCATGTGTCGTACCAGGTGGAGGGGGTCGACGACATCTTCTTCGGCTACGACCACCTGCATCAGCGTGAATACGATCACGTGCGCGGCATTGGGCGGCATGCGTTGGGCAGCCAGATTTTCGACTACTGGATGAGCCCCTTCGGCCAGATGCACGAGCACTGGATCTCGCAGGAGCGCATGACAGCGAAGAGCCGCTTCAACCCTATCCGCATCGGCGACGGCATGAGCTACGACACCGGCGAAAAGCCGCCCGAGCGTTTCGTCAAGCAGGCCACGCCGCTCGTGGCGTGGCAGGACTAGGCGCTCGCCCCTTTTTCAACGAACCAGGTAGCGTTTCATGATCATCGATTGTCACGGTCACTTTACGACCGTTCCCAAGACGCTGCACGAATGGCGGCGCAGGCAGCTCGAACATGCAGGCCCTGTGTATGGCGCGCCGCTGGCTATCAGCGACGACGAATTGCGCGAGGCGCTGGAGGGCGGCCAGCTCAAGGCCCAGCGCGAACGCGGCCTCGATCTCACGCTGTTTTCGCCGATCGCGGGCCAGATGGGCCACCACCTCGGCACGCTCGAGCAGGGTATCGAATGGGCGCGGGTGTGCAACGACCTCATTCATCGCGTGGTGCAGTTGTATCCGGAGAACTTCGCAGGCGTGTGCCAGCTGCCGCAGTCGCCGGGCAAGGACGTGAGCGCGTGCGTGGCCGAACTGGAGCGCTGCGTGAAGGAGCTGGGTTTTGTCGGCTGCAATCTGAATCCCGATCCTTCGGGCGGTTACTGGACCGATCCGCCGCTTACGGACCGCCACTACTATCCGCTCTACGAGAAGATGGTCGAACTCGACGTACCGGCCATGATCCACGTGAGCAGTTCGTGCAACCCGTGTTTTCACCACGTGGGCGCACATTATCTGAACGGCGACACCACGGCGTTCATGCAATTCCTGCTCGCGCCGCAGCTGTTCAAGGACTTCCCCACGCTGCGCTTCGTGATTCCGCATGGCGGCGGCGCGGTGCCGTATCACTGGGGCCGTTATCGCGGGCTTGCGCAGGACCTGGGCTTCCAGGCGCTCGAAGAAGGCCTCATGAACAATCTCTTCTTCGACACCTGCGTATATCACCAGTCGGGCGTGAACCTCCTCACTGAAGTCGTGCCGCACAAGAACATTCTGTTCGGCTCGGAGATGATCGGCGCGGTGAAGGGCATCGATCCGCGCACCGGCCACCACTACGACGACACGAAACGCTACGTCAGCGCCACGCCGCACCTGTGCAGCGAGCATCGGCACGACGTGTTCTGCAACAACGCACTCAATGTCTATCCGGGCCTGAAGTACCGCTGCCAGGACTGAAGCCATCACGAAGCGAGAGATAACTCATGGATCTTGGAATCGCAGGAAAGACGGCGCTCGTCTGCGCGTCGTCGCGCGGTCTCGGCCTCGCATGCGCGACGGCGCTGGCGCGCGAAGGCTGCCGCGTGTATCTCAACGGCCGTCACGCCGACGCGCTCGAAACCGCCGCGCAGCAAATCGAGGCGGCAACGGGCAACCGTCCGCACCTCATCGTCGCGGACCTGAATACGGAAGCGGGGCGCGAAGCGATCGTCGCCGCGTGCCCGGCGCCGGACATTCTCGTGAACAACAACGCGGGCCCGGAGCCGGGCAAGATCGCCGACTGGACCCGCGAGGACTGGCTGGCCGCAGTGGAAGGCAACATGCTCGCGCCGATCTTTCTCATCAAGCACTACGTGAGCGGCATGCGCAGCCGCAAGTTCGGCCGCATCGTCAATATCACTTCGGCGATGGTGAAGTCGCCGAGCGCGACGATGGGCCTTTCCGCCGCCGTGCGCGCCGGTCTGACCGCCCTCAGCAAATCGGTGCAGCGCGATTGCGTCGTGGACAACGTCACGATCAACAACATGCTGCCCGAGCGCTTCGACACCGACCGTCAGCGCTATATGGCCGACCGCATGTCGAAAAAGGACGGCATCACGGTCGCGCAAGCCAAGGAGCGCATTGCCGCGACGATCGCCGCGAAGCGCCTGGGGGACCCCATGGAGTTCGGCGATGCCTGCGCCTTCCTGTGCAGCGCACAGGCGAGCTTTATCTCGGGACAGAACCTGCAGCTCGACGGCGGCTCCTATGCCGGCCTCGTCTAACGCGCAGCACACGTAACGCATTCAGAGGAGATTTTCGATGAAATACGCGAGCTTTTCGGTAGAAGGACGCGATACCTACGGCATCGTCGAGGGCGACAACGTGATCGATCTCGGCAAACGCATCGGCAACGAATACCCCACGCTCAAGGCGCTATGCGCGGCTGACCTGCCGCACGAAGTTGCACGGGCGGTGCAAGGGCAGGCCGATTACGCACTGAAGGACATTACGTTTTTGCCGCCCATTGCCGACCCGACGCATATCTGGTGTCTCGCGCTGAACTACGTCGAGCACCACAGCGAAGTGCAGAGCGCGGGCCGCGTGCAGGAGCTGCCGAAGCAGCCGGCGCTGTTTGCGCGCGCAAGCGATTCGCTGGCGGCGCACGGTCAGCCGCTGCGCCATCCGGGCGTTTCCGAACAGTTCGACTATGAAGGCGAACTTGTCGTGGTGATCGGCAAGCCCGGCTATCGCGTGAAAGCGGAAAACGCCTTCGAGCATGTGGCCGGCTACACGATCATGAACGAGGGCAGTGTGCGCGACTGGCAGTTTCACACGCGCCAGATCACGCCGGGCAAGAACTTCTATCAAAGCGGTGCGATCGGTCCCTGGATCGTGCCGCGCGGGGAAGTGGGCGACGTGGACACGCTGCGCATCCAGACGAAGCTCAACGGTCAGGTCATGCAGGACGACACCGTGGCCAGCATGGTGCACAAGATCCCGCGCTTCATCGAATACGTTTCGTCGATTGCGCCGCTGTGCCCCGGCGACATTCTCGCCACGGGCACGCCGAGCGGCGTGGGTTTCTCGCGCACGCCGCCTGTCTTCATGAAACCCGGCGACGAGTGTGAGATCACGATCGATCGCATCGGCACGCTGCGTAACAAGGTGACCGGGTAGCAAACCTGGTCGCGCGCCGCCCGTGCGCTGTGGTATATCGATCGTACGTCTCGCTTGTCATGTTCACTCCGCTAGTCACGCAGGGATCGCAGCACTATGGCCTCGGTCGTCGCGTCACCCGTCGAACAAACGGAAGCTCCCGCCGAGCTGCCCAGTCTCTGGCAGTTGCGCGTGTTCGAGACGGTGGCGCGTCACGAGAACGTCACGCAGGCCTCGCAGGAGCTGTTGCGCTCGCAACCAGCCACCACGTCGTGTCTCGCGGCGTTCGAAACGCTCATGGGCGTGAGCCTTTTCGAGCGTTCGACCACGGGTACCTGGCTGGCGCCGGCGGGTGTCGCGGCGCTGGTGCGCACGCGCAAGATCCTGCAGGCCATGCAGGAGGCGGTGGCGCAGGTGGGCAGCACGCGTAACGTGTCGCCGGGCGTGCTCGCGGGCGGCATCACGCGCACGCAAATGCGCTGCCTCATCGCCATTGCGGAGTGCGGTTCGTTTCGCGCGGCCGCACGGCAACTGGGCATTACCGAGGCTTCGCTGCAGCGCGCGGCGCGCACGCTCGAACAGAATCTGGGCGCGCCGCTCTATCGGCACTCGGCCTCGGGCGTCACGACCACCGAGGTCGGGCAAGCCTTCGCGCGCCAGTTGCAGACGATCTCGAACCAGATTGCCGCGATGGCCGATGCACTGCGCGCGTATCAGTTTCCCGTGGAGCGCAGCGTGACGGTGGGCGTGCTGCTGCTCGACCCGTCGATCCTGATCGTGAGTGCGATTCGCGAGCTCAATGCGCATTTTCCCGATGCGCGTGTGGTGATCATCAACGGCACCTACGACCAGTTGCTCAACAAGCTGCTGCGCGGCGAGATCGATTTCATGCTGGGCGTGCTGAAAAACCCCGACCAGTCGTTCGATTTCGTCGAGGAGCCGCTGTATCACGAGCGCTATTGCGTGGTCGCGCGGCGCGATCACCCGCTTACGCGCGAGCCCGCCGTGACGGTGGACGCCTTGCGCAACTACCGCTGGATCTTGCCGCCGCGCAGTTCGCCGCGCCGCGAGGCCTACGAATACGTGTTTTCCGAAGGCGCGCCGCCGCTCGCGAGCATCGAGACCTATTCGCTTTCCACCATCCGCATCACGCTCTTCGACAGCGACATGCTGACGGTGCTGAGCTGGACCGAAGTGCTGAGCGAACGGCGTTTCGGTCTGCTTGCACCGCTGACGATCGACGTGCCGTGGGACGGCCCGATCGTCGGCATCACGGCGCGGCGCGACTGGAAGCCCAACGACGTACAGGAAACGTTTCTGCGCAGCGTGCGCCGCAACGCGCAGGCGATGACGGGCGGACAGGGCACGTAGGGCGTCGGCGCTTTCCCTTCTTTCCTGCAGGCCAGAAAGGCTTGCATTTCCTCGGGTTTCCACTCAGATGTCGAACGAACCTACCGTCGCGTTCGCGCCTGCGCGCGCGCATGCCCCCCTGTTGTCCTTTTCCTCGTTTCGCAGCCTGCTGGCCGTGCGCATTGCGTGGACGGTGGGCATTCAAATGCTGTTCGTCGCGATCGGCTGGCAGATGTACGCGCTCACGCACGACGCGTGGGCGCTCGCGCTGGTCGGGCTCTATCAGTTCTTCCCGGTGCTGTTGCTCACATTGCCCGCGGGACACGCGGCCGACTCGTGGCGGCGCGCGCGCATCGTGCTCGGCTGCCTCGCGGTGCAGGGTGTCGTTGCCGCGGCGATGGCGTTCGCCACGCACCGCAACGGCCTCACGCGCGACGCACTGCTGCTGGCCTCCCTGCTGCTCGGCGCAGCGCGCGCGTTCCAGATGCCGGCGCTGCAGGCGCTCGTGCCTTCCACGGTGCCGCCGCCGCTCCTGAGCCGCGCGATGGCGGCCGTCTCCACCGGCTCGCAATCGAGCGTGATACTCGGGCCCGCGCTAGGCGGGGCGCTCGTGAGCTTCGGCATCGGCGTGGTCTATGCGGTCGCGGCGCTGCTCTTTCTCGCAGCGGCGCTGCTCGCACTCGGCCTCAAGGTGCGTGAAGTTCAACGCGAGCGCCGCGCCGCCACGCTCGACGCGCTGGTGGGCGGCCTGCGCTTCGTGTGGCGCAAGCCGATCATTCTCGCGGCGATCAGCCTCGATCTCTTCGCCGTGCTGTTCGGCGGTGCGGTGGCGCTGCTCCCCATCTACGCCGATACGATCCTGCACGGCGGCCCCGTCATGCTCGGCTGGCTGCGCGCGGCGCCCGCCGCAGGCGCGTTCGCGATGTCGCTCTGGCTCGTGCGCTATCCGCCTAAACGCCGCGTGGGTGTGACGCTGCTCGCCTCGATTGGCGTATTCGGCCTCGCGACGGTGGTGTTCGGCGTTTCGACGAACCTCTGGCTCTCGCTGCTCGCGCTGATCATGACAGGTGCGGCGGACATGGTGAGCGTGGTGATTCGCCAAACGCTCGTGCAGCTTGAAACACCCGACGAAATGCGCGGCCGCGTCAGCGCTGTGAACGCGATTTTCGTGGGCGCGAGCAACCAGCTCGGCGAATTCGAATCGGGCTCGCTCGCCAGCGTGATCGGGCCGGTGGGCGCGGTCGTGCTGGGCGGCGCGCTGACCTGCCTCGTGGCGCTGACGTGGGCGTGGCGCTTTCCGCAACTCGCGGCGCGCAAGACGCTCGATGGCTGAGCGCGGCGCTTGCAAGCCGTACAGCAATAACTGATGACGGCCCGCTCTTTTTCTATGCCGCTGAAAGTCGGCGGCTCACTAGAATCAGGTCTCCTGACAATGATATCGGCGCCGAACAAGACGGCGCGCCTCTAAGGAGACGGAGGGTTCATGCAACTCATGCAGAGCGGGCAAAGCCCATTTCAGGACCAGCGTGTCCTGAGCAAAAACCAGCGCACGCTACTCGCGCTGATTGGTATAGGCAGCATGCTGGAATTCTGGGACGCCTATCTGATCGGTTTCATCATGGCGTTTCTCGTCAAGCCGTGGGGCATGACATACGGGATGATGGGCACGGTGCTGCTCGCTTCGGGCGCGGGCGCGATCGTCGGCGGCGTGGTCTGGGGCATGATGGCCGACCGCTTCGGCCGCAAGCCCGTGTTCGTCATCTCGCTGCTGCTGCTCGCGGCCATGAGCCTCGGTCTCGCATTCACGCCCACGGGCGGCTGGATCTACATGGCGGTGCTGCGCACGGTGATCGGCTTTTGCACCGGCGGCTATTTCATTCAGATCGCGCTCGTCAACGAATTCATTCCGCCGCGTCGGCGCGCCGCGCTCACGGGGGTCGTTTCCGCCATCACGACTTGCGGTCTGTTGCTCGGCGCGTTCAGCGGCGCCTTCGTGATTCCGTCGATCGGCTGGCGCTTCACGTTCGCGCTCGGCGCGGCGCCCGCACTCGTGGCGTTGATCGGCGCGTTTTATGTACCGGAGTCGCCGCGCTGGCTGAGCCTGCAGGGCCGCCGCGAAGAAGCTCGCCGCGCCGTGCAGTGGGCGCTCGGCACGGCTGCCGAATGGCGCGACGAAGAGAGCAGCGCGAATGTTGAGAGTGCGGTGCGCCGCCCGCCCGCCTCGCGCTGGTCGGAGATCTTCTCGTACCCACGCAGCGTGGTAACGGCCACGCTCATCAACATCGGGCTGATTTCGGGTTACTACGGCATCGTGCTGTGGGCGCCCACGCTGCTCGCCCAGGTGCAGTCGGTCACGCCCGCGGGTGCGTCGCGCTTCATGATCGGCTTCAGCGTGTGCGGCATCGTCTCGCGTCTTGCGGCTGCGAGTCTCGCCGACCGTATCGGCAGGCGGCGCACCGGCGGGTACTTCGCCATTGCCGCCGCGATTGCCGCGCTGCTGGCGGGCTACGTGGGCCACGGCGACTTGCTCGCGCCTTCGTGGTTCTGGCTGCCGCTGCTGCTCGCATTCGTGTTCGCCGACGGCAGCTTTTCCGTGTGCGCGGTCTATTCCACCGAAATCTGGCCCACGCGGCTGCGTGGCAGTGGCTCGGGCTACGCGGGCCTCGCGGGGTCGGTGGGCAAGATGATCGGCCCGGTCGGACTCGCGTGGGTCGCGGGGTCGAACAACATGGTGATGCCTTCGGCCACGCTCGGCGTGATCGTGCCGGCGTTCCAGTTCCTTGCGCTGTGCCTCCTGCTGTGCGGCGTGACCTATCTCTTCGTGGGGATCGAGGCGCGCGGCAAAACCCTCGAATCGCTCGACGAAGGCTTCGCTCAACAGCGCGAAGCGGCGCACGCCATGCCGCCGGCCAACGACCGCAGCGGGACCTGACGTCCTGGGTTCAGCAAAAACCGATTGCGGCGGCCGCTTTCCGATTGGTGACGCGAAGCCGCAAAAAATACACTGGTTCAGACTCGCGGCGCCTTTCTGGCGCCGTGCAACAGAGGACTGAAATGAAGAGATTGCGCGTGGGCATGGTGGTGCCTTCACTGAACACGATTGCCGAAGATGATTTTCGTCTGTTCTGCCCCGAGGACGTTTCGTATCACGTCCATCGTATCCGCCTGAGGAAGGAGGGGGGCCGCGTGACGATGGAAAGCCTGCAGCGGGCCTGGCTCGAAGCGGCCGAGGAGACGGAATACCTGAAGGACCTTTCGCCCGACGCCGTGGTGTTCAACTGCACGGGCGCGAGCGTCGCAAACGGCGCGCAAGGCGACGCGCTGCTCGCCGCGCGCCTTGCCGGGCGTCTTGGCCTGCCTGCCACGAACACGATGGTCGCGATCAAGGAAGCGCTCACGGCGCTGCACGCCGAGCGTCTGCTGCACGTGTGCCCGTTCGCCGACGAGTTCTCGCGCATCGAGCGCGAGTCGCTCGAAGCCTCGGGGCATGCCGTGGCGCGCACGGTATCGCTCGGCTTCACCGACGCGAAAGAGGCGGCGCTCATGTCGCCGGAGCGCATTGCAGGGATCGTGCGCGAGCAGATCGACGCGGACATCGGCGCGGTGCTGCTCTCGTGCGCCAATGTGCGCGCCTTCGAGACCGCGCACGCATTGGAGGCCTCGCTCGGCATGCCGGTCGTAACGAGCAATCAGGCGATGTTGTGGGCCGTGTTGCGGCTTGCAGGCTGGCAAGGCCGCATTGCGGGCGCGGGCAGCCTGTTCGGCGCGTAATGGATGCGCGCACAACGGTCGTCAATCCGGTAATCCACTACGAAATAAATGAGAAATAGCATGCATATTGTCGATGCCCAGGTGCACGCATGGGTGAACGGAGATTCGACGGGTCATCACCGCCGCACGCCGATCACGCGCGACGTGCTCGTGGACGAGATGGTGCGCGCAGGCGTGAACCGCGTCCTGCTCGTGCCGCCGCTGTGGGACCCCGAGGGTAATGCCTATTCGCTCGCGCTCGCGCAGGCGGAGCCGGAGCGTTTCGCGGTCATGGGGCTCCTGGGTGCGGACGTGACGGACCCGGCCGCCGCCATCGAGCGCTGGCGCGACGAGCCGGGCATGCTCGGTGTGCGCTTCCTGTTCAACACGCCGGAGCGCCTTGCGCCGCTGCTTGAAGGCCGCTACGAACGTGTGTGGCCGGTGGCGCAGGAAAGCGGGCTCGTGGTCGCATTGCATGTGCCGGGCGCGCTCGGCGAGGCCCACGCCATTGCACAGCGTTTTCCGCGCTTGCGCCTGATCGTCGATCACCTGGGCGTGCCGCGCGGCGCAAGCGGCCCGGCGGCGTTCGACCATCTGCCCGAGTTGCTCGCGCTCGCGCAACACCCCAACGTGCATGTGAAAGCCGCGGGCGTGGGCGACTATGCGCTCGATCCCTGGCCGTTCCGCTCGATCGAGGCGCCGTTGCGGCAAGTGTTCGATGCGTTCGGCGCCGAGCGCGTCGTGTGGGGCAGCGACCTGTCACGCCTGCACCACCCGTATCGCCAGTGCGTGACGCACTTCAGCGAAACGCTCGCCTGGCTTTCCGCAGCCGATCGTGCGGCCGTGATGGGCGGCAACCTGTGCCGGTTGCTGGGCTGGAACCAGGCAATCAGGGCATGAGTGATGCGCGCGGCGCGGCCCCATAATGTGCGGTTCGCGAAGCGCGCAGCAGCAACACAGAACACACATAACGATATCGGAGACACAACATGCTGACCCCTGGCGGCTGGCCTTGCATCATCCTGCTCTACCTTTACGGAACCGTGGCGACCTCGCTCGTCACACAGTCGGTGCCCGTGATCGGCGACATCGCGCACCAGTTCGGTCTTTCGCACGCGGCGGCTGGCTGGGTGATCTCCATTCCCTCGCTCATCACGGCCGTGCTCGCCCTGTTTGGCGGCTGGCTCGTCGATCGCATCGGCGACAAGCGCGTGATCGTGGGCGGTTCGCTGTTCGCGCTCGCGGGCAACCTTGGCGTGGTGGTGGCGCACGACCTGAACATGCTGTTCGCGAGCCGCCTCCTCGAGGGCGTGGGCTATCTCTCTCTCACGGTGGGCGCCGTCACGCTCATCATGCGCACCACGAGCGGCGCGCGCCGCGGCATCGCGCTCGGCCTCTGGACCTCGCATACCGCGGTCGGCATCGGGCTCACGCTGAGCGTCGTCGCACCGCTCGCGCAACGCGGCGAAATGTGGCGCTGGGCCTTCGGCGGCCATGCCATTCTGATGGCGGCCCTCGCGCTCGCAGGCTTCCTGCTGCCGGGCAAGACGCAGCACATGGCCGCGCGCCGGCTCGCCGACATCTGGACCGTGGTGAAGAGCCCGCGGCCATATCGCGTGGCGCTGGCTTCGGGCGCTTCGGCGTTCATCCAGACCGGCATCATGGCCGCGCTTACCGTGTATCTCGCGAAGACGTTCGGCGTGGCGATTCGCACGGCGGCCGGCGTGGGGACGGTGGCGGAAGTGTTCGTGTGCATCGGCTGCCTTTCGGTCGGGCATCTGCTCAAGGGGGGCACGAGTGCGCGCCTCATCGCGTCGGCAGGCGGCGTGGTCGCGCTCGCTGGCGGCGTGGCCCTCTATCTGCCGTTGACGGGCTTGAGCGGCGCGGTGGCCGCGGTGTGCGTGTTTTCGGTCGGCATTGGCCTGCTGAACGGCCTGATCTGGACGATGGTGCCCGCCGCCGCGCCGAGCCTCGCGACCATGGGCGCGACGAGCGGCCTCGTTGCGCAGGCAACCTATCTCGGCGTGCTGCTCGGGCCGCCCGCGATTTTTGCGAGCTTCTACGAGAGCGGCTGGACTGTGCGCATCGGACTCGTTGTGCTTGCCACCTTGCTGCAGCTCGCACCGTTGCCGATCTGGGGACGTAGCGCATCGCGCAGCGAAGAGCCCGGCGCCCAGGCGACCGGTTCGGCACAGGCCGCGGCGGGAGGCAACTGACGCAAAGAATTCGGCCTCCTCGGCAAGGAGGCCAGCGTGACCCAGGTACTCTACATAACAATCAGTATGACTAAGGAGACGAAATTGAAACAAGGAGACTTTGCAGTCAAACGCACCCGCGTAGCGAGCCTCATATCCGGCGTGGTTGCGGGGCTGTTGCTGGGCGCGGGGGGCATGGGCGTGGCGCACGCGCAGAGCAGCGTGACGTTGTACGGCGTGATTTCGGAATCGCTGGAATATGTGAGCAACTCGAAGGGCAATCATCTTTTCGCGCTTTCCAACGCAGGCATGATGCCGCCGCGCTTCGGCCTGCGCGGGGTAGAAGATCTCGGTGGCGGCACCAAGGCCATCTTCACGCTGGAAAACGGCTTCAACATCACGAACGGCGCGATGCTCAACGGCGGCATGTTCGGCCGGCAGGCCTATGTGGGCTTGAGCAACGACCGGGCGGGTACGGTCACCATGGGCCGCCAGTACGAGGAAATGACGAACACCATGTGGTTCGCCACCGCCTCGAACGTGTTCGCCGGCTACGGCGCGCACATTGGCGACAACGACAACATGTTCTTCACGAACCGCTTCAACAACGCGGTTCGCTATGCCTCGCCCACTTACTCGGGTTTCTCGTTCGCGGGCAGCTATGCGTTTTCGAACTCGACCCAGTTCTCGAACAACAACGGCTTTAGCGGCGCGATGACCTATACGAGCGGGCCGCTCAAGGTCGGCGCAGCTTTTACGCAGTTCAACCGGCGCAGCAACGCGGTGCCTTCGAACACCACGACCGGCGCAGTCGACAGCACGGGCTGGGGCTTCAGTTCGCCGTTCGTGACGAGCACGAAGGGCGCGGGCACGGATCAGCAGCGCATCATGGGCGTGGGCGGCAGCTACGACTTCGGTTCGTTCCATGTGCTCGGCAACTACACGAACGTGCTGTTCAATTATTCCGATTCGACGGGATTGCGCCTGCAGAACTTCGAGGCGTCGGCGTACAAGTTCGTCACGCCGTTTGTCGAAGTCGGGCTCTCGTATGTCTACACGCTCGGCAACTATTCAATCGGGCGCTCCACGCACTATAACCAGCTCGATCTCGCGGGCCATTATCTGCTCTCGAAGCGCACCGAACTGTATCTCATCGGCATCTACCAGCGTGCAAGCGGTCCGGGCACGTATGCGCAGATCTATACGGCTTCGCCTTCGTCTGGAAAGAGTCAGACGCTCGTCGAGACGGGAATCATGCACAAGTTCTGATTGGCGCCCAGGCGGGGCAGCCTTTGGGCGCCCCGTTTCATCGGGACTTTTCAATACGCTTACCGTTCACGCAATAAGCGAGACTGTACGGGGCACGCACAGCGATAAGCGCAGCGAGCCTGGGAGCGCATACAATTGAGCCGGACACACTCAGAGTTGAACGGCGATGCGCATTCTTGTGATCGAAGACGAGCCGAAGACCGGCGCGTATCTGAAGAAGGGCTTCGAGGAATCCGGCTATGCCGTGGACGTTGCCGCGGACGGCGCCGAAGGCCTGATCCTCGCAAAGGAGGCCGCGTACGACGTGATTGTGCTCGACGTCATGCTGCCCGCCATGGACGGCTGGACGGTGCTCAAAACGCTGCGCACGACGCACACCACGCCGGTGCTCTTCCTCACCGCGCGCGACGATATCAGCGACCGCGTGAAGGGGCTCGAGCTGGGCGCGGACGACTACCTCGTGAAGCCGTTCGCGTTCGTCGAACTGCTTGCGCGCGTGCGCACGCTGGCCCGCCGTGGCCCCCCGCGCGAGAGCGACGTGCTCCTGCTAGGCGACCTCGAAGTGGACGTGACGCGCCGGCGCGTGAAACGCGGGGCCGCGCGCATCGACCTCACGCCGAAGGAGTTTTCGCTCCTGCAGCTGCTCGTGCGCCGCCAGGGCGAAGTGCTCACACGCACGCAAATCGCTTCCTACGTGTGGGACATGAACTTCGACAGCGACACCAACGTCGTGGAAGTCGCCATCCGCCGCCTGCGCGCGAAGGTGGACGACGCCTTCGACGTCAAGCTGATCCACACCGTGCGCGGCGTGGGCTACGTGGCCGAAATCAAAGGGAACGCCTGATGCCGCGCATCGCGGTGCGCTCGCTCGCGACAGGCCTCGCGCTGAGTTTCGCGGGCACGACGCTTGCGGTATTCGCGCTCGTGGGCAGCACGCTATATTTCACGCTGGACCGCGAAGTGAAGCAGCAGGACGACCTCGATATCGTGCTGATTTCGCGGCATACGCGCCGTCTTGCGCAGGAACTGCACAGCGAGCACGACGTGCGTGAACATGCGGAGCGGCTCACGAGCCAGGTGCTCGGCAACCCCGCGCTTTCCATGGAAATTCTCGGCACCGGCGGCGCGCAACTGGCCGAGCACAACACGGCGGGCATTGCCGACGCCGCGTTTCCCGATGCGGCGCTCGCGCGGCGCCTGCCGCCGGCGCAACGCATTACCGAAGGCGATGTGGTGGAGTGGCGCAACGCGCGCGGCGTGCCGGTGCGCGGGCTCGCCACGGACGCTACGCTCGCGGACGGCACGCCGGTCACCATCGTCATCGCGCGCGACATGACCGACCGCTGGCGCCTGCTCGACCATTATCGGGAGCGGCTCTATGGCTTCGGCCTGGCTGGCATGTTGCTCGCGTTTCTCATGAGCTGGCTGCTCGTGCGCGAGTCGCTGCGCCCGCTGCGCGAGATGGCCGCGCGCGCGGCCACGGTCACGGTGGACCGGCTCGATACGTCCATCGAAGTCGAGGGCGCGCCGAGCGAGCTGCAAGCGCTCACGAAGTCGCTCAACGCCATGCTCGAACGCCTGCACGGCGGCTTCGAGCGCATGTCGCAATACACGGCGGACCTCGCGCATGACATGCGCACGCCGCTCGGCAACCTGCGCGGCGCAAACGAAGTGGCGCTCGCGCGCGAGCGCAGCACCGCCGAATACGAGGCGTTGCTCGAATCGAATCTGGAGGAATGCGAACGGCTTTCGCGCATGATCGAAAGCGTGATCTTTCTCGCGCGCGCGGAGCACCCGCAATTCATGACGACGCTCGCGGAGTTCGACGTGCACGATGCGCTCACCCAGATTGCCGAGTACTTCGAAGGACTGGCCGACGAGGCGGGCGTGCAGATCCGCGTGCAGGGCGCGGGCCGCCTGCGTGCGGACAAGGAATTGTTCCGGCGCGCCGTGGGCAACCTGCTCGCCAATGCGCTGCGCTATACGCCGCGCGGCGCGGTAATCACCCTGAGCGTCGAAGAGGCGCCAAAGGCCGTCGAAGTGACGGTGGCCAATCCCGGCACGCCCATCGACTCCGCGCTGCTGGAACGCATTTTCGACCGTTTCTATCGCGCCGATGCGTCGCGCCATAGCGAGCCGCGTGCGGGGGCATCGGCGGGGCTGGGGCTGGCGATCGTGCGCACGATCATGGCGCTGCACGGCGGCTCGGCACGCGCCGAAAGCGACGCGGCCAGCACGCGGTTTATCCTGACGTTTTTGCGCCCTTAGCGCTCAAGTCGCTCAGTGCTGCACGGTCCCAGCCGCCACCGAGCGCCTCTAGCAGTTGCACGCTCGCATCGAGCCTTCTGCCCGCAATCTGCTCCTCGTTGCGCTCGTTCGAGAGCGCGATGGTCTGCGCCGTCACCACGTCGAGATAGGTCACCGCGCCCGCCTGGTAGCGGTTGGTGGTCAGCTTGAGCGAGAGTTGCGCGGCGGCGGTCGCGCGCTGCTGGCTTTGCGCTTCACTGGCCAGCGTGTCGAGCGCGCTCAGGTTGTCCTCGACTTGCTGGAATGCCGTAAGCACCGTTTGCCGGTAGCCGGCCACGGACGCGTCGTATTGCGCGTTTGCGCCTTTGAGCGTGGCGTCGCGCCGGCCGCCGTCGAAGAGCGTGCCAGCAAGCTGCGAGCCGAGTGACCAGAAGAGGCTCGGTGCGCTGAGCCACGGCGCGAAAAACGTGCTTTCGAGGCCCGCCGTGGCGGAAAGCGTGAGGTCGGGATAAAAGGCCGCATGCGCCTCGCCGATTCTTGCATTGGCCGCTGCCACGCGCCGTTCGGCTGCGGCAATATCCGGGCGCCGTTCGAGCAGCGCCGAGGGCACGCCTGCGGGAATCGACGGCACGATAACAGGATCGACGCGCGGCGGCAGGCTGAACGTCGAGGCGGGTACGCCGATCAACGTGGCAATGGCGTGCTCGCGTTGCGCGCGCTGTACGTCGATATCGCTGTCGGCCGTACGCGCGCTTTCGAGCTGCGTTTGCGCCTGGGCGACGGCGGAGGCGTCGATCGCGCCATCGGCGAGCTGCTGCTGCACGATGCGCAGCGCGGCCGTGTAGGCGGTCACGGTGTCGTCGAGCAGCTTCTTCTGGCGATCGAGCGAGCGCAAATCGAAGTAGTCCGTAGCAAGCTGGCTCGTCATCGAAAGACGGACCGATTCGAGGTCGGCTTGCGTGGCCTGCGCGTTGGCATGCGCCTCGGTGGTCGCGTCCTTTACGCGCCCGAACAGGTCGGGTTCCCAGCTTGCCGTGAGCCCCGTCGAATAGTCGGGAATCGTCTTGCCCGCAAGCGAACGGTCCACGAGATTTTGCGAGGTCCGGTAACGCTGCGCGGCCACGCCCGCCGTGACGACAGGCGCATAACCGGCGCGTTGATAATCGATCATCGCGCGCGCGGCTTCGAGATTGGCAACGGCCTGGCGCACGGTCTGGTTCGACACATCCACGCGGGCTTCGAGCTGGTCGAGGTCGTTGTCGCCGAAGAGGGTCCACCACGGGCCGCGCGGTTTGGCGTCGCCGGGTGCAGCGACGCTCCAGCCGGGTGCCGCAGCGGGTGGTGTGGTGGGTGTGGCGTAGTGCGCGGGGACATCGGCCGAGGGCACGCTGTAATGCGGCAACGTGGTGCACGCTGCGAGTGAGGCTGCCGTGCAGGCCACGGCGATCCGGCGCAACGCGGGCAGAGGGCGTTCGAACATGATGGGCCTCGCTTACGCTTTCGCGGCCGTCGAGGCCGCCGCCACGCGCACGCTCTGGCCGCTGGCAATGGCGTCGCCGGGGTTGTTGATGACGCGCTCGGTGGGCGCGAGGCCCGTCGCAATTTCCACATACGTGCCGAAATCGCGGCCTATGGTCACCTTGCGCAATTGCACGGTGTTTTTGGCATCGACCACCGCGACTGTCACGCCGTCCGGGCGGAACAGCAGCGCGCTCACGGGCAGTTCGAGAGCGGGCGCGGCAGCCGTGAGCGCAAGATGAACCTGTGCGTAGGCGCCGGGCATCAGCGCGCCATCGTGGTTGTCCACATCGACTTCCACGCGCAATGTGCGGCTCACGGGGTCGATCACGTTCGAACTGCGCGCGACACTTGCGTCGAAACGGCGGCCCGGATATTGTTGCGTCGTCAACCAGACGGTCGTGCCGGGCGTGACGAGGCTCGCGTCGTCTTGCGGCACGTCTACGTATACGCGCAGCCGGTCGGTCTGCGCGATGTGGAACAGCTCGCCGGGCATGGTGGCGAGGCCAGGCGTGCCGCCCGCCGTAACGAGCGCGCCCACCTGCACGTTGCGCGCGGTGATCACGCCGTCGAAGGGCGCCGTCACGTTCTGGTACGAAACCAGTTCCTGGAGCCGCGCCACGTTCGCCTGCGCGGCCTGGAGCGTGGCGAGTTTCGCGGCGGCGTCGCTCGTCTTCGACTGCGCGTCCTGCTCGGAAACCGATTGCGTCTGCAACATTGTTTGCCAGCGCTGCGCGGTGCTGTTCGCAAAGCGATAGTTGGCCTGCGCCGTGGCTTCGTCGGCGCGTGCCTGCTGGAGTTGCGCGTCGAGTTCGGGTGTGTCGATCTGCGCGAGCGTCTGGCCGGCCTTGACGTGCGCGCCGATATCCGTGGACCAGTGCTGCACGTAGCCACTCGTGCGCGCATAGATCGAGGCGTCGGCCCACGACATGATCGAGCCGGGCAGCAGCAGGTCCTGCGTGGCGGGCGCGCGCGTGGGCGTGAGGGTGGAGACGATCAGCTCGCGCTGCGCCGCGACCTGTTCTGCCTGTGCCGTGTGCGCCTCGAGGCGCGGCACGATGCCCGCGGTGAGCAGCGTTGCGGCGATGGCGAGGCACGTAAGGCCGATGATGACGGCCGTGCGCTTGCGTGCGGCTCCTTCGGATGCGGCCGGTTGCGCCGCGCTGTCACGATGCTCGTGCGGAGTGAGCGGGTTCATTTTGGAATCCTTATTCAACGTGAGTGGTTGCACTGGCTTGCGCATCGTTGCTGGCATCGCGGGCGGCGCGGCGTTTCGCGAGCCAGCCGTGCACCATGCCGAACACGACCGGCACGAATACGAGCGTGGAAAGCGTGCCGATGGCGAGGCCGCCGATCACGGCGCGTCCGAGCGGCGCGTTCTGCTCGCCGCCGTCGCCGAGACCGAGCGCCATCGGCAGCATGCCGATCAGCATGGCGAGCGCGGTCATGAGCACCGGGCGAAAGCGGTTGAAGCCTGCGTCGAGCGCGGCGGCGAGCGGCTCCATGCCCGCTGCGAGCGACTCGCGCGCCGTGTTGATGACGAGAATGCTGTTCGCCGTGGCAATGCCCATACAGAGAATCGTGCCCGTGAGGGCCGGCACGCTGAGCGTGGTTTGCGTGACGAACAGCATCCACGCGATGCCGGCGAGCGAGGCCGGCAGGCCGCTCACGATGATGAGCGGGTCGAGCCACGACTGGAAGTTCACGACCATCAGCAGGTAGACGAGCGCGATGGCGAACACGAGCCCGGCTGCGAGGCCGCTGAACGAGGCGTTCATCGACTGCACCTGGCCGCGCATCACGATCGACGAACCGGGCGGCAATTGCGCGCGCGCCGCGTTGACGAGGCGGTTCACGTCGGAGGCGACGCCGCCCAGGTCGCGCCCCTGCGTGGAGGCGAAGATATCGAGAACGGGCTGCACGTTGTAGTGCGAGACCACGGCCTCCTGCTCGCTGCGCGAGACAGTGCCGAGCGTGCCAAGCTGGTTCTGCGGCGTGAACGTGACGGATTGCGACGTCGTCACTGGAATATTGGCGAGCGTTTGCAGCGAATGAATGTCGTATTGCGGCACTTCGGTCACGAGCGGATAGCTCACGCCGTTCTTCGGATCGAGCCAGAAGTTAGGCGTGGTTTGCGAGCTGCCCGAGAGCGCGATGAGCAGATTCTGCGCGACGTCGTGCTGCGTGAGGCCCGCTTGCAGTGCCTTCGTGCGGTCCACGTTCACGTTGATGGTGGGTTCGTCGCCGGGCTGCTGGATGCGCGCATCGACGAGGCCGCGCACGCCGCGCATTTCGTCGAGCAGGTGGTTCGCGACGACGCGGTTCTGCGCGAGCTTGTTGCCGACGATCTGCACGTCGATGGGCGCAGGCAGGCCGAAGTTCAGGATCTGGCTCACGATGTCGGCGGGCAGAAACGCGAAGGTCACGCCCGGAAAGGCGGTGTTGAGCACGTTGCGCAGCTTCGCGACATATTGCGCGGTGGGCTGGTGCTTCGGCGCGAGCGTGATGAGGATGTCGGCGTCTTCGGGGCCAATGGGGTCCGACGAGTCGTACGTGAGGTTGATGCCGCTCACCGGCACGCCGATGTTGTCGAGCACCGCGGCCTGTTCGGCGGGCGGAATCACGCTGCGGATCTTCGCTTCGACTTCGTCGGTAATGCGCGCCGTTTCTTCGATGCGCGTGCCGGTGGGCGCGCGCAGATGCAGGCGGATCTCGCCGGTATCGACGGCAGGAAAGAAGTCGCGGCCCGTGAACGGCACGAGCACGAGCGAGCCGAGGCAGAGCGCGACCCACAGCACGACGAAACGGCGGCGCTGCGCAATGGCGGCTTGAAGCCACGCGCGATAGCGGTTGCGCACCGCTTCGAAGCGGTGTTCGAAGCCCGCCTGGAAGCGCGTCAATGCGCCGGCAATGCCGCGCGAGGGCGCGGAGCCCGGCGTGCGCGCACGCAGCAGGTACATGGCGAGCGTGGGAATGAGCGTGCGCGAGAAGAAGTACGACGCGCACATGGCGAACACCACGGCCTCGGCGAGCGGCACGAAGAGGTAGCGCGCGACGCCCGAAAGCAGGAACATCGGCACGAACACGATACAGATGGAGAGCGTCGAAACGAAGGTCGGCACGGCAATTTCGCCGGAGCCGTTGAGAATGGCGTCATGCAGCGGCGCACCGCGCTCCAGGTGATGCGTGATGTTTTCGATGGCGACGGTTGCGTCATCAACGAGTATGCCGACAGCGAGCGCCAGGCCGCCGAGCGTCATGATGTTGATGGTTTCACCGAGCGCCGCGAGCGCGATGAGCGACGTGAGCACGGCAAGCGGAATCGTCACGGCAATGATGAGCGTGGCGCGCCAGCTGCCGAGAAAGAGCAGGATCATTGCGGCAGTGAGGCAGGCCGCAATGAGCGCTTCGCGCACCACGCCCGAGATCGCTGACTTCACGAACACGGACTGATCGGAGAGCGGCGTGATCTTGAGCGCTTTCGGCAGGCCTGCTGCGATCTTCGGCAGCATCGCCTTCACTTGCTGGATGATCGTAAGCGTCGAGGCGCTGCCGGTTTTTTCGACGGTGAGGAGCGCCGCGCGTTTGCCGTCCGCGCGCACGATATTCGTTTGCGGCGCGTAGCCGTCGATCACGTGCGCCACGTCGCGCACATACACCACGCTGCCGTTCACGGTCTTGATCGGCAGGTCGTTGAGTGCGGCAACCGTTTGCGTGCTGCCGTTCATCTCCACGTTGTATTCGCGCGAACCAATCTTGGCCGTGCCGCCGGGCAGGATGAGGTTCTGCGCGTTCACGGCGTTCACGACATCGGCGGGGGCGAGTCCTTTTGCCTGCATCGCTTTCGGATCGAGCTGCACCATGATCTGGCGGATCTTGCCGCCATAGGGCAGCGGCACGGCCGCGCCCTGGACGGTGGCGAGCTGCGTGCGGATGAAGCTGTTGCCGAGGTCGTAGAGCGACTGCTCGGGCAGCGTCGCGCTGGAGAGTCCCAGTTGCAGCACCGGCACCGTGGAGGCGTTGTACGTGATGATGTTCGGCGGCAACGTGCCCGGCGGCAGTATGCGCAGGATCGAAGCGGAGTTCGACGCGGCTTCGGCAATCGCGCGGTTGATGTCCGCGCCCGGGTGGAAGAACACCTTCACGACCGAGACGCCGTTGAGCGACTGCGATTCGATGTGCTCGATGTCGTCCACGTCGGAGGTGAGGGCGCGCTCGTAGTTCGAGGTGATGCGGTGCGCCATGTCCTCGGCGGAGAAGCCGTTGTAGGTCCAGACAATGCTGACCACGGGGATATTGATGTTCGGAAAAATGTCCGTGGGCGTGCGCATGATGGCAAGCGGCCCGAGGATGAAAAGCAGTACGGCCAGCACGATGAACGTGTAAGGCCGCCTGAGAGCCAGTTTGACGATCCACATGACGGTGTCCGGGTTGGGGCAGGATTGGCGCAAGTATCGGGAGGGCGCGCTTACCCGGCGCTGACCTCGACATTACGGATTTGTCATGTTTGACGTGAAGGGGTGTTGGCCGCGCATCGGCCGCGCGAGGCGCGTCGCGCCCAGATAACGAACTCGTAATCGGCGGGTCAGCATTGGGTCAGCGCCGCGCGGCCAGAATGCAGTCAACCTTCGCGACATTGCCGAGGGCGGCCGAGGCGGCATCGCTTCCCGATGCAGCGGCCATTCATTGAGAGGTGAACATCATGAAAGCACTCGTTTCCACATTGCTCGTTGCCTGCGCTCTGGCCGCTCCGGCTGCCGCTTTCGCACAGACCGCCACCCCGGCCAACACGCCGGTCACGCGTGCACAGGTCGTTGCCGATCTCGTGCGGCTGGAGCAGACGGGGTACCGTCCGACGGCCAACGATCTCAACTATCCGGATGACATTCAGCACGCGGAAGCGATCGTGGCTCAGGAGCAGGCGCAAACGGCACAGCAAGCCGCGCCGGGCAACACGGCGGTTGGCGGCGTGGCGATGACGGGCAGCTCGGACTCGGGCGCGCCGATCGTGGCCAGCGTTGCCGGCGGACGGTCGATTTATGCGGGCCACTGAGTTGACCACTGAGCGCTCGAACGCGTCGCGGCAGCCCCGGCAATAGAGCCGGGCGCCGCCGCGTATTCCGATTGATTGAATCAAACGTTTGCGCGGACGTCATTCGCACACCATCCCCGTCTTGCCGGCGCAGTCACGTTAGAATCCCGACCCTCAATAAAAATGAAACATTCAAACGGGTGCCATGCGTATGCGAAGTGGACTGGATATGCGTCGGGAGGTCCGAACGCCCCTGTTGTTCGCCCCGCTGCTGTTGAACAAGGACGGCAGGGCGCTCGCGCAGGTCGCCGACCTCAGCTCGCGCGGGGCGCTGCTGTACGCGCGCAACGGTCTGCTCTTCCGGGGAGAGACGGTCTCGGGTTGGCTGCAGTCGGCGCCGATCGACGACGAAGACGAGATCGTCCTGGCCGTCGCGCTCGATGTGCGCTGGATCACCGAGGATCAGGAAAGAGGATGGAGCCGCGTGGGTTGCGAGATGCACCCGCTGGATCGGCGCTCGATGGCCCGTTTGCAGGACCTGATTGCGAAGGCCGCGCCCTAGCCGTTCGACATTTCATGCGTGGCCGCTAAAGTTTGTAAGCCGCCCGCCGAAAATCCATGCATGGCGCACGAACAACCCAAACCTCCTCCAAACGATCCGATCTGGGCAGAAGCACGGGCGCTGGAGGCCAGCATCCGCGCGATCAGGCATGCACAGGGAAAGTTGAATCCCGAAGACTGTGCGCCGGGCAGCCCGGAATGCCTCGCGATCATGGAAGCATTCGTGCGCGATGTCGGGCGTGTGCTTGCGCTCGATATGCTCGAGCGCGAAAAGGAAGATGACAGCGATGTGAACGGAGCGGGTTCCACCGGGTAGGTGAAGACGCATCGAGGTAAAGTTCAACCCAAGGGCGTAAAGCCATCAGGGCTCCAGTCCTCGCTGCCCACGCCGTGATGCACGAAAAAGAACCCTTGCGGATCGTAGCGATCCTTGATCGCCTTGAGCCGCGCGTAGTTGACGCCCCAAAACGCCTCGCGCCAATCGTCGCGAAAAAAATCGGTCTCCGAAACGTAGGAGCCGCCTTGCGGCGATAGCGCCTTGAGAATGGCCGCAGCCTTGGCCACATTCGCGGCGTTGCGATGCGCCTGCGACATGTCGGGCGCGGCGATAGGGAGGCCCGGAAATGGCGGTGGGCCGCCGGTGGCGACGATCGCGAGGCCGAAGGCGTCGGCCACGTTCGGATTCGTGGCGCACTGACGCGCCGCGTCGTTCACCTCCGGCGGTGCACCGGCGAGTCCTTTGTTGAAATGCAACTCCACGGCTTGATACTGGGCGGCCGCGACGAAGGCATCGACAAGGCGGCCGCGTTGCGCCGGTTCGAGCAGGGCGGCGGGCAGCCATTGAGACTCGTAGGCGTGCAGGAATGCGGAGGCCTGCTCGCCATCGCCTTGCCACCAGCCGTGGTTGTGTGCGGCTTCGGCGCGGGGGTCCGCCACGAGTCCCGGGTTGGCATCGACGTCCCACCAGCGGCGCGACGGGCCAGCGCCGACGCGAGGTCCTTCGTTCAAGGTGAAGTCGGGCGGCGAAGCGCGGACCCAATCGATGATCGGTGCCCAGACCGACTTCGCCTCGTGGTCGTCGAGGCCCTGGCATACCATCGCCACCTCGATCTCATCGCTGTGAAAGACGAATCGCTCGCCCCATGCAGGGTTGAACAGCTTGTCTGCATAGTGATCGACGAGCCGCGCAGCCAGCCGCCGGTAAGCCTCACGCGACGAAGCCTTGACCTTGAACCTGGCCCAGCCGAAGTGTTCGGGCAGGTCGTGGGTCTGTAGCGTGATGCGGGTCACCACGCCGAAACTGCCGCCACCGCCGCCCTTGAGCGCCCAGAAAAGATCGGGCTCCTGGCATGCGTTCACCGTGCGGACAACGCCGTCGGCGGTCACGATCTCGGCCTGCAGCAGGCTCGCGGCCGCGAGGCCATACCGCTTGGACCAGGACCCGAAACCGCCGCCCAGAACGAGGCCGGCCACGCCCACCGTCGTGCATCCACCGCCCTGGACGTAGCGCCCCGCCTGAGTCGTGACGGCAGTGTAGGCGTCGATCCACATGCAGCCTGCCTCGACCGTCACAGCGGGCTTCGGCGTCGTCGAGCAACCGGCTGGAACGAACGCGTCGTGGAGTTCGATACGCTTCATGCCGCGCGTCCAGATCAGAAGAGAATCGGGCGCGTTAGAGCCGCCCAGGTAGCTGTGGCCTCCGCCTTTCACCACCAGGCGTAAATTGTGCCGGCGCGCGAAATTGACGCCCGCAACGACGTGTGCGGTGGAACGCGCGGCCACTGCGTAGGCGCTTGCCTTCGCCGTCCAGGCATCGAGCCAGCCGGAGATCTGGGTGCCGCCGGCGTCGTCGCCGAGTGCGAACGGGTTGCGCGCTTCCTTGACTCTCGCGAGGCACGCTTGCTCGTGTGGCGCTTGTGCGCAGGTCTGCCAGATCGTGGTGGGTTGCAGCAAGTTTGCGCCGACTGCCTGGCGCAATGCGTCCCATTGCTGTGCATTCGGCCAGCCAGGGTCGCCTGGCCGCACACGCCCCGCGCGCGCCGAGGCGGGCAGCGCGTTGGCGAAGGTCGAGGCGGTGGCGAAGCACGGCAGCGCCATAACCCCCTTTAGCAGGCTTCGTCGTTTCATGACGACGTTTCTCCTCACGATGGGTGAAACGCTTAGCTTTCCAAATGATGATGCAATGCTGCCAGCATGTGCTGCTCGAGGGGGCGCGCCGGGCGCCGGCGTCACTCGTGCCGCGTCTCCGCCCCGCGCAGCACGAACAGCGTCACGCTCTGCGCGGGCAGGCTCGCGCGCAGCGTGCCGTCCTGGTAGCGCGCGTCGGGCAGGCGCGCAAGCTGGTTGTTCGCGAGCCGCCAGGTTTGGGCCACGCCGCTCTCGGCGAAATGGTCGAGCGCGACCGCGGTGTCGGCGGACCGGTCCAACTGCTTGTTGATGACCACGAGCGTGAGCGCGTGGTCGCGCTCGCGCAAGGCGGCGAACGCGGATACCGTGTCCGGGTCGCTCGCGCTCGTGGCGATGCTGGTCGCGCCGAACGCCGAGCCGTTGCCGTCGTAGTTGCGGTAGAGCTTGAACGCCTTGTACACCGGCATCGACGGATCGAGCTTGCCCCAGCGCGTGGCGATATCCAGCCCTTCGCGGCCGAAAATGCCGAGCACGTCGGCCTGGGCCGTCGCGCCGTTCATCAGCGTGTCGCCGCCCCAGCTGTATTCCGTGATGGCGATGGGCGTGCCTGGGTAGTAGTACGTGTCGGCCCAATGACGCATCAGCGGGATCAGCGCCACGACGCTGTTGATCCACGTGGGGTCTTTGTAGTTCGGGTCCCACAGGTCGCGCGTGGAGCGGTTGCGCATGAGCGCCATAGCCTGCGCGTTCGTCACGCCCGCTTCGGCAAATTCGCCGCCTTGTGGATAGAAGTGGAGGCTGAACACGTCCACTGGATGGCCCGCCGCTTTCCATTGCGTGAGCAACCAGGGCACGTAGGGCATGCCCTGAGTTTCGCCTGCGCGGTCGGGCGTGCGGTCGAAGCCGTGGTCCGCTGCGTATTGCTGGTCGAAGCCGCTGTAGAAATAGCCGGGCCAGCCCCATTCTTCCGGCGCGACGATCTGCGCGTGCGGGTCCGCCGACTTCACGGCGCGCGAATAGGCGATGACCTTGTTGGCGATCTCGCTCGCATGCGCGCCCGTGGGGTGCACGTCGCGGTGGTTGATCTGCCAAAGGCTCGGCTCGTTGTCGAGCGCGTAGTAGCGCACGCCGCCTCCGTTCGCGCCGCCGAACCGTTTGACGAGATCCGCCACGCGCGCCTGCTCATTTTGCGGGTCGTCCGGTGTCGAGGCATCGTTCGCGTCGTTGCCGTCGATCGGCTTGCCGCCTGCCGTGACGCCATTGCCGGCATCGGCGTGGCCGTTCACATCGCGGTTTGGCTGCGGGCCGTATTTGGCGATCGAGAAGCTCGCGAGGGTCTCGCGCGCCGGCCCGAGTTTCGCCACACGGCCGAGCATCGGAATGGTCACGATGGGCGTGGCGCCCGCCGCCTGGGTGAACGCGACGAAGCGCTCGCCGAACTGCTCGTCGATCGCGGCGGGATTGGCCGCAACGCTTTCGAAATACCAGTCCTTGCCCGCATTGCGCGCGTCGATGCGCCAGTTATAGGCCGAGGCGCTGTTGCCGCCCGAGCGGTTGAGCGGCGCGCGCAGGTCTTGCAACACGGCGGTCGTGCCGAAGTTGATACCGTAAATCAGCGGGCTGATGGGGTGCCGGCCCGCCGCGGCATCGACCGAGATGGCCACCGGCAAGGGCGTGCCGGAGGTCGCGCCGGTGCAGACCGCAGCGCCCGACATGAGCACGCCGGCCAGCAGCGTGTGCAGGCGAGGGCGCCTGGTGCGCTCAGTACGCTCAGCGAGCTTGGGGCGAGACGTGGTGAACCGGCAAATCGGCATGGTCGGCAAGATCGTCGTGTTCGCTGTGCAACTCGCCCGCGCGCCAGATCTACGCGAAGATCGCGCGAACCGCTGTGATTTTGCCCGGCGTGAGCGTAGGTGGAGAGACGAACGAAATGAGCAGGAGGTAGACGAGCTAGTCGAACAGTGCACCGATCAGGCCGTACTCGAACTCGGGGATGTTTTCGTACGCATTATATGCGTCGTCGAATCTTCGATGCTGGCCCGCAACCGTTTCTGTATGGTAGTGATATGAACAAGCCGTGCGGTCAATCGGGCCGCCGTTGCGCGGACAACGAGTGTGAAGCGTAGCCGCGCGGGCCGCTTTCATCGCCCCGGCTGCAAGTGGCCCCAGCTCACGAGAATGGCCTGAATGCTGCGCGCGTAGGCGTCGCGCTCGTGCGGCGATTCGGAGTGGTACGCGCCGATGGCGCGCCACGTGTTGCCGTATCGCACCATCTTTTGCTTGAGCAGCCACGCGGCCACGAAGATATTCACGCACGGGTCCGTGAGGGCGCCGTGCGGAATGCCCTCGCGCGAAAGCTCGGAAAAATGGATCGAGTTGATCTGCGCTTGCCCCACGTCGATTGAGCCGTTGGCATTGTGATTGATGGCCGCGGCGTCCCCTTTCGATTCACGCCACGCCACCGCGCGCAGCACGAGCGGATTCACGCCCTGGTAGGCGCCGGCCTTTTCAAAGCATTCGTCGGCGGGCTGCGCAGCGTGCGCGGCGGTTGCGCCGAGCGCCGCGAGGCTCACGAACGTGACCCACGCGCGGACGACTCGGCGTCGCAGGCTCAGGGCGTTGGTCTGCTGCTGCATGGGGCGAAGCTCCGGGTTAGGCGTCATGCGCGACGTCAACGCGCGACGTTACTGCGCAAGGGCGGAATCGAGCTGCTGCTCGATGTCCTTGAGGTAGGCGCGCGACGTGTCGGAGACGACAAGGCGCGGTGTGGGCATGGCGCAGTGGCAATCGCGCTGACGCGGCTTCTTCTTGTGCGAGGACGAATGCGTCGCGGGCAGCTCGTCGTCGTCGCCGGTGGAAGGCGGCAGCATGGCGAGCGTGGGCAGCGGCGGATAAACCTTGTCGGCGGCGGCGGCGGCGGCGGGGGTTGCGGCAGCGGCAGCGGCAGCGGTGGTGGCAACCCCGGCGGCAGGCGTGCTGGCGGCGGGCTGGCCCGCCCAGGCGGCGCTGCAACAGCAGAGTGCGGCGGCGGCGACGAAAACGATCGAACGCATCGTGTCAGCTCCCCGCATGCAACGGCTCGATCGAGACGCTGTACGTCTGGTTCGCGCCGGCCGTCAGGTTTTCGAGCGTGGGCTTGGGCCCCTGCGCGGGCACGCCGCGCCAGATGGCCTGATTGATGTACTTGAGGTCCTGGCCGAGGGCCGTCACGCGGATCAAGGTGGGCTGCTTCTGCGCGGCGGCGAGCGCGCCCGCCTTGGCGAGCACCGCGCTCAGCTGCGGGTCGTGCGCGCCGAGCGCATCGGCGGGAATGTCGAACTTCATGATGACGTTCGACACGGCGGGTTTCCCGGTTTGCGCCGTCGCGGGCGGCTGCAGTTGCGCGCAGCCTGTCATAACCATTACGGCAAGTAAAAGCAAAACGCGCGTCACGGCCGGGTCTCCAAAAATTCGTGGCGATGTACGCGTTTTCGGCCTCGCGCGCGCGGACTTGATACCCGGGCTGCAAACGTTTGCCAAAAAGAAAGAGTTCGCTCGCGCAGTGCCGCTTCCCGGAAGGTCGCTCGCGTCGAGGCGGCGTTCGGGCAGAGAACTGCCTCCCGAAACCAGCAGGCAATGCGCCGCGCATGCGGCGAATAAGTATGAAGAATACGAAGCGGCCGCGCGGCACCGGCCCGGGTGCCGCGCGCAGGTTGTTGTTAATTGAGCTTGCCGAGCACCGCGGTGAACTCGTCCTTGCTCAAGGCGCGCAGCGATTGCGTGCGGATATTGCCAAGCGACCCGAGCGCGAGGCCGAACGCCATGAAGCTTTGCTCGTCGGGCGCTTCGATCACCGTGACGATGTCGTACTTCCCGAGCGTCCAGTAGATCTGCTTCATTTCACAGCCGAAAGTTTTGGCCATCTCCGCGGCCTGGCCGGCCCGCTGCGCACTGTTCTTGACAGTGCGAATACCCTGGTCGGTGAATTGCGCAAGCACCACATAGGTCGACATGACGATTCCCCTTACGATGACATCGAAACTCGAATCACGGGCTCCCCTTAGGCCGACCCGTCGGGCCGGATGTTCTGGTTATGGCGGAAAAGATTGTGCGGGTCGTAACGCGTCTTCACTTCGACGAGACGGCTCATGTTCGGCCCATACGCCGCCTCGACGCGCGTGCGTTCGTCGTCGGTGAGGAAGTTCACGTAGACGCTGCCGAGCGCATACGGCGCGGAAGCTTCGAAGAAGTCGCGTGCCCACGCAACGCAGCGGGCGTCGTCGGCGGGATCGGTCCAGCGGCCGTGCACGTTCATCACGTAGAGCGCGTCGCGGCTCGGGTAGGCCATCGCATCGGGCGCGACGCGCAACGTCGCGCCGCCGATCTGCCCGAAGAATATTTCGCACTCGGGCGAGGGCAGTGTGGCGATGGCGTCGGTCAGCGTGTCGATGAGGCCGTCGGGCAGCGTGGCGAGATTGTGCGATTTCCAGTAGTTGCGCGCGCCCGGCGTAAGGAGCGGATCGAATGCCTGTTGCCACGCGGCGTACGGCATCGGCCCGAGATGTTCGCCATAGGGCTTGCCGAAGCGCCGCACCACCTCCACCGCGTTCGGCCCGTTTTCCACCGGCCCCGAATAGCAGATGGCGAACACCATGATCGGCTTGCCATGGACCTCGGGCGGCAGGAAAGGCAGCGGCGGTGCGAGGCGCGACACGCTCCACACTGTCAGGTCTTCGGGCATCGTGGCAGCCGCCTCGCGATACTTCACGAGCGCTTCTTTCGCGGCGTCGAATGGCAGCACGACTAGCCCGCCGTAAATCTCGGGGCCGACGGGGTGAAGCGCGAACTCGAACATCGTCACCACGCCGAAGTTGCCGCCGCCGCCGCGAATGGCCCAGAACAGGTCGGCGTTTTCCTTGGCGCTCGCGCGCAGCAGTTCGCCGTCGGCGGTCACGATATCGGCGGCCACCAGGTTGTCGATCGACATGCCGAAACGCCGGCTCAGCCAGCCGAAGCCGCCGCCCAGCGTGAGGCCGGCCACGCCCGTTGTCGAATTGATGCCAAGCGGGGTAGCCAGGCCAAACGCTTGCGCTTCGTGGTCGAAGTCGCCGAGCGTGGCGCCGGGCTCCACATACGCGCGGCGCGTGGCGGGTTCGACTCTGACTGACTTCATCAAGGAGAGATCGATGACGATACCGCCGTCGCATAGCGCGCTGCCCGCGATATTGTGGCCGCCGCCACGCACGGCGAGCGGCAGTCCCGTTTCGCGCGCGAGCGCCACGGTTTGCCGCACGTCGGCGCAGCCCCGGCAGCGCACGATGAGTGCAGGGCGGCGCTCGATCATCGCGTTCCAGATTTGCCGGGCTTCTTCGTAGGCCGCGTCGCCGGGTTGCAACGCTTCGCCGCGCAGCGCGCTTTTCAATGTGGCGATGGATTCGCTCGACAGGCTGGACATGGCTCACCTCTCAATTCAACGGATCGGACACACGCACACCCATAGCCGGGCGTGCGTTTTCATGGACTGAACGGAACTGCGGGCGACCGCTTCAATTGTCGAATCAATGCGGCTGACGCACGCGCGAAACGCGGCGTGCGTCCGGTCGGGAAAGCAGGAAGGAAGCGCTTTCGCAAAGGGCGGCGGGGGCAGCCTGTGGCCGGACCGCGAGGGACCGGGCGGCGAGCGCTTCGTGACCTTGCCGGGTTTCTACCCAGGCCGCCACCGAGCCTCGCCGGATCATTAGATAACCTAAATTACGCAGCTTGATAAATAAAATCGCGTGCAATTAATTCAGATTATTGTCGCGCGTGGAATCGCTTTAATAGTTTAGCAAGCACATTGCATGGATTCTATAATTTTCACGTATGTACGCACGGGCAGCGTGAATGTTCTCCTATGCCCAACGAGAGGTCTCACCATGACGCGCAAGTACATTGACTGCCGGGAGTTCCCTAGTGAAATGAACTGTTCGGTGGCGATCTCGGCGGACTCGGACTCCGAGCTTCTGGAAGCGGCCGTGCAGCACGCGGTGAGCGTGCATCGTCACGTGGATTCTCCGGAACTGCGTGCGCAGCTCAGCCAGCTCTTTCACGAGGGTTCGCCGCCCGTCGCATCGCCACGCGCATGACGCCAAAGAGGGCCGGCATGCAATGTGCCGGCCTGTGCGCCCGTCCCATACGGCGCACGCGAGCCTCCAGCACCCCACCCCAGCGTTTCTGGCGCCCGAATCCGGGCCGCGCCTGAGCACCGTCCAGCCGCCATTGCCACCCGTTCGCCCCGGCTGGGTCGTCCGTGGCAGAATCAAGCGCGTCCCGCAGTCCCAACATCAGCGTTAGGCCTTTCCAGCCGGGAGCCCCCCGTGAAATACCCGCTAATCGTTGGCTTGAGTATCGTTTTCGTCGATGTCGTCGTGTGGCGTGCGCGGCTGCCTCCACAGGATCTGGTCAGGCTCTTCATTCGGCTGGCGCTCTTCGCGGCGTTGAGCTGGGTGCTGTTTTCGTCGGGTATGAATCCGTTCGGGCAGGCGCCGTACCGGGATGCGGCAGCGCTCCACTGGCTGGCCCAGGTTCTGGAAATCGTCTGGTGGCTGATGGCCGCGCGGCTGTTTACCCTGTCGCTCGACTCGCTGCTGTTGCCTCGCGCCTGGCGAAAGCAACGACTGTTCTCGGACGTCTTCGGCGCCGTCGTTTTTCTCGCGGCGGTCGTTGCCGCCCTGGCATTCGTGCTGGAGCTGCCGGTGCGCGGTCTGGTCGCCACGTCGGGTGCGCTGGCTATCGTGCTCGGCCTCGCCATTCAGAGCACGCTCAGCGACGTTTTCGCCGGAATTGTGCTCAACGCCACGGAGCCGTACACCGTTGGCGACTGGGTCGTGATCGACGATGTGGAAGGCAAGGTCGTCGAAATGAACTGGCGCGCCACTCACTTGCTGACCGGTCAGGGGAACACGCTCATTGTCCCGAACGCCATGACTTCCAAGGCGAAGATCTCGAACAACAGCAGGCCGGCCAATGTTCACGGCCTGTCAATCGTGCTCGAGATCGACCCGGAAGCCCGGCCGAAAACGGTGATCGACGCGCTGGAGCGCGCGCTGACCGGAAGCCACGCCATCCTCAAGACGCCCGCGCCCTATGCCCGCATGCAGCGCGCAACGCTGAACTCGATCCATTACGAGGTGGTCGGGTTCGTTGACGATATGAGCAAAAAGAGGGTGACGTCCAACGAGCTGTTCGACTTGTGCTACCGGCACCTGGCGGCCTCCGGCGTGTCGTTGCGTGCACTGGGCGTGCCCGCGCCCGCCATCGAAGCGCATGACGCGAAGGAGGCGCTGCTCAAGCGCGTGTCGCTGTTCGAGAGCCTGAGTGCCGACGAGGTGACCCAGCTCGCGAAGCGTCTTTCCCGGCACGAGTATCAGGCCAATCAACAGATCCTTGCCCCGGATACCGTGCCGGACAGTCTCGCCATTATTTATGCGGGTGTGCTGTCGGTGACTTTCCGCGAGCCGTCGGGCGAGCACGAGCTTGCCCGGATCGGCCCGGGCGAAGCATTCGGCGAGGCGGGACTGCTGGCGGGCCTGCCCATGCACGTGTGCATTACCGCGCTCACGCCATCGGTCCTTTTCGAAATCGGCAAGGACGACATGACCGCGTTCCTGAAAGAGCACCCGGAAGTCGCAAAGGAACTTTGCCAGCTACTGGCGTACCGGCAGGACAAAATCGCCAAGTTGACGACGGCGCTTCCCGCAGAACAGGAGCAAGGTCATTCCCTCTTCGAATGGCTGTTCGGCAAGGTGCGCAATATTCATTCGCTCTACGATTCCTGAGGGGCTTTATTTCAGCGCTCGAGCGAGCGCTTACAGTTCGGACTCGATCGGCAGAAGGCCCATGAACCAGACGCTGGTGCGTCGCATGAAGGATACATCGGGCTCCGAATCATATTCGGTCACGGTTCCGTTCGCGGCGGTGTCGATCCAGACGATCCGGGTCTTGCCGTTCGCTTCCGTGCGTTGCTCGACTCGCCAGGCAATCTGGTCCAGTTGCGGCTCGACCTCGTCGATCACCTGGCCCGCAATTGCCGGGCTGTCGCACAGCACGCCAATCTCCGTATTGAGTTTGCTCGAACGAGGGTCGAGATTCATCGAGCCAATGAAGATGCTTTGCCGGTCGAACACGTAGGTTTTCGCATGCAGCGAGGCTCTCGAAGAACCAAAAAACCGTCGTTGCGCCTTCACGCTGGACGCACCAACCGGCTTCAGTTCGTAGAGCCGCACGCCAGCCGCGAGGAGAGCCTCGCGATAGTGGTCATATCCCGCATTCACGGCGACGACGTCAGTCGCAGCCAGGGAGTTGGTCAATACCGTGACGCGCACCCCGTGCCCGGTCAGATCGCTTAGCCACGCCACGCCCGCTTTTCCCGGCACGAAGTAAGGCGAGATGATGAGCATCTCATGCGTGGGTTTGAGGTTAAGCGCGGCGAACCGTGTCATGAGATGGCCTTCCGGGTTGGCCGGGTCGCGAGCGATCTTGGAGGGATCGTCGTAGAGGAGTGTGGCTTTTCCCCAGGAGAAGGTGGTGTTGCCGGCCTCGAGGGCCTTGGCCAGTCGTTGCCTCGCTTGCACGACATAGGGCGAGTCACGCTCCGACTGGATGTATTCGTCGAGCTTCGCGCGGTAGGCGGCCAATGCGGACGGATCTGCCGGATGCCCCATCAATTGCTCGATCGAATAACTCGATTCGGCATTCCAGAACGCGTCGAAGACGTTGGAGACCTTCCCGACAATGGGGCCGTGCACCAGCACATCCAGATCGCCGAAGGCAACGACTCTCGACGCACCGAAGTATTCGTCGCCGATATTGCGGCCACCGAGGATAGCGGCCTCGTTGTCGGCAACGAGCGCCTTGTTGTGCATGCGCCGGTCGACCCGGGAAAATTCGAGCGCGGACGAAAGTGCCTTGAAGCGGCGCCCCGCGACCGGATTGAATAGCCGTATCTGCACGTTCGGGTGCGAGCTGAGCGTGAGCAGCACCTGGTCGTCCGCATTCGTGCCGAGGTCGTCGAGCAGGACACGAACGCGCACGCCGCGGTCCGCCGCCTTGAGCACCGCCGCCGCCAGTTCGCGGCCGGTCAGGTCGTCGTGCCAGATGTAGTACTGCAGGTCGAGCGAGCGCTCCGCCTTTTCGGTGAGCACAACGCGGGCCACGAGCGCGTCGGTGGGGTCCGGCAGCAGGTGAAACGCGCTTTCGTCTGGATGGCTTTGTGCTTCGGATGCGAAGAGCGTGCCGAGTGGTGTGGACGCCGTATCTTGCAACGCAAATGTCTGCGGCCGGTTGGTCTGCGGCGGCAGACTCGCGCACGCGCTCAACACACAGGCAACAACGATGACGATAAGACGCTGAAGCTTTGTCATGTTCACACCTCGCTGGAGCATCCGGTTGGGCGAGTGGCGCCCCTCTTGCCACTGGCATTGGCGGTAGGAATCATACGCTTTACGTTGTATTATCGACGCACACCAGCCCAGCATTGCCCCATGACCGACGTCGCCCCCGACGAAGTGCGCCTCGCCGCCGAGATCGAGCGGCTCAAAGCCGAGTTTCCCAAAACGCGCGAACTGTATCGTGAAGTGTGCGCGTTGATGTTCTTCCGTTACGGCATCACGCCCACGGCCAACCGGCTCTATCAGCTTGTGCGCCGCGGCAGCATGAGCACGCCTACGGCAGTGCTTTCGGAGTTCTGGGCCACCCTGCGTGAAAAGAGCCGCGTGCGCATCGAGCACGCCGATCTGCCTGAGGAACTGCAAGGGGCCGCCGGCGAACTCATGGGTGCGCTCTGGACGCGCGCCACGGCGGCCGCGCAGGCTTCGCTCGAAGCGCTGCGTCTCGAAGTGGAAGAGGCGCGTCGCGCCGCGGAGGGCGCAACCGCAGCCGTGCGCGCAGACCTCGGGCACACGGAGGTGGCGCTCGAACAGCGCACCGCTGCGCTGCTCACGGCGCAGGTGCGCATTCAGGAACTGGAACAGGCGCAGGCCGGCGCCGTTGCCACGCGCGGCGCACTCGAAGCGGAACTGGCGCGCGAGCGCGAGGCGAGCCGCGAACGCGACACCGCGCTGACCCAGGCGCGCGCCGATTTTGCCGCGGAACGCGACAAGTTGCGCGCAAGCGCCGAACTCGCGCAAGCCGGAGCGCAACGCGCGCTGCGCGCGGAGGAAAGCGCGCGCGCCGAGATTCAGGCATTACAGGCGCAGGTGGGCGATTTGCGCCATCAGGTGGGCATGCTCGAAGGCCGGCTCGACGCACTGCGTTCGACCCGCGAAGTTTCGGTGCGCGAACGTCAGAACGCGCCCGCGAAACCGTTGCGGGCGGCGCGCAAGACAGGACCCAAGACGTGAAGGTCTGGTTGACACGATAATTCGTTCGTCATCCTGAGTGAATGACCACGTTTGCAGCGTTTCACTCGTCGCGCACGCGTACCGGCAGCTCGGTTTTGTACTCCACGCGGCGCAGCGCCACGGAAGTGTGAATGTCACGCACGCCCTCGATCTTGGTGAGGCGCGTCATGACGAAACGCTCGATGCCCGCAATATCGCTCGCCACCACGCGCAGCATGTAGTCGAACGCGCCCGTCATCAAATAACACTCCATCACTTCGTCGCAGTTCGAGATTGCGCGCTCGAACGCGGCTAGCCGTGTCTCATTCTTCTTCTCGATCGCGACCGACACATACGCGTTCACAGGAAAGCCCGCCTTCTCCTGATCGAGCAGCGTGACGTACTGCGTGATGACGCCGCGCTCTTCGAGCATGCGGATGCGCCGGTAGAACGGCGAGAGCGAAAGCCCGAGCGATTCCGCGAGGTCGGCGGACTTCACGTGCGCGTCGCGCTGCAGGGCGTGCAGGATGGCCACATCCACGCGATCGAATTTCATTGGCTAAGTTTCCCTGGAAAGGCCGAATTTTAGGCGAGTGTTGCTAATTCGAGAGTGATGTGTGGCTCAGTTTGGCACGAATCGCCGCTATTGGCTACCTAGAATCGGTTAATACCCACAAGCCGAACAGCGGAGACAACCATGAACATGCGAGCCGTCGAGACCGGGCGCCAGATCGATACGGACTATCGCCTCGAAGACCGCTACCTGCGCGAGGACGGCGCGGTCTTTCTCACCGGCACCCAGGCGCTCGTGCGCATCCTGATCGAACAGGCGCGCGCGGACCGGCAGGCCGGGCTGAAAACGGCAGGTCTCGTCTCCGGCTATCGCGGCTCGCCGCTCGGCGGATTCGATCAGGAACTGTGGCGCCAGAAGGCGTTGCTGGCGGACTTCGACGTGCGTTTCGAGCCGGGCCTGAACGAAGACCTCGGCGCGACGATGCTGTGGGGCGCGCAGCAACTCGACGCGTTTCCCGGCAAGCGTGTGCAAGGCGTGTATTCGATGTGGTACGGAAAAGGGCCGGGCGTGGACCGCACGGGCGACGTATTCCGCAATGCGAACATGCTCGGCACGGCACGGCACGGTGGCGTGCTGGCCGTGGCCGGCGACGACCATGCGGCGCAGTCTTCGATGTTCCCGCACCAGACGGACCACGTATTCGAAGGCGCGATGATGCCCATCCTCTTTCCGGCCTCGGTCGAGGAGTACATCGAGTTCGGGCTCACGGGCTATGCGCTTTCGCGTTTCAGCGGGCTGTGGGTCGGTTACAAGGCGATTACGGAGACGGTGGAAAGCGGCCGCTCGATGCGCGTGAGCCGCGGCGTGCCGTTGCGTTTGCCCGAGGACATTGCGGTTCCGCCGCAGCGTGGCTTCAACTATGACCCGCAATTGCGCTGGCCCGCGGAACGCGCCGAACTGGAGCGCCGCGTACTCGAAGAGCGCCTGCCCGCCGCACTCGCGTTCATGCGGGCGAATCCGCTCGACCGCGCGTTGCTGCGCCCCGCGCATGCGCGCGTGGGCATCGTGACGGTGGGCAAGGCGCATGCGGACGTCCTGGCCGCGTTCGAGGCGCTGGGCCTCACGCACGAGCGCCTCGAGCAGCTCGGCATCGGGCTCTATAAGGTTGGCATGATCTGGCCGCTCGAAACGGAAGGGCTCAAGGCGTTTGCACGCGGCATGCAGGCGCTGTTCGTCGTGGAGGAAAAGCGCTCGTTCGTGGAGCGGCAGATCAAGGAAGCGCTGTTCAACGTGCGTGCGGACCAGCGGCCGTCCGTGCATGGGAAGACGCTTGGCGAGCGCGAGCCGCTGCTGCCGGCGGCGATGGAGTTCGCGCCGGAGCAGCTTGCCCGCGCGCTGCAGCGGTTCTTTCAGCACGTTGCAATCGATATTCCGAATGTCGTTGCGGGTGCAACGAATGAGCGTTCGGCCGCGCAGCGCGTGATCGCGCTAGCTTCGGTGCCGGCGGGGGAACCGCTCACCCGCAAGCCGTTCTTCTGCGCGGGCTGCCCGCACAATACCTCGACGCGTCTGCCGGACGGCTCGCATGCCGCGGCCGGTATCGGCTGTCACATCATGGCGCTCGGCGAAGCAGGCAATACGGCCACGTTTTGCCAGATGGGCGGTGAAGGCGTGCAGTGGGTCGGCATGTCGACGTTCACGGACATGCCGCATCTGTTCGTGAATCTCGGCGATGGCACCTACCAGCATTCGGGCAGCCTCGCGATACGCCAGGCCGTGGCGGCGCGCGCGAACATCACTTACAAGATTCTCTTCAACGACGCGGTCGCCATGACAGGCGGTCAGCCCGCCGAAGGCGGCCTCACCGTGCATCGCGTGGTGGCACAGGTTCAGGCCGAAGGCGTGAGTGAAGTCGCCGTGGTGACCGACCGGCCCGAGCAATACGCGGGCTCGCATGGGTTGCCCACGGGCGTGACGCTCATGCACCGCGACGCGCTCGACGCGCTGCAACGCCGCTTGCGCGAGCAGAAGGGCGTTTCGGTGATCGTCTACGACCAGACCTGTGCCGCCGAAAAGCGCCGCCGCCGCAAGCGCGGCAAGCTGATCGATCCGCCCACGCGTGTGGTGATCAACCCGGCTGTGTGCGAAGGCTGCGGCGACTGCTCCGTGCAGTCGAACTGTATTGCGATCGAGCCGCTCGAAACGGAGCTGGGCCGCAAGCGGGCCATCAATCAATCGAGCTGCAACAAGGACACCTCGTGCGTGAAGGGCTTTTGCCCGAGCTTCGTGACGGTCGAGGGCATGGAGCCAAAGCGTCCGGACGCCGCGCGCATTCAACGCATCGAAGCCGAGCTGCGGGCTACGCTCGCACCGCCCGCACGCGTGCCGCAGGCGCTGGAGCAGCATCTGCGCATGGTCGTGACCGGTGTGGGCGGCACGGGCGTCGTGACGATCGGCGCGATCCTCGCCATGGCCGCGCATCTGGAAGGGCGCGGCGCCTCGACGCTCGACTTTACCGGCCTCGCGCAGAAGAACGGCGCGGTGTTGAGCCACGTGCAGATCGCGCAAAGCCGCGGGCTCATCACCACGTCGCGTATCGGCGCGCATGCGGCCAACGTGCTGCTCGGTTGCGACGCCGTGGTGGCCGCCTCGTCCGGCGCGCTCTCGCGCTTGCCGGCCAGCGGCGCGCGCGCCATCGTGAACGAGCGCATCACCGCAACGGCCGACTTCGTGCGCGACGGTGACCTGCCCGTGAGCAAGGCCGTGCATCAAGCGGCGATAGAGAGCGCGATGGGCGCAGAGGGCGCGGCGTTCTGGGACTGCACGGCGGCGGCAGAAGCCATTTTCGGCGACGCCATCGCGTCGAACATGATGATGGTGGGCTACGCGTACCAGAGGGGCCTCGTGCCGCTCACGGAGGCATCGATCCTGCGTGCAATCGAACTCAATGGCGCGGCCGTGAAGATGAACGAACGCGCGTTCCTGTGGGGACGGTTGATTGCGCAGGACGCTCGCGTGCTCGAACGCGTGGCGAGAGCGGACGTGGCAGCCGCGAGCACGCCGTTCGATCTTGCGCGCTTCGTGGCCGAGCGCGAGCGCGATCTCACGCAGTACCAGAACGCCGCTTATGCTGCGCGCTATCGCGCGCTGGTCGAAACCGTCGCGCAGGCGGAGCGCGGCATTGACGGTGCCCACGGTGAGCTTGCGCAAGCGGCCGCACGCCACTATTTCAAAGTGCTCGCCTACAAGGACGAGTACGAGGTGGCGCGCCTGCACACGAACGGGGGCTTTAGCGCGTACCTCGCCGGTTTGTTCGACGGCACGGCGGGCAAGAAGACCTTCCACATGGCGCCGCCGCTCCTCACGCGCCGCGACGCGCAAACCGGACGCCGCAACAAGATCGCGCTGCGCGGCGTGTGGGCCGAGCCGTTGCTGCGCGTGCTCAAGCATGGCAAGGCGCTGCGCGGCACGCCGCTCGATCCGTTCGCACGCCAGCGCGACCGCGTGATCGAGCGCGCGATGATCGGCGAATTCGAGGACGACGTGCGCCTCGTGCTCGGCAAGCTCACGCAGCAGACGCTGGCAGCAGCCATCGGCCTGCTTGGCGTGCCGGGTGCGGTGCGTGGGTTCGGTATCGTCAAGGAACGCAATTACGAGCATTCGCGCGGCATGCGCGAGCGGTATCGTGCGGAACTGATGGCTGAGACGGTTTGAAAGATCGGATAACTAATCGATGGAGGAGATTCAGATGGTGGTGCAGGACAAGACGTTTTTGATCACGGGCGGTGGTTCAGGACTCGGTGCCGCGGTGGGACGGCATTTGCTCGAACGCGGCGCGAACGTCGTGTTCGCCGATATCGACATCGCGCGTGCGCGCGACGAGGCGGCGAATGGCGGCGAGCGTGCATTTGCCGTAGAGGTCGATGTGACGCAGGCCGCAAGCGTCGAGGCGGCGATTGCGCTCGTCACGCAGCGCTTCGGCGCGCTGCATGGTGTGGTCAACTGTGCGGGCATCGCGCCGGCGCAACGCATCGTCGGAAAAGAGGGCGCCCATTCGCTCGATCTGTTCGCGAAGGTCGTGAGCGTCAACCTCATCGGCACCTTCAACGTGATGCGCCTCGCGGCCGTGGCCATGGCGAACAATACGCCCGACGCAGGCGGCGAGCGCGGCGTGATCGTCAACACGGCTTCGGTGGCGGCTTACGATGGCCAGATCGGGCAATCGGCCTATGCGGCTTCCAAGGGCGGCGTGGTGTCGCTCACGCTGCCGGCGGCGCGCGAGCTGGCGCGCAACGCAATTCGCGTGGTGACGATCGCGCCAGGCATCTTCGAAACGCCGATGCTTCTCGCCATGCCCGCGGAAGTGCAGCAGGCGCTGGGCGCGGGCGTGCCGTTTCCGCAACGCCTCGGCCAGCCCGCGGAGTTCGCGGCGCTCGTCGAGCATATCGTCGGCAATCGCTACCTGAATGGCGAGGTGATACGCCTTGACGGTGCATTGCGCATGGCGCCGCGCTAGTCGACGTTCCGCGTTGGACGGATCGCCGCAGGGACGTCGAAGACTGTGTATCGTAGAATCGGAACCATCGACTCACGATATTCGAAAAGCACATGGCCAAGGACGTGACTTTGCGGCAGTTCCGCTACTTCGTGGCGGCGGCGCAGAACGGGCAGTTTTCGATGGCGGCGGCGGCCGAGCATGTCTCGCAGTCCGCGATCACCAACGCGGTGCTCGCGCTCGAAGAGGCGCTCGGCACGCGGCTATTCGTGCGCTTGCCCCAGGGCGTGGAGCTGACGCCCGACGGGCAGGACTTCCTCAATCACGCGCGCCACGTGCTGGAGTCGGTGCGCGACGCGCTGCACAAAGCGCCGTTTCGCGCGCACAGCCTGCGCGGTACGGTGCGCATGGCCGCCTCGTATACGCTGCTCGGTTATTTTTTGCCGGAACTGCTCGCGCGCTTTCGTGCGACGTATCCGGAGATCGAGATCGATCTGCACGATCTCGACCGCCCGGCTATCGAGGAAGCGGTGCTCGCGGGCAATGTGGATCTTGGCGTGGCGCTGCTTTCCAACGTGGAGCGGCGCGCGCGCTTTGGCCACCACGTGTTGATGCGCTCGCGACGCCAGTTGTGGGCGGCGCCCACGCATCCCCTGGCGCAGACGGGCACCGTCACGCTGCGCGACATCGCGCGCTACCCCTATATCCTGATCACGGTGGACGAGGGCGAGGCCTCGACGCTGCGCTACTGGAAGAAGCGGCGCATTGCGCCGAATATCGCGTTTCGCACGAGTTCGATGGAGGCGTTGCGCGGCCTCGTGGCGCATGGCTTTGGCGTGACGATTCTCTCGGACATGGTGTTCAGGCCGTGGTCGCTGGAAGGCAAGCGCATTGACGCGTGCGCCATCGAGGACGCCATTCCGCAGATGGAGGCGGGCATGCTGTGGCATCCGGGCGCGGTGTTGAGCGATCCGGCGCGCGCGATGCAGCAGTTTTTGATTCACGCTTGCGGAAATTGAGGGACGGTCGCCACCTCTCATTTCGAATTCCTCTGATATCCCCGCCACGCCCATTTCCCTAATCTGAAGCCTTCACCGCAATCTTCCGCGCTGGAGGCAAGTCATGGGTCCGCAACTGTTGCTCGATACGTCGCATCTGATGAAACACGTCGATGCGCTGGGCGAGTCCATCCACACGCACGCGAACGCGCAGCCCGTTGCGCGGCACGAGCGTATCGCCGTCGATTTCGTTCGGCGCCAGTGCACCGAAATCATCAACCTCGGCGTGGCGCTCGGCTGCGCGGCATTTTGCATGGGTATCGTGATCGGCGTGTACCTTTTGCTCGAACGCCTCTAATCGATCCGACGAGGCGATTCCAATGTCCAAACTCCGCGAACGCTACCGGGCGGGCAAAAAGCCGGTCAACCCGGATAGTTACCTCGCCGCCATCATCGAGCGGCACCGTCATTTGTACGTCGATATCGGCATGTGCATGGGCGTTCTGGTGGGGGTCGTCTGCCTGGTCGTCGCGGCGCACGTGATCGCCGACTGGCTCAACCTCGCGATCTAGCCGCCAACGGCAGGGCTGCACGCCGGTTTCTCCTCCACGGCCTTCATGGCAAGATACGCTTTCCCTCGCGCCACCCCGGGCACCGTACCCGGGCAACAATAAGGAAGCGTCATGTCGGCCGTGTCGGCGTTCAAGCTTGTGCTCCTGGCGCTCATCGCCATCATCGCGCTCGAACTGCTCGCGAAACGACTGCGCCTGCCACCCGCTGCCGCATTGCTGGTCGGTGGCGCCGCCCTGGCGTTCGTACCCGGCCTGCCGCCGGTCGTCATCGACCCCGACCTCGTCCTCATCGTGTTCCTGCCGCCCCTGCTGATGGACGGCGCTTACTCCTTCGTCTGGTCCGATTTCAAGCGCCACCTCGCGCCCATCCTGCTCTTCGCCATCGGCGCGGTGGCATTCACGACTTGGGCGGTCGGCGTGGTTGCGCATTGGGCCGTTCCTTCGCTGCCGTGGGCCGCCTGTTTCGCACTGGGCGCGGTGGTCTCGCCGCCCGATGCCGTCGCCGCGAAAGCCGTGCTCGAACGGCTCGCGCTGCCGCGCCGCCTGATGGTGCTGCTCGAAGGCGAGAGCCTGCTCAACGACGCCGCCGGTCTCGTGCTGTTTCGCTTCGCCGTGGCGGCGGCATTGACGGGAGCGTTCAGCGAACCGAATGCGGCGCTCAGTTTCGTCGGGCTTGCGCTCGGCGGGATCGTGGTGGGCTTTGTCGTGGGCTATGTCGTGGTGTGTCTGCTGCGTCAGCTCGAAGACGAATACCTGATCATCACCGCATCGGTGCTGGCGGGCTGGGTCGCCTATATCGCGGGGGACATGCTGGGCGTGTCGAGCGTGATCGCCACGGTCACGTGCGGCATGCAGCTAGGCTGGCATCAGCATGAAGTCTTTTCGGCTACCGTGCGCAGCCGCGGCACGGCGTTCTGGCAGGTCATGGTTTTCGTGCTCGAGGGGCTCGTATTCGTGCTGATCGGCCTTTCGCTGCGCGGGGTCATGCTTCGCCTCGGCGGTACGGGCAATGCCGTCGCGCTGCTCGGTCCCGCCGCGATGGCCGTGGTGCTCGCCGTCGTCGTTTCGCGCTGCGTGTGGACCTATGGCATCGAGGTCATCCGGGCAGCGTTGCATCGCATATTGCCGCGCCGCGTGAGCGCCGCGGACTTTCGCGGCGCGGCGGTGGTGAGCTGGGCCGGCATGCGCGGCGTGGTTACGCTGGCCATTGCGCTCGCCTTGCCGGAGGCGATGCCGGGGCGTGACCTCATTCTTTTCGCCGCGTTTGCCGTCATTCTGTTCACGGTGCTGCTGCAAGGCACGACCATAGGGCCGCTCATCAAGCTGATCAGGCCTGCGAACGATCTCGAAGGGGAGTCAGCCTATCTCAGCGAGCCGCAGGCGTGGGCGCGCCTCGAAGCCGCCCAGCTTGCGGCGATCACGCCGCTCGTACACGGGCCGGACGGCAGCGTCATCCACCCGCGTTTGCTGGAGCAATACACGTATCGCGCGAACCTCACGCGCAATTTTGAAAACGCCGAGCGCTATCCCCAGGAAATGCGCACCTCCCACTACGACGTCGTGCTGGCCGCGGTGGAGGCCGGGCGCGCGGAGCTGTTGAAGCTGCACCGCGCCGGCCAGATCCACGACGAACTGCTGCGTGTGCTCGAACGCGATCTCGATCTCGAGGAGCTTTCGGCGCGGCACGGAAGGGGCTGATACTCTCCTTCACGTTCTTCAGGCGTGCACGACAAGTGGCGCGAACAGAGTCGAAAGGTCGCGTTGCTGGTCGAGACTCCAGAGAAAGCCCAGCGCATCCTCGGCACGCGCGCTCCCGATCACAGGCGCCGCGTTCTTGCGGAACTTCACCGCGAAGTCGCTGCGCTGCATCGGCCGCGTGGCGAAGCCTGGAATGTCGTCCACGCGCTTCGACACGGTTTGTCCGTCCGTGAGCGTGGCGCTCACGATGGTCGCGTAATACTTCGGATAGAGCCGGGTCAGTTCGGGGTCCTCCACCACCTTGATCTTTTGCATGAACGCGCGAATCTTCGGGTCATGCAGCGCCTCGGAGCGGTAGCTCGCCAGGCTGATGTCGCCGTCGAACATGGCGCGCGCGGTCACATAGGGCAGGCTGTGATCGGCGGTTTCGCTCGTTTCCGGCGCCCACTTCTGCGGGTCCATGCCCGCCGAGAAATAGCCTTCGTGCGAGGTGCGAATCTCCATGCTGGCAATGCGGTTGAGATCGCCCACCTGTTTCGCGACGTCGATGCCCGCGGCAATGGCCGTTTGCGTGAGTGCCTGCGCCGGGTAGAACTTCACCGCACAGTCGTTGATGCGAAACGGCCGGCCTTTGCCGCCGAAGCTCGCCGTGTCGATGGTGAATGGCCCGGATACCTGCTTGAACAGCCCCGCATTCCCCTCGAAGATCGGCGCGGGGCCTGTGAGTCCGTCGCGCGCGAGGGCGGCCGAAAAGACGGCGTTGCGCGCGGCGTCGGCATCGGCGAGACCCTTCCAGTTCGACATGGTTTGCACGCGCGTCTGGTTCAGCGCGAGATGGCCGTTGAGCGCGATGTTGACGGCTTCGGCCAGTTGCCGCTCGTCGAGCTTCATGAGCTTGCCCGCCGCAAGCGCGGCTGCGGGCAGGCTGAAGATGGGGTGGTCCCAGCCGCGCGAGCTGATCGAAGCGGCGTCCATGAGGCGGCAGTCGATTTCGTAGGCGAGGGCGATGGCGACAATCAGGTCGCGGCCATTCGCGCCTTCGGCCTCGGCCTGCGCGAGACACGCTGCGATATTGTCGCTCGGGTGGCCGATTTCCTTGCCCGCATACACGTCGTTGAGATCGTAGTAGCGGATGGCGGCCCCATTCGCAAACGTGGCGAGGTCGGGCGACGTGCGCCGCTGCGTGCCGAGCACCGTGGCGCCCCGGCCGTCGCCGCTCGCGTAGTTCAGCGCAACCTGGCGCGCGATGCCCACCGGTTTCTCGCCGAGCGCGGCGATGCCGCAGCCCAGCGCGTCGGCGGTGTGGGTCTTGACCGCTTCGATCGTGTTCGCGTCGAGGTCATCGTAGTTCAGCGCGGCGGCGTATGCCGCGAGCCGCTGCGCGATGGTGGGCGAAGCCGGTGCGGACGCAACCTTCTGCGCGCGCGCCGCGCCCATGCCGCCCAATGTGCCCGCGCCCGCGGCGAGCGCCGTGAGCGACGCCATGAATGCACGCCGTTGCATGCGGTGTCTCCTTGTTCTTTGATGGTTTTAGGGAAGAATGCGGGTCAGACGAGCAGCAGCAGCGCTGCGCCGAATACCACGGTGCCGAGCAGGAAGGTCATGACCGTGAAGCCCAGCACGCGCTGCACGCCAATGCCGGCCATCGCAACCACGGGCGCGGCCCAGAACGGCTGCATCATGTTGGAGACCTGTTCGCCCATTGCGACGGCCATCGTCGTGGCGGGCATGGAGGCGTGCAGCGCGATCGCCGCAGGCACGACGAACGGACCCTGCACGGCCCAGTGACCGCCGCCGCTCGGAATGAAGAACGTGACGATCAGCGAGCACACATAGCTCCAGAACGGCAGCGTGTGCGTGTTCGAGATCGCGATGAAGAAGTGCGAGATCACGTTGGGCAGGCCCGTGGCGTCCATCATGCCCATCACGCCGCCATAGAGCGGGTATTGCAGCATCATCGAGCCGGTTTGCTTGGCGGCGTTCTTGACCGCATCCGCGTAAGCGAGCGGGTAGCCGTGCAGGATCACGCCCGCGATGAACATCACGAAGATCACGGCGTTCACACCGGAAAACGCTTCGATGTGCTCGAGGCGCGCGAGCACGAGGAACGTCACGCCCACGAGACCGATGAACGCGCTGCCGATCCACGAGTATTCGAGCCACTTCGCGAAGCTCAGCTTGCCTTCGGGGCGCTTGCGCGGTTCCGGGTCGGGGTTCTTTTCGATGTCGAGCACGACGGCGTCTTCGTCGCGCGGCTTGAGGAGCGCGAGCACGACGGGCGTGGCGACGAGCATGACGATCACCGGCACGAGGTTGAATGCCGTGAACACGGTGTCGTTGAACGGCAGCACCTGGCCCGTGAGCTTTTGCACGACATTCATCGCGCTGCCGGGCGTGGATTGCGCGAGCGCGATCGAGCTGGAAATGCCGCTTGCCCATACCACCCAGCCCGAAAAGCCCGCTGCGACGATCCATGCGAAGTCCACGCGCATGCGCTTGGCCACTTCGCGCGCGAGCAGCGCGCTGACCACGAGGCCGAGGCCCCAGTTGAAGAACGACGCCACAGCCACGAGCACGAAGGTGAGCGAGGCGGCCTGTACGGGCGTGCGGGCCATGCCCACGAGCGCCTTGAACACGCGCTGCACGGGCGCGGCGTGGGCGAACGCGTGGCCCGTTACAAGAACGAGTGTGATCTGGAAGGCGAACGTAAGGATATTGAAGAATCCCTTGTACCAACCAACCACGAGCGTGTTGAGCGTGGCATGCGGGGCGAACATCGCCGAAAGCGCGGCCACGACCGCGGTGATAAGGATCGCGAGCACGAACGGGTCGGGAATGGTGCGTTCGAACAGGCTGATCGTCGCGTCGGTAAAGCGCGCTTTGCGTACAGGTGCGGCGGTGGCGGTGGACTTCACGTAGTGTCTCCTGGTGCTGAAAGTGGCCGCGCGTACCTCGCGCGCGGCTGTTTGTATCGGTGGCGCAGTGGCGCTAGTTCATCGGGCGAAGCCGTAGAGTTCGGCAGGGTTGTCCACGAGAATCCGCTTGCGTGCCGCTTCGTCCTCGACCCACGTGCCGAGCAGATCGAAGATCGAGGCGGTGTCGGGCTTGTGCGTTTCCGTTACGTGGGGCCAGTCGCTGCCCCACACGGTGCGCTGCGGCAGCAGTGCGGCCCATGCGCGCGCGGTCCCGGCCATGTCGGCGTAACCGCCCGCGAGTCCCGCTTGCGAATCGAGGTAGGCGCCCGAGAGTTTGACCCACACGCGCCCGGAAGCCGCGAGGCGGCGCACCACGCCATACGCGGGGTGCGAGGTGCCCGCCGGCGAGGGCAGGCGCGCGAGATGGTCGAACACCATCTTGCAGGGCAGGCGCGTGAGCAACGCTTCGTGCTCGACGATCTGGTCGGCGGTCCAGTGCAACTGCACATGCCAGCCGAGTTCCGCGATGCGCCGCGCAAGCGGCTCGACCATGTCGAAGGTGACGACCGCCTGATGCGGCGTGTACAACGTGAAGCGGATGCCGCGTATGCCGCCGCGATCGAGCATGTCGAGTTCGGCGTCGCTTACCTCGGGGCGCAGAACGGCTACGCCGCGCGCGTTGTCGATACCCAGTTGGCGGATCGCGTCGACTGTCACGCAGTTATCGGTGCCATAAGGTCGCGGCGTGACGATTACCGTGCGCTGCGTGCCAGTGCGTTGCTGCACGCGTCGATAATCCTCGACCGTTGCGCCTTCAACGATATGCGCGCCGTTGCCGGGCGACGCCGCGAAGCGGCGATCGTAGATGTGGATATGCGAATCGCACGCGAAGGCGGGCGCCTGCATGCGTGCGTTGGATGTATCGATCGTATGGACATGATGCTCACGGTCCATTGCGTTGTCTCCTTGTTTGCCGCGCACGCTAACGGGAATCGGCGTGCGCGGTTGCGGCTTTTTCTGTTCAGAGCACGGCGTGCTCGCTTCTCAAGCGTTCGATCTCCGCATCGCTCCAGCCCGCCTCGCGCAGCACCGCGTCCGAATGCTCGCCGAAGGCGGGCGCGGCGATCGGATCGGGTGCAGGCGAGGCGCCGAAACGAATCGGCTCGCGAAAGCCGCGATACGCGCCCACGCCGGGATAGTCGTAGCGCGTGACCATTTCTTCCTCGAGCACTTGCGGGTCGTCGAACATATCTTCGACCGTGCGTGCGGCCGCGCAGGGCACCGCCTCGCCGAAGTGCGCTTCCCATTCGAGCGCGCTGCGCGCCTGCAACGCGGCGTGCAGTTGCGGCACGATCTCGTCGCGATGCTCCGCACGTTTGCGCACCGAATCGTAGCGCGGGTCCTGCGCGAGTGCAGCGAGCCCGGTTTTTTCGCAGAGCGCCTGCCAGAAATGCGGCGTGTTCGCCGAGATGTAGAGCCAGCCTTCGCGCGTGGGATGAATGCCGGTGATGCCGCCCGAGCGCATGTCGCGGCCTATGTCCTTCGGTTCGTCGTCGGCCCAGATCATGCGCGCCGACTGCATGGTGAGCGCGCTGCGCAACAGCGAAACGCCCACATATTGGCCCGCGCCGCTGCGTTCGCGCTCGAACAGCGCGGAGGAGACCCCTGCCGCAACGAGCGCGGCGGCGTAATAGTCCACCACCGAGCCATAGAGAATCTCGGGCGGACCGCCGGGCTTGCCCTGGAACGTGCACATGCCCGTCATGGTTTGCAGCACCTGGTCGTAGCCGGCCTTGTCCTTGTTCGGGCCCTGGTCGCCGTAGCCGGTGACCGCGCAGTAGATGAGCCGCGGATTCACTTCGCGCAGCTGTTCCCAGGCAATGCCCAGGCGTGCTGGCACGCCGGGCCGGAAGTTGTGCACGAGCACGTCGGCCTGTTTGACGAGGCACAGCAGCACCTCTTGCGCGCGTGCTTGCTTCAGATCGAGCACGAGGCCGCGCTTGCCGCGGTTCACGCCGAGAAAGGCACGGCTTTCGGCTTCGAGCGTGGAAGGGTACTTGCGCAGGTTGTCGCCCGTGGGCGGTTCGATCTTGATGACGTCCGCGCCTTGATCGGCGAGCAGTGTGCAGCCATACGGGCCCGCGATATAGGCGCTCAGGTCGAGCACGCGCACGCCAGCGAGCGGGCCGCGCGGCGCGGCGTTCATTTCGGGCAGCGCGTTCATTGGCGCACCTCGCTCGACGTTGCGGGCGCAACGAGTCCAAGCCGCTCGGCGCTTTGCACGAGCGCGCGGGCGCGCTCGACGAAAGGCGCGTCGATCATCTTGCCATCCACGACATAAGCGCCCACGCCGTCACGTTCGGCGTTGCGCGCGGCTTCCACCACGCGCAGCGCGTGGGCGATTTCGTCGTCGGAAGGCCGGAACACGTCGTTGGCGAGCGCGATCTGGCTCGGGTGGATACAGCTCTTGCCGAGGAAGCCGAGCGCACGGGCCAACTCGGCCTCGGCGCGAAATCCTTCGGCATCCTTGATATTAGCGAAAGCCGAATCGTACGCGAACACACCGGCTTCGCCCGCAGCGAGCCGCAGGCTGAACATGGCCTGCTGCACGGCTGCCGGATCGCGCCGCGCGATGCCGAGCGGCTCGAACAAGTCGCCAAGACCCAATTGCAGTCCCGCCACGCGTTCATTGGCGCACGCGAGTGTCGCGGCTTCGCGCAGCGCGCGCGGCGACTCGACGTTGAGCAGCAGCTTCACGGGGCGGCTCACGCCGTTGGCGCGTTCCGCGCGCTCGATCGCGGCGGCGGCGGCGCGCACGTCGTCGGCGGATTCGGGTTTCGGCAGATTCACGTAATCGAGGCCAGGCTGAACCACGGCGGCGATATCGTCGGCGAACCACGGTGTGTCGAGCGCGTTCACGCGCACGATCAGCACCTTGCCGCGCTCACGCACCGCGGGCGAAACCAGCAGGGCTCGCAGCGCCTCGCGAGCCTCGGGTTTACGCGCGGGTGCCACCGAGTCTTCCAGGTCGAACGACAACGCGTCCGCGGCGCTCGCGAGCGCCTTTTCGAACAGCTCCGGGCGCGATGCCGGCACGAACAGTTTGCTTCTCATTTCCACGCATTCCGTATAGATCACCACTGAAGCGCAGTCTACGATCGGCAACGATTTAGATAAACTATGCGAATCTATCTTTAAACCATAGAAAAGCTACATTTATGGACACTGGCTTCCTGAGCAACCTGCTGCTGGTCGTGGAGAGCGGCTCCATGGCCGAGGCTGCGCGCCGCGTGGGCGTAACGCCCGCCGCGATCGCGCAGCAAATCCAGACGCTCGAGCGCGAGCTGGGCGTAGCGCTCGTCATGCGCGCGGGACGTACCGTCATTCCCACGGAGGCGGGCCAGCGAGTCGTGGAGCGCGCCCGCTCGCTCGTGCGCGGGTTCGACGAGCTGAAAGCGCTGGCGCAGGAGCAGGAAATGGGCGGCGAGCTGCGTGTGGGGACCATCACGTCGGCGCTGCTGAGCGTGCTGCCCGACGTGCTTGCACGCTTCGCCGCGGCTTTTCCGCAAGTCAAGCTGCTGATTCGCGCTGGCACCTCGACGGAGCTATTCGAGGCCTTGCAGCGCGGCGAGCTGGACGTGGCCATCTGCCTGCACCCCGCGTTCGCGCTGCCGAAATCGTATGACTGGCATCTGTTGCGCGAAGAGCCCATCGTCGTGCTAGCGCCTGCAAAGCTCGCGCGCACCGATCCGCACGAACTGCTGCGGCGCGAGCCGTTCATACGCTACGACCGCGCGCTTGGCGGCGGCAAGCAGGCCGACCAGTATCTGCGCCGTGCGAAGATCGTGCCGCGCGAGCTGTTCGAATTGAATTCGCTGATGGCGATTGCGCTGATGGTGGATCGCGGCCTTGGCGTCTCGCTCGTGCCCGATATCGGCACGCCGCTTACGAAGGGCTTGCGGCTCGCGCGCCTCCCGCTGCCGGAGGCAACCGAGCCACGCCGCTTCGGCATTCTGTGGTCGCGCGCTTCCACGCGCAGCCGCGTGATACGCGGGCTCATCGAATGCTCGGCAGAAGTGGTGCGCAGGTGATGTGACGCGCTCGCGCGGGCTTCAGGCGGCCGCCGGCTTGCCGATGCGCTTGTACCAAAGCTCGATGAACGACTCGGCGGCGGGCGAAAGCGAGTGGTCGGCGCGACGGATCAGATTGACGTCGCGCGTGACAACGGGCGCCTCGAGCTTGCGCGCGACGAGATCGCGGTGTGGAAACGAGCCGAGCAGCATGCCGGGAAAGATCGCGATGCCGAGTCCGGCCTGCGTCATGGAAAGCCCGGTTGTCATATAGGCCACCTCATATTCAATGGCCTTGCGCTCGCCCAGCGCGAAGAGCGTTTCGTCGATCAGGCCGCGAATGCCGCTGCCCGGCTTCACGCCGATCCACGGGTAGCCGAGCGCGTCGGCCCACGTTACGCGGCGTTTTTTCGCGAGCGGCGAATCCTTGCGGCAGATCGCGCAGAGCCGGTCGCGCGCGAGACATTGCAGCGTAATGCCTTCGGGTTTGTCGCTGATGGTGCCGATGCTGAACTCCACGTCGCCGGTGAGCGTGGAGGCGGTGAGCCGGTCGGGCGCCGCGTCGTCGATCGAGACCTCGATGTTCGGATACAGGGCGCGGTACTCGGCCACGAGGCGCGGCACGATGGCTGCCGCGATGGAAGGCGTGGCGGCGAAGCGCAACTGTCCGCGCTCGCGCCCGGCCAGCTCTTTCACGCTCGACTGGATCGATTCGAGGTCGCGCAGCATGCGCTCGACAGTGGGCAGGATTTCCTGCGCCGCCACCGTGGGCCGCAGCGAGCGCGACGTACGGTCGAACAGGCGCATGCCGAGCGCTTCTTCCATCTGCCGGATCAGCACGCTGACGGCCGGCTGCGTGATGAACATTTCGTCGGCGGCGCGCGTGAGCACCCCGAAGCGGCAGACAAGCGCGAATGCGCGCAGTTGCTTGATGGTCGGTTGCATAAAGTAACTTTATGGAGCCATTGAATTTGTTCGATTGTCTTCATGACTATAGTGCCTTACATTGCATTGCGGCAGATTCGATGAAGTCGTTAAAGGTCCAATAGAGGCAGGCCAGCCATGAGCTGACCGCATGGAGACAGTCGTGAGAGCAATGGATACGCGCATACGCTGGCGCGGCGCCGTGGCGTCGACGCTCGGCAACGTGCTGGAGTGGTACGACTTCGTCGTATTCGGGTTTCTCTCTATCATCATCGCCAAACAGTTCTTTCCCGGCGACAGCGAATACGCGGCGCTCATGCTGACCACGGCCACGTTCGGCGCGGGGTTCGTCGTGCGGCCGCTCGGCGGCGTGCTGCTCGGCATGTACGCAGACCGCAAGGGCCGCAAGGCGGGCCTCACGCTCGTCATCGCCTTGATGACGCTGGCGGCCGCGATGATCGCCTTTACGCCCGGTTTTCAGCAGATCGGACTCGTTGCGCCCGCAATCGTCTTGTGTGCGCGGCTGCTGCAGGGTATTTCGGCCGGCGGCGAGTTCGGCACGGCGACGGCCATGTTGATCGAGTACGCGCCGAAAGGGCGGCGCAACCTTTACGGCAGCTGGCAGATGTTCGCCCAGGCGCTTGGCGCGCTGCTGGCCGTGGCCATGGGCAGCGCGCTCACGCACCTCTTCACGCCGCATGCGCTCGAGTCATGGGCGTGGCGCATTCCGTTCCTCTTTGGTCTGCTCATTGGCCCGGTGGGTTTCTATATTCGCCGCAGTCTGCCGGAGACCGAGGCATTCGAGCAGATCGACAAGCGCGTGAAGGCGCCGTTTAGCCGCGTGGTGTCGCAATACCCGCGCGAGCTATTCGTGGCGACGGCGCTGAGCGCCGCGCTCAACGTCATGGCGTACGTGATCATCACCTATCTGCCGATTTACTCGGTCCAGAATCTGCACATGCCGGTGACTCTGCCCTTTAACGTACTGCTGGCGAGCGTACTGTTGCGCGTGGTCACCATTCCGCTATTCGGCCATATGGCGGACCGCGTGGGCGGCAACCGCATGATTTGCGGCTCGCTTATCGTATTTCTCATCGTGCTGTATCCGGCCTATTACTGGATCGTGAGCGCGCCTTCCATCGTTTCGATCATGACGGTCGAATTGCTGTTCGCATTGCTGATCGGTGCTTCGAACAGCCCGATTCCCACGGCGCTCGCGGCGCTCTTTCCCACTGAAGTGCGCTCCACGGGCCTCGCGATTTCGTACAACATCGGCGCGGCGGTCTTCGGCGGATTCTCGCCGTTCGTGCTGACCTGGCTGCTGCACACCACGGGCAACAACATGGCGCCTGCCCACTTCTGCGCGGTGTTCTTCGCGCTGGGTCTGGTTGGCGCGTTCATGCTCAAGCGCGAAGCACCGCACTTGAGCGACCTTTCGGCGCCTTCGTCCATTTGAGCGGAGCAGCGCATCCATACACGCTGATGCTTTTATCCATACGATAAGGATGACGAAGCGTTAGCCATTCCATCGGCAATCTCGAACAGGAGAAACCAGCATGCCCGTCATTGACGTCCATACCCATATCTTCACGCACAAATGGCTCGAACTGCTCAAGGAGCGCGGCGGCGCCTACAACATTCAAACGCGGCCCGACGGGCAGCAGGAAGTGTTTCGCGGCAACACGCCGGTCGTGATTCCGCAGAAGGGCCATTTCGATTTCGACCTTCGCATCAGGCACATGAACGAAGCGGGCATCGACGTTTCGGTCGTTTCGCTGACATGCCCGAATGTATTCTGGGGCGATGAGGAAACGAGCTGCCAGGCCGCGCGCGAGACCAACGACACGATTGCGGAGGGCCAGGCGGCTCACCCCGAGCGCATCCGCTGGTTCGCTTCGCTGCCGTGGGAATATCCGCAACGCGCGGTGCAGGAGCTGGAGCGCGCCTGCGCCAATGGCGCGAGCGGCGTAATGGTGCTCGCCAACGTGGCGGGCCGCAGCCTCACCGACCCGATGTTCGCGCCGATCTGGGCCGAGATCGACCGGCGTGCACTGCCGGTGCTCGTGCACCCCACCGATCCGCCGGGTGTCGAGCAAATGGACATGACGAAGTTCGACCTGAGCTGGTCGGTGGGCTTCATGTTCGATACGACGCTCGCCATCACGCGCATGATCTTCGAAGGCTTCTTCGACCAGTATCCGAACCTCAAGATCATCGCCTCGCATGCGGGCGGCGCGCTACCGTATCTCGCGGGCCGCTTCGGCAAGGGCGACGACGTGGAAATTCCGCAGCGGCGCCAGATGAAGCGCAAGCCCATCGACTATTTGCGCCATATTTACTATGACTGCATCACGTATAGCCCGGCGTCGCTCGAGTTCCTGATTTCGGTAGTAGGTGCGGACCAGGTGATGTTCGGCACGGACTGGCCGCATCAGGTGCATGACACGCGCGGTGCGTTCGCCAATACCGCGCGCTTGCCTAAGGCGCAAAGCGATGCGGTGCGCGGCGGCAATGCATTGAAGGTGTTTGGATTCTGAGCGATGGAGACGGCAAGCGCGGCCTTTGGGCCGCGCTTGCCGGCACGAAAGCCTATTCCGCGAAAAGATCCGGCCCGAAGACTTCGTAGTGAATCCGGGCTTCGTGAACGCCGAGATGCTTTAGCGCATCGTGCTGCATACGCATGAAGGGAATGGGACCGCAAATATAATAGTCGGCGTCGGGTTGCAGAATCGCCTGCTTGATCTGGCCGATGTCGACGAACCCCGCATAGTCGTAATCGCGTCCTTGCACGTCGCCGGGCAACGGCTCGTTGTAGAAAATCTCTAGCTGAAAGTTGGCGTTCGTGGCGGCGGTCTCGCGCAAACGGTCGCGCATCGCGTGCACGCCGCTATTGCGCGCGCCATGCACGAATACCACCTTGCGCTGCGGATCCTGAAGCGCTCGCTTGAGCATGCTGATCATCGGCGTGAGGCCCACGCCGCCGCTGATGAGCACGATAGGCGTATGCGCGTTCACGTCGATATGGAAACTGCCGTAGGGCGCGGCCAGTTTCACTTCGTCGCCCACGTTCACATGGTCGTGCAGCAGGTTCGAAACATAGCCGGCCGGCTGTGGGCCGCCGGCCTCGCGTTTCACGGAAATGCGGTAGGTCCGGCCATTGGGCATATCGGAAAGACTGTATTGCCGGATCTGCTGCAAGCCGAGCGCCGGCACGTTCACGCCGATGCTGATGTATTGGCCAGGCTCAAAGTTCGCGACCGGGCCGCCGTCTGCCGGTTCGAACACGAACGAGGTGATCACGCTGCTTTCGGGCCGCTTCTCGCGCACGGCGAACGTGCGCCAGCCTGTCCAGCCGCCGAGCTTGTCGGCGGTATCTTCATATAGCTGGCATTCCATGCCCATGAGCACGTCGGCGAGATTGCCGTAGGCCTGCGCCCATGCGGAGATGATGTCCTCGGTGGCCGCAGCGCCCAGCACATCTTTGATCGCACCTAGCAAATGTTCGCCAACGATCGGGTAGTGCTCGGGCAGCACGCCGAGGCTCGCGTGCTTGTTGGCGATGTTCTTGAGCACGGCGCCGAGGCTCGAAGGGTCTTCAATGTTTTCCGCATACGCATAGACGGCGCGCGCGAGCGCCTGCTGTTGCTGCCCCTGTTCCTGGTGCGCCATGTTGAAGACATTCTTCAGTTCAGGGTGGGCCTCGAAGAGCCGCGTGTAAAAGCGCTTGATGATGGCGTAACCGTGATCCGCGAGCACGGGCGCGGTTGCCTTCACGATGTCCTTCGTTCGCTGCGTGAGCATTTCCGTTCCTCCTTTCACGAGTGGGGAAGCACGCGTACTCATTCCAGTCTAGTCAATGACAGGCGCGATCGCAGGGACGGGCGCTTATGCCTCACTCCTCCTTTTCGTCCGCTGCGCTAGCCCCTGTGATCACGCGCACGCGTTTGCGGATTTCCGAATCGAGAATCAGCCGCCCGCGCAGCTTGCCTTTCATGCGCTTGACATGCTTGGGCGCCTCCGTCATGTGCTCGACCATGAGCGCGCGCACACGTTCGACGTCGCGCTCGCGTGCGGCCTTCACGATCTCGCGGTGAATCTTGACGTTCGAAGCGCCAAAGCGGCGATGCTCCGCTATCGGCGTGTCGTTCCTGAACTCGATCAGCTGCCGGATCATTTCGTTGATCAGCTCGCAGATAAAGCGCAGGAACGGATTGGGATTCGCGGCTGCGAGGATGTCGTGAAAGGTCATGTCCTCCTGACGCTGACGCACGAGGTGGCCGCGGTCATGCGGCGCGCTCGCACCGTCGCAGCATTCGATGTTCGCCTCGAGCGCGGCAAAGTCCGCTTCGGTGAGATGCGGCACGGCGCCCGCGGCCAGTTCGGGTTCGAGCTGCTGGCGCACGGTATAGATGTCGTCGATCGAGACATCCTTGAAGAACAGATAGTTCTGCAGCAATTGCAGCGTGCGGTCGAGCGGCACTTCCACGACCATGCCCCCGCCGCTCGGCCCCGTCGACACCTTGATGAGACCTTGCACCTCGAGCGACTTCAGCGCCTCGCGAATCGTGCTCTTGCTGACCGAATAGAGCTGCTGCAACTCGGCTTCGCGCGGCAGCCGGTCGCCCGGTTTCAAGTCCTTTTCGGTAATCAGGCGCTTGATCTCCTCGGCGACGAGATCGGCGCGCTTGGGCTGCTTGATTTCGACGGCGGTCCCCGATCTGACCCGGTTCGTGACCATCTTCGCGACTCCCTGCGTAATGTTGGTTTCGTTGTTTCGCGCCGGCCGCGCCGCCGCTTGTGAGAAGGCGTGGCCAGGCCGACGAGGTTTTTGACGGATTGACACTGCAATTAATTATACCTAGCATCGGGTTCATTCTATTTATCATGATAAATAGAAATCACCGTCTCGCAGGCCGTCTCGCTGGCGCCGGTACGGTTTTGCAGTCTGCCGCGTCGTTCGTGTCTGTGTGTCCCCACAAGGAGCCTCAACTTGAATCGCCGAGAACTGTTGAAACTGGCCGCGCTGTCGGCCATGCCGGGCGCGCTGAGCGTCCTCTCGTCCTCCCGGGCGTTCGCACAGGGGGCGGCCGGCGTGCAGCTCGCGTGCCCCGTGCCGATGTCGGGGCCGTTCGCGGCCAACGGCAAGTACGCCGATCTCGGCATGCAGCTCGCGGTCAAGCAGTACGGCAAGGTGCTCGGCTTGCCGCTCGACTACACCACGCTCGACACCGAGGGCAAGCCCGCCACGGCCGTTCGCCGCGTGCAGGAGATCGAGCAGCAAAAGGGCGTGCGCTTCTTCGCGGGCGGCGTGCTGTCGTCCGAAGCGCTTGCCATGGGCAAGGAAGTCGACAAGAGCGGCGGCGTATTCATCACCACGGCCGGCGCCGACGAAATCACGGGCAAGGACTGCAACGCCGCCACGTTTCGCTGGTCGGTGCCGACCTTCGGCGCGATCGAGCAGACCGTGCGCCCGCTGATCCAGATGCAGCCGAAGGCCAAACGCTGGTACACGATCACGCCGCAATACGTGTTCGGCGAAGGCCTGCTCACCGCGGCGAAGAACGTGTTCAAGGAGAAGGGCATCGAGCACGTGGGCAACAGCTATCACTCGCTCACCGAGAAGGAATTCAGCGGCTATCTGACGAACGCTGTGGCGGCCAAGCCCGACGTGCTGCTCATTCTCAACTTCGGTTCGCAGTCCTCCGATACGCTGCGCCAGGCCGTGAGCTTCGGCATGAAGAACAACTGCACGATCCTCATGGCGTGGGCCTCGGGTCTCGAACAGTTCGAGGCGCTCGGCCCGGACCTGTGCGACGGCGTGTACTTCGGCGCGCAATACTGGCACGGCATCGACACGCCGCTCAATCACGACCTCGTGCAGCGCACCCAGGCGGCCTTCAAGGCCAACCCCAACTACAGCCTCGCGGGCTCGTACATCTGCTCGAAGATCCTGCTCGACGGCATGGTGAAGGCGGGCAGCGCCGATCCGAAGAAAGTCGTTGCCGCGCTGGAAGGCATGAAGTACGCGGGTTTGACGGGCCCTGAAGAAATTCGCAAGGGCGACCACCAGGTGCTCAAGAACTACTACCTGTTGAAGGGCAAGAAGAAGTCGGCGATGAAGAATGCCGACGACTACGTGGACATCGTCAGCTCGGGCCAGTCGTTCCTGCCGCTCGACAAGACGGAGTGCAAGATCGCCTGAGGTTTCATGGCGGCCCCGCTTGCCGCTCGCTCGTCACTTCTACGCTACGCAAGCCATGAATGTCTATCTGCTGCAGATCATCAATGGGATCGGCGTCGGGATGCTGTATTTCCTGCTGGCGGTCGGTCTCTCGATCGTGTTTGGCCTGTTGCGCTTCGTGAACTTCGCGCACGGCGCGTTCTACCTGCTCGGCGCGTACTGCTGCTATCAGTTTCTGCAGTGGTCGGGCAACTTCTGGCTCTCGCTCGTGATCGTGCCGATTGCGGTGGGCGCGCTTGCCTGGGTCGTGGAGAAACTCGTATTGCGGCATATCTATGCGCAGCAGCACGAGTTCCATATTCTCGCCACCGTCGGGCTCGCACTGGTGATCCAGGAGTGCGCGATTCTCGTGTGGGGACCGCTCGGCGACAACGTGGCCGTGCCCGACGCGCTCAATGGCGTGGTGATCTGGGGCAGCTTCGTTTATCCGAAGTACCGTTTGTTCGTGATCGGCTTCACCGCCGTGCTCGCCGTGCTGCTCTGGTGGGTGCTCGAAGGCACGCGGCTTGGCAGCGCGGTGCGGGCGGGCAGTGAGTCGTCCGAAATGGTGTCGCTGCTCGGCATCAATGTCACACGCGTGTTCAGCCTCGTGTTCGCACTCGGCGCGGCCACGGCGGCACTCGCGGGCGTGCTGGCAGCGCCCATACGCGGCGTCGATCCGTTCATGGGGCTCGAGGCGTTGAGCGTGGCGTTCGTCGTCGTCGTCGTGGGCGGCATGGGCAACTTTCTTGGCGCGCTGGTGGGCGGCCTGTTGGTCGGCATTGTGCAGAGCCTCATGAGCACGCTCTGGCCACAAGGCGCGCAGCTCATGATTTACGTGGCGATGGCGGCCGTGTTGCTGCTGCGTCCGAACGGACTGCTCGGGAGGGCCGCATGATCGAATCGACAAAGCTTGCCACTGGCGCGGGCACACGCGACGCGGCCGGGCCTGCCGGCCCGCTGCGGCGCTATCGGTATGTTCTGCTTGCCATCGTCGTGGTGTGCGCTTTGCCGCTCACCATCCGCTCGGGGTCGCTCGCGACCGAGGTGCTCGTGTTTGCACTTGCGGCACTGGGCTGCAATCTGCTGCTGGGCTTTACAGGGCTCCTCTCGTTCGGTCAGGGCATTTTCTTCGGCCTTGGCAGCTATACCGCCGGCATCCTGCTCACGCACGGCGTGCCTTCGGTGCTCGTGGCGCTGGCGGCTGCGGCCGTACTGGGGGCACTCGCGGCGGCGATTGTCGGCTGGTTCTCCATACGTCAGCGCGGCACTTACTTCGTGATGCTCACGCTTGCGTTCGGCCAGCTCTTCTACTTTCTCGCCTATTCGCTGCCCGATATCACCGGCGGCGACAACGGCCTGCTCGACATCCCGCGTCCGGCGCTTTCAATCGGCTCGCACGCACTCGTCGCGCTCGATTCGCCGTGGCAGTACTACGGTTTTGTCGCGGTGGTGTTCGTGGTCGTGTTCGCGTTGATGGTGCGCGTGTCGCATTCCGTATTCGGCCGCACGCTGCTCGCGATTCGCGACAACGAGGCGCGCGCGGGTGCGGCGGGCTATCACGTGAGCCGCTTCAAGCTGATGGCGTTCGTGATCTCGGGTGCGGTCACCGGTCTCGCCGGCGCGCTGCACGCGATGATGACCGGCATCGCGCCGCTCTCCAACATCGACTATCACACGAGCGAAATGATCCTGCTGATGACGGTGATAGGCGGCAGCGGCAACCTGTTCGCCTCGGTTATCGGTGCGGCGTTTTACGTGCTGTTTGCCGACTGGCTCTCCACCCTTTGGCCGCGCTGGCTGTTGTTGCTCGGCCTCGTGCTGATCGCCGTGAGCCTCTTCATGCAGCGCGGTCTGTGGGGCTTGGGTGAGCGCGTGGCGGTCGCGCTGCGGCGCACAGAAGGCGCGGATGCGCACAGCAAGGAGCAGACATGAGCGAAGCGATTCTGGAGGCGCGCGGCGTGGTGAAGCGCTACGGCAAATTCACGGCGCTTTCGGGCGTGGACCTGCGCATCGCGCCGCGCACGGTGCATTCGGTGATCGGGCCGAACGGCGCGGGCAAGACCACGCTCTTTCACGTGCTCACGGGTACGGTGCCGATTTCTTCGGGCACCATCGTATTCGACGGCCACGACATCTCGCGCGAGCCCGATCACAAACGCGTGCGGCGCGGTATTGCGCGTTCGTTCCAGGTGACGAGCCTGTTTCAGAACCTGAGCGTGCGCGAGAACCTGCGCGTGGCGGCCCAAGGTGTTCAGGCGCGCCGTGCGCTCAACGCCTGGACCCCGCCGCACGGCGCGCTCGCCCATGCGGAAACGGTGGAGCGCGTGCTGGAGCGCCTCGCGCTGCAACGCCACGCGGATACGGCGGCGGGTGCGCTCTCGCATGGCCAGCAGCGGCGCCTCGAAGTGGGCATGGCGCTGGCCGCGCGGCCGCGCGCGATCTTTCTGGACGAGCCCACCTCGGGCATGGGCATCGACGATCTCGACGACATGAAGACGCTGATCCGCGGCCTGCGCGACGACTATACGGTCGTGCTCATCGAGCACAACATGGGCATCGTCATGGACATCTCCGACACCATCACAGTGATGCAGCAGGGCCGCGTGCTCGTGGAGGGCAAACCGGATGCAATACGCGGCGACGAACGCGTGCGCAGCGCCTACCTCGGCAACATGATTACGGGAGGCCGCGCATGATGCTCGACGTGCGAGATATTCACGCGTACTACGGCAAGAGCCATATTCTGCAGGGCGTGTCGCTGCAGGTGAACGAGGGCGAAACGGTCACGCTGCTAGGCCGCAACGGCGCCGGCAAGTCCACGACGCTCAAGACGATTGCGGGCGTGGTGGCGCCGCGTGGCGGGGTGATCGACTTCTCCGGCAAGACGGTTAGCGGACAGCCGGCGCACCGGATCGCGGCGGCTGGCCTGTGCTTCGTGCCGGAGCATCGCGGCATTTTCCGTTTGCTGAGCGTGGAGGAAAACTTGCGCCTTGGCGCGCGCAAGGATTCGCCGTGGCAGCTCGAAGACATCTACCGGATCTTCCCGCGCCTGAAGGAGCGGCGCAAGAACGGCGGCGCGCAGTTATCAGGCGGCGAGCAGCAGATGCTCGCGATCGGGCGCGCGCTCATGAATCATCCACGACTTCTGATGCTCGATGAACCCGTGGAAGGCCTCGCGCCCGTGATCGTCGAGGAGATCGTCGACCAGCTCAAGCAGATCAAGGCAGCGGGCGTGGCGATCGTGCTGGTCGAGCAGAACCTCGAAGTGTGCACGCAACTGGCCGACCGTCACTACATCATCGAGCAGGGCGTGATCGTCTACACGGGCGGCAACGCCGAGTTCGCCGCCGATCATACGGTCAAGGACCGCTATCTGGGCGTGGGCGTGGTTTGAACGTCGCCTCCCATTCAAGCAAGGAACCCAATCGATGCAAGTTCAGGAAATGACTCGCGAGCCGCTCGCCCGCCTGCGCACGAACGGCGCTCGCCTGTGGGGCAGCCTCATGCGGCTGGCCGAGATCGGCGCAACGGAAAAGGGCGGCGTGTGCCGCCTCGCACTCACGCCGCTCGACCGTGAAGGGCGAGATTTGTTCGTGGCGTGGGCGAAAGAGTTGGGCTGCACGATACGCGTGGATGCCATCGGCAACATCTTCGCGCGGCGTGCGGGCGAGCGCGACGACCTGCCGCCCGTGATGACCGGCAGCCATATCGACACGCAGCCCACAGGCGGCAAGTTCGACGGCAACTACGGCGTGCTGGCGGGCCTCGAAGTGCTGCGCACGCTGGTAGAAGCGGGCGTGCGCACGCTCGCGCCGCTCGAAGTGGCCGTGTGGACCAATGAGGAAGGCTCGCGCTTCGTGCCGGTGATGATGGGCTCGGGCGTGTTCGCGGGTGCGTTTACACTCGAGCACGCGCTCGCGCAGCGCGATCGGGACGGCGTTTCGGTATCCGAAGCGCTTGCGAAGATCGGCTATGCGGGCGCGGGACCCTTCGCGCCGCATCGTGTGGGCGCGTATTTCGAAGCGCATATCGAGCAGGGGCCCGTGCTCGAAGCGCACGAGAAGACGATAGGCGTGGTGCAGGGCGCGCTCGGTCAACGCTGGTACGACGTGACGGTGCACGGTATGGAAGCGCATGCGGGCCCCACGCCGATGGATTCGCGCCGCGACGCGCTGCTCGTTGCAGCGGGCCTGATTCAAGAGGTGAACCGCATTGCGCTTGCGCACGCGCCGCATGGGCGAGGCACCGTGGGCTGGGTCGACGTGCATCCCAATTCGCGCAACGTGATTCCGGGCCGCGTGACGTTGACGGTCGACCTGCGCGCCGCCGATGACGCGGCACTGTCCGCAATGGACTCGCAATTGCGCGCGGCGTGCAGCGAGGCAGGGCGTCAGGCCGGCATGAGCATCGACGTGGAGCAGGTCGTGTACTTTCCCCCGCAGCCCTTCGATCCCGCGCTCGTGGACGCCGTGCGAGCGGGCGCGCAAACGCTCGGCCTTTCCGCCATGAACGTCGTGAGCGGTGCGGGACACGATGCCGTGTATCTCGCGCGCGTGGCGCCCACGGCCATGATCTTCGTGCCCTGCAAGGACGGCATCAGCCATAACGAAATCGAGGATGCGCGCCCCGAACATCTGGAGGCCGGCTGCAACGTGCTGCTGCACGCGATGCTGGCGGCGGCGGGCGTGGCTGCTGTGCGTGAGGAGGACGCTGCATGAAGATCCTGATCGCGCGAATGAATCACGAAACCAATACGTTCTCGCCGGTGGCCACGCCGCTTGCGGCGTTCGGCGGCGACGGCCCCGCGTGGGGCGAAGCGGCGTATCGCGAGAACAAGGGCATGCGCACGGCGATGGCAGCGTTCATCGACGCGGCAGAGCGCGAAGGCGCGCAACTCGTCACACCCGTTTCGGCTTCGGCGAATCCGAGCGGCCCCGTTGCCGCCGATGCCTACGATGCGATCTGCGACGCCATCGTCGCGGCTGCCCCCGGCTGCGACGCGGTGATGCTCGACCTGCACGGCGCGATGGTGGCGCAGCAATCGGCGGACGGCGAGGGCGATCTGCTCGCACGCGTGCGCGCCGCGCTGCCCGAGGCGCCGATTGCCGTCGCGCTCGATCTGCACGGCAACGTCACGCAGAAAATGATCGACAACGCGGATGTGATCGTGAGCTTCAAGACCTATCCGCACGTCGATATGTACGAGACCGGCGAACACGCGGCGCGCCTGCTGCTCGATCGCATTCATGGTCGCGCGCAGCCCGTGCTGGCGTGGCGGCAGCCGCCGCTGCTCACTTCGACGCTGCGCAGCGCGAGCGCCGAAGGCGCCATGCACCGCGCCGTCGAAGCGGCGCGCGAGGCCGAGGCGCAGGGCATGCTGGCCGTTTCGGTGCTCGCGGGCTTTTCGCTTGCGGACATTCCCGCGCCGTGCATCAGCGTGGTGGTGGTGGGCAACGGTGACGCGGCGGCCGCCGATGCGGTTGCCGAGCGCATCGCGCGGCAGATCTGGAACGAACGCGGCGAATTCGTTTATCGCAGCGCGCCGCTCGAAGCGTCGGTCGCTCAGGCGGCGCAGCTGGCGCAAGATGCCGGCAAACCCGTGCTGCTGCTCGACCACGGCGACAACTGCATGTCGGGCGGCACCTGCGACACGATGGACCTGCTCGAAGCCGCGCTCGCGCAAGGACTGACCGGCATGGTGAGCGGCCCGCTATGCGACCCACAGGCCGTGGCGGCGCTCATCGACGCGGGCGTGGGCGCCAAGGTCACGCTGGGCGTTGGGAACAAGCTCGCACGCGATGGCGCCGCACCGCGCGCGCCCTTCATGGCGACAGGCGTGGTGCGTGCGATCACCGACGGCGAATATGTGATCACCGGCCCGACCTACACGGGGCAGCGCGCGTACATGGGGCGCGCGGCGGTGCTCGATATCGGCGCCGCGACGCTCGTCGTGACCGAGCGTACCCACGAGCCTTGGGACCTCGGCGTATTCGAAAGCGTGGGCATCGATCCGCGCCGTGCGCGCTTTCTGCTGCTGAAGTCGCGCATGTATTGCCGTCCGGTGTTCGTGCCGATCGCGGCTGCGCTCGTGGAATGCGACAGCCGCGGCGTGACCGGTTCCGACTACGGTCTCTTTCAGTACGAGCGGCTCGCGCGCCCGATGTATCCGCTCGATGCCGACAGGCAATGGCACGCGGATTGAAAGTCGACCAGGCGTTGGTAACACGTCGGAGCTTATATAACTAGCCAGGCAGTGCGAAGAAACGTCCTCCACTTCGAAAGGAAACCTTCATGCGTTTGCTGCTCGCGATGTTCAAACACGAAACCAATACGTTTTCGCCGGTCCCCACGCCGTTCGAGCGGTTCTTTCGCCGCACGGGCGGCGCGGTCGCGGGCGAGCAGGCGCTCGAAGCCTACCGCGGCACGGGCGGCGCGCTGGGCGCCTACATCGACGTGGCCGACGAACTCGGCGCGCAAATCGTGCTGCCGGTTGCCGCCGACGCCTTTCCGAGCGGCCCCGTGCATGACGACGCTTACCGCCGCATCACGCAACTGATTCTCGACGAGGTGGCGAAGGGCGGCTACGACGGCATCCTGCTCGATCTGCACGGCGCCATGGTCACGCAATCGCTCGACGACGGTGAAGGCACGCTGCTGCGCCGCCTGCGTGAGATCGACCCGCATACGCCGGTGGGCGTGACACTCGACATGCACGCGAATCTTTACGACGACATCGTGAAGCACGCGACGGTCGTCACCGGCTATCACACGTATCCGCACGTCGACATGTACGAGGCCGGATTGCGCGCGGCGCGCATACTCGCGCGTGCGATCGCGGGCGAGATCAAGCCGGTGATGGCGTGGGGCAACAAGCCGATGCTGCCTCACGTGATGCGTCAGGGCACGCACGCCGAACCGAACCGATCGTTGCAGGCGCGCTGCATGAGGTACGAACAGGGCGATGCGCTGGCGGCCTCGCTGTTCGTGGGCTTTCCGAACGCCGATATCGAAAACGCGGGCCTGAGTGTCGTGGTCTGCACCGATGGCGACAAAGCGAAAGCGAGCGAATTGCGCGACGCGCTGCTCGACGAAGCGTGGCGCGAGCGCGAGCAGTTTCTCTATGCAAGCGAGCCGTTGGCCGAATCGGTCGCGCGCGCAAAGGCTTCGACGACGGCTGGCCCGCTCGTGCTGCTCGACCATTGCGACAACACAGCGTCGGGCGGGACGATGGATACCACCGAGGTGCTGGCGGAGGTCCTGAAACAAGGCCTCGACAACGCAGTGTTCTATGCGATCTACGATCCCGAAGCGGTGCAGCTGGCGATCGCGGCGGGCATCGGCAATGACGTTACGCTCTCGTTAGGCGGCAAGCTGCCGATGCCTGCATTGCAGGAGACGAGCCGCCCCATCGAAGTGACTGCGCGCGTGAAACTCGTGTTCGACGGCGTGTTCCGCAATCGCGGACCGATGTATCGCGGCGCGCTCAACAATACCGGTCCTACTGTGGTGCTCGATACCGGCAAGGTGGAGATCGTGGTGGTATCGGCGCATCAGGAGCCGTTCGACCTGAACTGCCTTTCTTCGGTGGGCGTCGACCCGACGCAAAAGCGCTATATCGTGCTGAAAAGCCGCGTGCACTGGCGTGCCGGCTTCGGCGACCTGGCGCGCGAGGTGATCGAATGCGCGGGCGTGGGCGTCACGACTTCGGATTACGGGAAGCTTGAATTCAGGAAGGTGCGGCGGCCGATTTATCCGCTGGATGCGATTTAACCGCTGAACGCTGGGTTTGTCTGCTTGAAACGTTCACGCCCTGATCAAACCCGTAGCCGCGTTTTTCGCACCGGCTTCACCAAATAGCGTCGATGCCGTGCGCTGCGGATCGAGCCCAAGGCTTTCCGCGGCAGCACCCGCGATTAATGCGTCGAGCGATGCGGTGGGCTTGAGGTCGCGCGACTCATAGAGATCCGCGGTGCGCAGCCCCGGCCAGTCGGCCTGGACGCGCCCCCCAGCCACGGCGCCGCCCACGAGCATCGCCACCGAAGCCTGCCCGTGGTCGGTGCCCCCCGTGCCGTTCGCCGCGGCCGTGCGGCCGAACTCCGTCGCGACGAGCACCGTGGTCTTGTCCCACGCGGCACCGAGGCCGTCGCGCAGCGAGGCCAGCATCGTGTCGAGCGCTTTGAGCTGATTCGCGAGCCGCGCATTCTGTGCGCTGTGCGTGTCCCATCCGCTGGTTTCGATCATGGCGATGCGCGGGCCATCGGGGCGCGCGAGGAAGCTCGCGGCCAGCTTGCCCACGCTCGCGGGGTCCTGGCGCGCGCTCGCGTCGCCGGCGAGTCCGCGTGCGTTCATCGCCGACATCCACAGCGAGCGCAGTTGCGGATCGGCTTCGTAAAGCGCCGAAACGCGCGTGAGCAGGTCGTCGGAAGCGGCGGGCAGCGCCGAGGGCGCATACGAACTCACCTGTACCGGGCCGCGCAGCGCGAGCGGCACGGTGGGCGCGAGCGCAATGGCGTTTTCGCGCGAGGCAGGCAGCATGGCGACGAGCCGGTTGAGCCAGCCGTCCTTGACCTGGTAAGGCGCGCGGCCGCCCGTTTCCAGCACGTTCTGACCGTCGAAGTGCGAGCGGTCGCGATACGGCGAGGCAATCGCATGCACGAAGAGCGCCTGCTTTTCGCCATACATCTGCGCCAGTTGTACGAGCGAGGGATGCAGCGCAAACGTGCCGTCGAGTTTCGTGGCGCGGTCGATGTCGATGGCGAGCGGGCCGCGCAGCGTGGCATAGGCGGGCTCCGCGTAGGGCACGACGATGTTGAGCCCATCGGCCGCGCCGCGCTGAATCACGAACACGAAGCGGCGCTCGGTTGCGACGCTGGCGAACACGATCTGCGGCGCGACGAGCATCGCGCCTGCGCCAGCGGCAGCGACGCGCAGGAAATGGCGGCGGGAAACCATGACGGTTATCTCCTCAGAAAATCGGGCGAGACGAGCAGCAACGCGATCGCCGTGGATGCGCTTTCGGCATGCGCGACTGCGCTTGCTGTAGACGTGCTGAGCGTGGCACCCATGAGCGTGTTGCCGAGCGTGCGCGGGTCGAGCCGGTCGCCCACGCGCGCCGCGAAGCGCTGCGCGACTTCCACGCGGCGCACGAGCGCATCGGGCGCGGCCCAGCTCGCGGCGATGTCGTCGTAACCGGCGGGCGAGCCTGGCCGCCACACCGGCTGGCCGAGTTGCGTGAGCAGCGGCGCGGCATTCATGTCGCCGGGTTCGCGCCAACCGAGACCGCGCATCGACGATACGGTCCATTCCCACGGCGTCTTGAACTTCGCATCGACCGGCGCCCACGCTTGCGGCGCTTCGACGAGCGCGCGGTACACGGTGGGAAGATCGCCGCTGCTTTGTTCGAAGGCCAGCGCAAGGCGTTCGGTGAGTGCGGGCGGCGGATTGTCGGCGACGAAGTGGCGCGCGAGCTGAAACGCGATATGGCGGCTCGTGGCGCTCGCATGCGCGAGGTCGTTGAGGATGGCGAGCGCCTGCAGTTCGCCCGGCTGATCGTAGCGCTTGCCCATCACGGTGCGCGCGCCCGGCTCGTGCAGCGCGGGGCGAAACACGAAGCTGCCGGGCGAGGCGGCATTGGCCACATTCCCCGGCTGAGGACCGCGCACGCCCGCCACGCTCCAACCCGTGAGCGCACGCGCGAATTCGGTCACATCGTCTTGCGTGTAGCCGGTGCGCGCGCCGAGCGTGTGCAGCTCCATGATCTCGCGTGCGAGGTTCTCGTTCAGGCCGCGCTTGTGCGCGGGGTCGCGCTGATCGGCGCGCAGCGCGGCCCGGCTGTCGGGCCCAACGGAGCGCGTCTGGTCGAGAAAGAGCTGCATGGCTGGGTGCTGCTCGACAGCGACCAGCATGTCCGCGAAATTGCCGAGCACGTGCGGCCGTATCGCTTCCCTTTCGAATGCGCCCGCAATGCCTGCAATGAGCGCCTTATCCACCGATACGGCGAAGTGGTTCGACCAGAAATGCACGAGGCGCTCGACGAAGGGCGTGTCGGTCTGCAAGGCGCTCGTGAGGCGCGCGTTGACCGCGCTGCGGTAGATGCCCACGCTCTCGCGGCGGATCGCCTGATTGACCGCGCGGCGCGCGGCTTGTTGTGCGTTGGGTTGGCCGTTCGTTTGCGTACTAGTCTCAGAAGCCGCGCTCGCTGCCGCGTCGTCCGCCATGCCTTGTTGGCGCTCGGCGCCGAAGCGGGCGGCGAGCGCCAGCACACCCGGCTCGTTGCGCCATGCTGCGGGCAACGGTTCATATGCAGCGAACTGGCCGAGCAGCCAGCTTTGCGGGTTGGCGGGCGGCGTTTCATCGGCGCGCGCGCCCAGGCCGAAGCGGTTCATGGCGATCGCGCCGGCGCGGGGATTCGAAAGGCTTTCCATGCGCGGTCCTTGGGTTCGCTGGAGCGTTGCGTATTTCCGTTAAACGGTCATCGCCCGTGTGATCCGTCGCCGGCCGGTCAACTTTTTTATTGCGCGTCGCTTGCCTCGCTTGCGGCGCGTTGCGGCTGCTTTTGCTGCTGCACAGGCAACCGCCACTGGCCGCGCTTTTCGAGTCCCTCGACGAACTTCACGCGTTCTTCGGGCGTGAGCGTGGCGGCGAAATCGACTACGCCGCTTTCGATCTGCGCACGCAATGCACTATCCGCCGTGCGCGTGCGCGCGAGCGCGGCGTCGATGGCGTTGCGGTCGAGTTGCGGCGCGGCGAGCAGGTCGAGCACCTCGCGCCGTCCGTCGCGTCCGTCGCGCGCGTACTCCCGGCCTTCGCGGCGCGAGGACTTGAGCGCTTGCGCGAACTGCTGCTGGCGTTCCGGCGAAAGCGCCTCGGTGGCGAAGCGCAACGCCACGCGCTGCGCGGATTGTGCCTGCGGCTCGTCGCGCACGGCGAGCCAGCGCCAGGCGCCGCCCGCAATGGCGCCGAGCAGAAAGACATTCAGAAGTACCGAGCCAACAAGCAGCGTCTTCCATGAGCGGCCGTTCATTCGTCACTCCCTTCGGCGCCCGCGTTGAGGTTCGATTCGCTCCAGTCCGAACTCGTCCCGCCAAAGCTCGTGCTGAGATAAGGCTCGTGCGGCGCTGCGGGCGTCGTGCCGCCGAGCACGACAAACGATATCGTCAGCGCGCCCGCGAGCGCTCCGGCGAGGCCCACGCCCGCGAACGCCGCGCCGGACCACCAAAAGCTGCGGCGTTTCGCGGCGGAGATGGGTTTCACAGCGGGCTTCACAGCAGGCCTAACCGGTGCGCCCGCAACGATCTGCTCAAAGAGCGCGCGCGTGGGCGGCGCGATCATGTCGCGCGCGAGCCAGCTATCGAGCGCCATGGCTTCGTCGAGTGCCGCGTCGGCTTGCGCGCGATGTGAGCGCGCCCACTCGAGCGCGTCGTCGCGCTCATGCTGCGGCCAGCGCTGCGGGTCGGCGCCATACGCCGCGACGAGAGTGTGGAATCGTTCGGGTGTCATACGGAGTCCTTACCGGCAGCTTCACCGGCCAGTTGTGCGCGCAAGGTGCGCCGGGCGCGCGCCAGCAGGCTTTCGAGCGCGTCCACCGAAATGTCCATCAGGCTGGCTGCTTCGAGGTTCGACAGCTCCTGATAGTAAGTGAGCACGAGCGCTTCGCGCTGACGCACGGGCAGCGCCGCGAGTGCGGCGCGCACGCGTTCGTCGCGCGTGCGCGCTTCGATCTGCTGGTCGGGCGAGCCTGCGGGATCGGGTGCTGGCTCGCTCATGGCGTGCACGTTGTCTACGGTCTCTTCGCGGCGGCCGCGCAAGCGGTCGTAACACAGGTTGAGCGCCACGCGGTGCAGCCACGTGTCGAATTTCGCTTCGCCGGTGCGCCAGGCCGGTGCTTGTTTCCAGATCCGCACGAATGCTTCCTGCGCGACGTCTTCGGCTTCGCTGCGGTCGCCCAGCATGCGCGTGGCAAGTGCGATGAGGCGCGGCAGCTTGCTCGCGACGAGCGCGCGCACGGCAAGCGGATCGCGCGCGCCCACGCGCGCGACGAGGTCTGCGTCTGGATCGCGTTCGTTCAAGGCCTTCCCGGCCCCGGCGGTCCGCAACGGTTGAACCGCATGCGAACCCTCTGCCGCGCTGTCATAGTCGTTTCCCAGTTTGAAGTCGGGCATTCACGCCTTATGCCGATCGATGCCACATCATGCCCGGTGGCCCGCAATCCCGTTGTAGCCGGAGCGGGGTCAACAGTCCCCATATGACTTGAACGGCGCCGCCGCATAAATCCGTCGCTCGGGCCGTTTATCCCGCATGCAATTTCCGCGCTCAGCGTCGTGTTTTTCGATTCGGAACGTATGTTGCTTGACAACTGCAAGTTCCGAACCCGAAGGACTTGAGATCAGGGTTTTTACCTAATAAGAAGCGCCACAAAATTGTTAAATTTCTGTCTTAGAATGGACACTCTAGATTGACTGCGGCGATGCAGCATTAGTTTTCAAACATAGATATACAGCCGTCAGTCAGGCCATCGGGGGTTGGCGCTTTAATTAGTTTGACTAACCAAGGAGCATGAGCTGATGTCCGTTTCCGCACCCGAACAATTCCGCGCGAACTACCAAGCCGGCGTCGCAGCGTTCTTTGCGCTCACGAAACCCGTTTTCCAGGGCGTGCAGGCCGTGATCGATCTCAACGTGCAGGCCAGCAAGGCTGCCATTGCCGAAAGCGAAGCGACGCTCAAGGGTGCCCTGCAAAGCGGGAACCCCACTGAGTTCCTGACGCAGCAGATTGGTGCGTCGCAGCAGGCCGCCGCCAAGGCCATGTCGTACGGCCGCCACCTCGTCGACATCGCGACGACGACCCAAAACGAGCTCATCCAGGCCGCCCAGGTGCAATCGGGCGAGCAGGAGCAGCGCTTCAAGGCCTTTTCCGAAGGCCTGACGCAAAACGCGCCCGTTGGCGCGGAGTCGTTCATCGCGGCCGTGAACTCCACGTTCGCCGCCGTGAACAATGCCGCCGAAACGCTGCGCGGCGTGACCCGCCAGGCCATCGAAACGGCCCAGAGCAATTTCCAGAACGTTGCCGCCTCCGTCCAGGAAGCCGCGCCGGTTGCCGTCCAGGCGGCTTCCGCGAAGTCGACGAGCCAGGCCAAGGCCTGATTTCCGTTCCTGCCACACCGGCAATACGCCAATACCCGCCTTCGTCGTCGTGACTGAACGACGAGGGCGCGGCATTTGCCGGCTCAGCTTCAAGACATCGATATTTCAGCGTAATTGCAGAGCAGGAGCTCAACATGACTGACATTGTGATCGTTTCGGCCGCACGTACGGCAGTTGGCAAATTCGGCGGTTCGCTCGCGAAGGTGGCGGCGCCCGACCTGGGTGCGATCGTCATCAAGGCCGCGCTCGAGCGCGCAGGTGTTGCGCCCGAGCAGGTGAGCGACGTGATCATGGGTCAGGTGCTGACCGCCGGCTCGGGCCAGAACGTGGCGCGCCAGGCATCGATCAAGGCGGGCCTGCCCACGGCCGTTCCCGCCATGACGATCAACAAGGTGTGCGGCTCCGGCCTGAAGGCCGTGATGCTGGCCGCGAACGCGATCATCGCGGGCGACTCGGACATCGTCGTGGCCGGCGGCCAGGAAAACATGAGCGCCGCGCCGCACGTGCTGCCGGGCTCGCGCGACGGCTTCCGCATGGGCGATGCGAAGCTGATCGACAGCATGATCGTCGACGGCCTGTGGGACGTGTACAACCAGTACCACATGGGCGTGACGGCGGAAAACGTCGCGAAGGAATACGGCATCACGCGCGAGGAGCAGGACGCGTTTGCGGCGCTCTCGCAGAACAAGGCCGAGGCGGCGCAGAAGGCGGGCCGCTTCGACGCGGAAATCGTGCCGGTGGCGATTCCGCAGCGCAAGGGCGAGCCGCTGCAGTTCGCGACCGACGAATTCGTGCGCCACGGCGTGACGGCTGAGTCGCTCGCGGGCCTGAAGCCGGCGTTCAACAAGGAAGGCACGGTGACGGCGGCGAACGCCTCGGGCCTGAACGACGGCGCGGCCGCGGTCGTGGTGATGTCGGCGAAGAAGGCCGAAGCGCTGGGCCTCACGCCGCTCGCGCGCATCAAGGCGTACGCAAGCGGCGGCGTGGACCCGAAGATCATGGGCATGGGCCCGGTGCCGGCCTCGAAGCGTGCGCTGGAGCGCGCGGGCTGGTCGGTGAACGACCTCGATCTCATGGAGATCAACGAGGCCTTTGCCGCGCAGGCGCTGGCCGTGAACAAGCAGATGGGCTGGGACACGTCGAAGATCAACGTGAACGGCGGGGCGATTGCGATCGGTCACCCGATCGGCGCGTCGGGCTGCCGGATTCTCGTGACGCTGCTGCACGAAATGCAGCGCCGCGATGCGAAGCGCGGTCTCGCCTCGCTGTGCATCGGCGGCGGCATGGGCGTGGCGCTCGCGCTCGAGCGCGCTTGATTGCGCTTTTAAGGCAATAAGCAGCGTAGTAACCAGGCAGCAAGCGGCTCGTCGCACGCGCAAGCAGCGGCGAGCCGCCAGTAGTAGCAACCACGCGCAATACCAGAAATTAATCAGAAGCCGCGCGGTATTCGCCTTGTCCTCGTCTTGGGTGGAAAGACGAAGCGGGGCAACAGTGCATGTGGCGCCTGCACGCATGATGCGTGACGCCACGGTTTGATTGACGCTCAACTCTCGCGGATATATAGGATGACTAATCGTATTGCATTGGTGACACGTGGTATGGGCGGCCTTGGCGAGGCCATCAGCGTGAAGCTGCATGATGCGGGCTATCGCGTCGTCGTGACGCATTCGCCCGATAACGCGGGCGCCAAAGACTGGCTGGCGCGCATGAAGGAGACCGACCGCGAATTCCACGCGTACGGCATGGACGTAGCCGACTACGACTCGTGCCAGCGCGGCGCGCAGAAGATCCAGAGCGAGATCGGCCCCGTCGATATTCTCGTGAACAACGCGGGCATTACGCGCGACATGACGTTCCGCAAGCTCGACAAGGTCAATTGGGACGCCGTGCTGCGCACGAATCTCGACTCGATCTTCAACATTTCGAAGCCGCTGTGCGACAGCATGGTCGAGCGCGCGTGGGGCCGCATCATCAACATTTCGTCGGTGAACGGTTCGAAGGGTTCGGTCGGCCAGACCAACTACGCTGCCGCGAAGGCCGGCATGCACGGCTTCACGAAGTCGCTCGCGCTCGAAGTGGCGCGCAAGGGCGTGACCGTGAACACCATTTCGCCGGGTTATCTCGCCACGAAAATGGTGACCGCCATTCCTCAGGACATTCTCGACACGAAGATCCTGCCGCAAATTCCCATGGGCCGCCTTGGCAACCCGGGTGAAGTCGCGGCGCTCGTGCTGTTCCTGTGCTCGGACGAAGCGGGCTTCGTGACCGGCGCAAATATTCCTATCAACGGTGGCCAGCACATGCAGTAACGCTATGCCAAACATGTACCGCGCATGAATGATGTCAGGCGAATTTCGCCTGATGGATGCGCGGCGCATGTGGCCCCGGTAACGCGTACCGACCGCCGCATTGCAGGGCACGCATAAAGCGCGCCGTGCAATGCGGCGGTTTTGCATGGTGGCGCCGCGGTTTGCGGGGCACGAACGCGGTCTAGCGTGCCGCTATAATTGGCCACCCCACGCGTGACCGGAGACCGGCCTTTGTCGAGCATTGCGAAACTGCTGTCCATCCTCGAACTCTTTTCCGAGGCGCGGCCTTTTCTTTCCGCCGAACAGGTGGCGGCCGAACTGCAATGCTCGGTGCCGACCGCTTACCGCTATCTGCGTGAACTCGTCGATACCGGCATGCTGCTGCGCTTCGTGGGCGGCGAATATGGCCTGGGCCCGCGCATCATCACGCTCGACTACCATCTGCGTATTTCCGATCCGCTGCTCAAGGCGGGGCAGCCGGTCATGCGCGAGCTGGCGGAGCAATCGGGCTTCGACGCCGTGATGTCGCGCTGGTATGGCAACGAGCTCGTCGATACCCATCGGGAATCGCACGACGCCGTGTTCGACCTGCGCTATGGACGCGGCCGTCCGCGCCCGCTCTTTCTTGGCGCGGCACCGAAGGCGATCCTCTCCACGTTTCCCAAGGCGAAGCTCGCCGCGTTGTTCGAGCAGTACCCCGAGGACATCGCGGCTAGCGGACTCGGCAACTCGCTCGAAGAATTCCGCGCGAGTCTGCTCAAGATCCGCCGCGCGGGCTTCTATCTCTCGAAGGGCGAACTCGAAGCGGGCATGTCCGCCGTCGCTTCGCCGCTCTTTACCGACGCATCCGGCGAAGCCGTGGCCTCGCTCGCGCTCGTCGTGCCCGAGCAACGCCTCGCGTTCTTCAACCTGGAACGCGTGGTCGAGGCCGTGAAGGACGCCGCCGCGCGCATTTCCACGCGCGTGCGTGCGTTGATCGAGTCATAAAGCCGCGGTGCGGCGTCACGCTACGCCCATACGCGCCGCCATCTCCCTTTCCCACACCGCGCGCGGGCGGAAACCCGGCAACGTGCTCGCATGGCGCTCGACTTCGGCCAGCAACGCCTCGTCGGGCAGCGTGAAGTCCACGCTCACACGCATGGGCTGATCCACGTACCACGGCGTGTCGATGAAAATCTCCAGCCGGTTGCCCTCCGGATCGCGCGCATAGAACGAGATCGCATTGCCGTGCGTGACCGGCACGATTTCCTCCATGCCTTCCTCCACGAAGCGCCGGTGAAAGTGCTTGAGCGTGGCGAGGCTGTCCGCTTCCAGTGAAATCTGGTTGATCGGATTGAACGGCAACTTCTCGGGCCTGCCGCTCGCCAGCACGATCTGGTGATGCACACGCGGATCGCGGCTGAGAAAGACCAGGCTGACCGCGCCGCGCGGTGTGGGCAGCGTGCCGCGGTCCGTCACCGTAAATTCGAGCACACGCGTATAGAAGTCTTCGACCTTCGCCATGTCGGTCACGAAAAAGCCCATGTGGCTGAGCGTGAGGCCGGTTCGCTTCGTGGTTGGTTCGGTGTTCGGCACAGTCATGCTGTCTCCAGTCGTAGTGATAAACCCTGATAAAAATCAAGTTGTGTGGCGCGTTTTTCGTAGTGTATTCTCAAAATACGATAAACACACCAAGAAATACGCGTTTCGATTCCAAGGAAAATCCACTCTTTATCAGCGGAGCATCATGAAACTCGCCAGCTTTTCTACCCATGAAGGTTCGTCGTTCGGCGTTGTGCGCGACGGCGCGGTGTTCGACCTCAAAAAGCGGCTTGGCGGCCGCTATGCAGACCTCAAGTCGCTGATCGCGGCGGGCGCGTTTGCAGAAGCCGAGCGGGCCGCAAGCGTTGGCAAGGGCGACTATCCGCTCGCCGAAGTCGCGCTCGAGCCTGTGATTGCGAATCCGCAGCAGATCTTCTGCGTGGGCCTGAACTACGCCGAGCACGTGAAGGAGACCAACCGCGAAACCACCGAGCAGCCGGTGATCTTCATGCGTCTGCCGGCATCGCAGGTGGGCGCGGGCGAGCCCATGCTGCGTCCGCGCGAGTCCACGCAGTTCGACTATGAGGGCGAGATCGCCGTGATCATCGGCGAGGGCGGCCGGCGCATCGCCGAGGCCGACGCGTGGCGTCATATCGCGGGCTACAGCTGCTACAACGACGGCTCGGTGCGCGACTGGCAGCGCCACACGGGCCAATGGGGACCCGGCAAGAACTTCTACCGCACGGGCGCGTTCGGCCCGTGGATGATCACGAGCGACGAGATCGAGCCGAATGCGCTGATGACGCTCGTCACGCGCCTGAACGGCCAGGAAGTGCAGCGCGCGACCACGGAGATGCTGATTCACGGCATTGCGAAGCAGATTGCGTATCTCTCCACCTTCACGCCGCTGTTCCCCGGCGACGTGATCGTGACCGGCACGCCGGGCGGCGTGGGCGCGAAGCGCAATCCGCCGCTTTTCATGAAGCATGGCGACGTGGTGGAGGTCGAGGTGGATCGCATCGGCACGCTCAGGAATCCCGTCGCGGACGAAGCGTAAGTTGCAGGCCGCCGCCCGCACCATGCGGGCGGCGCGGCTATCCACGCAATTATCCATGCAGTTAGCCATGTATCAGGTGAATGGGATGAAGGATGTCGTAAACAATTCGGTATGCAAAGCAAATCCGGCGCCCGACTATGATGTCGCGATCATCGGCTTCGGGCCGACCGGCGCGACGCTCGCCAATCTGCTCACGCTGCGCGGCCTGAAGGTCGTGGTGTTCGAGCGCGACAAGGACGTGTTCCAGCTGCCGCGCGCCGTGCACTTCGACGGCGAATGCATGCGCGTGTTTCAGACTGTCGGGATCGCGCAAACGCTGCTGCCGAACCTCTTCGTCGGGCCCGGCATGAAGTTCGTCAACGCGCGCGGCGAACTGATGATCGACTGGAGCCGGCCCGGCGGCATCGGCCCTCAGGGCTGGTGCGCAAGCTACAAGTTTCATCAGCCGGATCTCGAACGGGCGTTGCGCGCGCAACTTTGTGCGCGCGGCGGGGCCGACGTGCGTTTGCGGCACGAGGTGTTCGCGCTCGACGAACGCGACGACCACGTGCGCATTCGCTTCGAAGATACGGCACAAGGGCGACTCGCTCACACGACAGCGCGTTACGTGGTGGGTTGCGACGGCGCGCGCTCGACGGTGCGCCGCTTCATCGGCACGGAACTCGCCGATCTGAAATCGCACGAGCGCTGGGTCGTAGTGGACGTGTTGCTCGCGGGCGAGCGCGCCGATCTCGGCGACTACTCGATCCAGTACTGCGACCCTGCGCGCCCGACCACCTACACGCGCGGACCGCACAACCGCCGCCGCTGGGAAATCATGGTGATGCAGGGCGACGACGAGCGCCGCGTAGGCACGGCGGAATGGATCTGGGAGCGCCTCGCACGATGGATCACGCCCGAGCACGCGCAACTCGAACGCTCGGCGATCTACACGTTCCATTCGGTGATCGCGCAGGGCTGGCGGCGCGGCAGGCTGCTAATCGCGGGCGACGCGGCGCACCAGACGCCGCCGTTCATGGGGCAGGGCATGGCCGCGGGCATACGCGACGCTTCGAACCTCGCGTGGAAGCTTGCCGACGTGATCGAAGGCGCGCTGCCCGAAGCGCTGCTCGACACTTACGAGAGCGAGCGCGAGCCGCATGTGCGCACGTTCATCGAAACGGCGGTGCAGTTAGGCGGCGTGATTCAGGCCACCGACAGCAACGCTGTGGCCGCGCGCGACCGCGAGATGACGGCGGCGATTCGCGAGTTCCGAACGCCGCAACCGCGCTTGGGGCCGGGCTGGCACGCAAGCGAGGCTGGTGGCGAGATCGGGCCGCAACCCGTGTTCGACGACGGTACGCGTCTGGACGACGCAGTGGGCTATCGCTTCGCGCTGATCGCTGACGAAGTGCTGGCGGTGCACGCACGAGACGCGCTTGCGAACGCGGCACAACGCGAGCGGGTGGCGATCGTTCCCGCTTCGCACGAGTCGCTTCGAACCTGGCTCGCGCAAACCGGCGGGCGCGCCATGTTGCTGCGGCCCGACCGCTACGTTGGCGGCGTGGCGCGCGACGCGGGCGAACTGGATGCACTGCTCGAACGCGCAGGCGTTGCGCGTGCGCGGCAGCCGCGCGAGGCCGCGGCAGCTTGATCCGGCTTGACCAGGCTTCTGGGCGGCCCGCAAGGGAACGCGGCCGCCCGGGCCGACGTTTTTGAAGAAAGAGGCGCAGGACGACGATCCGCTAGCAGCCCAAAAGCGCCGCCATGTCAAATCATTAAGGAGAGCAAATGGAGACGACCCCCTCACTGCCTGTGTCGCAGGCCGCCGCGCCTGGCCTGAGCCGCGCCCAATGGAAGATGATCCTCATAGCGAGTCTGGGCGGCTCGCTGGAATTCTATGACTTCGTAATTTACGGCTTCTTCGCCCACTCGATCGCCGCGCAATTCTTTCCGGCGAGCAACCCGCTCGTGAGCATGCTGCTGACGTTTTCGGTGCTTGCCATCGGCTATATCATCCGGCCGCTCGGCGGCATTGTGCTCAGCAGCCTTGGCGACCGCATTGGCCGACGTCCCGTGTTCGTGGGCTCGATCGTCGTCGTGACGGTAGCGACGATCTGCATTGGCCTGTTGCCCAATTACGCGCACTGGGGCATTGCCGCGCCGATTGCGCTGATTGGCTTGCGCGTGCTGCAAGGTTTTTGCGTGGGCGGCGAAATGCCCGGCGCGATCACCTATGCGGTGGAGGCGGCGCCGCGCCGCGCCGGCCTCGCGGCGGGCGTGATCGTCTGCGCGATCAATACGGGCGTGATGCTCGCGACGATCGTCAATCTCGCCGTGCAGTCCACGCTCAGCCCTGCGGACGCCGCGAGCTACGGCTGGCGCATTGCGTTCCTCGTGGGCGGTGTGTGCGGGATCGTTTCGTATCTGCTGCGCCGCAATCTCGACGAGTCGCCCGAGTTCAAGCAGATGCAGGGCGCGGTGGTGAAGCAGCCGTTTCGCGAAACGCTGCGCCATCATCGCGGCGCGGTGGTGGGCGGTGCGCTCTCGATCGCGGTGATGGCGGGTTTCAACGGCGTGCTCTACGGTCACATGCCCGCGTATCTGATTCAGACGTTGAACTACGCGCCGCGCGACGCAGCGCTCGCACAGAATGCGTATTTGCTCGTGAGTTCGGTGGGACTGCTCGCGGCGGCCTGGGCAGGCGACTTCGTGCCGCGCCGGTACTTGCTGCGCGTTTCGTGCGTGCTGCTCGCCGCGCTTGCGTGGCCGTTCTATACGGCACTTGCGGCGCACAGCGTGAACGTGGTCGTGCTGTTCGTGCTCGCTGCGCTGGTGTTCTCGCTCGCAAGCGGCACGTGGGCCTCGGTGCTTGCCGACCTCTTTCCGGTGCAGGTGCGCTTTAGCGGCATTGCGCTTGCGTACAACGTTTCGGTGGTTGTGTTCAGCGGTTTTGCGCCGTTACTCTGCGCGGCCTTCGTGCGCATGAGCGGATCACTCGCGGCCCCTGCGTGGTACGTGAGCGGATCGGCGTTGATCGCTTTGGCGGCAAACGTCGGGCTGCACGCCTCGTCGCGCTCGCGACTGGAGCGCTCGGCGGCAGCGGCGGGCTAGCTGCGTTCCATTGTCCGGGCATGCCCGATGCGCTAACTGGCAAGCGGCGTATTGCGCCGGCAAGGAGGCAGCCATGAAGCATCACGAGAGCCCGAACGACGACGGCACGCACGTCAAGCATCCGCAGCACGAAAGCAGTGAGCCGCTGGCGCGGCGTCACCCGCATGAGCCGCGCTCGGTGGGCCGCCAGGGGTATAGCGACGTGGAAAGCGGGCAGGAGGACACGGACCGCTGGGGCGCAGACGCCCACCAGGAGCGCACCAAGAACGACGCTCACGTGAACCGCAATTCGCAACAGGGGCGGCGCTGACCGCTGCAGCGCTTGCGCCTGCCCCTGAGTGCGCGCGCTTACTTCGGCGAAACGTCGATATCGCCGAAGTATTTGCGGGCGAGCGACGTGACCGTGCCGTCGGACTCGATCTTCGCGATGGCCGCGTTCAGGCGATCGCGCAGCGCCGTGTCGCCCTTGCGGATGCCGAAGGCCACGCCGCTGCCCAGGATCTTGTCGTCGCGCACGGCCTCACCCACGAACGCGAAGCCTTTGCCTGCGGGCTGCGAAAGAAAGCCCTTCTGGCCGGCGGGCGCGAGCACGAGCGTTGCGTCCAGGCGTCCCGCGCCGAGGTCCGCGTAAATCTGGTTCTGGTCCTGGTAGGGCACGACCGTTACGCCCGCCGGCTCCCAGTGCACCTTTGCGTAGGTTTCCTGAATCGACGATTGCAGCACGCCCACACGCTTACCCTTGAGCGACGCAGCGGTGGCCACGAGCCCGCTGTCACTGCGCGCGATCAGGCGGCTCGGCACGCGATAGATCACCGTGGTGAAGTCGATTGCCTCGCGGCGCTTTTCGGTGGCGTTCATCGCCGAGTTGATGGCGTCGAACTTGCGCCCTTGCAGTGCGGGAATCAGGCCGTCGAATGACGTCTCGACCCATTTGCAGGTCATGTTCGCCTTCGCGCACACGGCATTGCCGATGTCGATATCGAAGCCCTGCAGCGTGCCGTCCGAGGCCTTGGTTTCGAACGGCGGATACTGCGCTTCTACGCCGAAGCGCAACAGGTTCGCGTCGGCGAACGCCGATGCCGGGCCGAGCACGCCGTACACGCATGCGAGCGCGAGGAGCGCGTTGAGTCGCTTCATGGTGATCTCCTTGCCTATCATTGCCTATCAGTTTGCCTAAGAGTTTCGTTGTGTTCCGAACGCCGTTGCCTTAAATCGCGCACAGGCGGCGCGCGCCTTCGAGCAATGTTTCGTCATCCTTGGCAAAGCTCAGGCGAATGATGCCTTCGTCGGTACCGTCGGCGTAGAACGCCGAGAGCGGAATCGTCGCCACGCGGGCATCGCGGATGAGCCGCAGCACGAAGTCGCTATCGCGCTCTTCGGAGAAGGCGCGAAAGCGCGCGAGCATGAAAAAGCTGCCTTCGCTCGGCAGCAGTTCGAATCGCGAGGCTTCCAGTGCGCGTGCGAGCAGGTCGCGCTTGTTCTGGTAGAACGCCGAGAGGCCCAGATAGCTTTGCGGCTCGGCAAGCGCTTGCGCGAACGCATACTGCATGGGCGTGTCGGCGGAAAATACCATGAACTGGTGGACCTTGCGGATCTCGTCCATCAGCGCGGCGGGTGCGAGGCAGTAGCCCACGCGCCAGCCCGTGACGTGATACGACTTGCCGAACGACGACACGATCACGCTGCGCTCGGCAAGCTCGCGGTAGCGCGCCATGCTTCGGTGCGGCGCGCCGTCGAACACGACGTGCTCGTACACTTCGTCGGAGAGAATCACGATGTCGGTGTTGCGCGTGAGCGCCGTGAGCCGCGCGATGTCGTCCTCGCCGAATATCGTGGCCGTGGGATTGTGCGGCGTGTTCACGATGATCATGCGCGTGCGCGGCGTGATGGCCGCGCTCACCGCGTCCCAGTCCACGCGGAAATGCGGCTGCGCGAGCTTGATCGCCACGGGCTTTGCGCCCTGCAGGCGCACGATGGGCGCATAGCTGTCGAACGAGGGCTCGAAATAGATCACTTCGTCGCCGGGATGCACGAGCGCGCTGATCGTGGAGTAGAGGCCTTCGCTCGCGCTCGCAAGCACAGTGACTTCGCTCGACGGATCGTAGTGCGCGCCGTGAAGCGTCTCGAACTTGGCGGCGAGCGCTTCGCGCAAGTCACCGAGACCCGCCATCGGCGCGTACTGGTTGTGGCCCGCGCGCATGGCGGCGGCCACGTCATCCACGAGTTTCGCGCTCGGGTCGAAATTCGGCGCGCCTTGCGAGAGGTTCAGCGCCTGATGCTCGGCGGCAAGCTGGCCGATCACCGTGAAAATGGTCGTGCCTACATCGGGCAGCTTCGAGCGGGGCTGGGCAGCGCTCTGCATGGTCGGTCTCCCTTCGGGCGGCGCGCGGCCGCGTGACTTGAAAGGTGCAAGGCCGCGCACTGAGTGTGCCTCGCACGAAGCGGCCCATTACGCCGAAAGAGCGCCCCGTGTGCAATCGATTAATTCTCATGCCCGCCATGCACGGCGCTCATGGCGGTATTCATGGCGGCATGGACGGCGGCATGGACGGTCGCACTACGGCGCTGCGCGGTCTTGTTCGATCCACTCGCTGAACAACTGCACCTTCTTCTGCTGCGCCACGCACTCGGGGTACACGAAATAGTAGCGCGAGCCCGTGGGCACGGCGAGCTCGAACGGCATGATGAGGCGTCGTGTCTCGACATCCTCGCGCACGAGCGTGCGGTCGGTTATGGCGACGCCAAAGCCCTGCATGGCCGCAGTGGCCGCGAGATCGAGCGACTCGAACGTGGGGCCGAGATCGGCATCGACCTTTTTCGCGCCCGCGCGCGCGAGCCACAGGCGCCAGTCGGCGTGGTCGCGCGTAGGGTGCAGCAGGGTCTGGTGCGCGAGGTCGTCGGGTTTGACGAGCGGGCGGCGCGAGAGCAGCTCGGGCGTGCAGACGGGCGTGAGGTATTCGTCGAAGAGCGGCACCGCGTGCACCTCGGCGCCGGGCGACGAGCCGTAGATGATCGCTGCGTCGAACGGCTCAGCCTGGAAGTCGACTTCGTGGCCCCACGTGGTCGTGATCTGGATCTGCAGGTCGGGATGCTCGTTCTGGAAGCGCATGATGCGCGGCAGCATCCAGCGCATCACACAGGTCGGCACCTTGAGCGCCAGTTCGGTGCGCTGGCGCGTGAGGCGTTGCGAGGCTTCCTCGATGCGCCCGAAGCCGTCGCGCACGGCGGGCAGCAACTGCTCGCCTTCTGCGGTGAGCGTGAGCCCCTTGGACGAGCGGCGAAAGAGCGGCAGGCCGTAATACTGCTCGAGCGTGAGGATTTGCCGGCTCACGGCGCCTTGCGTGAGGCAAAGATGCTCGGCCGCGCGCGTGAAGCTGCCGTAGCGGGCGACCGTTTCGAAGATTTGCAGGGCGTTGAGCGGGGGAAGGCGTCTCATGGCGGTCGTTGGGCGGCCGGGCGGAACGTGCATCCGGCGGGAATCGAGCCGCTATGATACGACGGCCGCCCGTTTCAATCGTCCGCGCCGCCTGCGCCTCGCGCCTGGTCTGCTGCGCGCGCCGCATCGATCGTTGCGTGCGCACCGAACAGGGCGCGAATGCCGGGCTCCGAGAGGAACATGGCCTCGGCGTTGTGACCCGCACCCGGCACCTCGAACCACGTATGCCGCAACTGCGGATGTCTTGCGCGCAGGTAGGCGTAGTAGGCGCGGGCGCGCGCGAGACGGTGCGGCCCCTGCGCGTTGGCCGCGCAGGAACGGTCGAGCGCCGCATGCGCGGGGTCGCAGTCGCGTTCGCCTGCCAGATAGACCACTTCCCGGCCGATATAGCGGTGTTCAAGCATCGTGGCATCGCGCGTGGCCGCCGCGTAGCGCGGGAGCTTGCGCATGCCGTACTTCCAGTCGTCGAGGTCGGGGCACGCGGCGCGATCCGCGGGACCGAAACCGCCATCGGGTTGCGGGCGCAACGAATCGAAATACACCCAGGAAGAGGGATTCGCGATCACGAAGCGCAGGGGCACGCCGAGCCGTGCGCATGGCTCGGGCGCGGCGCTCAAGATGGCGTAGCGATGCGCGACCTGCGCCCCGCCCGAATGCCCCGCGATCACGATTTCGCGCAGCGCCGGGTAACGCGAGCGATCGGCAAGCTGTGCGACGAGCGCGTCGAGGGCGTCGAACGAACTCAAAGGCGCCGGGCCGCGCGCGTCGGCGCCGCCCATCCACGCGGTCCACTCCCAGTGCAGGAAGTCCGCATGCGCGCGGTGGTGGTGTTCGACATCGGCGCTTGCGAGGAACTGCGGCACGACGACGAGCGTGGCGTCGTCATGCGCGGACGAAGCGGCGCGGGCGCGCAGTGTCGAGCGCAAGTAGGCGTCGGCGTCGCGCAGGCGGCCGTGCAGCACGACAAGCGCACGCGTGGCTCGCTCGCTCGCCGTGCAACCGCCCACGAACATCGGCACGGTGCCGCTGCCTTGCGCCGTGACGACAGGCAAGAGGACATCGCCGATTGCGCGCACGGGGTACTCGTTGCGCGGGCGTTCATCGCCTGCGGTGCTCGCATTGCTCACGATGGACGGCTCGATCATTACGACTCCGACTCCGCTGGCCAGGCGTTGGGCTCGCGCAGCAGGCGCCGGCCCGACACGCTCGCAAAGACCAGCACGAGCGAGACGATGCCCGTGACGATGAGATACCACGCCGGCACGATGCGCGAGCCGGTCACGCCGATCAGCGTCGAAACCGTGAGCGGCGCCATGCCGCCGAACAAGGTGACGGCGATGTTGTACGAGAGCGCGACGCCCGTGGAGCGCGTGGACGTGGGGAAAAGCTGCGTGAGCATGCCGGGATGCGCGCCGGACATCAGACTCAGCACGACGGTCGCGACCATTTGCGCGGCGAATACGCGCTCGGGCGTGGGCGCGGCAAGCACCCACGCGAAGAGCGGCCAGGCGGCGCAGATCCAGACGAGCGTCACGGGCAGGAAGAGCCGGTAGGCGCCGAAGCGGTCGGCGAGCTTGCCCGCGAGTGGATAGCCGACGATGCCGATGAGCCCCGAAGCCGCCGTGCCGAGCAGTGCGCTCTTGAGCGGCAGATGCAGCTGGCGTTCGACATAGAGCGGCATGTACGAATGCCAGAGATAGTTGGTCGCCGCGCCCACGGCGATCACGCCCACGGCGCACAGCGCCGCGTCGCCGCGCTCGCGCAGGAACGTGCGCAAGGACTGGCGCGGTGCGTGGCCCAGGCGTTCGCGCAACTGCACGAACTCTGGCGACTCGGCGACCTTGTGGCGGATATAGAAGCCCACCGGGCCGACCAGCGCCCCGAGCAGGAAGGGCATGCGCCAGCCCCATGCGGCGAGCGCGGCGGGCGTGAGATGCGTGGTGAGCAGAAAACTGCACGCGGAGGACAGCAGCAGCGCGACGGCCTGGGACGTCATCTGAAAGCTGCCGTAGAACATCTTGCGGCCGGGCGGCGCGTACTCGGTGAGCATCGAGGCGGCGGTGGCGAACTCGCCGCCCACCGAAAGCCCTTGCAGGATGCGCGCGAGCAGCACGATGAGCGGCGCGGCAATGCCGATCGACGCATAGCCGGGCGTGACGCCCATGAGCAGGGTGCTCGCCGCCATCAGCACGATCAGCGCGGAAAGGGTCCGGCGCCGCCCGTAACGGTCGGCGAACGCACCGATCACCACACCGCCTAACGGCCGCACGACGAAGCCGATCGCGAAGGTCGCGAGCGTGAGCGTGATCGACAGAAAGCTGCTCTGCACGGGGAAAAACACGTGCGCGATGGTCTTCGCGAAGTAGCCGTAGATGAGGAAATCGAACCACTCGAGCCCGTTGCCGATGACGGAGGCGAGCACGGCGCGGCGGACCTGCGAGGTGGTGAGGTGGGGCGCGTCGAGCGCGGCCGGGTCTGCTTCGAGAATGGATTGCATGGGTCTCCGGATGTCGTCGTCGGTGTTTTGCCTCACAGACTAGGGAGTTGCGCGGCAAATGTAAAATACATATCGAATGGGGTTGCCATATTCAATACCTATACCGGAGCGTCGTATGGAGCTACGTCACCTGCGCTACTTCCTCGCGGTTTGCGAAGAGCGCCAGTTCACGCGCGCGGCAGCGCGCCTACACATGCAGCAGCCGCCGCTTTCGCAGCAAATCCAGGAGCTCGAGCAGGAGCTGGGCTTTGCGCTCTTCACGCGGCAGCCGCGCGGCGTGGAGCTGACCGCGCCGGGCGAGGCGTTTGCTGATTGCGCGCGCAACCTTCTGCGTACGCTGGAGCAGGGCGTCACGCATGCGCGGCGCGTGGCGCTCGGGCAGGTGGGCAAGCTTCATGTGGCGCTCACGAGTTCGGCCGCGTTTCATCCGCTAGCTCCAGCCGTGATCCGCGCGTATCGCGAAGGGCATCCCGACATCGCCATCGAGCTTAGCGAGATCAACGCGGCCGAGATCATCGAGATGATGATGAACGGGCATGTCGATGTCGCGATTCTGCGCAAGCCGATCGAGACGCCCGCTCAGTTGCGCTTCGAGCGCATCGACCAGGAGCACATGCTGCTCGTGCTGCCGGTGGGGCACAGGCTGGCGGGTCCGCGTGCGGTGTCGCTCAAGCGCCTCGCGGGCGAGCCGTTCATTTTCGTGCGGCGGCCAGGCGCGCCCGGCATGTACGCCGATTTCGTGCGTGCCTGCGAAGCCCAGGGCGTGGAGCTGCGCGTGGTCGACGAGGTGCCGCGCATGGTCACGGCAATCAATCTCGTGGCCGCGGGCGGCGGCGTGACGCTCGTGCCGGCTTCCATGCGGCGCTATCAGCAGGAGAGCGTGCGCTACTGCCGCGTGGCCGGGGACGAGGCGTTTCGCGCACCGCTTCATCTCGTGACCCAACCCTCCGTGCGCAATCCGGCGGTGGAGCGGTTTCGCGAAACGGTGTTTGCGTTTGTGGAGCGTTCGCGCGAGGGCGGCTGAGCCCTTCAAATATTTTTCTCTGTCCCCTTTCGAATTGCTTCGGCCTGCCGTTAACCCGTATGCCTCTACGGGCGCCAGGTGCAATCACAAGAGCAACACGAATAAACAGTGGCAACGAGAATCATCGAAGGAGCGGCAGTGCGGGCCGCCGCCGGGCGCGAGACGCCCATCGCAGGCCGCCCGGCGGCGCTGCGCTTGCTCAGCACGCTGCGCAACCACAAATCCAGGCTGGTGCTGCTGGCCGTCGCGGCGGGCTGCGTCATCACGTTCGCGTCCTGGCTGGGCGGACAACTGCAGCCCGCGCTCGAGGCGCGTGAGCGCAACGAGCAGGCCGCCGAAGATCTGCACGAGCGCTTCGCTCCTTGCCTGCCCAATGCAGAGCGCAGCGCGAACTCGTGGTGCGGCGCTGTGAGGATTCCGCCGCCGCCTCCGCGGCCCGTTATGCCGCTTCCCCTGATCGCGGGTGCGCCCGCGGCTTTCTGCACGGCCAACGGCAGCCCGTCCTGCTGATCTACCGGGGTCACCTTCGAACGCGTAGCCGGGTGGCGCCGATACTGGTAGCCGCGCTTGTCTTTTTCGCGCGCCGCGTTGCGCTTACGCTTGGCTCCTTCGATACGGAACGGGGAGAGCGAAATGGTCAAGGCAATGAGGCGCGGTGAACCGTATTGCGTGGCGGTGAGCAACGGGCGCGTCGAACTGCACGCCGATACGCACAAGAATGGCCAGGGCGGCGCGGCCGGCATGCGTCCGCACGAACTGCTAGAAAGCGCTCTGGCGGCTTGCGTGTGCATTTCGATCGAGATGGCGGCGGCGCGCGCGGGCGTGAGCGTGCCGAAGCCGACTGTCGAGGTGCATGTCGAGCGCAGCGACGAAGCAACCTGTTTTCGCGTTGCCGTGCACTGCGAAGCGCCATTGGCCGAAGCGGCGCGCGAGATCGTGCTAGCGGCCGTGGCGCAATCGCCGGTGGCGCAGACCTTGGGGCGCGCAGTGCGGGTGGAGTTGGGGGCGGTGGGCGCCGATATGTGACGGCATCACCGGGGCGTCGCGCCCGCCAACGCCTCACATGTCTCGAACAACAGCGCGCGCACCCACTGATGCCCGGGTGAGCGATGTGTGCGCTCGTGCCATGCGAGCGTCTTGGTGAACCCCGGGATCTCGAGCGGCGGCTCGATCACGGCGAGCCCTTGCGCGCTTCCCCTTGCATCCTTCACGAGCCGCGACGGCACGACCGCAATCAGATCGCTCGTCAGCAAAATGTCGGGCAGCACGAGAAAGCTGTTCACCGACACCGTCACGCGGCGTGCGCGCCCCAGGCGCGCCAGCGCCTCATCGGTCACACCGCTCAGGCTTGCGCCCGCATACGACACCAGCGCGTGATCGAGCGCGCAAAACCGCTCCAGCGTGAGGCGCCGCGCAGCAGCGGGGTGATCCGCGCGCATCACGCACACGTAGCGCTCGTCGAAGAGGCGCCGCGCGTGCAAGTCGGCTGGCGTGCTTTCCGGCGTGATCAGGGCCATATCCACATCGCCGCTTTCCAGTTGCGCCTGCAGGCGCTCGTGCTGCACCGGCACGATCACGGCCCGCACGCCGGGCGCGCTTTCCCGCAGCCGCGCGAGAAACGGCACGACCACCGCGCGCAGCGCGTAGTCGGTCGAGGCGAGCGTGAGCGTCATCTCGGCCTCGGCTGGTGCGAAGGCCTGTGGCTGCAGCATCTGCTCGATTTCACTCAGCACCTGCTTGAGCGGCGCCGCCAGTTGCAGCGCGCGCTCGGTCGGCACGATGCCACGTTGCGAGCGTACGAACAGCGGATCGCCGAAACTCTCACGCAGACGCGTCAGCATCGCGCTCACGGCCGGCTGCGTGAGCGACAAGCGCTGCGCGGCGCGCGTGACGTTGCGTTCGTCGAGCAGGGCGTCGAGCGCCCGCAAGAGGTTCAGATCGAGCATTCTGATATCAACGCGGTTTATGGTGAAAATAATGATCCACGATTGGATTTATTTCAGCATAGCCCGCATGATGTCTCGTGTCCACCGCACCCAAACCGACAGCATCGAAAGGTAACGAACATGAACGAGATTTTCTGGCCCGAAGACTATTTGCCCGGCACGACCGACAACTTCTGTTCCAACGAAGTGATCGTCGCGGGCCTGTCCACCGCCGACGTCTGGCCGCTGCTCAACAAAGCGACCGCGTGGCCGAGCTATTACAGCAATTCCGCCGACGTCGGCTTTCACGACGGCCTGGGCCCCGAACTGAGCGCGGGCGCGCGCTTCCAATTCAAGACCTTCGGCTTTCCGGTACAGGCCAAAGTGACCGAGTACGCGCCGCCTGCAGCAGGCCAGCCCGCGCGCGTGGCGTGGCACGGCTGGGCCGAGGGCGACGAAGAAACGCGCCTCGACGTGATACACGCATGGCTCATCGAAGACCTCTCAGGCGGACGCGTGCGCGTACTCACGCAGGAATCGCAGAAGGGCAAGCCCGCCGTGGAGCTGGCGAAAACGCGCCCGAATCCGATGATCAACGGGCATCAGGACTGGCTCGACGGTCTCGTCGACGCCGCGCGCAAGGCCAAGGGAGCACGGTCATGAAGGCCGCCGTGCTGCGTGCGCCGGGTGGCCTCGACCAGATCGAGCTGCGCGATATCCCCGAGCCCGGCGCGCCCGCCGCCGGCGAGATCCGCGTGGAGCTGCATGCCACGTCGCTCAATTTTCACGATCTGCTGGTGGCCAACGGCGCCATCCCCACGGCGGACGGACGCGTGCTGATGTCGGATGGCGCGGGCGTGGTGTCGGCCGTGGGCGCGGGCGTGACGGAGTTCAAGCGCGGCGACCACGTGGTGTCGTGCTTCTTTCCGCAATGGACGGACGGCGCGCCGTGGCAAGCCGTGGGCAACTTCGCGCAGACGCCCGGCGACGGCGCGGACGGCTTCGCGACCTTGCACGCCGTGCGGCCCGCGAGTGCCTTCACGCTCGCGCCGCGCGGCTGGACCCACGCGGAGGCCGCCACCATCACGACGGCGGGGCTCACGGCATGGCGCGCGCTGGTGGCCGACGGCGGCCTCAAGGCGGGCGACACTGTGCTGACGCTCGGCACCGGCGGCGTATCGATCGCGGCGCTGCAGATCGCGCGGATGATGGGCGCTTCGGTCATCGTCACTTCATCGTCGGACGACAAACTTGCACGTGCGAAAGCGCTGGGCGCCGACCACGTGGTCAACTACCGGCAGCACGAAAAGTGGGGCGCGCTCGTGCGCGACATCACAGGCGGCAAGGGCGTGGATCACGTGATCGAAGTCGGCGGGCCAGGCACGCTCGCGCAGTCGATCGACGCGGTGCGCGTGGGCGGCCATATCGCGCTGATCGGCGTGTTGACCGGACGCGAAGGCACCGTGCCGACCTCTGTACTGATGGCGAAACAGGCGCGCCTGCAAGGCTTGATCGTGGGCAGCCGGCGCCAGCAACAAGAGTACGTCGCGGCGCTCGACCAGGCCGGCATTCGCCCCGTGCTCGACCGCACGTTCGGGCTGGACGAACTGGCCGATGCGTTTCGTCATCAGCAGGCCGGGGCGCATTTCGGCAAAGTGTGCGCGGCGTGGTGAAGGCAATGCGGCGCCGTTTTGGCGCCGTACTGTTGATCGTCGTAAAAAGTGATTTGGATACCGAATTAATTGACGCGGTATGCGATGCGTAATGTTTCCGTTCTTTACAACGCAACACGAAGATATATAAATAAGTAGCACACGGAAATTCTGCGAACGAATCGGCCCAACAAGTCGATCGACAAATCGGCGAATAGCAAGAGCCGGGTACGTTCCATGCTCAGGAGCCCCACCATGCCGCTTTCCCGTCGTCGCTTCATGATCCTCGCCGCCTCCGTGGCTTCCACGGCAGTGCTTTCCAACGAATCACGCGCCGACGCGCCGGTGCTCTCCGAGAGCGATCCGACCGCCATGGCGCTCGGCTACAAAGCCGACGCGAGCAAAGTCGACAAGACGAAGTTCCCGCAGTTCCAGGTCGGGCAGACCTGTGCGAACTGTCAGTTGTATCAGGGCAAGCCGGGCGCACCGAATGGCCCGTGCGCGACCTATGGCGGCAAGATCGTCGACGCCAAAGGCTGGTGCGGCGCCTACGTGAAGAAGGCTTGACTTATGCGCCGCGAGGAGCACGCTGCAAGCAGTTGATCAATGCGTTTCAGGAGGCGCCATGAAGGCGGTGTGCCCGCTGCACGGGCCAACGACCATCGTCGGTACAAACGCTTACGGGTTTCCGGTTTATGCGTGTTGCCGCGACGACATTCCCTTTGTCATGCCACCGGACGCCTGTACGCGCGAGCCGGTTCAATCGGGGGATGAGCCGAAGCGCCAACCCCGGCAGCCAACGACCGGCAAGGAACCACACTGACGACCGGCGTTGACTGCGCGAACGCCACGCACACGAACGCGGTTGCCCGCGTCCGTGTGCGTTGGCATCAGGTTGCCGGTGCCGTCAGCGACGTGTTGTACGTGGTGCCTGCGATCACCACGTTGGTCAGCGTAATGCCGCTCACATTGCTCGCGAAGACCGGACCCGGCGCGGCCGACGCGGACGTTGCTGGCGTGGTCGGCGCCGCGCCCGTGCACACCGGATTGCCGAGGTTGCAGTTCGAGATCGTGACGCCGCTGATCGGACTCACGGTCGGCACCGGCAGCGGACCGTTGTAATCGACGGCCTCGGGGCCCTGCATGACGAGCGCCTGGAAGCACGAGTTCGACCCGGCCGCGAAGCCCGAAGGCATCGAGTACGACACCGCGCCCGAGACGTTGCTCGCGTTCACGTTCGTGATGTTGATGTTGCTGATCACGGACGGACTCCAGCGTACTGCGTCGCCGGACGGGCTGTAATCGCAGTCGAACGTGATCAGGCCGCCCTGGCCCGTGGACGGGTTCGTCGCGAGACCGGTCGTTCCGGTACCCGTGATCTTGCTGATCGCGGCGCCGAGCGACCCGCCGCCGTACTTGCCGGCAAGGTTCACGCCGTTGGACAGCGTCACTCCGTTGATCCACACGTTGTTGATGAACCCGCCGCGGTTCATGTTGCTCTTGAACCGCAGCGCGATATTCAGCGGATTGCTCGCCCAGTTCTCGTTTTGCATCGTCAGGTTGCGAGCATAGACGTTGCGCACGCCCGCGCTCATTTCACTGCCGATCGTCAGACCGCCGTGCCCGCTTTGCATCGTGCAGTTTTGCACGACGATGTTCTGCATCGGGCCGTACTCGGTGTCGAGGTACTTGCCGGACTTGATCGCGATGCAGTCGTCACCGGTGTTGAACTGAACGTTCTGCACCAGCACGTGGTTGCACGCGTCCGGATCGAAGCCGTCGTTGTTCGGCCCGACGCTGTCGGCGAACACGCCGTCGATCACCACGTTCGTGCAGTCGGTGGGGTGGTGTTGCCAGAACGGCGTGTTCTGCGTGTGATAGTTCTGCAAATACACATTTGTGCAGCCGATGAACTCGATCATGCACGGACGCAGATAGTGACCGTTGCCGAAAATGCGGTTCTCGACCGGCACGCGCAATTCGGAAAGCGCGGGCAGATAGTTCTGGTCCTGGTTCCAGCCCGTGCCCGTGAGCAGGCCCATTAGGGTAGTCGTCGTTCCGTACTGATTCGTGAAGGAGACGTTGGCCTGCGGGTTCTGGATTTGCGCGGCGGGGAGGCTGGTGAGCGCGACGTTGTTCGGATTCGCATAAGCCTGCGAGGGCGTTGACGAGCCCGCGCAACCGTACGTGTTGCTGCTTCCCTTGTAGGTCCACCAGCAGGAGGTTGGCGCCTGGGTGCTGGGTTGCATGGGCGTCATCGCCTGACCGTTCAGCACGCAGGTGTTGTCGTCGGCGGTGACGGCAATGTTGGTCTGGCGGAAGGCGTAAATCGGCGAGCCGAAATTCAGGCAGTCGTTCGCCTGCCAGCGCGTGTGGTACAGATTGCCGTTCGCCGTCTTGTACGGGCCATTCTTCGCGTAGTCCGCCGGGTTCGGACTGAAATAGATCGTGCAGCCCGACTCCAGGTGGAGATTCACATGGCTCAGCAGCACGATCGGGCCGCCGCAATACCAGTTGCCGGCCGGGATCACCACGCGGCCGCCACCGGCGCGGCTCGCGTCGACGATTGCGGTGTTGAATGCGCTGCACGAGTCGTATTGCGTGCCCGTGTAGTCGCACGGGACCATCACGCCGGAGCCCGGGCTTTGCAGGTCGCTGGTCGGATGCGCGGTCTGCTCCGTGCCGCCCGTCACCCATGGAATCTTGCCGCTCGGCCATGCGGTCGACGTGATCAGCGCGGAGGCGGGGAGCGTGCGCGCGCCGTAGCTCGTCACGTGAAATTCGGCGCGGTTGAACAGCGAGCGATCGACGTGAGCGAGCCTCCTGATGATGGCCGTGGCCTGGCCGTCCGGGCCCCAGATCGGGTCGCCGGCGGCGTGGCCGGGCGGCTGAGGAAGGTGCCCGCCGAAGGTGGCAGGCGTGGGGAACATGGAGTCTGCTGCTGCCGCACCGCGGCTGGCCGCGAGCAGGCTTGCGCCTGCGGACGCGCCGGCAAAGGCCATGAACGCGCGCCGTTTGGGCGAGGCGGGGGCGTTGGTGCAGCCTTCGGAGAGCAGGGGATCGTCTTTGCCTTGTGTTGTCATTTGGTTCGTTCTCCTATGTTATCTCGCTGATTTATTTCGCTGACAGGGTGGCTGGACTTCGGCGGCCTTTGGGCCGCGTGACGACGCTATTGCGAACGGGAGAGGCACGGTTACAGCGAAGAGAGATCGAACAGGAGCGGCTGGCCGATCACCATGGATATTGTTGTCAGACGACATCGAAATCGTCAATCAGATTTATCTAGGTGATGAACCTGGTGCTTCCAGTTGTCGCGCATATCTACCGCTAGCTTACGGGCGTTGGGAATTTGTCTGACGAGCGGGGTGGGGTTCTCCGATGCAACGCGGGCGGCGTTGTTTGGTGTGAAGGTGTGTTGGGTGTTTGTAATGGAGGCAAAGCCGATGTTGAAGTTTGCGACGCATAAGGACAGGCAACGAGTGCGTGCGGTCTTTCGGCGTTCGAACGAGCCAGCGGCGTTAGTTGATGACGAAGCCCGCCTGCGATTGTCCGGGGCGGCGATGATTGGCTGTTAATTTGGATTCCTGATTGGTGAATTCGCACGCGCATCGGCTTGGCCGGGCGAGAACACCATCGGTTGCGGCCCAATGCGGAGCGGCGAAAGCGTGGCGGTGAGCCTGCAGGGCGCACAATCGTCATTTGGCAGCCCGCTGTCTCCAGTCGGCTTCGGGCCTCGAACGCCACCCCCGGCGCTCCCGGTCCGTCAAAATAAGGGAACCGAACGGTCGACTCTTTCATATACTGCTCGTAACAACAGTCTGATTGCATTCGACCTGCTCGCTGCCGACGCAGGTGCAATTCAGGAGAAGCGGCGATCGACGCCGGCCGCCTCACTACGCGTCGCCACGCTAATGCAATCTATGCGCGGAAGTCGAGCGCGACCGGCGGCGTCGCGCCGCGTGAGTCGTGCCAATCGGATGCGTGGAGATACGCTATGAAAACCCTCCCGAGAAACTGCGCGACGCTTGCTGCATTGGCGCTCATGCTGATGGGGTGCGTCACCGCAGGCGCGCCACAAAGCGGGCCGCATCTGAGCCCTACGGAGTGCCGTGACCTGGCCGCGCTGAAAAGCAACCCGTCGCCAACGAAGGCGCAACGTCAAAGCGAGCTTTCGGCGTTGAGGAAGGCGGGCTACGACCCGGCGCCCTGGAACGACGACCCAAACTACCCGGATGATCTACACGCGGCGCAGCGGCTGGTCGACCACTGGTTCCAGACGGATTGCCAACAGGTTCAACCCGGGTGAGATGCCCCGGCGGCCCTGCGGACCTCCTCGCACCTGGCGAGCAGCAACCGTGCGCGCCGGTAATCACGCAGGCACGACTGAACGTCGCGCTGCCTATGATTTGCCGTCGGTATAACTCTCTCGCGGAGGGTACACACCGGCGAGGCGCGCGATCAGGATCGCGACGAACAAGCTGCCGGTGATCTGTTCCACCATGCACATGCCGCGCGCCGGGCGCGTGAGTGGCGTGATGTCGCCGAAGCCGGTGCTTGTGAGGACGGTGATGCTGAAGTAAAGCGCGTCGGCATAAACGAGCCGCCCCGATTGTCCGACGATCATGTACGACTTCGGATAGAAGAATCCGATGCTCGCGTATATGTACGCCCAAAGCACGCCAATCAACAGATATGCCGCCGCCGCGCCAAACAACTTGTCAGGCGTCATGATCCTGGGCTGGAAAACGTAGCGCAGAAGATAGGCAACCGTGATGGAATAGAGCACTGCGCAGAACAACCAGGATACGGCAAGGCTGCTATCGTCGTCGTGCCAAAGGCCGAGGTACTGGAACCACATGGCCGGAATGGCAAGCAAAAGCGCAATCGCAAACGACAGTGTCGTGCGTCCGACCGCTGCCACGGTTGCGATCAGAAGAAACATATTGACGACGTTCAGGAACAGGCGGCCACTATCGCTCGCCGGGACAAACGAAACCGCGCCGATGAGCGCGAGCAGCACGACAAACAGCCAGAAACAGCGCTGGTAGAAAATGCGAGACAGCGCTTCGCGCGTGGTATGGAAGGCCATGATGTTCTCCCCTGGGTTCGCGCATGTCTCGGCCAGACCCGCCGGGCCGCGTGTGACGGAAGTATAGAGCGGTAGCACACGCAGCCGCGTTCGCCCGCGCTGGCGCGAGTCGACCCGCGGCGGACAGTCACGATTACCTTAACAGGACGTTCGCAAGGGTGAAACCGGCTATTTGCCTTGTAATGTGGGTGGCGTTACACTGCGCCCGCGCTGAGGCGGCGCCTGGTGGCAAGCCTCCAGTGAGGGATCTGCGAGATCCCGGTGAAAACGAGTTAGGGCGAAGGAGGAAACAGTAACGTGACTGCTCCATTTTCCGGCGGCTGTGCATGCGGATCGATCCGTTACGTATGCTCGCGCGCGCCAATTGCGACGTTAAACTGCCACTGTCTGGACTGCCAGCGCTCAAGCGGCGCTCCTTTTGCTTCCGGCTTCATCGTCCGGGTCTCGGACATGACGATCACGGGGACGCCGAAGACGTACTCGGTCCGCGCCGGCAGTGGCCGGCTCGCGACTCGCAGCTTTTGTTCCGATTGCGGCTCTCCTCTGTTCACCTATGGCGAGACTGCACCAGAAGTCATGTCCGTCCGTTTCCCTACGCGCGACAATTCGTCGGAGTTTCATCCGATGGTGGATATCTGGACATCGAGCGCCCAACCGTGGGTTTGCCTTAGTCAGACAATTCCTCACTATCCTCAGTCGCCCTGATTCGCTCGCCGCTATCGTGCGATTGTGCGACTGTGCACGAGCAGCGCCCTATGTCGGCGAGGCCGTTCAAACCAGCCGCTTTTCAAACCAGTGATGGGCATAGGGTTCCGCGCTGAACGCATCGACTTCGATGTATCCGGATTGCCGGTATAGCGAAATCGCTTCGCGCAGAGCGCGGTTTGTCTCCAGGCGAATCACGCGCGCTTTGGCCTGCCGGGCACGCTTCTCCGCCTCGACAATCAACCGGCGGCCTACACCCAAACCACGGGCGGCGGGACTCACCCACATTCGCTTGAGTTCGGCCGGAGACTTCTTGTGAAACTTCAGCGCGACGCAGCCTATGGGGCTTCCATGGAGTCTCGCGACGATCAACGCGCCTTCCGGCGCCGTCAGTTCATGAGCATCTGCGGGCAGGCTCATGGACGGGTCGAATCCCGCCTCGAAGCGCTCGTTTAGCTCACCGAAGTATTGCTCAAAGCACCACTGCGCATCATCGCTATCCGGCTTCTCGAGCACGTATTGCACAAGGGATGCCTGTAGCAAACGCTCAACCTCAGACATGGCTGCGACCAGTCTGCGTCGCTGCTCATCGCTGAGCGGCTCGAGCGCACGTGAAGCGACGGCGTCGGAGAGCCGCTCGAGTTCGGCCCTTTCGGTGAGCCCTTGCGCAGTCAGGCAGGCCCGGCGTACGCGCCGGTCGTTCGGATGAGTGAGGACGGCAACAAGGTTTTGTCGCTCAAGAGACGCCAGGGTCCGGCTGACATAGCCTGAATCAAGGTTTAGCCGCGCGCGAAGCGCGCGAATGTCCGCACCGTCGACACCAATCTCCCATAGCAGGCGTGATTCACCCATCGGGCGGCCGCGTCCGAGGAAATGATCGTCGATGGCGCCGATGCTTTCGGCGACGATGCGGTTAAAGCGTCGAATCTGGAGAATGTCGGCTGCGCTCATATCTCTGACTTTAGTCAGAGATATGGCTCCCGTCAACATAGAGTCGATGCTGTGCTGTCCCCAAAGGACAGGCTCGGATGAATGCCGGCCGCGAACCGCCAGCCTGTTTCAAGGCTGACGTGACGCATCCCCACGGATCAGGGTTGGCGTTTGCCGCGGCCGCCCGCGGGTTTGCCAGCTGGCTTACGTGAACCCGCAGCCGGCTTGCTGGCGGGTTTGCCGCGTGGCTTTTGCACGCTGAATGGGCTACCGCTGGTCAGGCTCGTGCCTTTGCCCGCGGCCACCGTGCGCTGCGCTGCAGGCTTGGGTTTGTTTGCGCCATTTTGCGGGCGCGGTTTTTTACCGGGCGCCTGCACGGCACCCGTCGCCGCTTGCGGCACTTTGGGCTTCTTGGGCTTTTTGGGTTTCTTGATGATCTGCCCCGTCGCGCTGGTTTCCGGCACGCGGTGTTCGGCTTCAAAGCCCGGCTCTTCTTCACGGCGCAGCGTTTGCCGGATCAGCGCTTCGATCGCGGCCAGTTGCGGCGCTTCATCGGCGCACACGAGGGACACCGCCACGCCGCTGGCGCCCGCGCGGCCGGTGCGGCCAATACGGTGCACATAGTCTTGCGCCACGATCGGCAGATCCACGTTGATCACGAGCGGCAGGTCGTCGATATCCAGCCCGCGCGCAGCGACGTCGGTGGCGACCAGCATCTGGACTTCGCGCGTCTTGAAGCGCTCCAGCGCCCGCAGACGCGCGGGTTGCGGTTTGTCGCCGTGGATGGTGTCGACCGCATAGCCCGCATCTTCCAGCATGGCCGCCAGGTAATCCACGCCACTGCGGGTTTTGACGAACACCAGCGCGTGCTCCCAGTGGTTCTCGGCCACCAGGTGCATGAAGAGGTCGGGCTTGTTCCTTTTATCGACCGTCACCACCCACTGCTTGATTTTGCTGGCCGTTGCGTTGGGCGGGCTGACGCTGATATTGACCGGGCCGCGCAGAATGTTCGCCGCCATGGCGCGGATATCGTCGGTAAACGTGGCAGAGAACAGCAGGGTCTGGCGCTGAGCGGGCAAGGCGGCAAAAACGGCGTTGAGTTCGCGCGCAAAGCCCAGATCCAGCATGCGGTCGGCTTCGTCCAGCACCAGCGTTTGTACCTGATCAAACTGCACGGCGTTCTGTCGATTCAGGTCGAGCAAACGGCCCGGTGTGGCAACGAGCACATCCACGCCTTTGCGCAACTTCATCATCTGCGGGTTGATACTCACACCGCCGTAGGCGGCCAGAAATCGTAATTCGAGCCCTTTGCCGTAAGCCATGAAGCTCTGCAGCACCTGTTCAGCCAGTTCGCGCGTGGGCACCAGCACCAGAACGCGCGCGCGGTTGCTCGACACCGCCGGTCCGTGTTGCACCAGCCGTTGCAGCAGCGGCAGCGCAAACCCCGCCGTTTTGCCAGTGCCGGTTTGTGCCCCAGCCATGACGTCACGGCCACTGAGGACAGCAGGAATCGCCTTGGCCTGCACCGGCGTAGGTGTCTGGTAATTGAGGTCCTGCACATTGCGCAGCAAGGGATCGATCAGGCCAAGCGAGGCAAAAGACATTGGCGTATTCCGGGCTAAAACCGCAATTCTAGCGGTTACCGGCTGATCGCGCCGCGCTGGCAAGCTGTGCTACGAGGCGGCGATGCGCGGCACCGCCGCCACCCGCTGCCCGAAACAAGGATGAAATCTTGTCGGGCCATTCGTTGTGGAAATAAGCAATCCTACTCATTTGCGAGTGCTATCGCTTCGTTTGCGTTAGCGAGACGCGACCCTCAGACTATTGCTGATCGATTTGAAACATCATGTCTTTGCTGTCCGGATTCCCGATGGGTACACGCTGAATCGTCGATCAATCGGGTATTCCCAAATTCGCGCAAATCGGTAATCTGCGAGGTATTGGTGAACGAAAATGCCTCGCTGCCTGACTGCAACCATTCGGATCCTCCATGACTGAGCCTCGTCTGACGTTCCTTGACCAGAATGAATGGGAAAACTGGTTGACGCAAAACGGCGCGACCTCGACCGGGATATGGCTTCGCCTCGCGAAAAAGGGTGCCGGGAAGCCAACCTTGACCTACGAACAGGCGCTGGAAAGCGCCCTTTGTCATGGCTGGATCGACGGCCAGAAACAGACAGAATGTGAAGCATACTGGTTGCAACGCTTCACCCGGCGCTCCGCGAAAAGTATCTGGTCCAAACTCAACAAAGACCGCGCCGAAGCGCTGATCGCGGCAGGCAGAATGCTTCCTTCGGGCATGCAAGAAGTCGAGAAAGCCAAAGGGGATGGCCGTTGGGAGGCCGCCTATACCTCGGCCAGCAACTCGGTCGTGCCGGACGACCTGCAGGCCGCACTGGATGCCAATCCCAAGGCCAGCGCGTTCTTTGCGACGCTGAGCGGCCGAAACCGCTACGCCATCCTGTTTCGGATACAGAATGCCAAAAAGCCCGCGACACGGGTGCGCAAGATCGAGGAGTTCATCGGCATGCTGAATCGCGGCGAAACCATTCATCCCTAGACGCGCATGATCGGCCGTTACGAAAATCCGGCTGAGCGTCGGGTTCTGGCCGCACGGAGAAGCCGCGAGGTTGCAAAAGACTGCTGCATCACGCAAGCGGACCCTCGGTATCCTTCCTGCTTACGGCGACGGCAATTGCACTACCGACAATCAACGCTATTCCGAAGAGGGATAGCGGTTGCATCGTCTCATGCCACACGACGTAACCGAACACCGCCGCCCATACGATGCTTGTGTAGTTGTAGGGTGCGAGCCTGCCTGCGTCCGCCTGACGAAAAGCCACCGTCATTAAAAGTTGCCCGGCTGTCGCGAAGGCTCCGAGAATTGCCATAATCAGCAGCGAACTGGCGGACGGTGTTCGCCAGCTGAATAGAAGTGTGCATCCGGTAACGACCGTTCCCACCATGGTGAAGAAGAGAACTGTCGTCTCCGAGTCGTCGGTAGAGCGAATGCGCTTTATCTGCAAGATGGACAACGCGCCAAAGACCGCGCTCAGTAGAAGGAAAGCCGGGCCGAGCCAGCTCGACTGCCCACCGCCCGGACGCACCACGAGCAGCACGCCCAGGAATCCAACGATCGCTGCCGCTATCGAACGCAGCGTCAAGCGTTCTCGCAGAATCAACGGCGCGAGGAGGATAACGATCAACGTCTCGGAATAGGCAAGCGCTACCGCTTCACCCAAGGGGACGTAAGGCAATCCCGCGAAGAAAAGGCCCGATGCGCCCAGAAGCATCAACGCCCGCACGGTTTGCCCTCCAAGATCGACATTTGCCAGTCGCCTGGTCAGGGAAACAGGTCCCACACAGCACATCATCACCGCGGGGACCAAGCCGAACAGCATCCGAAAGAACGTCACCTCATTGGCTGGATATTGCAGCGCAACCGTCTTCGCCAGCGCGTCCACCACGGCAAAGCAGAACATGGACGCGAGTATGCTGCCGATGCTGCTCAGGGGAAGGGCGTTGGCGGACGTTGCGCTGGAAGATGACATGACCTGCCGCATTAGACGTGAATCCTGGCATGATCTCATAGGCTTGGAGAGAGCCAGGCCGAAAATCATGGCCATGTGTGCACTATCGCGACCGACCGGTCAGCGAGAGATGCGACTTGCGTGATTGTCGGCTCTGCCGGTCGAGGAGACGCGCCGCATTCACCCGCCGCCGCTGCCTCTCATGCAAAAGTCATAACCCGCAACAGGGAAGCAGCGGGCCATCGGGAAGGCGGCTTTTCTCAACGCCCGGGGCGAGAAAACAGGTTGACGAGATTCCCATCCGGGTCGCGCAGCAGGAGCGAGCGATTGCCCCAAGGCATCAACGTCGTCGGCATCACGATGGTTGCTCCGGATGCATTCATCCGTTCGAACACCGCGTCGACGTCCTCCACTTCGAACTCCAGGATTGCCGATTGATTGGCTGCGGCAGTGGCGGCGCCGACATTGAATAGCTTGATCAGGTGCTCAGATGATATCGCCAGTGTAGAGCCCTCGAATCGCATTTCGGCGAACCCATCGGCCAGACGGACAGCCTCGATCCCGGAAAGCCTCTGATAGAACTCGACCAGCTTTTCGATATCCGTGGTCACAACGCGAACCGATGCGAACTTCATTTTGAACTCCTCGCCAAGAAAGGAGCTTCAGTCTACTGATCGATACTGTCAGATTCTGGCAGTATGGTGCGGCTGGCGGCCTGATTGCGCTTGCGCCACTCACGAAGCAGTGTGGAGCGCCTCTTTGGGCAGCGCTCCTCCATCTGCTCGACGCTCAAGATCCGATCCGAACGGAAATTCCGAAAATCGGCTCGCATCTCGCACCACGCCATCAGGACTCGCGCCTGGTCGAAATGCACCAGGGCAAAAGGCCAAACGATACGCCGGGAGTGAATGCCAGCGCCGTCCACGTAAGTTATTTCGAGCTTTCGTTCCGCACGGACCGCGGCACGCAAAAGGTCCGGCGAGATTATGTGGGCCGGTCTCGTCAACGGCGCGCCGACCAGCAGCGAAGATTCCTCCAGTTCGCGGCGCAATTCAGCGGGCAGTACAGCGGCTATCTTCGCAAGCGTGCTGAGCGCGCCGGCCGATAGCGTCTTGTCGCCGCGATCGGCCACCCAGCGCATGCCAAGCACCAGGGCATCGAGTTCCTCCGAGCGGAACATGATGGGGGGAAGCATGAAGCCCGGTTTCATCACGTAGCCAATGCCTGGCTCCCCCTCGATCATGGCGCCCTGTGCCTGCAAACTGGCGATGTCCCGGTATAGCGTGCGGATGCTCACGCCGAGCTCGTCGGCGAGGGCCTGGCCGCTCACAGGGCGTCGATAACGACGTAACACTTGCAGGAGTTGAAGGAGACGTTCGGCACGGGACATAACTCAATCCGGATATCGATACTGAAGGAAATCGACGACGTGCCCCGTTACTGCAGACCGAATGTATGGGGTGCGCGTTCAATAAGCAATTGGCTCACGGCCCGCTGGCTTTAGCAGCGACAATGCGCGCGCCGACCCTGGAAAAACAGTCGGCAACAATCTCGAATGCCTGCTGCGCAGCGGGCACGAGCGTGCGCTCGGCGTGATGCACGATGCCGAGCGTCAGGTCCATGACCAATGGCGGATCGACGGCGAGCGCCACCGCATCGCCAGATTCCAGTTTCGAGACGATCGCGAGTTCGGTCAGGGCGACGATGGCGTCGCTCTTTTGCAGAATGCTGTGAACCGTGCCGACGTCGTCGGTCGTCACGGAGAAATAGTCGATGACAGGCGCATTCAGGCCATAAAGGTCGCCGAGGCGCCTGGCCAGCGAGGGTTCGACGTAACCGGCGGCAATGAGCGGATACGCGCGCATATCGTCGAAAGTCACCTTCCGGCGGCCCGCGAGCGGATGTCCGCGCCGGGCGAACCAGCCGAAGGTGCATGGGTACAACGCCATGACGCGCAAATCGGCGTGCTCGCGCGCAACGCGAATATCGCCGACAAAGAAGTCCAGGCGTTCGGCCAATAGCGCGGCCACCAGCCGTTCGGATGTTTCGATCACGCTATGCAATTTCACGCCGGGCGATGCGTTCATCAAGCCGAGCACGATGGGCTCGAGGAGGATGGGCGCGAGTGACGAACCCATTCCGAACGCGAGCGACCCCGATTCGCCCGACTGCATCAGCGCCAGCAGGCGCGCGCCTTCCTTTTCGTTGAGAATCATCCGCCGCGCGCGAGGCTCGTAGGCCTGTGCGTAGGGCGTCGGCCGCAGCCGGCGCTCGGTTCGGTCAAAGAGCGGCACGCCCAGCAGGTCTTCCATCGAGCGGATGCTGCGGGAAAGCGCGGGCTGGCTCAAATGAACGGCTTCAGCCGCGGCCGCAAGCGAGCCGTGGTCGAGCAAGGCGAGAAAGTGCCGGATCTGGCGGGTGTTCATTTCGTGGGTTCACTTGCAGAAACTGCATTGTATCCCCCAGAAATACGCAATGTACACAAGTCGCTGCGCTGCTTAGACTGCGCGGGCATTGACTCACTCTTCACGCCCATGCCTCTCGATACGACCCCAAGCCAGCGCCGTCCTGTTGTCGGCATCATCTCCGACAGCATCGAGCACTACGGGCATCGCGGGCATTCCGTCCTGCACGGCTACGTGCGTGCCGTTGCCACGATCGCGCGCGCGTTGCCCGTGCTGTTGCCGGCCTGCACCGAGGCACTGGACGGCGAGACGCTGGCCGCGACGCTCGACGGCATCGTGCTGACCGGCAGCCCTTCCAATGTCGCCGCCGAGCGCTATGGCGCTTCGCCGCTGCCGGAAACGACACGGCAGGACCGCTGGCGCGATGCAGCCGTTCTCGACGTGTTGCCGGACCTGATCGCGGCCGGCATCCCGACGCTCGGCATTTGCCGTGGCTTGCAGGAGCTCAATGTCATGTACGGGGGCACACTCGAGGCCGCGGTGCACGCGCAGCCTGGCCGGCTCGATCATCGCGAAGGCGATCACGACCGGCCTATCGAACGCTGGTACGACGACAGCCACGCTGTGCGGATCATGCGCGGCGGTGTGCTCGACAAGATCGGCACGAACCCGGTGGAGCAGGTGAATTCGCTGCATCACCAGGGAGTCGACCGCCTGGGCGCTGGGCTGCGCCCGGAGGCCGTCGCAACCGACGGACTGATCGAGGCGTTCTCGATTGGCTGCGTGCCGCAGTTCGCGCTGGCAGTTCAGTGGCACCCCGAGATGCGCATCGACGACAGCCCGCTGTCGCTCGCCATTTTTGAAGCCTTTGGTGCCGCCTGCCGTTCGCGCCGTGACGCGCGCGCACACAATGCGCGCGTTTGACGTGCGCGCGACACAGCAACCCCCTCATCGAATCATGTCGAACACTCAATTTCGCGCCCTGTTCAGTCGCAACTACGCTGAAGCGCGCGACAAATTCCTCAATGCCGCCACCGCACGAGGCCTCGCCGTCGACTCGCATGTCCTGCCGCTCGAAGGCAAAGATGGAGAAGTGCTCGCGACCGATGTCGTGCTCGACGGTCCGCGCGAGGCTGCGAATCTCGTGATCCTCATTAGCGGCGTGCACGGTGTGGAAGGCTATTGCGGTTCCGCGATCCAGACCGGCGTGCTCGGTCTCGGGCGTGTCGCCGACGCCGACACTGCCGTGCTGCATATCCATGCCATCAACCCGTACGGCTTTTCGCACTCACGTCGCGCGACACACGAGAACGTCGATCTGAACCGCAACTTCGTCGACTTCAGCACCGCGCAGCCGGTGAACGAACGCTACGCGCAAATCCACGACCTGCTGCTGCCGGCCACGTGGCCGCCCGCTGACGACAACGAATCGACGCTCGACCTGTTGCGCAGGCAATGGGGCGCCCGCGGCTTTCAGCGTGCAGTCGGACTGGGCCAGTACGCTTTCGCGGACGGTCTTCACTACGGCGGCGCCGAGCCGGCGTGGAGCAATCGCACGTTCCGCCGGATTCTTCGCGAGTACGCCCAGCGTTGCCTTCGCATCGGCTCGATCGACATTCATACGGGCCTCGGTCCCTATGGTCACGGCGAGCGGATTTTCGCCTGTCTCGATGAAGGCGGCGCGTTGGCGCGCGCGCGCCGGTGGTGGGGCGACGATGTGACCTCGGTGAATCAGGGCACGTCGACCAGCATTCCGATGACCGGCCCGATTCAGTACGGACAGTTCGAAGCGTGCCCGCAGGCCGAGCACACCAATATCTGCCTGGAGTTCGGTACGCATCCGCCTTCGCTCGTGCTGCCCGCCATGCGCGCCGAGCACTGGCTGCACCGAAGCGGCGGCGCCGACGTGGCGCAGGCCGCGTCGATTCGTCAGGCGCTCAAGGACGCGTTCTATCCGCAGGCCGACGACTGGCAAGCCGCGATCTGGCAGCAGGGGCGCGACGTATTTCTGCAGACCGTGCGCGGTTTGCAGGAGCCAGCGAACGCGACCGAGGCCGGTTGACGCGCCTGCGAACGAACCGCACCCGATAACGGAGACATCATGCGATCTACCCTTGTCGACGCACCCGGCAACTGCCAGGGCGTCCCAAACACAGCGCCGGCCGGAACCGTCAGCGGCCTGCGCCCGGTCATCAGCCGCAAGGCCGTTGCGGCAGCGGTCACCGGCAACGCGCTCGAATTCTACGACTTCGTGATTTACGCGTATTTTGCCGTCTATATCGGGCACGCTTTCTTTCCGGTCGGTGGCCAGTACGGGAGCCTGCTGCTTGCGGCGGCGACGTTCGGCGTGGGCTTTTTCACGCGCCCGCTAGGTGCGGTGCTGATCGGCGCTTTTGCCGATCGTGCGGGCCGCAAGCCCGCACTCATTCTCACGGTTGCGTTGATCACGGTCGGCACGCTGGGAATGGCCGCCACGCCGTCATATGCCAGCATCGGCATGGCGGCGCCGCTCATCGTGGTGCTGTGCCGGCTTCTGCAAGGCTTTGCGCTAGGCGGCGAGGTCGGTCCGGCGACGGCGCTTCTCATCGAAGCCGCGCCACCTGGGCGGCGTGCGCTCTATGCAAGCTGGCAACTCGCAAGCCAGGGCATTGCAGTCGCCGTGGGGGGCGTATTCGGTGTGTTGGTATCGATGACATTGCGCGCGGACCAGCTGACGGCATGGGGCTGGCGTATTCCGTTCATCGCGAGCCTGCTGCTCGTTCCAGTGGCTGTCTATATTCGCCGGAGTCTGCCCGAAACGCTCGAGGACAACGACGCTCGCACGGCGTCTGAGGTATTGGGCGGCGTCGTGCGTACGCATCGGCGCTACCTGGTGCTGGGCGTGTTGATGACGCTCTCGGGCGCGGTCTCCTCGCAGATCGGCAACTACATGACGACCTACGCCATCCAGACGCTGAAGCTGCCGCCAACGATCGCGCAGACGAGCGCACTGGTCGGCGGCCTGTTGACGTTTGCAGGCGGCCTGGCCGGCGGATGGCTGTGCGACATGCGCGGCCGCAAGATCGTGCTGATTGCACCGCGCGTGCTGCTGATGCTGTTGAGCGTGCCGATGTTCCTGTGGCTGCAGGCCGCGCCGGGCGCAACGAGCTTCCTGCTGGTGACGGTGATTCTCGCGTTGCTGACGGCCATGAGCGCAACGGCGGCGATGGTGGTCATGCCCGAATTGCTGCCCGCCAGCTTTCGCAGCACGGGTGTGTCGCTCGTCTACGCAATCGGCACCACGCTGTTCGGCGGCACCACGCAGTTCGCCGTGACGGCCTTGATTGCCTGGACCGGAAGCCCGATGGCGCCCGCGTGGTACATGGTGGCGACCAGTGTGCTGAGCCTTGCCGCCATGGCGATGCTTCCCGAAACACGCAACGTGGACGTGTCCAGATAGCGTTCTGCGCCGTGCGCGGCAGTGCCCGCGCCCGGCCAGCTACTCACCGCACCTTCGCATCATGCCGGGCGTAAGCCTGGCAGGGGCGCTCGCGCGCCTGCATTTTCACCATAAAGACAATAGAACGAGACATGAAAAAGACCATGATCGCCGGCCTCGTGCTGGCCGGTATGAACGGTGCTGCGAACGCGCAGTCGAGCGTGACGATCTTCGGCAGCCTCGATACAGGGCTGACCTACGTGAGCAACGTCCACGGCAGTTCGTCTTTCGCCATGGCAGACGGCATCAACAAGAGCAACTCGCTAGGTTTCACGGGTGTCGAAGACCTGGGCGGCGGCAAGCATGCGCTATTCAAGCTGGAAAACGGCTATTCGGTGAACACGGGTACGTTGGGGCAAGGCGGACTGCTGTTCGGCAAGCAGGCTTATGTCGGCCTGGGCGATGCGTCGATTGGAGATGTGACGCTCGGGCGTCAATACGACTTCGCGTACTCCATGATCCGCTATTTGCCGTGCTTGTCGTGTGGCATCTACAGTGTTGAAAACGGCGACCTGGATCGCGTTTCCGGCGAGCGGTTGAACAACACGGTGCAATTCATGTCGCGCACGGTTGCGGGCTTTTCGGCCGGAGCGCAGTACAGCTTCGGCGCAAGTTCCGGTAACACCACGACAAACGCCGGTCGCGCGGTGAGTGCAACGGTGCAATACGCCGGCAGCGCCTTTGCCGCAGGCGCCTTCTACACCGATATCAATGGCGCCCCCGTCTATGTCGGCATGACTGGCGCGGCGGAAATCTTCGGGCGCCCGATCACGCCCGCTACCGCGTTGCTCGTCGACAAGCAGCGCATCTTCGGATTTGGTGCAACCTATACACCGGGTCAATGGCGGGTGTCAGCGGTCTATACCAATACCCATCTGGAACTTGGAAACGCCAGCGCACAGGACCAGGTGATTCACGTTGGCGGTGAATATCGGCCCCGGCCCGACCTCGTGCTCGCCACCAAGATCTCGTACGACAAGCTCGATGCGTCGCATTGGCTCACGCTGTCATGCGGCGTGGACTATTTGCTCTCCAAGCGCACAGATGTCTACCTCGACGTGCATGCGCAGCGAGCATTCGGGGACAGCACCAAGGCATCGATCGCGCTGGCCGGCACTTCGTCGACAGACAGCCAATTCCTGTCGCGTGTGGGCATCAGGCATTTGTTCTAGCCGTTCTCGCGGGTACGGCCTGATTTTCGGGGGCGACGCTCTGGTCACGCCCCGACGCCCAGCGATGATCAGAGGTCTCCGCGCACTTCACCGGTGCCCAGCACGTTGCGCTGCCGGTTGACCTCCGCCCAAAGCGCATCGCTGTCGTCGTCGCGCAGCAGGACCATCCAGTCCAGTTGATCGTCGGTCACGCCGAAGTATTCCAGGATCTCCCTGCGAACGGCATCGACGAACTGCGCGTATTCCGGCGTTGCCTGGGCCTGCGCGTGCAAGGCGTCGTATGCCGCATCGTCCACGCCGCCGCCGTGCTCGTCGATGTAGTGCGAGATCCACTGGTCGCGTTCGCGGTCGTAGTCGGCCTCGGCGCGCATCGCCTGCACAGCCGTGTAGAAGTCCAGTTGGGCAAACGCGGCGATCGCCGCCGTTGTTGCCTCGTCGAATGGGGTTGTCATCGCATATCTCATGTGGGCCGTGGCACATTATCGCGCGGGCCGCGACTGGACGCCCGAGACTCCCTCACTTTCGCAACTGCGATGCCCGCGCAGGCGGCCTGCGGCGCGTTCGAACGCTGTCGATGCGGCAGCTGCCACACACCGCGTTCTGCCCGGGTACGCCCGCCTGGGGGCTTGCAGCGCTGGCGATAGAGGCGTAACGTTGTTGCAGGAGATGGCATTCTCCTGGAACCGCCCCGACGGGCTAATGATGCCTACCGGCCTGGGAACAGGCACTGTCGGTGCATGCGGTTTCTTCGCTGGCCCCACCTGTGTCTGTGCCGTCAAGACGGCAACTCCCGGTTCGCATCGTCACAGCCCAACCTTCGTTGGGTCTGGGTTTCGTCGCGCTCTGCCAAAGGCGTGGCGACGAGGGACTGGAGATGGGATTTCACAGCATCCTGTTTGAGACACCCGAAGACGGGCCGCCTGCTGGCGAAGTGCACGAGCCGGAGTGCTTTGGCGACCTGAATCTCGACCAGATTGAACTGAAGCTCACGCAAGGCTATGACGAGTACGACCTGAAGCCGTTCTTTCGTACAGCGCTCGATCGCGAGAGTGCAATACGGTACCGGCATGACGTGATGCGCGACCTCGGGAGCGACGAGATTTCCCGCTGTATTCACGCGTTTGCGCAGTCGATGCGCAAGATGCGCTCAGCGCTGGCACAGGCAGAGAAGCTTTACTATCCGCGACAAAAACAATGGTGGTTTCTCGAAGCTGCGTTCCGGTATTGCGATGCGCTTGGGACGTTAGAAGCCACGCTACATGAGACTCCCCCGAAGTCGGCAGGCTTGCGCGAGTTCAGCGCGTGGCTTGCAGGGTATCTTCGTGGCGAGGACTTCATCGGACTCAGGCGAGATGTGGTGGACCTGCAGACGGCGCTGGAAGCCGTTAGATACGCGGTGCACATTCACGGCAACGCGGTGACCGTGCTGAATGACGACCGCGAGAGCGATTACAGCGCATACGTCGTGGCTATTTTCGAGCGATTCAAGCAGGGTGAGGTCAAGGACCACAGTGTCGAGGTCAAGGAATGGCCGGAAATGAATCACGTCGAGGCACAGATACTGGACTACGTCGCCAGGCTCCAGCCTCAACCATTTGCGATGCTCGCCAGCTTCCAGCTCAATCACACCGACTTCCTTGATGCCACCATCGCCTCATTCGACCGCGAGGCGCAGTTCTACATCGCGTACGACGCCTATATTCAGAATTGCCGGGAGCAAGGTCTTCCATTCTGCTTCCCGGTGGTTTCGTCGTCGAGCAAGGCCGAACGTTGTCACGATACGTTCGACCTCGCGCTCGCGCACAAGCTGTGTGCAGACAAGCTTCCAGTCGTGCGCAACGACTTCTGGCTGGAGCGTGCTGAGCGCATTATTGTTGTCTCGGGTCCCAACAACGGCGGCAAGACGACTTTCGCCAGAGCGTTCGGGCAACTTCACTACCTCACGAGGCTGGGTTGCCCGGTGCCTGGCAGTGAGGCGCGCCTGTATCTCTGCGATCAGCTCTTTGCACATTTTGAGCGCGAAGAGAATACGAAGGACATGCGCGGCAAGTTGCAGGATGACCTCATGCGCATGCACGCCATCCTGGCGCGAGCCACGCCCCGCAGCGTCATCGTGATGAACGAGATTTTCAGTTCCACGACGCTTGCCGATGCGCTATTTCTCTGCCGCCGGATCGTCAACCGGATTATGGAACGCGACGCGCTTTGCGTATGCGTGACCTTTGTCGAAGAGTTGGCCCGGCTCGGCGCGCAGACAGTGAGCATGGTCAGTGAAATCTGCCCGTCCAATCCGGCGCAGCGAACGTTCCGTATTCGCCGAAAGCTCGCCGATGGACGCACATACGCCGTCTCTGTGGCCGAGCAGTACGGGCTCACCTATGAACGCCTGAAGGAGCGCCTTGCATCATGAAAGCATGGTTGCTCTATGCGCAGCGCGATTTCGACTGGCATCGCGGTGAACAATGGAACGAAACCACGCTCACGCGGGATCTCGAACTCGCCACCGTCTTTGCGGCGATGGGGGCGGGCGACGAATTTCTCGAGGGTGTGGCGAAGAAGGTCGTGACCGTCAGTCTGGACGAGCTTGGCGACATTCTTTATCGACAGGCCGTGCTCAGGGATTGTCTGAGCCACGAGGCCGTTGTACGGCGGCTCTATGCGATTGCCGTGGAGGCGCAAGAGACAGAGCGCAAGAGCTTCTACTGGGGATTGACGGCTTCGGCGAGCAGCGTCCTGCACTCGGCCCGAGACCTCGTGCAGGCGTATTTCGCCTCGTTGGTGAAGTTGCGCCAACTCGCGGACGATGAAACGTCGTCATTCGAATCGGCTGGTTTCAGACGGTTCTTCGCGATGGTGCGCGAAGCGTTGCCGGACGACTATTTCGCAGCTGTTAAGCATTGCCTGAGGGAACTCAGGTTCAACCGCGGTGTGCTGATGAGTGCGCAACCAGGTCGTGGCAACAAGGGCACCCGCTACGTTTTACGCAGACCCCACGAGCCGGACCCGAATCTGATTCGCCGTCTATTCGCAAGGCGGCCACGCTCATACACGTTCCGCATTGCCGAGCGAGATGAGAACGGCGCCCGTGCGGTCGCCGAACTTGAAGCGCGCGGCATCAACCACGTTGCAAACGCGCTTGCCCAGTCCGCTGATCACATCAAGAGCTTCTTCGCGATGTTGCGCGCGGAGCTTGGCCTCTATCTGGGTTTCATGAATTTGCGCAACAGACTGGCAAAGCGAGGTTTGCCAGTCTGTTTTCCTGTGCCTTTTCCGGTTGAGCAGCGCAGGCACAGCTTCTCAGGGCTGTACGACATCAGTCTCGCACTGCGTATGGAGCACGCACCGGTGGGCAACGACGTCGACGCGAACGGCAAGGATGCTATGGTCGTGACCGGCGCGAACCAGGGCGGGAAATCGACTTTTTTGCGTAGTATTGGAATCGCACAGGTACTGCTCCAGGCGGGCGGCATCGTCGGCGCCTCGGCATTTGAAGCAAACGTCGCGACCGGGATCTTCACGCACTACAAGCGGGAGGAAGATGTCACGATGCAAAGCGGAAAATTCGACGAAGAGTTAAGACGCATGAGCGAGGTCGTTGACCATATCCGGCCTCACGCGCTCTTCCTGTCAAACGAGTCGTTTGCATCGACCAACGAACGTGAGGGCTCGGAAGTCGGTAGAGCGATTATCGACGCTCTGCTCGAGGCGCGCGTAAAGATATGCCTTGTCACGCATCTGTTCACGTTGGCAAAGGGTCTCGCTACTGAATGCGCGTTTCCCGCAGTCTTTCTGCGGGCCGAACGCCGGGAAGACGGCGAGCGCACGTTCCGCCTGATTCAGGGAGAGCCGCTGCAAACGAGTTTCGGGCAGGACTTGTACCGCGCCTTATTCGAGGAAGACGCCATGGAGTCAGACGATGCTGGGCATAGGCAGGAGCGTTCGCCACGCGTTAAGGCTTGACCCCAGGGCAGCAGCCAGCGGGGCGTCGTCGCTTCTCTGGCTTTTGGCCCGGCACAGTTCATTAACTTGATCAGGAGGTGTTTATGCAAGGTAGTCAACTGACCATCTATGCGGCTAATCAGAGTCATCGCGTCCGGCACCTTTCGGTCGTTGACTGGATACTTGAGGAAGCCAGGCATGCGGACATTCATGGCGCCACGGTGGTCGAGGTAGCCGAAGGTGTAGACCACAAGGGAAAATATCATGCTGCTCGCTTTTTCGAGCTTGCGGAACAGTCGGTCGCCGTCACCCTTATCGCCGGAGATGCGCAGATTGACAACCTGCTCGACAAGCTCAACGGCGGCGGTGTTCCCCTCTTTTATACGCGTACGCGAATCGAATACGCCACGCTTGGAACGAAAGCTGCGGACTGAGGACAGAACACGCTGAGCTTGTGCCCTATGTCGCGCGCGTGCGCTGCAATGCAGCACATGTCGGCGCCAGACCCTTGCACTAGAATGGATTGAGGGTCCTTCGGTGCCGGGTCGGCACCGAAGGACCTTCCGGCTGCAGCTTCTGCTCAGCGGTCTCCCGCGCGTGGAGGAGGGCATGAACGGCTTTCAGCTTACGTTTTACACCGAACATGACCGCCATCACGGACATCGGACGGTGTGCGAATGGCTGCTTCACGAAGCGGGCCGCCTGGGAATTCATGGCGTCACAGTGATCAACTGCGCGGAGGGGACTGGGCATGCCGGCGCACATCATGGGGCGCATCTGCTGAATCTCGCTGACCAACCGGTGCAGGTTATTCTCGCCGTCACGGAAGACGAGGCGCAGCGCATGCTCGACGCCGTTGAAGCTGAGCACGTTCACGTCTTCTACACGCGGTTTCCCGTCGAGTTTGGGGTGCTCGGTGCGGACTCGCAGCAGGCAGGGAAAGCGCGCTTTTCCCTATTCGGTCATAAGCCGAAATAGTCACTTCACAACATGCGCCGCCAGGTCTTCGTACTGCGAATCTGCGGCGGCGGCGCCGGCGTGCTATTCACGCGCGTGTGAACTATTCTGAAGTGGTGACTAGCGGCTGGTTTTCTTCTACGCATTCGACAGGAGGTGTGCCATGTCGATGTCGACCACTCTGCAGGAACGCCTGCGCAGCAAGGGCTCACGCTACGAAATCGTGCGCCACCCATACAGTCATTCGAGCATGGAAAGCGCTGCGGCAGCGCACATTCCCGGCGACCGCCTTGCAAAAACCGTACTGCTCGAAGACGAGCACGGCTATGTGGCCGTCGTACTGCCCTCGACCTATGCCGTGCAATTGTCGGAGCTTTGGAACAAGACAGGCCGCAGGCTCGCCCTCGCGACAGAAGCCGACCTGCGCGAGCTGTTCAAGGACTGCGATGCTGGGGCATTGCCGCCGATCTGCGGGGCGTATGGCATGAAAACCTATCTCGAAGCGAACCTGGCGGGGCAGCCGGACATCTACTTCGAGGCGGGCGATCACGAAGAGCTGGTCCATATGGAAGCGGACGAGTTTCTGGCGCTGATGGACGACGCGGAGCGTGCCCATTTTGCAAGGCGCATGCGAGGCATGAGTGGCCGCGCGTGAGTGAGCGGTGCGGGGCCGCCGCGCATTGAATGTCGACGTAGCGGTAAAACTCCCACGTTCGCGTGCAGATCTTGCGCGACGAAAGGGCGCGCTCGTGCTCGTACGAAAGGGCGGCAGCACGCGCGGGCGCGGCGGTGATACCCGCAGCATCGAAGGAACGCACGGCGGCGACTCAAGGAGCGAACGATGAAGTTCTATGCGCGTGAGTACGAAGGGCGTCTGGAGGTGTTCAGCTTCGATGGCGTTTATCGAATCCGTATCACCCAGTTGTGCGGCGCGGCACAAAAAGCGTTCGTGGATACCGTCCAGCTATGGATCAACGACGGCGTATCGGCAGACGAAGCCATTGCGCGAGAGGCAGAGTCGCTGGCCCGTTTAATTAAGGAATACTAGAAAATCTGGTGTTCGGCGAAGCCGCGACGTGCTCACCCGCCCCGTAGGAGAACCCGGATGGCCTCGCCCGAAGAGATCAACGCCGACATGCTTGCCTTCTGGAACGGGAACGGCGGCGACATCTGGGTGGCGCGACAGGCGCACACCGACATCACGCTCGCGCCGGTGACAAACGCCTTGCTTGCCTTTGCCGCACCGCATGCCGGAGAGCGGGTGGTGGATATCGGCTGCGGTTGTGGCGCGCCCACGCTGGAATTCGCGCGCGCCGTGGGTTCGTCCGGCCGCGTGGCGGGGTTGGACATTTCCGGGCCAATGCTTGCTGAGGGTAAAAGGCGCGCGAGCGCCGCCGGCATTGCCAATGTCGATTGGCGGCACACGGATCCGGCAACGGCCGCGCTGGACGAATACGATTTGCTGATTTCCGCGTTTGGCGTGATGTTCTTCGGCGACCGGGTGGCGGCATTTGCCAATATGCGCCGGGCCGCCGCGCCGGACGCGCGCATGGCGCTCGTGTGCTGGCGCGCGCTGGCCGAAAACCCGTGGATGGAAGTGCCGATGACCGCGGCTGCGCGGCACCTGCCGCCGAGGCCGCAGCCGGTGCCCAACGCGCCCGGAATGTTCGCCTTCGCCGATCGGAACCACGTGACCGAGGTTGCCACGGCGGCCGGCTGGGCGCCACCGCACTTCGAGAAGCTCGACATGGACCTCGATATCGCCGCTGGCCGTGGGCTGGAGGAGGCGGTGGTTCAGTCAACCCAGATCGGCGCGGTGAATAGTTGGTTGCGCAATCAGCCAGCGGAGATTATCTCTGCCGCCACCGCATCGGTTCGCGAGGCGCTTGCGCCCTATGCGGACGGTGCGAGAGTGCGGTTGCCCGGCGCGATGTGGTTAATCAGCAGCACGCCCGCTTGAATGAGCGTTGGCCAGCTGCCGTACCGATCAGGCTGTGCCCCTTTCAGCGCGCGGCAAGATGCCATCCTCGACGAAAAAACGCCGACGCGCCGTTTCGTCCGACGGAGCCTCGGGCCCCATCCCTCTGATATCGGGCATGCGATCGGGCTCCATCGCGAGACAGGGCAGAACACGGGCGCGGCGCTCATCAGCGATCTTTCCGCGTTCGTACAGCAGTTGGGCGAGCCAATCGTGCACACGGTGCAGCGCGCCGTAGTACCGGTCGTGCTCAAAAGCATATGCGTGCGCAGCGGCTTCCCAGTCATCACCCGCAAGCAAACGGTGAAGCAGCACCCTGACGTCACGCAGCGTCAACGACAGCCCTCCTCCCCACGCCGGGTCACTGGCCGCCGCGGCGTCCCCAATCAGCACCACGCCGCCGTTGCAGGGATGATCGACCCAGCTATCGGCACCGGGATATGACGCAAGCGGGCCAATGACGCGCGCGTGTTCGAACCAGTCGCGCGGCACGCCCGTGTCGACACACGCATCGACGAATTCGCCGATGTGGCCGTTTCCGCTGATGGGCCGCGCAAGCTGCCCGACCCGTGAGACAAAATACGTGCGAAATCGCTGACGGCCGATTGGATAGATCAGTGCGGTCTGTCCCAATGCCGGGCACTGGAAGTGGTGGATCGCGTCTTCTGGAGCATCCAGCCCTTCACACAAAACCCCGGCAACAATCAGTCGTCCGGCGTCCTGATTAAGCGAAAAGCCCGCGGTCCTGCGCACTACCGACCTGCGACCGTCAGCGCCCACGACGAGGCGCGCTTTCGCCCAATGTTTGCCTTCGTTCGTGCGTATCTCGGCAACCGGCGCCTTGCCCGGCACATCACCGGGTTCGACGCCTACCACCTCGGCTCCACGCAGCACAATTGCCCCCGATGCTTCTGCCGCGTCCAGCAGGGTGCGTTGCATCGCCGGGTGAAAAAAGTTCAGACACGCAGTGTGTGCGGGGGTAGTGGCGGCAAGGTCCCGGCAATCCATATGACCCGGTCCCGTGTATTTCTTCCAGAAGGGCACCACGTGCGCCCCATCGTCGAGAAGCAGGCGTTCAATCCCGAGCGTACTGGCTTCGACCACGCCCCACGGGAAGATGCCTTCGCCACGCACGCGGTCCTTGAACAACGTTTCGCGCTCGACAATGAGCGTGTGCGCCCCGGCGCCCGCCAGTGCGCGGCCAAGCGCGGCGCCGCCAAGGCCGCCGCCCGCGATCACGACGTCGTAGCTGCACGGTGTCATCTGTAGACCTCCGCCGCGAATGACGTTAGTAAACCGGCATCGAATGAACAGGCGCCAGTGCACCTGGTCGCGCATTCGTCCATCGCCATTATGCAGCTTGCATGTTTTGACAGACCACAATTCGGTGAGCTGTCAACTCGCACTCGAACTTGCGAGCGGTGCAGGTCGCGCGCTGGCCGCGAGGCTGTTTGCCTGCGCGAGAGCGCCCGGTCGTAACAGACAGCCACGATTTCGGCAAAAAGACAGCATAGGTGAGAGTATTCAGGATGCCGAAGAAGCAGTTCCAGCAGCGTGATGAGCCGATGCGGACTCTGGCGGACGCGCTGTAATTGGTTGTCGTTCCTGGACAACTATCTGCCTTATTCTGGAATGCCGCCAGGTCCGTAGTCGATAACCTCGTTACAGGCGACTTCGGAGAATAAGTATGCAAGCGCAGTTTTTGATCGGCGTCGCGGCCGCCGTTTTTGCAGCCTTCTCGTGGTCACTGAATTTCGTGGCCCCGTATGTCGTTGGCCCCTACACCATTTACGACATGGCCGTGACACGCTTCCTGCTCTCAGGAATTTTGGGCCTGCTGTTGTTCGTGGCGGTGAAAGACCAGGGCGCACGCACGGCCACAGGTGACTGGCTGGTCGCCGCGTGGCTCGGTTTCGTCGGGTATGTTGGCTATTTCGTGACCATCATGGCAGCTGTACGGTTCGCCGGCCCGATTATCCCGCCTGCCATCGTCGCAACTGTGCCCGTGGTGTTGGCCATCGCCGGCAACCAGGGCCCACAAGCCACGTCGTGGAGAGTGTTGAGCCTGCCGCTAGGCTTCATAGCGTTGGGGCTGGTAATGGTGAACTGGCCCGGGCTCATCGCGGCACTCAACGGCTTGTCGACAAGCGTGATCGCCGGAGTCGCGATTTCATTCGGGGCAGTCTCGCTGTGGACAGCGTTCGCACTGTCGAATCGGAACGCACTCAAAAAACGCCCGACGATGGACCCGCGCAAATGGACAGCGATGATGATGATCGGTGGCGCAATCGAAATCGCGTTATTCGTTCCTGTGGCCACGCATCTGTCACTACTGAACTTCGCCAGCCTCGGATTGCAATGGCCGTCGTTCGGGATCATCCTCCTCAGCTCCCTGGTGCTCGCCGCGGTGGGGTCGATTGCCGGTTCGTGGGCATGGACGATTGCGTCAAAGCGGCTTCCGATTGGGCTCGCGGGTCAGCTTATCGTCACGGAAACCGTGTTCGCCACGTCGTTCGGTCTGGTGGCGAGTCGCCGATGGCCGACGTTCAACGAGGCAGTCGGCGTCGGAGCCATTGTCTGCGGCGTCGTCCTCGCGCTTAAAGTTCTGCCTTCGTCGACGGTCGAGGCGCAGGAGGTCGTCACTTAGATCGATACCTCACGCTCATGCGACCTGCGCATGGCTACAACCGGCGTTGTGCTAAGGTTCATATGACGTTTTCCGTGGGTTCGCCAGTGCGGCGCCGATGTGCCGCAAGGAGACCGAATATGGTTTGCCTGAGCATTGAGGGGCGCGAGCTGGAAGCGCCGGCCACCTGCTCGATCCTGCAGGCCTTCGTGCATGCTGGCCAGACGCTCGTCGAAGGCGTCGGTTGCATGGGGCAAGGTGTGTGCGGGTCCTGTCGCGTCATGGTTCGGCGCAGCGGTGAGCCGGAGGTCAAGACCGTACTCGCGTGCGAGACGCTGGTCGAAGAAGGCATGCAGGTCGCATTCCTCGATTACCTGACGACGCCTGCGCGCCACGTGTATCGCATGGAGGACCTCGGCGATAGCTGGCAGGCGCTACGCACCATGTCCGAAATATTCCCGGAAGCGTCTCATTGCCGCCATTGCAGCGGCTGTGACCGCGCCTGCCCGAAAGGCCTCGAAGTCCAGCGTGGTGTGAACCTGGCGGTGGAGGGCAGGCTCGACGCATCCAGTCAGGTCTTCGACGAATGCGTCATGTGCAACCTCTGCACGCTCGCTTGCCCAGAGCACATTCGGCCCAACCATCTCGGCCTGTTCGTGAGACGCATGATTGCGGCTCACTCGCTGCGTCCGGCCAATCTTATCCGCAGGCTGCAGCAGATCGAACGCGGCGAAATGAAGATCGACTTCGACGCACCAGGCGCGCAGCCGCCGCGTTGACCGCTCCCTACGAACATGTCTATCGGCATCCCTTACGAAAACGCGCTTCTGCGCTACCGCGCCGGCGTTGCGCCCGTGCTGCGTGCGGACGACCAATCCGTCGACGATCTGCTCAAGGGCTATCACCCCGACCACGGGCCGAATGCGCGCGTGGCCCTGGCCGCTGGTGTGAACCGGGGCGAGTCCTGCCAGCCGGATCTCGCGCGCCAGTTGCAGGCCAACGCGTTGATCGACGACGTCGACCTGGCTGGCGCGCAACTCGTGCATACCGACGTGCTGGTCGTCGGCGGCGGAGGCGCAGGATGCGCTGCGGCGCTCACCGCGGCGAAAGAGGGCGCGCAGGTCATGCTTGCCTGCAAGCTGCGCCTGGGCGACAGCAACACCGTGATGGCCGAGGGTGGAATCCAGGCGGCCGTGGGGGAGGACGACAGCCCCCAGCTGCATTTCGAAGACACATTGCGTACCGGCCATTTCTGCGGCGACCCTGAACTCGTCGCGCAAATGGTGATGGACGGCCCCGATGTGATTCGCTGGCTCATCCAGCTCGGCATGATGTTCGATCTCGAGGACGACCGGCCGATCGGCGGCAACCTGTTGCGCAAGAAGCCCGGTGGTGCCTCGGCGGCGCGCATTCTCTCGTATCGGGACTACACCGGGCTCGAGATGATGCGCGTGCTGCGCGAGGCCGTCGACCTCGATGCCGGCATCGAGGTCTGGAACCGTTGTCCCGTGGTCGAACTGCTCTCGGACGAGCGCGGAAACTGCGCGGGCGCCGTGCTCTACAACCTCGAATGGCGGACCTTCGTGCTGGTGCGCGCCCGTGCCGTGATTCTCGCCACGGGCGGAGCGGGGCGGCTGCATTTGAATGCCTTTCCCACCTCCAACCACTACGGCGCAACCGCCGACGGTCTCGTCCTGGCGTATCGAATCGGCGCGCGGCTGCGTGAGCTCGACTCGTTCCAGTATCACCCAACCGGGGTGGCCTGGCCGCCCCACATGGCGGGCGGCCTGATCTCGGAGGCGGCGCGCTCCGCAGGGGCGAAGCTGATCAACGGCGAAGGCGAACGTTTCGTCGACGAGCTCAAGGCGCGGGACGTGGTGGCGTCGGCAATCCTGCGCGAATGCGCGCAAGGGCGCGGCATCACGCACGACGCTCAGGTCGGGGTGTTCCTCGACACGCCGACGCTCGAAATGGAGAATCCGGGCATTCTGGCGCAACGTCTCGTCACGCTGCGCCATCTCGCGCGCAAGTGCGGTATCGATCCGGCGCGGCAGCCGTTTCTTGTTTATCCCACCCTTCACTATCAGAACGGCGGCGTCGCGGTGGACAAGCACGGTGCGACGAGCGTGCCCGGCCTGTACTGCGCGGGAGAGGTCACAGGAGGGATCCACGGGCGCAACCGGCTGATGGGCAATGCGCTGCTCGACATTCTGAGCATGGGCCGCCGGGCTGGGGCGAGAGCGGCGGAGTCGAAGGCGCGCACGATGGCCAGTCGCGCGGGCATCGGGCACGTTCACGCGTGGCAGCGCGAACTCACGTTGGCTGGATTGCCGTTGCACATGAAGGCGCCGCAGCTCTTCCCCGACTACGCGCATTTCGATTTGCAGGCCGACGCCAGCCTGCGCCCGGATGCACGCGCACGCGCGGCCCGCAGCATCCGGTAACGCGATCCACGGAGCGCCAATGGACAAGCTCAATCAGATTCTGTTGCGCGATGAGATCCGCGTAGGCGCGAATCTCGATGGCTGGCTCGCGCGCGGCGGCGGTGAAGGACTCGAGAGGGCGCTGCAAGACCCAGAAGCGATCATTGCGGAGATTGCCGCGGCGGATTTGCGCGGCATGGGCGGCGCGGGATTCCCGACGCATCGAAAATGGACGCCGGTTGCCGCTGCCCCAGAAGGGGACAAGTACATCATCTGCAATGGCAACGAAGACGAGCCCGGCACCTTCAAGGACCGCTTTCTGCTGGAACATACGCCTCACCAGGTGATAGAAGGCGCGCTCATCGCCGCACTCGCCACGCGCGCCAACCACGTCGTGCTTTATGTGAACCCGCATGAGCAACAGGCACTCGCGGTCACGCGCGAAGCCGTGCGGCAGTGGCGCGAGCATCCTCTATTCACGGCGATCGAACAGGTGATCGGAAGGACCGTCTCGCTTTGCGTTCTCGCCAGTTCGGGGCTGTACATCGGAGGAGAGGAAACGGCGGTCATTGCCAGTGTTGAGGGCGGCTTTCCGTTTCCACGGCGCAAACCCCCATTCCCCGCACAACAGGGCGTACATGGCGCACCGACCATCGTCAACAACACGGAGACGCTGGCTCACGTACCGGGAATATTGCGCCATGGCGCACAGTGGTATCGGGACCTGGGCGTTGGCGATGCCGCGGGAACCAAGCTTTACTCGCTCTCGGGCGACGTCTTGCGTCCCGGTCTGTACGAACTGCCGATGGGCACGAGCCTCGCGGCGCTCGTCTTCGAGTGCGGCGGCGGCATGCTGCAGGACAAGGAGTTCAAGGCGGTCTTCACCGGCGGCCCCTCCAACACCCTGCTGACGAAACGCGAACTCGATGTTGCGCTCGACTTCGACTCGGTCCGGCAACGCCGCTCGCGTCTTGGCACGGGCGCGATGATCGTCGTTTCGGAAGGCACCAGCATCGTGCGCAAGGTCGCGGAGTACGTGAGCTTTTTCGCCCAGGGCTCGTGTGGGCAGTGTCCGCCGTGCAAGGGCGGGACGTTTCAGTTGATGCGGCTTCTCAACCGGCTCGACACCGGCCGCGGCGTACGCGCCGATCTCGATTCGCTGGAAAACCTGTGCCGCATTCTTCCGGGCAGCGGACGTTGCGGTCTCATCGACGGCGCGGTGACTGTCGTGGAAAGCTCGCTCAACCAGTTCCGCGAAGAATACGAAGCACTTCTAACCTAGCTGGCCTAGCTCACGAAAGGCAGCTTTTCATCGCGTGCGGTTGCGAGCATCGACAGCGTGATCTTTCGCACCTCCAGCTTGCTTTGCGTGATGTGAGCGCGCAGCAGGATGCTCGCTTCGGCAAACTTCCTGCGATCGATGAGATTGAGCATCGTCGAATGCTCGTCGTAGGTGGCGCTCGTGCGATGCGCCTTGAGAAAATCGAGTCTTCGCACGATGCGGATACGTTCGGTCACCTCGTTATGCACGCGCAGCATCTCGTCGTTGCCCGCTGCGCTCACGAGGCCGCGATGAAAGCCCTCGTCCAGTGCGAACATGGCAGCCGGATCGCTTTTGCGTTCGCTTTCCTCGATGCACCACACGGCCCGCAGCGCGTCCATGGCGTGGTGGGGGACGCCGGGGAGCCGCTCGATCGCCGCCAGCTCGAGCACGATGCGCAGGTCGTAGAGCTGGTCGAGCCGGTTGAAGTCGATATCGCAGACTTTCCAGCCACGCCGGAATCCCACCTCGAGATACCCTTCGCGCAGCAGGCGGAACAGCGCGTCGCGCACCGGCGTGCGCGACACGCCGTAATGCTGGGCGATGTCGTTTTCGGAAAAGCGGTCGCCGGGAAACAGGCGGAAGTTGAAGATGTCCTGCTTGATCAGCTGATACACCTGTTCCGCAAGCGGGTTCGCGCTATAGACCATCTTCGCGCCAGATGCTGGGGAGGCCTCGGCGGCCGCTTCGGGCAAGTCGTTCATGAGTCGGGTGTAGAAAACGTCGATAGTTTTGCAGCGCGCCCGTGTAATGCGGGCGCCGAAAGCCGGTTCCTTATTATCCGCGCTTAGACAGGTTCGATGAGGCTCACGTGCGCCGCCACGATCATCCAGCCGCCGAACGTATCGTCCTGCTTGTGCAGCCGCGCCCACGTCTGCATCTGGCGGCCTGTCAACGGCGTTGCGTCGCTCGTGAACTCCGTGCTCACCGTCGCATAGTCGGCGCCGAAAGTCGTCACCACGGTGCGATGCAGGCGTCTCGAGCGTGGCACGGGCACACAGGTCTCCCGCCAGCGGCGGATCGCCTCGCCGCCGTGCTGAATTTCGGCGATGCCGTAGCGTACGGTTTCCGGTGCGTCCCAGAAGAGTGCGTTCATCGTTTCGACGTCGTTGTCGACAAGCGCGCGCTCGTAAGCCTCGAAAGCCGCTTGCACCTGCGCGACAATTTCGGGCCGGTTCAGTTCGAGCGTCATCGGGCTGCCTCCAGCAGGGCGTCGAGCGGGGCCGTCCAGCCGACGATACCGCCCTGCGAATGAATCATCGCAATCGTGGCCTCGCGAAACGCGGGAATGTAGCTCGCCGTTGCATCCTCGATCAGCAGGGATTCATAGCCTCGGTCGTTGGCTTCGCGCATCGAGGTTTGCACGCAGACCTCGGTTGTCACGCCCGCGAACACGAGGTGCGTGATGTCCCGCATCGCCAGTTCCTCGCCCAGGCGCGTGGCGTAGAAAGCGCCTTTGCCAGGCTTGTCGATGACGAGTTCGCCATCGAGTGGCCTCAGCGAATCGATGATTGCGTTGCCGGGCTCGCCGCGCACCAGGATGCGGCCCATCGGACCTTCGTCGCCAATGCGCGCATTCGGCGTGCCGCGCAGGCGTTTGGCCGGTGGGCAATCGGACAGGTCGGGTGCGTGCGATTCGCGCGTGTGTACCACCTGCCAGCCCTCGGAACGTGCGTGGGCGAGCAGCCGCGCGACCGTCGGCACGATGCCGGAAAGCAGCGACACGTCGTTGCCGAGCGCCTCGCCAAAGCCGCCTGGCTCGATGAAATCGCGCTGCATGTCGATGACGATGAGCGCCGTGTGGCGCGCGTCGAACGTGAACGGAACGGGCTTGGCCCGGGCGATGGTTGTCATCGCTGTCCTTCTCCCTTTGTGCTGTGTGTTGTTCGAGTGTCGGCTCAGGCGCTTGCATGCAGCACGGTCGCCTCGGCCGGCTGCGGCTTGCCTTCGTCGCCATGGCCTGCCATGTGACGCCCGAGCACCACGCGGTCCGCAACGCTTGCCGCCGTCTCGTACACGAGGCGGCCTTCGGCCATCACGACAATGCGGTCGGCGAGTTCCAGGAGTTCGTCGAGGTCTTCGCTCACGAGCAGAACCGCCGCGCCGGCATCGCGAGCCGCGAGAATCCGGGCATGGATATCGGCCACAGAGGCGAAGTCGAGTCCGAACACCGGATTGGCGACGATCAGCACGTTCACTTCCTGACCTAGCTCGCGTGCCAGTACGGCGCGCTGCACATTGCCGCCGGAAAGCGTGCCGATGGCGCGTTCGGGCAGCGGCGGCCGCACGTTGAATTCGGCGATCAGCCGCTCGGCGCGCGCACGCATCGCACGACGATCAAGCCACCATCCCCAGCGCCGCAGCGGCGAGCGATCGAAATCGCGCAGCGCCATGTTCTCCGCCACGCTCATCCCCGCGACGCAGGCGTTGCGCAGCGGCTCCTCGGGAAGCGCGAACACCCGCAGCCGGGTCATTTCCTCGCGTGTCGCGGCATAGGGCGCGCCCTCTACGCGCATCTCGCCCGAGACGACCTTGCGCTGGCCAACGAGCGCTTCGATCAGCTCCTTCTGGCCGTTTCCGGAGACGCCTGCGAGCCCGAGAATCTCTCCCGCCCGCACCGAGATCGAGGCTTCGCGGACTGCGGCGTGGCCGCGGTCGTCTACGACCGAAAGGCTCGATAGCGAGAGCTGTACCGGGGCGTCAGGCGAGTGAGTCCGGCGCGCAAGCCGCGCCTCGCCAGCGTCTTCGGCGGCCCCTTCGCGCGCTTCGAGGCTCGCGTCGCTGCCCATCATCCAGGCGGCCAACTGGTCGCGGTTGGTGTTGGCAACGGCGCAGGTCGCGACGAAGCGTCCTTTGCGCAGCACGGTCACGTTGTCTGCATAGGCCATCACCTCGCGGAACTTGTGCGTGATCATCAGTACCGTGAGGTCGCCGCACGAGGCGAGCTTGCGCATGAGGCCGAGCACTTCGTCCGCTTCCTGAGGGGTGAGCACGGACGTCGGCTCGTCGAGGATCAGGAAACGCTGTTCCAGATACAGCTGCTTGAGGATCTCGAGTTTCTGTTTCTCACCGGCCGCGAGGGACGACACGGGCGCGTCCAGCGCCAGGCGAAACGGCATGCGCCGCATGAACGCGTCGAGTGCCTTGCGCTGCGCCGCCCAGTCGATCTTCCACGGCAGCTTGCCGCGCGCGAGGAGCAGGTTCTCCTCGACGCTCAGCCCGGCCGCCAGCGTGAAATGCTGGTAGACCATGCCGATGCCGAGCGCCTGGGCATCGCGCGGGGACGTAATGTGCACCTCGCGTCCGTCGGCCAGGATCGCGCCGTGATCGAGCACGCCGTAGCCCACGAGCCCTTTCACGAGCGTGCTCTTGCCCGCACCGTTTTCCCCGAGCAGGGCGTGGACGGTCCCGGGCGTCACCTTGATCGTGACGTCGTCGAGTGCGCGGAATGCACCGAATGACTTGGTAGCGCCGATGACCTCGACGCCGAGCGCTCGCGCCGGGCTCGCCATGATCAGCGCTCCAGGGCAGCGACGAGCGCCGCCGAATCGGAGACCGTGCCGAACACGCCACCCTGCATCAGCACCATGTTGAGCGCCGCGTCGTGATTGCGCTTGTCGGTCGCCCCGCAGCAGTCTGCGAGCAGGGTGCATTCGAAACCGCGGTCATTCGCTTCGCGCATGGTCGTGTGGACGCACACGTCGGTTGTGATACCGGTGAGCACGAGGTTGGCAATGCCGCGCGTGTGCAGGATCAGCTCCAGGTCCGTCGCGCAAAACGAGCCCTTGCCTGGCTTGTCGATGACGATCTCGCCGGGCAGGGGCGCCAGCTCGCCGATGATCTCCCAGCCAGGCTCCCCGCGCACGAGAATGCGCCCGCACGGTCCGATGTCGCCGATGCCCACGCCATTCGTGCCCGCCTGGCGGCTGCGCCAGCGCTTGTTCGCGGGCAGATCGGACAGATCCGGGCGATGCCCTTCGCGCGTATGGATGATCGTGAAGCCTAGTTCGCGCATGAGGCCCAATACGCGCTTGATCGGCTCGATCGGAGCGCGGGTGAGCGAGAGGTCGTAGCCCATCTTGTCCACATAACCGCCGTAGCCGCAAAAGTCGGTCTGCATGTCGATGATGACGAGCGCCGTGTTGTCCGGGCGCAGGTCGCCGTTGTAGGGCCAGGGGTAAGGACGCGCTTCGATGTACTGGGTCATTTTCGTTCTCCGGGCGTGCGCTTGCGGGCGCACGCGATTCTCGATTCGGGCCGGCCGTTCAGGCGGCGTTCACGCTCAGCGCGTGAGGCTCAGTTCGCCCGGCGCGCCGGTCAGCGTGCGGTCGGGCCGGCAGTTGACGATCATGAGCGCGAGCGTCAGCACGTAAGGCGCGGCGTTGAAGAGGTAGTAGCCGGTCGTCACGCCGATTGCCTGCAGGGCCGGGCCAAGCGCGCCGGCGGCGCCGAACAGCAGCGCCGCCCAGAGACAGCGCAGCGGCTGCCAGCGCGCGAAGATCACGAGTGCGACGGCCATGAGGCCCTGGCCGCTCGACAGTCCCTCGTTCCAGCTGCCGGGATAGACGAGCGAGAGATAGGCGCCGCCCACGCCCGCGAAGAGGCCGCCCACCGCCGTCGCCAGCACGCGCACGCGCGTGACCGGGTAGCCCATGGCGCGGGCGCTCTCGGCGTTCTCGCCCACGAGCCGCAGCGTCATGCCCCAGCGCATCGAGCGCAGGCCCCACTGCAGCGCGACGGCGAGCACGACGCCGATCACGAAGAGCAGGTTGATGTGCAGCGCGTTGTGCACTTGCGGCGAGGCCGCCCACGCGCCGAGATCGATCGACGGAAGCATCGGCGCCTGCGGCTCGATAAACGGCTTGCCGAGATAGAACGCGAGGCCGGTGCCGAACAGCATGAGCGCGATGCCGAATGCGATATCGGACACCCGCGGCAGCGAGCAGACGAGACCGTGCAGGCAGCCGAGCACGAGACCGGCCGCCGCCGCCGCGAGCACGCCGATCCACGGCGAGCCCGAGAGATACGAGCCCGCATACCCGCACATGGCGCCGGAGACGAGAATCCCTTCGAGGCCGAGATTCACGCGTCCGCCTTTCTCGGTCAGGCACTCGCCGAGGCTCACGAACAGATAGGGCGTGCTCACGCGAATGGCGCCCGCGAACAGCGAGAGCAGCAACACCGCGACAGGCGAGTGGAGGCTAGACATGATGAGTACGCTCCAGCGAGACGGAAGAGGCGTCGAGCGCGGCGGCCTGCAGCTTCACGCGCCAGGCGGCGAGGCGAGGCGCGAGCGCCTCCCACGCGAGCAGGTTGGCGAAAAGCAGGCCCTGCAGCACGAGCGTGGCGGCGTCGGGCAGGTCGAGGCGGCGTTGCAGCAGACTGCCGCTCGCCTCGATGCCGCCGACCATCAGCGCGCACACGATCACGGCGAACGGGTTCTGCCGCGCCGCGAACGCGACCAGGATGCCTGCGTAGCCGTAGCCGGAAAGCAGCGACGCATTCGCGCTGCCTTGCACGGCCGCGACTTCGAACATCCCGGCAAGTCCTGCCGATGCCCCGCCGAGCGCACAGGCGGCGAGCGCGAGTCCGCCCACGGGCAAACCAACAAGGCGCGCCGCGCGCACGTTGCCGCCCGTTATGCGCATCGCAAAGCCGAGCGTGCTGTGGCGCACGAGCACCCAGGCGGCGAGACACGCGAGCGCGCCCCAGAAGAGCCCCCAGTGCACGTCGAGACCCGGCAGCGAGCCGATGGTCATGGCGTCGGGGATGGGAAGCGTCGACGGCTTGTTGAGGCTCGCGGGATCGCGCAGCGGCCCTTCGACCAGAAACTTGAAAACCGCGATGGCGATATACGACATCAGCAGGCTGCTGATGGTCTCATTGACGCCGCGCCATTGACGCATCGCGCCTACCGCACTGATCCACAAACCGCCCGCGAGCATGCCGGCGATGGCCATCAAGGGCGTGGCGATGAACCAGGGCGTCGCGTGCGGCAGGCATGGCGGCACGACGGCCGCCGCGAGCCCGCCGAGCGCGAGCGCACCTTCGCCGCCGATCACGATCAGGCCGACCTGGGCGGGCAGCGCGACGCACAGGGCAGTCAGCATGAGCGGCGCGGCGCGCAGCAAGGTGTTCTGCCAAGCGAACGACGAGCCGAAAGCGCCCTGGACAATGAGGTCAAGGGCCTCGACGGCCGGCTGCCCCTGGACGAGCAGGAACGCGCCGAACAGCACCAGCGTGGCGGCGATCGCGCATAGCGTCGGCAACGCAGGCAGTACGGCAAGCACCAGACGCGCAATGCCAGCGGGCAGTCGCGGCCGCCCGTGAACCGGCGAAAGGGAAGTGGACATCACGACTCCTGGTGAGGACGCAAGCAATCCTCAGATCTGGCCAACCACACCGGCAACCAGATAGTTCATGCTTTCGAGCGCGATATCGGTCTGCGCGTAACTCGTGCCGGACGCAATGGCGCTGCCGCCCTTGTTGTCCTTCATCGGCCCCTTGAAGATCACGTAATCGCCCGCGACCATTTTTGCCTTGATTGCATCGGCATTCGTGCGGGCATCCGGGGTCACCTTCGCGCCATACGGCGACATCTTCACGAAGCCTTCACGCAGGCCGCCACGCAGGATATTGGGTTGCGTCTTGCCCGTTTGTGCGTTGGTGACGAGCAGCTTGTACGGCGTGGCCCAGTCCCATTCGGCACCCGTCAGATAGCCCTTCGGCGCCAGCGCCGCCTGGCTTGCGTGGTAGCCGCAGCTCATCGCGCCGCGCTTTTCCGCTGTCTCGATCACGACCTTCGGGCCATCCACGTGGCACGTGAGGACATCGCAACCTTGATCGACGAGGCTGTTCGCGGCTTCCGCCTCTTTCACCGGCATCGACCAGTCGCCCGTGAAGATCACATGCGTCGTGATCGACGGATCGACCGATTGCGCGCCCAGCGTGAACGAGTTGATGTTGCGCAGGACCTGCGGAATTGGCTTGGCCGCGACGAAGCCGAGCTTCTTCGTTTTGCTCGCATGGCCCGCCACGACACCGTTCAGGTACTGGCATTCGTCGATGTAGCCAAAATAGCTCGAAATGTTGGCCGGATTGCCGCTCTTCCAGAGGCCGCCGCAGTGTGCGAAGCGAACCTTCGGGTATTTGGCCGCCATCTTCAGCACATGCGGATCGAAATAGCCGAACGAGGTCGCGAAGATCAGCGTGGCGCCGTCCTGCTCGATCATCGCCTCCATCGTCTTTTGCGCGGCGACGGTCTCGGGCACATTCTCTTCCTCGACGACCTTCACGCCCGGCAGCTTCTTGATGACGGCTGCCGCCTGCGCCTGGGCCTGGTTGTAGCCGTAGTCGCCGCGCGAACCCACGTAGATCACGCCGACCGTGAGCGGTTCGGCGCCGAAGGCGAGGTCGAATGGAAAGGCGCTGCCAAGGGCGAGGGCGCCCGCGCCCTTGAGAAAATGACGTCGGTTGGTCATGGCTGGACTCCTCACGAATTGGATTCGTTAAATTTAGGCATGCATATCAAACGGATTTGTGTGCCTCGACCGCGGTGGCGAGCCATGCGCGCCAGCCACCGAATTCGGTGATGTCGCGTGCGCCACTTCCCGGCCCGACAGCCGCAGGCTCGCAGATGAAGCCTTTGACGATCAACCCGTCGGCTGTCTGCACACTGCCGATGCCCAGCGGTGCCGGCACGCGGGCAACAAAGGCGCCGAAGGTGCGCAGCGGCACTTCCCAGAGTTCGATCTCGATGGGCTGGCCCGGCTCGTCCGGCGTACGCACCAGCGCCGGCTTGGCCGGTGTCGTGCCGGCGAGCGCATAGAGGCGGTACTGCGATGTGGTGCGGGTTGTCTGGATGAACCGCGCGCCCGCCTCGAGCAGTTGCCAGCAGAGGGGCTGCCCGCGCAGATGCGCGCCGACGACGGCGAGCGTTACCGTTGGCTCCTCGAAGGGCAGGGGTTTCGCGGCGATGCTGGCGGCGTCTTCGGCCGCGGCGTGAGGCACGAAAATCGCTTGGATCTGTGCAGCGAGTACGGCGAGCCGCTGGTCGGCCCCTGCGGGGGCGATAAGCGTGACGCCTGCCGGCAGGCCGTCCGCTCGACGCACACCGGGCACGGCAAGCGCACACAGGTCGAGCAAATTCACGAAGTTGGTGTACACGCCTAGCTGGCTGTTCGCGCCGATCGGGTCCGCGTGCACATCGTCGAAGCTCGGATGGGTGGGCGTGGTCGGCACGATGAGGACATCGATTTCCTCGAACATCGCTTCGACTTCGCGGCGTAACGCGGCGAGTGCGTATTGACCATTGAACGCATCGACGGCGCTATAGCTGTCGGCTTTGGCGATGACCTCGGCGACAACCGGATCGATATCGGCGCGATGCGCCTCGAAGAACGAACCGAGCGCGGCCCGCCGCTCTGCCACCCAGGGGCCGTCGTAGAGGAGAGCCGCGGTGCGCTGCATGGGCTCGAACGGCACGTGTACCGGCGTGAACGCAAGGCGCGTGGCAAGCGTGTCGAGCGTGGCGGCAAAGGCCTGCTGCGCCTGCGTGTCGCCGAAGAATGTCAGCGGCTCCGGCACGGCGAAGCGCAGCGCTGCATGGGGCAGCCCAAGCGATGGCACGCGGCGCGCGTAGTCATCGTGCCCGTCGTACTTGGCCATCTGCAACAGGACTTCCCAGGCGTCGCCGACGTCGTGCGCGAAGATCGACACACAGTCGAGGCTTCGGCACGCCGGAACCACGCCGCGCTTGCTCACGAGGCCCGGCGTTGGCTTCAGACCCACGAGTTCGTTGAAGCCCGCGGGTACGCGCCCCGAACCCGCGGTGTCCGTGCCGAGTGAGAACGCGACGAGCCCGGTTGCAACCGCGACCGCCGACCCCGAACTCGATCCGCCGGAGACGTATGCATCGGATTCGAACTGGCGCACCCGGCCGTAGGGCGAGCGCGTGCCGACGAGCCCCGTCGCGAACTGGTCGAGGTTCGTCTTGCCGACGAGGATGGCGCCCGCATCGAGCAGGCGGTCGACTGCAAAGGCCGACGTGCGAGGCGTGTAGGCGAAGGCGTCGCAAGCCGCAGTGGTGGGCATGCCGGCAACGTCGATGTTGTCCTTCACGGCGAACGGTACGCCGAAGAGCGGCATCCGCTCGAAGACCACAGCGCCGAGGCGCGCGTACGCTTCGTCGAGTTCGGCGGCGCGGCGGGCGAGGTCGTCCTCGCTCACACGCGACAACCAGACTTCCGGGCGCCTCGCGGCCGCGATACGGGCGATCAACGTCTCGACGACCTCGCGAGGCGTTGCGCTTTTGCGGGCATAGGAGTCGAGCAGGGCACGGACCCTGAAACGTGCGTCTTTAGACATGAGTTCAATCTTGAATACAAGTTTGAACTCAAGTTAGCAGTAACTGTGCCATCAAGCCGGTGGTTGCCTGAGGGGCTTGCGGGACAAGGGTTTCAGGGGGAAGAGGATGCCGGGCAGCGGGCGTGTGCTGAACCGGACTTGATCCGGAATGGGTCGCAAATGTGCCCGCGGTGGTGCATGCATCCCGCACATCGTGCAAGACCTTGCAAAGTCCTTCAAAGGCTGGAGAGGGGGTTCTTGCTGCACGGCTGTGGCGGTAGCGGCGATAAGCACCGCAGCGCTGGCGCGGATCAGGGCGCTGAAAACGCAAATGTTTTGGTAATTGTGGTTCGGCTTGCCTCTTGGAGTCGCGTGTTCGCGGGAGGGCGGCCTCTCTTTGTGGGCGGGTTCCGAGGCAAGCCCGCGAAGCCAGACGAATAGCTTATGCATGCACCCTGTCCAATGCTAAGGAGATTCCCTCTAGTTCACGCTCTAAACGACACCTTCTCAAGAAGATTAACAAAAAAAGCAAGCAAACCAACGGTTCAATTGGTATCAATATTGGAAGGCCAGGACATTGAATTTTTATATAGTTATAAATCGGCATAAGCCACGCGAGCAAGAAAAGCGTTTGCTCCCATTTCAGCCAGCCGCTCCTTGCCGCCATAGAATAGAGACATAGAGAAGAAATCCCTAGCCATGTCAATTCATAGTGCCAGGCATACGGAGAGATGAGAAGAACAGACGCGGCCAGAGCGCCTGCCCGCAGGCAGCGATCTCGGGATTTTTTCCATACGTGAACTACGCCCATGATCGCGACAAGCGCGCATAACGCCCACGCGACATGTGCCATGCCTGCCGAAAATCCTGTCAACCGCAGTGCAGCCATAATACCGGGCGAGGCATGCCAATATCCCCAGCTGTTCTCAATCGTCAGATCCTGGAGTTGTCTGGAGGCCTTCCATGTAGCCATCAATGCCCACCATCCTTCGACCGCAACACTGGTCGCCACGAGAACTATCGCGCTTGCCATTGCAACTAAAAACGCTTTCCAGGCCCGAGTGGCGGCCAACACGAATGGGAATGCCACAGCAAATTGTGGCTTGATTACCAGAAGGCCAACGCACAGTCCAGCCAAAACGGGAAACTCGCCGACCCACAATACAGCCAGCATTGCCAAGCCACTTACCAAAAAGACATTCTGCGCCGTCAGCAAAGTTAAAAAGATTGGGGGGCTGAAAATGGCCGCGATTGCAAACTGTGAGTGAGTCAGCCCTGTCAGCCTCATATCCGACACCCGGTAGACCGCGTAAAGCATCAATGCAAGCGTCAGGCCATCCCAAAGTGCACATGCGACCCAGAATGGGAAAAAGCCCAACGGAGTGACGATCATCAGGAAAACGGGGAGATAGCACCATGGCATATACCCGGCGCCATAAGGCATAGGACCAAAAAAATGTTCCTCGACCCAATGAAATGTACCGTAGTCGTACACGGTAAGACCCGCACCAGCCAACGCGACATGGGCGGCGGACCAGAACACGCGAAAATCACCGCCGGGCAGCAACCATTCCGATGATTGCTTGCCAGATTCGAGGACCCACTTAATATACTCCATCTGCCACAGGGCAATCGGGTAGAAACACAGCAGCGCAAAACGAACCAGGAATTTATTCGATACCCACATTTTTGCGTAATTCACCGCTCCTCCCCATTCACTCTGGCGCTTCCCGTTCGCCGGCTGCAGGTTGTCAGAACAGCGCAACTGCAATCAGGCGCCTTATGTATTCAGTGCATGTTCTCACGGCATCGCAGAAGGACAAGAGCAAAGTTCGAGCATTATTGCGGCGGATCGTTTGGTTCAGTTCTTCTAGACCTCGGCCGATTCATTGCCCCGTCTCCCCCCGGCTATTGGCCTTGTTCACTACGCACAGTGGGCGTTGCAAATTTGCTGCCTCTCTCGTCACGTTCAAATATTCCAGAACCTCGTAGCCCACTCTGTTCGGGCAAGCACATAGTTTTTACTTGCGTCCAGGAGTGCAACTGCCGTACAGGGGGCTTGATTGCGCACAGAATTGGTTGCGCGATCAAGGAAGCCGCTATTCCCGAGTCGACTGTATGTATCACCGCATGGTTCGACGCGGCAATACGCGTGAAGGGTCCCGCCGTCGGATCGCCTCCATCGGGCTTGATGATGCCGGGTACGGCACGCACGCGATGCGTCGCCCAAAAACGCCATTGATATACCGCCGAACAGGGAAACTTCGCGCGATGCAGTGACTGCCATGCTCGCCGCACGGAGGTTTGCCGCCATCAGGCGTACGTCTGCTCTTTTCCGGAAACGCGCGCATCATGAGCAATATACGTGGCCGCGCGCAGACGTCTGGACGGTCGAGAGTCGCCGCGGGGCATAGGAGGACACCATGTCTTTTGCACCTATGTTCAGGCTCATCGTCAGCCTTGTATGCGCGATCGCGCCGCTTGGAGAGGGATCGGCTGGTGCGTTGCAGCACCCGGCCCCGGCATCAGCGCTCCGGCCCACGCCCGTGCATCAGCTCAGCGTGCCCAGCATCCCGTGGCAGGGCGACTTCAATGCGATCCTCGAGCGGCGCCAGCTTCGCGTACTCGTGCCCTACAGCCGCACCCTCTATTTCATTGACAAGGGGCACGAGCGCGGACTGACCGCAGAGCTCATGCGTGACTTTGAACGCTATATCAACAAGACCTACGCGAACCGCCTTGGCAAGCGCCCGCTCACGGTGTTCCTGATTCCGACGACGCGCGACCGGCTGCTGCCTAACCTGAATGCCGGGCTGGGCGATATTGCCGCGGGCAATCTCACGGTCACCGACGAACGGTTGAAACTGGCCGACTTTTTTGTGCCACCCAACCGCAAACCGGTGCGCGAACTGGTCGTGACGGGGCCGCGCTCGCCGCGACTCGCAACGCTGGACGACATGGCCGGAAAGACAGTCCAGGTGCGGCGCTCGTCAAGCTACTATGAGAGCCTCACTGCACTCGACAGGCAACTGCGCGCGAGCGGCAAGCTTCCCTTAAAGATCGTGCTTTTGCCTGATGCGCTCGAAGATGAGGACGCACTTGAAATGCTCAACGCCGGTCTGCTGCAGATTCTGGTCGTTGACGAATGGAAGGCCAGGCTGTGGGCTCAGGTATTACCAAACATCAAGGTTCACAACGATCTTGCCGTGCGAACCGAAGGCTATACCGGCTGGGCGATGCGCAAAAACAGTCCGCAACTCCGGGACGCGATGGCGGACTTCTTTCTCAACCATGTCAAGAAGCAGAGCATCGAAGAGTATCGCCTGGAGAGGTACATGCGGCGCTTCAAGCAGATCCGCAACAACGATGAGTCTGAAGAGCTTCGGCGCTTCGAGCAGACGATCGCGATTTTCCAGACGTACGGCCGGCAATATGGCTTTGATCCACTGATGCTTGCCGCTCAGGGCTTTCAGGAGTCGCAGCTTAACCAGAGCGCCCGCAGCCGCGCTGGGGCAGTCGGCATCATGCAGATCACGCCTGCTACTGGCAGGCAGATGAACGTGGGCAACATCATGGTCACGGAGCCCAACATCCACGCTGGTGCGAAATACATGGATGAACTGATGACCCGCTATTTTCCGGACGCGCACTTCAGCGAGAATGACCGCTCGCTATTTGCCTTCGCGAGTTACAACGCGGGCCCATCGAAGATTGCCAGAATGCGCGACGAAGCATTGAAGCGCCGGCTCGATCCGGACAGTTGGTTCAACAATGTCGAGATCGTCGTCGCCGGGAAGATCGGCATGGAGACGCCCACATACGTGCGCAATATCTATAAGTATTACGTATCGTATCGCTTGATTGCCGATGCCCAAGCCGCGCGCACGCAAGCGGTCGGGACTGTACGCAGATGAGCAGGGCCGCGCCGATGACCGCTAGCACCAGCTAGCTGCCATCGAAACACCTCTCCAATTAAACAATCGACCTTCGCACGGTGATCTACGCACGCAGAAAATAGCAGCGAAGTGGACGCGCGAGGAGACGACACTCGTCAAGTCACGAGGCGATGCAATGTTCGTCGCAACTACTTAATAAGTCCACTCGCACGCGAGCGTCCCCGCACCTGCCGCGAAGAGGTGTGAGCCGCATGGACAAGTTGCGCTACCTCGCCGATGATAAGGCTGGATGGGCATTCCAGAGATGCAGCAATGACCGACGATCTGACGACATGGTTAGCGCAGGTTGGCCTTGGCGCGCACGCTGCAAAGTTCAGGTCGCAAGGGATTGACTGGGATGTGCTCGGCGATCTTTCCGAGGCTGACCTGAAGGAGCTTGGCCTTACCCTTGGCGACCGGAAGCGGCTCGCAAAAGGACTTGCGGCGCTGACCGAAGCCCACGCACATTCGATTGTGCCGGTGGAGGCATGCAGAGCCTTGTCTTCGTCGCCGGCTTCCGAAGCCATCGATGCAGAGAGGCGGCAAATCACGGTGATGTTCGTCGACCTCATCGATTCGACAGCGCTAGCGGAGCGATTCGATCCAGAGGACATGCGACGTCTGCTAGGGGTCTACCATCAAGCTTGTGCACGCGCGATTGAAGCTCACGAAGGCCATATCGCTCACTATATCGGCGACGGCCTGGACGTCTATTTCGGCTATCCCGATTCGCACGAAGACGATGCCATACGTGCGGTGCTTGCCTCTCTCGCCGCCATAGCTGCGCTTCGTGAGGCCAACGAATTCATCGAGCCGGAGTACGGCGTGCGCCTGCAGGCGCGGATAGGGATCGAGACGGGACTTGTCGTAGTCGGCGCGATTGGCGCTGGCTCTTCGCTCGTTCAGCGCTCGATCGTTGGAGAGGCGCCAATCATCGCCGCGAGGCTACAGTCGCTCGCCCCGCCCGATGCGATAGTCGTGGGACCGGCCACCCAGCGCCTGATCGAAGGATCGTTCAAGCTTGAAGACCTTGGATGCCATGAACTGAAGGGGGTCACGGGCCCGGTCCGGGTTCAACGTGTACTCGCGCAAGCGGATACGATCGACCGCTTCGAAATCAGGGCGGCCCAAGGGATCACACCGCTCATCGGCCGGACCGCGGAACTCGAGATGATCCGGCGGCGCTGGAAACAGAGTGTCGATGGCGAAATGCGCTGCGTGCTGTTGACCGGCGCGCCGGGAATCGGCAAATCTCGCGTGCTGCGGGCGCTCTGCGACGGCATGAGTGAAGATGCGCATACGATCATTTCGCTTCACTGTTCCGCGTACTATCGCAACAGCCCATTTTGGCCGGTACAACGCTGGCTGCAGCGCACGTTCGGCGTCGGCCTGGACGCTTCGAATGCATCGGATAGGGAGCGCCTGGCGGCCGGGATTGCAAGGCTCGGGGTCGATGCCGATGAGACGCTTCTTGTTCTTTCAAACTTGCTCTGGATGCCAAAAGGAGATCGCCGTCCGGCCGTTGACACCTCTTCCCCTTCCTTCAAGCGCCGGACGCTCGACGTGCTGGTGGCGATGCTCGAAGCGTCAACGCGCGTTCAGCCGGTACTTGTCGTTGTTGAAGACGCGCACTGGATCGATCCGTCATCCCTGGAGTTTGTTCGGCTTGCGGTTGAACAACTGGTGTCCGCCAGGCTAATGGTACTGGTCACCGCGCGGCCCGAGTTTGAGCCGGGATGGACTTACCCTCATCTCGTACAGATCAATCTCGATCGGCTATCGCGCCGCGATTGCGTTGCGATGATCAGGCGACTGACGGGTGGCAAACGGCTTCCGGATCTGGTACTCGATCAGATCGTCTCAAAGACGGACGGTGTGCCGCTTTTCGTCGAGGAGCTGACCAAGGCCGTGCTCCAGGGCGATCTGTTGCAGGATGCCGGCCTCAGCTACGAGTTGAAAGGCACGGCGCAGACGATCGCGATTCCGGACACGCTGCAGGGCTCGCTGCTGTCGCGGCTCGACCGGCTGGAGCCAGCAGTCAAGGAAACCGCGCAGATCGCAGCGACAGTGGGACGCGAGTTCGGCAGGAAGCTGCTTGGGTTGATTGCGTCGAGGCCGGAGGATGAACTTCAGCAAAAGCTCAATTGCCTGATCGCGGCCGAAATCATTATTCCAGCTTCAGGGAAACTCACTGGCGGGGACGCCTATTTATTCCGGCACGCATTGATCCAGGAGATTGCATACCAATCCCTGCTGCTTGCGCACCGTCGCCACTACCATGCGCTAATCGCCGCCGCTCTTGAAGAACATTATCCGGACGTCGTCGAGCGGCAACCCGAACTGATCGCTCAAAACTTCGCTGCAGCCGATCTGCCGGATCGCGCGATCGGCTATTGGCAGCAGGCCGGGCAGCGGGCACTTGCGGGTGCCGCCTACGACGAGGCGATCGCCCATGTGCGGCGCGGTCTTGAGCTGGTCAACCGCTGCTCCTGCAGCGAGCCGACTCGGTCCAGCCACCTGCTGACGCTGCTGCTGACAAGAGGCAGAGCAGAGCTCAGACTGGCGCAGCGCGAGGCGATCGCGACCTTCCGCGAGGCGGCCTGCATTGCCCGCGAACGGAAGCTGACGTCGCATCTCGTGCAGGCAGCGTTGGAGTTTGACACCGCCGAGACGTTCCTCGAAGGCTCCGGAGATGAATCGATTTCTCTGCTGGAGGAGGCGCTCACCCTGATCGGCACCGAGGAGTCGGTCGAACGTTGCCGCCTGTTGAGTCGCCTTGTTCGCACAGTTCATATGACCGGTGCACGCGAACATCGTAGTGAATTTTCGCTGGAGGTCGTCGATCTCGCCAGACGCCTGAACGATCTGCCGAGCCTGTTCGACGCATTGGCGTGCGAATTGATGCATGTCGGGGCTCTCCCGTTGCCTGCTAACCGGTTTGCGCAGCGAGAAAGCGTGTTGCTTGAGCTCAGGCAGATTGCGGAAGATCTCGGCGATGCCCATACCATCGGTCATGCGTGCGCCCGATGTCTTGCCGGCTATCTGGAGATCGGCGAGGTGGACAGTTTTGAGAGCGCGCTGGAACGGTATCGGGAGATTGCCGCCAGCGGACAGCACTTCGTCGACAAGTGGTGCGTTACGGGGGCCCAGGCAATGCGGGCCATACTCGTTGGCGACTTCGCTGAGGCGGAGCGCAAGACGCGCGACTCGTTGCAGATGGCGCAGAACGCTGACGCGAATCTCGCAACGGGCGTCTACGGCATGCAGATGTTTACGGTCCGCCGCGAACAGGGCCGGCTCGCTGAGGTAGCGCCGATCTTCAAGCGGTTTGTCGATGAGCATTCCGAGGACACTACGTGGCGGCCAGGATTCATGTTGATTTGCAATGATCTCGGCTTCGAAGCGCAGGCCCGTGACAATCTCGAGCGGATCGCGGAATCGGAATCCGGTATCCCCGTGGACAGCAAGCGGCTTGTTACGTTGACCTATCTAGCTGAAGTTGCCGCGCGCCTGCGGGACGTCGAACGTGCCGAACGGATTTATGCCCTTCTCCTGCCATTCCGCGATCAGGTCGTCACGGTTCCAGTCTTTACGCTTTGCTGCGGATCTGCGGCACGGTTTCTTGGCATACTGGCCCATGCTCTCGGCGATTGGTCTGCTGCCGAACAGCATTTCGAATACGCGCTGCACATGGATGAGCGCTTGCGCGCGTGGCCCTGGCTGGCGCATGGCCGGCATGAATACGCGCTCATGCTGGCGGCGCGCAATGGCAGCGAAGATAGAGCACGAGCGCAAAATCTGCTGTCGATGGCCGCAGCCGCAGCCAAAAAACTCAAGATGTTCGCGCTCGTGGAGCGCATCGGCACCGCGCAGACAGAAGCTTGGCTCAGAAGATAGCACAGGCTGGCGCACCGTTTGACGCGCAATGATCCGCCGCTACTCAAGGAGAGTCACATGCCGCGCTTTATGATTGAACGCAATTTTGCGGAACAACTCGAGGTCACGGGAGAAAGTGCTGCAACTGTGAAAAGAATCAACGACGAGGAAGGCGTCGAGTGGCTTTTTTCGTTTCTCAGCGCCGACAAGAAGAAGACTTATTGTCTGTATGAGGCGCCCAACGCCGACGCCATCCGCGCCGCCGCACGTCGGGCAAATCTGCCGGCCGATGTGATCATCGAGGTCAGCGACTTGCGGCCGGAAATGTTTACTTAGAAGGTGGGAGCACGGATGCAATGTCTGATGGCTGTCTATGCAACGACAGCATTGCCGCCAACGAAAGCTCGCAGCGGCGGCAATCCGCAAGTGGCGACCGACATTCGGCCGCCATCGCGGCGCACAGTACGACCTCCCACGCCGTCCCAACTACAGACGGCGTGCTCCACATCGCCCAGATCAATCAGACGAAAACGCTTACGACCCGCCAAAGAAAACCGGCTTCATCCCACTCGGGCTGGCCGGACGTCCCGTCTGGGACGACCCGTTCGTTGCAGGGCCATAGCCGCTGCTCTGGCCCGCAGCACTGGTCTCGTTGGCCTGCATATTGGCAGGAAAGTCGACGGTATTCGCATTCGCCGGATTGAAGCCGGCTTGTTGTAGCTGAGCGATTTCTGCTTGCACTTGCGAGCGCGTCAGCGCCCCGTCTGACTGCGCCGACGATGCAATTGGCATCGCAATAACGGCGACCGCGCAAACTGTGTGGACTAGCGGCTTCATGATTGCCCACCTCCAGGTGAGTGACTCCAGTTGATTCGGGCCGCAAACGGCCCGGACTTTCGTTCGACGTTTGCCGCACTTTATAGCGCTCAAACGTTGACGTTGTCGTTCATTTCAATCGTATGCGCGAGTGATCGTTTTGGCCTCCATCATTTGATGGAGGCCGTCCAGCGTGAAAACGAGACGCTGCCGTCTACGCGTTCTATCGTGATGAAGTGGCTCGATAAGCCAGACTAACCCAGACGATCAATTTCGGATAACTAACCCACGGTGGCGTAAGCCAGCTCTGGACGCGAATGTCATGCTCATACGGGAGTTACTGGGCACGTTTCCTAACCAGGTCATGCCGCGCTCGCCACTATTTTTTGGCTGATTTTCGCCACACGACCTAAGCTGATAAAACCGAGCGAGGGTCGAATCCATGCATATCAAGCAAAACGTGACCTGCGCGCTGCTGCTTGCCGCGACGCTGGCTGCAGGTTGCAGCGGTGGTGGTGGAGGCGCCAACACCACGCCCGTGTCGGCGCCGGCCGGATTGACCGAACGCGACGTTGCAGTGGTCTACTCGCAGGGCGCTGAAATTGTTCCCGATACGCTCAGCATCAGCGGTGGCCCCATTACACAGTGCAGCATATCGCCGCCTTTGCCTGCGGGGCTATCGCTCGATCCTCAGACCTGCGCGATCAGCGGCACGCCAAATGGCGTTTCTCCCGACACGATTTACACGATCAACGCCAGCAATGCGGCGGGAAGCGAGTCCATCAAGGTCGAGATCGAGGTCAAGGCTGAAGTGGTCCCCCCGGAAAGCCTGAGCTACCTGAACGCCGCAGTGATCTATACGACCAACGCGGCAATCATTCCCAACACGCCGATCGCCACGGGCGGAGAAATTACCCTGTACAGCATTTCGCCGGCCCTGCCTGCGGGGCTTCAGTTCGATCCGCAAACAGGCGTCATTTCCGGCACACCGCTGGCAGTCAGTCCGCCGGCCGTCTACACGGTGACCGGCAGCAACAGTGCCGATTTTGTCGAGACCCAACTCACGATCGAGGTGCACGCAGTCACTCAGCCGCCGGCGAGCCTCAGCTATTGGGATCTCGCTCCCATCTACGTCGTGGGCCATCCAATCTCGTACGACGAGCCGCAGTCCACCGGCGATGAAATCACCTCCTTCTCGGTCTCGCCCGCGTTGCCTGCCGGATTGAGCCTGAATCCGCAGACGGGCGCGATCAGCGGGACGCCGACCACGGCGCAGCCGCCGACGACCTATACGTTTACCGGCAGCAACAGCGCTGGCAGCGTCACGGTGCAGATCGTCATCGGCATCGACGAACCGGCGACCGGAGCGTGGACACCGGCTGGTTCCATGAGTCAGGGGCGGTTCCGGCACACCGCCACGCTCCTGTCCAATGGCCAGGTCCTCGTCGCTGGGGGGCAAAGAAGACAGGTCACTGCCTCCACCGAACTGTACGATCCGGTTGCGAACACCTGGACATTGACTGGCGGCCTGAGCCAGGCGCGGCAATCCCACTCGGCGACGCTGCTCCCCAACGGCCACGTGCTCGTGGCGGGTGGATTCAAAACGGGCGTTGGCAGTGAACAGTCGTCGGCGGAGTTGTACGACCCGGCTTCCGGTAGCTGGTCGTCCACCGGCAGCATGAGCGATGCGCGTGACGCTCACACGGCCACGCTGTTACCCAACGGCCTCGTGCTCGTAGCGGGCGGCGAGGGGAAGTCGGGAACGCTGTCGTCGGCAGAGTTGTACAACCCGGCAACGGGAACCTGGTCGCCAACAGGCAGCATGGCGCAAGCGCGCTTCTCCCATACTGCGACGCTGTTGGGCAACGGCCTCGTTCTCGTCGTGGGCGGGGCGACGGATTCAGGCGTCCTGGCTTCTGCGGAACTCTACAACCCGTCAACGGGCACCTGGTCACCCACGGGTAGCATGAGTCAGGTGCGCACCAACTTCGCCACGGCGTTGCTGCCTGACGGTACGGTGCTGGCCATAGGCGGAACGGACGGAAACGTCGAACTGTCGTCGGTCGAACGGTACGTCCCCGCTGGCACATGGACACCGACTGGCAGCCTGATCCATGCGCGCGACTTCCTGAGCGCCACGTTGCTGCCCAACGGCCGCGTGCTTGCCGCCGCCGGACTGGCCGGGAGCGACCTCTACTCGGACGAGCTCTACGATCCCGCCACGGGCACCTGGACGCCGACCGCAAGCCTGAGCTGGGCGCGCGAGCAGCACACGGCCACGCTACTGGGTAACGGCAGCGTGCTCATAACCGGGGGACTCGGTCGCGGAATACTGGCTCACGCCGAACTGTTCCATTGATACGGGAATGCAGATCGCGACCGACATTTCATGCGCGCTGTCTGTCTCAAGCCGGGATCATTTCTCAAACTGGGCATGCGGTTGCTGATTCCTGATGTAGGCGCGTCGGTACAGAATCGACCAGGCCGTCAGCCCGGCATAAGCGCCATATCTGACCAAAGTGGAGAGCCGATCCACGTCGTGCCCGGCAAGGTACCCGACGATATAGACCCGAATCACGTTTTCGGCTACGAGGCCGATTCCCCAAACGGCCGTCATGAGCCGGATCGATCGCGCGAGTGCCGGGCGCGATTGCCACATTTCGTCGAATTCCCGTTCGCGTCCCTCGCGCTCTCGCGCCAGCGTCGATCTCGCGAGATAGAACACGAGTGGGCGCTTGACCAGCAAGGAGAGGAGAAAAAGCACGCCAATGAAACCACCTACCAGTGGTTCACGTGCTTCGCGCAACCATCGACCAGCAGGCGAAGTTAGCAAGGCGAGCGACAGCGCCAGGCTCGCGAGGACGATTGCGCTCAAGGCATCGAAGTGCCGAAAACGGGCGAAATCGAAAGTGATCCAGGCCAGCAACGGTATGCTCGACGCCATCAGCGCGCCGGGTGTCCCCCAGTGGGGAAGCGCTATCCGGTAAGCCAATGCAGGCAATGCCACATTGACAACGAATGCCAGAACGTACCGGGCAGAGGGGATCATCTCGAGCGCATGGACTTTGGCGAGGGCCGATACCGGCGCGAAGTGAACGTCCGAATCTCCGAGGCACCTTACCACCGACTGGTCGTTGCTGGCCGCACGGCGATGGTCGTTCAAGGTGTGGGGCGAGGGCGCTCAGGTCGGGTTGCGGGCCGACCCAAGATAACAAATCGGTAATCCACGCGTCACTTTTCGGCAAGCCGGTCTATGGAGAATTGAAGCTCCACACACGCTGCGCGATACAAACATCATGATGTTTCTTCGTACCAGAATTGCGACCGTTGTCGTGACCGTTGTGGCGCTCTTCGTCGTGCTCGGCGCCGCAGGTTTGGCCTTCATGTACTCCGGGGTGTATGACGTCTCGGCAAGCTCCAAAGACAACCCGATCGTCGCGAAGCTGCTGCACGGAACGTACGAGGCCTCGTTGCATCGGCATGCCGGTTCCGATGTCGCGCCTGGCGACTTGCTTTCATTTGAAAACATTCGTTCAGGTGCACGAATGTATGACGCAAGCTGTGCTCTCTGCCACGGTGCACCTGACCGGCCACTGAGTGCGGTTGGGCAGGGTATTCAGCCCGCCGCGCCCTCGCTGTTGTCTGCGAGCCGCCGGAATAAGCCCGCTCTGATGTTCTGGACGATCAAGCATGGCGTGAACATGACGGCCATGCCGTCGTTTGGGAAGACGCAGTCGGACGACACAATCTGGCAAGTCGCGGCCTTTATTTACGCCGAACGCGGAATTTCGAAGGATAAGTACGACCTGCTCGTCCATGGGAACGCCCAAGCCGACAGCACGGCCGCATCTCCGAAGCGCCCCATGCCCGCGCCCGATCAAAACTGACGAAGCTGTTCCGATGTGCACACCCGCCTGGCTGAATGTCTTTCCTGGGTCAATTCCATGTTGCGCGTTGTCGTGGCTCTCCAGTTCGCAGTGCAGTTGGCCGCCTGTTCAACGGCCCCGTCAACCCATTTGGCGGCGGTTGATGTCGTCGATTACGCGGGCCAGGTATGTGGCGATCAAAGCGGTCACGTAAAAATGCCTGTATGCCTTTTTCCTCGAGCGATCACGCAAATGCCCGGGCAACGCTCACAATCCGGGCTCCTAAGCGCTCGTTGACGCCGCCTGTTGGTGGCAACCGCTACAGTCGCGATCAAACGGCGGAATGCCGCGGTACCGTAAATTGAACGGCTGCGCCGCGCGGCGAGCAGTCGCTCGCCCACAGGCGACCGCCATGTGCGTCGATGATCGAGCGGCAAATTGAAAGCCCCATGCCGAGCCCGGTCTCCTTCGTGGTATAGAACGCGTTGAACGCGTTCTCGGCATTCGGGCCAAAGCCTGGGCCCGAGTCGCGCACGGTCACGATCACGCAGGCCTCGGCCTCGCCGGTGCTGATGTGCACGTGCCGCACGCCACCGAGGCTGCTCATCGCCTCCAGCGCATTGATGATCAGGTTCAGCAGCACCTGCTGCAGTTCCACACGGTCGCCTTCGATAACCGGCAAATCTTGCGCGAGTTGCAACGCGAGCTGGGTGCCGCTCTTGCGTGCTTCTCCCTGGACCAGTTCGGCGATCTCACGAATCGCCTCGTTGAGGTTGACGGGTTCCTTTTTGCGTGGCGCTTTTCTGATCAGTTGCCGCAGTCGCCAGAGCACGTCCCCGGCACGGTTGGCGTCCCTGACAATCCCGCCTAGCGCTAGGCCGGCCTCGGTGAGGTTGGCAGGCTCGCGGTTCAGCCATCGCAGTGCAGCCTCGGCATAGCTCACCGTCGCGGCAATGGGCTGACTGACTTCGTGAGCGATCGAGGCCGCGAGTTGCCCCATGGTCGCAACACGGTTCGCATGGGCGAGTTCGGCCTGGATCTCGCGATAGCGTTCTTCGCTCTCGCGGATTCTCATTTCCGCCTGCTTCTGCCCGGTCAAATCGAGCACGTAAGCCACGCCCTGGTTCGGCTGTTCTTCGAATGCCGCGCCGGCGATGAGAACGGGTACGCGGCTGCCGTCTTTCCTGAAGAACTCCTTTTCACAGGGTTGCAGCGCGCCGGTCGCCTCAAGCTCTTCCAACTCGCGTGGGACGCGCGCTTGCCATTCGGGAGGCGTCATGTCGTACCATCGGAGCCCGGCCTCCAGATCCTCACGCTCGTACTGGCACATGTGGAGAAATGAATCGTTGGCGTCGATCAGTCGTCCGTCGAGGCCCCAGATGAAAATCCCAATGAGATTGGCGTCGACGAGGCGGCGGATTTTGGCTTCGCGTTGCGCAACGTCGCGATACAAACGGGCATTCTCGAGCGAAATCGCAGCCTGCGAGGCCACCAGCTTCAGCACGGCGATCCGGGCGGGGCTGAACACACGGGCAGTGAGATGGTTCTCGAGGTAGAGCGCGCCCATGAGCTTGGCGCCGTTCATCAGCGGCAGGCACAGAATGGAGCGTGCGCGATGTTCGCGCACGTAGGGATCGGCATCGGCCTTGGGATCGGTTGCGGCGTCGTCCAGGAAGAGGTTCTCGCGCGTACGCAGGACATGGTTGAGGATCGATTCCGGCAACAACGCAGCAGTGACCGGTTCGTCGGACAGTTGCACGCGCACCCCGTCGCCGGCAATAGTGGCCTGCGCTGCGATGCGGTGATCATCTCCGTCGGAAAGGATCAGCAGACCTCGCTGCGCGCCCGCCTGTTCGATGGCCGTGCGCATGACCATCTCGATCAGCCTTTCAAGGTGGATCTCGCCTGAAGCCGCCTGCAAGACCTTGATCACGGTCGCCAGCTCGAGGTGCTCGATTGGCGCGGCTATCGTATTCGTCGGTCCGGGCACGGTCTCTTCGGTCCGCAGGTACCGATACTTTTCCTCGAGCTGCCGCGCCTTTGCGTTGGCGCCCCAGCGGAGATAGCCGTAGTGTGCGTCCTGCATGTACACACGCGCAATCTTCTGAAGGCCGCGGGCTGCATAAAAGCGCGAAGCGAGTTCGTTGGCCGTTGCTTCGACGTGCGTAAAGCCGCTTTCTTTTGCTGTTTCGATAGCCTGCTCGTAGAGCATCTCGGCGTCGACTACGCGGTTCTCGATACGGGCGATTTCGGCACCGACCAGCGCGGCATGGCTTGCGAAGTTCTCCGCGCACAGATTCGCCCAGATGCGAAGCTGGTCGTGACGGGAACTCAGTGCTTCCAGGTGCTGCGGTAGTTCGCCAGACGGGATGGCGTCGCAACGGGCAGCCTGCGCCAGCGCGGCATAGAGGTAGTATTCGGCCGCCTCGTTGTAGACGTACGCGGTGGTCCAGATGAGACCTTGTGCGTTCGACGCAGCCGCCATGGCTGCCTCATACTCGCCAGCTAGATAGCACTCCTGCAGTTTCCGGAGCCAGTACCATCTTGTATTTTCAACAGGGGATTGGGGCAGGCCGGGTTCAGCGTGCAGCTGTTCAGACTGCGCGTCTTCAAGGTTGCCTGAGACGGGCGTCAAGCCCCGGAGGGTCCGGATCAACGCGAGTTTTTCTTCGATAAAGTCGACGGTGATGCCGAACTGCAGCTTCTTCGCGTGCGCAAGGCAGGACTCGACCTCGCGTTGTACGTCGGGCAGCGGGTCGCCGATGAGAAGCAGTGTCTGGACGAGGTGCGCGTACGCGACGGCGCCATATGTCAGGTCGCCGGTCCGGTGCGCCGTGTCGTATACGCAGCGCAGCTGGTCAATGCATGCCCGCACGGGTTCCACCCAGCGTGCGACATACAGCGAGTAGCACAGATACGTGCGCGTTTCATACCGTTCGAGGCCACGCTCTTCCACGAGTTTGCAGGCGAGCCGGCCGAATTCAAAGCCGACTTTGTAGTCGCCGAAAAGCAGGACGGAAAATCTGGGCAAACGCGCGTAGGCCACGCACGAGGCATCGGCGTTGCCATGCTCGAGACTGAGATTGATTGCCTTGCACAGCGTCAGGCAGGCAAGGTTCGCATCGGTGTCGATGGCAGGCAGGACGAGGGTGGTCAGCACCTCGATGGTTGCCAGGGCGGCCACGTCGTTCATTGGCGGCAGATCGATGAGTGCTTCGATGCTCCGGTCGCCGAGCAGTGACGTGATGCGCTCGTATTCGCTGCGCGTGGTCATCTCATCCGGATGAGGCGACCACGCGATGCCTGCGTGACGAAGGAAGGCGAGGCCAACAGCGATCGCGGTGTCAGTCTGGCGAAGGAGCACGTAGATCTCCATCTGCCTGCATGCGACCTGGGCGCGTTCGGGCGGGGTCGAGGCACGCTTTGCCAGGGCCGCGAGTTGCGCTTCGGCGGCCAGCAGCTGTCCCGTGAGGATTTCGCATTCGGCCCGGTTCAACGCCAGCGTGAAGAGCAGGTCATGGCGACGCTGCCAGCAATCGTCGCCCAGTACCGCCGCGCCGGTGCTGACATAGGCGAGCGCCGAGGTGTAGGCCGTCGACGCCCTGGCGCGCTGGCCGGCGAGCAGGTTGAGTTCGGCCAGTTGCTCGCGTTCGTCCTGGTCGCCGATCAGCACGGCCCCGCGATTGAGTTGCCCCACGATCTCGAAGATCGCCTCCTCGCGCTTGTCGTCCGGCGTCTGCGCGATGAGCAGCCGGCCGATGCGCAGATGGGCGTCGGCGCGCGATGCCTCCGGGATCAGCGAATAGGCGGCTTGATGGACCCGGTCATGAACGAAGGCGTAAGCGCCGTCGAGCCGCACGGCCAGTTCCTGGCGAACCGCCTCCCACAACACGGCATGAACCTGCGTCTCCTGCATGCCGAGCACAGCCGAGAGGGTGGCGATGTCCGCGACGTTCCCGAGGCAGGCAAGCTGCTGCAGCGCGTGCTGCGTTGCGCACGGCAGGCGGGTCAGCTTGCCGGCCATCAGGTCCACGATGTTGTCGGTGTAACCCTTCGCGTGGATGCGCTCGGTATCCCAGCGCCACTGCCGCGCATCAGGGTCGAACGTCAATAGATCGCCTTCGGCCAGCGCATGCAGGAACTGGATGACGAAGAACGGATTGCCGCCGGTCTTGTCACGCACGAGGTGCGCCAGAGGCTCGATCGATTCGGGCGCACAGTGGAGCGCATCGGCGATCAGACGCCCGATGTGTGCACGGTTGAGCGGCGCGAGCCGGATTTCCGCTATCTTCGCGCCCGCGTTCCGGACGGCCTGAAGCCTGAGCGTCAGTGCATGGGTGGCATCCACCTCGTTGTCGCGGTAGGCGCCAATGACCATCAGGTAGCGCAGGTCCGGCTGGCACAGCAGATCCGCGAGCAGGTCCAGTGTCGCTGCATCGAGCCACTGCAGGTCGTCGAGAAAAAGCGCCAGTGGATGGTCGGCCTGGGCGAATACGCCGATGAAGCGCCGGAACACCTGCAGGAAGCGCTGTTTCGCCTGCTGCGGTTCAAGTTTCGGAACGGGGGGCGGCTCGCCGACGATGAGCTTCAGTTCAGGGATCAGGTCGCTCACGAGGGCCGCATTCTGCGCCAGTGCCTCGAGCAATGCGGTGCGCCAGCGGGTCAGCTCCGCTTCGGACTTGCCCAGAAGCATGCGCACCAGCCCCTGGAACGCCTGAACAAGCGTCGCGTAGGGGATATCGCGCTTGTACTGGTCGAACTTGCCGGACGCAAACAATCCACGTGGCGGCACGAGTATCTTGTGCAGCTCATTGACCACCGACGATTTGCCGATGCCCGAATAACCGGAAACGAGCACCAGTTCCGGCATGCCGTTCTCGAGAATACGGGCGAACGTGGCGACGAGGGAATCGACTTCGCGCTCGCGCCCGTAAAGCCGCTCGGGAATCATGAGCCGGCCAGGGGCGCCGTGTTCGTCCAGTGCGAAGTCGTCGATGTGACGGTGACGCTGCCAGTGGGCGAGGCAACGCCGCAGATCATGCTCGACACCGGCGGCACTCTGGTAGCGCTCCTCGGCGGTCTTCGCGAGCAGCTTCATGACGATGCGCGAGATGGCCGTGGGGACGGCATCCGCGCGCGTGTGCGGCGGCAACGGCGTTCTTGCGATATGGCAGTGCACCCATTCCATGGCGTCGCTGGCGGCAAACGGCAGGGCGCCCGTGAGCATCTGGTAGAACGTGACACCGAGCGAATACAGATCGCTGCGCGAATCGGCCGAGCGATTCATCCGGCCAGTCTGCTCGGGCGCCATGTAGGCGAGCGTTCCGGCGATGGTTTCGGGGGGCTCCGGTGCGTGCCGCTCGCGTGGCAGGCGCGAGGCCAGGCCAAATCCGGCGAGCCGTGGCCGCCCATCGGCGCAATGCACGAAGATGTGCGCGGGCTTGAGGTCCTTGTGGACGAGGCCCCGCTGATGCAGCTTGCCGAGCGCGGCGGCAATGCCAATGGCGAGTTCGAGGAAATACCCGGTCTCGAGCGGCGCGCCAAGCAGCCTTGCGAGCGGCTCGCCGCCGGGGTCGTCGAACGACAACAAGGCCTGACCGCCTTCGCGCACCAGTCTTTGCGGGCGCACTGCCCATTCGCCATCAAGCTCGTCTCTGAGCCCGAACTCGCGGGCAAGACGCTCGAGACTGGCGGGCGAGGGCTGCTCTGCGGCGAGCCGCGCATGCAATACATCCTGGCCAGCTAACGTCGAGGACGGTTCCCTCCAGAAGATACGTTCCCCGTCGTCCCACAAAATATTTGCCTTTTTATCCATCGACGCTGCAATGCGATTATCTATTACGGATAGCATACACATTCTTCGTCGTGGCGCAATTCGCGATACAAATGGCTGCGCGCGCAACGTATTACGTCATGGTGTGCATAGTCTCGCGACGGAAGTCGTTGGATCGCGTCATCTCATCCAGGATGAAACGGCGGGCACTCCATGTTGAACCAATCGTCGACCCGGCGCTGCGCCGCCTCCAGATCCTCGGGATAGTAGGGGTCGTTCCATGGTGACGGGTTGTAGCCCGCTTTTCTCAGAGCCGCGAGTTCGCTCTGGTGTTGCGCCATCGTCGCAGGCGCGTTGCGTTTAAGGGCGGCCAGGTCGCGGCACTGCGTTGGGCTCAGATGCGGCCCGCTTTGCGGCATGCCGCCGGCGGTACAGGCAGTCAACAGGAGCGCAAACGCGGTCAGCGCAGGGCGCAATGTTGGGTAGCGATTCATAGTGCGTCTCCACGCGTGTGATTGGCGCAACGCTAGCGGCGCGATGCGACGGGCACGCGTGACTTACGCGTTCATTTTGCCTTAGGCCAATCGGCCCAGGCGCAGTACGAAGTGAAGAAAGCGCCCGCGCCGTTCACCCAGCAACGGACTTTACACGTTGTTACCGTCGCGCAGCGCCCGTTTGTACGCGCTTTCCGTATACTGCCGCGCTTGTCGCCTTCCTCTTTACGCTTGTCGTGCCCGGCGCGGCGGCAATGCGAACCACACTGTGATGCCCATGTTCTCTACCAGGTCCGTTCTCACTGCCGCGCTTGTCGCCGCAGCAAGTCTCTCGTTGTCGGCATGCGTTGCCCCGGGATACACGCCGTACGGCGCACAGCAAGGCTACCAGGCCCAGTACAGCCAGCCTGCTTATGCACAACCGGGCACCGTGCAGCAACCCGCCTACGTACCGCCGCCCGCGCCGCAACAGCCGTATGACACGCAAAGCAACGGCCAGTACGGTTCGCAGTACAACTCGCAATACGGCAACCAATATGGCACGCAGTACGGCACGATCTCGAGGATTCAGCCCTTGAGTAGCGCGACCGGTGCATCGGGCATCGCCGGGGCCGTGGTCGGCGCATTGGCTGGTGGCGTGCTCGGCAACCAGATCGGCGGCGGCCACGGCCGCGATGCCGCTACCGTCATCGGCGCGCTGGGCGGCGCTTATGCGGGCAACCAGATCGGTCAGCAGATGGGCCAGCCCGCAGGATTCCAGATCGACGTGCAACTGAGCGACGGCTCCACCCGCGCGTTCAACGTGCCGACGCCCGGCGACCTGCGCCCGGGCGACCGCGTGCAGGTCAACGGCAGCCAGCTTGCGCGCTACTGATTCCGCCTGCTGTCGCTGAGCGGTCCTACCCGGGCGCGCCAGTCATGCAGCGAAATCGGTCGACGCAGACAGGTCCTTCCACGTTTGCGTTTCCTGCGTCACATAAGCATTTTTCGCAGCGATGGCGGCCAGGGTGTCCGTACCGAGCGGAAGGCGCAGCGGCGGGTTAGCCGCGTCGACGAGCGTGATCAATGCGGCAGCAAGCTTCGTCGGGTCGCCGGGCTGATTGTGATTCATTTGCTCGGCCTTGCGGCGAACCGCGCCCGAGGTTTCGTCGTAATCGGCGATCACGTCGGGCGCCACGACCAGCGAGGACGCATCGAGAAAATCCGTGCGGAAATACCCCGGCTCGACAACGGTTGCGTGAATGCCCAGCGGTTTCAGTTCGGCATGCAATGCTTCCGTAATGCCTTCGACGGCGAACTTCGTCGACGAGTACACGCCGAATCCGGCCGCGGCCCGATAGCCGCCAATCGATGAAATATTGATCACGTGACCCGCGCGGTTTGCGCGCATCGTCGGCAACACAGCGCGCGTGACGTTCAGCAGTCCGAATACATTCGTGTCGTACATGCGGCGCACGTCCTTGTCGGCGGATTCTTCGATCGCACCGAGCAGACCGAAGCCGGCGTTGTTGACCAGCACATCGACGCGGCCGAATTGCTCGAGCGCCAACTGCACTGCCTGCTTGGCCTGGGCCTCGTTGGTCACGTCGAGCGCAACCGGCAGCAACGCTGCCGACTCGCCCAGACGCTCAACGATAGCCTGCACGTTACGTCCGGCGGCCACGACAGCATTGCCGTTTGCGAGCGCTGCTTCGGCAATCAATGCGCCAATGCCTCGCGAAGCGCCGGTGATGAACCATACGCGTTTGAAGCCACCTTGTTGAGCGTCAGCCATGATGTCTCTCCTACGTGTGTGATGAGGTGACGCCATGGTAAGCGCGACGATTGACACGAACTAGCCGTATATTACTGGAGTGATAATCAACGTTTGTTTGCGAATCGGGGGTTCCGGAAATGAACGAAATTCGTGCGATCACCACTTTCGTGCGGGCCGCGGCGCTCGGAAGCCTGCGCGGCGCGGCGGTCGATCAAGGCATCTCGCCGCAGGCCGCGAGCCATGCGGTGATGCAATTGGAGAAGGAGCTGGGCGTGCGGCTCTTTCATCGGACCACCCGCAAGTTGAGCTTGACCGAGGAGGGCCAGCGGCTTCTTCACAGCGTGGAGCCGGCGCTCGCCATTCTGGCGTCTGCGCTCGACGAGGCCCGGCGTTCGCAAGAGGATGTGGCAGGCATGCTGCGCGTGAGCGCGCCGCGAGCATTCGGGCTCCCGGTCCTGTGGCCGTACTTCGAGGAATTCCAGAAGCGCTACCAGAACGTGCAACTCGAAGTGCAATTCGACGATCAATTCACGGATCTCGTGACCGACCGCTCCGACGTGGGATTTCGCGGTGGACCGCCGCCTTCGGGTGGGTCGATCGCACGCCGGCTGGTGCCGATTCAGCTGATCGTGTGCGCTTCGCCGGAATATATCGAGCGCAATGGCGCGCCGCGCACGATTGAGGAACTCGCTCAACATCGCTGCACCGGGTACCGCCGCGCAAACACGGGAAAGCTTGCGCAGTGGCAGTTCCGTATCGGCGACGAAATCGTCTATCGCGACGTGCCCGCCGCCATTTGCGTGAACGATACGGAACTGGAAACGCAGGCTGTGCTTTCGGGGCTCGGCATCGGGCAGTTGGGCAGCTTTAACGCCACGACGCATATTCGCAGCGGCCGGCTCATTCCGTTATTGATGGAGCACACCACCGAATACGGCACGATTTACATCTACTATAAGCATCGAACTGAACAATCGCTGCGCGTGAAGACGTTCATCGACTTCATGGTCGAGCGCATGGCCGGCAACCGGGACTTCTTTCTCGATGCGTCCGAACTTCGCGCTGCGCAGCAGCCTCAGCACAAGCGTGCTGCGAAGCGGCGTGGATAGTCGCCAGGCATTGCACCCCCCAAACGAGCAAGGTTTCCTGGCTTCTTCCTTAGTTGCCTTCGTGCGCAAAGGCGCCTGCCGCGCGAACCTTGGGCGGGCGGTCGCGCAGCAGTAGCGGCGTCAATCGCCGGTTGGCTGTCTGCGCCGCCCACTCGCAATACGCGGCGCTGCCGAGCACCCAACCCTTGAGCGTGGACTGCATCAGATTATCGACCTCGCGCTCATCAAGAGGCTGTGCGCCCAGCTCGCGGTATGACTCGTAGCGCTCGAACGGCGTATTGCCGAGCGCGCGATAGAGCGGATGTTCCTTGATGAAGCGATCGACGCGCAGCCCGACGTGGTGCGAGTAGCTCGACCACGCGTAGTTTCCCGGTTCGGCCGCAAGGCGAGCGCGCACCGGCGCATGATCGATGACCTGGCTTGCGAGCAGGAAATAGCGGTCGGGCTCGATCACGGTTGCGTGGTACCCGCCACGCCACACCGTACCGCGACGTCCATGGCGGCGGTTGAACGTTTCGACATAGCGACGGCTGACCGCCTGCATCGCCATGGCCACGCTCGACTCGTATGAAGGCGTGACGAGGAACTGCACCGCGTCGGGCATGAGTACCCACGCGTGGACTGCCAGATCGGCAACGCGCGCGGCGTCCGCCAGGCAGGCGAGAAAGTAAAGATAGTCTCCTTCGTCGAGAAATGCGGGCCCTGTGAGCCCCTGCAAGATAACGTGCTGCGGTTGTTCTGGGACGTAGTGCCGTGCGAGCCGTGTCATGCTGAATTAACCGGAAATCCGATAGGAGAAAGCGATCCGATTGGGGATCGGACGCTCGGGCGTTGTGTAACGTGAATACACGATCAAATTCTAGGGGTGGCGAGCGCGCCTCCGCGTTGCGAACAAGCCTTTTTTCTGGCCTCAGTTCACTGATTTGACGATTGCAAACGGCGTTTTTTATGCCATCGCTGAATAGCAGCGAGACATCACGCGTTGCCAGTAGGAACGATTCCCGTTGCCTCGACCATCAGGATCACCGTTTTCTCTGGCGCTCGCGGGCGATGCAGCAGGCCTTTACGTACGACAAAAGCGTGTCCCGGACTCAACTCCACGACGCGGTCCTCAAGATCAATCAGAAAGCGTCCGCTCACGACATAAAAGAACTCGTCCTCTGCGTCATGTTTGTGCCAGTGATATTCGCCTTGCACGACGCCCAGCCGAACCACCGACTGATTCACTTCACAGAGCGTCTGGTTGTACCAGGGATGGGTGTTCGCCGCCACGAGGGCAGGAATGTCGATGATTTCGCCGAATGAGTGGAGGACGTTAATACGGGTCAGATATGGAAAGGCATCGGTGCTCACATCAATCTCCATGAACGCGGGTTCGTGCGCGGGTTCGTATGGAACATGCGAGCCACTCTAGGCGATAGGCGTTCTGTGGGTCTTGCACCGGAGCGTCAGTCTTTGGTACGGGAGCGATGTTCGAGCAACTGCGCGCGGTACGCGCCGGGTGTCAGACCCATCCGGCGACGAAAGACGCGCGTAAAGTGGCTTTGGTCGGTGAAGCCGGCGGCCTGGGCGATGGCTGCGAGCGAATCGTGGCCACGAATCAATTGATCGCAGGCGAAGTCAAGCCGAAGCTGGCGCACGTACTCACCCACCGTGCAGCCAAAGTGCTTGCGGAATTCACGTGCGAGATGGTCGGCGCAAACATGGTTGTCCGAAGCAATTTCATCCAGCGTCAACGACTCGCGAAAGCGATCGTGCAGCAATGCCTCCACGCGGCCGAGCCATCGACGCGCACCGACAACCGTTGCCGCACGCGGGACGGACCGCTCGCACGCTGCAAGAAGTTCGAGTACCAGACCTTCCACGGCCAACGGCGTAGCCGAATCCTGCTCGCGGCACTCGCGCACCAGGCGGCGCATGAACGACAGCGGCGTTCCGCTGGCAAAGTCATCGGGACGATCGAGAACCCGTGTGCGGCCACCAAGCCGCTGCAGCCACGCGGGCGAAAACTCGAGATGGAGTGCCCGTCCGCCGGACCCGTACCAACAATTTGCATGCGGTACGCCTGCGGGAAAAAACGTCAGTGACATCGGGCCGTCCTCGCCACGGCGTGTCGGCCAGGATCGTGTACCGCGGCCGTCCAGCACGAAACAGAAAAACGGATTCACATGTTCGTGCTGCGGGATGATCAGATCCGTTGCGAAATGCGTCTCCACGACCGAGATGCCGTCATCGCCGTATTGCAGGGTGGTGGTGCCGAAGTAGTCGCCCGGTTCAAGTACCCTCAGCATGGGACGGCTCCCAAAGAAACGTTGCAGTCGATATTACACACTTCGATTTGTACTGGCGTGTATCTACTGCGTGCGTCGGTACATGCGTCTACAAAACGATCGATTCATGAAATGACTGGGATACACCCTCGCGTTCCAATAGCGCGTAGCGGGCCGCAAGGTTCATGTTATTTGTCGCGAGCGAAGCGCGCGACGGGAAAGTGAGGGATTTCAGTTATGGGTTCATTGAGCATTTGGCACTGGATGATCGTTCTCCTAATCGTGGCACTAATTTTCGGTACGAAGAAGCTACGAAACATTGGCGGCGATCTGGGCGGTGCGGTGAAGGGATTCAAGGAGGGCATGGCGCAAAGCGAAACGCCCGAAACGCCGCGTGAATTGCCGAGCAGCGGCGCGGTCGACATGGAAGCAAAGGACGTGAAGCGTTCACGCGATTTCCGCTAACCATTAGCGTTTTAGTCTGATCCAGCGGTAGAACGGGGTAAAACGGACGATGAACGAGCGGGAAAATTCGGCCATTTTGCGCGCCGCCGGAGCAAGTGCGCGCATGGAGGTGCAATATGGATCGCGGCCGCTGCATCTCTGCGCGGCAACGACAGGAGGTGGTCATGAAATCGAACCTGCGATACGCCTTGTGTGCGTTTTTTCTGTTGACCGCTGCTGGGATCGCTCAAGCCCAGTCGGCGAGTGCGCCAATGGACGCGTCGATGGCGCCGTCCACGACGCAGGCAGCGCCCAGCGCGACGAAGTCGGACCGCGCACTCGCCCGTGCTGTGCGGCGTGCGTTGTCCAGAGCGCAAGGGTTCAACGTTTCCGGCGTTTTCGTTCGCGCGCGTAGCGGCGCCGTGACGCTGAGCGGAACGGTTCGCACTGGCGATCAGATCCGCCAGGCGGAAGAGGTTACGCGTTCGGTGCAGGGCGTCACTTCGGTATCGAACAAGCTAACGCTCTTTCACGGCGGGAACGGTTGAATACACCGCGGTGGCAAACAGGCAGGACATCCGGTTCGTGCGCTGATTGCACGGGACGCAATTGGCGCACAGTTCACGTCGATAGGCCTGCAAGCGTGATTACGGCGACAAAGACACCAAGCGGCACCAGGTGCGTGAAGTCGCGGTGACGCAGAACAGTCAAAACCGCAGCCGCAATGATTAGCGCCCCAAGCGCCAGGCCAGCCATGCGACTGGCGGGAAGCGCAATCAGCAGGGCGCACGTCACTTCCAGTGTGCCGGTCAACCGGCCCCACCAGCGCGGGTAACCCCACCGGGCGAAATCGCTTTGCGCCGCGGGCGTGCCGATCGCGTTGAAGACGCCCGCGCCAAAGAAGCCGGCAACGAGAAGCCAGATCGAAAGCGTATGGATCATCTCAGCGCCCGCCCATCAGCAGCGAAATTGCCGTGAAGACCATCACCGCGGCTGTCGCGCCGTGCATGCCGAAGGCGCTTTTGGCGGAGCCTTTCGCCGCCAGAATGACCAGCATGTCGCCCGTAGGGATGCAGGCTTGCGCAAGCAGCAGGATGCCGATCGCCAGAGGCGTGCCCCACCCCATGAACGCGAGCACCGCCAATCCCGACGCAATGTCGCGCACGCCCTTGAGGCGAAGCCACCAGGCCATGTTGGCGCCGTTTTCGGGAAGCGGCAGGCCGAAACTGCGTGTCGCAGTCCTTGGCCTCACAAGATATAGGGTTCCGATCACGATAATCGCGACGGCGAGGAACAGCGCTAGTCCAATCGAAAGCTGATGCATCGCGTAGTCCTATGCTTCGGGGTATAGTGGAAGAATATAATCTAGCATTGCTAGAATTTCAAGCTTCCGTATCATCGCGAGGCATGTGGACCATCGCAGTCAGGGAGACGAAAAGTTGAGTATCGCGGAGCGCAAAGGCAGGCAACGGGCAGAGCGCGAGTCGCGCATCGTCGCGGCAGCGCGGTTGATCGCTGAGCGCGAAGGCTGGGATGCCGTAACGGTTCGCCGCCTCGCCGAAGAGATTGAATATAGCCAGCCGGTTCTCTACTCGCATTTCGAGAACAGGGATGCAATCGTGGCTGCGGTTGCCGTCGAGGGTTTCCAGGAGCTTGCCGTCGCGCTTCAGGACGCAGCGCGTGGATCGACCGGGCAACAGAACGCCCTCGAAAATGTCGCCATGGCCTATCTCGGCTTTGCCGTGCGTTGTCCTGCACTCTACGAGGCCATGTTTACGCTGCCGACGAATCTGCTGTTTGCTGAGGCCGAGACGCGGCCAGAACTGCGCGCGGGTTTCGAAGCGCTTGCATCGGTCGTCGCGCCGTTTTGCACCGATGTCGAGGACGTGACCGAGACGTTTTGGGCCGCCCTGCATGGGCTCGCGGAACTCGAACGTTCAGGACGAATCCGCCCCGGCGCGCGGGCTGCACGCATCATGTGGATGGTTCGGGCAGTTGTCGTTGCCGGTAATCCTCGCTGAAATAAAAAATGGCGCCGCAGGCATTGAGCCTGCGGCGCCATTGCGTGGCGCTACGGTGGGGCGCTACAACAACAAAACCCCCGCACCGTACCCCAACATCACACTTACATCGTCACCGTATCGGCGACTTCCTTGAAGTCTTCGATCTTGTCGAAGTTCATGTACTGATAGATCTTGTCGCCGTTGGCGTTCAGCACGCCCATGTCGGCCATGTACTCTTCCTTGGTCGGGATCTTGCCCAGACGCGAGCAGATCGCAGCCAGTTCCGCCGAGCCGAGGTACACGTTCGTGTTCTTGCCCAGACGGTTCGGGAAGTTACGCGTCGAGGTCGACATGACCGTTGCGCCTTCGCGCACCTGTGCCTGGTTACCCATGCACAGCGAGCAGCCCGGCATTTCGGTACGCGCACCCGCCGTGCCGAACACGCCGTAGTGGCCTTCCTCGGTCAGCTGCTTCTGGTCCATCTTGGTCGGCGGCGCGACCCACAGCTTGACCGGAATGTCGCGCTTGCCTTCGAGCAGCTTCGAAGCCGCACGGAAGTGACCAATGTTGGTCATGCACGAACCGATGAACACTTCGTCGATCTTGGCGCCGGCCACGTCCGACAGCGTCTTCACGTCGTCCGGATCGTTCGGGCAGGCCACGATCGGCTCGTGAATGTCGGCCAGATCGATTTCGATGACGGCAGCGTACTCGGCGTCCGCATCCGGTTGCAGCAATTGCGGGTCGGCGAGCCACGCTTCCATCGCCTTGATACGGCGCTGGAGGCTGCGCGGGTCCTGGTAGCCCTGGGCGATCATCCACTTCAGCAGCGTGATGTTGCTGTTGAGGTATTCGATGATCGGTTCCTTGTTCAGGTGCACCGTGCAACCGGCGGCCGAACGCTCAGCCGATGCATCCGACAGTTCGAACGCTTGCTCGACCTTCAGGTCGGGCAGGCCTTCGATTTCGAGAATGCGGCCCGAGAAAATGTTCTTCTTGCCTTGCTTGGCGACCGTCAGCGTGCCTTGCTTGATGGCCCACAGCGGGATCGCGTTGACGAGGTCACGCAGGGTCACGCCCGGCTGCATCTTGCCCTTGAAGCGCACGAGCACCGATTCCGGCATGTCCAGCGGCATCGTGCCGGTGGCGGCGGCGAAGGCGACCAGACCCGAACCTGCCGGGAAGCTGATACCGATCGGGAAGCGCGTGTGCGAGTCGCCGCCGGTGCCGACGGTGTCGGGCAGCAGCATGCGGTTCAGCCACGAGTGGATCACGCCGTCGCCCGGACGCAGCGCGATACCGCCGCGCGTGCTGATGAAGTTCGGCAGCGTCTGGTGCGTCTTGACGTCAACCGGCTTCGGATAGGCTGCCGTGTGGCAGAACGACTGCATGACGAGGTCGGCCGAGAAGCCGAGGCACGCGAGGTCCTTCAGTTCGTCGCGCGTCATCGGGCCCGTGGTGTCCTGCGAGCCCACCGAGGTCATCTTCGGTTCGCAGTACGTGCCCGGGCGCACGCCCTGGCCTTCCGGCAGACCGCACGCGCGGCCAACCATCTTCTGCGCGAGCGAGAAGCCCTTGCCGCTGTCGGCCGGCTGCTGCGGCAGGCGGAACAGCGTCGACGGGGCCAGACCCAGCGCTTCACGCGCCTTGGCGGTCAGGCCGCGGCCGATGATCAGCGGAATGCGGCCGCCGGCGCGCACTTCGTCGAACAGCACGTCGGACTTGACCTGGAATTCGGAGATAACTTCGCCGTTCTTCAGTGCCTTGCCTTCGTACGGACGCAGTTCGACGACGTCGCCCATTTCCATCTTCGACACGTCGAGTTCGATCGGCAGCGCGCCGGCGTCTTCCATCGTGTTGTAGAAGATCGGAGCGATCTTGCCGCCGAGGCACACGCCGCCAAAGCGCTTGTTCGGGATGAAGGGGATGTCTTCACCCGTGAACCACAGCACCGAGTTGGTGGCCGACTTGCGCGAGGAGCCGGTGCCGACCACGTCGCCCACGTAGGCGACCAGGTGACCCTTTTCCTTCAGCGATTCGATGAACTTGATCGGGCCGCGCTTGCCGTCTTCTTCCGGGGTGATGCCGGGGCGCGCGTTCTTCAGCATGGCGAGCGCGTGCATCGGGATGTCCGGGCGGGTGGTGGCGTCCGGGGCCGGCGAGAGGTCGTCGGTGTTGGTTTCGCCCGTCACCTTGAACACGGTGATGGTCAGGCTTTGCGGCACTTCCGGACGGCTCGTGAACCATTCGGCGTCGGCCCAGCTTTGCAGCACGGCCTTGGCGTTGGCGTTGCCCTTGTCGGCCAGTTCCTTGACGTCGTGGAACTGGTCGAACATCAGCAGGGTTTTCTTCAGCGACTCGGCGGCCACCTTGCCCACTTCGGCGTCGGCCAGCAGCTCGATCAGCGGGGCGATGTTGTAGCCGCCCAGCATCGTGCCGAGCAGTTCGGTGGCGCGAGCGCGCGAGATCAGCGCGCAGGCGGTTTCGCCCTTGGCCACGGCGGCGAGGAAGCCAGCCTTCACGCGGGCAGCTTCGTCAACGCCTGCGGGCACGCGGTTCGTGATCAGGTCGACCAGCGTTTGCTCTTCGCCCGCGGGCGGGTTTGCCAGCAGTTCCACCAGTTCGGCGGTCTGCTGAGCCGTGAGAGGCAGGGGGGGAATGCCGAGCGCGGCGCGTGCGGCTACGTGAGCGCGATAGTTTTCAAGCATTGGGGGACCTACTGGTATTGCGTTTGAAGGCGAAGGCTTTTCGGGCACTTCGATGCTTTTCCAGGCACTGCTTTGAGCGCAATTTTAATTGGAATGCCGTCTAACGTCAAATGTCTTATGTCTTATATAAGAGTTGGGCTAGACCCCAATGACGGCGTGGAAAAGCCTGCGATTTTGTCGGAGAGCTTGCGGCCGGACGCTTTGCAAAGCTTTCGATTCGCTTTCTTAACGGGAGCAATCACCGCCTGCTGCGCGCAGCAGGGCCCGGCATGCTCCATGCATCGACGTAGGTGTGCGCGCGAGGCGTGAGGAAAACGGCTTGCGCGCTCCGAACCGGCAAAGGAGGCAGTCGATCATGAAGTCAACCCCACGCTACGAAGTGAATGTTTGCGGCGGCGATTTCCAGCATGTGAGGGAATGCTTTCGTGCATGGAAAACGGAAACGCTCATCTACCGCCAGGACCAGAAGATGTTCGAGGGCCGCAATGAGGTGCGGCCGCTGGCCAGGCGCGAGTACGAGAACACGGAGCAGGCGCGCAAGGCGCTGCAAAACGCTTGCAGCCCGCACGATCGCTACGCGCTGGCGGCCGAAGTGAGCAACGGCGAGCGCGACATGTGGATCGTGATGGCGGCTTATCGGGAATGAACGATGGGCGCAGCCTCGGCGCGAGCCGGGGCGCGCCGGTGCGAGGCTGAAAGAGGGGAGCGGGGTAGAAAAATTACAAGCGCGGCGCGCGGCAATTGCAATTGCCGCGCACGAGAGCGGGATCAGATCAGGCGTGGCGGCCGGCCATCACGCCGCCGTCCACGGGCAGCACGGTGCCCGTGATCCACGAAGCGTGAGGCGAGGCGAGAAAGAGCATGGCCTCGGCAACATCCGCGGGCTGACCATTGCGCCCGAGCGGATGAAACGCGTTGAACCCCGGCAGCGTTTTGCTGACCTCGTCTTCGGTCATGAAGGTGCGATAGACCGGCGTTTCCACGACGCCCGGCGCGACGGTATTGATGCGGATATGCGCGGGCGCGAGTTCGATGGCGAGATTGCGCGTGAGCGCATGCACGCCCGCATTCGCCGCCGAATAGGCCGCGGAAGGCGTGGCGCCGATGGCCTGCAGCGCCCAGAGCGAACCTGTTTGCACGATGGCGCCGCCGCCGCGTTTGAGCATGGCTTTGGCCGCGGCCTGCGCCATGAAGAACTTGCCCTTGAGGATCGTGTCGAGAAAGCCGTCGTATTCGGCCTCGGTTACGTCGAGAAACGCTCTGGGCCGGAAAATGCCGGCGTTGTTGATGAGAATGTCGACGCCGCCGAACGCCTCGGTTGCGAGGTCCACCAGCGCAACCGCGGTGGCGGGCAGCGCGATGTCGCCGGCATGAAAGCGCACGCTCGCGCCCGAAGGGTCGATTTGCGCAGCCGCTTCACGCAACTTCGCCTCGTCGCGCCCGCCGATGACGACGCGCGCGCCGCCCGTCACGAGGCGCGCGGCGACTTCCTTGCCGATGCCGGAGCCGCCGCCGGTAACAATGGCGACCTTGGACACAAAATCAAAAGAAAAACTATGGGTCATGGTGGACTCCTCGAAGTCACGGAATGGAGGGCGACGCTGGCGCAATGGAACCCATCTGCCGCTACGTCTACAGCGCCCATTCTGTTCCCGTGCTCATGCGGCCACAAATCAGATATTCTGTGCCTCATTGATAGAAAAACTTTAGATCATGAAGACGCCGGTCTACCTCAACGCCATGCGTGCATTCGAAGCGAGCGCGCGGCATCAGAGCTTTTCTGCCGCGGCGGCCGAGTTGAATGTGACGCCTGCCGCCGTTGGCCAGCTCGTGCGCAGTCTCGAAGACTGGCTCGGCACGCCTCTGTTCGTACGCGGCAGCGGCGGACGCGCGCGGCTGGTGGCGACGGAAGTGGCCGAGCGTGCGCTGCCCGATATCCGCGCGGGGTTCGATCGCTTGAGTCTCGGGCTGGAACGCCTGAAGGAAGGATCGGCGAACGGTGTGCTGACGGTCACGGTGAGCCCGGCGTTCGCCGCCAAATGGCTCCTGCCGCGCATCGACCGCTTTCAGGCCGCGTGGCCGGAGACCGACGTGCGTCTGGACACGAGCCTGAAACTGCTCGACTTCGTTGCGCAGGGCGTCGATATCGGCGTGCGCTATGGGGCGGGCGCGTGGCCAGGGCTCGCTGCCGAAAAGCTCATGGACGAGGAGATTTACCCCGTCTGTTCGCCTGCCGTGCGCCGCGCCGGCAAATGGCGCGCGCCGCGCGATCTCACCCGCGCGCCGCTCATTCACGATCTCTCCGTGGACAGCCATGCGGGCTTTGCTTCGTGGCAGGCGTGGTTCGGGAGCGTGGGCGTGACGCTCGCACCAGCCAGCCGCGGCATGAAGATCAACAACTCGGCTGCGGTGCTGCAAGCCGCGATAGAGGGCCACGGCGTCGCGCTCGCGCGCAGCGTCATGGTGCGCGACGATCTGGCCGCTGGCCGGCTCGTGCGTCTCTTTCCGGAAGTCACCTTGACATCGGCGCTGGCGTATTACGTGGTCTATCGGCCCGAATGCGCGAGTCTGCCTCGCCTCGTGGCGTTTCGTGATTGGCTGAAGGACGAGGCGCGACGCGGTGCGCAAGCGTCGCCAACGCGTGTTCGCGGCGCACTCAAGGCGGTAGCATCCACGAAGTGATGTCATGCACGACTTCGCTTTCGATGCCGTTGAAACCGTGATACGCAAGCGCCCCGCACGCCTCGCCGCGTGAAGTACCACCGGAGACGAGCGTCAACGTCGTTCTTGGCGATTGCGTGAGCTTTTGCATGAGCGCGTCCGTTCCGGACACCGGACAGAGCTTGCAGGCGTCGTCCTTGTTGTGCACTACGAGCACGGGAATCTTGAGCGCGGCGAGGTTCATGCCGGTGACCGGGTCGCCGCCCCGGTTTTCGCGCAGGATGGTCGAGGTGAGCACGATGCCGTCGGGGCCCGCGCCGGAGTTTGCGTTTGAATTTGCGTTCGAATTTGCGCTATTGGCGAGCGCAATGGCGATGGCCGCCACCGACTGCGTGCCGCGACTCGTGCCGACGAGCCAGACCGGCACGTGTAGTTGTGCGCGCAACCATGCAATCACGGCGCGCGCGTCCTCGGCGTGTTCGGGCGTGAGGCGAAAGCCGTCCAGGTAGGGCGGCGACTGCCGGTCGCTCGGTGCGTCGACGACCGCCACGGCAACGCCGTCGTCAACGAACAGCGTGCGGGTACGCACGAGAAAGTTGTTGGCGCCCCAGCCGAAGTTTCCCTGCGGGTCCAGTTGCAGGCCGCCATGCCCGCCTGCGTAAAGAATCGCAACTGCCTTCGGCGCCTCCGGCGTGATGAAAAGAAAGCGCTGGGTGACGCCGGGCCGCGTTGGAATGTCGACGACCTTGGGCGCGCTTTGCGCGTGGCCCAGCAAGGACAACACTGCGAGCGCGAACGTCAGCAGCGACGCACGCAGCCATTGTGAAGCGATGCGCGCGCCCATCACTGCGCGGGCTAGCTCAGCGCCCTGCGAGCATGCGCCCGCCGAGCCCGATCAGCACAACGCCCACTACCGAGTCGAGCGCGGCTTTGCGCCGAACGAGGAACTGTCGCACTGAGGGATGCGAGGCGAGCAGGGCCATCGTGCAATACCAGGCGCACGAGATGAGAATGGCGATCACGACGACGGCCGCCTCGAGCCAACGCGGCGCGGCGGCGGGCACCATCAACGCGAAGATGCTGCCGTAGAACGCAATGGCCTTGGGATTCGTCATGCTGACGACATAGCCTTTTTTCGCGGCCGCCCAACCCGATGCGCCCGCCTGCGTCGAGACCTCCAGGGGGTGGCGCGCGGTGAGGAGCATCTTCGCGCCGAGCCAGATGAGATAGGCCGCGCCCGCGACGCGCAGCCCGGTGCCGATCCACGCGACATGAGCGACGATCAGGCTCAAGCCCGCGATGGCGATCCACGCCCATGTGCCTGAAGCGGCGGCGAGGCCCAGGCCGGTCGCGAGACCCGCGCGGCGCGAAGCCACCGCCGTCGAGGTGACGATGACGAAGTTCGGCCCCGGGCTGGCGACGCTCAGAAGCAGCACGCCCGAAAGCGCGAGCAGGACATTGAAATAGTTCACGATGGCAGGTTCCGCGGCAGGTTCGATGCGCGTTCAATCGACGCGTCGATCAGTTCGTCATGATACTCCGCGCGACTCCGGGGTTCGGCGCAGTTGCCTTCAGCTGAGGTATTGTTTTGTCTGGCTTGGGCTGGGCTTCTGCCGCTTGGCCTACGTCGTGCGAATGTCTGAGCCATCTGAAAACCGACTGATCGAATCAACTGAACGGAGCCATCGCCATGATCACTTCCACTGCCGCACGCCGCGCCGCCTTCCGCGCCAAGGTCAACGAACGCCGCGGCCTGCTCGTGCCGGGCGCCTTCAACGCCATGAGCGCCCGCGTGATCGAGGACGCCGGCTTCGAGGCGCTCTACCTCACGGGTGCGGGCGTGACCAACATGTCGTTCGGCCTGCCCGATCTCGGTTTCGTCGGGCTCTCCGACATTGCCGAGCACACGGCGCGCGTGCGCGACGCCGTCAACCTGCCGCTCATCGTCGACGCCGACACGGGCTTCGGCAACGCGCTGAACGTGCGCCAGACCGTGCGCACGCTCGAGCGCAGCGGCGCCGACGCGATCCAGTTCGAAGACCAGATCATGCCGAAGAAGTGCGGCCACTTCGCCAACAAGGAAGTGATCGGCGCAAGCGAGATGGTCGGCAAGATCCGCGCGGCCGTGGACGCGCGCGAAGACGGCAACCTGCTCATCATGGCGCGCACCGACGCGGCCGCCGTGCACGGCATTGAAGACGCGATTGCGCGCGGCCATGCGTTTATCGAGGCGGGCGCGGACATTCTCTTTATCGAAGCCACGGAAAAGCTCGAGGACATCGAGCGCCTGCCGAAGCTCATCGACGCCCCGCAGCTCATCAACATCGTAATTGGCGGCAAGACGCCGGTGCAGTCGCGCGAAGCGTTGGCGGGCCTCGGCTACGCGCTGGTGCTGTACGCGAACGCGGCACTGCAAGGCGCGGTGGTCGGCATGCAGCGGGCGCTCGGGCAATTGCGCGCGAACGGCCGTCTCGACGAAGACGCGAATATCGTCGCGCCGTTCGCCGAGCGTCAACGTCTCGTGAACAAGCCGCTCTTCGACCGGCTCGATCGCGAGTACGCACCGAAGGACTGAACGCCCACACCCCGGCATTTTGAGGAACAAGAGGAGGAGACACGCATGTCGAATGAAGCGGACTCTGCGCGGCGATTTCGGTGATCGTGTCGCTGCGCATGCCTGAAACGCGCGGGCGCCGGGCAGAGTCCGCGTAATGCCAGTTAGCGGGCGCGGCGCCTCACGAAGCGCTGCTCCGTGACCTGCGTGCCCCACTGGCTTCCTTCGAGTTCCTCCGCCAGTTCGAAGCCGAACGACTCGTATAGATGCCGCGCGGCGTCGAGGCCCTTGAACGTCCACAGGTAAGTCTCGGCGTAGTGCGCATCGACGAACTGCATCGCGCTCGTCATCATCTGCCTGCCGATCCCGGTGCCGCGCAGCGAGTCGTCCACGATGAACCAGCGCAGATGCGCGACGCCTGCGTTGCCGTGCTCGTTTCCGTCGATGGCAAGCGAAGCCAGTATGCGATCGCGCTCCACCGCGAGCCACAGCGCACGGCCTTCGGCGGGCAACGCGCCGGCGAATTCGGCCAACTCCGTCGCTACCTTCTTTTCGAAGTAAGCGCCAAAGCCCCAGTTCGCTGCGTAGAACCGCGCGTGCAGACTCGCAATGTCGCCAATACAGCCGGTGCGGTAGCCTTCCACGACCTGTACGCCCACTGTCGACGCGGTCGTGCTTTCCTCGTTGGGGTTGTCGTGCGCGAGCGCGTCGGCGTAGAGCGCGAGCGCGCGCACGAGCGCCTGTTGATCGGCGGGAACCAGCCGCCGCAGCGCGTTGGAAACCTGGTCCGTGGCGAAGCGGTCGATCTTTGCGCGCAACTTTTGGCCCGCCGCGCTCAGGCTCAGTTCGGAGGAGCGCGCGTCGTCGTCGGCGGTCTTGCGTTTGACGAGACCGGCCGCCTCGAGCCGCGCAACCTGGCGGCTCGTGTTCGACTTGTCGAGCCGCAGGATATCGCCCAACGCCCGCGCGTTGATGCCAGGCTGCGCGCCGATCTCGATGATGGCGTGCACGGCGGAAGGGGCGAGATCGCTGTCTGCGAGCGTCGTGCGCATGAAGCCCAGTTCGCGCACGAGCCGCCGCGAGAACTCGCGCAGCTCGAGAATGGTCGTCTCGCGGGGCTGGGCGGGCACGTCGACAAAATCCATGAGAGTCTCCGCTATGGTCTTCTTGCGATTGGTTGCGAGTCGCAACCATTAGAGGCCAATATAGGCGGCCATGAAGGATAACGCAAGTTCGGAGCGCTGGCGGGAAATTGCCGTTCGACCCTTCAGTCGTTCAGGCTTCAGAAGCGAAAGGGCGGGCGACGCAATCCGCGTTCGCCCGCCCTTTTTTCAAAGCGGCGTTCTTGTGGGTCGACCGTTCAGTCGATTACCTTGTTGCCGGTTTCCTCGAACAAGGAAACGGCGATGAGCGAAATCAGCACGCAGCCGATCATGTACCACGCGGGCGCCATCTTGTTGCCCGTGACATGGATGAGCCAGCCGGCCACGAGTTGAGCCGTGCCGCCGAACACCGACACCGCAATCGCGTACGCGCTCGACATATAGCCTGCGCGCAGATGCTTCGGAAAGTTTTCCGGCATCAACGCGTAAGCGGGCGCGGAGCCCATCGTGTAGCAGAGCATGAGCACGATGAGCGCGCCGAGCACGACCGGCAGCGAAGGAAAGTGCGTCATGAGCCAGAACGCCGGGTAGAGCAGCAGGATCAGCGCGACGCGACCGATCACCGTGAGCGGTTTGCGGCGGCCCATGCGGTCCGACCACGCGCCGTAGATCGGGCACATCACGAGCGAGATCGTGCTGGACGCCACGCCCGCGAGGATCGACATCTTCGGTGGCAGTCCCAGGTACTGGATGCAGTAGGTCGGCATGTAGTACATCATCACGTACGTCGACACCGACATGCCCATGACCGCGAAGATCGTGAGGAACCAGTTGCGCACGTACAGGCCGCGTTTCGGGTCGTTGCGGTCCGCGACCACGCGCTGTGCGGGCGGCTCCTCGCGAATGTGCCGGCGCAGATAGATGCCGACCGGCGCGATGAGCGTGCCGAGCAGAAACGGAATGCGCCAGCCCCAGCTATGCATCGTCTCTGCGGAGAGCAGAAAGCCAAGGCTTGCCGCAAGACCCGAGCCGAGCAGCGCCGCCGCGCCCTAGCTGGCAAGCTGCCAGCTTGCGCGAAAGCCGCGGCTCGCTTGTCCGCCCATTTCGAGCAGCGTGGCCGTTGCCGCGCCGAATTCGCCGCCTTGCGCGAAGCCCTGCACGAGGCGGGCGAGGACGATGAGCAGCGGCGCAGCGATACCGATCTGCGCATAAGTGGGCGCAAGACCGATGGACGCGGAACCCACCGCCATCAGCAGGATGGTGAGCGTGAGCGCCGGCTTGCGGCCCGCGCGGTCGGCGTAGCGGCCGAGCACGATGCCGCCGAGCGGGCGCATGACGAAGCCCACGGCGAACACCGCGAACGCGAGCAGCAGCGACGTGACCTGGCTGTCGGCCGGAAAGAACTGATGGCCGATCGTCAGCGCGAAATAGCTGTAGACCGTGAAGTCGAAGAATTCGAGCAGGTTGCCGATCACCGCCGCGAGAACGATCTTGCGCTGGTAGCCAGGGGAGATTGCGACTTCGTCGGTTGTTTTCAGAAGCGGTTCAGTGGCGGCGTTCATGCACGGTCCTTGCTGAGGAAGCGTTCGACGAGACGCGTCCAGAACGCAGCGCCAATGGTCAAGTTCTCGTCGTTGAAGTCGTAGCGGGCGTTGTGCAGCATCGGCCGGCCTTCGCCATTGCCAAGGCGTACGAAACAACCGGGGCGCTGCTGCAGGTAGTACGCGAAGTCTTCGCTACCCGCGATCGGCGGGAACGGCGCGATGACGTGCTCCGGCCCGACCAGTTCCTCGGCCACCTGGCGGGCAAATTCGGTTTCGGCTTCGCTGTTGATGAGCACCGGATAGCCGCGGATAAAGTCGATGTCCACCTTCGCGCCGTAGCTTTGCGCCTGCGCCTCGACGAGCGCGCGGATGCGGGCTTCGAGCGTCGCGCGCACTTCGGGCGAGAACGAGCGCACGCTCATTTCGAGCACGGCGTCTTCGGGAATCACATTCGGCGCATGGCCCGAACGGAACGCGCCAACGGTCACGACCGCGGCTTCGTTTGGGTCGACGTTGCGCGACACCACCGACTGCAAGGCCATCACGATGCTGCTGCCCACGAGCACCGGGTCCACGGCCAGATGCGGGCGCGCCGCGTGGCCGCCCTTGCCGTGAACGCGCAGCTTGACGGTGTCGCAAGCGGCCATGAGCGGGCCGGCGCGAAAGCCGAACGTGCCGGTGGGCACGCCCGGATGATTGTGCAGACCGAAGATCGCTTCGCAGGGGAAGCGATCGAACAGGCCGTCGGCGATCATGCGCTCGGCGCCGCTGTCCGAGCCGGCTTCCTCGGCGGGCTGGAAGATCAGGTGGACCGTGCCGTCGAAGTTGCGCGTTTTGGCGAGCTGGCGCGCCGCGCCGAGCAGGACCGCGGTGTGGCCGTCGTGGCCGCATGCGTGCATCTTGCCCGCGTGCACGCTTGCATAGTCGAGGCCGGTCAGCTCCTGGATCGGCAGGGCGTCCATGTCGGCGCGTACGCCTACCGTGCGCGCGCTCGTGCCCGCCTTGAGCGACGCCACCACGCCGTGGCCGCCCACGTGGCGCGTGACTTCGTAGCCCCAGGCCGCGAGCTTGTCCGCGACGAAGCGCGATGTGTCGGCTTCCTCGTACGAGAGTTCAGGGTGCTTGTGGAGGTGATGACGGATTTCGTCGAGTTCCGAACGGGCTTCGGCCAGGTCGGCGATTTCGCAGTAGTGGTGCTCGCTCACGGGGACTCCTTATTGGAATTGGTTTGGGCAAAAGCCGAAGGCCGAGTATTGCATCGACGAAAAACTCGACCCATGACGGAAAAGCGCCGAAAATGTTGACTTGAAGTCAACGGTTAATTGTCGCGGCGCAGCAAGGCAATGCGCGCAAAAGGAGCCACGCAGTGCGGGGAAAAGCAGATCGGGAAGATGCGGCGCGAGGCGCGATTGACGATATCGGCGAGCGGCCGTTGCGCTATCTGGCCGAAATTGCGGCGGCGGGCGGCGTGCGCATGGCCGCCGAGGCGCTGGGCGTCAACGCATCGGTCATCAGCCGCCAGGTGGCGGCGCTGGAGCGGCGGCTGCGCTTTTCGCTGATCGAGCGGCGCGGGCGCAACGTGGCCGTGACCGAGATCGGTCAGGTGCTCGTGGACCACTATCGCGACGGTCAGCGTCGCCAGCGCGATCTGGCCGCGCGGCTGGAGGAGTACCGGCACCTGAGGCGCGGGCGCGTGGCGCTAGGCGTGGGCGAGGGCTTCATCGGCAATCTGATCGCGCGAGCGCTGCAGCGATTTTCGATGACGTACCCCGACATTCTCGTGGAGATTCGCTCGGGGCCGACGCCGGTCGTGCTCTCGCTCGTGCGCGACGACGTGGTCGATATCGGCCTCTGCACGCGCACCTCCGACGACCCCGCGATGCGCATTCATCCGTTTGCGTCGCGGCCGCTTTGCGCGCTCGTCGCGCCCTCGCACCGCTTTGCGAAGTTGCAGAAGGTGGCGCCCGCCGAACTCGCCGGCGAGCGACTGATCTTCATGACCGAGTCGTTCGGCGTGCAGCACTTCGTGCAGTCGCTGTTCGACGACGCGCGCCTGAATGTGATGCCCGCCTATCGCGTGGATCTTTTCAATACGGCGCAGACGCTCGCGGCCGCCGGGCTCGGTGTGGCATTCATGTCGTCGATCACGGCGCGCCGCGGCATCGATCTGGGCGAACTGGTGGCCGTGCCGATCGATCATCCGATTGCAGCGGGCTTTTCAAGCCAGATGGTCACGCGCGTGGGCCGCAGGCTCTCGCCCGCGGCGGATCACCTGAGGAAGCAGCTTGCGCAGAGTTTTCTGGAGTCGGCGGAGAAGTAACGGCGTGTCGTTGCGTGCGCAACGGATCGGGTCGGTAGCGGCTCGGTTGCCGATCTATTATTCCTGCGCCGAAGGCGCATCCCCAATCCTCAACACCGCGTCGCGCTTGGCTAGCAAATGCTGCCGCAAGATCGCCGCGAGCCGCTTGCCGTCGCGCGCGTCGAGCGCTTCGAGCATTTCGCCGTGCTCATGAATCGCGCGATCCCACTTCGGGGTCTCGAAGTTCGAGCGAAACCGCAGCGCCTGCAAGCGGCGGTTCACGGCGATATACGTTTGCCGCAGCGCCGAATTGCGCGCCGCTTCGTTGATCTTGTCGTGAATCGCCTGATTGCGGCTGTAGTAACCGGCCAGATCGTTCTGCGCGCGGCAGGCGAGCATGGCGTAGTGCAGCGCCTTGATCTCGGCGATCTCGGCCGCGGTGATCCGCTCGCAAGCCAGTTCGCCTGAAAACGCTTCGAGCCCGCTCATGAGTTCGAAGGTCTCGCGCAGTTCCGCCTCCGACATCTTCGAGACCGAAGCGCCGCGATTCGGCGAAATCTCGATCAAGCCTTCGGACGCGAGCACCTTCAGCGCTTCGCGCAACGGCGTGCGCGAAATGCCCAGGGTTTCGCACAGTTCGCGTTCGTTGAGCTTGCGGCCGGCCTCGAGCACGCCTTCCACGATGAACCGCCGCAGATGATCGACGACGGTGTCGTGGAGTTGCTGGCGCGGAATAGGCGGCAGTTCCGGGCTAACGGCGACGGGGTTCAGGTTCGGGTTTTGCATGCAAAAGGCATTTCCATCGATTTTCAGCGAATTCTAGCCCAAGGACCGGACACCATAGAAGCAAGCGGTGATTGGGGTAAACCACGTCGGAATTCTCTGTCTACGTAAGGGCTGACTGGATTATAGTTTTTTGCATGCAAAATTCAAAAACAGGAGCGATTGCATGTTGAAGCTCGATTTCCATCCCGCTGGTCGTCACTTCCTGCAGATTCCTGGGCCGAGCCCGGTGCCCGATCGCATCCTGCGCGCGATGAGCTATCCGACCATCGACCATCGCGGCCCCGAGTTCGGCGTGCTCGGGCTCAAGGTGCTGGAAGGCATCAAGAAGATCTTCAAGACCCAGCAGCCGGTGGTGATCTACCCGGCATCGGGCACCGGCGCGTGGGAAGCCGCGCTCGCCAACACGCTGAGCCCCGGCGACACGGTGCTGATGTATGAAACGGGTCATTTCGCGACGTTATGGAAGCAGATGGCCGAGCGCCTTGGCCTGAAGCCGGAGTTTCTCGGCCTGCCTGGCATTGAAGGCTGGCGGCGCGGCGTGCAGCCGGACCTGATCGAAAAGCGTCTGCGCGAAGATGCGCAGCACACGATCAAGGCCGTTTGCGTGGTGCACAACGAGACCTCGACCGGCGTGACCTCCGACATCGCCGCAGTGCGCCGCGCAATCGACGCCGCCGGGCATCCGGCGCTGCTGCTCGTCGACACGATTTCTGGCCTCGCGAGCGCGGACTACCGGCACGACGAGTGGGGCGTGGACGTGACCGTCTCCGGCTCGCAGAAGGGCCTCATGCTGCCGCCGGGCATCAGCTTCAATGCGGTTTCGGCGAAGGCGCTGGCAGCCAGCGAGCAGGCAAAGCTGCCGCGCAGCTTCTGGGGCTGGACCGAGATCATCGAGATGAACAAGAGCGGCTACTGGCCGTACACGCCCAACACGAACCTGCTCTACGGCCTTTCCGAAGCGCTCGACATGCTGCAGGACGAAGGGCTCGACAACGTGTTCGCGCGGCATCAGCGTCTTGGCGAGGCGTGCCGGCGCGCGGTGCGCGCGTGGGGCCTCGAGATCCAGTGCGTCGACCCCGCCGTCTACAGCCCGGTGCTCACGGGCGTGATGATGCCCGAAGGCGTGGACGCGGATGCGGTTCGCAAGATCATCTACGAGCGCTTCGATCTTTCGCTCGGCACGGGCCTTGGCAAGGTCAAGGGGCGCATGTTCCGCATCGGGCACCTGGGCGACTGCAACGATCTCACGCTGCTGGCCGCGTTGGCCGGCTGCGAGATGGGCCTGCGCATTGCGAACGTGCCCTTGAAGGACAGCGGCTTGCCGGCGGCGATGGAATATCTGGCGGCGCAGCCCAATGTGGTTTCGCTGAAAGCAGCCTGAAACAGGAGTCCTTCTCACATAAGAAGCACATGCCGCGCACGGGGCGCGGCATGACAGGCTGATTTCCCAGGCGCTGCCACGCGCAGCCAGGTTGTTCCCATGCCGGACGCCCCTGCAAGAAGGGCGAAGCGGCCGATAGAACCAGCAACGGAGACAGACGATGAAACGGTATCGATTGACGAGCGCGAGCAGCATCGTGCTGATCATGCTCTGCATCATGTACTTCATCACCTACCTCGATCGTGTGAACGTGAGCACGGCGGCGGCGGGCTTCGGCAAGGAGTTCCAGCTATCGCACACCGAAGTAGGGCTGGTTTTTTCGGCGTTTGCGTATCCGTATCTACTGTTTCAGATTATTGGCGGCTGGGTGAGCGACCGCTTCGGCGCGCGCCGCACGCTGCTTTTCTGCGGCGCTGTGTGGGGTGTGGCCACGGTGCTCACGGGCATGGCGGGCGGTCTCGCCTCCCTGCTCGCCGCGCGCCTTTTGCTCGGTTTCGGTGAGGGCGCAACGTTTCCCGCCTCGACCTCGGCCATGTCGCGCTGGGTCGCAAAAGAGCGGCGCGGCTTCGCGCAGGGCATCACGCACTCCGCGTCGCGCATCGGCAATGCGGTGGCGCCCGCAGTCGTGGTGCTCGTGATGGCGCGCTACGGCTGGCGCGAATCGTTCTATGTGTGCGGCGCGCTCAGCCTGCTGTGGGTGGTGGTGTGGGCGTTCACGTTCACCGAGCACCCGAAGGATCACCCGCGCATTACCGAGGCCGAACTCGCCATTCTGCCGCCGCCCAAGCCGCGCGTGACTGGCCTGCCGTGGATGGCGCTCTTCAAGCGCATGATTCCGGTGACGATCGTCTACTTCTGCTACGGCTGGACGCTGTGGCTTTTCCTGAGCTGGATTCCGCAATACTTCCTGCACAACTATCACCTGCAGCTGGGCAAGTCGGCGATCTTCGCCTCGGTGGTGTTCCTCGCGGGCGTGGTGGGCGACACGCTCGGCGGCCTCGTGACCGACTGGCTTCTCAAGCGCACCGGCAACCTCAAGCGCGCGCGCAGCTGGATGGTCTCGGTTTGCATGTTCATCACGTTGATCGTGCTGGTGCCGCTGATGTTCGTCCATGATCCGGTTATTTCGATGACATGCCTCGCGGCGGGTTTCTTCTTCGCCGAAATGACCATCGGCCCGATGTGGGCGATCCCCATGGACATCGCACCGGAATTCTCCGGAACGGCGAGCGGCATGATGAATACGGGCTCGGCATTGGCCGCGATCATCTCGCCCGTGGTGGGCGGCTTTCTGATCGACCACTTCGGCAACTGGGATCTGCCGTTCGTGGGCAGCATGGTGCTGATGGGGTGCGGCGTGATTCTCGCGTTCCGCATGCAGCCCGAGAGCCGCTTCGAGCTGGGCAAGCAGGCTGAAGCGACCGCAGGTTCTCATCAGGGAGTGTGAACGGCAATGGAAGGCGCACGCACCCCTGGCATGCTGGTCAAGCCGATTCATCTGGTTCCCTCGAGCGCGGGCCATGGCTCGCCGCTCGCGCGTCGCCTGCGCGAAGCCGTGCGCGGCGACGTGTTCTTCGACGCCGCGAGCCGCGGCCGCTACGCAACCGACGCCTCGATCTACCAGATCATGCCCATCGGCGTGGTGGTGCCGCGCGATCAGGACGACCTGCGCGCCGCGCTGGAAGTGGCGCGCATCGAGCATGCGCCGGTGCTGGCGCGTGGCGCGGGTACGAGCCAGTGCGGCCAGACGGTGGGCGAAGCGCTCGTGATCGACACGTCGAAGTGGCTCAACAACATCGTCGATTTCGATGCCGATGCGCGTACGGTAACGGTCGAGCCGGGCGTCGTGCTCGATCATCTGAATGCCTGGCTCAAGCCGCACGGGCTGTGGTTCCCCGTAGACGTTTCGACGGCCGCGCAGTGCACGATCGGCGGCATGGCGGGCAACAATTCGTGCGGCTCGCGCTCGATCGAGTACGGCAACATGGTGCACAACGTGCTCGGCATCGACGCGATTCTCGCGGACGGCAGCGAGGCCCGTTTCCAGTCGCTGAAGAAGCCGCAGGAAGGCGCGCGCCTCGCGGCGCTGCTTGAAGGCGTGCAGCGCATCGCCACGCGCGAGCGCGGCGAGATTGCCGAACGCATGCCGAAGGTGTTGCGCCGCGTGGCCGGCTACAACATCGACCTGTTCGACTGCCAGAACCCGCTCGCCTATACCGACGACGGCGTGGCGAATCTCGCGCATCTGCTCGTGGGCTCCGAGGGCACGCTCGCCTTCAGCCGGCAGATCACGCTGAAGCTCGCGCCGCTGCCCGCGCATAAAACGCTGGGCGTAGTGAGCTTTCCGACCTTCTGGCAGGCAATGGACTCGGCGCAGCACATCGTCAAGCTCAAGCCGACTGCGGTGGAACTGGTCGATCGCACGATGATCGAACTCGCGCTTGGCAACCCCGGCTTCAAGCCGGTGATCGAAAAGGCGCTGGTGGGCAGGCCCGATGCGATCCTGCTAGTCGAATTCGCTGGCGACAATCGTGACGATCAGGTGCGCCGCCTCGATGGTCTGGTCGAACTGATGGGCGACCTCGGCCTGCCGGACTCGGTTGTGAGGATGACCGACGCGAACGAGCAAAAGGCGCTGTGGGAAGTGCGCAAGGCCGGCCTGAACATCATGATGAGCATGAAGGGCGACGGCAAGCCGGTCTCGTTCATCGAAGACTGCGCGGTGCCGCTCGAACATCTCGCGGAGTACACGAGCCGCCTGACCGAAATCTTTCATCAGCACGGCACCGAGGGCACATGGTACGCGCACGCGAGCGTCGGCACGCTGCACGTGCGCCCGATTCTCGACATGCGCCGCGACGGCGCAGCGAAAATGCGTGCGATAGGCGAAGCGGCCGCCGAACTCGTGCGCGAGTACAAGGGCGCGTTTTCGGGCGAGCACGGCGACGGCCTGTGCCGCGGCGAATGGATTGCCTGGCAGTACGGACCGAAGATCAACCAGGCGTTCACGGAGATCAAGCAGCTATTCGACCCCGAGAATCGCTTCAATCCCGACAAGATCGTGCGCCCGCCGAAGATGGACGACGCAAAGCTGTTCCGCTTCGCGCCGGGATATCGCGAGCGCCAGATGCGGCCGATGCTCGACTGGTCGGCGTGGGACGCGAAGCGCGATCCGCTAACGGGCGTTGAAACGCCCCCCGGCAGCGGCGACGACCTGACCGGCGGCCTCGCGAAAGCCGTGGAGATGTGCAACAACAACGGCCACTGCCGCAAGTTCGACGCGGGCACGATGTGCCCGAGCTATCGCGTGACGAAAGACGAGAAGCACGTGACACGCGGCCGCGCGAACACGTTGCGGCTCGCAATCTCGGGGCAGTTGGGCGAGGACGGGCTCGCGAGCGACGAAGTCAAGGACACGCTCGACCTGTGCGTGTCGTGCAAGGGCTGCAAGCGCGACTGCCCGACCGGCGTGGACATGGCGAAGCTGAAGATCGAGGCGCGCGCGGCGTGGAATACGAAGCACGGCCTGAAGCTGCGCGAGAAGATGATCGCGTTCTTGCCGCGCTATGCGCGTCGTGCAGCAAAAGCGGGCGGCCTGGCGGCGGCCGGCGAGCGCATTCCTTTGGTCAATGCATGGGTGAAGCGCGCGCTCGGTCTCGCGCCGCAACGCTCGCTGCCGCAGTTCAGGCGGTCATTCCTTGCGGAGGTTGCAGCCACAAAGCCGGATGCTGCAGCGGCCACCAAAGAGGTCGTGCTGTTCGTCGATACCTTCAACGACAACTTCGAGCCGGAAAACGCGCGCGCCGCGAAGCGGGTGCTCGAAGCGGCCGGCTATTTCGTGCACTACAACGTGCGTGGCGAAGAACGTCCGCTGTGCTGTGGCCGCACGTTCCTCGCAGCGGGTCTGGTGGACGAGGCGAAGCGCGAGGCGCGGCGGCTACTCGATATGCTCATGCCGTTCGTCGCGCGCGGTGTTTCGATTGTCGGGCTCGAACCCTCGTGCCTGCTCTCGATGCGCGACGAGTTCCTGCAATACGGCTACGGCGACGAGGCCCGCGAACTTTCGGCCGCGGCATTCCTGTTCGAAGAATTCCTCGTGCGCGAGAAAGGCGCTGGCCGATTCGATCTGGCCTTGCATCCGCTCGCCGCGCCGCGTGCGTGGGTGCACGGGCACTGTCACCAGAAAGCGTTCGACGCCTTCCGGCCCGTGCTCACTGTGCTGGGCTGGATTCCGGGGCTGGAGGTGAAGCCGATCGAATCGTCATGCTGCGGGATGGCAGGAAGCTTCGGATACGAAGCCGAGCACTACGAAGCATCACTGGCGATGGCCGAGCTTTCGCTGTTGCCCGCCGTGCGCCAGGCAGATCGCACCGATCTCGTCGTGGCGGACGGCACGAGTTGCCGCCACCAGATCCACGACGGCGCGAACGCCACGGCGCTGCACGTGGCGAGAGTGCTGGAAATGGCGATTAGCTAACTTGCGAGTGTGCTCGTGCCATGGCGCGAACACACGGCATCTACGGCGTGCAGCATCTTGCCGAAGAATGCATCGGCGAATTGCGAGTCGAGCCAGCGCACGATCAGCGCGATTTTGCGCTCGGGCTCGATCCACATGAAGGAGCTGCCCGCGCCTACGCCAAAATAACTCGACTCGGGCACGCTCGGAAACACGCGCCGCTCTGTATTGAGCCACACCAGCGAGCCATAGAACGGCGCGAGCGGGCAGGGCGTGCGCATGCGCGCGATCCATTCGCTCGAAAGCACGCGGCGGCCCGAGGCCATGCCATCGTCGAGCAGCATCTGCGCGACCTTCAACTGATCGTTGGCGCTCACCGACATGCCGCCGCCCCAATGCGAGCCGCCGGGCACCGATTGCACCCGTTTGCCGCCCAGATCGATCCATGCGTCGTCGTAGCCGACCCATTGCCAGTTCTCGCTTGCGCCAACGGGCCGCATGATCGTCTCGCGAAATACTTCGGGTAACGAACGACCGAACAGATGCAGCAGCGCGAGCGAGAGCTGGTTGATGCGCACGTCGTTGTATTCCCAATACGCGCCGGGCGCCTGCAACGGGCGCAATTCGCCTTTCTTTCCGTTGGGCGGCTTGCCGAAGGTGACGGCGCGATAGTGATCGGCCTGATCGGAAAGGCCGAAGCACTTGCCTTGCCACTCGCTCGTCTGTTGCAGCAGGTGCGTCCACGTCACGGTCGCATTGTGGTCGTCGTCGAAGCCGATGCCGGGCACGCGCACGCGTACAGGCTCATCGGGATCGGGCAAGAGGCCCTGATCGTGGGCGACGCCCGCAAGTAACGCCAGATACGTCTTCGCAATGCTGAAGGTCAGGTCCGGCCGATCAGGTTCGCCCCATTGCGCGAGCGGGCGGCCACCCACGGCAATGGCGCCGGACACAGGGCCGCGGTCGTGGATAGGGCCGAGCAAGCGGTTCCACGGCGGCGGGTCGTTCACGTGCACGCCGAAGTTGCCATCGGCGTGGCGGTCCCATGCCGATTCGTGATCGACGGAAAACTGAATGGCGTCCTGAACTTCTTGCGGCAAATCGTGTGACATACGTGCGTATTTCCCTTTCGTGTTCCTGTATGGCGCCGGTTCAACGGGCGCCCAGCTGTATGCGCGCCCAGATCAGCGTAGCGAGGCTCAACACGGCGGCGAACATCAGCCAGAGTCCCGGCGCGAGATTATTGCCCGTCGCCGCAATGAGCGAGGCCACGGCCAGCGGCGTGAAGCCGCCGAACACGGTCGTGCCGACGTTGTAGGCGAGCGCCATGCCCGTGGTGCGCGTGCGGGTGGGGAAGAAGCTTGCCATGAGCGCCGGAATCGAGGCGAAATACACGACCTTCAGCACCGCGACCCAGATCACGGCGGCCAGCAGCGTGGAGAGCGACGGATACGCGTTGATGAGCATGAACGCCGGATAGACGGTGAGCAGGAACAGCACGCCCGCCACGAACATGATGCGCGTGCGGCCCACCTTGTCCGACCAGTGGCCCACAATGGGTGTGAGCACGATGGCGATCAGGCCGGCCACGAGCGTGGCGATAAAGCCCGACGAAGGCGCGAGGCCGAGCTGGCGCGCGGCATACGTCGGCATATAGAGGAGCACGTACTGCGCCGACGTCGTCAGTATCAGCACGCCGATCGACGCAATCACTTGTGCCTTTTGCGTGGCGAACAATTCGCGCACGGGCGACTCGGCTTTCTCGACGCGCTCGAATTCGGGCGTTTCGTCCATGCGTTTGCGGATATAGAGACCCACGGGCCCAATTAGCACACCGAACAGGAATGGAACGCGCCAGCCCCAGCTTTCGAGCTGCGGCTGCGTGAGCGCGCCCGTGAGCACGGCGCCGAACAAGGAGACGAGCAGCGTGCTCGCACCCTGGCTCGAGAACTGCCAGCTCGACATGAAGCCGCTGCGCTGCGGCGCGTGCTCGACCAGGAAGGCGGTCGAACTGCCGAACTCGCCGCCCGCCGAAAAGCCTTGCAGCAGGCGCGACGCAAAAATGCCAATGGGTGCGAGTATGCCGATCGTCGCGTAGGTGGGCATGAGCGCGACCATGCCGGTGCCGATCGTCATCATCGCAATGGAGAGCGTGAGCGACGCCTTGCGGCCCTTACGGTCGCTGTACGAGCCGAGCACGAGCGCGCCGAACGGCCGCGCGAGGTATGAGAGCGCGAATGTGCCGAGTGTCAGCAGCAACGATATCGTCGCGTTGTGAACGGGGAAGAAGAGCTTGGAGAGCGTCGTGGCGAAGTAGCCATACGCGAGCAGGTCGTAGAACTCGAGCGCGTTGCCGATCGAAGTCGCGATGATGAGCCGCGAGACGTTCTTGCCCGAAGTGCTTCGCGTGGGCTCCGACCAGGGCTCGCTGCCGTGATGCGCGGGAAGGGAATCGATGCTCATTGCGACGTCCTCATGCAAGCGTTGTTGGATGCGGTGCGGGGTTGGACGCACCGGCTTCTCTTGCGCCGAGGTCCCAGAAAAGGCCAGCCATGATGCGCAGCCCGTCGCGCACGACCGGGCCGAGCAGGTGCTCGTTCGGTGCGTGCTGCGAGCAGCCTGGATACGAATGCGGCACCCACAGCGTGGGCATGCCGAGCACGTCGGCGAATACGTCGTTGGGGAGCGTCCCGCCCAGGTTCGGCAACAGCACGGGTTCGGCTCCCGTGGTTTCGCGCAGCGAGCGCAGCGCCCATTGCACCCACGCGTTGTCGGGATCGACACGCGTGGCCGGCGCGCCGCGCTCCACGTCGAGTTCGATCATGCCGAAGCCGTGCGCGTCGAGGTGCGCGCGCACGATGCGTTCGAGGTTTTGCCAGTCTGTGCCGACGACGAAGCGAATCTGCATGTAAGCGATCGCGTGCGGCGGAATTGCGTTCACGGGCTTTTCGGGGTTGCCGGTGCGAAACGCGAGCACTTCGAGATTGTTCCAGCCGAACACGCGCTCGGTGGACGTGAGGCCCGGCTCGCCGTAGTCGCGATCGACCTCGGGCTCACCCGGATTGCCGCCCACACGAATATCGGCAAGCGCGCGGCGTACGGATTCCGGAATGGGGGGCGGGCGCAGACCTTCTACGAGAATCTTGCCGTTCGCGTCGACCATCGAGGCGATCGCGTTTGCGAGCACGACGCCCGGATTGCGCAGGAGGCCGCCCCAGTTGCCCGAATGGTGGCCACCTTCACGCAGCGTCAGTTCGAGCTTGAAATTGACGAGGCCGCGCGAGCCGAGAAAGATCGTCGGGCGGTGCGCGCTCAGGCGCGGGCCGTCGGAGGCGATCAGCACGTCGGCGGCGAGTTCGTCGCGTAGGTGCGTGCACAGTTCGTGCAGGCCCGGCGAGCCGACTTCTTCGCCCGTTTCGAACAGCAGCTTGAGGTTGAAGCCAAGCTTGCCGCCGCGCGCGTCGAGCACGGCCTTGAGCGCCGCGAGATTGATGCTGTGCTGGCCTTTGTTGTCGGCGGTGCCACGGCCGTACCAGCGCTCGCCGTCGACGGTCACGTCCCACGGCGTGAGGCCCGTGCGCCATTGCGCGTCGTAGCCGCGCACCACGTCGCCGTGGCCGTAGCTGAGCACGGTGGGCAGCGCATCGTCTTCGTGGCGATGCGCAATCAGGAACGGGCCCGCGCCTTGGGCGGGATTCTCGACGACACGGCAGGTGAAACCCCAATCGACAAGGAGCGGCGTGAGTTCCTCGTCCAGATAGCCGCGCAGGCGCTCGCCGCTTTCCGGCTCCTGGCTCTCGGTGCGATACGCCACGCGGCGGCGCAGGTCGTTCAGGAAGTGGCCTGAATCGTATTGACCGGCTGCGGTTTGAATAGCGGTGTCACGGGTCAACTCACGTCCCCCTGTTTTTAAGGCCGTCGAGCGATCCTGCAGTCGCCGATATTTCTTCACAATTACAATATTTGTGATTTATCTTTGCCGAAACGGCAAAGCGAACGAGACCGCGCTCATCGACATGGACAACACCGCACTGCGCTATTTTCTGGAAGTGGCCCGCAGCGGCTCGCTGAGCAAGGCGTCCGAACGGCTTTACGTGGCCGTTTCGGCGCTCAGCCGCCAGATCAGCCGGCTCGAAGAGGAACTCGGCACGCCGTTATTCGAGCGGCGGCCGCGTGGCATGGTGCTGAGCGAGGCGGGGCGCATGCTCGCCGAGCACGCGCGGCGCAGCCTGCTCGAAACGGATCGCGTGGTCGGCGAGATTCGGGGCTTAAGCGAGGGTGGCCGCGCGACCATACGCGTTGCGAGTTCCGAAGGCCTCGCGCCGGATTTTCTGCCCCAGGTTTTCGCGCACTTCCTCCGGACCTGGCCGCAAACGCATTTTCAGCTGGACGTGTCGGCGCCTTCTGTTGCAACGCAGCGCGTGAGAGAAGGTACGGCCGATATCGCGCTGTGCTTCAGCCTCGCGCCGGAGAAAGAAATTGCCGTGCACTATTCGCAGCGCGCACCGATATTTGCGCTCATGCGGCACGATCATCCGCTGGCGGCGCGCGAGTCGCTTTCGTTGCGCGACTTGATGCCGTGGCCGGTTGCCATGAACAACCAGGGCGTAACGATCCGCCAGCTCATCGACATTGCGTGCAGCCTCGAAGGGTTGATCTTCGAGCCGGTGTTCGTCAGCAACTATCATGTCGCACTGCAAAGATTCGTACGCCTGACCGATGCCGTGACGTTCACCGGTTTTCTAACCGTGCGCGGCCGTCTCGAGGTGGAGGGCCTTGCCGCCGTGACGCTCTCGAACCCGGAGTTGCATCAGCGCACACTGCAGATCCAGACGATGGCGGGCCGCACGCTGCCGCAGACCATGCAGGCTTTTCTCGACCTGCTCACGCGCGCGATCGACGACGAGGATTTCGCCTGCGGGTGATTGCGCTTAATTCGTGAGCCCGGCGGTAAGCCGCGCGGCGAGCCTGCGCATGCCGGCGAAAACGGCGTCGGCTACGTCTTCCGGAAAACCGGCGGGAATCTGCGCCGAGACGGCTTCGATCACGCGCGGCGTTTGCGCCGCCACCTGCGCGAGCATCGCTTCGACTTCCGGCGCTGCGTATCCCACGCGCTGGCCCTGCGCGATCCAGTGCCGGGGATAGATCTCCTCGACGCGATAGTGCCGGTTGCGCCCGCGCACGGCCATCGCGAGGCTCACGCGCTGCGGCGCAATATGATTGCGGCCCCGGCCGACGACAGGATGCGCGCTGAGCACGTCGTAGAGCGGTGTAGCGGCGTACTCGCTGCCGGGCAGCAGTGCGATGCTGTAGTTCTTCGCGTGGCCGTCCGTTGCCGCGAGCAGCCAGAAGACGATTTGCGTGACGAAGAAGTGGCGGCGGTCGGCCGTGGCCTGCGCGGAGCCGTCCAGCACTTGCATGATCGCGTCGATGCCCGGGCCGCCGTCGGTTTCGTATTTGGCGAGCCCGGACGTGCCCGTGGCCTGGCACAGGTCCTCCTGCGGCAGGCGCACGATCCATTTGCCGTCGCTGGCAAGACGCCGGTCGAATCGCTCCACGACCAATGCCTTCATATCCTCGAATTGCGCGATTTCGCAGGGCGCGACGGGCAAGCCGTAGGCCGCGATGATTTGCGTGCACAGCCACTCGTTTTCCACCGAGGTACGCATGTCGGCGCGCATGTTGCCGACGAGCCCGAGCGGCAGCTTCAGGATATGCGTGGTCGGCGTGCTGCCTTCGGGAAGCAGCCACTGGCCGCCATGCCATAGCAGCGCGGTCTTTTCCTGCGCCCCGGCGATGGAAAGCCGCAGGCTGTCCACGGAGTCGTGCTCGCCCGCGTGCGGCGTGGCGGTGGTTTCGCGCAGCAGTTGTGCGATGTCGCCTTCGCTCAGCGCTCGCCCCTTGATGCTCCTGAGGCTCGCGGGCGCAACGCCAGCGGGGAGAATCTGCAGCGCGCCCACGCAATCGCGGCCGAGCGCGGCGAGCAACTCGAACGGCGAGGTGCCGCCCGTCTGGTAGCGCGCGGCGATACGCCTGCGAATGCGGTCGCTGTCCGGCAGCAGATTGTCGAAATAGTCCGCGACGATCTGGCCGCGGTAGGGCTGGTTGCCGGGCGTGAACGGCAGCGAGAGCGAGAGGGGGCGGCCTTGCGGGTCGTCGAGCCAGCTGTCGAGATACACGAGGCGCTCGTTGCCGCGCGCGCTCTCCCAGGAGCCCACGGGCAGGCCGTTCATCCACAGGTCGAGCCGGTTGGGTAGACGTGGGCGTGCGCTCACCAGTTCTCCCTCGGTTTGCGGCGCGTGGCGGACTGGCGCGGCGGGGCTCCGGCTGCCTGCGTGGTGCGGGTGCGCGTGCTTTCCCGGGTGCTTTTGCGAGTGCTTTTGCGGGCGGCCGGCGGCTTGGCCGCGCTCGGCATCCTGGCTGTGGCCGCGGGAGCTTTGGCCGGGCGGGGCGCGGCTTTCGCCGCGACCGGCGAAGCCTTGGCTTCGGGCGCGCCGAACTTGATTTCGACGTCGACGAGCCGCAGAACCCGAACGAGCCGCTCGACGCTCGCCGCTTCGGGATTCGCCTCGAACGCGGCATAGCTTTGCTGCGAGATGCCGAGCCGCGCGGCCATGTCTTTCTGGGTGAGGCCGGCTTTCTTGCGGAAGCCGACGAGAATCGGGCGCAGTTGACTCAGGGTCTTGAGAGGGTAGTCCACGGCAACTCCGGGCGGCTAGATGCGGATGCAAACGGAAGCAACGGCCGATGCAAACGGAAACGCGCGGCGCAGTGGTATACAGTCTATACGTTGTAAAGCAAAAATACAAACCATAGGCTGTAATTTGAAAATACAGCCTGTAGGTTGTATCTGGTGCCAGGAGAGTGCGGCAGCGGGTGAGTGACGACGATCAGGTTGCCACGCAAAGCTGCAACTAACTGTCCGGCGCGCCGTGATCCCGCCCAGCCGCTTCGCGGCCAGGGCGGTCTGCCTTCAGGTTATCGAGCCGGTTCTCCAGCATGCACAGCAGACCGGGCGCCTGCTTAGCCCTCGGCGCCTTGCATCGGCTCGCCAAGCACGAACGGTCCGCCCTGATACTGCTGCGCGGCGTCGCCAGGCTCGGCGTTCGGCGCGGTCGCCGGGAAGCGCTCGGCATACGCCGCCGAGCTGTCGCGCGGCCGGTAGCCGAGAAAACCCGCCTTGCCGTTGTCCCACCAGCTTGCCGGGTTGTCCGACACGCCATACACGACAGCATGACCCACGCGGTTGGTGAACAACGAGCAGCGCACGAGTTCGATGAAGTCGCGATAGCTCAGGAACGTGACGAGCATGCGCGCGTTCTTCGGTTCTTCGAACGACGAACCAATGCGCAGACATACCGTTTCCATGCCGAAGCGATCGAAGTAATAGCGCGACAGCGATTCGCCGAAGCATTTCGTCACGCCGTACAAGCTGTCCGGCCGGTGCGCGGCGTCGGTATCGAGCACGCTCGTGACCGGATGGAAGCCCGTGACGTGATTGGAGCTCGCGTAGACGATGCGCTTGATGCCGTGCTTGCGCGCGGCTTCGTAAAGGTTGTACGTGCCGCGAATGTTGGCTTCGAGCAGGTCGTCGAATGGCGCGTCGATGGAAATGCCGCCCAGGTGCACGATCGCATCCACGCCTTCCACAAGCTGCATGACCGCCTCGCGATCCGAGAGGTCGACGCGGTGCGTTTCCTCGTGCGCCGCCGCCTCGCCCAGTTCCGTGATGTCGCTCACGCGAACGACGTCGGCCCAGTTCGCGAGCGCGCCGCGCAACTGACGGCCCAGATTGCCGCCCGCGCCGGTAAGAAGAAGGCGGCCGAACGGTTTGGCGGAAATTGAGTGTTGCGACATCAGGGCTCCCTGGGAATTATTTTGATATTGATGGACGCATGGAAAACGTTTTCCGAATATAGCCACCGGCAATCGTAGCGTCAATGGAGGAATACCTGCTCCGAATACGGGGTTCACCCCAGGTCCGTTTCTGCGACAATGCTCGCCGTCGATCATCCCTGGCGCTGCCAACCTATGAAAAGTGGTTCCCCGACGATTCGCGATGTCGCCGCGATGGCCGGCGTCTCGGTCGCGACGGTATCGAAGTACGTGAACGGCACGCAACGCTTTTCGCCGGCGGTGGAAGCGAAGGTCAAGGACGCCATCGAGGTGCTCGGCTACCGCTCCAATCCGCTTGCGCGCTCAATGATCACGGGGCGCACGCGCACCATCGGCGTTGCCATTCTGGACATCGCGAACCCGCACTTCACGAACGTGGTCAAGGGCGCGAACCGCGTCGCGCTTCAGCACGACTACACGCTGCTTCTCGTGGACGCCGAAGAAAATCTCGCGCGCGAGCGCTCGCTCATCGAAGCGCTTTCGCCGCGCGTGGACGGCCTGATCGTCAGCTCGCGCGCGTCCGAGGAGATCGCCAGGTGGACGATGAATCTGGGTAAGCCGGTCGTCATGCTCAGGACCGTGCGCGGCCTCGACATTCCCACCGTCGGCTTCGACAACCGGCTCGCGACTTCCATGATGGTGCGTCATTTGCTCAATCTCGGGCACCGCCACGTGGCCTACCTCGGCTTCGCCGCGGCGACCATCAACGACGAGCGGATTGCCGGCGCAACCGAGGCGCTGGCCGAAGCCGGCCTCACGCTCGACGTGTACGAGACCCACGCGCCGACCGCCCAGGCAGGCGAGCAAGCCTGCTCGCGGGTGATGCTGGGCCCGAAGCGCCCGCAGGCGGTGATCTGCTACAACGACCTCATCGCGCTTGGCTTCATGAAGGAAGCGAAGTCACTCGGCTTTCGCATACCGCAGGATGTCTCGGTCGCGGGCATCGACAACGTGCCCTATGGCGAATACGTGGAGCCGCGCCTGACCACGATCGACGGGCAAAGCGAGCGTATGGGCGAACTGGCCATGCAAAAGCTCATTGACGTCCTCGCAGGCCGCGCGGATGTCGAGCAGGTCGTGCTCGAACCCCGCCTCGTTGTGCGCGACTCGACCGCTCCCTGCCGCTGATTCCCTGATCTGCGAAGTACCCGCTCGCTGGCCGTTCTTCAACGGCCAGCGGCCTCGTCACGCGTGCCCCGGGCACGCACTTTCGCACTGCCGCTCCGCGTAACTACCTACTAGCCATTTCGAAAGGAACGCATTAAATTTAAGAAAACGTTTTCCCGAAGTGACACATAAAGAACAAAAGGAGATCGGAGAATGCCGGAGAATACGCGCCGTTTGAAGTGCGCCGTCGTCGGGGTGGCGATTGCAGGTGCTGCGCCTGCCTTTGCGCAAAGCAGTGTCACGCTCTACGGTATCGTCGATACGGGCATTGGCTGGCAGTCGAGTCAAACGACACTCGGTTCGACCTCGGGCGGCCGTTCGGCGGTCAAGATGATCAACGGCGTGTGGGCCGGCAGCCGCTTCGGCCTGAAGGGCGCCGAAGACCTGGGCGGCGGCACGAAGGCCATTTTCCAGCTCGAGCAAGGCTTCAACAGTGCAACCGGCGCGCAATCGACGAGCGGGCTCATGTTCAGCCGGCAAGCGTTCGTGGGCGTGACCAATCCCACCTACGGTTCGCTCACGGCGGGCCGCCAGTACGCTTCGTACTACCAGATGCTTTCACCGTACAGCCCGACCACGTGGCTCACCGGTTTCTACGGCGCGCATCCGGGCGATCTCGACGGTCTCGACACGATCTATCGCGCCAATAACACGCTGTTGTACACATCGCCGAAGATCTACGGCTTCACGGTGAGCGGTTCGTACTCGCTCGCTGGCGTCCCCGGCAGCGTGACGCAAGGCTCGACCTGGACCGCCGCGGCGCAGTACGCCATGGGGCCGTTCGGCATGGCGGTGGGCTTCTCGCGCATCAACAACTCGAACGTGAACGGCGGCGCCTTCGGTGCCGATACGACCACGTCCAACGCGGGCGCGCAGCCCGGCATTTCCGCCGTCACCTACGGCTACCAGTCGGCGCGCGCACAGCAGCGCTTCGCCGTGGGCGCGGGCTATACGTTCAACAGCCAGTTCGATCTCACCGCGACTTACTCGAATGTGCAGTACATCCCCGGCGTGGGATCGGGCTTCCACGACACCGCGATCTTCAATACGGGCGGCGTCGTCCTGCACTGGAAGCCGGCTCCGACGTGGGACTTCGCGACGGGCTACAGCTATACGCGCGCAACGCGAGCCAACGGCATCACGAGCAGCGCGCAATACCAGCAGTTCAATCTCTCGGAGTACTACACGCTTTCCAAGCGCACGGGACTTTACGCGTTGCAGGCTTTTCAGCGTGCAAACGGCAAGACCCTCACGCCGGCGGGCAACGGTACCCAAATCATCAACGCGACCGCGACGATTGGCGATGGCTTCCAGACCACGCCGTCTTCGTCACGCAGCATGGTCGCTGTAGGTGCAGGCATCATCCACCGGTTCTGAGACACCCGGTTGGCCAGCTAATCAGCCCAAACACGGCTTGAAAACAACTCTTCCATTCTTGGGGCAAGCGATGAAAAAAACCTTTCGCAACGCACGCACTGCACGCACCGCAAAGACCGCAATGACGGTTCTGGCAGCGGCTCTCGCACTGACCGCCGGCGCCGCGCACGCGCGCGTGTTCCGCGTAGCCGATGTGCACAGCGACACCTTCCCGACCAACATGGCGATCAAGCACATGGGCGAAGAGATTTCGCAGGCCACGGGCGGCAAGGACTCCGTCAAGGTGTTCGGCAACAGCGCGCTCGGTTCGGAAAACGACACGATCGATCAGGTGCGCATTGGCGCGCTCGACATGGTTCGCGCCAATGGCGCCGCGTTCAACGAGATCGTGCCGGAGTCGATGATTCCGTCGCTGCCGTTCCTCTTTCGCGACATCGACCATTTCCGCAAGGTGATGTACGGCCCCGAAGGCCAGAAGATTCTCGACGCGTTCAAGGCCAAGGGCATGATCGCGCTGACGTTCTACGAGAGCGGCGCGCGTTCGATCTACGCGAAGCGCCCGATCAAGTCGCCGGCCGACATGAAAGGCCTGAAGGTGCGCGTGCAGCCGTCCGACCTGATGGTCGACGAAATCAAGGCCATGGGCGGCACGCCCACGCCGATGCCGTTCGCCGAAGTCTATACGGGCCTGAAGACGGGCCTCGTGGATGCGGCTGAAAACAACCTGCCGTCGTACGAGGAAACCAAGCACTACGAAGTGGCGCAGGTGTATTCCGAAACGGATCACGCCATGACGCCGGAAGTGCTCGTGTTCTCGAAGAAGGTATGGGACACGCTCACGCCGCAGGAGCAGGACGTCATCAAGAAGGCGGCGGCCGACTCGGTGCCGTACTACGTGAAGCTCTGGACGGCGCGCGAAGACACGGCGGGCAAGACGGTGCAAAAGGGCGGCGCGACCATTGTTCCGGCTACGCAGGTCGATCGTGCAGCGTTCGTGAAGGCCATGCAGCCTGTGTGGGCGAAGTATGAAAAGACGCCCGAAATGAAGCAGATCGTGGACGAGATCCAGGCGATTCACTAAAGCCCGGGGCTCCGCGCCGCAAGCGGCGCGGAGCCGGAAAACCGCAGTTGTGAAGTCTGTACCGTGCAAGGGTGGATCATGACCTTCCTGAAGCTCCCCAACGATTTACTGTTTCGCCTGCTGACGATCGTCGCCTCGGTTGCGCTCGCCGCGCTAACGGTGCTCGTCTTTTACGGCGTGATCATGCGCTACGTGTTCGAAAGCGCGCCCGATTTCGTGGAGCCGGTCGCGTTGCTGCTGGTGGTGACCATCGCCATGTTCGGCGCCGCGCTCAAGGTGCGCGAGCGCGGGCATATCGGGCTCGATTCGCTCGTCAAGAAGCTTTCCCCACGGTGGCAGTTGATCGCAGAAGCGTTTCAGCATGTCTGCCTGATCGCGCTTGGCGGGGCGATTTTCTTCGGCTGCCTGCAAATGGCGGAAACAACCATGGACGACCGTATCGCGATTCTCGGCGTGCCGGAAGCGGTGCGCTACGTCATTCCGGTCGTGGCCGGCACCTGCATCGTGCTGTTTTCGCTCGAGCATTTGTTGGCGCTGTTCGTACGCAAGGCAAAGTAGGGCAAACATGGAACTCGCAATTCTTTCGCTCAGCTTCTTGGTGCTCCTCGCCTTTGGGGTGCCGGTTTCTTTCTCGCTCGGTCTCGCCTGCGTCAGCACGTACCTTTACGAAGGACTGCCGGCCGCGACTGCCATGCAGTCGATGATCTCGGGCATGAACGCGTTCTCGTTTCTCGCCGTGCCGTTCTTCATCTTCTCCGGCGAGTTGATGCTGCACGGCGGTATTGCCGACCGCATTCTGCGCTTCGCCCAGGCCGCCGTGGGGCACTTCCGCGGTGGCCTCGGCATGGCCAATGTCGTTGCGTGCACGCTCTTCGGCGGCGTTTCCGGCTCGCCTTCGGCGGATACGTCGGCCATGGGCGGCGTGGTCATTCCGCTCATGAAGCGCGAAGGCTATAGCGCCGCCTATGCGGTCAACGTGACGACGCACTCGTCGCTCGCAGGCGCGTTGATGCCGACTTCGACGAACATGATCATCTACGCATTCGCGGCGCAAGGCATTACGGGCACGCTGAACGGTCAGCAGATGAGCGGCGTGTCGATTGGCGACCTGCTGTTCTCGGGCCTGCTGCCGGTGTTGTGGGTCATGGGTTTCGTGCTGATCGCCGCGTACTGGCAGGCGCGCCGCTTTGGCTATCCGCTCAGCGCGGACGGCAAGACCAAACTGCAGGTGTTCCCCGGCTGGCTCGCCGTGGTGCGAGCGTTCCTCGGCGCGCTGCCTGGCTTGCTCGTGATCGCGATCATTCTCTTCTGCGTGGCGCGGGGCATTGCGACCGCGACGGAAGCGGCCGCGATTGCCGTGGTGTATTCGCTCGCGCTCACCGTGGTCGTGTATCGCACGATGACGAAAGAGAAGCTGTTCTTCGCCCTCTCGCGCGCGGCCAAGACCACGGGCGTGGTGCTGCTGCTGATCGCGGTGTCGAACATGCTGCGCTACCAGATGGCGTATCTGGAGATTCCGGAAGCCATCGAGCGCGTGCTCGAACATGCCACGACGCTTCCCTGGCTGATGCTTCTGTACATCAACATCATCCAGGTGTTTCTGGGCACGTTCATCGACATGGCGGCGCACATCCTCATCACGACGCCGCTGTTCCTGCCGCTCGCCATGCATAGCGGCGTGGGTCCGGTGCAGTTCGGCATCATGATCCTGCTGAACTGCGCGCTGGGCCTCGTGCATCCGCCAATCGGCTCGGTGCAGTTCATCGGCTGCGCAATCGGCGACGTGTCGATCGGGGAGACGACCAAGGTCGCGTGGCCATACTATCTGGCGATTTTCAGCGCGATCAATCTGGTCACCTACTTTCCGTTCTTCTCCACGTGGCTGCCTAGCGTGATCAACGGGCATCCGGTCTTCTAAAGCGACGGGCACAAGCAAAACGAAACGGGCACCTCGAGTGCCCGCTTCGCTTTTCTGCGCCGCTAGCGCATCACGCCACGCGTATCACCACCTTGCCGAAATGCTTGCCGGCTTCGAGCCACGCATAAGCTTCGGGCGCTTCGTCGAAACCGAATACGCGATCCACCACGGGGCGAATCTGCTGTGCGCCGATGAAACGCGTGAGGTCGTCTAGCATCGTGCGGCTGCCGACCATGAGGCCGTGCAGCCGCTTGAAGCCGCCGATCACCGGAAGCAGGCCGAGTTCGGGGCCCGCGAAACTCGTCACGCCGCCGATGATCGAAACGAGCCCGCCCATCTTCGCGGCGGCCACCGAGCGCGGCAGCGTATCGCGGCCGCCCACCTCCACGACGATATCCGCGCCTTCGCCGCCTGTGAGCTTCAGCACTTCGTTCTGCCATTCGGGGTGCGAACGATAATTGATCGTCTCGCTCGCGCCAAGCGAGCGCGCGCGCTCGAGCTTCTCGTCGCTCGACGAAGTGACGATGGTCCGCAAGCCCGCCGCGTGGGCGAGCTGCAGCGCCCAGATCGACACGCCGCCGGTGCCGAGCAGCACGACGGTCGCGCCGGGCTTCGCCTCGCCATCGACGAAGATCGCGTTCCAGGCCGTGATGCCTGCGCACGAGATCGTCGCGGCCTCCTCGTAGCTCAGGTGCGCGGGAATCGAAACGAGCGAGGTTTCGTCAGCGACGAAGCGTTCGGCCAGCACGCCGTCGAATTGCGCGCCGGGCGTCTCGCGCACTTTCGAGGGCGTGGGCGCGCCGTCCACCCAATGCGGGAAGTAGGTGTTGATCACGCGGTCGCCGGCTTTGAAGCGCGTGACCGCCGCGCCGACTTCGACCACTTCGCCGGCGCCGTCGGCAACCGGCACGAGCGCCGCGTCGCCGAGCCCCAGGTAATCGCCGCGCGCGAACATCAAATCGCGATAGTTGAGCGAAGCCGCGTGAATCTTCACGACCACGTCATGCGGGCCGGGCGCGCGCGGCGTGAAGTCGGTGCGCGCGAGTGCGCCATGGCCGCTGCCGGCCTTGAGTTTCCATGCGTTCATGACTGCTCCAGTACGAGTGGGAGCACCTATGATAGTGTTGCTTGTGTGGCGACATTGGTGAGATTTTTGACCTTCGTTGTTGCTGAAAGGGATACAAAGGAGTCAGCGTAATGGATGATCGTCTGAGCGGCGTGGCCGAATTCGTGGACGTGGTGGACGCGGGCAGTTTCTCTGCCGCGGGCGAGCGCCTTGGCGTGACGCGCTCTGCGGTCGCGAAGATCGTGGCGCGGCTCGAGCAGCGCCTGGGCGTGCGTTTGCTGCAGCGGACCACGCGCAGTTTGAGCCTCACCGACGAAGGCCACGCCTACTACGAGCAGTGCCGCCGCGTGCTGAGCGAGCTGAGCGCGGTGGAAGCCGCCTTCGACCATGGCCGGCGCGAGCCTTCGGGGCGCTTGCGGATCAGCGCACCGGTGCTGTTCGGGCGTCAGTGCGTCGCCCCCGTGGTGCGGCGGCTCGTGGAGGACTATCCGCGTCTGAATGTCGAACTTTCGTTTAGCGATCGCGTGGCCGATCTCGTCGAGGACGGCTTCGATCTGGCCGTACGCATCGGCACGCTGCCCGATAACGGCACGCTCGTCGCGCGTAGGCTCGGCGTGCAGCGCATGGGCATCTGCGCGTCGCCTGCGTATCTCGCGCAGCACGGCAAGCCCGCGGACGTCGCCGCGCTCGCCACGCATACCGGCATCGCGTATGGCCGCGCCGGGCAGAGTCCGCCGTGGCGTGTGCGCGGCCCCGGCGGCGAAGTCGAGGAGTGCCGGCTCGCGTCGCGGCTGTACTTCGACGACCTGCTGGCGATTGCCGATGCGGCGGCCGCCGGCGCCGGTGTCGCGTGGCTGCCGTGCTGGCTTATGGCCCCGTACTTGAGCGACGGACGGCTCGAACTCGTGATGGACAGCAAGAGCGTGCTGGGCGGCGAAGTTCACGTCGTGCGGCAGAAGGCGCGGCACATGCCGTCGAAGGTGCGCGTGGCCGTGGACGCGCTCGTCGCGGATATCTCGCGCATGCTCGGCGCCGAACAGGAGCACGTGGATTTCACCCACAAGCTCGCCCACCTGGACGCAAGTTGACGAAATTTCATCAAGGTTTCCGTTGAGCGCGACCGGCGCGCCGCTTATGTTTGATCCCAGAAAGACGTTGCTGCTCGAAGCACGGACAACCGGATCAAGGAGACATCGGTGTCGAACACGGAAACCAGCGCAAGCGGAGCCGGTCGTGACGCGTACAGGCTGATCGGCGGAGCAGGGGAAGCGGCGCGCGCCGCGGGGCTCGTCAATGCCGAGTGGTACAAGTGCCCGGTGCCGCGCGCCACGATGAAAGCGCTCATGCAGCGCGGCGACGCCCGCGCCATGCGCGACACGTTAATCTGGTACGCGGCCATCGTCGCGAGCGGCGTGCTCGCATGGTTCGCGTGGCACGCCCATTCGCTGTGGGCGATTCCCGCGTTCTTCCTCTACGGCACGCTCTATTGCAGCCCCGCCGATTCGCGCTGGCACGAATGCGGACACGGCACGGCGTTCAAGACGCGCTGGATGAACACCGTGGTCTACCAGCTCGCCTCGTTCCAGGTGTTCCGCCGCCCGACCGTCACGCGCTGGACCCATGCGCGCCACCATACCGACACGCTCGTCGTCGGCCGCGACCCCGAGATCGCCGCGCCGCGCCCCACCGACTGGGCCGCGCTGCTGCTCAACGTTTTCGCGATCAAGCATGTGGCGGGCGAAGTGCCGAAGATCGTCGCGTGCGCGTTTGGCCGGATCGGTGCGGAAGAAAGGACCTATGTGCCCGCTTCCGAGTGGCCGAAGGTCGTGCGCGAAGCACGGCTCACGCTGCTCGTCTATGCGATGGTGATCGGCGCGTGCATCGCGCTGCGCTCGCCGCTGCCGCTCCTCTATATCGGTCTGCCGAGCCTGTACGGCGCGTGGCTCTATCTCTACTTCGGGCTCACACAGCACGCGGGGTTGCCCGAGAACGTGCTCGACCATCGCAAGAACTGCCGCACGGTCATGATGAATCCCGTGTTCCGCTTTCTCTACTGGAACATGAACTATCACGTCGAGCACCACATGTTTCCGATGGTGCCGTTCCACGCGTTGCCGCGACTGCATGAGGTCGTCAAGCCTGACATGCCGCCTTCATACAGCAGCACGATCGCGGCTTACGCGGAGATCTTGCCCGCGCTCGTACGCCAGACTCGCGATCCCTCACATCACGTGAAGCGGCCTGTGCCGGGCGCCGAGTGGAACGCATTCAAGCAGCCGGAAACGGTGTGAAAACCGGGGGAGACACAAGATGACGGCCACGGAACGAGTGATGGCGATCGTCGGGGCGGGCCATGTTGGCGGGCGCGCCGCCCAGACGTTGCGCGAAGCGGGGTGGCGCGGCCGCATTGCGCTGATCGGTTCGGAGCCGCATTTGCCGTATGAGCGCCCGCCGCTTTCCAAAGCACTCCTGACGGGTGAGCGCAGCCCCTCGCAATGCGGCCTGCGCTCGCCCGAAGCCTGGCGCGAGGATAACGTCGAGCACATCGTGGCGACTGTGCAGGCGATCGATCCCGTGGCGCGCGCGCTGCAACTGGGCGACGGCGCGACGCTCGCCTACGAGGCGCTGCTGCTGGCAACGGGCGGTCACGCGAGGCGGCTCACGATTCCGGGTGCGACGCTCGCGAATGTGCTGACCCTGCGCACGCTGGACGACGCAGCGGCAATCGGGCCTCGGCTTGCGGCGGGGTCGCGCATCGTCGTCGTGGGCGGCGGGTTCATCGGGCTCGAAGTTGCGGCCTCGGCCCGCGCGCGCGGCTGCGGCGTCACGCTTATCGAAGGTGGTGCGCGACTCATGGGCCGCGCCGTGCCCGCTGTGATCGCGGCGCGCGCTCATGCGCTGCATGAGCGCAATGGCGTTCGCGTGCTGCTGAACTGCGCGCCGCAGGCAATCGAGCGGCTGAGCGACGGCACGCTCGACATGCTGCTGGAAAACGGCGATACGCTGCGCGCCGATACGGTGATCGTCGGTATTGGCATCGAGCCTGCCGATGGGCTCGCACGTGCGGCCGGCATCGAAGTCGAGCGCGGGATAGTCGTGGACGAGGAACTCGCGACCTCCGTGCGCGGCATTTATGCCGCCGGTGACGTGGCGCTGTTTCCGAGCCGCTTCGGTTCGCATCGCATTCGCCAGGAGACCTGGCACAACGCGGAAACCCAGGCACGCGTAGCGGCGCAAAACATGCTCGGTGCTCACGACGCGTATCGCGAGTTGCCCTGGTTCTGGTCCGATCAGTACGATCACCAGTTGCAGGTTGCGGGCGAGCCGGCGCTTGGCGTGAGTTCGGTCGTGCGCCCCCTGGCTGGCGACGCGGAAATCCACTTCGAACTCGCTGGCGACCAACGCCTCGTTGGTGCGAGCGGATTCGGACCGGCCAGTGCGCTTGCCAAAGAAATGAAGCTGGCGCGCATGCTGGTGGAGCGCGGTGTGGCGATTGCGCCGGCGCAGTTGCCCGATGCGTTGGCCAACCCCGAGGTCAAGCTCAAGAGCCTGCTTTGATACAAAAAACGGAGACATGATGGCGCAACGACTGCTGGTGTTCCAGTCGCTCTGGTCGATGGAACGCCGCCACACCGATGGCTACGAGCGCACGCTCGAAGACAACGTGCGGATGATCGCCGAAGCGGGGTTCGACGGCGTGAGCGCGCATTGCACGAATCGCGAGGACGTAAAACGCCTCGCGGAACTACGCAAGACATACGGGCTGGCGGCGGAGGGCCAGTGCTTCCCTGCGACCGTGGACGACCTGCAGCCGGTGCTCGAGCTTGCCACCGAATTCGGTCTGCACCATGTCGACCTTCAACCCGACGTGCGCCCGCGCACGCAGCGCGAGGCGCTCGCGTTGCTGGACGGCTGGCAGCGCCTGGCCGACCAGGTGAACATACCCGTCTACATCGAAACGCATCGCGACCGCATGACGACGGACCTGTATTTCACGCTCGATCTGCTCGACGCGCGCCCCGACCTCAAGCTGCTCGGCGACATATCGCACTACCTCGTGGGGCGCGAATTCGCATGGCCGGTTTCGGAGGAGAATCACGCGCTCATGCATCGCATCCTCGACGCTTCCTGGGCGTTTCATGGCCGCGTGGCGAGCCGCGAGCAGGTGCAGATCGAGCTATCGTTCGCGCCGCACCGCAAATGGGTCGATCTCTTTCTCGACTGGTGGCGCTATGGCTTTCACTCGTGGCGCAAGCGTGCGGGCGCGGACGAGACGCTCGCGTTCACCTGCGAGCTGGGGCCGCAGCCTTACGCGATCATCGGTCCGGACGGCAACGACACGACCGACCGCTGGCGCGAATCGCTGCTCATGCGCGACTGGATTCGCGAGCTGTGGCTAGAGGTCGAAAAGGAATCTGCGCGCGAAAGCGCCGCAGCCTGAAACGGGAAAGTCAATTCCCGACACCCAGATACGGATTGCGTCGCACATTCGCCGAGCAGAAAATGCGGAACTCCACCGGCCCCGGAGGCGCGGGCGTTTCGAGCACGCCGCATGCGTTGAGCGCATGCTGCAGCGCTGAGATGACCTGGCCGTCCGGGTCCTGGTCGATGGCGATATCCATCGTCCCCTGCTCGATGTACTGGCGGTGCAGGTCGAGCATTTCGTGGCCTGCCCATACGATTTTTCCCACCGCGCCCACCTTGCGCAACGCGGCCTCGATGCCCGCCGACGCATAGCCGCTGTTGTAGATGCCGACCACGCCGCCGCGTTTGAGCGACTTGAGCACCGCGCGATGGCATTGGTCCACGTCGTCGAGCGTTTCCACCGCTTCCTCGTCGCAAACGAGGTGCGGAAACGATTCGGCCAATTGCTCGCGGCACCCGCTGATCCGCTCGATATGCGCGTGATAGTCCTTGCGCGAGCAGATCAGCAGCACGCGGCCCGGCGCTTTCGCAAGGCGCCCGACGAAATAGCCCGCCGTGCGTCCCGCAAGCCGGTTGTCGATGCCCGCGTAATGCACGCGCTCGACCGCATCGATATCGGTGACCATCGTCACCACGGCCTCGCCCTGGGCGATCACGGTGCGCAGCGCGTCGCGCACTTCCGCCGTATCGTGCGTCGTGACGATCAGGCCCGCGCGTTTGTAATTCGGCTTCAGGATGGCGCGGGTAATCACGGTGTCGTCGGCTTCGGGCAGGAACTGCCGGTGCAACACGATGCGCCGGTCGAGCATTTGCATGGAGCGTTCAAGGCCCTGCGTCAGCCGCTGGAAAAACGGCGTGTTGTTTTGCGGCAGCAAAACGTCGATATGCACGAGCCCGTGATGCGTTTCGGGTAACACACGCGGCACGCCGAGCTGGCGCGCGGCCGCGACGACGCGCGCGCGCATCGCGGCGGACACGCTGCCGCGCTCGTTGAGCACACGGTCGACCGTGGCGGGGCTCACGCCCGCGGCTTCGGCAATCTCCACGAAACGCGCCGTGCGCTTGCGGCGCGGCGAAGCGGTGTCCGTCATGGGGCGTCTCCATCTGTTTTGTTTTCCTGCCGGCATTTGAAAACTCGCGCGCGGCGTTGTGGCATTGCAGCACGAAGTGCAGTTTTTTGCCGCGCTGCCGCTGACGAAAAATCATCAATCTTTTCGTTGAGGCGCGTCAATGGGTCGCCTACCTTTTCTACATCGCGCAGGCAGATGAAGAAACCAACAGCTTGGCAATCGACAGGAGACAACGATGCGAGACGTGCAGCAGTTTTCCCTCAACCGCATGAGCGCGCCGAAGCTCGGCTTTCCCGAGTATGTGGGGCTGTGCCAGCGACTGGGCATCGATGCGATTGAGATCCGCAACGATCTGCCGGGCATTGAAATGACCGATGGCACGCCCGCCGCGCAAATCAAGGCGGCATGTGAGGCGGGCGGGCTCACCATTCTCTCGATCAACGCGCTGCAGCGCTTCGAGCAATTCGATGCGACGCGCATGAGCGAAGCCGTTGCGCTCGCACGCTATGCCGCCGATTGCGACGCGAAGGCGCTCGTTCTGTGCCCCACCAATTCGCTGCTCGACAAACGCACGCCGGGCGAGCGTCATGCCGATCTCGTGGCCGCGCTCACGCAACTCAAGCCGGTTCTCGAAGACCACGGCCTCCTTGGACTCGTGGAAACGCTCGGCTTCGAAGAGTGCGCGCTGCGCCGCAAGTCCGACGCGGTAAAGGGCATTTATGACGCGGCAGGCGAGCGTCATTTCAAACTCGTGCACGACACCTTTCATCATCACCTTGCGGGCGAAGACATCTTCTATCCCGATCTCACCGGCCTCGTGCACATCTCGGGCGTGGAGATAAACACGCTGAAAGTCGACGAGATGCGCGACGGCCATCGCGTGCTCGTGGGCCGCGACGACCGCCTCGGCAACGTGCGTCAGCTTGCGGTGCTGCGTGCGCGTGGCTATCGCGGTTACGCCTCGTACGAACCGTTCGCCGATGAAATCGCACAGGCCAGCGATATCGAACAGCGCCTCGCGGCGAGCATGAGCCATATCCGCGAAGCACTCGAAGCCGCGAGCTTGCGCGAGGCCGCTTAAGGCTGATTCGCGGTTTATCTGCACCACCCCGCAGTACCGAAGTCGTCACTGACCGTGCGCAGTTGACCCTGCCTCGCACGGCAGCAGAGGTTTTGCGCGCCGGAAAAAGCGCTCGGCCATTAACCAGCGCGCGAAACCGACAAACATACGGAGACAGCCATGAACATCCTCACCCGCTCGCTGCTCGCGTTCGCGCTGGCAGCCGCCATCCCCCTTTCAGCTTCGGCCAACTCGACGATAGGCGTGACCATGGCGCACTTCGACGACAACTTCCTTACCACCGTGCGCGAGTCCATGGCCGCGGAAGGAAAGGCGAAGAACGTGACCCTCGACTTCGAAGACGCGCAAGGCGACGTGGGCCGCCAGGTGAGTCAGGTCGAAGCGTTCGTCGCGCAGCATGTGGCGGCCATTATCGTGAACCCGGCCGATGCGTCCGCAACGAAACGCATGACCAACGCCGCGCGCAAGGGTGGCATTCCGATCGTGTACGTCAACCGCAAGCCCGACGAGCCGATGGGCAACGGCGCGTATTTCGTGGGGTCGGACAGTCTCGTAGCGGGCCATCTGCAAATGGAGTACCTCGCGAAAAAGCTGGGCGGGCACGGCAATATCGCGGTCATGCTCGGCGAACTCTCGACCGACGCCACGCGCGACCGCACACGCGGCGTGAAGGACATCCTCTCGAAGAATCCGGGCATTCATATCGTCGCGGAGCAGACGGCGAATTTCGACCGCAGCCAGGCGATCAATCTGATGAGCCAGTGGCTCAGCGCGGGCAAGAAGTTCGACGCCATCGCCGCCAACAACGACGAGATGGCGCTCGGTGCGCTGATCGCGATGCGCCAGGCCGGGGTCTCGCCGAAGACGGTGCTGGTGGGCGGCGTCGACGCCACGAAGGACGCCTTGTTTGCGATGTCGAAGGGCGACCTCGCCGTGACCGTGTTTCAGGACGGCAAGGGCCAGGGCAAGGCCGCCGTCGACATGGCAGCGAAGGTCGCCGGCGGCGACAAGAGCGTGCAGAGCGAAGCGTGGATTTCCTATCAGCTTGTGACGCCTGATAACTACAAGGGCTTCGTGAACCGCTAAGCCGCGCTCGCTCCGGGCAGTTTGTCTTCTCAAGCAGTTTTCCAGGCGAGAGCGATCATGCCAGATTCGACTATCGCAGCACCGGCGGCGCACGCAACGCAGGCCGCCTTCTTCGTCCCGCTACTTGCGGCGCAGCACGTCCGCAAGGCATTTCCCGGCGTGATTGCGCTCCATGATGTTTCCATCGACATCCATGCGGGACGCGTTCATGCCTTGATGGGCGAGAACGGCGCGGGCAAGTCCACGATGATGAAGATCATCGCAGGCGTGTATGCGCCCGATGGCGGAACGTTGCGCTTCAAAGGCGAGCCCGTCACGCTGAAGTCGCCGCGCGACGCGCTCGACCGCGGCATTGCCATGATTCACCAGGAGCTGAACCTGCTGCCCGACATGACGGTGGCGGAAAACATCTGGATACGGCGCGAGCCGCGCAACCGCATTGGCCTGGTCAACCACGGCGCACTGAACCGGCGCACGCGCGAACTGTTCCAGCAGCTTGGCATCGAGATCGATCCGGAAATACAGTTAGGCAAGCTGAGCATTGCGAACCGGCAGATGGTGGAGATCGCGAAAGCCGTGTCGTTCGACTCCGACCTGCTGATCATGGACGAGCCGACTTCGGCGATCACGGACAAGGAAGTCGAGCACCTCTTTCGCATCATTGCGCAGCTGAAAGCACGCGGCAAGGCGATCATCTACATCACCCACAAGATGGACGAGGTGTTCCAGATCGCGGACGACATTTCGATCTTCCGCGACGGACACCATATCGTCACGCGCGCCGCGTGCGAATTCGACAAGCCGTCGCTGATCGCCGCGATGGTCGGGCGCGAACTGACGCAAGTGTTCCCGAAGGAGACGGTGCCGATTGGCGAAGTGGCGCTTTCGGTGCGCCATCTCGGCCGGCGCGGTGCTTTTGCGAATGTGAGTTTCGACGTGCGCTACGGCGAGATTCTCGGCGTGGCGGGGCTAATGGGCTCGGGCCGCACCGAGGTCATGGAATCGATCTTCGGCATGTACCCCGCAGATGAAGGCGAATTGCTGTTCGACGGTAAGGCAAAAGCAATCCGCTCGCCGGCAGACGCCATTCGCGCCGGCGTGGCGTTCCTGACCGAGGACCGCAAGGGCACGGGACTCTTCATGCAGCTTTCCGTGGGCGAAAACATGCAGATTTCATCGCTCAAGCGGCATTGCGCGTTTGGCTTCGTACGGCAGCAGCGCATGGACGAAGAGTGCGCGCGGATGTGCCGAAGCCTGAAAGTGAAAACGCCGGGACTCGCGCAGATCATCGAAAACCTGAGTGGCGGAAATCAGCAAAAGGTGCTGCTCGCCAGGTGGCTGCTCAATCAACCCAGGCTGCTGATTCTCGATGAGCCCACGCGCGGCGTGGACGTGGGCGCCAAAGCCGAGATTCACGCGCTCATCACGCAGCTTGCGCGCAGCGGCGCCGCAATCATCATGATTTCGTCGGAGTTGCCTGAGGTGATCGGCATGAGCGACCGCGTGGTGGTCATGCACGAGCGCACGGTGAGCGGCATTCTTCCGCGCGAGCGCGCCACGCAGGAATTCATCATGACGCTCGCATCGGGCGAGCGGATCTGAATCCGGCACATCGGCAAATCGACAATTCGACGCAAGAGAAGGAGACGGACATGCGAGTATCAGCGATCAACGGCGCCGCCGACGCGGCGGCCGCAGCGCCCCGCAAGTGGCGCTTCCCCCAGGAAACCAGCATTCTCGTCGTGCTCGTAGCCATTGCGCTCGTGTTCGAGGCGCTGGGCTGGATCGAACGCGGCCAGTCGTTTCTCTACAACCCGCAAGGATTGCTGATCATGGTCCTGCGCGTTTCGGAGATCGGGCTCATCGCGGTGGGCGTCACGATGGTCATCATCGCGGGCGGCATCGACTTGTCGTCGGGTTCGCTCGTCGCGTTGTCGGCCATGGTCGCAGGGAGCTTCGCCCAGGCCGGCGGCTTTGGTGCGACCGTGTTTCCCGGCGTGGCCGATTTGCCGGTGTTCGTTCCCGTGCTGGCTGGCGTGCTCGTGGGCGGCGTGTGCGGACTCCTGAACGGTGCGCTGATCGTGCGCTCGAATGTGCCGCCGTTCATCGTCACGCTGGGCATGATGGTGTCGGCGCGCGGCCTGGCGCGCTATTACACGCACGGCCAGCCGATCTCCATGTTCACCGACGCCTATTCGGCCATCGGCTCGGGCGCGCGGCCCGTGGCGATCTTTCTCGTAGCCGCCCTGATCTTTCATGTCGTGCTGCGCTATACGCGCTTTGGCAAATGTCTCTATGCAATCGGGGGCAACGTGCAGGCCGCGCGCGTTTCGGGTATTGGCGTGGGGCGCAACCTGATCGCCGTCTATGCAATCGCGGGGCTGCTGAGCGGGCTGGCGGGCGTGGTGGTGTCGGCGCGCGCACAAACCAGCCAGTCAGGCATGGGCCTTTCGTACGAACTCGACGCGATTGCCGCAGCCGTGATTGGCGGCACGAGTCTCGCGGGCGGAGTGGGGCGCATTACCGGCACCGTGATCGGCGCGTTGATTTTGGGCGTGATTTCGAGCGGCTTCATTTTCCTCGGCATCGACTCCTATATTCAGGAAATTGTGAAAGGCGGAATCATCGTTGCCGCCGTGATCGCCGATCAATATCGCAAGCGCCGCGCGCGTTGAGAGCGTATTCGTAGTTCATTGACATCGCAGTAGAGGCCACGTCTGGAAGAGACATAACGGAGAACGTAATGATTGAGTTTGCTTTGTTCGGTGCGGGTCGAATCGGCAAGATTCACGCTTCAAATCTGGTTCGCCAGCCGGGCGTGCGATTGAAATACGTCGTGGACAGGCATGCGCCTTCCGCGCAGGCGCTCGCGCACGCGCACGGCGCGCAGGTAGCCAGCGTGGCGCAGGCGCTCGAAGATCAGGCCATTGGCGCGGTGGTGATCGCTTCGAGCACGAATACGCATGCGGATTTGATCGTCGCCGCCGCGAACGCGGGCAAAGCCGTGTTCTGCGAAAAGCCGGTCGATCTGACGGTCGCTCGCTCGCGAGAAAGCGCCGAGGCGGTGCGGCGCAATGGCGTGGTTTGCATGATCGGGTTTCAGCGGCGTTTCGATCCGACCTTTGCGGCGCTCAAGGCGCGCATCGAGCAGGGCGAAATCGGCGAACCGGAAATGCTCATCATCACGAGCCGCGATCCGGGCGCGCCGCCCGTGGACTACATCAAGAGTTCGGGCGGCATTTTCAAGGACATGCTGATTCACGACCTCGACGTGTTTCGCTGGATTCTCGGCGACGAAGCGCTGAGCCTGCACGCCACCGGCAGTTGCCTGACCGACCCGAAAGTGGCGGCGGCGGGCGATATCGATTCGACGGCCGTGACCATTCGCACGCGGCGCGGCCTGCTTTGCCAGATCAACACGTCGCGGCGCGCCGCGTATGGCTATGACCAGCGCTTCGAAGTGCTGGGCAGCATGGGCATGCTCCAGGCGGGCAACGTGCGCCCGACGCAGGTAAGTGCGTGGACGGCGGCAGCGGTTTCGACAGACGTGCCCGAGCCGTTCTTCCTCGAACGGTATCGCGAGGCGTATGCCGCGGAAATGGCGCACTTCGTGCAGGCGCTGACGAAGGGCACGCCGGTTCGTACGACGATCGAGGACGGCGTGAAGGCGCTTGAGTTGGCGGAACTCGCGACGTCGTCGTGGAAGACGGGCGCGGCGCTCGATGTCGCAGTGGAAGAGCAGCGCCAGTTGGCCACGGCGGCGTAGGGTGTCTCCAATCGGCTCGCCGGTGTCACCTCTGCTTCCGGCGGGGGCAGCGGTAAAGCAGTGCCTACGTGCTCCTGCGCGACGAACCATAAAAAAAGCCCACATGAAGTGGGCTTTTTGCGCTCAACAACAATCTTTACTTCGCCACCGGCATCGAAAACTCCGCACCCTTTTCGGTGCTTTCCGGCCAGCGCTGCATGATCGACTTCTGCTTCGTATAGAAGCGCACGCCTTCTTCGCCATACGCGTGCATGTCGCCAAAGAGGCTGCGCTTCCAGCCGCCAAAGCCGTGCCATGCCATCGGCACCGGAATCGGCACGTTGATGCCCACCATGCCCACTTCGATCTGGCGGCCGAACTCGCGCGCCACGTTGCCGTCGCGCGTGAAGCAGGCCACGCCGTTGCCGAACTCGTGGTCGTTGATCAGTTGCACCGCTTCGGCAAAGTCCTTGGCGCGCACGCAGGCGAGCACCGGCCCGAAGATCTCTTCCTTGTAGATGCGCATTTCCGGCGTGACGTTGTCGAACAGCGTGCCGCCGGTGAAGAAGCCATTCTCATGGCCGGGGACCTTCAGGCCGCGCCCGTCGACCACGAGCGTCGCGCCTTCTTCCACGCCGGTCGCGATATAGCCTTCGATGCGCTCGAGTGCCTGCTTCGTGACGATCGGGCCCATTTCCGCGTCGGCTTCCATGCCGTTCCTGATCTTCAGCGTGCGGGCGCGCTCGGCAAGGCGCGGCACGATCTTGTCGGCCACGTCGCCCACCAGCACGGCCACCGAAATCGCCATGCAGCGCTCGCCGGCCGACCCGTAGCCAGCGCCGATCAGCGCATCCACGGTTTGTTCGATATCGGCGTCGGGCATCACGACCATGTGGTTCTTCGCGCCGCCCAGCGCCTGCACGCGCTTGCCGTGCTTCGCGCCGGTCTCGTAGATATAGTTCGCGATCGGCGTGGAGCCCACGAAGCTCACGGCCTTCACGTCGCGGTGCGCGAGGAGGGCGTCGACCACGACCTTGTCGCCCTGCACGACGTTGAATACGCCGTCGGGCAGGCCGGCTTCCTTGAGCAGGCGCGCCATGAAGAGCGAAGGGGAAGGATCGCGCTCGCTAGGCTTGAGGATGAACGTGCAGCCCGCTGCGAGCGCCACCGGGAACATCCAGCACGGCACCATGCAAGGGAAGTTGAACGGCGTGATGCCGGCTACGACACCCAGCGGCTGGCGCACGGTCCAGTTGTCCATGCCCGTGGAAACCTGTTCGGTGTAGTCGCCCTTGAGCAGTTGCGGAATGCCGCAGGCAAATTCGATCACGTCGATGCCGCGCGCGACTTCGCCCTGCGCGTCGGAGAACACCTTGCCGTGCTCGGCCGTGATGATGGCCGCGAGTTCGTCCTTGTGGCGGTTCATCAGCTCGAGAAAACGCAGCATGACGCGCGCGCGGCGAATCGGCGGCGTGTCGCGCCAGGCCGGGAACGCGGCTTTCGCGCTCGCCACGGCGGCGTCCACATCGGCCACTTCGCCCAGCACGAGGCGGCGCGCGGCGGCGCCGGTCGCGGGGTTGAAGACCGCTTGCGTACGGTCGCCCGTGCCGCGTTCGGTCTTGCCGCCGATGAAGTGGATCACGTCTGCGGAATCGGTGTAAGCCTGCATGTCATCTCCTCGTCTGGTGAGTACGTGCCGTCAGTCTACGGAGACCGCGGGGCCCGGGAAAGGCTCTGTCGCTGAATTGATTGTTTTCAGTGGTGAACAATCGCTTGCGAAGTCTGTGAAAGATTGCCAGGCGGCATGCTAGTATCGGCGCAGGAATTACGAGCTTTTGGGGCGGACTTTCATTCATGGATACGCAGCGAGTCGAGGCACTCTGGACGCATCTGCACTGGCTCAATGTGCTTGCCACCCAGGGCAGCTATACCGCGGCGGCGGCGCGCCTCGGCGTGAGCAAGGCGGCCGTGAGCCAGCGCATTGCCGAACTGGAGCGGGTAGCGGGGGTGCCGCTTGTGCAGCGCACCACGCGCAGCGTGCGCTTCACGGAGGCAGGGTTGCGCCTCGTGGAAGACACGCGCGCGCAATTCGACAGTATCGCCGCGAGTTTTGCGAGCGTGCGCGAGATGGCCGATGTTGCGCGCGGCACCGTGCGCGTTACCGCGCCCGTGGCCTTCGCGCGCCAGCAACTGGTGCCGCGGCTAGCGCAGTTTTCGCGCGCGCATCCTGAAGTGCGCGTGCAACTGGAACTCTCCGACCGGCTCACCTCGATTGCGAGCGAAGGGTTCGATCTCGCGATCCGCCATAGCGCGCAGGTGCCCGAAACCCACGTGGCGTGGAAACTGTGCGACACGCGCTCGGTCATCGTCGCCACGCGCGCTTACCTCAAGCAGCGCGGCACGCCGCAAACGCCCGCCGATCTCGCGCAACACGACTGTCTGTTCTATCCGCGCGCGTTGGGTGCGGGGGTGTGGTCGTTCGAAAGAGCCGGCCGCCGCGCGGAAGGCGCGCGCGAGACAGTGACGGTGAACGGCCCGGTCTCGGCGAACAACAGCGAAGCGCTGCGCGATGCGGCGCTCGAGCATCTCGGCATCGCGCTGCTGCCCGACTTCAGCGCGCAGGCCGCGTTGCAGGCGGGCAAGCTCGTAGTGCTGTTGCCCAGCTGGCGTCCGGTGGGCGCGTTTGCTTCGCAATTGCACGTCGTGCGGCCGTATGGGGCGCAGGTGCCGCGTGCGGTCAAGCACTTCACGGAGTTTCTGCGGCAGACGTTCAAGGACGGCTTTCCATTGTCGTGACAAGTGTGCGACGCCGTGCCTGCGCCTTGCTGATGTGTTTTCGATAGATTTTTGGTATCCACGGCGCCCGGTGCCAACGTTATGCTTGAGTCAAACTGGAGGCAGACGCATGAATCAGCACGAGACATCTTCGGCGGATTTGGGGCAGCAATGGTACGCCGAACGCGAATGCTCGCTCGATGCATTTGTGAACCGGCTGCGAGACGACGGCAGCCCGTTGCGTTTTGCCAGCGATGTGCGGCAGCGCATTCCCGTGTACGACTGCCAGGCACTCCAGACCGTGCTCGACGACGCGGCGCAGCGCGCGCAGTTGCAGGCCGAGTGGGCGTACGTGCTGTGCGACGGCGCTGGCGTGCTCGTGCTTGAACGCGCTTACGCAAACACGCGGCCCGTGGACGAAGCGACCGCCGTGTTCGAATCGATCATTCGCGACGAGCGGGAGCAGGGCGCAAGCGGTGCAGACCATTTTGCCAAGGCAGGCGCGAACGACCGCATCTGGAATGCGCAACAGAAGCTCTGCCTGAAAGCGCCCGGCGTATTCGTCGATTACTTCGCAAACCTGCCGCTCATGGCCATTTGCGAGGCGTGGCTGGGACCGTGCTATCAGACGACCTCGCAGGTCAACGTCGTGCGTCCTGGCGGCGCGGCGCAGGAGGCGCACCGCGATTATCACCTGGGATTCCAGACGATCGAAGAGGCGCAACGCTATCCGGCGCACGTGCATCGCGTGTCGCCTTTCCTCACGCTCCAGGGGGCGGTGGCGCACAGCGATATGCCGGTCGAGAGCGGGCCGACGAAACTCCTGCCGTACTCACAACGCTATGCAGAGGGCTATCTTGCATGGCGGCGCGTCGATTTCCGTGAGTATTTCGAAGCGCATTGCGTACAGCTGCCGCTCGCAAAGGGCGACGCGCTGTTCTTCAATCCCGCGCTATTTCATGCGGCGGGTGCGAACCGCACGGCCGACGTGCAGCGCATGGCGAACCTGCTGCAGGTTTCGTCGGCTATGGGGCGCGCCATGGAGGCGCTCGACCGCACCAGCATGTGCGAAGCGGTTTATCCCGTGCTGCGCGAGCGCCGCCAGGGCGTTGCAGTCGATCTCGCGACCGTTGCGGCGATCGCGTCCTGCGCGGAGGGCTACCCGTTTCCCACGAATCTCGACCGCGACCCGCCCGTGGGCGGCCTCGCGCCAGAAAGCCAGCAGGCGCTCATGCTGCGCGCGCTGCGCGAGGACTGGGATCCGGGCAGATTCGCGCAGGCGTTGCGCGCGCAGGACGCGCGACGCGACCCGGCATAAGCACTGCGACGGTCTTATCGTGCACGGGTGTGTCTCGTGGCCGCTATCGACCACGAGTCGGCAAGTCTACGAAACTTGAATGGTGAGGATATTCAGGATTGCATAGGAGGCATCCGGCTCGACCTGAGGCTCACACCTCAGCAAAGCGCGCTTCGTTCAGATCGGCAATGAGCGTCGGACCGGTCGGGCGCCAGCCGAGCCGCGCCTGGGTGAGCGCGCTCGAAGCAGGCATGTCCATGCCGACGAACATACCCATCCACCCGAAATGCGCGGCCGCGTCCTCCGGCGCGATCGAAACGGCCGGCAGGCCGAGCCCGCGGCCCAGCGACTCGGCTATTGCGCGGCTGCTCACGCCTTCTTCGCCGACCGCGTGGTAACGCGCGCCGGGCTGTCCTTTTTCCACGGCGAGCCGGTACAGGCGCACGACGTCGGACAGATGGCCAGCCGGCCAGCGGTTCAGGCCGTCGCCCACGTAGGCGCAAACGCCTTTTTCGCGCGCGATCGCGACGAGCGGCGTAATGAGCCCCTGCCGAAACGGATTGTGGACCTGCGGCAGCCGCACCGCGCCCACATTGAGCCCTTGTTCCAGCAGCACGTGCGCGGCCAGTTCGGACGCAATGCGCGGGTTGGGATGGCTCGCATTGAAGACATCTTCGCTCGCTAGTTCGCCGTGCGCGCCGCTGCCGACGCCGGTGCCGGACGTGATGAGCAACGGTCGATCGGAGCCGGCGAGCGCGGCGCCGAGCGCCGCGATGGCGCGCTGGTCCTTTTCGCAGTTCTCGACGAAGCGCGAGAAGTCGTGATCGAAGGCGGTATGGATCACGGCGTCTGCCTGCTCCGCGCCACGGCGCAATGTCTGCGGCTCCTCCAGCGTGCCGCGATGCACGCGCGCGCCCGCCTTGGCGAGCGCCTGCGCGCCGGCTTCCGAGCGGGTCATGCCGATCACCTCGTGGCCGGCTTCGATGAGTTCCGGCACGAGCGCCGAGCCGATGAAGCCGGTCGCACCGGTCAGAAAAATACGCATGGTCATCTCTCCAGGGTCATGACTGGCGTACTATCTCCAAATTTTCTATACCGTTAAAGTAGTGAGCTCATCATATTAAGATGACTAACAGGCTCTCCATTCCGATTCATTCGGCGGGCTCGCTCGGCGACTTCCTGAGGCGTTGCCGCACGCGGCTCGACCCGGCGAGTTTTGGCTTCAGCGGCCGCCGGCGCACGCCGGGGCTGCGCCGCGAAGAAGTGGCGCAGCGCGCCAACATCAGTCCGACCTGGTACACGTGGCTCGAACAGGGGCGCGGCGGCGCGCCTTCGCCGGAGGTGCTCGAGCGCCTATGCGGCGCGCTGATGCTCACCGATCCGGAGCGCGAGCACCTCTTCATGCTGGGGCTCGGGCGCCCGCCCGAAGTCCGCTACAAGGCCGTGGACGGCGTCAATCCTCGGCTGCAACGCCTGCTCGACTCGCTGCGCTTCAGCCCGGCCATCGTCAAGACGGCCACCTGGGAGGTCGTGGCGTGGAATCGCGCCGCCGCCATCGTGCTGACCGACTACGGCAAGCTGCCGCCCGGGCAGCGCAATATTCTGCGCTTTCTGTTCTGCAATCCGGACGTGCGCGCCAAGCAGCACGACTGGGACAGCGTGGCCCGTTTCGTGGTGGGCGCGTTCCGGGCCGACGTGGCGCGCGCGGGCCTCGTTTCGGCGGTAGGTGAACTCGTCGAGGAACTGTGCAGCGTCAGCCCCGAGTTCGACGCCCTATGGCGCGACAACGAAGTGCCTACGCACGCAGAAGCCGACAACGTCAAACGCCTGCACCATCCCACGCTCGGGCTGATCGCGCTGGAGCAGTCGGCGTTTTCCGTCGATGGGCGGCCGGACCTCCACATGATCGTGTACAACCCGGTCGATGCGGAGCAGGCCGAGCGCATCAAGGCGCTAATCGAGCAGTCGTAACGCCGCCGCTTCAATGCCATAAGAGCGCGATGAGAATGATGATCGGGATCGGAACGCCTAGCAGATAAAGAAGAATCGAGCGCATGTCAGCCTCCTCGCGGTTCGGATATTGGCGTCATTGCCATGTCGATAAAGGTCGCTTCAAAACTCGCGCATCCGGCCGCCGATCGTCGCCATCAGGCTCGCGGCAAATGCCCCGATCAGCAGGGAGATGAAGAGCCACAACGTCACGCGGACGCTCGCCTTGCGCGCCGTTTCCACCGCGGCGCGCGCGGCGCTTTCCTCGGCTTGCGCCTTTTCCTGCAAGCGCGACCAGGTGGTCGTGACGCGGGCGCGGGCATCGGCCGGCGCGAGCCCGGCTTTTTGCGCCACGATGCGCGCCACGTAGTCGCTGTCCTCGGGCGAAAGCGCGCCGCTGGCAGGCTGGCTGTTGAGAAAGATGCGCGCAATCTCCTGTTTCTGTTGCGCGGTCGCGAAGACCTGGTCGGCACCCGAGGTGTCTGAAGCGCCTGAAGCGCCCGCCGTTGCGGCGGGTGCCGCAGCGCCTGCGGCCGGGCGCAGCATGCCATCGATCAGATAGCCCATGGGCCAGGTGCTGTAGGCGGCGAGGGCATTGCCGCGGTTGAGCGTGCCAGTGCCGCTCGCCATGCGTTCGGCGCTTTGCGCGCCTACGTTCACGCCCTCGCGCGCGAGCCCTGAAATGGCCGACGTGAGGATAGCGGCGGAGAAGAGTGTGGCGAGCGCCCAGGCAAGAAAGCCGTGCGCGGTGTCGCGAAAGTGGGTCTCGTCGGTGCCGATGCCGGGCCAGTGCCGGCGCAGCCGCCCCGCAAGATAACCGCCAAGGCCGGCGGACATCACTTGCGTGACGCAGATCCAGATAATGGCCGCCACACCGAAGGTTTTCGCGTGCGCGCCGCTCCCGGGCCATGGCGAGAGGGACGAAAGGCCGAGGCCGGTGCCGAGCGTGAGCAGAATGAGGGAAAAGGCGGCCATGCCCACCGCGCCGGCCAGGATCGCGCTCCAGGAAACGGCGGCGCGTACGCGTCCAATTGGCTGCTCCGCGGCGCGTGCCGTGGCGTATTCAGCCGCAAGTCGATCGATGTCTTCCATGGCGCCCCCCTTTTCGGTCGTGAGCCTGCGCAGCGCAGTGAGGCGGTGGCAGGCGGGTCGAGAGTCGCAGCGCAGGAAGCGTGCCGCGCGTCGGGGGCTGGGTGTCGGTATGCTTGTCAGCAGCTTTTGGGCTGGGCGTGCAGATGCCAGTACGGCCGTGAACCGGTCAAGGCCGATGGGTTTCACGAGGTGCCGATAGAAGCCGCTCCGCGCCCGGCTGTGCGGGCGGCTGCGCTTGAGCGGGGCGGCTAGCCGCGGCGGCATATCGCGCCGCCGGCCGCTGCGTCACGGGCCGAGCAGGCCCCCGGTCGGCAGCGAAAGCTTGCCGTGGTCGACGAAGCGCGTGCCGCCGCCTATGCCGCCTGCCAGGCGCCCGCGTATTTCGTAGGGAATGCTGCCCGCCTGCGCCCCGCCCGCAAGAGCGAAAGCCTGGCGCACGGCGGAGAATGCCGGCACGGTCAACGGCACGACGAGCACCGTTTCTCCGAAGCGCGGCACGACGCCGCTTTGATCGCTTACGCCGCTGGCGAACGACTGACCGTTAAGATCGAGTTGCAGCGACACGCCGCTAAATTCGACCGGCGCGTCGTTGGGGTTCTGGATGCGCAGCTTCACGTTGAAGCGCATCTCCATGCCTTCGCCCTGTAGCGGCTCGAGCCCCGCCACGCTGACTTGCAGCGCGTCCTTGCCCAACCCCGCGCATGCGCCGAGCCAGAAGACCACGCAAAGCAGGGCGCAGATAAGTCGAACTGCGCGGCCGGTGTCATGTGCTGGCATGGGAAGTCCCTCGTTCGTAGCGTTCTCAGGAGCCATTTAGTGTAGCGTCGATCCGTCACGGGTTTCACGTAGCTGCATTGATCCAGGCGAAACCTGCGATACGATATGTCCCCGGCGCTTCTGTGTCATGCGTGACTCGCAGCTTAAATTATTTTCAATTAGCTTTCGTCGATCGCGCGCTCCCGCGCGCGTCCCGATTCTCTCCTTTCGTTGCCCGGCCCGTTCTCATGCTCAGCGCCTTCGCTCTATTCGGGATCTTGATCGTATCTTGCCTGATGAGCGTCGCCATTCTGGGCTCGTTGATTCGAACCGCCGTGCCGGGCGTGGTCCGCTGGTGTCTGGGCTATGCGCTGCTCGCCGCCGCCTCCACGTGGATTGTGACCTCCGCGCCGCACGCCGGCGGGATCACGATTGCCGGCGCTTCGATCGCGACCTTGGGCGCCGCGGTGCTGCTCGTGCAGGGCACGCGCCAGTTCTTCGGCCAGCGTGCGGTGTGGGGCGCGGAATCCGTGGCGCTTGTCGTCATTTGTGCGGCGCTCGTGTATTTCACGTGGGTGTCGCCCAACGTCGACGCGAGGGGCGTGCTCGTTTCGCTGGGCCTGATCTACGGGCGGCTCGCGGTGGCCACGCTGGCGCTTCGGCACGCCTCGCGCGAGGGCACGCGCTACGCATGCCGGTTCATCGCCGTGGCCGCCGGGCTCGGCGCGCTCGTGTATGTCGCGCGAATCGGTGCGATTGTCTTCGGCGCCGCGCCGTCACTTTCGTTTGTGCAGCCCTCGCCGTGGAACGTGGCGCTGCTCGGGCTCGCCATCCTCACGTTGCCCTGCATGTCGATCGGCATGGTGATGCTCGCTCACGACCGGATCCTCGGGAGAATGGAAAAGCTCGCGACGATCGACGAACTGACGGGCGCACTCACGCGCCGTGAGTTCATCGCCCGCGCGCAAGTCCTGCTTTCGCAAGCGCGGGAGAAGGGCGATCCCTTGTCGATCGCGATTCTCGACATCGACAATTTCAAGGCCGTCAACGACGGCTTCGGCCACGCGGTGGGCGATCGTATTCTTTCGCACGTTGCCTCGGTCGTCACTGGCCAGTTGAGATCGTGCGATCTGTTCGGCCGGCTGGGTGGCGAAGAGTTCGCGATCCTGTTCGCCTACGCGCAAAAGCACGACGCAGCGACGTTGACGAATGCGCTGAGGCTCGCTGTCGAACGGTCGTCCGCCGAAGGCGTGCACTGCACGCTTAGCGCAGGCGTTGGCCGGTTCGTGCCGGCCGATACACTGGGGAGCGCGATGGTGCGGGCCGACGCTGCGCTTTATGTCGCGAAGGCGGCGGGGCGCAATCGCGTCATCATGACATCGGATGCCGAAGAAGGCGAAGCGCGCTACCTGGCCGAATCCCGTTGAATCGCGCTGCATAAATGCTTGCCTGGTAAATTTATTCCACGGAGAATTCTCGCTGACGAAACCGGCATCGACGCCGGCTTCGTGCGGCCCGGCGCGTCGTACCGGGCAAGTCAATCACTTCTCGGGCAATGGCGTCCGCAACGGTGGTCATGCCGGATATCCGCCCATGTTCAAGCGCATTCTTTTCGAACTCACCCGTGTGTTCGTTCCCGATGAGCGAAACCCCGACTCGCCCGCTTTGATCGATCTTTCGCGCAGCGCTTTCGATACAGCGGCCATCGAGGCGGAAAGCACGCTGTCCCGATTGCGCGACAGTGCGGGCACACGTGCGGCCCGCTCGCGCCGCCGCGTCTGGAGGCTTCGCGAAGTCCGCCGCGAATTTCGCCGCGAAGTCCGTCGCGAATTCCATCACATCGTTCAGCCGGTGCCGCGCTTCTAATGCGCTAATACGCTCGCCCGCAATCAGGGAAAAAGCGAGGGATAAAGCGGCGTGGATTCGTCATAAAAAACCTGCTACTGTAATTCGCACAAAAACCCGGCTGGAAGGACCGTTGCCAAAACAGGGTTTCAATTGTTTTACAGTGAATAGCCAATATGGATGAATTGCTTGAGCGCCTTTCCCAGAAGGTTGTTGCGGCCCAGAATCTGGAAGGTCTCGTGCGGCCGCTTCTCGAGATGCTTGGAATATTGACCGGACTTGAGTCCACCTACCTGACATCGGTCGACTTCAGCCGCGAGGTGCAGACCGTCCTCTATTCGCGCAACGACGGCGACGTGGAGATCATGGAGGGCTTGCAGGTTCAGTGGTTCGACACTTTGTGCAAGCGCAGTCTGGAAAGCGGGCGGCGCGTGGTCAGCAACGTCAGGGACATTTGGGGCGACTCGCGCGCGGCCTCCGAACTCGGGATCTGCACCTATGCCAGCGCGCCGGTCTGCGCGCAAGGCGGCGCCGTCATCGGTACGCTATGCGGCATTAGCCGCGAGAGCCGCGAAGTCAGCTCACGGGCGCGCGGCGCGCTCAACGTCTTTGCCAAACTGATCTCGGAGCATATCGAGCGCGAACGGCTCATCGAACGACTCACGCTCACCAATGAGCACCTGGCGCAACGCGCCCTGATCGACGACATGACGGAGCTGCCGAACCGGCGCGCGCTGCATGAGGAACTCGGCCGCCTGATGGCGCAGGCCGCTTCGGACGGCTCGTATGTCGTGGTTTGCATGATCGACCTGGACGGCTTCAAGGAGCTAAACGATCAACGCGGCCACGCGGTGGGTGACCAGTTCCTGCAATCGTGCGCCGGGCGTTTGCTGGCGGCGACTGCCGATCGAGGTCTGCTTGCGCGCATTGGCGGCGATGAGTTCGCATTCGTTGCATCGGGGCCGGCCGATTACGATCAGGCGGCGAGCATGGCCGAAGCCGTCGCGAGCCATGTTTCCTCAGTGACGGCAGGGGAATACACCTTGCCGAACATGCGTCTGCAATATGGGGGGGCGGCCGCCGGATGCGTGGCGGTTCGCTTCGTGAGCGCGCAGCAGGCGCTCGACCAGGCGGACCATGAGATGTACCGTGTCAAGCGCTTGCGGCGCGCGGCTCGCGCGGGCAAGAGCAACTGGACGTTCGGATAAGCCGCCTTCACTCCTCCTGCGACCGGTTAAGGGTCTTCCCTGCCAGGCAAGCGGGTTGGCCCTATTCGGCCTGCGTTTCTCCCAGGGTTCTCCCGCGCCATAGGTGTTTCCGCGTGTTTTTGACATCTCGACGCGTGTATTCTGGACTGCTACCTTGCCCGGCGCAGGTGCACCCGCAGCGTCGACCACGCTTGCGGCGCGCGCCGCTGGGGAACGTCCGTGCCGCAACCCTGCGGGCGGAGTCCATGTCTTGACCACCCTGTATATCCAGAACCTAGGGGGATCCCATGAAAAAGTTGTTTGCAGCCGTGTCTATTGCCTTGATCTCCGTCACGGCCAGCTCCGGAGCATTTGCGGCGGACACCATTCGCTTTGGTGTCGATGCGAGCTATCCGCCGTTTGAATCGAAAGCACCGGACGGCAAACTGGTTGGCTTCGACATCGATCTCGGCAACGAGATCTGCCACCGTCTGAATGCGAAATGCGTCTGGATCGAAAACGACTTCGACGGCATGATCCCGGCGCTCAAGGCGCGCAAGTTCGACGGCGTGCTCTCGTCGATGTCGATGACCCCCGCACGCAAAGAGCAGATCGCGTTCTCGGACAAGCTGTTCAACACGCCGACGCGTCTCGTCGCCAAGACGGGCTCGGGCATCATGCCGACCGCGGAATCGCTCAAGGGTAAGCGCGTGGGCGTGGAGCAGGGCACGATTCAGGAGACCTACGCCAAGGCCCATTGGGCGGCGGCTGGCGTGGAGGTCGTGCCTTACCAGAACCAGGATCAGGTCTATCAGGACCTGCTGGCCGGCCGCGTAGACGCGGCGCTGCAAGACGCCGTGCAGGCCGAAGTGGGCTTCCTGAAGTCGCCGCGCGGCCAGGGCTACAGCTTCGCGGGCGGCGACCTCGACGATCCGGCGACGCTTGGCAACGGCGCCGGCATCGGCCTGCGCAAGGAAGACACCGCGCTCAAGACGAAGATCGACGGCGCGATTGCCAGCATCATCAAGGACGGTACGTACAAGAAGATCGAGAAGAAGTACTTCGACTTCGACGTGTACGGCAAGTGACGTTTGATCGATGACGCGCACGGCGCGAAAGCGGACGCATCGCTTTCGCGCCGCGTGTCACATACGCCAGTTAAGCCACCTAAGTCACCTATGTCACCTAAGCGGCCTCGCGCATTGCCTTCGCCTGGGTCGAGTCTTTTTTCGGTGGCGCGCCAAACATCCGCGTGTATTCCCGGCTGAACTGCGAGGCGCTCTCGTATCCCACTTCGAATGCGGCGGCCTGTACGCTCATCGAAAGCGAGAGCAGCAGTCGGCGGGCTTCCAGTAGCCGCAACTGCTTCTGGTATTGAAGGGGCGGCAGCCCCGTCAGCGCCTTGAACTGGCGGTGAAACGCCGACGCGCTGAGCTGGGCAAGCGCCGCCAGGTCTTCCACCCGCACGGGCTCGGCAAACCGCTCCCGCAACTTTTCCACCGCGCGCAGCAGGCTGAGAGAAGGGCTTTCGGTCGACGCGAGCCGCGCGATTTCAGATCCATTCGGACCCCTTAGCAGCCAGTAGCAAATCTCGCGCATGAGCATGGGGTACAGCATGGCGATGGCGTCGGGCGTCTCCAGCAGGCGCACGGCGCGCAGCGCGCAATCGGCAAGCGGGCCGTCGAAGTTCGCGACGAACACGCCGCGACTCGCCTCTGCCGCCGGCGCGGGCGCAGGCGACATCTCTTTCGCCACGGCGCGCAGCATGGCCAGGTCCAGTTCGAGAATCAGAACCAGGCAAGGTTTGTCCGGGCTCGCTTCGAACACCCGGCCCCGCGACGGCGTTTGAACGCCGACCACGAGCGCTTGACCTGCCCGGTATTCGAGTTGCGCCCCGCCGAAACTGGCCCATTTGGCGCCTTGAGCGACGATGCACAATGCCGGGCGCGCCGCGCGAAACGTGGGCGGCGCGGGGTGGTCGGAGCGCAGAATGAGCAGTCCGTCGACCGCGGTGCTGTATGGGCTCATGCCGGGCTGCGTTTGCGTGTAGCGCAGCAGGGCGGCGGCCAGTTCGTTCGTCATGGCGGCTCGCTAAGGATCGCTAGAGGGAAAGGGCGCCGAGGCATGTTAGTCAGCGAAGCAGGAATAGGCAAGAATCGGGCAGGTTCGGGTATTCACTCGCCGGTGGCGCCAGGCGGAGAATCGAAGCCATCCACACTAGCGAGAGGTGCTAAATGGCAACGAACAACGGCGGTCAGTCGGGCCCGAAAATCGCGGTTGTCACCGGCGGCAGCCGCGGCATTGGCCGCGACACCGTTCTACGGCTGGCAAGCCGCGGCGTCCGCACGGTCTTTACTTACAACACCAATCGGGCCGAGGCCGAGAAGGTTTGTGCGCAGGTTGCAGAGGCGGGCAGCCAGGCGATCGCCCTGCAACTGAACATGGCGGATTCTGGCGCGTTCGACGACTTCGTTGCGCGCCTGCGAGAAGCGCTCGGAACGCTGAGCGCCACGGGCTTCGATTATCTGGTGAACAACGCCGGAATTTCTTCCACAGCCACGCTTGCAGCCGGCACCGAAGCGGAACTCGACGCGCAGTTCGCGGTGCACTTCAAGGGGCCGTTTCTGTTGACGCAAAAGCTGCTGCCGCTCATTCATGACGGCGGCCGGATTGTGAACGTCTCCTCGGGGCTTGCGCGCTTCGCGTTTCCGGGCCGCGCGATTTATGGGCCGATGAAGGCGGCGGTCGAAGCGCTCACACGCTATATGGCGCTCGAGCTCGCGCCGCGGCGAATCGCGGTCAACGTCGTGGCGCCAGGCGCCATTGCGACCGACTTTAGCGGCGGCATCGTGCGGGACAATCCGGAGGTCAATAAAGCGGTGGCGGAACACACCGCGCTCGGCCGCGCGGGATTGCCGACTGACGTGGGGCCGGTTATCGCGGGTTTATTGTCGGATGACTTTGGGTGGGTGAACGCGCAGCGCATCGAGGTGGCTGGCGGCATGCATATTTGATTTCGCCAGTCACAGCGCGACGCTTTTGCCGGTCGCGTCGACTTCGATGCCCCAGTCGCCTTGTTCGAACCAGTCGTCGCCGAGCAGTTCGGCAGGATGCTGCGTGCGGCTCTGGCCGTTGCCGCATCGCATGTCGCCGGCGGGGCAGTAGTGGTCGCAGCCCCAGCACAGGCGCTCGGGGTGCTGGGGGTGGATCGGAAACTTCTTTGCCATGATGTCGTCCCGGTGCGATCCCGGAAAGGACGCAATATCAACATTGTCGTCCTCGCGCGCCACAGTGGCAGATGGCAGAGTGTCACGCCCAGCAAGCGCGGCTGCTGCAGATTGTCGCAGCGTCATGCTATGGTCGTAAGGCGGCCGGCCGATCCGGTCGCAGCGCCCGGAGGCGCTAATCAAAACGACCCGCATGCGCCGCCATGACCCGTTCGAGCCTTTCTCCGCAAAAGCGCCGCCGCGCGTGGCCGCTGATTGTGTTGTGTACTGTCGTCGTCGTTCTGGTTGCCGGGGTCCTGGCGGGCTGGCTGACATTGCGCGGCAGCTTGCCGCAACTGGACGGCACGCGTGCCGCGCCGCTCTCCGCGCCCGTGACGATCGAGCGCGACGCGCTGGGCGTGCCGACGATACAGGGCAACACGCGCGGCGACCTCGCGTATGCGAGCGGCTTCCTTCACGCACAGGATCGTTTCTTCCAGATGGATTTGCTGCGCCGGGTCGCCGCTGGCGAGATGGCGGCGCTCATCGGACCGGCGGCGTTGCCTCTGGACCGCCGCGACCGGCCCTTGCGCTTTCGCGAACACGCCCAGGCAGCGCTCGCCGCGCTCTCCGCTGACCAGCGGGAACTGATCGAACGCTATACGGCGGGCGTCAACGACGGCCTGCGCTCGCTTCGCGCGCGGCCGTTCGAGTACTGGCTGTTGCGCACGCAACCGGCGCCGTGGCGTCCCGAGGACACGGTGCTCACCGTCTACGCGATGTACTTCGATCTTCAGTACGACCAGGTGAGGCGCGTGCTCTCGCGTGCGGCGCTGCGCGAGCGCGTGCCCGCCGACCTGCTTGCGTTCCTGCTGCCTGAAACGAGCCATTGGGACGCCCCGCTCGACGGGCAGCGCGCATTGCCGCAACCGCCGGCGGCGTTGCCCGCCGCGCCGCCATCGTGGCTTCCGGCAACGCGGTCCGCCGCCGATCTCGATCCCGACGCCACTTCGCTTCTCAGCAGCGTGCCTGGTTTCGTCGGCGGCGAGAACGCGGTCGATTCGATGGTCGGCAGCAACGGTTTCGCGGTCGACGCCGCGCATAGCGCGCACGGCGGCGCGCTGCTCGCGAGCGACATGCACCTGGGACTCGCGCTGCCGAACGTCTGGTACCGCCTCTCGCTCGTGTATCCCGCCCCCGATGGCGGCGAGCGGCGTATCACGGGCGTCAGCCTGCCGGGTACGCCGTCCGTCGTGGCCGGCAGCAACGGCCATATCGCGTGGGGCTTTACGAACAGCTATGCGCGCTTCGTCGATCTGGTCGAACTTCAGCGTGATCCTGCCGATCCCTTGCGCTACCGGGTGCCGGGCGGCGGATGGGACAAGGCGCGGCTGATCCACGAGCGCCTCGATGTGAACGGCGGCGCGAGCGTCGATCTGCCGGTCGTGCAAACGCGCTGGGGGCCGCAACTCGTTGTCGGCGAGCACGCCTATGCATTGCATTGGGTCGCGCAGGATCCACAGGCGACCAACATGAACTTCATGCAGCTCGAAGGCGCCACGAACGTCGCCGACGCATTGCGCGCCGCGCAGACCTTTGGCTTGCCGACGCAGAATTTCATGGTGGCCGACGCGCAAGGCCATATCGGCTGGACGCTTGCCGGGCCGCTGCCGCGCTTCGCGGATGCCGACGGCGGCGCGGCGGCGCTCGCGAGCTTGCCGTACCGCTCCGAAACGTATGCCGGCTGGCAAGGGTACCGTTCGCCCGATGCGTATCCGGTGCGCGTCGATCCGCCGGCCGGGCGCATCTGGACCGCGAACAACCGTACCGTGCCGCTGGAGGACGTGGCGCGCATCGGCGACGCCGGCACGGATCTCGGCGCGCGCGCCACGCAGATTCGCAACGACCTGTTCGCGCTGCCGCATGCGAGCGAGCGCGACCTGCTCGCGGTGCAGACCGACGACCGCGCGTTCTGGATCGAGTACTGGCGACGTGTCGCGCTGGACGCGCTCGATGCGCGCGCACTCGACGGTCATCCCAAACGCACCGAATTCCAGCGGCTGGTCCAGGCGTGGGACGGCCGCGCCGATGTGGATGCCGTCGGCTACCGGCTCGTGCGCGCGTTTTACGACTCGCTCTACCAGGCATGGTTCGGTGTACTGGACAAACAGTTGGCCGCGATTGCGCCGGGCCTCAGCTATCGCGCGGCGAACTCGCGTTACGAAGCGACGATGGAGACACTCGCCGACGATCGCGCCTGGATACCGGGAGCCTTCGCGGACTGGCGCGCGTTCATGCTGGACCGTATCGACCATACGATCGCTAGCTTGCCGCATGGTGCGAATGGCGCGAATGGCACGAAGCTCGAAGACGCACGCTGGGGCGAGCGCAACCGCGCGGCAATTGCGCATCCGTTCGCGCGCATGGTGCCGGAGTGGCTGCCGTGGGTTCGCGGCTGGCTCAGCGCGCCGCATGACCCGTTGCCGGGCGACTCCAACATGCCGCGCGTGCAGTCGCCGGCGTTTGGCGCGTCCGAGCGTTTCGCGGTGTCGCCGGGGCGCGAGCAGGACGGGATCTTCGAGATGCCGGGTGGGCAGTCGGGCAATCCCCTGTCGCCGTATTTTCTCGCGGGACATGAAACATGGGTGCGTGGCGACGCGGCGCCGTTCCTGCCCGGTACGGCCGTTCATACGCTCAAGCTCGTCCCGGCCGGCGCGCAGCAGGCTCAAAACTGAGGGCCGCAGGTTCGCCAGCGCGGCGACGATCCTGTTGCAGCGTCTTATGTTGTCGCATAAAATCACGGGGCTTTCGGAGATGGCATTCCTCCCGTAACCGCCCTGCGTTCCCGCAGCGCTGATGATGCCTACGAGTTCCTGGGTGCAGGAGGTCGTAGGCCGTCCACGCGACGCCCCCTGTCGCCCAGGTGATTTGCAACCGTGCAAGCAAACGCAAACCTGGACCGCAATGAAATCCCTGAAGTCTATCGAGCAGTTCGCGATGGTTCCGTACCTCGCGCGCTGGCTGCTGCTCTCGTCCGTGCTTGGCGCCCTGGCGGGCAGCGCCTCCGCCTTGTTCCTCTATGCGCTCGATCGCGCAACCGACATCCGCGTCGCCCATGCCTGGCTGCTCTGGCTGCTGCCCGTTGCCGGCTTCGCGACCGGCTGGGTCTATCACCGTGTCGGCAAGCCGGTGGAAGGCGGGAACAACCTGCTGATCGACGAAATCCACGACCCGCAAAGAATCGTGCCCAAGCGGATGGCCCCGCTCGTGCTCGTCGCCACCGTGGTCACGCATCTGTTCGGCGGCTCGGCCGGACGCGAAGGCACGGCCGTGCAGATGGGCGGCGCGCTCGCCGACCGGGTGACGCACGCTTTCGGCCTCGACCGCGAGGAGCGCCGCATTCTGCTGATGGGCGGCATTGCAGCGGGCTTTTCGTCGGTATTCGGCACGCCGCTGGCCGGCGCGATCTTCGGGCTGGAAGTGCTCGCAATCGGGCGCCTGCGTTACGACGCGCTGCTGACCTGCGTGGCGTCGTCGCTGGTCGCGGACCAGGTGTGCCGCGCGTGGGGCATCCATCACACGGTCTATAGCATTGCGTTCGTCCCGCATGTCACGCCGCTCGGACTTGGCTCGGCCATTCTCGCGGGCATCGCATTCGGCGTAGTGGGCATGCTGTTCGCCGACTCGACCCACGCGCTCTCGGCGTTCATCAAGCGCAAGATTGCCTACGCGCCGGCGCGTCCGTTCGTGGGCGGTATCGTCGTGGCGCTTGCCGCTACCGCGCTGAACGTGCCGCAGTATCTCGGCCTGGGCATTCCGACCATTGTCGAAGCGTTCAATCATCCGTTGCCCGTCTACGACTTCGCGGGCAAGTTCGGCTTCACCGTCGTGACGCTGGCATCGGGCTTCAAAGGCGGCGAAGTCACGCCGCTGTTCTATATCGGCGCGACGCTCGGCAATGCGTTGGGGCATGTGCTGGCCTTGCCGATGCCGGTGCTCGCGGGCCTTGGTTTCGTTGCCGTATTCGCTGGCGCCGCCAACACGCCGATCGCTTCGACGGTCATGGCAATCGAGCTGTTTGGCGCCGACATTGGCGTGTATGCGGCGCTGGCCTGCGTGGTGGCTTATCTGTTTTCCGGCCACACGGGCATCTACCGCGCGCAGCGCGTGGGGCAGGCGAAGCATCCGCTTTTGCCCGCTGGCATGCGTCTTTCGGACATTCCCGCGTTGCGCCGTGTACGGAGCAGCGATTGAGTCTCCGGCATCGCGTCATCGTTGTCTTGTCCACCTGAAAGCGAAGCGCATCGGGCTCGTTAGCAGAAGTGAGCGGACGACGCCAGAAGCGCTGGCTGATTCTCCCTATATCGGTTCGCCTCCTACCCTTGGTGTGGGGGATGAGTCAAGCTTGCCGCGCTCGCGTCGAGGCAGGGTCTCGCTGTGAGCCACATAACAGGGAATCGATTAAGGGGACAGCCATGAAGTGGCTCGATCGCATGACGGTGTTCAAAAAGCTGCTGACAGCATTCGCCGTTGTGATCGTATTTGCGGTGGCCGTGGGTATTGCCGGCGTCTCGTCGCTGGCGTCGATGCATGATATTGCCGATGAAATCTGCAACCGGCACATGAGCGGCCAGTTCTGGCTGGAGGAAGCGGCGCGCAGCAAGTTGAGCACTGACCTCGACGCGGCGAATCTGGGCTACGCCGATGAAGCGGGGCGCAACCATCTGAAGGAAGACATCGTCGCGCAGCTCAAGCGCATGCATGAGTCGCTCGATCGCTACGCCGGTGCAGGCGTGTCGGCTGGCGACCGTGCGCTCTATGACGACGTGCTCAAGAAGACCTCCGCATGGGAAGCGATCGTGCATCAGCAAATCGGCTTCGCGCCCGTGCCCGCAGGCGTGGACAACGCCGAACTCGTGCGCCGCGCGATTGCGGCGAGCGTTGCGTTGGGCGACAGCGTGGCCGCGCTGATCGATTCGCTGCAACGCGAGGCGAAAAACGCGCAGACCGCAGCCACAGCGCAATTCCAGCATATGCGCGCGCTCGTCATTGCGATTCTGCTCGGGGCGGTTGCGACCGGCGCGCTGCTAGCCTGGTTGATTTCGCGGCGGCTTTCACGCCAACTGGGCGGCGAGCCGGCTTACGCCATGGAAATTGCAGGCCGTATTGCAGCCGGAGACCTTTCGGTATCCGTAACAATGCGACCCGGCGATTCGAGCAGTCTGTTGCACGCGCTGGGCGAGATGCGTGTGCAACTGACTGGCATCGTCGCCAACATTCAAGACTCGAGCGGTTCTATCCTTCTTGCTGCCCGCGAAATCTCGCAAGGCAACACAGATCTCTCGCAACGCACCGAAGAGCAGGCGGCGTCGCTCGGCGAAACCGCGACGAGCATGGAGCAACTGACCTCGACCGTGCGCCAGAATGCCGAGAACGCGAGACAGGTGGGCGGGCTTGCGCGCGGCGCTTCGGAGGTTGCGGCGCGCGGCAGCGAACTGGTGAGCGAAGTGGCGAGGACAATGGGCGAGGTGGCGCAGGACGCGAAGCGCATGACCGATATCATCGCGACGATCGAGAAAATCGCTTTCCAGACCAATATTCTTGCGCTCAACGCCGCCGTTGAATCGGCGCGCGCCGGCGAGCAGGGGCGCGGCTTCGCGGTCGTGGCGGGCGAGGTGCGCGCGCTCGCGCAGCGCAGCGCGGCTTCGGCGCGCGAGATCAAGGAGCTGATCGAAGCCTCGACGGCGGGCGTTGCAAACGGCGCAACGCTGGCGCAGCGCGCGGGCTCGACGATGGTCGAGGTGACGGAGGCGGTGCAGCGCGTCACGGACATCATGGGCGAAATCGTCGCCGCCTCGGGCGAGCAAAGCACGGGCATCGAGCAGGTCAACCGGGCGGTGGCGCAAATGGACCAGGTCACGCAGCAAAATGCGGCGCTGGTCGAGCAGGCGGCCGCTGCCGCAAGCTCGATGGCCGATCAGGCGGCGCAGTTGCAGCAGGCCGTTTCGGTATTCAGGTTTGCGAATTGAGCCGTTCTCTGCTGCGTTTAAATCGCCGGCATGCTGTTCGCCTCACGCGGCACGCGATGCTTGCCCAGCCATTTCGCGAGATCGCCGGCGGACATCGCTTTCGCGTAATACCAGCCCTGTCCGTACTGAACCCCCTTGTTGCGCAGCCACGTCACCTGTGCCCCCGTCTCCACGCCCTCGGCGACGATTTGCAGGCCCAGCTCGTGGGCCATCGAAATGATGTGCGGCGCGACCACGCTAGAAGCGGTGTCCTGGACGATCGTATCGACGAACGACTTGTCGATCTTCAGCACGTCGATCTCGAAGGTCTGCAGATACGCGAGGCTCGAATAGCCGGTGCCGAAGTCGTCGATATAGATGGGATGACCGGCGGCCCGGAACGCCGCAATGACACTGCGCGTGGCTTCCGCGTTCATGAAGCTGCGCTCGGTCGCCTCGATGCGGATTTGCGCGGGCGCGATGCCTGTTCCTTTGAGCGATGCGGTAACGAGGTTCAGAAAGCGCAGGCTTTGCAGATCCTCGCTGCTCACATTGATCGAGACATAAAACGACGGATTGGCGGCCAGCAATTTGCCGAGCTGCGCGATGGTCTTTTCGAGCACGAGATCGGTCAAAGGTTGAATGAGGTGATTGTCTTCGGCCACGCGCACGAAGACGTCGGGCGAGATGGCGCGACCGTTCAGCGTCCAGCGCACCAGCGCTTCGGCGCCGGCGCACTGGTTGTCGGCTAGCCTCACGATGGGCTGGAAAACCACGTCGATCTTGCGCCGTGAAATGGCCCAGGACAGCGTTGCGGGAAACGAGAGCTGCCGCGTAACGCGCTTGTAGGCGAGCCAGCCGAGCGCTGCGCCCGCGAACACGCCGATGGTCAGCCACGCGGCGAGCAGTTTGGGCCAGTCGCCCGCAACGCTGCTGCGCGGCGACTTCACCACGACCCCAAGCGGGCGTGTCGACGACTGCGCGACCGCGTAATTCCAGTCGTCGCTCTTCACGTTGCCGCCATGTTTCCACGCTTCGAGCATGTCGTCCGGATCTGCGCCGGCCGAGACGGCGAGCAGCTTGCCCGTCGTAATCTGGACCACGGCGATGGGGCGTTTCGCCGGATCGATGAGATCGACATAGGAGCCCGGGTCGATGGAGACGTAGTGGCCGTTGCGGCCGATCTGAATGTCCTTGCGGGCCTCGCTTAGCGGGCTCTTCTGCAGGAACCACACCAGGTAGCCGTCGTTGCTGCGATAGTCGGGCGGCGGCAGTGTGAGGTCCTTGTTGCGCACGTCGCCAAGCAGCGGAGAGCAGAGATAGCGCCCTTCGGCGTAGGTGCCGGCGTCCTGAACATACCGGTAGTTGTAGATGACGCGCGCGGCCTGTTCGAGGTTGGACGGCGAACAAGGCGCACCCGGTTCCCGGTCCAGGTCCGAAAGGGCGGCAAAAGCCTGGTACGTGACGAGGTCCGTGCGCATAACCGCCTTGCTGGCGAACTCGCCGAGCTCGTCACGGTCGCGCCGCTGGACGTCCTTGTTGGCGACGTAAAGACTCGTGAAAACGGGGCCGAGGGTGGCGAGGCACCCAAGGGCGACCGAAGCCGCAATCAGCGTGATGCGCTTGATCATTCCGCACCCCGGGGGTAGGGAACGTTAGGGAACGAACCACGGACGGGACGCGCGCGCTCGTGCGGGCGCGCCTCCGGTATTCTGGAGCCCGAACATCAGAGCAAAGCATACACTTTGGCGCTTCGTTTTCAACGGGAAAACGCGTGCGCAACGCTTGCCCGCCACCACCACGGGTGGCTTGGCGGTAGGACCATGGTCCGATTGTCCGCATCTGCCGCGCCCGGCATGATCTGCACGTGTTGCCCGCCAGGCGCGTGGCTCAGGGGTGCGTGAATGGGGACGCTGTCCAACATCGTGAAGCGCGCGTGGCTTGCCGCCGTGATGGCGCTCGTGGCCGGCTGCGCCCAGCCGTGGCAAAGCATCGTGCCCGGCACCGACCAGTCCGCGTTGATCGCGCGCCTTGGGCCGCCGCGCGAAACCTATAACCTGCCGGACGGCGGCAAACGGCTCATGTGGCCGACCCAGCCGATGGGCACGACGAACACCGTTGCCGACATCGACACGAACGGCAAGGTCGTGAGCGTGCGCCAGGTCATGCAGGAGAGCGAATTCAATCGCGCGAGAGTCAACGAGTGGACCCGCGACGATGTCCTGATCAATTTCGGCCGGCCCGCGGAGACGGCATACTTTTCGCGCATGCAGCGGGAAGTCTGGTCCTACCGCTACGTCGAGAACAACATCGACTACATGATGTTTCACTTCTACTTCGACAATCAGGGCATCTTGCGGCTCACGCAAAAGACGCCGGACCCGATGCGCGACCGTAACCTGAGGCGCGGATTCTGAAGCGGGTCCCGTTCAACTGCACGCGCAATTTGGCACGGCTAGTGACGGATGGCGACGGCTAGTGGCAATACAAGTCGTTTTCGGCATTGAACATGTCGAATGCGAGGCTGATTGCCTGATCCTTGCGCACGGTCGCGAGCCAGCGGCTACGGCGCCATTGCGTTACTGTGTCGCCGACAAAGATGGCGCTTGCCGCATCACCCGCGCGCGTCGCGATGAACGCCGCCTGCGCGGCAATCGTTCCGGGCAGCGGGCGGTAGTACGACCAGTCTGCCTGCTTGAGCAGCGCTTCGATGACGAACTCGTCGTCGACCAGTGCGGCGCAGTCGCCTGCCTGGAATGCCAGCAGGGCATCGAGTGGCCGGTCGAAACCGTGCACAGTTGCGTGGTACTCACGCGCCGCGCGCGCGGCATACGGATTGCCTTGCGGCGCGCAAATCGCGCGGCCGCGCAGGTCGCGCCATGCCTGCACATTGCCGTGGTTCAGAACGAGTGCCATGCCAAGTCCGCTCGTGTACGAAGACGGTGCGAATGCCACCTGCGCGTCGGGCGAGAAGCTTAAGCCTACGATGGCGGCATCGGCGTTGCCCGACTGCACGGCGGCGCGCGCGGCGGCCGGTTCGGTCAGCACGAACCGCACGGGCAGGCCCACGCGGCGGGCGAGGTCGGAAGCAAGCGCGGCCGCGAACGGATCGGGCGCGCGCACTGTGCGGTCGACTCGGCCGACGTAAAGTGTAGGCGCGGGTCGCGGCGGCACCGCCACGATCAGCACGCCGCGCGCTGCCGCAGCGGCAAACGGGCGCTCGTTGTCGAGCAGGCTGCGTGGAAAATCGTTCTTCAGCGCCCACGCGAGCAGCGCGAGCAAGGTGAGCGCAGCCGCCAACGTGGTGGCTGGCCAGCGCAAGCGCCGCGGAACTGGCGTGGCTGCGAGCGGTGCGTGCCTAGCCATTCTGCGCGAGCCCGACGCGCCAGCGCAGCAGTTGCCGCTCCAGTATCGACAGACTCTGATTGATCAGCAGTCCAAATATGGCGAGCAGCACGATGCCCGCGTACATGTCGGGAATCTGAAACGTCTCCTGCGAATTGAGCGTATAGAAGCCGAGCCCCGAACGCGCGCCGATCATCTCCGCCGCCACCAGCGCGGTAATGCTGTACGCGCCCGCGAGGCGTACGCCCGTGAGGATCTGTGGCAGCGCGGCAGGCAGCACCACCTTCGTCGCGATGAAGCGTTGCGAAGCGCCCATCGAGCGCGCGCAGTCGATCAGCACGCGCTCGACCTGCTTCACGCCCGCAATGGTATTGAGCAGGACCGGCCAGAACGCGGCCCACACGACAATGGCGATCTTCGACGATTCGCCAATGCCGAGAAACAGCATGAACACGGGAAAGAGCGCGAAGGCCGACACTTGCCTCAGCAGTTGAAAGACGGGGTCGACAACGCGCTCGACGCGCCGGAACCATCCCAGCAGGAAGCCGCACACAATGCCGCCGGCCACGGCGAGCAGCAAACCGCTAATGGAACGCACGGCGCTTGCGCCGATATGCGTCCACGCATCGCCGTTTTCGAACAATCGCGCGATGGCGAGCGCGACCTGCGAAGGCGGGCTCAGGTAAGCCGCATTGACCACGCCGAGCCGCGGCAGCAGCTCCCATAACAGCAGGAAGGCAACGAGCGCAATGGAGCGCTCGACACCCACGGAAAGGTGCACGATGGACGAGCGAACGCGCCCGCGCCGTGCGCCGCGTGGCACGGGCACCAGCACGGGCGATTCGCGGACCGCGCCGGCGTCAGGCATCGAATCGGACATCGCGTTAGACATGGTGAGCTTCCGGTAGTGCGTGGGGTTGCGGCTTTGCGTCGAGCTCTGTGCTGAGGCTTTCCCATGCGCGCTGGCGCAACGCGACGAATGCTGGCGAGTGGCGCAGCGCGGCGTCGCGCGGGCGCGGCAGATCGACCTCGATGATCTCTTTCACGCGGCCGGGGCCACGGCCGAGTATGGCGATGCGATCGGAGAGAAAGATCGCTTCGTCGATGCTGTGCGTGACGAATACGACCGTTGTCGCGCTTTGCTCCCAGATCGCGAGCAATTCCTGCTGAAGCAATTCGCGCGTTTGCGCGTCGAGTGCGCCGAACGGTTCGTCCATGAGCAGAATCTCGGGGCCATAAGCGAGCGCGCGTGCAATGGCCACGCGCTGGCGCATGCCGCCGGAAAGCTGGTGCGGATAGTGATCCGCAAATTCCAGCAGGCCCACGAGGCGCAAAAAGCGCTCGGCCTCGCTGCGTCGCTCGGCGCGCTTCATGCCGCGAATTTCGAGCCCCGCCTCCACGTTCCTGCGCACGGTGCGCCACGGAAAGAGCGCATAGCCCTGAAACACGAAGCCGAGTTTTTGCCGCACGGCGCTCACGGGGTCGCCGTCCACGCGAATGTCGCCCGAGGTGGGCGGCGTGAGGCCCGCGAGCACGTTCAGGAACGTCGACTTGCCGCACCCGCTTGGGCCCAGCAGCGAAATGAATTCGCCTTCGCGCACGGCGAGATCGAAACGCTTGAGCACCGTATGGTGCGTGTCCGTTTGCGCGTGGGTATAAGTGAGCGAGAGGTCGCGCGCGACGATCTTCTCGCGTCGTGCAGTTGCCGTGCTCACGAGCGCGTTCCGTTCGGCAAAGCCGTCACGCTGGCTTGCGCCTCGTGCTTCACGAACGGATTGAAGTCGTTCGTGTAGACATCCTTGACGTTGACCTTGCCCTTCGGAATCTTGCCGGCCTGTTCGAGAATGTCGATGTAGTACTGGATAGGCGGCTCGGTGACCACGAGATTCTGCACGTAGGCATAGCGCTCAACGAGCCGGACGTCGATGCCAAGCCGCTCGGCCGTGAGCTTGCGCGCTTCGTCGGGATGCGCGTTGACCCAGTTGCCCGCCTTCGCGATGGCCGTGACGAAGTCGCGCACCGCCTGCGGGTGGGCGCGCGCAAACGCGCCGTTTACGCTATAAGGCGCCATGCCGCCAAGACCGTGGTCTTCGTCCCAGTCGCTCCACAGCTTGTGCAGCTGCGGATCGGCTTCGGCCGAGCCGGAAAAGGGCGGATGAATGATCGCGACGTCCACGTTCTTCGTGACGAGCGCCTGCTCGGACTGATTGTCGGGCACGACGAGCCAGTTGACCTTCGAGACATCCACGCCGTGCTGCGCCAGATACTTCTTGGTGACGAACTCCGCGCACGCGCCGAAGCTGTTGAACGCCACCGTTTTCCCTTCAAAGTCCTTCGGCCCGAGAATGCCCGAATCCTTGCGCACGAAATACTTCATGTGCGGCGCGTCGGGCAGCGTCTCGCCGCCTGCGGAAATGACCTTGATATCGGCACCGCTGGCAATGGCGGAGATCACGAGCGGCACCATGCGCGTGCCGAAATCGATATCGCCGGTGCCTACGAGCGGAATGATCTGCGGCGCGGAAATCTTGCCGACATATTTGGGCCGCGTGCTCGTGTGGTCGAAATAGCCGAGCTTGTCGGCGAGATAGACGAGGTCGAACGCGGGATTGTCGGGATACTTGAAATAGGTGATTTCCTGCTGCGCCGACGCCTGGCTTTGCGGCGCGGCCGCGCTTTGCGCCTGATCTTCATGCGGCTTGCAGCCGCTCTGGAGAATCAGGACGGCGGCAGCGCACGCGGCAAGCAGGAGGGTGCCGGTGGAGCGCCGACGGATATTTGAGGAGAACGCCTTCATGTTCGCAGGCTCGGCAACGAGCAGGGTAGGTAAGTGAATTGACGATGCCGGATGATTGTCGATCTGCAACGATTTCTGGCAAACCAACGAATTCTGATTTGCTTAGTTGTTCATCTCGGCAATGCGTCAATTGACTATTTCTGCTGGTATGCCTAAATATCCGCTACTGCTGCAACCCTGCGCGCGCCGTGTGAATCGAATGCGAACGCAATGGGCGCGCGCTCAACAAGGCCGGTCGTTCGTCGCGTATTGCTGACACCCCGCCGTGTCGCGAATCGTTGCCATCATGTCTTCGGGGTGCACCATCAATTCGCGCACGAGGCGCAGCGTCGCGTATTGGTGAAGCACGGCATGCCAGCGGGGGGATTGCGTCAGTTCATGCCAGACAGCATCCAGTATTTGCGGATCTGCATCTCGCCCGTCCCACAGGGCACTGGCGAATTCAACGCTCGCCTGCGTGGAGAGAAGCTGCATGCGGCTCGCGGCATTGAGCATTCGCGGGGCGTTTTCGGCAGGTGCGTCGCAGCAGTAAAGAATTGCTTTCATCAAGCCGGACTCTTCGGTGCCAAGCGCGCGTAGCGACACGCCATCCAACTGCACAGGGCCCTGCTGCGTCTCGAACGCATACACGACGTTCTCCTCGGCGTGAGCGAGTAGTCGCAAACCGCGCATGAGCCGCGGCAGGTCAGTCGTCGCGGACTCAACAGATGCCTTCGCTTCGACGAGCAGACGCACGTGCCATACTGGTTCTGCATCGAGGGCCTGCGCATGGGGCCTCTCCAGGAGAACCACGTCCCATTCGGTTTTTGCGCGCTCGTGCTTGCCCGGTATCGAAGATGGAACGCGCATCGAACTCACAACACGGTACGCCTGCGGGTCCTCCTGCGCTGCGTTGAGCCATTGAGCCAGTGCTTCGAGCGCCTGTACGGCCAGCGCTTCGACAGCAGCGCCGCGCTGCTGCGATGCACGGCCTTGCGCGACGGCTGCCGGCGTACCCGGCCGTGGACCGTACGCATCGAGCAATGATACGTACTGCTGGACGAGTGGGTCGGGTGCCAGGGCTTCGAGCCGGCACAGGCGCGCGAGTGCCGCGCTGTCCAGCAGATCAGCCAGTGCGTGCTCGAAATCCGCGTCTTTCGCTTCAAGCTCGGGCACGGCGAGGAGGGCTCGCACCGTATCGTGAAGCCCGGCGTAATTCGCCTGATGGTGCGCGGAAGACGCGGACGCATGCAACTGCGCGAGTGCTTCGCGCAGCCAGGGTTGCGGGGCACGCTGCTGCTTGGCCGGATGCGCGATCGCGTTGACGGCGGCATGGATCTGCCTGCGGTCCTGGTCGGCCTGTGCCGAAAGCGACGCAAACTCGCGCACCTGGGGGGCGCGGTGCCGCAGAACCAGTGCCTGGAATGCGCGGTCGCCGGAGTCGGCGTGCATGGCTTCGGTGATCATGGCCGCGAGTGCGTCGATAAAGCGTTGCTGCAGCGTCGCGCCCGGTGCGCTGCCATGCACCAGGGCCTCACGTGCTTTTTCAATGACGAGTGCGACCGCCGTGGCCGGATTGGCGCTTCCAGACTGCTGCTGTGAAGCCGCGGTTTCTTGCGGCAAGCGATAACGACGGGGGATGTCGCGCAGGATGTTTTCGAGCAGAGGCGTGGAAGAGGACATCGGCGGTTTGCAGCCTGCGTGTGGGGGACGATGAGCCACATAGTCTCATAACCCCGCGTGCGAGCGGTGCCCGGCGGCAAGGTTCGCCTCGCCGCCTGAACCGCGTTGGCGTCGCGCTAGTGGCGTGTTTGCTGCGCTCGTGCGGCGCGTGTCTTCGCCGCCTTTTTTGCCGCGGCGGAACGGCCCGCTGCGCCCTTGGTCTGTGCAGCCTTCTTCGCAGCCGCCGATCGGCTTGCGGCAGGGCGGCGCGCCGCCGCGGTCTTCGCCTGCTTCGACATGGCTTGCGGCGATGCCCCAGCCTGGCTCTCGCGCTTGAGCACTTCCGTCGCCGTGCGCGAACGTTTGGCCTTCGATTCCGTGCTAGCGCGGGTCTTTTTCTCGCCGCGGCCTGCCGCGAGATCCTGCGCGGCCTTCTTGCGCGTCGCTTCGCTGGCCTTGCCCTTCGGCGGCGGCTTCAGGTCGACCCCGGCGCGGCGCGCCTTGGAAAGGCCGATCGCCACGGCCTGCTTCGCGGAGCGCACGCCATGCTTGCCCGCGCGCACGCGCTCAAATTCCTCTTTCACAAACTCGCCGGCCTGGGTGCTTGCGGATTTTCCCGCGCGCTTGTCTGCGCGCGCGCGCTCTATCGTTTTCTTCTCGGGCATTTTGGCTCTCCTGAATGAGTGACTCACTCGTTCCAGCAAGTGCCGTTCCGCGCATGCGCGGCAAACCATCAGACCGGCACAAAAGCCGGGCGCGGATCAGCCGCGAGTGTTTCGGCAACGAAGTCGAGAAACACGCGGGTCTTGGTCGGCAGCCGCCTGCCTGAGGGATGCAGGCCGTGCACAGGCAGCGGCGGCGGCGCGAAATCCTCCAGCACACTGACGACGGCGCCGCTCGCCATCTCCGCTGCGAAGAGCCACGCCGGCGCCTGCACCAACCCCATATGGGCCAGCACAGCAGCGCGGATCTGTTCCGCGTCGCCAGTGCGGAAATTGCCGGACGGAACATACAGGCCCGGCCCTTCGACGTTCCCGAAGCGCCATGCTCGCGGCTCGCGCATGGGCGCGAAAACGACACACGTATGCCGCTCGATATCTTGCGGCCACTCGGGCCGCCCATGCTTGTCGAGGTATTCGGGCGTCGCGACGACAACCACCGGACTCGACGCCAGATGCCTCGAAATCATTGAGGAGTCGGCGAGCGGTCCGCTTTTGATCGAAAGGTCGAAGCCTTCCTCGACGAGATTGACGTTTCGCTCCGTTGCGGAAAGGTCCACCTGCATCTGCGGATATCGGGAGAAAAACACCGGCAGGCGCGGCACGACATACAGCCGGCCAAAAACGGGCGGCACGGTCACGCGAATCAGCCCGCTCGGCGACATCTGGCCGTGCCCGACCGAAGACTCCAGCTCGCTGAAGTCGCCAATGATGCGCAAGCCCGCTTCATAGACCGACTGCCCGGTTTCGGTCAGCGTCATGCTGCGCGACGTGCGCCTGACCAGTTGCGCGCCGAGATGGCGCTCTAGCGAGGCGATCTGCTTGCTGACTGCCGGCTGGCCCACGCCGATGTCGCGCGCCGCCGCCGCGAAACTCCCGCTTTCGACGATGCGGATGAACAGTTTGAGCGCGTCGAGCCGGTCCATCTCTTCCTCCCCAAAACTTCCTGATTGGAATGGATTCTATTCCAATTGACCTTCTTCTATGTCTCGATCGGAATCGATATCGTCATGCCCATCGAGAACGCATTCACGCAACGAAGGAGCCATGATGAGCATTGGAGAACGCGCAAACCTGATCGAAATGCGGCACCGCTTGAGCGACGACGACCGCGACGCCGCGAGGGCCGCGATCGCGCGCATGCAACGCCACTTTGAAGAATTCAACGGAACGATGCGCGAGGCGTATGACGCCATGACCGCGCACACGCCGGTGGCGGAGGGCGCGAGCCTGGAAAGCATCGAGAATGCGGATGTCAAGGGGTGGTGGATTCGGCCACGCAGCGCGCCTGCCCACCGCGCGATCCTGTTCCTGCACGGCGGTGCTTTCGTGCTCGGGTCGGCAACGGGCTATCGCGGCTTTGCGAGTCAGATCGCAGCGCGCGCCGGCGTGGACACTTTCGTTCTCGACTATCCGCTCGCGCCAGAGCATCCGTTTCCCGCGGCGCACGACGCCGTCCTGGCCGCGCTGCGATGGCTGGCGAAAGGCGGCATACGCGAGGTCGCCCTGATCGGCGATTCTGCAGGCGGTGGCCTGGCGCTTGCGGTTCTGGGCGTAGCGGAGCGGCCGGCAGTGAGCATCGCGAGCGTGGCCGCTTTCTCGCCGTGGGTCGATCTTGCGTTCACGGGGCCGTCGTTCCACAGCGAAACGACCCACGACCCGGTCTTGACGCGCCCCGTGCTCGCCAATGCCGCCGCGGCGTATCTCGGCGCCGCCGATCCCGCGGATGGGCGCGCGTCGCCGCTGCATGCCATCGCCGGGCGCCTGCCGCCCATCGCGCTCCAGGTGGGCACGGACGAACTCCTGCTCGACGACGCACGGCGTTATGCAGCGGCTGCGGCGGAGCAGGGCAACACGGTGCAGCTGGAAGTCTACGAAGGCCTGCACCACGTGTTCCAGCGCTCCACCCATGAGCTGGCGAGCGCGCGCTACGCGTTGGATCAGGTTGCGGGATTCATCTCGCGCAACTGGACGCTTGAGGCATAGCCATGCCTCAACCCTGCTTGCGCACCTGCCCGATGGCGCGCTCGCGCTGTGCCTGCGCTTCTTGAACGAGCCGGTAGGCGGCGTAGTACTTGTAGATGTTGCGCACGTAAGTGGTCGTCTCGATCCCGATCTTCTCGCCAACCACGATCTCAACGTTGTTGAACCACTTGTCGGGAGAGAGCCCTCGAGCGGCTGCTTCCTTGCGCATCTTCGCGATCCTCGCCGGACCCGCGTTGTAGCTCGCGAAGGCGAAGAGGGCGCGGTCCGAGTCGGAAAAATGCGCGTCGGGGAAATAGCGGGACATCAGGAGGTCCAGGTATTTCGCACCGGCATGGATATTCGATTCCGTCACACGGATGTCGCCGACAGCCAGTTCCTTGCCGGTTGCCGGCATGAGCTGCATGATGCCGATCGCGCCAACGTGACTGCGGGCACTCTGATCGAGCTGCGATTCCTGGAAGCCCTGCGCAGCAAGCATCAATGGATCGAAGTGATATTGCGAACCGTACTTTTGGAAGAGGCCGACCGTTTGCGTGAAACGCTTCAGTTCCGCTTCCTCGGTATTGCTGCTGATCTGCTTGACGCGCTGCAGTTCCTGCTTCAGCCGCACTTCCGCCACGCTCTGCTTTTTCACGTAGCTCACGTAGAAGTCGTTGATGGCCTGCTGGAGTTTGGGGCTCTGCTTGCGAATCGCCCAGCCGATATAGCCGGCATCGCGCACGGCCATGTCCTCGTGCACCACGATGCCTGGCAGCACCTGCGCCCAGAATTTCGCCTTCCAGTCGTCGACCACGAGAATCTGGACCAGCCCGACGTTGAGCATTTCCATGGCGTCCTCGTCCTCGAGCGCGTCGGGCAGCTTCACCAGCTTCATTGGCGGCTTGCCTTCTTTTTTGAAGCGCGCGTTCAGGGCGGTGAGGCTCTCGAAGTAGCTGCTGCTCGGGCGCACATGCACGGTCTTGCCGCTCAAGTCGTCGAGCTTGGCGAGCGCGGGCGACTTGGGACCGGTGACGACCAGCTCGCGAACCGGCGTGCGGTCTCGCGGCGCGACGAAGTCGACCTGTTTCAGCCGCGATTCCGTGGCGGTCAGATTGCCTGCGGCGATGTCGCCCTTGCCGGCGAGGAGACCCGGAATAAGCTGCTCGCGCGTCGTGGGGATGATCACGAGCGTCAATGGGCGTTTGCCAAGGCTGCTCTGATACTTCTTGTTCAGATAGCCCTCGAAGTCGCGCATGAGTCCGGCGGTCAGCCCGCGCTCATGACCGAGTTCGTTGAAATAGAGTGTCCTGCTGTACGGCACCAGTACGCGGATCAGCCGGCGGTCGAGCATCGCGTCGAAATCGCCGAACCTGGGCTGGTTCGCGAGGTTGAGGTGGCGGGTCGCGGCGGCAGCAGCTGCCGTAGGCGGCGACGGCGCGCTGGCTGGCGCCGCTGTCGCGGCTTGTGATGCAACGGCTTGCGCAGGCGTTTCCTGGGCCGCGAGACAATCTGCCTCGCGGCCGGCAAAACTCATCCCGAAAGCCAGGATGATCAGCAACGTATGAACAATACGCATGGCGCCAGGGCCGGGTGCTCCGCTCGTTCCCATCATGTCACAACCGCATGGGCTGGATATGGGCCGATAGTCCTATAGACCTCTGGAGGCGGCTTTTCGGCGCCGCTCGGGCGCCCGGTAGCGGCGCGCGAGAATCGTCGCTACTTCGCCGGTGTCATGTCGCAGCCGCCGTGGCTGCCGGTGTTTTTCAGGGTAAGCGTAAGCCGGCTGCCCCGGGTCGCCGTGACGATTCCCCCGTAGCTCACCGTGGGAATGAACTGGACATCCGGCGCGACCGCCACGGGAGGATTCCTTGCTCCGTCAACGGTCAGGTCGAGTTCCACGGTGACCGTGTCGATGGTGACGCCCATATCCTGCTTCCGGTCGGCTTGTTCTTTCTTGAAATTACACAGGCCCGTGAGAACCTGCTCGAGTGCGGTCGGGATATCAACCGCCTTACCCGGCGGGATCGGCGGCGTGTTGCAGCCAACGATCAGGAATGGCAAAGCGCAAAGGACCACATATCGGCAAGCGCGCATCGGGTTCCCCTGTTATGAGCCGAAGAATGGCTTTGTGGAAGGGTGCCACGTGTGGATGCCCAGTCAATCGGACCTAAGGCCTAGGGATGCGGTGGTGGCCGCAAGCGCATGCGCCTGCTTTGCCCGGTGAATTACCCGGTCAAGCGTGCCCACAGCGTTCGTATGCGGTGCGCCCGGTTGTCGAACAGCCAGGAGGCCGCGAGCGCAAACAGGCCGGACACGATCCCCGTCGCGATGTGTTCGAGTACATGAACCCGATAGTGACTCGTGTGAGCGTAGGCGTCGCCTAGCACGGTCAGGCAGCCAACCAGCAGCGCGTTGCCATAGCGATTCGCGTACCACTTCGTCGCCGGCGTGAAGGTGAGCAGCACGGCCAGCGCGCCGGTGAAGAGGCCCGTCTTGAATGCGATGGTCCAATGGGCAAGGCTCATGATGTTGCCCCAGCTCCCCGGCATGCAGGTCATGCAGGCGCTGGTTGGCTGCCAGAAGCGCTGGATAAACAGTTTCAAGCGGTGTTGCCATTCGCTTCCCATGACGTGCTCCCGGCGCGGGGTGGGCGGCCCCACCTCGGCGGCCCCCACTGAGATCATATATCGCGAGCGCACAATGGCCACGCGCGCGTTGCGCTCCTGGCGCGGGCCACGCCGGGAGCGCACTGCCAGGGTGCAATGCGAGGGTTCAATGCGCCATGGCGCCCGACGCCGGATGATCCATGCCCATGGCGTCGTTCTTCATGGGCTTGCTCATTTTATCTTTGCTCATCGCATCGCCCTTGCCCATTGTGTCCTTTGACATGGCGCCTTTGCCCATGGTGTCCTTGTGCATCGAGTCTTGTGACATGGCGTCGTTCGACATCGCGCCGCTTGCCTGTGCGAATGCGCCTGCACTCATGCTCAACAGGGCGGCCGAGATGGCGATGGCTGCGAAACGGATCGTGTTCATTTGCGTTGCTCCTTGCTGGGTGGAAAAAGCCGTTGCCCATTTTTGGGCGGAAGTGAAGTGGAACCGTCGCGCGAGCGGCGGCAGGAAGATGTCACGAACCGCCGAACCAGTTGTAGCCCTGGTCGACCCAGTAGCCGCCTGGATAGGTGTTCGTGACGAAAATTTCAACGATGTGCTTGGGGTTCTTGTAGCCAAGCTTCGTTGGCATGCGCAGCTTCATCGGGTAGCCGTATTTCGCGGGCAGCCGCTCGCCGTCGTAGTCGAACGTGAGCAAGGTTTGCGGATGCAGCGCCGTCGGCATGTCGATGCTTTCGTAGTAGCTGTCGGCGCAACGAAAGCCCACGTATTTCGCGGTGAGATCGGCGTCGACGCGCCGCAGGAAATCGGCGAACGGCGTGCCGCCCCAACGGCCTATTGCGCTCCAGCCTTCAACGCAGATATGCCGCGTGATCTGTTCGGCGTGCGGCAGCGCATACAACTCGGGCAGCGTCCAGACGCGCTGGCCCTTGACGAGCCCGCTGATCTTGAGCCGGTAGTCGCCGCCATCGACGATGGGCGCCTCGCTTTCGCTATAGAACGCGTTGAACGGGAACGGGCGCGTGATCTGGGCTTCGGTGTACGTGGGTGCGAGCCGGGCAGGATCGAACAGCCACCCCTGCACGCGGTCGTTGAGCCGCGAAACGGCGGTGAGGAATGTGTTGACCGAGGCGTCGTCGGTGATCGTGCAGCCAGTCAGCAGCGAAAGACCGCCGAGCGTGAGCATGCGCTTGCCGAACAGGCGCCGTGACGGCATGTCGAGTTCGCGCCGTGCGTCGGCGAGAATCGCTGCGCGGTCGAGTTCGATAATCTTGCGGTCTGGCGTTTTCATCTGGAATCCTGATCAACTGATAGGGTTGATATCTCTCGTTTCTGCAGGCCGCGCGTTCAGCGTCCGCGCAGCATGGTGAGCAACGAACGCGGCACGAGTGCGACCATCGTCACGTGAACGAGCACGAACGCCGCGAGCAACGCCATCGCGCAAAAGTGCACCACGCGCGCGCGGTCGTACCCTCCCATCAATTCGCGCAGTAGCGGAAACTGCACCGACTTCCAGATCGCAAGGCCCGAAAGCACGAGAACGACGAGATCGGCGATCGCGACGAGGTAGGCGAGTTTCTGCACGGCGTTGTACTGGCTCAGGTCAGCGTGAGAAAGCCGGCCCGAGAGCGCGGCGCGCAGATCGTGGAATACGGCGCGCGCGCTCAGCGGGAAGAACTTCGTGCGCCAGCGGCCGGTGGCGAGATTCATGCCGAGATAGAAGAGCCCGTTGAAAAACAGCAGCCACATCGCCGCGAAATGCCATTGCAGCGCGCCGCCGAGCCAGCCGCCTAGCGTGATCGACGTGGGAATGACGAATCCCGCAAACACGGGCGACGCATCGTAGATGCGCCAGCCGGAGAACATCATGACGAGTGCCGCGAGCGCGTTGAGCCAATGCGAGACGCGTAGCCAGAGCGGCTGGATCGCGCGTGGCCGGCGAATGCGTGCTTCGAGTGCGGGCGTTTCACCGATCGACGTGTGCATGGCAATTCCTTGTGAGCACGGAGTTGACAGTGAATTCGCCGCGGCGCGCGCGCCGGTTACAGCGCGCCGAGAAAAAAATCGCTCGACCGGGTGCGGCCGGAAATATATCGCTGTAGCTGTAACCGGGCCGGCGCGGCGAACGAATTACCCGCAACGGGCGCACGCGCTCGCGCCACGGGGAGAAGCCAAGGTGGGCTTGACCAGCACATGGGGGACGATGACGGAGGGGGCGGCGCCCGGCGCGCACGCCCTCGGCCCGCATGGCGTTGCGGCGCGCGAAGCGTTCGGCTACGCTCACGCGAGCGGGCGCGAGTGCGGCAGCGTTCGTAATCATTTTGAAAGTTCGCCGTCGCAAGACCGGGCTAGCGCCATGCCCGCAAGCCCGCCAACTTTTCGTCGCGACAATCCAGGACGACCTTTGCACTCAGCGGAAACCCGTCTCAAAGCGCTTTTTGTCCGCGGCCTGGAAGGCGACGCGCAAGCGTATCGCGACTTCCTCGAGGAACTCACGCGCCATTTGCGTGGTTACCTGCGCAGGCGCATTCCGCAGTTGCGCGACGACGTCGAGGACCTCGTGCAGGAGATCCTGCTTGCGGTCCACAACGCACGCCACACATGGCGCCCTGACGAACCGCTCACGGCCTGGGTGCACGCGATCGCCCGCTACAAGCTCATGGACTTTTTCCGCTCGCGCGCACGCCGCGACATGCTCAACGATCCGCTCGAAGATCACACCGATCTCTTCGCCGCGCCCGACGACGAACCCGCGCAGGCGCGCCGCGATATCGGCAAACTGCTCGACCAGTTGCCCGACAAACAGCGCCTGCCGATTGTCCACGTGAAGCTCGAAGGGCTGTCGGTCGTGGAAACGGCGAAGCTCACAGGGCTTTCCGAATCGGCGGTCAAGGTGGGGATTCATCGCGGTCTGAAGGCGCTTGCCGCGCGCATCAGGGGAGCGCGATGAAAACCGACGATCTGATCAATCTGCTTGCCGCAGGCGACACGCGCGTGGACCGCAAGGCCGCGCTGCGCCGCTTCGCAAAGGCGCTGCTGCTCGGTTTTGCAGGCTCGGTCGTGCTGATGAGCGTGGTGTTCGGCGTGCGGCGCGATCTCATGAGTGTCATGCACACGCCGATCTTCTGGGCGAAGCTCGCGTTCCCGCTGTGTGTCGCGGCCGCTGCCGCGCTCGTGGTGAGCCGCCTCGGGCGGCCCGGTCAGCGCGGCGGCTATGCGTGGGCGCTGGTGGCGCTGCCATTCGTCGCCGTGCTGGCGGGTGCGTGGCTCGCGCTTGGCGACGCGGCGCCCGCGCAGCGCGTGCCGCTCGTGCTCGGCCACACATGGCGCACGTGCCCGTTCAATATCGTGCTGCTTTCGGTGCCCACGTTCGTGGCCGTGTTCTGGGCCGTGCGCGGTCTCGCGCCCACCCGCCTGCGCGTGGCGGGCGCCGCGGCCGGGCTCTTTGCGAGCGCGCTCGCAACCATTGCGTATTGTCTCCATTGTCCGGAGATGAGCCCGGCGTTCTGGAGCGTCTGGTATGTGATCGGCATGTTGCTGCCCGCCTGCATTGGCGCGTGGCTCGGGCCGCGCTTGCTGCGCTGGTAACGGCGTGCGCCGCTCAGCGCGAGTTGGCGCACATCACTGCTTCAGGAAGCGTTGCGCGAGGGCTTCGTAAAGCGGCGGTGCGAATAGCCTGGAAACCTGGCTCGAAACGAGCGCCGTTGCCATCAACGAGATCACGAGCGCATGGCCGTCGATCATTTCAATGACGATGACGAATGCCGTGATCGGGCTCTGCGTGACGGCGGCAAGATAGCCGACCATGCCGAGTGCGATCAGCATAGGCAACTGCATCTGCCCGAACAGCATGTGCAGCACGTTGCCGATGCCCGCGCCGATCGCGAGCGACGGCGCAAAGAGCCCGCCCGGCGTGCCAGGCAAATACGAGCCCACCATCGAGGCCATTTTCAGCACGGGATAAGCCACGCCGATCTGCGAGTGGCCTTCGAGCATGCTGCGCGCTTCCGCGTAGCCGCTGCCGAACAGATTGCCGCCGCTGGCCACGCCGAGCACCGCGATGAACAAACCGCATACCGCGCCGAACGCGACGGGCTGTTCCTTTCGGAGGGCGAGCAAGCGGGTGGGCATCCATCGTTCGGTGTTGAGCAGCAGCCAGCAGAACACGCCGCCCGCAACGCCCGTAATCACGCCAACGAGAATGACGGCGACGGCGAGCAGATCGGGCAAATGGCCGGCGATGGCGATCGTGCCGAAATACACATAATTGCCTTGCAGCGCGAGCGAGACGACGCCCGCGAAGATGATTGCCGTGATGATCACGCCGCTCGTTCGCGCCTCGAAGCTGCGCGTGAGTTCCTCGATCGCGAAGACCACGCCCGCGAGCGGCGCATTGAACGCGGCGGAAAGGCCCGCAGCCGCGCCCGCTAGCGCGAGCTTGTATTCGAGGCCGACGCCGTACATGCTGCGCAGACGCGCCGGATAAAAACGTCGCAGGTTGTACATGAGCGCGGCGCCCACGTGGATAGTCGGGCCTTCGCGCCCAATCGTGAAGCCGCCGAGAATGGCGAGGAACGACAGGACGATCTTGCCGACCAGGATGCGCAGCGTGAGCAGGCGCGGGCCGAATTTGCGCACGTCGTGCAACGTAGCAATGACCTGCGGGATGCCGCTGCCCTCCGAACCCGCAAACCAGCGGCGCGTGGCCCAGACACAGAACGCGGAGATTGCCGGCGTGACGAGAAGCGGCAGCCACCGGTAATGCGTGGTCATCTGCAAGAAGAGTGAGTAGCCGAAGTCGATGAGCCGTGCGTACATGACCGCAACGAGCCCCGTAGCGATAGCGCCCAGCCAGAACACGGCGAAATACAGCCAACGCCGCCGGCTGCGCAAGATCGTGCGACTGTCGATAAGGTCGGAAACTCGCATGAAACGGCTTGGCCAAACTCCCTTTTTTGAAGTGTTGCCGGTCGTGCCGCAGCGAGGGCGGTACGACCGATTTTCGGGAGATTACCACGCACGCGATTTTTACCGCCTGCCAGTCCCACCAAAATGCCTTAGCGCATGCCCCCGCTGGCGACGATATGTTCGCCCGTCAACCACTTGGCATCGTCCGATGCGAGGAACACCACGGCCGTGGCGATATCGTCGGGCTGCCCCACGCGTCCGAGCGGCGTCTGGCTGACCGCAAGGCTTTCGAACTCCGAGCCGATGACGCCTGCCGTGTGGGCGCCTTCGGTCTCGATCACGCCGGGATTGATCGCATTCACGCGGATCTTGCGCGGTCCCAGTTCGCGTGCGAGCACGCCGGTGATTGCGTCGACGGCGCCCTTTGTGCCGCTATAGACAGCCGTGGTCGGCGGCGTGAGCGTCGTGACGACCGAACTCACGTTGATGATGCTCGCGCCTTCGCCCAGATGCTTCACGGCCGCCTGCGTGGTGAGCAGCACGCCGAGCACGTTCGTGTCGAACTGCCTGCGGTATTGCGCCTCCGTGAACTCTTCGATCGGCGCGAACTCGTAGACGCCCGAGTTGTTGACGAGGATGTCGAGCCGGCCATAGGTTTCGACGGCCGCGCCGATGATGCCTTGCGCGTCCGCCGCCTTCGAGACGTCGCCGCCAACGGCAACCGCCCGGCCTCCGGCCGCCGTAATCGCGGCGACGACCGTATCCGCGCCCGCCTTGCTGCTCGCGTAGTTCACGACCACCGAAGCGCCTTCGGCCGCGAGGGCCTTGGCAATAGCGGCGCCGATGCCTTTCGACGCACCCGTGACAACCGCGACCTTGCCTGCAAGTTTGCTCATCATGTTCTCCGCACCGTAAGTTGCACCATCTAGAGGAACCGGCGTCTGGCTTGCACGAAGCAATCGGCCGGCGACAAGCACAAATGTAAAGATACGCGCCGCCGCGATAAAGCGGCCGGGCGCGAATTGACTGGCGGGATCAGCCGAACAATCGGGGCAAAGCGGCGCAAACTGGAGTCAGCGTGCGCCGAAACTGCGGTGGCATCGACCGCAAGCGTCTTTACCAGCGCTGGTGGACGTGCGGCGCGATAAGGCGTTCATAAACGTCCCGCGCGCGTTGCATGGCGGCATCGGACAGTGGTGCGAGGTTCGCCGCCGCGGCATTCGACGCCGCCTGGGCCGCGTTCTTGCTGCCCGGAATGATGACCGAGACGGCATCTTCCATGAGTATCCAGCGCAGCGCGAGCTGGGCCATGGAGGCGTTCACCGGAACCAGGTCGCGCAGTTCGTCGACCGCTTTCAAGGCGACGTCATACGGCACGCCCGAGAACGTTTCGCCCACATCGAATGCCTCGCCATGACGATTGAACGCACGGTGGTCGTCCGGCGCGAAAACAGAGTCCGCGGACAGCTTGCCGGTGAGCATGCCGCTCGCCAACGGCACGCGCGCGATGACCGCAACGCTCTTCTTGTGCGCTTCCCGGAAAAACAGGTCGGCAGGACGCTGGCGGAACATGTTGTAAATGATCTGCACCGAAACCACGTTGGGATACTCGATCGCCTTCAGCGCTTCTTCCACCTTTTCGACTGAAACGCCGTAGAAGCGGATTTTGCCGGCGGCGACAAAGTCGTCCATTGCGGCGAACACCTCGGGGCGGTAGTAGACTTCGGTCGGCGGGCAGTGCAGTTGCACGAGGTCGAGCGTGTCGACGCCCAGGTTCGAGAGGCTCCGGTCGATGAAGCCTTCGAGTTCGCGCTTGTTCAGATAGCCGCTGGTCACATGCGGATCGAGCCGGCGCCCGAGCTTGGTGGCCACGATGGGACGCTCGCCGCCGCGCTCGCGCAGCACGTCGCGGATGATGCGCTCCGAGCGGCCGTCGCCGTAGACGTCGGCCGTGTCGATGAACGTGACGCCGCTATCGAGCGCGGCGTTCAGCGCGGCCCTCGCGTCGTCTTCGGCAACGCTGCCCCACGAACCGCCGATTGCCCATGCCCCAAATCCGATTTCGGACACCTTCCAGCCGGTACGGCCGAATTCTCTCTTCGAAAGCGTCATTTATTTGCTCCTCCAGTAGTTTGCCAATTTGATTGCGACGTGACCTCGCCAGCGTTTGCATCGCCTCTGCGCCGGTAGTTTAGCGGGCTGTTGGCGCATTGCCATCTTTTCGCCCCCTCACGTTGGCTTCGCGCCAACGGTTCCGGTTTTGCGTCCCCACCGATTCTCCGCCACTTCGGGCCGCTACGCGCCGCAGCGAGCCACGGGCTTCGCTGGCACGGTGGTTGCAGGAAGTGGCGGCGGCCTATGCCGCCATATTGGTTCCCAATGGCCCACACTTCCAGCGAGGTAAGCATCATGTCTAACGTCAAAATTGAAACTCAGGAACCCGTACCGTTTTTCTCGCATTTCCTGGAAGGGCAGTTCTCCAGAAATCTCACATCGGCTGAGATGCAGACCATACGCGGCGGTGCGGTCGTGACGATGGCGGCGCCGTCCGACCAGGAAGGCGTGCCGGTTGGCGAATTGCCCGATCTATTGGGCATGCTGCGGCATATGGGGTGGCCTATGGCGCCGATGGGACCGATGGGACCGATGGGACCGATGCCCGGCACGCCGTCATCGCCGGTGACGACGATGGCGTATCCTTCGGACGGCGAAAGTGCACCTATTTAGCATTCCTGTTCATTGCCGGGCGGCAACGCCAGGTCCGAAGTCGAGCGTGCGGCGAGGCGCCATCCCGCCGCACGCCTTCAGTCAAGGAGCGCAATCATGTCCGAGCGCCACCCACGGCCCGTGGTACTGATCGTCACCCACAGCAACGACAATGAGAGTATTGCGCTCGTCATGAATGCTGTTGCGGCACAGGGCGGCGTGCCTTACCGGTTCAATACCGACCGCTTCCCGACCGAGATTCGGCATTGCAGCGAATATAGCGGCGAAAAAGAGCGGCACATGATTGCGTGTGAGGACGATGAGTTGGACCTGGATACGGTGTCTGCCGTGTGGTACCGGCGGATCGCTATCGGGCGGTGCATCCCTGAAGCGATGGACTTGCAGCTCAGGCGGGCGGCGATCGAACAATCGCGCGCCACGCTGCACGGCATGATCGCCAGTCTCGATGCGTTTCATCTCGATCCCGTGCACCGTTTGCGCCGCGCGGAAAACAAGCAGCTTCAGCTCAAAATTGCGAGAGAAGTGGGGCTCACCGTTCCACGCACCTTGATCACCAATGTGCCAGAAGCCGTGCGTGGGTTCGCACGCGAATGCAAGCAGGGGATGATCATGAAGACGCTGTCTTCGTTTGCCATTTACGAACAGGGCGAACAGAAAGTAGTCTTCACCAGCACGATTCATGACAAAGACCTCGAGCATCTCGATGATCTTCGTTATTGCCCGGCCATCTTTCAGGAGCAAGTGCCCAAGGCGCTGGAACTCAGGGCCACGATTGTGGGAAACCGGGTGTTCACGGCCTCGATCGATTCCCAACGGTCTGAGAAAACGAGCGTCGACTGGCGTCGCGACGGCATTGGACTAATTGAAGCGTGGGAGTCGTACCGCTTGCCGCCCGAAGTCGAGAATGCGCTGCTGAAACTGATGCATGCGCTGGGCCTCAACTACGGCGCCGCGGATTTCGTCCTCACCCCAGACGGACGCCACTGTTTTCTGGAAGTCAACCCGGTCGGCGAGTTCTTCTGGCTGGAAAAGCACCCGGGATTGCCGCTCTCGGGTGCGATTGCCGACTTGCTCGTTTCGGGCAAAGGCGCTGTGTGACAGAGGGGCGGCGCCGACGCGCACCCCGTCACGGTGTGTGCTTCAAATCGGCTTTTCGACGGCCGGCTGACCGTGCGGCATGACCGTCTGTTGGCCGTCCTTCTCGAAGCCGCTATACGACCAGTCCAGTTTTCCGGCGGTTGTTGCGACCGAGCGGGTCAGACCGATGCCATATTCAGTCAGATACGTTCGACGCGTCTTGTTCTGGACGATGCCATCTTTCGTCTGTTCGCAGTCCAGGTCGATCGCTTTGCCGGTCAGCGCAGTGTTGAACTGCGAAGCCGGATAGTAGCGGCTCGAATGACAGGTCCACGTGAGCGCGCGGAAGTTGACGATCTGGACCGTCGTGCCGTACTTGAACGTTGTCGTATAGGTTTTATCCTCTTGCGGCGCGTTGAAAGCAAACTCGCCGTTGTCGGCGTCGTGCGCGACGAAAGGAATGAACGCTGCCGTCTGCGCGTAGTTCGCCGTTTCTTCTTTCAGGCTGAAAATGTTGAGGTAAGAGAGGCTGAACGTTGCGGCTGCGGGAATACCATTCGCCGAGCTTTCATACACCTGCTGGATCATGCCCGTATCTTGCGCGTTGATCAGCACGGTTTTGAAGTCGCGCTCGATTCCCGCTGCGCCGAAGTGGCCCGATACCTTGCCAAGCACCGTCAAGACCTTGAAGGGCAACGTGTGCGTACCCGCCGCGGGCATTTTATCGCGAACGTTCGTGGGCAACGAGTCCACGCCAAAGTGCGCCGCGAGATAGCCGGGCTTGTCGTTGGCCATATCCTTGACCGGTACGAATTGTGTGCAACCGGACAATAGCGCAGCGGATGTGACGGAAGTGCCGACGAGCAGGCGGGCTATTCTGTTTTGCATCTTTTTCTTCGATTCTCTGACAACGGTTGGGGCGCCGGTCGGACGAGCACGGGCTGGCATGCTTAACGGCGCTGTGGGGGCGTTTCTTTAATCGAAGGTGGGGGCGAGGAGGGGGTGTGGGGCTGGGTGCTTTGGCCTTTCCTTGTGTTCGAGTCGGTATGCCAGCGTTGCCCCTGTGCGGGGCGGCACCTACTTTTCTTTGCAGCGGCAAA